>NZ_JBFTJP010000011.1:0-259581 GCF_056395485.1 Allobosea sp. 10L417
TCGGACGACCCCTATGAGCAGGCGGTCGCAGTCGTGCTGCGCGACAAGAAGGCCTCGACCTCCTACATCCAGCGCCGCCTCCAGATCGGCTACAACCGCGCCGCCTCGATCATGGAGCGCATGGAGAACGAGGGCATCGTCGGCCCCGCAAACCACGCCGGAAAACGCGAAATCCTCGGGGAGGGCGCCCGGCCGCCGCGCGACGACGAGGATTGATCGGACAGCGCCGATCCGCGCTTACGAAGCTGTTTCGTAGCGATCGTGGTGACGCCACCAGGGACCGTCTGCCTCGTTGCGCCCCTTCGGGGCGCGATCGAGCCAGGCATACATAGCCCAGATGCCGTCCACGCCGCGCGCATAGGCGGAGTAGCTGTGGTAGATCGCGCCGTTCTCGCGGATGAAGGCGCTCATGCCGGGGCGCTCGCGGTGATAGGTCGGGACATCGGTGCCGGCCATCTCCGCGAAGCTGCGCTCAACCGGATTGCCGCCGGAGCGCCATTCGAATTTCGGCTTGTGCCGGAAGTTGTAGTCGATCCCCGTGGTGCGCTCCTGCTCCTCCGTGAAGGAGACGTTGAAGTCGAAATTGAAGCCGCTGTCGCTCGATGAGGCCCAGGGGAAGCTCCAGCCCATCCGTTCGCGAAAGGCGAGGAGTTTTGCGAGCGGCGCCCGCGATACCGCCCACAGCATCACGTCGTGGTTGGCCAGATGCGCGGTACTGCCGTTGAACCCGTCGGCGATGGCCGAGCAGGACGGGCAGCCCGCCTGATAGTCCGGGCCGAACATGAAATGATAGACGAGGAGCTGCGAGCGTCCTCGGAAGAGATCGGCGAGCGATGCCTCGCCCTCCTCGGTGTCGAAGCGGTAGTCGCGGTCGATCCTGACCCAGGGCAGTGCTTGCCGTTGCTGCGCCAGTGCGTCGCCCTGCCGCGTGTAGTGCTTCTCGGCTTCGAGCAGTTCGAGCCGGGCCGCCAGCCATTCCTCGCGCGTTCCGATACGATGTGTCGTCATCATGCTTCCCTTCTGTCGCCGGATGTCCTGCGCCGCTCGCCGCGGCGCGCCGATTGGTGCTACTGCGGAGAGAACGCGGGAAGGGAGTGACAAGTTTGGCGGGATTCCGATGGACTCGCTGATCACCGCCGCCGGCCGGGCACTCGCCTCGGGCGATCCATTGGGCGCCCTGAACCGCGTTGCCTTGCGCGACGATCCGCCCGCGCTGGCCCTACGTGGCATCGCCATGGCGCAGCTCGGCGATTTTCCGCGCGCCAAGCTCCTGTTGCGCCGGGCTACACGCGGCTTCGGGGCGCGCGAGGTCGTCGCGCGGGCTCGCTGTGTCGTCGCCGAGGCCGAGATCGCCCTGGCGTAGCGTGACCTGATCTGGCCGCCCCGCAGGCTCTCGGCGGCGGCGGCGGTGCTGGAGGCCCATGGCGACCGGATCAATGCCGCGCATGCCCGTTATCTCGACATCCGTCGCCTCGTGCTGATCGGCCGGCTCGACGCGGCCGAACAGGCGCTCGCTGCGATGGACCCCGTGCCGCTGCCTTCGCCGCTCCAGGCCGTGCATGGGCTCGCGACCGCAGGCATCGCCTTGCGCAGATTGCGTGCGGGCGCAGCCCGGGAAGCTCTGGATGACGCGCGCGAAGCGGCCGGCAGAGGCGGCATCCCGGCGCTGCTGGCCGAGGTGGAGGCAGCATCCGCGGCCCTTGAGGCACCGGCGGCGCGGCTGATCGCGAACGGCAAAGAGTGCAATCTCCGCCTTCGCGACGTCGAAGCTTTGCACTCCTCGCCCGCCCTGATCGTCGATGCTTGCCGCTTCGCCGTGCGCGACAGGCAGGTTTCGGTCTCCCTCGCGACCCGTCCGGTGCTCGTTGCTCTGGCGCGGGCTCTTGCCGAAGTGTGGCCCTCCGATGCGTCGCGCGAAGTGCTGATTGCGCGGGCGTTCGGGGCGAAATTCACCGATGAATCGCACCGCGCCCGCCTGCGTGTCGAGATCGGGCGTTTGCGAGCGGCGTTGCGGCCGGTTGCGAGGCTGGCTGCCACGCGCGGCGGTTTCGCGATGGCGCCGCGCCATGCACCCGAGTTGGTCGTGCTGGCACGCCCTGTCGAGGAGAAGCACGCGGCGGTGCTCGCCTTTCTCGCCGATGGCGAGAGCTGGTCTAGTTCGGCGCTCGCTCTGGCCCTCAGTGCCAGCCAGCGCAATGTCCAGCGCGCGCTCGAGGAACTGGCTTCGGCCGGCAAGGTGCAGTCTTACGGGCAGGCGCGCGCGCGGCGCTGGACGATGCCGGCCATCCCCGGTTTCGCGACGAGCTTGTTACTCACGGCGCCTTGGCGCGGTGGCTAGGGTCGCACCGTCGCCATCCCCACGGAGCAGAACCATGACGGTATCCAAGGCAGAGATCATCCGCGAATACGGCCCATTTCCGGGCGTCGACAAGATCCATGGCGTGAGCTTCGACGGCGAGCGGGTCTGGTTCGCCTCAGGCGACCGGTTGAACGCGCTCGATCCCGCGAGCGGGAAGGTGGAGCGCGCCCTCGACGTGTCCGCCCATGCGGGCACGGCCTTTGACGGCAGCCATCTGTTCCAGATCGCCGAGGACCGCATCCAGAAGATCGACCCTCGTACAGGCGCCGTGCTGTCGACGATTCCCGCGCCCGGCGGCGGCGGCGATTCCGGGCTGGCCTGGGCCGAGGGAGCGCTCTGGGTCGGCGCGTACCGGGATCGCAAGATCCACCAGATCGATCCGGAGACCGGCAAGACGCTGCGCACCATCGAGTCCAACCGCTTCGTCACCGGTGTCACCTGGGTCGACGGTGAGCTCTGGCACGGAACCTGGGAAGGCGAGGAAAGCGAGCTGCGCCGGGTCGATCCCGCCACGGGCAAGGTGCTGGACAGCCTCGCCATGCCGGCGGGCGAGGGCGTCTCGGGCATCGAGTCGAACGGCGACGACCTCTTCTTCTGCGGCAGCACCTCGAAGAGTACGGTCCGGGCCGTCCGCCGGCCGAAGCGGAACTGAGACCTCCTCAGCCGGGGGAGAGCCTGCGGCGGGCGATGGCGGCGTGATAGCGTGCGCCGTGGATCAGCCCGCGATCGTCGAAATCGTAGCGGGGATTGTGGAGCGGCGCAGAATCCTCGCCGTTCCCGACATAGGCGAAGCAGCCCGGCACATGGTCGAGGAAGCGGGCGAAGTCCTCCGACCCTGTCATCGGCTCGCGCGCGACTGAGACGTCGCCATCGTCGAACACCGTGCGCGCCGCGGCGAATGCCTCCTGCACCATCGTCTCGTCGTTCACCAGCGGCACGAATTCGCGGGTGTAATGCAGCTCGGCGCTGAGATTGTAGCTCTGCGCCGTGCCCTGAGCGATGATCCCCATCTGCCGCTCGATCTCGGCGCTGACCTCGGGGCGGAAGCTGCGGGCGTCGCCGAGGATGCGCGCGGTCCCGGGCAGGACGTTCCGGGTGCCGTCGGTCAGGAGTTCCGTCACCGAGACCACGGCGATGTCCGCCGGGCTCAGCCGCCGCGAGACGATGGTCTGCAGGTTGGTGACGAGCGCGCAGGCCGCGACCAGAACCTCGTTGCCGGAATGCGGCCTTGCGGCGTGCCCGCCCACGCCCTTCAGCACGATCTCGAAATTGTCCTCCGCCGACATGAACGACCCGGTGCGGGTCTGGAACTGTCCGACGGCGAGGCCGGGCATGTTGTGCAGGCCATGGACCTCGTCGAAGGGAAAGCGTTCCATCAGGCCGTCGGCGAGCATGGCGAGCGCGCCCTTGCCCCATTCTTCTGCGGGCTGGAACAGGAAGCGCACCGTGCCATCGAAGCCGCCCTCGGCCGCGAGCAGCTTGGCTGCGCCGAGCAGCATCGCCGTGTGCCCGTCATGGCCGCAGGCATGCATCACGCCGGGCGTCTGCGAGCGGTAGGGATGATCGCCCTGTTCGGCGATGCGCAGCGCGTCCATGTCGGCGCGCAACGCGATCGCGCGGTTTCCCGTGCCGCGCTTCAGCGTGCCGACGACGCCGGTGCCGCCCACGCCCTCGGCCACCTCGTCGAACCCGAATTCGCGCAGCTTCGCGGCGACGAAGGCGGCCGTCCCCGCCTCCTCGAAGCCGAATTCGGGATGGGCATGCAGATGCCGCCGCCATGACGTCATCTCGGCCTGAAGCGTCTCAAGATCGAGTTCGGGCATGGTCGCGGCCTCGCAGGTCAGTCGGTTCCATCGTTAGGGCAGGCGGCGCGAAAGAGGCGCTCCAATCCGCCTCGCGGGATGCAAGTTTCTTGCGCTGCCGTCAGCCCATTCCGGCGGCCTCGGTCAGCCAGCCGCGTACGGCTGCGACCGGCTCCGGATGCCGGGGCCGGCGCGGCGACAGGATGTAGAAGCCGGCCTCGATCGGCAGCTCGGCACCGAAGAGAGGGACGAGCCGCCCGCGCGCGATATCGTCGTCGACGAGGAAGCGGCTCGTCAGCGCCAGTCCCTGGCCGGCAATGGCGGCATCCAGCGCAAGCGCCGTCTGGTTGAAGCGGATGTTCTGGGCGGACTTCGGTGCGGCGGCGGGGAAAACGGCCCCCAGAAACGCCGGCCAGAAATCATGGCCATCATGCAGCAAGGGATAGCGCGCGAAGGTGCCGGGATCTGCCGGATCGCCGAGCTTTTCCAACAGGAGCGGGCTGCCGACGGCGATGATCCTCTGCTCATAGAGCAGTTCGGCGCTGAGCCCCGCTCCGAAGGGCGGCCGCCCGAGCCGGACGGCGAGGTCGACCGCATCGGTTCGGAAATCGGAGAGGCGGTCGGTGGCGACGATGCGCAGGTCGATGCCGGGATGGGCGTCGGTGAAATCCGGCAGGCGCGGGATGAGCCAACGCGAGGCGAAGCTCGGCGTCACGCTGATGGTCAGGTGCAGCGGCGCGGGCCGGAGTTCCTCGGTTGCGTCCGAAATCAGCTCGAAGGCCCGCCGCACGGAGGCGACGTAGCTTCGCCCGGCCTCAGTGGGCGCCAGCGTCCGCGGCAGCCGTTCGAAGAGCTTGAGGCCGAGCTCCGTTTCGAGCTGGCGGATCTGCTGGGCGACGGCGCCTTGCGTGACCCCGAGCTCCTCGGCAGCGAGGCGAAAATTGAGATGGCGCGAGGCGACCTCGAAGACGCGCAGGCCGTTGAGCGAGGGCAGGCGATGGATGCGGCCGGTCATGCGATAGTTTTTCTACAGGCCGATGCGAGTGAAACTGGTTCGTCAGGCACGGAGCGGAGTGGTAGGAAATTCGCCGGCTCGTGGAATGCGCTGCCCGATAGTGCTGCGCAGCGACAGTGGAGACAAGCATGGCGACAGAAAAAGTGGCTCTCGTCACCGCAGGCGGCAGCGGCATGGGCGCCGCCGCGGCGAAGCGCCTGGCGGCGGACGGCTTCCGGGTCGCCATCCTGTCTTCGTCCGGCAAGGGCGAAGCGCTGGCGCAGGAACTTGGAGGGATCGGCGTTACCGGCTCCAACCAGTCGAACGACGATCTGCGCCGCCTCGTCGATCTCGCGATGGAGCGCTGGGGCCGCATCGACGCACTCGTCAACAGTGCCGGCCATGGGCCGCGCGCTCCGATCCTCGAGATCACCGACGAGGACTGGCATCGCGGGCTCGACGTCTATCTGATGAACGTCATCCGCCCGGTGCGGTTGGTGGCGCCGATCATGCAGGCGCAGAAGGCTGGCGCGATCGTCAACATCTCGACGGCCTGGGCCTTCGAGCCGAGCGCGATGTTCCCGACCTCGGCCGTGTTCCGGGCCGGGCTGGCATCCTTCACCAAGATCTTCGTCGACACCTACGCGGCCGACAATGTCCGCATGAACAACGTTCTGCCGGGCTGGATCGACAGCCTGCCTGCGACGGAGGAGCGGCGCCAGAGCGTGCCGATGAAACGCTACGGGACGAGCGCCGAGATCGCCGGGGCCATCGCCTTCCTGGTCTCGCCGGATGCGGGCTACATCACCGGCCAGAACCTGCGCGTCGACGGCGGCATCACCCGGTCGATCTGAGACAGGGCGATTGCAAACCCGGCACCAGGGCTGCGCCGGCTAGCCTCCCTCGGCCGGCGCCGCCTCAGAGAATACCGCGCGGTCGCGCCCGCCGTTCTTCGCCCGGAACAGTGCGAGATCGGCCGCATTGACGAGGCCGCCAGGGCCGGTCTCGGCGCTCGGCCAGGCTGTCGCCACGCCGACGCTGATCGTCACGCGCCCGGAGCCATGGGGAATGTTCAGGTCGCGCACGCCCTGGACCATGGCCTCCGCCACATGGGCCGCGCCCTCGGGCGGCACATCGGTCAGGATCACGACGAATTCCTCGCCGCCGAACCGGGCGGCGAGGTCGGTCGAGCGGCACGCACCGTTCTGGATCACGCCGGCCACCTGCTTCAGCACGTCGTCGCCTGCGAGATGGCCATAGGCATCGTTGTAGCGCTTGAAATGATCGACATCGATCATCAGCACGGAGAGCGGGTTGCCGGTCCGCACGCCCCGTTTCCACTCGGCTGCGAGATACTCGTCGAAGTAGCGGCGGTTGCCGAGCCCGGTCAGCCCGTCGATCCGTGTCAGTCGCTCAAGCTCGAGATTGGCGCGCATGAGCTCGCGCTGGCTCTCGCGCAGCGCCCGGTATGCCTCGTCGCGCTGGAGGTGATCGATATAGGCCCGGGTGTGGTAACGGATGCGCGCGATCAGCTCGATCTTGTCCGGGAGCTTCACCAGATAGTCGTTGGCGCCGGCCTGGAAGGCCTCGCTTTTGATCGCCGGGTCTTCCTTGGTCGACAGCACGATGACCGGCACGCTGTGGAGCGCAGGGTGCTTGCGATAGCGCCGCACCAGATCGAGCCCATCCACACCGGGCATCACCAGATCCTGCAGGATAACGGTCGGTTTGACGCGCTGGGCTACTTCGATCGCGTCCAGCGGGTCCGTGCAATAGTGGAAGTCCACGTCGCCCTGATGCGTCAGCGCCCGCCGGACCGCCTCGCAGACCATGACCTGATCGTCCACGAGCAGCACCATCGCCAGATAATTGTCGACGGGGAGCTGGGCATCGGGGGAGGAGGTGGTGGGTTCGCCTGCCATGGTAAGCCTTCTAGAGCGCCGGCTGGCCGCAGACCTCGGCGAGGCGCGGCGCGATTGCGGTCAGGGGCAGAATTTCGGTGGCGGCGCCGATGGCCGCAGCTGCCTTGGGCATGCCGTAGACGGCGCTGGTCGCCTGATCCTGCGCGATTGTCAAATGGTGCTTGTCGCGCAGCAGCTTCAATCCACGGGCGCCATCCCGCCCCATGCCGGTGAGCAGCACGCCGACCGCGCTTCCGCGCCATTGTTGTGCGACACTCTCGAAGAAGGCATCGACCGAGGGGCGATAGGCGTAGTCGCGCGGTTCCGCCCGGTAGCCGAGCTCATCGGCCGAGGTGAAGACGAGATGGTCCGCGCTGGCGGCGATCAGCACGTTGCCCGGTACGGGGCGGTCTCCTTGCAGGGCAGCGCGCACCGTGATCCCGCTTTGCTGTTCGAGCCAGCTCGCGAAGCCCGGGACGAACTGCGCGTCGAGGTGCTGGACGAGAACGATCGCTGCCGAGAAGCCCTGCGGCAGCCCGGCGAGCAGGGTAGCGACGGCCGCGGGGCCCCCGGCGGAGGCTCCGATGGCGACGAGCTGCTGCGTCGAAGCGCTGCGCGGCGCCGGCGGGCGCGATTTGCGCAGCGTTCGCGGCAGGTCGCTGGCGAGGCGGCCGACCGCCGACATGCGCGCCAGCAGCGCGCCGCCTTGAGTCGAAGCGATGCCATTCGCGCCGATGACGGGGATGTCGACGGCGTCGAGCGCGCCATAGCCCATGGCCTCGTAGACGCCCGAGACATTGGCATCCACGCTGGCCGTGACGAGCAGGATCGGGCAGGGGGTCTCGGCCATGATTTGCCGGGTGGCCTCGACGCCGTCCATGACCGGCATGTTCAGGTCCATCAGGATGAGATCGGGAAGGTCGCGCCGGGCGGCCGCCACGGCTTCCGACCCGTCCATGGCGATCCAGGCGACCTTGTGCTCCGCGGTCGACGTCACGATCCGTCGCAGGACTTCGACGGCCATGGGCAGATCGTTGACCAGGCCGACTCTCATGGGAGGTCCTTCATGCAGGCGCTCATGGCTCGCCGATGAGATCTTCGACGGCGTGGAGCAAAGTCTCGTCGTGGAAGCTGCTCTTGGTCAAATAGTAATCGGCGCCAGCGTCGAGGCCTCGGCGCCGATCCTCCTCGCGGTCCTTGTAGGAAACGATCATCACCGGGATGTTCCGCAGGCCGTTGTCTTTCTTGAGCAGGGTCACGAGCTCGATTCCGTCCATGCGGGGCATATCGATATCGGTCACGACGAGGTCGAACGCGCCTGAACGGACGGCATTCCACCCATCCATCCCGTCGACTGCGACCTCGACCTCGAAGCCGCGATAGGCGAGCAGCTTCCGTTCCAGCTCGCGCACGGTGAGCGAATCGTCGACGACCAGGATGCGCTTGCGCTGCCTCTGCGCGGTGCGTTCCGCCCGGTGCTCCAGCGGCTTCAGGCGACCGCTCGAAACCAGCTTCTCCATCGAGCGGATCAGATCCTCGACATCGAGAATCAGCACGGGGGAACCGTCCTCCATGAGGGCGGCGGCGCTGACGTCCTTGACCTTGGCCAGCCGTGGATCGAGCGGACGCACCACGAGTTCGTGCTCGCCGAGGAAACGATCGACAACCATGGCATAGATGTCGTTGCCCTGGCCGACGACCACGGCCGCAAGTTCGGCCCCGGCCGAGCTGGGCTCGCCGTGACCGAGAACCTCATGCGCGGTGACGAGCCCGACCTGCCGGCCGTCGAATTGGAAATGCGGCCTGCCTTCGAGCGAGGCGATCCGTTCCAGCGGCAGTCGCAGCGCCTGCGTGATCGCGGCAAGGGGGAGGGCGTAGGGCTCCCCAGCGATCTCGACGAGCAAGGCCCGGATGACGGACAGCGTAAGCGGCAGCTGTAGCTGAAAGCGGGTGCCATGGCCGAGCCGCGAGGTGATCTCGACCTGTCCACGCGTCTGGCGCACCATTGCCTGGACTGCGTCGAGGCCAACGCCACGCCCGGAGATGTCGCTGATCGTCGGCTTCATCGAGAAGCCGGGCAGGAAGAGAAACTCCAGCAGCTCCGCCTCGCTGAGGTGGTGGACCGTCTCAGTCGTGCTGAAGCCACGTTCGAGCGTCGCTTGCCGTAAAGCGTCGAGATCGATGCCGCGGCCGTCATCCGAGACGATGATCTGCAGGAGGCCGGCATGATGCCGTGCTTCGAGGCGGATGACGCCTTCGGCCGGCTTGCCGGCTGCGCGCCGTTCCTCTGGCGTTTCGAGCCCGTGATCGACCGCGTTGCGCAAGAGATGGCCGAGCGGGGCGTCGAGCTGCTCCAGGATATCGCGATCGATGCTCGTCGTGCCGCCGACGATGTCGAGGCGAACCGTCTTGCCGAGCGCCCGCCCGATGTCCCGGACCGTGCGGGAGAAGTGCCGGACGCCGTCGTCGAAGGGCCGCATGCGGCTTGCCAGCGTCTCGTCGTAGAGCCGGCTGGCAAGATCGGTGGCCTGCCGGTCGACCACGTCGAACTCGTCGAGTCGCTCGCTCAGGATCGCCTGGCTTTCCTGCAGCCTGATCTGCACGGCCTCCAGCGCCTGCAGCGCGTGCGGATCGGTCGTCGCGGCCGGCAGCGCGGTCTGGAGGGCGTCGACGCTCCGGGCGAGCTCGGCCTGCGCTCGCCGCAGCCGTAATAGCCCGTCGTTGAAAGGTCGCAGGCGCCGGGATGCCATCAACGACTCGCCGGCGAGGCCGAGCAGGCGATTGAGGCTCTCCGCCGTGACCCGGACCATGCGGCCGCCCTGCCCGTCGTCGGACAGGGGGGGCGAGCCGGTCTCGGCAGACGTCGACAGCGTGCTGCTTTCGGTGAGCGGGGCGGTATTCTGTTCGGGCGCCGGTCCGGCGCTCTCGGGGCCATCCGGTACGCCGCCGGCGGAAGCCTGCTGTAGCGCCGCTATGAAGCTGCCGATCCGCCGCTCCGCCTCGGCTGCATCGGGGCCCTCGTCGGAGGACAGGGTTGCCAGAAGATCGATGCCCTTGAGCAGGGTATCTATGTGGCCGTGGTTAAGCCGCAGCTTTCCGTGCTGCGCTGCGACCAGGCACTCCTCCATCTCATGGGCGATCCGTACAGCTGGAGTCAGGTCGATGATCCGCGCTGCGCCCTTGAGGGAATGCGCGGCCCGCATGCAGGCTTCCAGATGCGTGGCCGCCACCGGATCGCGCTCCAGTGCCAGAAGCCCGGTCGTCAGCGCCTGAGACTGCGTGGAGAGTTCGGCGCGGAACAGCTCGAGCAGGGAGAACTCGCTGAAATCCTCGCCGCTCATGCGATGCTCCGGTCGATCAGCCCGGCCAGCCTTCCGTCGTGGAGACAGCCCACTGCCCGCCCATTCCAGGCGATGACGCCAGCGACGGCGCTCGCGGCGGCCTTGCCGATCGTGGCGGGGGCCATGCCAAGGTCATTCCGGTCGAAGCTGTAGAGCCCGTGGACCTCGTCGACTTCGAAGGCCGAGCGCCTGCCTTCGGCGCCGACCACCACGAGACGGCGGAAGGCCGTGATCCGCTCGCTTGTCCGGGGCACCGCGTCGGCATCGATCCCAAGCAGTTCGGACAGGGCGACGCAGACGAGCAACTCGCCACGGACGTTGACGATGCCGCGAACGGCGCTGCTGCGGCGGTGGGGCAGCGAATGGATTGCGCGCGGTTCGGCGATCTCCTGGCAGGCGGTGGCTGGCAGGGCGAGCCATTCCGCTCCGATCCTGAAGATCAGGACGGTCTCGAGCGCGTCCCGTTTCGCGCCGTCGCCCGCCGGCTGAGCGAAGAAGCGGGTCCATTCCTCGCGGTAGCCCTGCGGCACCGCCCGATCGAGCAGCTGGCGGGCGATCTGCGCATGGGTCGGGCAGTTGCGGCAATGCAGATGCGCCTCGAGCTCGGGGCAGGACTGGTCGCCCCGGACGCCGATCTTTCGCCAGCATTCGTTGATGCCGCTCGCGGGCTCCGGCGTGATCTCGACTGCGACGGACATCAGGTTCCGCTCCTCTTCGTCAGCCGATCGAGCCGGTTGGCGAGCGCCCTGGCGCCCGTCTCGTCACCGCGGCGTTGCAGCAGCAGCTTGAGATGCGCCAGCGCCTGGCGGTGGTCCGGCGCAAGATAGAGCGCCTTGCGGTAATTGCCCGCGGCGGCCTCCTCGGCGTTGTCGGCATCCTGGGCGAGGCCGAGCAGGTAGAAGACCTGCGCCGATGGGCCGAATGCGGCGATGTGGCGCTCCGCCGCGATACGCGCTTCGGCCAGGCGCCCGGCATTGGCGGCATTCTCGATGGCGGCAAGTCCCGTAGCCTCGCCATCGGGCGGCACGGCCGAGGCCTGCGATGCGGTCCGCAGCGGAGCCGTGAAGGGCCGATGTTTCTGTGGCGGGGCAGCGCCGGAGAGGATGGAAACCGGCGGCTTGTGGCGCGCCTGCGGTGCCGGCGCGGGGCGCGCCATGGTTTCGATGCTCGGCGGGGTAGGGGCCTTCGTAAAGGCGAATGCGCGCGGCAGGCGCGCGCCCGTGAAGCCGTACAGGGAGGGCAGGCCGGACTCTCCCGGTCCGACGAGCAGCAACCCCTCCGGGGCCAAGGCCTGACGCAGCACCGCAAGGGCGACGGCCTGCGTCTCGCGATCGAAATAGATCAGGAGATTGCGGCAGAAGATGATGTCGTACGCGTCGCGCCCGGGCGCATGCGCCGGATCGAGGACGTTGCCGAGCGAAAACCGGACCTGCCGCCGCACGAGCTCATGCGGCCGAAATTCGCCGTCGAGCGCCTCGAAGTAAAGTGCCCGGAACGCGAGGTCGCTGCCCCGGAAGGAGTTGCGCCCATAAACGGCCCGCTCGGCCAGCAGGAGGTTGCGGCTGCTGACGTCGATGGCGTCGATCGCGAAATCCTTCGGCTCGAATCCGGCATCGAACAGCGCCATCGCCATGGAATAGGGCTCTTCGCCCGTCGAGCAGGGCAGGCTCAGCAGCCGGATCGGGCGCTCCGCGCGCCGCAACTCGCGTGCCTTGCGCGCCATCGCGGCGAAGGCCTCGCGATCGCGAAAGAACCAGGTCTCCGGCACGACGACGCAGTCGACCAGTTCCTGGCGCTCGCTCTCGTTCTCGGCGAAGTATCGCCGATAGGCCTCGAGGTCAGGCTGCCCGCAAGCCGTCATGCGCCGCGTCAGGGCGTGACGGATGACGGAGGGGCCGACTGTCTCGATGCTCAGCCCGATCATCTCCCGAAGGATACGCTCGAAGTCGCCGGTGGCCGCGCCCTTCTCCATCACGGCTCTGCCGTCATCTGCCGGAACAGGATGTCGCGGATCTCCGGTGGCAGCAGCGCTTCCGCCCTGATCCACTGAATGAGGCCCTCCTCGTCGGCCGCGACCGGTCCGAGATAGGCCGGCGTCCCGGCCTCGACGCCGGAGGCGGTGAAATCGGCGGGATCGCGCGCGACGGTCTCGATGGCCCGCTCGGCGATCAGCCCGAGGAGCCTGGGATCTCCCTGTTCCGTCGGATAGTGCAGCAGGATGATCCGGGTGCTCAGCACCGGCGCGGCCGGGCGGCCGAGCGCGAGCAGGGAGAGGTCGATCAGCGGCACGGGCGTGCCGCGATAGCTGATCGCGCCGGCGACACCGGCTGGAGCGGCCGGTAGCTGCTTCACGGACAGCAGCGGCAGCACGGTCTCGACCTGCGCGGTGTCGAGCACGTAGCGATCCGCCCCGAGCTGGAACATCAGGAACAGCATCTGTCGCTCCCGTTCGGGCCTCCGTCAGGCCCGGAGCTTGAAGCGCGAGATGCTGCTGCGCAGCCCGCTCGACACCTGGTTCAGCTCGTCGATCGCCAGGGTGGATTGCTGCAGGGATTCGACGGTCTGTTGCGCGGCTTCGCTGAGCTGCGCCAGCGCCTCGCTGATCTGGCCAGCGCCGGTCGCCTGCGCCTGCATGCCGTCGTTCGCGACCTCGAAGCGCGGCACCAACCCCTGCACCTGCTCGATGATCTCCGACAGTTGCCCGCCGACCTGCTGGACATCCTGCATGCCGCGCCGGACCTCCTCGGAGAACTTGTCCATGCCCATCACACCGGCGGCGACGGCCGACTGGATGTCCTTGACGATCTGCTCGATGTCGTAGGTCGAGACGGCAGTCTGGTCGGCGAGGCGGCGAATCTCGGTCGCCACGACGGCGAAGCCGCGCCCGTATTGCCCCGCCTTCTCCGCCTCGATCGCGGCGTTCAGCGACAGCAGGTTGGTCTGGTCGGCGACCTTGGTGATGGTGGTGACGACCTGATTGATGTTGCCGGCCTTCTCGCTGAGGATCGCGAGCTTGGCGTTGATCGCGCCGGCCGCCTCCATCACCTGATGCATCGTGGCCTCCATCCGCGCGAGGCCCGCCTGGCCGCCGCCGGCGAGCGTCGCGGTCTGCTCGGCCACGGCGGAGACCTCGTCCATCGTCCGCACGAGCTCGTTCGAGGTCGCGGAAATCTCCTTGGACGTCGCGCCGATCTCCGTCGTGGTCGCGGCGATCTCGCTCGCCGTTGCCTGTTGCTCCTTCGATGTCGCGGCGACTTCCGTGATCGAGGTGTTGACCTGGATGCTCGACTTCTGGATCTGCCCGATCAGCCCGGCCAGGTCGTCGGCCATGGCGTTGACGCCATCCGCCAGCGTGCTGAATTCGTCGCGCCGCGCGAGGGCGAGCCTCTCGCTGAAATCGCCGCGCCGCATCACCTCGACAATGCCCAGCAGCTTGCCGAGCGGCACGGTGATCGCCCGGAACAGCAGATAGCCGCAGAGGATCGCGAGGCCGAGCGCGACGACGAAAGCGATGATCAGCCCGAACTCGGCGGCGCGGACGATGCGGACGATGTTGCGGGTCGAGTCGTCGGCCTCGGTCTTGTTGAACTCCATCATGGTCCGGAGGGCGCTGCCGAGCCGGGTCGCGAGCGGTTCGATCTGGTCCTTCACGATGGCGCTCTGATCGATCGCCTGCCCATTGGTGGCCGCGAGCTTCGAGGACGCGAGCATCGCGTCCTCGATCGGGACATATTGCTCGAACAGCCGCTGCGCCTCGGCGTAGTTCTTGCGATCCTCCTCGGAGTCGATGGTGGGTTGATACGCCTTCAGCAGGGAGCGCATCGTCTCCCTGCTCGCGAGGATGGCATCGCTTGCGCGGGTCCTTTCCGCCGCCGTGTCCGAAAGCTGGAATTCGCGGATGAGGCCGCGGGCTCCGGTCCAGGCCGTGGTCAGCTGCGCGCTGTAGTAGAGGCCGGGCACCGTATTGGTTTCGACGGTCAGCGCCTCGCGCTCGGTCTGCAGGAACCAGACATAGCAGAGCGCCGCGATGGCAGACATCACTGCCATCACGGCGGCGAAGCTGAGCAGGATACGGCGGCGTATCGTCAGGCTCTTCATGGTTCAATCTCTCATCGACGCGCAGTGGGCCCCGATCGCGGTCGAGCAGACGCGCGGACGGAACGCCCCGAATCATCGTTAGCGTGGAGTTATTTCCCGACTGTTGAAGAGCACCGCTACGATTCGAAGAACCGCCCTGGCGCCGATCCGGCCGTTACTGCCGGCGTTCCCGCAGGAAATCGGCTGCCTGGTAGCGCCAATAGGTCAGCTGGACCGCGGCGGTGCCGAACGGCCCGCCGTTCCAGGCGAGGCCGAATGGGGCAAACAGCTTGAACCGATCGCTCGCGCCTCGGATCGCCTCCGCGATGACGGCGCCGCCAACCGCCGTCGTGTTCATGCCGTGGCCGCCGAAGGCGGTGCAGTACCAGACACCCGGGCGATACTGACCGATCTGCGGCATCAGATGACGCGCATAGGACATCAGGCCCGACCAGGCGAGCTCGACCTTGAGTTCCGAGAGCTGCGGATAGGTTGTGACCATCTCGCGGCGCAGGAGCGCGGCGACATCGCGCGGCTCGGTCGTGCGCGTCGTGATGCGGCCGCCCCAGAGGATGCGGGAGCCGCCTTCGACCAATCGGTAGTAATCACCGGCGCGCCGGTCGTCGCCAACGCCTGCGCTGGTCCGGATGGCCTCGCGGATCAACTCCGGCGCCGTCTCGGTCAGCAGCACATAGGTCGCGATCGGCAGAAAGGCGCGCTTCAACGGCGCGAACAGGCCGCCGGTATAGCCGCCCGTGGTGAACAGCAGTTGCTCTGCCTCGATTGTGGCCTGCGCCGTGCGCAGATGCTTCACCGGTCCCTCCAGCTCGCAGGAGAGGACCGGCGAGCCTTCATGGATCACGCCGCCGCTCCGCACGAGCTCGCGAGCAAGGCCGTGCGCATAGTTCAGCGGATGGAAGTGGAAGGCGTCGTCGTCTGCCAGCGCGGCGTGGTATTTCGGCGAGCGCAGCAGCCCGCGCGTTTCCTCCCGCCCGAGATAGCGCAGTTTGCGCCCGAAGCGCTTTTCCTGCGCGTCCCGCTCCTGTTGCAGCGCCGCGCCGCCATCATGGCGCACGACCCGCATGATGCCGGGCGAGGGCGCGGCGTCGGCGATGCCGAGGCTTTCGATATTGCGCCGGACGATGCCGACGCCTTCGAGGGTCAGGCGATAGAGTTCTTCGGCCTGCTGACGCCCTGCCTGGCGCTCGATGGCCGAGAGCGAGGTCGCATAGCCAGCGCTGACGAAGCCGCCATTGCGCCCCGAGGCGCCCCAGGCGACACGCTGCGCTTCCAGCAGCACGACCGACCGTCCGGCGCGGGCCAGTTCGAGCGCGGCGGTGAGCCCTGCCAGCCCGCCGCCGACGATGCAGATCTCCGCTTTGATCTGCCCCTCGGCAGGCGGGTAGCCGTCGGCCGAAGCGAGTGTGCGGCGGTAGTAGGTATCGATATAGGTCGGGGACATCGGGGCTCGCGGCAGGCGGAAGACGATTTCGGTGGAGCGCTGTCGCGCGACCCGCTAACACCTTTCGGCACAACGGATCCGCGCTTCAAGCCGCGATGGCCTATTCCGCCGCTTCGGCGGCCGATCCGCCCGGCGGATCATAGGCCTGGATCGGCGGCAGATTGCCGTCGAAGCGCTCGACCTGCACCGTCGTCAACTGCCCGGTGCAGCCCTGCGCCAGCGCCGAGGTGCCGATATCGCGGGTCAGGACGTTCGGATTGCCGTGGACGCAGAGCGGCTTGTCCTCGGTCGGGTCGGCCGGATCGTACCAGGCGCCGGTCGGCAGCTGGACGACGCCCTTGCGAATGCCGTCGGTGAGGATGACGCCGGCAAGGCAGGCGCCGCGCTCATTCGAGATGCGGATGATGTCGCCATCGACGATGCCGCGTGTGGCAGCATCTTCCGGATGCATGCGCGCGACCTCGCGGCCGCGAAGCTTGCCCTCGCCGCTATGACCGCCGAAATCGAATTGGCTGTGTAGCCGGGTCCGCGGCTGGTTGGCGACGAGGACGTAAGGGGCAGCCGCATCGGGGATGTTCGTCGCGCCGAGCCAGGCCGGGTGCCCGAGGCAGTCCGTTTCGCCGAAGCTTGCAATGGTCTCGGAGAAGACCTCCAGCTTGCCGCTTGGGGTCCGCAGTGGCGAGCCCGCCGGATCCTGCCTGAAGGCGCGCAGATTGCCGCCATCGTCGGGTTGCTGCGGCAGCTCATAGCCTTCGCTCGCCCAGAACTCGGCGAAGCTCGGCGCCGGCAGTCCCTTCTCCGCGAGGCCAATGCGCGTGGGCTCGTAGAGATGCTCCAGCCATTGCCGCACGCTGCGGCCTTCGGTGAAGGCCTCGGCCGTGCCCAACCGCTCGGCCAGTCCGGCGAAGATGGCGTAGTCGTCGCGCGCCTCGCCATAGGGCGCGACGACCGGATGCATCGGCACCAGCAGCGGGTCGTTGGAATTGCCGCCGATATCCTCGCGCTCGAGCGTCATCGTGCAGGGCAACACGATGTCGGCATGGCGCGCCGTCGCCGTCCAGGCGAGTTCGTGGACGACGAGAGTATCGAGCCGGGCGAAGGCCTGCCGCAACCGGTTCAGGTCCTGATGATGATGGAACGGATTGCCTCCGGCCCAGTAGACCAGCTTGATCTCGGGGTAGGTCCGGGTTTGGCCGTTATAGCGATAGGTCGAGCCCGGATTGAGCAGCATGTCGGAAATGCGCGCGACCGGGATGAAATCGCTGACCGGGTTCTTCCCTTGCGAGAATGTCGGCATCGGCACGGCATTGTAGCGCCGCCCGTAATAGGCGATGGCGCCGAGCCCATAGCCATAGCCGCCGCCGGGGAGGCCGATCTGCCCGAGCGCCGCCGCGAGCACCATGCCCATCCAGACCGGCTGCTCGCCATGTGTCGCGCGCTGCAGGGCATGGGCCACGACGATCAGCGCGCGCTTGCCGTGCAGGCGCTTGGCCAGCGCCACGATCTCCTCGGCCGGCATGCCGGTGATGGGAGCGGCCCAGGCCGCATCCTTGGGCTGACCGTCGCTCTCGCCGGTGAGATAGCGCTCGAAGACCGGCCATCCGGCCGTGTAGCGCTCCAGGAAGGCGCGGTCGTGCAGTCCGTTGACGACGAGCGCGTGGACGAGCGCCAGCATCAGCGCGGTGTCACTGCCGGGGATGTTCGCAACCCACTCGGCGCCGGCCTCCGTCGGCAGGTCGCCGCGCAGCGGGCTGACCAGCACGAATTCGCAGCCGCGTTCCTGGGCGCGCTCCATCGCGCCGCGCTCGACATGGCGGCTGATGCTGCCGCCGGCCACCATGCTGTTCTTGAGCGCCATGCCGCCGAAGGCGAGCACGATCTCGCTGTGCTCGGCGATCTGCTCCCAGGAGACGTTACGTTTCACCAGATCCTCGTAGTCGCCGATGATGTGCGGCACGAGGACGGAGGAAGCGCCCGAAGAGTAGCTGTTGACCGACTTCACATAGCCGCCGGTCGAGGTGTTGAGGAAGCGGTGGATCTGGCTCTGGGCATGATGAAAGCGCCCCGCGCTCGCCCAGCCATAGGAGCCGCCGAAGATCGCGCCGGGGCCGTGGTCGTCCCGCACGCGGCGCAGTTCCCCCGCGAGTTTGTCGAGCACCGCCGACCAGGACATCGGCACGTACTCGTCACGCCCGCGGCGGTCGTCGGGACCCGGCCCATTCTCCAGCCAGCCGCGTCGCACCATCGGCCGGGCGATGCGGGCGCGGTGGCGCAGCGCCCCCGGAAAGTTCTGGATGATGTCGTTCGGGTCGGGGTCGCCCGGATGCGGCCGAACCTCGAGCTGTCCGTCCTTCATCCGCGCCGAAAACACGCCCCAATGCGAGGTATGCGGACGAAAGGCTTCGTTGTCGGTCAAAGCCTCGGGTGCCTGGCCGGCGGGGCTGGTCATCGCCGCGATCCTCGGATTGTTAGCTGGGAACGACGATCCGTCTTCGGTCGTGCCAGAACGGAGCGCAAGAAAAATCCGCCATCGAGCGATGCGCTGGGAGCAGACCCCTTCTGCTGGTCTTCATGAGCCCGGAGCGGCAGAGTGGCGGCGCATCATCTGAAAGGCGTCGGGACAATGGAGAATTCCTCGGGCGACGTGGTCGTCATCGAAAGACACGGCACCGTGCTGACGGTGACGATGAACCGGCCGAAGGTGCTGAATGTGCTCGACGAGACGCTGGCGGATGCGCTGATCGCGGCATTTGAGCCGGTCGCCGCGGATTCGGACATCCGAGCGGTGGTTCTCGCCGGCGCCGGCCGCTCCTTCATGGCGGGCGGGGATCTCTCCCGCTTCCATGCCGATCTTGCTGGGGCGCCTGCAACCGCGGGCCTGCTCATCGATCGCTTTCATGCCCTGATGCGTCTGATCAAAGCCCTGCCGCAGCCCGTTGTCGCCGCAGTGCAGGGGCCTGTCGCTGGCGGCGGCGTCGGTCTCGCGCTCGCTTGCGACATGGTCGTCGCGGCTCAGGGCGCGAGCTTTCTGTCGGCCTACACCAAACTGGGAACCAACCCGGATGGCGGCACGACATGGTCGCTCGCGCGGCTGCTCGGCCCGCGCCGCGCGCTCGAATTCGTGCTGTTCAACGAGCCGATCGATGCCGACACCGCGTTGCGCCTCGGCCTCGTCAACCGGGTGGTGCCGGATGGCGAGCTGGCGGGCGCGGCGCAGGCGCTGGCCGGGCGCCTGAGCCAGTGCAGCGTCGGCGCCAACAGGGCGAGCAAGGCCCTCATTCAGGCCGCGATGGAAGGCTCCTTCGACGCGCAGCTCGATCTGGAGAAGCGGGCCTTCATGGCCAATGCGGCTACGGCTGATTTCAGGGAAGGGATTCAGGCCTTCTTCGACAAGCGTCCGCCACGGTTCTGACGGGGCGCATCCGGGGCCCACAAGCGCGCCTCCAGCCGATCCAGTCCTCGTAGCAGCCGGGTGGCGTCCGGGCCGAGCGCCGCCAGGATCTCTTGTTCGAAGGCGAGTGCGCGCGGCACGATCTCGCCATAGGCGCGCAGCCCCGCCGCCGTCAGCATCAGGCTCTCCTCGCGTCGGTCGGCCTCGTTTTCGCGGCGGGAGAGCCAGCGGCGCTCCTCGAGCGCGCGCACTGCCCGGCTGACCTTGGTCTTGTGCATGGCGGAATGGGCGCCGACGGCCTTCGCGGTCACCGCGCCGAACTGGCCGAGCGTGGCCAGGACGCGCCATTCCGGCACCGTCAGATCGTGATGCGGCCCATAGACAGCGCGGAATTTCAGCGAGAGCGCGCTGCTGAGCCGGTTGAAGCGATAGGGCAGGAAGCGTTCAAGCGCGAGCGTCGTCATGCCTTGTTGGTTACAAAATCAACCGTTACGAAAGCAACTTATTTGACGCGCGGGTACCGGCGAACACACCGGCCCTTGTCCCTGCCGCGCCGCGAGCCACCATCGGGAGGTCGCACCATGAACGTTCAGGATCCCGCTCGGCCGCCCGCAGGCGTGCGCAAGGTCGAGAGCGCCATCCGGGCGGGCTACATGTCCGGCTTCGGCAACGGCTTCGAGACCGAGGCGCTGCCGGGCGCACTGCCGCTCGGCCGCAACTCGCCCCAGCGCTGCGCCTATGGCCTTTATGCAGAGCAGCTCTCGGGCTCGCCCTTCACTGCGCCGCGCACCACCAATGAGCGCTCCTGGCTCTACCGCATCCGGCCGACGGTGGCGCATTGGAACCAGTTCCGAAAGGCCGATATCGGGCTGTGGCGCACCGCGCCGGCCCGCGAGGTCGATCTGCCGCTCGCCCCGCTGCGCTGGAGCCCGCTGCCGATACCGTCGCAGCCGCTATCCTTCATCGAGGGCATGCACAGCATGACCACGGCCGGCGATGCCGGCAGCCAGGGCGGCATGGGGGCGCATGTCTATCTGGTCACGCGGTCGATGGTGGATGAGTATTTCTACAATGCCGATGGCGAGATGCTGTTCGTGCCGCAGCAGGGGAGTTTAAGACTCTGGACCGAATTCGGCATCATCGACATCGAGCCGGGCGAGATCGCGGTGATCCCGCGTGGCGTGAAGATCCGCGTCGAGCTGCCCGGCGAGCCGGCACGCGGCTACATTTGCGAGAACTATGGCGGCGCCTTCTCCTTGCCGGAGAGGGGACCGATCGGCGCCAACTGCCTCGCCAACCCCCGCGACTTCCTGACGCCGGTCGCCGCCTATGAGGATCGCGACGCGCTTTCCAAGATGTTCGTGAAGTGGGGCGGCAATCTCTGGGTTGCCGACATCGACCATTCACCGCTCGACGTCGTCGCCTGGCACGGCAACTACGCGCCCTACAAATACGACCTGCGCAAATATTCTCCGGTCGGGCCGGTGCTCTATGACCATGCCGACCCGTCGATCTTCACGGTGCTGACCTCGCCCTCCGAGACGCCCGGCACCGCCAATATCGACTTCGTCATCTTCTCCGACCGGTGGCTGGTGGCGGAAAATACCTTCCGCCCGCCCTGGTACCACATGAACGTGATGAGCGAGTTCATGGGGCTGGTCTATGGAGTCTACGACGCCAAGACCGGCGGCGGCTTCATGCCCGGCGGCGTCTCGCTGCACAATATGATGCTGCCGCACGGCCCGGATGTGGACGCCTTCGAGCGGGCGAGCAATGTCGAATTGAAGCCGCACAAGCTGGAGGGAACGCTCGCCTTCATGTTCGAGACGCGGTTTCCGCAGCAGGTCACCGCCTTCGCCGCTGGTTCCAATGCCTTTCAGAAGGACTATGGAGGGTACGGACACAAGCTTGCGAAGCACTTCGATCCGGACCGGCCATAGCGGGCTGGCGCGTGGCGCGCGCCGGCATGCCGGGCAGATCTCATCGCGCGACCGCCTTCACCGCAGCCTCGGTCTGCGGCAGCGCCGCCAGCTCCGCCAACGTCACCGGCTTGACCGGCGGGCGCAGGCGGTAATAGCCGACCTCGGCCGGCGTTGTTCCGCGCGTCCGGGCGATCAGCTCGACGACCGTGGGCCCGCAGAGCCGGCCCTGACACGGCCCCATGCCGCAGCGCAGGAACGCCTTCATCTGATTGGGGCCGGTGACGCCGAGGCGCGCCGCCGCATCGCGCACCTGTCCTGCGGTGACCTCTTCGCAGCGGCAGATGATGGTCTCGTCCTGCGGCGGCGCCAGAAACTGCGGTGCCGGCTTGTAGAGCAGGTCAAGGAAACGGCGGCCATGCAGCAGGCGCGCGAGTGCGGTGCGGATCGGCGTCGCCTGCCGGTCGCGCTCGGCCTCGCTCAGCTTGCCCAGCCGCGACGCTGCGCCCAAGGCCGCGATCTCGCCGCGCAGGGCCGCGCTCTCCGCCCCGCCGATGCCGGCTCCGTCGCCCGCGATGGCGATGCCCGGTACGCTGGAGGCGAACCAGGCATCGACGCGAGGCACCCAGGCATGCTGCTCTTCGTCGAAGTCATGGGCGCAGCCGGCCGCGTTGGAGAGGTTGACGCTTGGGATCACGCCCTGATGCAGCAGCAGCGTGTCACAGGCGATCGCGCCCTGTCGTCCGCCTTGCTCGAACTCGACTTGCCGTAGCTTGCCTTCGCCTTTCGCCGAAAGGCCGGTCACATCGCGCACGAATCGCAGCTTCCGCCGCGTCGCAGCCATCAGCTTGAGCCCCTTGGCCAGATAGGGCGAGCGCAGGAAGTCCGGCAGCGCGGCGAGCGCCTTCGGCCAGTTGGTGCGCGAGGTCGTGTCGAGCACGGCGACGATCTCGCAGCCGGCCGCCGAAAGCTGGCTCGCCAGCAGATAGAGCAGGGGGCCGCAGCCGGCGATGACGGTGCGTCCTGCCGGCACGATGCCGGCGCCCTTCAGGGCGATCTGCGCGGCGCCGGCGGTCATCACGCCGGGCAGCGTCCACCCCGGAATCGGGAAGGGGCGTTCCAGCGCGCCGGTGGCGAGGATGACCTGCCGGGCGCCGATCATGCGGGCCTTGCCGTCGAGCGAGAGGCCGAGCTCGAACGAGTCGGGTGCCGTTTCGTCCGGGCCGAGCGACCAGACGGTGCAGCGTGCCGCATAGGTGGCCTGCGAGCGCTCACAACCCTCGATGATCTCGGCGCCGCGCCAATAGTCCGCGCCGAGGACCGTGCGGTCCTTGACCGGCGTCGTGGTGACGGCGCGGTAGATCTGGCCGCCGGGCGCCGGATTTTCGTCGGCGAGCAGGACGGTGAGGCCGAGCCCCGCGGCGCGCGCCGCGGCGGAGAGGCCGGCCGGGCCGGCGCCGACCACCACGACATCATAGCTCTCGGCGAGTCGTTCGATGGTTTCGGCCGGAGTCATTGGCCGACCTCCGCGAGATGGCGGCGGCCATGCTGGGTCTCGATCCGCATGCCCTCAGTCAGCGTTACCAGGCAGCCCTGCCGGTTGCCGATGCCGTCGATGACGACGAGGCAGTCGAAGCACACGCCCATCAGGCAATAGGGCGCGCGCGGCGTGTCGGAGACCGGGGTCTCGCGGCATGCGACGATGCCGTTGGCGAGCAGAGCGGCGGCGACGGTGTCGCCGGAGCGGCCGGTAAGCGGCGTGCCGTCGAAGGTGAAGCTGAGTCTCGCGGCGCCGATCGCCCCCTCTCTCGCCTCAGCTATGGGCCGGAACATGGAACCTCCGCGCGGTAAAGGACGCCACCGCCTCCGGCAGCGCGCCGGAGAGGATCGCGGGGGCGAGGGTCGAGACGTGATTGGCGGCCAGCGTCACGCCGGAATGGCAGGTGACGACGAAGGCGCCGGGGCACGTTTCGGACTGGTCGTAGATCGGGAAGCCGTCGGGGCTCATCACCCGCAGGGCCGACCATGTCCGCACGACGTTGAGGCCGGCGAGTCGCGGAAACATCCTGACCGCGCGCTCGGCCATCGCCGACAGGACCGGCTGGCCGACCACAGTGTCGAAGCCGCGATCCTCGTGGCTGTCGCCGATCATGACGCCGCCCTCGTCGGTCTGGCGCACCGTGACCATGGGGTTGCTCAGGAAGGGCTCGGTCTTCTCGGTGACGATGATCTGGCCCTTGCTCGGCTTCACCGGCGCGTCGAGCCCGACCATCGGGGCGAGCCGCGCATTGCCGAGCCCGGCGCAGAGGACGATCCTGCCGGCGCGCATCTCTCCCCACGGCCCCGAAATCGCGAAGCCGCCTTCCTTCGGCAGGATACGCTCGACCGGGCTGTTAGGGCGATAGTCGACGCCGCACCGGACCGTCGCCTCGCGCAACGCCCGGAACAGCTTCAGCGAATTCACATGGCCGTCGAGCGGGGAGTAGATCGAGCCGACGACACCCTTGCCGATGGCGGGCAGGCGTCGCCTCGTTTCGGCATGGTCGAGCACCTCATAGGGGAAATCGGTCAGCGGCCGGCTGTTGTGGAGACGCCGCATCGCGTCGATGCGCTTGTCGAGTTCGGCCTCGGAGAGGCAGAGCATGAAGCCGCCGGGCTGGCTGTGCGCGACATCGATACCGGCCTCCTGGCGCAGGATGCCGGCAAGCTCGTGCCAGCTATCGGCCGAGCGGCGCGACCAGAGCGCATAGTCCGGCATGCCGAAGCCTTTGGACTGTACCCAGACCAGCGCGAAATTACCGCGCGAGGCCCGGAAGGCCGTATCGCCCTCGTCGAGGATGGCGACACGGGCGCCGCGGCGGGCGAGCCCGAGCGCGATGGCGCCGCCGACCACCCCGCCGCCGATCACGGCAACATCGGGTTCTGTGGATTTGCTGGGCACGGGATCAGCCTCTTCCGGTTCCGACGAACAGCTGGTCGAGGCCGAACAGCCTGTCCAGCGCGATCAGAGGAGCCGCGGTCAGGGCGATCAGGCAGGCGCAGACGGCTGCGATGAGCGGGTCGATATTGTCCTGGATATAGAGGAGCATCCGAACGGGCAGGATCACGATGACATGGCTCAGCACAAGCCCGAGGAATGTTCCGGAGAGGCCAATCTGCGTGAAGAAGTGCAGGAAGGCGATGCCGAGCACGACATGCAGCACCATCGATGGAGACATGAACAGCACCGTCATGGCGTCGCGGCCGGGGGAAGCGGTAGCGCGCGATGTCTGGGTCACCTCGGTGCGGCAAGCCAAGCCGACCTTGCTCATGAAGGGAGCATGCGCAGCTTGCGTTCCACCGCCCCGGTCATCCGGTCTGACGGGATGGGCTGGGCGACGTAGGCGATGGAAAAGGAATTCTGCCTAATGGGGACGCCGAAGCGCAACGAAATCAACGCTCGCCATTGTTCACGACAACGGCGAGGCATAGCCCCATAATGTCAGCTAAGGCGCTGACAAACCACCACTCTGGTAGATGAGTGGTGCCCAGGAGAGGACTCGAACCTCCACGCCCTTGCAGGCGCCAGCACCTGAAGCTGGTGCGTCTACCAATTCCGCCACCTGGGCAACGGCGGTTCGTTTACGGGGGGCGAGTCGTCCTGTCAACGGGCCCGCATCAACGAAATGCATTCGGCCGTCCGCAGCCTGTGGAAAGAGTTCCGGCCCGGAATATCGGAGTGGACGGAAAGCCGCGCGGAAAGGGGAAGGAATGCCCGAATAGCCGAGCCGTCCTCGGGCGAAAGGCCGCATGCTCAGGCCAGGTGCGCATTCGGCGCAAAAGAGATTTCCACTTTCGCGGAACATGATCTAGGAGGGCAGAAGCATTCTAAACGGAGCTCCCGCGATGGCCCTTCAAGCCCCGGCTCAGCAACTCGTCACGGTTTTCGGTGGTTCCGGATTCGTCGGCCGCCATGTCGTGCGGGCGCTCGTCAAGCGCGGCTATCGGGTGCGCGTCGCGGTGCGCCGCCCGGATCTCGCAGGCTTCCTGCAGCCGATCGGCACTGTCGGCCAGATCCATGCCGTGCAGGCCAATCTGCGTTATCCCGCCTCGGTCGCCGCCGCCGTGAAGGGGGCCGACGCCGTCATCAATCTCGTCGGCATCATGCAGGAGCAGGGGCGCCAGAGCTTTTCTGCCGTGCAGGCGAATGGCGCGCGCGCCATAGCCCAGGCCTGCGCCGCCGCCGGCATCACCCGGCTCGTCCATGTCTCGGCGCTCGGTGCCACCGCCGAATCGGCATCGGCCTATGCCCGCACCAAGGCCGAGGGCGAGGCCGCAGTGTTCGCCTCCGTACCGGGCGCGGTCGTGCTGCGGCCTTCGGTGATGTTCGGGCCGGAGGACACCTTCTTCAACCGCTTCGCCTCGATGGCGCGGATGCTGCCGGTGCTGCCGTTGGTCGGCGGCGGGAAGACGAAGTTTCAGCCTGCCTTCGTCGGCGATGTCGCCGTGGTGGCCGCGCGTGCGGTCGACGGCACGGTGCAGGGCGGGCGCGTCTACGAGCTCGGCGGCCCGGAGGTCATGAGCCTGCGCCAGATCCTCGAAGAGGTCTGCCGCGTGACCGGCCGCAAGCGCCTGCTGGCGCCGCTGCCTTTCCCGCTGGCGCGGATCATGGGCAGCGTGCTGCAGGTAGTGGACACGCTGACGCTCGGGCTGATTCCCGACGAACTGGTCCTGACCCGCGATCAGGTGACGCTGCTCCAAAGCGACAATGTCGTTTCCGCGGCTGCGGCCAAGGAAGGTCGGGACTTCGCCGGGATCGGCGTTGCGCCGACCTCCGTCGAGGCGATCATCTCCTCCTATCTCTGGCGCTTCCGCAAAACCGGCCAATTCGATACCGCCCGGGCGAACTGAGCGCCAACGCCGGGAGGCGAGGATGCCGTTCGAACTCGTCATCTACGATTGCGACGGCACGCTGATCGACAGCGAGACGCTCTACAGCGAGGTCAGCCTCGTGCTTTGCCACGAGATCGGCCTGACGCAGTGGACGATCGAGGATTACAACGCGCATCTCGTCGGGATTCCGCTTGCCGACGGCTTCAAGGTGATCGAAGCGGCGCTCGGCCGCCGGCTGCCACCTGATTTCGAGCGCAGAATCGAGGACGGCGTGGCTGCCCGGCTCGAATGCGAGCTGCGGGCGCTGCCGGGAGTACGGGAGGCGTTGCCGTTGCTCGCCGGACGCCGCTGCGTCGCATCCTCGACGAGCCTCGAGCCGCTCAGGCGCAATCTCGGCCTGGCCGGCCTCCTCGACCTGTTCGATCCGCATGTCTTCTCGGCCTCGCAGGTCGCGCGTGGCAAGCCGGCGCCCGACGTCTTCCTCTTCGCCGCCGGGCAGATGGTTGTTGAGCCGGCAAATTGCCTTGTCCTGGAGGATTCCGTGCCGGGCGTGCAGGCCGCCCGGGCGGCGGGCATGCCGGTGGTGGGCTTCACCGGAACGGCCCATGACAAGCCGCGCATGCGCGAACGCCTGCTGGCGGCAGGGGCCGCCGGCGTGATCGACACCTATCGGGACTGGCCGGGCGAGGCGGCGCGGGTCGCGGAACTCCACGCCGCCTGAGGACTTGCCTCGCAGGCTACCGGACGTCTGAGCCCTCATCGCAAGGAGGCCCGCAGGGCCGTCTCGCAGGATGTTCCAGATATCTCGGAACCTCCCGGAGCATCGCGGACGAGGGCTCGGGGAGGAACTGAGTGTGCCTCAGAGCATGCTGGGCAGCACGCGATCCGGCGGCTTGTGCCCGTCCATGAAGGTCTTGATGTTGACGATGACCTTCTCGCCCATGTCGGCGCGGCCCTCATGGGTGGCGGAGCCCATATGCGGCAGCACGACGACCTTGTGCTGGCGGGCGAGCTTGAGCAGGCGCGGATTGACTGCTGGCTCGCTCTCGAACACGTCGAGCCCGGCGCCGGCGAGTTCTCCGGCTTCCAGCATGCGCGCGAGGGCGGTTTCGTCGACGACCTCGCCGCGGGCGGTGTTCACCAGAATGGCGTCCGGCTTCATCAGCTTGAGGCGCCGCGCCGAGAGCAGGTGATAGGTCGCCGGCGTATGCGGGCAGTTGACCGAGACGATGTCCATCCGCGCCAGCATCTGGTCGAGTGAATCCCAGTAGGTCGCATCGAGCTTCTCCTCAATGCGCGGGTCGACCCGGCGGCGGTTGTGATAGTGGATCGACAGGCCGAAGGCGGCGGCGCGCTTCGCCAGCGCCTGGCCGATGCGCCCCATGCCGACGATGCCGAGGCGCTTGCCGGTGATGCGCCGGCCAAGCATCCATGTGGGGGACCAGCCGGCCCAGTCGTCGTCTGGGATGACGCGGGCACCCTCGGCGATCCGACGGGCGACGGCGAGGATCAGAGCGATCGTCATGTCGGCGGTGTCGTCGGTCAGCACGCCCGGCGTGTTGGTGACGGTGATGCCGCGCTGCACGGCGCTGGCGACGTCGATGTTGTCGACGCCGTTGCCGAAATTGGCGATGAGCCGGAGCTGGTCCCCGGCCTGCGCGATGATGGCGGCGTCGATCTTGTCGGTTACCGTCGGGACCAGGACGTCGGCGGTCTTCACGGCTTCGACGAGGGCGGCCTGCGACATCGGCTTGTCGTCGATATTGAGCCTGGCGTCGAACAGCTCGCGCATTCGGGTTTCCACCACCGCGGGCAGCTTGCGCGTCACCACGACCAGGGGTTTCTTCTTCGACATGGCGGTCACCCTTCCGTCATCCGTATTCGCCTCGGCCTTCAACCAGCCATTAACCCTGCTGGCCCAGGAATGGAGCGGTTGCGCGACCCCGTATGAGTTGTCTATGCGGCGGCGCAGCGGAACACAACTTGACCCTTCGCCGGGGGCAAGGTGCCGAGTAGAGAGAACGGCGGATGAAGGTTACGACGATGCGCCAAATCGCCCTGATCGGCGCTCTCTTCATCGGCTCGTCGCTCACCGCCGCCGCGCAGGACATGCAGGCGGGCTCCGTCACCGGGCTGCCGGTGCCGCGCTATGTCAGTCTGAAGACGGATCGGGTGAATCTGCGCGAGGGGCCGTCGAAGGAGCATCGGACACGCTGGGTCTATCAGCGCGCCGGTCTGCCGGTCGAGGTGACGGCGGAGTTCGAGACCTGGCGCCGTGTGCGCGATGCGGATGGCACGGAGGGGTGGGTGCTGCACAGCCTGTTGTCCGGGCGCCGCACAGCCCTTGTGGCGCCATGGTCTCGCAACAAGGACGAGGTGTTCCCGATGCGCGCCAGCGCTTCGGAAGATGCGAATGTCGTTGCCCGGTTGCAGGCGGGGGTCGTCACGAATGTCGCGTCCTGCGCCAACGCCTGGTGCCGCGTCAGCGTCGGCAACATCATCGGCTTTATCCGGCAGGACCGGCTCTGGGGTGTCTATCCGAACGAAAAGGTCGACTGACGCTGTTGGCTGCCGGGACTACTGCCGGGTCAGCGTCATCAACGACCGGCCGCCCCGGTCGAGCAAAGCGAGCCGCCCCGTGCGACGCTCGATGCTCCAGCGGTGAACCCGCTCCAACGTCTTCAGGAAGCGCTGCTCCTGATCCATCACATCGGGTGCGCAGGCCATCATCGTCGAGACCATGCGGGAGAACCGGATTATCCGGCCCTTGACCGTCGCGTTTCCGCCGAAGCCGTTGCAGCCGCCGCGGCCCGACACCCTGCCATCGTCAGCGATGGTGATGACGGTGGTGATCGATCCCGGTGTCTCGGTGCCACCGAGACTGGCGAGGCGCCAGCTCCCGATGGGGGATGAGGCCGGCGCGGCGGGCTGATCCTGCGTCGCCGCGCGCTGGACCCAGATTGCGGTGTCGTCCTGGCCGCCCGTGAAGACGCTGTGCCGTTCGGTCGTGATGAACAGCAGCTGTCCGCGATCGAGGATGCGCGCCTGTAGCGCGTAGCTGTGCCGCGGCTCGATCTGCCGCGAATCGAAATGCAGGGTCCACGGCGCCGGGATGCGCCGCCCGGAGACGCGGGTTTCGGCGATGGTGCGCGCCGGTGCGTCGGCCAGGGAGACGTCGAGAAGCTTGACCTCGATGATCGCACCCGGCGGCAGCAGCATGCGCTCGCGATAGGATACGGTTCCGCTCAGCGTCCGCGGCGCGGCGGCTGCGGGAAGGGCGGGAAGAGCCGCGGCGAAAGCCAGCCCCGCGAAAATCCGCCGCGAGATCAGGGGGCGGGGAGGGCGCATTTTGCTCGCCCGCTCAGCCGTCGATCTTGCGGAGCCGGACCACGACGTCGACGCGGGCGATCTCATAGCCCGCGGGCGGTGTCGGCAGGCTGGCGACGTCGATCTCCTGGGCAGGGATGTCGATCACCCGGTTCTCGCCTTCCACGACGAAATGGTGATGCTCGTGATCGGCGGTGTCGAAATAGGCCTTGGCGCCGTCGAGCGTCAGCTCGCGCAGCAGGCCCGCCTCGGTGAACTGGCGCAGTGTGTTGTAGATCGTCGCCAGCGAGACCGGGATCCGCTCCTTCATCGCCTCTTCATAGAGCATCTCGGCGCTGACATGGCGCTGACCCTTGGCGAAGAGCACCCAGCCGAGCGAAACGCGCTGACGCGTTGGCCGCAGGCCGACGCGTCTCAACTTCTGCCGGACGTCGTGGAAGGGGCAACCTTGCCGCACAACCGACCCGTCGCCCTGGTTTTGCGAAGTCAGATCGCTCATGCTAATTCTCGTTCTCATGTCTTCGTTCGCAACGGGCGCCCGCAGCTCCGCCGATTGATTGCAATCATTCCAAGGAAATGTAGGGCCTCGGCTCCACCCCCGCAAGCATGACGCAGGCTTCCTAGCAGATGATGGGCGTGCCGGCTTTGATCTGGCGCATGTCGAACGCTGTTTTTGACGTTGGCGTGTGGGTCGACGCGCCTGTGCCCTTTCGTTTCCGCTTCCCGCCGTGTTAGGCACGGCGCAGAATACGCCTTGCCGAATCCGGCCGGCGCAAAGGAGCGGAACGGGAATGCAGCGTCAGTCGTCTTTCAGCTACGAGGAGATCCTCGCCTGTGGTCGCGGGGAGCTGTTCGGGCCGGGCAACGCGCAGCTGCCGCTGCCGCCGATGCTGATGTTCGACCGCATCACCGAGATCGCCGAGGAGGGCGGTGAGCACGGCAAGGGCCTCGTCCGCGCCGAATTCGACATCAAGCCCGACCTCTGGTTCTTCGACTGCCATTTCAAGGGCGATCCGGTGATGCCGGGCTGCCTCGGGCTCGATGCGCTCTGGCAGCTCACCGGCTTCTTCCTCGGCTGGCTCGGCCTGCAGGGCCGCGGCCGTGCGCTCGGCGTCGGCGAGGTCAAGTTCGCCGACCAGGTGCTGCCTTCGGTCAAGAAGGTCGTCTACGGCGTCGACTTCAAGCGTGTCTTCAAGTCGAAGCTCGTGCTCGGCATTGCCGATGGCTGGCTAGAGGCGGACGGCAAGCGCATCTACACGGTCAGCGACATGCGCGTCGGCCTGTTCAAGCCGGAAGCGGCCTGAGGAAAAACGCGCCGCGACCTTGCGCGCAGCTGCTGCTCGGTCCATTTGCGCGGTATGAATCCAGAGCGGCGGGCCAGCCCGCCGTGCGCTGACAGCTGGAGTGAAGCGAGCATGAGACGCGTCGTCGTCACCGGGATGGGCATCGTCTCGTCCATCGGCAACAACACGCAGGAGGTCCTGGCCTCGCTGCACGAAGCGAAATCGGGCATCTCCCATGTCGCGGAATTCGCCGCGCACGGCTTCCGCAGCCAGGTTGCCGGCGTTCCCACGCTGGATCCCGCGAGCGTGCTCGACCGGCGTGCCATGCGCTTTCACGGTGGCGGTTCCGCCTGGAATCAGGTCGCGATGGAACAGGCGATCGTGGATGCGGGCTTGGAGCCGGCCGAGGTCAGCAACGAACGCGCCGGAATCATCATGGGTTCGGGCGGACCCTCGACCCGCGCGCTGATCGACGCCTACGACAAGGCCCGTGAGAGCGGTTCGTCCAAGAAGGTCGGCCCCTTCGCCGTGCCGAAAGGCATGTCCTCGACCGCCTCGGCGACGCTCGCCACCTGGTTCAAGATCAAGGGCGTCAACTATTCGATTTCCTCGGCCTGCGCGACCTCGAACCACTGCATCGGGAATGCCTACGAGCTGATCCAGTGGGGCAAGCAGGACATGATCTTCGCCGGCGGCTGCGAGGAGCTCGACTGGACGCTCTCCGTTCTCTTCGACGCCATGGGCGCGATGTCCTCCGACTTCAACGACCGCCCCGCCGTCGCTTCGCGCGCTTATGACGTGGCCCGCGACGGCTTCGTCATCGCCGGCGGCGCCGGCGTCGTCGTGCTTGAGGAACTGGAGCACGCCAAGGCGCGCGGCGCCAAGATCTATGGCGAGATCGTCGGCTATGGCGCGACTTCGGACGGCTACGACATGGTCGCTCCCTCGGGCGAGGGTGCGGAGCGCTGCATGCGCATGGCGCTGCAGGGCGTGAAGGCCAAGGTCGACTACATCAACCCGCACGGCACCTCGACCCCGGTCGGCGACGGCAAGGAGATCGAGGCGATCCGCGCCGTGTTCGGCGCCGGCGACAAGGCGCCGCCGATTTCGGCGACCAAGTCGCTCACCGGCCATTCGCTCGGCGCGACCGGCGTGCAGGAGGCGATCTACTCGCTGCTGATGCTGAACAACGATTTCATTTGCGAAAGCGCCCATATCGAGGAACTCGACCCGGCCTTCGCCGACATGCCGATCGTGCGCAAGCGCATCGACAACGCCGGCCTCGGCTGCGTGCTCTCGAACTCCTTCGGTTTCGGCGGCACCAACGCCACCATCGTGATGAAGCGCCTGGAGGCCTGAGGCCGCCATGCTCTTCATGGTGATCGAGCATTTCGATCAGGCCCGAGTGAAGGATGTCTATGCCCGCTTCCAGGAGCGCGGGCGTATGGCGCCGGAGGGTTTGCGCTACGTTGAAAGCTGGGTTGCCGCCGATCTAGGCCGCTGCTTCCAGATCATGGAATGCGACGATGTCGCTCTGTTGCAGGAGTGGGTCCTGCAGTGGGGCGACCTTGCCCGCTTCGAGATCGTGCCCGTCGCGACGTCGAAGGCGGCGGCGGGCGCGGTGCTGAAATCCTAGTTGCGCGGCGTCGCGGTTGCCGCCCGTGCAACGGGCGTGCAATCACCAGCTGCCGTTCAGGCTTGATGAGCCAGAGTTGCCGAGCGTTTTCCACTTCTCCCGCCATCCGACCAGTTCCTGAAGATCCCTTCCAGAGTGTGCCATGCTCCCGCTGATGCATAACAAGCGCGGCCTCATCATGGGCGTCGCCAACCAGAACTCGATTGCCTGGGGCATTGCCCGCACCCTTCACGCGCATGGTGCCGAGGTCGCTTTCACCTATCAGGGCGATGCGCTCGGCAAGCGCGTCCGGCCGCTGGCGGAGAGCCTCGGTTCCAACCTCGTCATCCCCTGCGATGTCGAGGACATTGCCTCTGTCGATGCGACCTTTGCCGCTCTCGACGAGGCCTGGGGCGGTGATCCCGAGCGCAACACGCTCGACTTCGTCGTCCACGCCATCGGCTTCTCCGACAAGAACGAGCTCAAGGGTCTCTATGCCGACACCTCGCGCGAGAACTTCTCGCGCACCATGGTGATCTCCTGCTTCTCCTTCACCGAGATCGCCAGACGGGCCGCAGATCGCATGCCGAAGGGCGGCAGCATGATCACGCTGACCTATGGCGGCTCGACCCGGATCATGCCGAACTACAACGTCATGGGCGTGGCCAAGGCGGCGCTCGAGGCGAGCGTGCGCTATCTCGCCGGCGACTACGGCCCGCGCGGCATCCGCGTGAACGCTCTCTCGCCCGGCCCGGTGCGGACGCTGGCCGGTGCCGGCATCTCTGATGCGCGCGCCATGCTGTCCTGGCAGCGGGCCAACTCGCCGCTGCGCAAATCGGTCTCGCTCGATGAGATCGGCGGCTCGGCGCTATACTATCTTTCTGACCTGTCGGGTGGTGTCACAGGCGACATCCACCACATCGACGCCGGCTATCACATCACTTCGATGCCGACGCTCGAAAGCCTGCGTGCCGCCGACAGCGGCAACGGGGAGTAGACGGAACCCTGCGACGGGACCATCGTTCTTTCCGGATCGGTAGGAGGACATGCGATGGCCCTGGTCAGGTACCAGATCGTCGAGCACGATGGCGGGTGGGCCTATAAGGTCGGCGACGTGTTGTCGGAAACATTCCGTTCGCATGAGGCGGCGCTGAAGGCCGCCACGCGAGCAGCGGCACGCCAGACGGTCGCTGGCCACACGGATGGCATCGTCTATCAGGACAAGGATGGCCAGTGGCGTCAGGAGTTGGCTGACGGCCATGATCGCCCTGCGACCGAAGTCATCGACGAGCCCTAGGGGCGGCGCGCTTTGCCTCCGATCCAAGCCGATCGATCGAACCGCGACGCGATCGGATGCGGCTTCAGCGCGCGGTGAAGAAGGTCAGCAGCACCTTGCTGTTCTCGCCTAGAAGGCAGAGGAAGCGGCGGGGTTTGTCGGTGCGGTCGGTCCGGAGATAGGCCTCGCCCATCACGATACGCGTAACCGGAATGGTCTCGATCTTCGATTCCGATACCGCGACCGTGGTGCCGTCCTCATCGATATAGATGTCCTTGATCGCCGGTTCCCTGGCATGCAGCGTCTGGAGCGCCGCTGCCTTGCAGGTCGCGATTTCCGGCGTCGCCGGCTTCTCGCTCTTCGGAGGGACTTCTTGTGCGAAGGCGGAAGCCGATAGTGCGGTGGAGATCAGAACGGCGGCGAGGCAGCGGAGCATGCAGGAGCACTCACATCGACAATGGAGAGTGCTGAACGCTTCAGGAGGCCGCCGGTTCAAAAGAAGAAGCCCGCCGTTGGGCGGGCTTCCGTGGGCAGGGCTCAGAGACCGAGCTTCTTCTTGCGTTGGCCCAGCGTGCGCAGGCGCAGCGCGTTGAGCTTGATGAAGCCCGCAGCGTCGCGGTGGTCATAGGCCACGGCGCCTTCCTCGAAGGTGACGAGGTCCTGATCGTAGAGCGAGTAGTCGCTGGAGCGGCCGATGACGTGGACGCCGCCCTTGTAGAGCTTGAGGCGCACGTCGCCGGTGACGAATTCCTGGCTCTTGTCGATCAGCGCCTGCAGCATCTCGCGCTCCGGCGAGAACCAGAAGCCGTTATAGATCAGCTCGGCATATTGCGGCATGATCTGGTCCTTGAGATGCGCCGCGCCGCGGTCGAGCGTGATCGACTCGATCGCGCGATGCGCCGCGTGCAGGATCGTGCCGCCGGGCGTCTCGTACATGCCGCGGCTCTTCATGCCGACGAAGCGGTTCTCGACGAGGTCCAGCCGGCCGATGCCGTTGTCGCGGCCGAGATCGTTGAGCTTGGCGAGCAGCGTCGCGGGCGAGAGCTTCTCGCCGTCGATCGCGACCGCGTCGCCCTTCTCGAACGAGACGGTGACGATCGTCGGGGTGTCCGGCGCGTCTTCCGGCGAGATCGTGCGCGAATAGACATAATCGGGAACCTCGACCGCCGGATCTTCCAGCACGCGGCCTTCCGAGGAGGCGTGCAGCAGGTTGGCGTCGACCGAGAAGGGCGCTTCGCCGCGCTTGTTCTTGGCGATCGGGATCTGGTGCTGCTCGGCGAAGGCGATCAACTGCTCGCGCGAGCGCAGGTCCCATTCGCGCCAGGGCGCGATCACCACGACGTCGGGCTTGAGCGCATAGGCGGTGAGCTCGAAGCGGACCTGGTCGTTGCCCTTGCCGGTGGCGCCGTGGGAGACGGCGTCGGCGCCGGTCTTCTCGGCGATCTCGATCAGCTTCTTGGCGATCAGCGGCCGCGCGATCGAGGTGCCCAGGAGATAGACGCCCTCATAGGCGGCGTTGGCGCGGAACATCGGGAAGACGTAGTCGCGCACGAATTCCTCGCGCAGGTCTTCGATGTAGATGTTCTCGGGCTTGATGCCGAGCAGCAGCGCCTTGTCGCGCGCCGGCCCGAGCTCCTCGCCCTGGCCGAGATCGGCGGTGAAGGTCACGACCTCGCATCGATAGGTGGTCTGCAGCCATTTGAGGATGATCGAGGTGTCGAGACCGCCGGAATAGGCGAGGACGACCTTTTTCACGCTGCTGTCAGCCATCTGTTCAATTTCCTTCTGGCAGCCCCATGGGCCGCGTTTCGGACGCAATGGCGCACTATCGCAGGGTTCGGGGCGAAGCAATCGGAACCTTCTGATCGATCCCGCGTCGTCCGGTGATGGATCGACGTGGGCGAGCGCGTCGTCCCTCCATTCCACAGGCGCCCATTCGCGGCGCTTGCGGTCGTGCTTCGGAGGGCGCAGGCTCGCCGGTGCGCGACACGAGATGACGACTTGTTCGGAGGCTGAATGCCGAATCGTCCCGTTCTGGACTTCTGGTATGAGTTCGCGTCGCCCTATTCCTGCCTGAGCGCCCTCAGAATCGAAAAGCTGGCCGAGCAGGCCGGCGTGATGTTGCGCTGGCGGCCTTTCCTGTTGGGGCCGATCTTTGCTGCGCAAGGCTTGAACACCTCACCCTTCGCTCTTTATCCCAGCAAGGGCCGCTATATGTGGCGCGACACGGCTCGGCGCGCTCGGCGGCAGGGGCTCGGCTTCGTCAAGCCCGACAATTTTCCCCAGAATTCGCTGGCCGCGACGCGGTTGGCTCTGGCTGGCCGCGATGCGGGGTGGACGCCGGCCTTCTCCAAGGCGCTGTTCCGGGCCCAGTTTTGCGAAGGAAAGAACATCTCCGAGGAGGGGGTGCTTGCGGCGGCATTGAAGGAAGCGGGCAGCGAGCCCGGCGTCGCCATGCCGCTTTCCCGCAGTGAGGAGACCAAGGGGCGCCTGCGGGCCGAGATCGAATATGCCAAGTCGATCGGCATCTTCGGCGCGCCCTTCTTCGTCGCTGGCGATGGCGAGCTGTTCTGGGGCGACGATCGGCTGGAGGAAGCGCTCGAATGGGCGCAGGACGGGCGCTGAAACCGTGATCGTCGATCGCCGCCGTCTCTTGGCGGCGGGGGCAGGTCTATGCCTGGCTCCCGCTGCGCTGGCGCGTCCGTCTTTGCCGGGCGATGCGCCGGGTTACGACACGCGCGAACTCAGCGCCGTGCCCAACGAGCCTGCCATCGGTCGCCGTTATTGGTCTCCGGGGCTGAACGAAGGCTACATTCCCCAGGGGCTGACGGTTTATCGGGACGAGATCCTGATCGCCGCCTATCGCAGCAGCGAGCGTGATCAGGAGAATGGTCCGTCCCGGCTCTTTCGCCTGTCGCGTACCGATGGGCGCTTGCTCGGTAGCTTCGCCTTGCCGGCGACTTATGGCCATCCGGGCGGCCTCGCCATGGTCAAGGACACGCTGTTCGTTGCCAATTCGGGGCGCCTGCTCGCACTCGATTTCAGGGAATCCTGTCGCACCGGGGAATGCGTTCCGCTGAAGGAGGCGCGCGTCGACAAGGCGATGGGCCCTTCGTTCCTTGCCGCATCCGGCGACAGGCTCTGGTTCGGCCCCTTCCGCCGGGAGGGCACGCCCAGCCTCCATGCCGTGCCGGTCGCGCGGGTGTTGTCCGGGAGCGAGGCGGCGATCGGCCTGGCGGATGCGGATGCGACCGTCCCGCTGCCGCTCTTCGCGCAGGGCGCAACTTTCGACGATGACGGGAGCATCTGGATAGCGCAGAGCGCCGGCAATCGACCCGCATTCCTCTCGAGGCTCGACAGCCGCACCGGCGCGGTTCTGGCGCGTTACGCGGCCCCTGGCGGCATCGAAGACCTCGGCCGCGCGCCGGATGGCAAGCTCTGTGCGGTCAGCGAGGCCGGGACGCAGCGCTGGAACCGCTGGAGCACCTTCTTCCCCGTCGTTTTCGAAGTCGACCCCGCGAAGCTGGTCGTCGCCTGATCAGCCTTGGCCGGGCGCTTGCGGCGGGCGGGACCAGGGGCCGCGTGCCACCGTCTCCTCGACCATGGTCGGCAGGTCCTGACGCTCGGCGAGCTTGGGCGGGTGCGGCGGCATCTCCGGCATGCGCCCGCCCGCTGTCTCGATCAACGCCTGCACGCGCTTGGTGACGGAAGGGTGGGTCGAGAACAGGTCGGCGAAATCGTCCGGATCGTTCTCGAAGCACATGTCCATCACGCCGGAGGGAACGCCCTCGATATCGGCCCGGCCGGAGATCTTGAGCAGGGCGGAGATCATCGCATCCGGATTCTTGGTCAGCTCGACCGCTCCGGCATCGGCCAGATATTCGCGCGAGCGCGACAGAGACAGCCGGATCAGAATGGCCAGGAACCAGGAGATCGCGATCACCGCGACACCGACGACGATCGCCAACCCGTTGCCCTTCTTGGAATCGTCCGACGAAACCCTGATCCTGCTGCGGCCGAAACCGCGGAAAACGATCTCGCCGATGAAGGAGACGACGCCGGCGATCACCACGGCGACCACCATCAACCGGACATCGCCGTTGCGGATATGGGTCAGCTCATGGGCGAGAACCGCCTCGACCTCGGCGTCGTTGAGCTGGGCGAGGAGCCCGCTGGTGACGCTGACCGTGAATTGCTTGTCGTTGACGCCGCTGGCGAAGGCGTTGAGCGCGTCGCTCTCGACGATCGCGAGCTTCGGCATCGGCAGGCCACGCGAGATGCAGAGATTCTCCAGCATCCGGTAGAGCTTGGGGTTGTCCTCGCGCCCGATGCCCCTGGCGCCGGTCACCGCGCCGATCAGCGCGACGTTGATGCGGAAGCCGACGAAGATCCAGAGGATCGTCGTCAGCGTGACGAAGGGAAACCAGGAGCGGAAGATGCGGTTCGCCTCGCCGAAGACGGTTTGTCCGCGCGGCACGCCGCCATAGCCATAGGCGATCAGCAACAGCCCCCAGGCGGTGAGATAGACGAGCAGGAAAAGCCCGGCGATCAGGAGGTTGGACCTGATCCGGTTGTTGCGCTGGTGGGTATAGAGCCCGAAGGCCTGGGCCATCGCAGCCGCTCCCCCTGCCGCCGGCAGTCTTGCGCTAGAACTTCACGCTCGGCGCGACCTCGATCTGGGCGCGTGCGGTCTCGCCGACATCGAAGAATTCGCGTTGCGTGAAGCCCATCTGCGGCGCAAAGAGCATGGCCGGGAAGGCCTGGATCGCCGCGTTGAACTCGCCCACCGCATTGTTGAAGAATCGCCGCGCCGCGGCCAGCTTGTCCTCGACATTGCCGAGATCGACCTGGAGTTGCTGGAAGTTCGCGCTGGCCTTGAGGTCGGGATAGGCCTCTCCCAGCGCCAGCAGCCGCCCGACGGCGCCGGAAAGCTGCTGCTCGGCGGCAGCCTTGTCGTGCACGCCGCTTGCGCCCTGTGCCGCGTTGCGCGCGGCGATCACCGCGTCGAGTGTCGACTTCTCGTGCGTTGCGTAGCCCTTCACCGTCTCGACGAGGTTGGGGATCAGGTCGTGGCGCTGCTTGAGCTGGACGTCGATGTCGGCGAAGGCCTGGTTGACGCGCTGCCGCATCGTGACGAGCCCGTTATAGGTCATGATCGCATAGGCGACGACGGCCACGATCAGCCCCAGAATGACCCAGCCCATGCAAAGCTCCCCTTGTGCCGGCCCCGGAGCATGCACACTGGCACGGCCGGGGACCTCGGAAAAGCGGCAGAAAGCTTGCTCTGACGGCTGGAGTGGATTACATCGCCCTTGTCCGAAGGGCCGTGATCGATCATGCGCCGGGGGCGGTCTTCGAGACCTGCTCCCGTTTCGTGCTGGAAGCGGGCTCTTTGGATACGGATCGAACCGGCGGCACGGCGCCTCCGGCCCCGATATGTCGGGGCGGGATTCCTCCGAAAGGAGAAGCTGACGGTCGCGGTCCGGAACGCAACACTAGCCCAGGCGCCCAAGCCGGACATCCGCGGGATACGCGGCCGGCTCCCAGGAGATTACATGTCTGCAGTTGAGAGCTACAGCGCGGGTCGCGAGGATTTCGCCGCCCTTCTCGAAGAGTCCTTCGCCCGCAACGAGGCGATGGAAGGTACCGTCATCAAGGGCAAGGTTGTTGCCATTGAGAAGGACATGGCGATCATCGACGTCGGTCTGAAGACCGAAGGTCGCGTCGCGCTCAAGGAATTCACCGGCCCCGGCCGTGAGCAGGAGATCGGCGTCGGCGACGAGGTCGAGGTTTATCTCGACCGGATCGAGAACGCGCTCGGCGAAGCCGTCATCTCGCGCGACAAGGCTCGCCGCGAAGAGAGCTGGGTCAAGCTCGAGAAGGCCTTCGAGGCCCGCGAGAAGGTCACCGGCATGATCTTCAACACCGTCAAGGGCGGTTACACCGTCGATCTCGACGGCGCCGTGGCCTTCCTGCCGCGCAGCCAAGTCGACATCCGTCCGATCCGCGACGTCGGCCCGCTGATGGGCCAGCCGCAGCCCTTCGAGATCCTCAAGATGGATCGCCGCCGCGGCAACATCGTCGTGTCGCGCCGCACCGTCCTCGAAGAGACCCGCGCCGAGGCTCGTTCCGAGCTCGTCGCCTCGCTCGAAGAGGGCCAGGTCATCGACGGCGTCGTCAAGAACATCACCGAATACGGTGCGTTCGTTGACCTCGGCGGCATTGACGGCCTGCTGCACGTCACCGACATGGCGTGGCGCCGCGTGAACCACCCGTCCGAGGTCGTGACCATCGGCCAGACGGTCAAGGTCAAGATCATCAAGATCAACCAGGACACGCACCGCATCTCGCTCGGCATCAAGCAGCTGCTGGCCGATCCGTGGGATGGCATCGCCGAGCGTTACCCGGTCGGCACCCGCCTCAAGGGCCGCGTGACCAACATCACGGACTACGGCGCGTTCGTCGAAGTGGAGCCGGGCATCGAAGGCCTGATCCACGTCTCCGAGATGTCCTGGACCAAGAAGAACGTCCACCCCGGCAAGATCGTCTCGACCTCGCAGGAAGTCGACGTTGCGATCCTCGAGGTCGATCCCGTCAAGCGCCGCATCTCGCTCGGCCTCAAGCAGACCCTGCGCAATCCGTGGGAGCTCTTCGCGGAGCAGCACCCGGCCGGTTCGACGGTCGAGGGCGAGGTCAAGAACAAGACCGAGTTCGGTCTGTTCCTGGGCCTGGAAGGCGACATCGACGGCATGATCCACCTCTCGGATCTCGACTGGAACCGTCCGGGCGAGCAGGTCATCGAGGAATACAAGAAGGGCGACGTCCTGCAGGCCGTCGTTCTCGATGTGGACGTCGAGAAGGAGCGTATCTCGCTCGGCCTGAAGCAGCTTGGCGGCGATCCCTTCGTGGATGCCGGCGAGTTCAAGAAGGGCCAGATCGTCACCTGTGAGGTGGTCGAGGTGAAGGAGTCGGGTCTCGACGTCAAGATCGCCGACACCGACATGATGACCTTCATCAAGCGTGCCGAGCTGGCGCGTGATCGCTCCGAGCAGCGCCCCGAGCGCTTCGCGGCCGGCGAGCGCATCGACGCCCGCGTCGTGCTCTTCGACAAGAAGGCCCGCAAGATCCAGGTCTCGATCAAGGCCCTGGAGATGGCCGAGGAGAAGGAGGCGATGGCCCAGTACGGCTCCGCCGATTCCGGCGCCTCGCTCGGCGACATCCTCGGCGCGGCCCTCAAGAAGGCCACCGACAAGAAGTGAGGTTTCGGCTGCGCAAGCGGCCGGACATTCAAGACAGCCCGCGCGGAGCGATCCGCGCGGGCTTTTGTTTCGGTCCTGCCCGTCATTCTCGGGCGGAGCGAAGCGCAGACCCGAGAATCTCGTGACCAGAGTCCGCTGGTTTCCGAGATGGTCGGGTCAAGCCCGACCATGACGCAACACGAGGAACTCGCCATGCCCCCCGCCGCCATCGGCATCGACTTCGGCACCACCAACAGCGTCGTCGCGCTGGCGGGAGCGGACGGCTCGGTCATGACGCGCTCCTTCGCCACCAAGCAGGGCGCGGTCGACGCTTACCGCTCGGCGCTGATGTTCTGGCGCGAGGGCCGTCCCCCTGAGACCCGCATCACCCATGTCAGCGGCCCCGATGCGCTCGACATGGCCCTGGGCATGACGACCGAGCATCGCTTCCTGCAGTCGCTCAAGACCCATCTTTCGAGCCGCGCCTTTCAGGAGACGCGGCTGTTCGGCAAGCTCTTCCGGCTGGAGGATCTGATCGGCGTCTTCCTGTCCGACCTGACGACGGACCTGCCCGGCCATGACGAATTGCCGCTGGTTTCCGGCCGCCCGGTCGTCTTCGCCGGCGAGCGCCCCGACGAGGAACTGGCGGTCGGCCGCCTGAAGGCCTCCTACGGCAAGGCCGGCATGGAGCAGGTCGATTTCGCCTATGAGCCGCTCGGCGCCGCCTATTGGTACGCCCGTGACCTCAAGACGCCGCAGACCATGCTGGTCGCGGATTTCGGCGGCGGCACCAGCGACTTCTCGGTGATGCGCTTCGAGCCCGGCCGCAATGGCGGTCTGGAGGCGATCCCGCTCTCCCACGCCGGCGTCGGCGTCGCCGGCGATACCTTCGACTACCGCATCGTCGAGCATGCGGTCTCGCCGGCGCTGGGCAAGGGCACGGAGTACCGCTCCTTCGACAAGCTCCTGCCGGTGCCCGCGCATTACCACGCCGCCTTCGCGCAATGGCACAAGCTCTCGCTGATGAAGAGCCGCGAGACCATGGCCGAGCTCAACGCCCTGATCCGCGAGGCGGTCGAGCCGGCCAAGCTCGAGGACCTGCTGACGGTGATCGAATACGATCTCGGCTACGAGCTCTACCGCGCTGTCTCCGCAACCAAGGTCGCGCTTTCCGACAACGAGATGACGACGCTGAGCTTCAGCCAGATGGGCGTCGTCATCGAGAAGGCGATCCGCCGGACCGATTTCGAGCGCTGGATCGCCGAGGATGTCGGTGCGATCGAAGCTGCGCTTGACCGCGCGCTGGCCGAGGCAGGGCTTGGCGGAGATCGGATCGAGGCGGTCTTCATGACCGGCGGCACCTCCTATGTCCCGGCGGTGCGCCGCCTGTTCGATCGCCGCTTCGGCGCCGGGAAAGTCCATATCGGCGATGCCTTCCGCTCGGTCGCGAGCGGCCTCGCATTGCTGGCGCTCGACCGGGCGCGCGCCTCGGTCGCGGCCTAAAGGCCAAGCTCGCGCCTTGCCCGCCCGGCATGGCGGGTCTACATCACGGACCCACAGCCGCCAGGAGTGCCCGATGTCGTCCGACGCAGATCTGCTCGCAGATCGCCGCAGCCTGCGGCGCAAGCTGACGCTTTGGCGCGTGCTCGCCGTGCTCGGCGTGATCGTCGCCGCGGTGGTCGGCGGCCTCGCCTGGAGGGGCGATAGCCCTGCGAGTCTGTCGAGCGCGCATATCGCGCGCATCACCGTCTCCGGCTTCATCTCCGGCGATCGCCGCACGCTCGATCTGATCAAGTCTGTCGAGGACAGCAGCGCCGTCTCCGCCGTCGTGCTCAGGGTCGACAGCCCCGGCGGCACCACCTCCGGCTCGGAGGCATTACATACGGCGCTGCGCCAGCTTGCGGCCAAGAAGCCGATGATCGCCGTGGTCGATGGCGTCGCTGCGTCGGGTGGCTATATCGCCGCCATGGGTGCCGACCGCATCGTCGCACGCCAGACCTCGCTCGTCGGCTCGATCGGCGTCCTCTTCCAGTTCCCCAATGTCTCGCATCTGCTGGACACGGTCGGCGTCAAGGTCGAGTCGATCAAATCGAGCCCGCTCAAGGCGGCGCCGAGCGGCTTCGAGCCGACCTCTCCGGAGGCGCGCGAGGCGCTCCAGCGCGTCGTCGACGACAATTACGCCTGGTTCAAGCAGATGGTCCGCGACCGCCGCCACCTCGCCGATGCCGAATTGGCGACCGTCTCGGATGGACGGGTCCATTCTGGCCGTCAGGCGCTGGGGCTGAAGCTGGTCGACCAGATCGGCGGTGAGGCCGAAGCGATCACATGGCTCGAGCGCGAAAAGGGCGTCGCCAAGGATCTCAAGGTGCGGGACTGGCGTCGCCGCAGCGAATCCTCGTCCTTTGGGCTCTGGAGCCTGGCCGAGGCGATGGCACGTGGTGCGGGGCTGGAGGCTCTGGCGGCGACGATTGCACGGGCAGCCGACCAGCCGGTCGGCTTGCGGCTTGACGCGCCCTTGGCGCTCTGGCAGCCTGCCGCTGAAAAGTGATGTTGATACAAATGGTTATACTCCGGCGATGATTAAGTCTGAACTCGTTCAGCGGATTGCTGATCAGAACACCCACCTTTATCAGCGCGACATCGAGAACATCGTCTCGGCCATCCTGGACGAGGTTGTGAAGGCTCTCGCACGTGGCGACAGGGTGGAGTTGCGTGGCTTCGGCGCTTTTTCGCGCAAGGCGCGCTCCGCCCGCGTCGGCCGCAACCCCCGCACGGGCGATGCGGTGGAGGTCGAGGAGAAGTTCGTCCCCGTCTTCAAGACGGGCAAGGAGCTGCGGCTGCGCCTCAACGGCAAAGATTGAGCCTTAGGCCGGCCGTTCCTGTCGCACGGAGATCGCGATGAAAGCCTTCCTCAAGGCATTGGTGCTCGTTCCGGTCGCGCTGCTGATCGTGCTGTTTTCGGTGGCGAACCGTGCCCCGGTGCGGGTTTCGCTCGACCCCTTCAGCCGTGACCTGCCGGCGCTTTCCTATGAGCTGCCGCTCTTTGCCGTGGTGCTGGCGGCGATCGCCGTCGGCGTCCTCGTCGGCGGACTGGCGTCCTGGATTGCCCAGCGCAAGCACCGCAAGGCCGCGCGCCGCAACCGGCGCGAGGTCGAGGCCCTGCGCTCCGAGACGCAGGCCCTGCGCTCCGCCGTTCCCGATTCTGCCCTGCCGGCCCTGACCAGCGGACGTAATTGATGCGCCTTTTCGATGCGGCCGAGATCGACGCGGCCCTGAGCTATCCCGCACTGATCGACATTCTCGACGATGCCTTCCGCAGCGAGGTCATTGCGCCCAAGCGTGGCCAGTACGCGATCGAGCGGCCGGAAGAAGAGAATGCCATCCTGCTGACCATGCCGGCCTGGAGCGGGCCGGAGGTCGACAAGCCCTATATCGGCACGAAGATCGTCTCGGTCTTCTTCGGCAACGGCCGCCGCAACCTGCCGGGCGTGATGGGCGCCTATCTGCTGATGAACGGCGAAACCGGCGCGCCGCTTGCGGTGATGGACGGCAACCGCCTGACGACCTGGCGTACCGCCGCGGCCTCGGCCCTGGCTTCGCGCTATATGTCCAATCCGGAAGCCAGCCGCATGCTGATGGTCGGCGCCGGCGCGCTTTCGCCCTTCATCGTCAAGGCGCATCGCGCGGTCCGGCCCCTTACGGAGATCGCGATCTGGGCGCGCCGCCCTGAAGCCGCCGAGGCTGTCGTCGCCGAGCTGGCGAAGGACGGCATCGAGGCCCGCGCCACCGCCGACCTTGAAGGCGAGGCCCGCATGGCGGACATTATCTCCTGCGCCACCAACGCGACCGAACCGCTGATCCATGGCCATTGGCTGAAGCGCGAGGCGCATCTCGACCTCATCGGCGGCTTCACCATGCAGATGCGCGAGGCCGATGCGGACGCGCTGCATCGCGCGCGCGTCATCGTCGATTCCAGCAAGGCGATCGACGAGGGCGGTGATGTCGCCGTGGCGATTGCCGAGGGCAGCTACAGCGCCGACAAAGTCGCCGGCACCCTCGCCGATCTCTGCCATGGGCGGATCGCCGGCCAGATCGAGGGTGGCGGCATCACGTTGTTCAAATCGGTCGGCGTCGCGCTGGAGGATCTGGCCGCTGCCGTCGCCGTCTGGGACAACCGCGCCTGACGCCTGGGTCGTCGCGTTCCCTGCCGAACACAGGCGTACCTACGCTATCGGCGCACCGCCAATGGCTCCGAGCAGCCACAGGATCAGCACGATGACGAGCACGAGGCCGAGCACGCCGCCGAGGCCGGCGGTGCCGTAGCTGCGGTGGCCATAATACCCGCCGCCGCCGAGCAGCAGGATGACGAGCAGGACGATCAGAAGGGTGGACATGGCAATCTCCCGTAAATCGGCGCCCCTGCGGGGCGCGGTCTAGCGGGAAACGCTGTCCGGAAACCGCCGGTTCCGAAGAGATGCCCCAGGGATTATTCGGCCTTGATGCCGGCATCCCGGATCAGGCCGCCCCATTTTCTTCATTTCGGATTGCGGGGAGCTGGCCGTTTCCGCCTGGCTCCGGTCGGCGCGTTCGGGGAGCAGATCCATCTTCGACCTGGCGGCGGGGTCGGCGATCGCAGATTGGTGTCAGCCTGGATCGTCGCAATGATCGACGGCGGCGTCTTCGCTGGGCGAACAGCGCGAGCCAGGAGAATGCGTCGAAGCCCGGCACCGTCTCCGCGTCGGGCGTAAATTCCGGCGCGGTCGGCGCGCGCCTGAGAGCGTGCTCTGCGCCGCGTTGCCCCAAGGCTGCAATCCGTCGCGCCGCTTGTCCAGCTATCGTGCTTGACCGCCGTCGAAGGTCGCGGCGATTCTGCAGCCATGCACAACACCTCCCGAATCGCTGCCCTGCTTGCGTCGTTGGTTCTCCTGCCGGCCGCCAGCCTTGCACAGTCGACCGCCGATCAGGAGGCGAAGACGCGGGCCGCCAACATCGCCGCCTATCCTGACGCTGCTCGCGCGCTCTTCGGCCAGAAGACCACGCCGGCCAGCATGCAGGCGCGCGCCATTGGCTCCTATGCCCGCGGCTGCCTCGCGGGCGCCGAATCTTTGCCGGTCGATGGGCCGAGCTGGCAGGTGATGCGGCTCAACCGCAACCGCAACTGGGGCCATCCGGTCCTGATCGATTATCTCGAAAAGCTCGCCCGCGACGTGCCTCGCATCGCCGGCTGGCCGGGCCTTCTCGTCGGCGATATGTCACAGCCGCGCGGTGGTCCGATGCTCACCGGCCATGCCTCGCACCAGATCGGGCTCGATGCCGATGTCTGGCTGACGCCGATGCCGAAGGGCCGGCTCGATCGGGAGGAGCGCGAGAACATGCCGGCGGTCAACATGGCCCGTTCCGACTGGCGCGACGTCGATCCGCGCAACTGGACCCCGGCGCATACCCGCCTGATCAAAGCCGTTGCGGCCGAGCCCCGGGTCGAGCGCATCTTCGTCAATCCGGCGCTCAAGGTCGCGCTTTGCCGCGAGGCTGGAGCCGACAAAACATGGCTCGAGAAGGTCCGGCCGATCTGGGGCCACAACTATCACTTCCACATCCGCATGGCCTGCCCGGCCGGCATGGCGAGTTGCCAGGGGCAGGAGCCGCCGAATTTCGGCGATGGCTGCGGGGCGGAGCTGAGCGGCTGGGTCGAGCGCCAGCGCCAGGCGATCTTCAACCCGCCCAAGCCCAAGCCGGGTCCGAAACCCAAACCCAAGCCGCCCATGTCGCTCGATGCCCTGCCGCCGGAGTGCCGGCAGGTGCTCGTCTCGCCCTAGGTCTGGCCTCAGCGCCTCGCCGTGGTGCGCCCGGAGCTGTAGGCGAAGGGGTCGCGCTCGGGGCTGATCGGCAGAGCCTCCTCGGAGCCCTGCTGGTCGACGACGCCCCCGCCGCCGCCATCGCCGAGAACGGCCTCCTCCTCCGAGGGCTCGACCGCACCGGGCAGCGTGAGCGGCCCGCGCGCCTCGCTCGGTAAGGGCTGGGGCTGAAAGCGCCCTTGCCGCTGCCGCGCGTCGTATTGGTCCAGGAAGCGCTGCTGTGCGTCGAGGCTGTGGTCCTGGCCCCGCCCGTTGTTCGCGACCGGGTAGCCACCCTGCACGGCTCCGGGCGGCCGCAGGCCGTCGCTCGGCTGGCGCAGCAGAGGCCCGGCGGCATAGGCAGTGGCGGCCGGTGCGTTGCCGCGCTGAGACGCCGGAGCGTTCTGCGCCGAGGAGTAGGGCCTGGCCGGGTCCGGCGGCGGCAGGTTGTAGTTCGGGGTGTACTTGATGATCGGCTTGCAGATGTGCCGGCCCTTGGCGTGGCGGGCGAGGTCGATGTGGAGGTGGTCATAGTGCATCGGATCGGCGCCAGGGCCGAGTACCGTGCCGAAATAGGTGCAGGCGCCGACGAAGATCTCGCGCAGGAAGTTCTGTTCCTCGGGCGAGCCGCGCCAGCCATCCTTGACGGTGACGACGCGGCTGTCGTTCAGCCGGAAGGAGAAGACGTCGACGGCATTGCCATAGGCGTGCTCCGACGTGCGCGTCGTATAGGTTCCGTTGTTCATCGCGCGACAGGAATAGGAGCCGGCGCGGATCTCGATGACCTGCGCGCCGAGGATGTTCATGGCGGCGGGCTGCACGATCTCGGCGAACCATTGGTCGGTGGTCGCCACGACAGGGCAGGCGAGCAGGGCAGGGCTCGTCAGGCTGACGCTGCCGCTCTGCAGGGCCGTCACCTTCAGCGGCTGTTGCATGCCGCAGATTCCGGGGCCGTCGATCGCCTTGCCACGCAGGCTGACATAGCTCGAAATCTGCACCTGGCCGGCGGCCATGCAGGTTGCTTCCGCCTGGTCGCGCCAGGGAGCGCGCTGCGGCTTCTGGAATTTGCCGCAGCCGGCCAGGCCGGCTGCGGCGGCCAGTCCCAGTGCGATGAGGGCGAGTTTTGCGCGTCGCATGACCTATCAAATGCGAAGCGTTTGGTGAACGGTTTCTCAACCGGCTGCGCCCCGGCCGCCACAGCCCGATTAACTTTGGCGGGGTGGTGAATCGGTCCTTAATTCGGGCTGCGCGCGCGTTAACTATGGGCTCCCTGTGCCGCCCGGCCGAGGTTCTCAGTTGCGGTGAAGATCAGCCGGCTAGGCCCGGTGGACAAACGTGGCGCCGGCAAGGCGAGGGGCATGGCAAGACGTTTCCGTGACGTTTTGTCTTGCGAAATATCCCCAAATCTAATCAACGCTTTAAGTAAGTTTTAAGGGTGATCTAGCCTCCGCCGTCGCGCGGCCACGGTCTCGCCCCCTTGCGGCCCCCGTCAGTTCTGCTAGCTTCCGCGACAGGTCAATGACAGGAGGAGGGTGTGATGAGTATCACGCTACGTCTCGACCGATGGATCATGGGTGCGGCCTTCGTGTTCATGATGGCGATCGTTCTGGGAGCGTTCTGACGAGGTCAGTCTCGAAGTCGCTAGGACCACAAGAGCCATGAGAAGCGACGCCGCCGGGAAATCCCGGCGGCGTTTTTGTTTCGATGCCGCTGTCCCGCCCGCGCGTCAGCTTTCGGGGCAGGGGGTCTCGGTGATCTGCCAGGACATCATGTTGACCACCCTTCCGCAGGTCGCCAGCCGGCTGCCCTGGGTCGTCCGAATGCAGGAGTTCGATCCTTCCGCGATCTTGCGGCCGTTGTTCCAGCAGAAGCAGAGCGGTTCCGGCGCCTGCGCGAGGCGTGGCGGATCGAGCGCTATGGCCGGCTCGGCGGCGGCGGCCGCCTCGCTGATCAGAAGCAGCACAGCGAGGGCGAGCAGCCAGCTCAACGCCCTGTGTCGGTGAGGCCTCGGTCCGGATCCGGTCATGGCACTCTCCCTGCGTGGCGGGATGGCGCTGGAGTTTACCACGCAGGCCCGATCACGACGAATAATTATGCACTGATTTGAAAGAGTAAGAGATTTCAGTCTGTTAGCCGGGCGAGGGCTTGCGTGGATCGCGATCGCTCTCCATATTCGGAGCCGGTGGGCCCATGGAGGGCTCCGGGAGGAACAATGTCTCTGATTTCGCTCGCCCGTCGTGGACGTGCCGTCGCCCTGGTAGTCGGGGCCCTGATGCTCGTGCCGCTCGTTGCCGAAGCCCGTCCGGGCGGCGGCCGCAGTTCGGGCGGCCGGGGGTCGTTCACCAACAGCGCGCCGCCTGCGACGAATACGACGCCGGGTGGCGCCCAGCCGTTCCAGCGTACCGCTCCTCCGTCCTCGCCGGCGTCGCCCTCTATGGCTGGCCCCTCTGCCGGTGCGGCTGCGGCGCAGGCCGCCCGTCCGTCCTTCGCCCGCAACATGATGATGGGCATCGGCGCCGGCCTGCTCGGCGCCGGCCTGTTCGGCCTGCTCTCCGGCTCCGGCTTCTTCGGCGGTCTGGCCTCGCTGGCCGGCATGCTCGGCTTCCTGCTGCAGATCGCGCTGGTCGCCGGCATCATCATGCTCGCCATCCGCTTCTTCCGTCGCCGCTCCGAGCCGCAGCTCGCCGGCGCGGGCGCGCCCTATGCCCGTCAGGGCTATGATGCGCCCCAGCCTGCCGCGGCCCGCATGGGCGGCTTCGGCGGAGGCGCTGCCGCGGCGCAGCCCCAGCCGATCGAACTTACCGGCGAGGACTTCAACAGCTTCGAGCGTCTGCTCGGGGAGATCAACACCGCCTATTCGAACGAAGATGAGGCTGGCCTGCGCCAGCGCACCACGCCGGAAATGTTCGGCTATTTCGACGAAGACCTGACGGCGAATGCCCGCCGCGGCGTCGCCGACCGCGTCTCCGACGTCAAGCTGCTGCAGGGCGACCTGTCGCAGGCCTGGCACGAGGGCGATGCCGACTATGCCACCGTCGCGATGCGCTTCAGCCTGGTCAACGCGCTCTACGATCGCAAGAGCGGCCAGGTCGTCGAGGGCAACCCGGCGCAGACCCAGGAGGTCAAGGAATACTGGACCTTCCTGCGCGAGCGTGGCGGCGCGTGGAAGCTCTCGGGCATCCAGCAGGCGGCCTGATCCGCTATCGCGCGAGAAACCAGAGCGGCCGGGGCAACCCGGCCGTTTTGCTTTGCGCGGCTTTCGGGTGTTGCGCTGGCGGAGGTCGGCTTATTGCGATACTGGCCAAGTCATGGCGTCTTTGCCGTCGAAGGAGCCCGGAGCCTGCCTGCCATGAGTGACATGCGTCTCGTTGTCGTCGGAGCCGCCGGGCGCATGGGGCGGATGTTGATCCGTACCATCGCGCAGGCCGAAGGCTGCCGGCTGGTGGCGGCCATCGAGCGGCCGGGCTCCGCTGCCCTTGGAACGGATGCGGGCGTGCTCGCCGGTCTGCCTCCGCTCGGCATTGCCGTGACGAGCGATGCCGCCGCCGCCTTCGCCGCTGCGGATGGCGTGCTCGATTTCACAGCGCCGGAAGCGACAATGGCCTTCGCCGATCTCGCTGCCGAGGCCGGCATCCTGCATGTCGTCGGCACGACCGGGCTGGAGCCTGCGCATCTTGCCCGGCTGGCCGATGTCGCGCGCCGCACCCCGATCATCCGCTCCGGCAATATGAGCCTCGGCGTCAACCTGCTGGCGGCGCTGGTGCGCAAGGTCGCGGCGACCCTGGGCACGGACTGGGACATCGAGATCCTCGAGATGCATCACCGCATGAAGGTCGATGCGCCCTCAGGTACGGCGGTGCTCCTTGGCGAGGCGGCCGCGGAAGGCCGCGCCGTCGATCTGGCGCAGCATCGCGTCGCCGTGCGCGACGGCATCACCGGCGCACGCGAGCCCGGCACGATCGGCTTTGCCGCCCTGCGCGGCGGCACGGTGGTCGGCGATCACAAGGTGATCTTCGCCGGCGCGGGCGAGCGGCTCGAACTTGCCCATGTCGCCGAGGATCGCAGCCTGTTCGCACAGGGGGCGGTCAAGGCCGCGCTCTGGGGGCGAGGGAGGGCGCCCGGTCTCTACTCCATGGCCGACGTGCTCGGCCTCGATACGCTCTGACCATGACCCGCCTCGTCGTAGCGCCGGGCGTCGTCCATTGGCCGGACAAGCTCGCGCCGGTGGAGCAGGCGGCGCTGCTGGCGGAGCTGCGCGCGGTAGCCCGCAAGGCACCGTTCTTCCAGCCGCGCATGCCGAAGACGGGCAAACCCTTCTCGGTGCGGATGACCAATTGCGGCCCGCTCGGCTGGGTTTCCGACAGCAGCGGCTATCGCTATCAGCCGGAACACCCGGAGACCGGTGAGCCCTGGCCGATCATGCCGGCGCCTTTGCTGGATCTGTGGAGCGAACTCTCCGGCTATCCTCATCCGCCGGAGGCCTGTCTCGTCAATTTCTATGCGAGCAACGCGAAGATGGGGCTGCATCAGGATCGCGACGAGCAGGAGTTCGATGCCCCGGTCCTCTCGGTCTCGCTCGGCGACGCCGCGATCTTTCGCATCGGCGGCACGGAGCGCGGCGGCAAGACCACCTCGCTCAAGCTGTCCTCCGGGGATGTGCTGCTCTTCGGCGGCGAGGCGCGGCTCGCCTATCACGGCATCGACCGCATCCTCTCCGGCTCCTCGACGCTTCTGCCGGAAGGCGGGCGGATCAATCTGACGCTCAGGCGCGTGACGAAGCCCTGACCCGGAGCGTTTCGCGTGAGGCGGATGCCGGGACGTGCGAAGAAAACACGATAAAACAAAGGCCTAGAGTTTTCCGGGCAGGCCCGGGAATGCCCAGCCCCACAGCAGCGAACCGGCCCTGAGCCCGAATCCGGCTGTCAGGCCGCCCAGCATGACGACCGCGGTCGGAACGCCGAGCCCCACCAGCAGGGCAGTGACGGCCGCTCCGGCTGTCGCCGCGGTGACATAGAAATCGCGGCTCCAGAGCACCATCGGCCTGTCGCCGGCCAGAATGTCGCGCAGGATGCCGCCGAAACTGGCGGTCATGGCCCCGAGCGCCACGGCTGACAGGACCGGCGCGCCGGCCGAAAGTCCCTTGAAGGTGCCGATGACGGCGAAAAGGGAAAGCCCGGCCGCGTCGGCCCAGATCAGCACCTTGCGGCCGGCCCAGCCCTCGAGGAGCCCGGGCCGGAAATAGGCCGTCGTCCAGGCGCTGAGCGCCACCACGACGCAGACCGCGACATCGGACGGGTCGTTCACCCAGAACGCGCTGTTCCCGAGCAGGACGTCCCGCAACGTGCCGCCGCCGGCGCCGGTCACGGTCGCCAGCAGGATGAAGCCGAAGGGGTCCATCCCCTTGCGGGCCGCGACGATCGCGCCGGTCAGCGCGAAGATGGCGACGCCGGCAGCCTCGAACACGGCGTCAGTGCTTGGGTGCGTCGCCGGCCGGCGGTTCCGCAGCCTTCGGCGCGCCGGCCGAGACGCCGACCAGCGCCGGGCGCAGGACGCGCTCGCCGATCTTGTAGCCGACCTGCACCACCTTCGAGACGAGGCCCTTGGCGATCGCGGCGTCGGGCGCCTCGAACATAGCCTGGTGCAGGTGCGGGTCGAACTTCTCGCCCTGCGGGTCGATACGGCGCACGCCGTGACGTTCCAGCGTTTTCAGCAACTCGCGCTCGGTCAGCTCGACGCCTTCATGCAGTGCCTTGGTGGCGGCGTCGGCCGTCGTCAGGGCTCCCTCCGGCATGCTTTCCAGGGCGCGCCGCAGATTGTCCGAGGAGCCGAGCATGTCGCGCGCGAAGCTCGTCACCGCATAGGCCTTCGCATCGGCGATCTCGCGCTCGGTGCGGCGGCGCAGATTCTCCATCTCGGCCAGGGTGCGCAGCAGCTTGTCCTTGAGGTCGTCGCGCTCGGCCTGGAGCTTCGCGACCAGGGCTTCGGTGCCCTCGGTGGCCGCGGCCTGCTCGGGGGCATCGGCCGCGGCTTCGAGATTGGGGTCTTGCGTCGCAGGGTTCTGCGTCATTGTGTCTTCAGGTCCCTTTGTCTGGCTGGCTGCGCCGCTCCTTGCCGAGCCGGGGCCGGTCACGTCGGGGCGCTGCCGCGTTCGTGCCGGATATCGGCCTTATAGCCCGTTAAATCAAGCGCGAGCTGGCATTTTGACCTTGGTGGGTGCCGGCTTCTCGGCCTCGAGCGTGAAGACGTCGAGCAGCGCCTTGCGGATCGAGAGCTGCCGTCCTGTCGAGACGATCTTTGCATGGGTCAGGTCGGTGACGTAGAACACGTCGACCGCCTTCTCGCCGAAGGTCGCGATATGGGCCGAGGCGATATTAAGGTTGAGCTTTCCGATTGCGGTGGTGAGATCGTAGAGCAGCCCCGGTCGGTCGAGGCCGGAGACCTCCAGCACGGTGTGGCGCGTCGAGAGCACGTTGTCGATGATGACCTCGGGCTGCACCTGGAAGGTCTGGCCGCGGGGCGGCGGCGCCCGGCGCTGGGCCACCAGATCGGCGATCTTGATCTCGCCCTTCAGCGCCCGCTCGATCGCAGCCGCGATCCGCTCGGCGCGGCGCAGTTCGTCGTCATCGCGATCGAAGGCGCGCGAAACCGAGATGGTATCGAGCACGAGCCCGTCGCTGGTGGTGAAGATCTGGGCGTCGACGATGTTGCCGCCGGCCGCCGCGCAAGCCCCGGTGACGATGGCGAGCAGCCGCGGATGGTCGGGCGCGAGAACGGTAAGCTCGGTGACGCCGCGGAACTGGTCGGTCTCGACGATGGTCGCGGTGGTCCGCCCTGCCTGCTCGGCCTCGCGCAGGAAGCGGGCGTGCTTCTCCTGGCGGTCGGGATCGACCTTGATCCAGTAGGCCGGGTAATGGCGCGCAATATAGGCGTCGCGCTCCTCGCTGCTCCAATCCGCCAGGCGCTGGCGCAGCGCGTCCTGCTTCACGGTGACCCGTGCCTTGCGCTCGACGGCCGAATGGCCGCCGGCCAGCACGAGCTCGGTCTCGTAATAGAGCGTGCGCAGCAACTGGCCCTTCCAGCCGTTCCAGACGCCGGGGCCGACTGCCTTGATGTCCGCCACGGTGAGAACGAGCAACAGCTTCAGCCGCTCCAGGGTCTGCACCGTCGCCGCGAAGCTCTCGATCGTCTTGGGGTCGCCGAGGTCGCGGCTCTGCGCCACGGTCGACATGTCGAGATGGTGCTCGACGAGCCACGCCACCGTCTCGGTCTGGGCGCTGGTCAGGCCGAAGCGCGGGCCGAGCTTGCGCGCGATGCGGGCACCGGCAAGCGAATGGTCGTCCGGCCGCCCCTTGGCGATGTCGTGCAGGAACAGCGCGACATAAAGCGCGCGCCGGTTGGCGATGGTCGGCATGATCTCGTTGGCGAGCGGGTGCTCCGCCTCGAGCGCGCCGGCATCGATCTCGGCGAGAACGCCGATCGCCCGGATCAGATGCTCGTCCACCGTATAGTGGTGGTACATGTTGAACTGCATCATCGCCACGACGCGTCCGAAATCCGGGATGAAGCGGCCGAGCAGGCCGGATTCGTTCATGCGACGCAGCACAACCTCCGGCGAGCGCCGGGCGGTGAGGATTTCGAGGAAGATGCGGTTGGCTTCCGGGTCGTTGCGCAAGCCCGGCGTCACCAGCCTCAGCGATTGCGTCACCAGACGGCTTGCGCCGGGGTGGATCGCGAGATCCTCGCGGCTGGCGATTTCGTAGAGCCTGAGCAGATTGACCGGATCACGTTCGAAGGCGCTGTCGTCGATGACGTTGAGGCGCTGGCTCGTCAGTTTGAAGTCGCGATGGCCGAGGGAGCGTTCGCGCTTGCGCTTCGCCAGTGTGTCGAACAGCCGCGAGAGCGTCGCGCGCGGCTTCTGCTGGCGCGCTTCCAGCGCGGCGCAGACGATGGCGGTGAGGTCGCCGACATCCTTGGCGATCAGGAAGTAGGCCTTCATGAAGCGCTCGACGGGGGCTTGGCCGCTGCGGCCGACATAGCCGATGGCGGCGGCGACCTGGCGCTGCAGGTCGAAGGAGAGCCGCTCCTCGGCGCGCCCCGTGATGAAATGCAGCCAGCAGCGCACGCGCCAGAGGAATTCCTCCGACCGCTGGAACATCTGCAGCTCGTCCTCGTCGAAGAGCCCGGCCGCGACCAGCTCGCGCACGTCGTCGACGCGGTAGGAGTATTTGGCGATCCAGAACAGCGTGTTGAGATCCCGCAGCCCGCCCTTGCCGTCCTTGACGTTCGGCTCGACCAGATAGCGGGAGGCGCCGGCCCGTTGCACCCGCGTCTCGCGTTCGGCGAGCTTCGCCTCGGTAAAGGCGGCGGCCGTGCCCTCCACCACCTCGGCATTGAAGCGACGAGTCATCTCGTCGAACAGCGCCCGGTCGCCCACCAGGAAGCGCGCTTCCAGCAAGGCCGTGCGGATCGTCATGTCCGCCCGCGCTTCGCGCACGCAATCGTCGATCGAGCGTACGGAATGGCCGACCTTCAGCTTCAGGTCCCAGAGCGGGTAGAGCATGGATTCGACCACGCTCTCGCCCCAGGCCGTCTGCTTGTGCGGGAAGAGGAAGAGCAAATCCACGTCGGAGCCCGGCGCCAGCGTGCCGCGGCCATAGCCGCCGACGGCAACGACCGCGATCCGTTCCGATTGCGAGGGGTTGTCGGCCGGATAGAAATAAGAGGCCGCGGCCTTGTGCAGCCCGATGACGACGGCATCCATCACCGCCGAGAGCCGGTGCGCGCAGGCGAGGCCGCCGCGCGGACCCGTCAGGATTGCCTTGGCCGAAACCCGGCCGTCGTCGAGCAACTGCCGCAGCCCGGCCACGAGCAACTGCCGCTTCTCCGCCTTGTCCTTGCGCCGTGCCGCCTCGAACAGCTTCGCGATGCCCGCCTCCGGGTCGTGCAACATGTCGGAGAGGGCGAGCGTGGGCGTTGTGGAGGAGGCTGTCACGTGGGCACGGTTCCGTCGTCTGGGGCTGTTCTAGCACGCGTGGAAAGGGGACGAGAGGGTTAAAATCCACGGATGCTTCCTGGTGATTGGCCAATTGACGGTCGTGATTGTGTTGTTTGACAAGCAGAACGATCGGACCTGAAAGGCGGATGCGCGTCCTTGCGCGACGAGGCCCCGCATCAGGAAAAGGCGGCCGAAAATGCCGGCATGTGGCGGTGAGTATCGTTTGACAAAAAGGACAATCGGACCTTAGAAGAGGACACGCGCCGATTTGAGCCTCAGCTTGCGGGCGCGAAACAAATGCAGCTAAAGCGCGGGAACGACGGGACGGCCCGATGCCGTCTGCGCTCCTTCCGCCTTGTTATGGATGGAGCCAGCGATGTCGGCCGCTCTTCACGATTTCTCCCGCTCTCCCGAATACGCTCCGCCGCGCCCCAGGGCTGGCGAGGTCGTCGCCCTGCTCGGTGCGCCGGAGGTGCGTGGGGCGGCGCTGCGAGCATTCGCCGGTCTGCGGGGCGATGAGGAAGCGGCGATACCGACGACTGAGATCGGCCTGCTCTGCGCCCGGCCGCGCTTCTTTCCCTGGCTCGATCTGACCGAGAACCTGGCTTTTGTCCTCCCGAATGTGACGCCGTTCGAGCGCGAGGGCCTGATCGCCAATGTGCTGGTTCGCCTCCGCCTCTCCGGGCAGGCGAAGCAGCGGCCCGCTGCGCTCTCGCCCGAGGAGCTGCTTCGGCTCGCCATCGCCCGCCTCTTGCTGGTCAGACCGCGGCAGCTGCTGATCGACGAGCCCTTTGCGGCGCTCGATGCCGATGCGCGCGTTCGGCTCACCGCCTTCCTGCCGGAACTTTGTATGCAAGCGCGCCCCGCCGTCGTCATCGCCACGGGCTCCGTCGAGGAGGCCCTGCGCCTGGCCGATCGCATCCTCGTCCTGCCGCGGCAGCCGGGGCCGGTCGCTTTCAACCTCGACAATCTGCTGGCGCGTCCGCGCGAGGAGGGCTCCGTCGGCTTCGTCACCTTGCGTCGCGAATTGCGCCGGGCGCTCGAAAAGGAAAGCCAGCCCGCCGTGCCGCAGGTGGAGGCGGCGGCCTGAAGCGGCTACAAGCCGGCTGACCGGTTCAGAAGGATCACGATGATGGACGTCACCGCGCTGCGTGCCTTGCAGGCTCCTCTCAAGGACGAATACCGCACCAATCCTGAGGCTGCGGTCATCACGCTCAAGGCCCATGGCGAGCTCGACGATCAGCGCATCGCCTGCAAGGTCGAGACGGGCCGGGCTATCGCGCTCGCCGGCCTGCATCCCGCCTCAGGCGGCTCGGGCGCCGAGCTCTGCTCCGGCGACATGCTGCTGGAGGCGCTGGTCGCCTGCGCCGGTGTGACGCTGAAGGCGGTAGCCACCGCCCTCGAGATCGAGCTGAAGAAGGGCGTCGTCCGGGCCGAGGGCGATCTCGATTTCCGTGGCACGCTCGGCGTCGCCAAGGATGCGCCGGTCGGCTTCCAGGCCATCCGCCTCTTCTTCGACGTCGAGAGCGACGCGCCGCAGGAGAAGCTCGACACGCTGCTCAAGCTCACCGAGCGCTACTGTGTCGTTTTCCAGACGCTGAACGTGAAACCTGAGCTTTCGGCGGTGCTCAGCCGCGGCTGATCACTCCGCCGCGGCCTTCAGCTCCAGCCCCTTGGCGAAGGGCAGCTTGGGCTCGCTTTTCTCGTCCTCGAAATCGAGCGCGCCGATCTTCTCGGCGCGGCTGGTGACCTTGCCGGCCGAGGTTTTGATCTGGCCGACATCGTCCTGCGCCTGGCGGAAATGGGTATCGAGCTTGTCGACCCGCTCGCCCAGCCGGCGGACGTCGTCGAGCAGCTTGCCGACCTCGGTCTGGATGACCTGCGCCTCTTCCCGCATGCGCGCATCGCGCACCAGCGACTGCATCAGCTGGATCGCCAGCGCCAGCAGCGAGGGCGAGACGATCATCACCCGCGCCCGGTGCGCGCGCTGCACGACATCGTCGAAATGCTCGTGCAGGTCGGCATAGATCGATTCCGACGGAACGAAGAGCAGCGCGACATCCTGCGTCTCGCCGGGCAGGAAATAGCGTTCGGCGATATCCTTCACATGCACGCCGACATCGCTGCGCACGCGCTGGCCGGCGGCCTTGCGTGCGTCGTCGCCGCGTGCCTCGCGCAGCAGCGTGAAGCTCTCCAGCGGGAACTTGGCGTCGATGACGAGGCCGCGCCCGTCACCCGGCAGGGTCACGAGGCAGTCCGGCCGGCGCCCGTTCGAAAGCTGCGGCTGGAACGTGAAGAAGGCGGCGGGCAGGCCGTCGCGGACGATCGCTTCCATCCGGCCCTGGCCATAGGCCCCGCGCGCCTGCTTGTTGGCGAGCACGTCCCTGAGCGTCACCACTTCGGAGGTCAGGTCGGTCAGGTTCTTCTGGGCGGTGTCGATGACCGCGAGCCGCTCCTGCAGCTTGCCGAGGCTTTCGGTGGTCTGGCGGACATTTTGTTCGAGGCCCTGGCCAACCTTGTGGCTAAGCCCGTCCATCCGGTCGGCTACGAGCCGGGCAAGATCGCCCTGCCGCGTCGAGAGGATTTCGGCCATGGACTGCATCCGGCCGGCGAGTTCCGCCTGCTGGCGGTTCATCTCCGCGACCTTGTCGTCCATTTCGCGGGCGCGCTCGGCCGCCATCGCGACCTCAATCGCGCGGCTCCTGCCGCCACGCCAGCCGGCGATCACGGCCATGAGCAGGAGCACAAGGCTCAGGGCTGCGAAGCCGAGGGCGGCTTCGGCCCAGCTCACCGGGCGCTCCAGCAGGGTGAAGGCGATCTCGTTCATGCGCCGAGCCTAGCCGATTCGATGAGCAATGGCGAACGAAAGCGGAACAGTTTGACCGCTTGCCCACAAATGCTTATGTCCCGGGCTCAACAGCTCTTTCTCCTTGGAATCCCATGTCCGTTCGCCCGCTCGTCATCCTGCCCGACGCCCAGCTTCGCCTTGTTTCGAAGCCGGTCGCGGCTGTCACGCCCGAAATCAAGGCGCTGGTCGCGGACATGTTTGAGACGATGTACGACGCACCGGGCATCGGGCTCGCCGCCATCCAGATCGGCGTGCCGCTGCGCGTGGTGACGATCGACCTCTCGAAGCCGGAGGCGAAGGAGGGCGAGGAGCCGGAACCGAGAAAGCCGCAGGTCTTCATCAATCCGGAGGTCACCTGGTCCTCGGAGGAATTCAACGTCTATGAGGAAGGCTGCCTCTCGATCCCGGAATATTACGAGGAGGTCGAGCGTCCCGCAGAGGTGAAGGTCCGTTATATGGATCTCGACGGCAAGACGCTGGAGATCGCAGCCGATGGCCTGCTCGCCACCTGCCTGCAGCACGAGATCGACCATCTCGATGGCGTGCTCTTCATCGATCATCTCTCGCGGCTGAAGCGCGAGCGCGTCACCAAGAAATTCGCCAAGGCGGCCAAGCGCGAGCGGGCTGCGTAATCGGCAGGCTGTTTCATTCTTCCGGTGCCATGCCGGAGCTGAGGTAAAGTCGAGCGTATGAGTTTGCGCGTCATTTTCATGGGCACGCCGGATTTCGCCGTGCCGGTCCTGACCGAGATCGTCGGGCAGGGGCATGAGGTCGTCTCCTGCTACACCCGCGCCCCGGCGCAGGCCGGCCGCGGCCTCGATCTCAAGCCCTCGCCTGTGCACAAGGCGGCGGAGCGCTTCGGCATCCCGGTCTTCACGCCCGCGACGCTGAAGACGCCGGAGCAGGCCGAGATCATCGCCTCGCATCAGGCCGATGTCGCCGTCGTTGTCGCCTATGGCATGATCCTGCCCCAGGCGATCCTCGATCTGCCCGAGCTCGGCTGCCTCAACCTCCATGCCTCGCTGCTGCCGCGCTGGCGCGGCGCGGCGCCGCTCCAGCGCGCGATCATGGCCGGCGATGCCGAAACCGGCGTCTGCGTGATGAAGATGGAGGCGGGGCTCGACACCGGCCCTGTCGCCATGGTCGAGACGCTGCCGATCGGGCCCGACCTGACCGCCGGCGAACTGCACGACCAGCTCAGCATCCTCGGTGCCGATCTGATGGTGCGCGCACTCGCGGCGCTGGGCCGCGGCGGCCTGCAGTTCACGCCGCAGCCGGAAGAAGGCGTCACCTATGCCGCCAAGATCACCAATGCCGAGGCCAAGCTGAACTGGACGCTGCCGGCGCAACTGGTGCATGACCGGGTGCGCGGCCTCTCGCCCTTCCCGGGCGCCTTCGCCGAGATCGACCTCGGCAAGGGGCCGGAGCGGCTGAAGATCCTGCGCACGGCGCGCGCTGGCGGCGCGGCCGAGCCGGGCACGCTGCTCGATGACGAGGGCACCGTCGCCTGCGCCGTCGGGGCGGTGAAGCTGCTGCAGGTCCAGCGCGCCGGAAAGGCGCCGATGAGCGGGGCCGAGTTCCTGCGCGGCGCGCGGCTCGGGGCCGGCGACAAGCTTTAACGGAGCGGGCCGTTGTCCAAAAACCGCTTCGCACTTTTTGGCGGCCAGCTCTGATGCCGCGCTATAAGCTCGTCATCGAATATGACGGCACGCCGTTTTCGGGCTGGCAGCGCCAGGCGAGCGACCCGTCCGTGCAGCAGCGCGTCGAGGAGGCGGTCGAGGCCTTCTGCGGCCACCCCGTCCGGCTGCACTGCGCCGGGCGCACGGATGCCGGCGTCCACGCCACGCATCAGGTCGCCCATGTCGATATCGACAGGGAATGGCGGACCGACGTCGTACGCGATGCGAGCAATGCCCGGCTGAAGGCGCGCTTCCCGGTCAGCGTGCTCAGCGCCGAGATCGTCCCCGATGATTTCGACGCCCGCATTTCGGCAAAGCGCCGCTACTACATCTACCGCATTCTCGACAGGCGGGCGCCGCCCGCTCTCGATCGCGGCCGCGTCTGGCACGTTCCGGTGAAGCTCGACCACGAGGCGATGGACCGCGCCGCCAAGTCTCTGCTTGGAAAGCACGATTTCACGACCTTCCGCGCTGCCGAATGCCAGGCCAACAGCCCGATCCGTACGGTCGACCGGCTCGATGTCCGGCGCGAGGGCGCGGAGATCGTGGTCTACGCCCACGCCCGCTCCTTCTTGCATCATCAGGTCCGCTCGATCGTCGGCAGCCTGAAGATGGTCGGGGCGGGACGCTGGCCCGAGGAGAAGCTCGGCCAGATCCTGGCGGCGCGCGACCGTGCGCAATGCGCCGCCCTCGCGCCGTCCTGCGGGCTCTACCTCGCAGGTGTAGACTACTGAGACGGGCTCAGAACAGGCTGAACAGCCGAATCACGCCATAGTCGAGCACGATGCTGGCGATGACCAGCGGCAGCGCGATGCTGTGCCCTTCCGGGCCAAAGGCCGCACGCGCCACGCAATAGCGCAAGCGCAGCACGATCGCCGCGAAGAATGCCGCCTGCACCAGCGCCAGCTCCGGTGTCGACCACCCCAGCGCGAAGACGGCGGCGGGCACCGCCATGAGGCTGGCCGAAACGATGCCGGCCCAGTTCCAGGCGATGACGAAACTGGTGAACCGCGGCGCCTGCGCAAGCTCCGGGCGCAGCGCGATCAGCAGGGCCGGCACGGCGAGGATGGCGAGGCAGAGCGCGCCAATCACCGCCAGCACGAGCTCAGGCACGGTGAAGAGGCCGGCGCTGTTCGGCAGGCCGGCGAACAGGCGGGCCGCGGCGAGGATCGCGACGGTCGCCGGCAACATCAGCGCGAAGGCGAGGAAGGAGCGCCAGAAGCCGTCGCGGCTGAGGTCGAGTTCGGCAAGCGCTTCAGTGCCGCGGGTCATCAGATGCCAGGAACCGCGCAGCGAGCGCGCGATGTCGTCGGCGGCAAGCCTCATCACGATCTCCATTATCTGCGTTCTTAGACTTTCGTCTAACGGCGATAATGGCTCGCAGTTCCGGCGCGTCAAGCTTTATGTTGCGCTGCAAAATAGCTGGCGAGTAACCGATGCGTGATCCGCTCCAGTGCAGCGAGGTCGGCGACGGCCACGCTTTCGTCGATCTGGTGCATCGTCTTGCCGACGACGCCGTACTCGACGACAGGGCAAAAGCTTTTGATGAAGCGCGCGTCGGATGTGCCGCCGGTCGTCGACAGGGCGGGGGGCTTGCCGGTCTCGGCTTCGACGGCATCGCCGACCATCGCCACGAACGGGCCGGGCGCGGTCAGGAAGGCGACGGCGTTGGTCGGCTGGAAGCCGACCTCGTAGCGCACGGTGTTGCCCGCGGCCTCGTGCAGACGCCGCTCGATCTCGGCTGCGAGCGTCTCGGGCGTCCAGACGTCGTTGAAGCGGATGTTGAAGACGGCCCTGGCCTGGGCGGGGATGACGTTCGACGCGGGGTTGCCGACATCGACCGTCGTGACTTCGAGATTGCTCGGGTCGAAATGCTCCGTGCCGGTGTCGAGCGGCCCGGCGTCGAGCGCCGCCAGCAGCCGGACCATGCCGCGGATCGGGTTATCGGCGAGGTGCGGGTAGCCGACATGGCCCTGGATACCATGGACGGTGATCTGGCCGGTCAGCGAGCCGCGCCGGCCGATCTTGATCATGTCGCTCATCGTTGCCGGGTTGGTCGGCTCGCCGAGGATGCAATGGTCGAAGCGCTCGCCACGCTCATGCGCCCAGGCCAGCAGCTTCACCGTGCCGTTGACGGCGGGGCCCTCCTCGTCGCCTGTGACCAGAAAGGCGATGGAGCCGGGCGCATCGGGGTTCTCGCGGCGATAGCGGATCGCCGCCGCAACCATGGCGGCGAGGCCGCCCTTCATGTCGCAGGCGCCGCGCCCGTAGAGGGTCCCGTTCTCGATTGCGCCGTCGAAGGGCGCCCGTGTCCAGGCCGCCTCGTTGCCGACGGGCACGACGTCGGTATGTCCGGCGATGACGAAGACCGGGGCCTCGCTGCCGATGCGGGCATAGAGATTCTCGACATCCGGTGTGCCCGGCTCGCTGAAGACCGGGCGGTGGACTTCATAGCCTTCGGCCGTGAGCACGGCGGCGAGCAGGGCGAGCGCGCCGCCTTCCTGCGGCGTGACGGAGGGACAGCGCACCAGCGCCTGCGTCAGCGCGACCGGATCGGCGGGATCGAAGGAAAGGGCAGGGGCAGAGGCGGAGGGCGTCGTCGTCATGCCGCCGCTTTAAAGCATCGGACCAAAAAGTGGAATCGGCTCTTCGAAGAGATCCGATGCTCCGACAAAGAGTTAGATCGCACTTCCGGGCCGGCAGGACGCGCCGAGATCCGGCGCGCTTCAGGCTGAGCGGGAGCCGGCCTCGACGGCGACCAATGCCCCCGCCGGCCCGTCCTTGGCCGAAGGCATCAGGCCGAGATCGATGAAGGCGACCACCCAGGCGATGGTCGAGATCGCTTCCAGCGAAGGCCGCCAGCCGAGTGGCATGTAGAGACGCAGGTGCTCCGGCAGCACGATCGCGCAGATCAGCAGGATGCCGAAAAGCGGGCTGCCGCCCCGGTCAGTGGCGCGCTTGGCGGCCAGCGCCACCCAGGGAAACATAGCAAAAGCGTTTGTGAAGGCAAGGACGGTTCGCGCGATCTGGGGATCCGTCAGTTGGGGCAGGATCCGCTGCAAGGCAAGCAGAGTGAACGCGACGGCGGCGCTGCCGAGCCAGAAGGCCCGCAGGCCGATGCGGCCATCGAGATCGCAGAAAAGGCGAATCGGGGACATGCGTCGTGCTCCATTGTCACTCTTGTCGCATGCCTCAACGAAAGCTTGAAGCTTATAGTGAATAAAAGGTTAACGATAGGGTCGGCCAGTTGTGCCAAATCAGAAAGGGCTTGAACCAGCCATACGAGGCCGCTAGCTGCGGAAGGCGTGCCGCTCCGGCGCGGTCTGCTGCCGTTCCATTCCCGTGAGTACCGTTTAAGGGCGCCTCAGCGCGGCCCGAGTGAGGTTTCGAGCATGACCATCCGTTTTCATCGCGGCGATCTGCCTGACGGCTACGAGGCCGGTTCGAGCGTTGCGATCGACACCGAGACGCTCGGCCTCAACCCGCATCGCGATCGGCTCTGCGTGGTTCAGCTCTCGCGTGGCGACGGCACGGCGGACGTCGTCCAGATCCTGAAGAGTGGCGAGCGGCCCAAGAACCTGATCCGCCTGCTCGAAGACCCGGCCGTGCTGAAGCTCTTCCACTTCGCGCGCTTCGACGTGGCCGTGTTGCGCCACGCTTTCGGCGTGGTAACGGCCCCGGTCTACTGCACCAAGATCGCCTCGAAGCTGGTCCGCACCTATACGGATCGCCACGGCCTGAAGGATCTGGTGCGGGAGCTACTCGGCGTCGAGCTCTCGAAGCAGCAGCAATCCTCGGATTGGGGTGCGGACACGCTCAGCGAGGCCCAGCTCGCCTACGCCGCCTCCGACGTGCTGCATCTTCACGCGCTCCACGCCAAGCTCGAGGCGATGCTGGCGCGCGAGGGCCGCAGCCATCTCGCCCAGGCCTGCTTCAACTTCCTGCCTTACCGCGCCGAGCTCGATCTGGCCGGCTGGGGCGAGACCGACATTTTCGCTCACACTTGACAATTTCGAAGGGTTCTTGCGTCAGTCTGCGGCGAAGACTGGCGCGAGGGGCGCGCCCGTCCGGTCTGGAGCGGGCGGCGCGGGGGCGCGTTGCGGTTCGCCCTAGCGACACGAAAAAGCCGTGAGCGGCTGCCATTGCGCGGGGCATGACTGTGGCAATGACCTTGAACGACCCGGCGGGAAGGATTTCCGCGCAGGCGCTGAGCCGTCGCGCGGCGTTTGCCGCGGCGCGTCGCCACACCCGGGCCGTTCACATCCTGCGCACGCTTATTCCCCTGACCGCAGTGACGCTGGTGGTCGCGCTGGTCGTCGTCCCCTTTCTCAACCCGCTCCGCGGCAAGCTCGCCAATGTCTCGGTCAGCTCGGTCGGCATCACCGGCGGCAAGGTGCGGATGGAGACGCCCAAGCTCTCCGGCTACCGCAAGAATAACCGGCCCTATCAGGTCACGGCCGAGAATGCCTTTCAGGAGATCAAGAACCCGACCCAGATCGAGCTTCAGATCCTGACCGCACGCATCCAGATGGAGCGGGAGGGCTGGGTGACGGTCAATGCGAAGACAGGCCTGTTCGACACCCAGAAGGAAAAGCTCAAGCTCGTCGACGATGTGAAGGTTCGGACCGAGAGCGGCCACGACATGCAGATGAGGACGGCCGATGTCGACTTCAAATCCGGCGCCGTGACTTCGACGGAACCGGTCAAGGTCTCGCTCGGCGAGACGACTGTGGACGCCAACACGCTTGACGTGAAGAACAATGGCGAGTTGATCGCATTCGAGGGGCGGGTCCGGGTCTTCATCAGGAACGCGCCAGCAGGTACGATCGCCGGGCCCGAGCGCGAGGGCAGCACGCCGATGCCGGAACTGCTGAACGCGAATCGGGCTGCTCCGGCAGGCGACACGCCCGCCAACGATGCTGGCAACGGGAAGAGACAGTGACATGAGCACGGCAAGCCACAGTTTCCGTTTCGCCAAGGGGTTCCGCGGCGCCGCTCTGCTGCTGGCGGCGGGCGTGGTTTTGGCCGCGGCTCCGCAAACGGCGTTTGCGCAGGCCGCGCAGGGCAAGGCGCGCGGCGGCAATGCCTCGTCCCCGCTCGGCGGTCTCGGCGGCGACAGCAAGGAGCCCATCAAGATCGATGCTGACAAGCTCGATGTGCTCGACAAGGAGAACAAGGCCGTCTTCACCGGCAATGTCGTCGCGGTCCAGGGCGAGACCACGGTGCGCTGCACCGTGATGACCGTGCTCTATGAGGGACGCAATGGCGGGCAGGGAGGCGCCGGCGCTGCCAAGCCGGCAGCCGCGACTCCGGCCGCGCCGAACGGCAATGACAGCTCGATCAAGCGCATCCTCTGCAAGGGGCCGGTGACGGTCGTCTCCAAGACCCAGGCTGCGACCTCGGACAATGCCGAGTTCGACCGCGCAAACAATGTCGTGATCATGACGGGCAATGTCGCCTTGAATGACGGACCGAACATCACCCGCGGCGAGAAGCTGACCTACAATACGGTGACCGGCGTCGCGAATGTCGAGACCACCAAGGGCGGACGCGTCCAGGGCTTCTTCGTGCCGAACTCGGAAACGAACAAGCCGGACGCGACCAAGCCTGGCGCCAAGCCGGCCCCCAAGCCCACCAACTGAGCTCAACAAGCGACCGTGCCCGCAGTGACTGTCTCCGAAGCGCCTCGCCCCGCCGCCATGCCCGCACGCACCCAGGCTCCGAGTCCGGGTGGAGTCTTCGGCCGCCTGCGTGGGCTTTTTGGCAGCGGAAGGCGCGCCGCAGGCGAGGGTGCGATGCGCTCGACGGCCGCCGAGATCGGCGGGCCGGGGATTCTCGCAGTCAGCAATCTGCGCAAGAGTTATGGCGGCCGCACCGTGGTGTCGGACGCCAGCCTCTATCTGCGTCAGGGGGAGGCGGTCGGCCTGCTCGGCCCGAACGGCGCCGGCAAGACCACGATCTTCTACATGATCACCGGTCTGGTCGGGGCCGATTTCGGTGTCATTTCGCTCGAGGGCAACGACATCACCGGGCTGCCCATGTACCAGCGCGCCCGGCTCGGCATCGGCTATCTGCCGCAGGAGGCCTCGATCTTCCGCGGGCTCTCCGTTGAGGACAACATCCGCGCCGTGCTCGAGGTGGTCGAGCCTGACCGCAAGGCGCGCGAGCGTCAGCTCGACCAGCTGCTTGAGGAATTCACCATTTCGCGGCTGCGCAAGGCGCCGTCGATCGCGCTCTCCGGCGGCGAGCGCCGCCGCTGCGAGATCGCCCGCGCGCTCGCCGGAAAGCCCTCCTTCATCCTGCTCGACGAGCCCTTCGCGGGCATCGATCCGATCGCGGTGGGGGACATTCAGGCGTTGGTGCGCCAGCTGACCGACCGCGGCATCGGCGTGCTCATCACCGACCACAACGTCCGCGAGACGCTCGGCCTCGTCGACCGCGCCTATATCATCCATTCCGGCCGGGTGCTGACGGAAGGCTCGCCGGCCGAGATTATCGCCAATCCCGATGTCCGCCGTGTCTATCTCGGCGAGGATTTCCGCCTCTGATCGGCGGCGTCTGCCTCGATTTCCGTCGGTTTGTTGCGGTGCATCAAATTTCCTGCCTGCAAACGAGGCATGGGCTTTGACGCGGCGCTGAGCAGGCGCTAGGGTCTTCTCACAAGCAAGAAGCGTGCCGTGTGGCGCGCGATCGAGAAGGGCCTTTCGCGCATGGCGATGATGCCGCGCATGGAGTTGCGTCAGGGCCAGTCCCTGGTGATGACGCCGCAGCTGCTGCAGGCGATCAAGCTCCTGCAGCTCTCGCATCTGGAACTCCAGAACTTCGTCGACGGCGAGCTTGAGCGGAACCCGCTGCTCGAGCGGAACGACGGCCCGGAAGTCCCCCCAGGCGGCGGTGCGGAGGCCGAGAGCCCGCACGCCGCCGATCCCGAGAGCTTTGCCCGCGCCGAAAGCCTGCATACCCAGGAGGGCATGGAAGGCCGGCTCGGCACCGGCCTCGACAATGTCTTTCAGAGCGAGCAGCCGAGCGCGGCGCGCAGCGATTCAGGCGGCGCCGACAGTCTTCCGGTCATCGGCGGAGCCTATGGCTCCCGCGGCGGCTCCTTCGAAGACGGGCCCGAAGGCTTCGAGAGCGGGCTGACGGCGGAAGCCTCGCTGCACGACCATCTCAGTGCCCAGCTCGACCTCGCCGTCACCGACCCGGCAGAGCGCATCATCGGCCGGCACCTCATCGATGCGGTGGATGACAGCGGCTATCTCGCCGAACCCGTTCCGGACATCGCCGAACGTCTCGGCATCGGTATCGAGCGGGTGGAAGCCGTGCTGCGTATCGTCCAGAGCTTCGATCCATCGGGGGTCGCTGCACGCGACGTCGCCGAATGCCTCGCGATCCAGCTGCGAGACCGCGACCGCTTCGATCCGGCGATGCAGGCTCTGGTGGCGAACCTCCATCTCGTCGCCAAGCGCGATTTTGCCGCGCTGAAACGCGTCTGCGGCGTCGATGATGAAGATGTCGCCGACATGGTCGCCGAGATCCGCCGGCTCGATCCCAAGCCCGGTCGGGCCTTCGGCGGCGGGGCGGCGGAGACGGTCGTTCCGGATGTCTTCATCCGCGCCGCGCCCGATGGCTCCTGGCTGATCGATCTCAACCCGGACACCTTGCCGCGCCTGCTCGTCAATCAGACCTATCATGCCCGTGTTTCCAGGGCGGCGCGCAACGACGAGGAGAAGGCCTTCATCGCCGAATGCCTGCAGACCGCGAACTGGCTCACGCGTTCGCTCGAGCAGCGGGCACGCACGATCCTGAAGGTCGCCAGCGAAATCGTGCGCCAGCAGGACGGCTTTTTCGCCTATGGCGTCGAGCATCTGCGCCCGCTCAACCTTAAGACGGTCGCCGATGCCATCGGCATGCACGAATCGACCGTCTCGCGCGTCACCTCGAACAAGTACCTGACCTGCTCGCGCGGCGTCTTCGAGATGAAGTACTTTTTCTCGGCGGCGATCGCGGCGACCGGCTATGGCGAGGCGCATTCGGCCGAGGCCGTGCGCTTCCGCATCAAGCAGATGATCGACGACGAAAGTCCGGGCGACGTGCTTTCCGACGATGCCATTGTCACCAGGCTCAAGGCCACCGGCATCGACATCGCCCGGCGCACCGTCGCGAAATACCGGGAATCGCTGCGCATTCCTTCGTCGATGGAGCGTCGGCGGGAGAAGGTTGCGATGGCGGCCGCAGGGCGTTGAGCAATTTGGTTCCAAAACGCTGGCGCATCGGCGCCATGCTTCCCTTGTCACATTGACATCCCGGACTCGCGGTTCTTAGCTCTGGATGATGGCCAACCACTGGCCATGGCTAAACAAGGGGAAGCAGTCCATGAGCTTGCGAATCTCCGGCAAGAATCTCGATGTCGGCGAGGCCCTGCGCGGCCAGGCCGAAGAGCGGGTCGCTGCAGCCGTCAGCAAATATTACGAGGGCGGCTATCAGGGGCACGTCACGGTCGACAAGGACGGTACGGCCTTCCGCACCGACACCGTCATTCACCTCTCTTCGGGGATCACGCTGGAAGCCTCGGCCACCGCCCATGATGCCTATGCCAGCCTCGATAAGATGGCTGAGCGGATCGAGAAGCGGTTGCGACGCTACAAGCGCCGGCTGAAGGACCGTTCGACGGCCAACGGACGCGACGCCGGAATCGAAATCCCCAGCTATGTGATTGCGGCTCCGGATGACGATATCGAGGAGTTCGACGGTGTTTCCACCGGCGATCACCCGGTGACCGTGGCCGAAACCACCAAATCGCTGCATGTTCTGACGGTCAGCGATGCGGTCGCGGAGCTCGACATGACTGGTTCGCCCGTCATCGTCTTCCGCCATGCTGGCAATGGCCGGATGAACATCGTATACCGCCGCCGCGACGGTAATATCGGCTGGATCGACCCGCCGGCATCGCTGTCCTGAGGCCGGCGGGCGACCGCCCCGGCCCTCGAACCTGACCCATGCCGACGGCGTTTCGGCCGGCATGGGACATGCATGGACGGGCGAATGACGCTGACCGATCTCCTGAGCCCCGCCGCGGTGATTTCGCCACTACGGGCCAATGGCAAGAAGCAGGCTCTGCAGGAGCTTGCCCAGCATGCCGCCGCCCTGACGGGCTTGCCCGACCGCGAGATCTTCGAGGCGCTGCTCCAGCGTGAACGGCTCGGCTCGACCGGCATCGGCGACGGCATCGCCATCCCCCACGGTCGCATGCCGGGCATTGACCGCCTGGTCGGCCTGTTCGCCCGCACCGAAAAGCCGATCGATTTCGACGCGCTCGACGGCCAGCCCGTCGACATCATCTTCGTGCTGATCGCGCCGGAGGGCGCTGGCGCCGACCATCTCAAGGCGCTGGCCCGCGTTGCGCGCGTGCTTCGCAACCAGTCGGTGCTTGAGCAGGTCCGCAAGATTCGTGACCCCGCGGCGATCTACGCCATCCTTGCCGAGTCGGCCACTCAGGCTGCCTGCGCTTAAACTCATTAAAGACTGCTTGGACGACGCCGGTCGACGGGCTATGACGCCGGCCATACGGCGCCGCGCGTCCGGCTGGAGACCGTTCTGATCCACAGCGAGCCTGTCGGTGGAGCAGTCTCTGTCCCAAATCGAGAGCGCGGCGCTTCATCGCTTCGGAGCCGCTGATCATGGCCTATACGCATGTCGATCTCTTCCCGCTCGGGGAGGACAAGACGCCCTATCGCAAGCTCGGAAGCGAAGGCGTCAGCGTCGAGAAAATCGGGGATCGCGAGGTCCTGAGCGTCTCCCGCGAGGCGATCCGCAAGCTCTCCGAACAGGCCTTCATCGACATCAATCATCTGCTGCGCCCGGGCCATCTCGCTCAGCTCGCCAAGATTCTCGTCGATCCCGAGGCGACCTCGAACGACAAGTTCGTCGCCTATGACCTGCTGAAGAACGCCAATATCGCCGCCGGCGGCGTGCTGCCGATGTGTCAGGATACCGGCACCGCCATCATCATGGGCAAGAAGGGCCGCAAGGTCTGGACTGACGGCGACGACGAGTCGGCTCTGGGCGAGGGCGTCCATGACGCCTACCTCAAGCGCAACCTGCGCTATTCCCAGCTCGCGCCGCTCTCGATGTTCGAGGAGAAGAACACCGCCACCAACCTGCCGGCGCAGATCGACATCTACGCCGAGGGTGAGGACGCCTATAAGTTCCTCTTCGTCTGCAAGGGCGGCGGCTCGGCCAACAAGACCTTCCTCTACCAGGTGACGCCGTCGCTTCTCACCAAGGACCGCATGATGGCGTTCCTGAAGGAGAAGATCCTGACGCTAGGCACCGCGGCCTGCCCGCCCTACCACCTTGCCATCGTCATCGGCGGTACCTCGGCCGAGCAGAACCTGAAGACGGTGAAGCTGGCCTCGACCCGCTATCTCGACGCGCTGCCGACGGAGGGCTCGCCCTCGGGCCACGCCTTCCGCGATATCGAGATGGAGGAGGAGGTCCACAAGATGACGCAGGCGCTCGGCGTCGGCGCGCAGTTCGGCGGCAAGTATTTCTGCCACGACGTTCGCATCATCCGCCTGCCGCGTCACGGGGCGTCGCTGCCGATCGGGCTCGGCGTCTCCTGCTCGGCCGACCGTCAGGCCAAGGGCAAGATCACCAAGGACGGGATCTTCCTCGAGGCGCTCGAAGCCGATCCATCGAAGTATCTGCCGGATGTCGACGAGGCGAAGCTCGGCGGCGATGTCGTCAAGATCGATCTCAATCGGCCGATGAGCCAGATCCTGGCGACGCTGTCGAAGCATCCCGTCAAGACGCGCCTGTCGCTGACCGGCACCATCGTCGTCGCCCGCGACCTCGCTCATGCCAAGATCCGTGAACGGCTGGAGCGCGGCGAGGGCATGCCCGACTATTTCAAGAACCACCCGGTCTACTACGCTGGCCCGGCCAAGACGCCGGAAGGCTTCGCCTCGGGCTCCTTCGGCCCGACCACGGCCGGCCGCATGGATTCCTTCGTCGACCAGTTCCAGTCCTTCGGCGGCTCCATGGTGATGCTGGCCAAGGGCAACAGGTCTGCAGCGGTTCGGGAGGCATGCAAAGCCCATGGCGGCTTCTATCTCGGCTCGATCGGCGGCCCGGCGGCGCGCCTCGCGCAGGATTGCATTCGCAAGGTCGAGGTCCTGGAATATCCGGAACTCGGGATGGAAGCCGTGTGGAAGATCGAGGTCGAGGATTTCCCGGCCTTCATCGTCATCGACGACAAGGGCAACGACTTCTTCAAGGAGCTGAACCTCGGATGAGGCTCGCACTGACCGTTGCGACGACGCTGTTGCTGGCCGGCTCCGCGCTCGGCCAGCAGCCGCGCCCGGCGACCTGCTCGCGCGACCTCTTCCAGAACGAGGCCGGCTTCCGCTTGCAGCAGACCCGGCTCTCTGCCGCGGCTAGCGCCGATCAGGCGACTCAGTGCCGGACCTTTCGCGAGCATGTCGGCTACCTGCAGAAGGCGCGCTCGGTTTTCGCCGCCTGCCAGAGCGGGGCGGAGCGCGAACGCAATGTCGCGGAGATGGATTCCGAGCTGACGAACTACCGCGCGCTCATTGCCAATCGCTGCGGCGGGCGGTGAGGCTCTTTCATATTGCTCGAACCAAAGGCAATGGCATGACCGACCAGCCCGAAGCGCCGCTCCAGATCGCCGTCGTGCCGGTGACGCCGTTCCAGCAGAACTGCTCGATCCTCTGGGATCCCGAGACGAAGCAGGCGGCCATCGTCGATCCCGGCGGCGACGCGCCCCGCTTGCAGGAAGCCCTGAAGGAACTCGGCGTCACCCCGGTCGCGATCTGGCTGACGCATGGCCATCTCGACCATGCCGGCGGCGCCACCGAGCTCGCCGAGGCGCTCTCGCTGCCAATCATCGGACCGCATGAAGGCGACAAGTTCCTGCTCGACGGCTTGCCGGAGCAGGGCCTGCGCTTCGACATCCTCGACATGAAGGCGGTGAAGCCGACGCGCTGGCTGAAGGAAGGCGACGAAGTCTCGCTGGGAGGCCTGACCTTCTCGGTTCAGCACGTCCCCGGCCACACGCCCGGCCATGTCACCTTCTTCCAGAAGGATCTACGCTTCCTGCTGGCGGGCGATACCGTCTTCGCCGGTTCCGTGGGGCGGACCGATTTCCCCTATGGCGATCACGAGACGCTGATCTCGGGGATCAAGACGAAGCTGCTGCCGCTCGGCGACGACGTCCAGTTCCTGCCCGGCCATGGCCCGGCCAGCACGCTGGGCGAGGAACGGCGGAACAATCCGTTCCTGCTGGGTTAGCGTCAGTCTGGGAATGTGAGCCCGCATCCTTCGAGATGCCGCTCCTGCTGTAACGGCTCCTCAGGACGGGCGGCATGCGAAGCGCCCGGCCTGTGCGCTTGCCGCCCAGCGAGCAGAGAGCGTCAGCCCTCGACGGCTGTGTCGTGGCTTGGCGGGCCGCTGGCTTACCGATCGTCGGCAACTCCGGCCCGCGCCTGTCGATCTTTCGGCAGGTTCAGCTGATCGACGGAGCCATGGTCGCGCTTCTGGTCCTCGCCGGCTTTGCCTGTTTGACCGTGGCTTTCGCCATTGCCGGGATCATGGGGGCGATGCTGGCCTTTGCCGGTGCAACGGACTGGTGTGGCCTGGCCATGCTGCGCGCTGCCCTGGAACCGCGCGGCGCCATCCTCATGGCGGCGCAGCCGGTCGCTGCTGAAGCTGTCAGGCTCCGTGACGCGACACGTCACTGGCAGACCAGCACACGGCGGGAGACGACATAGCCCCACGGGTCGAAACTGCGCCGCCACACATAGTAGCAGTCATCGCCGTAATAGCTGTTGTAGTAATAGGGCGCGCCTACGCCCAGCGCGAAAGCCGGACCGAAGAAGAAGCGGTTATTGTGGAACCGCCGGTCGTGGAAGAACACCGCTTGGTTGGCAAAGCCTGGCCGGACGAAGCCGGGCCCAACGAATGCCGGGCGGGCGAAACCGGGACGTGCGAATCCGCCGCCCCGGAAGCCGCCCATCGGGACGCCGCCGCCGCGGAAGGCCATGCCGCCGCCATGGAAGCCACCGCCGCCATGGAACGCCATGCCGCCGCCACCGAAGCCGCCACCCCCGAAGCGTGCCTCGGCGGGGGCCGACCATGCGATGACGCCCATCGAGATCGCTGCCGCGGCGAAAGCCGTGGCAACCATCTTATTGCTGCTGAAGGTTGAGATCATGACGAACCTCCCATCACATGAGCCTCGCCTTGCGCTCAATCTGCGCCTTTTGATATGAACATACAATGAACATTGATTGCGCTTCCGTTGGCCGGGCGCAAAGAAAATGCCCGCAGCGCCAAGGCGCTACGGGCATCGAAAAGCCAACGGCCATGTCCATAACGGGCGCGCGTACATCCGGCGTCACACGTTCGGCTCATGGCCGTCTTCAACGATGATGGAAGGCGGTGGAACGCCCTCGATACATCATCGTGACCCTGAAATGGGAAGCGTGGTCGCCGATTGCAAGCCCTCGGTGGAAACAGATTTGCGCCATTCGTAAAGCGCGTCCGGCTCCCCTTCCTCGTTGCGCGTGCCGTCATTGAGGTCGACGAGACGGAAGTCGTGTCGCTCATAGAAGGCCCGAGCTGCCGTGTTCCGCTGGAAGGTGAACAGGCTGAGGCGGGTGGGGCAGCGCGCCCTGGCTCTGGCGAGCAGCAGCGAGCCGATGCCGCGCCTGAAATGCCCGGGCAGCAGATAGAGCTGGTCGAGTTCCTCGCCGTCGAGCGACATGAAGCCGAGGATGCGCCCAGCCTCGCGTGCGACCCAGGTCTCTCCGCGGGCGAGCCTGACGGACTCGATCCAGTCCCGCACCTCGTCGTCGCTGTGGCAGCGGCGCAGATAGGGCAGCGCTTCGGTGCGTGAGGCCAGATAGAGCGAGGCGATCTCCCCGGCATCCCGGGGAGAGGCGCGTTCGATCGTGATCGCAGGCGCGCGGCCATGCCCCGGCCCGTTCTCCCTCAGGCGTCGAAGACGCCGCGCAGGAAGTCCTGCTTGCCGATCTGGAAGCCGTTCTCGCGCAGGATGTCGTAAGCCGTCGTGGCGTGGAAATAGAAGTTCGGGATGGCGAAGCGGGTGAGATAGGCCTCGCCCGTCATTGTCACCGTCGCCGACGGGCCGCGCGGGAAGGTAACCTCGCGGGAAAGCCCGGCGTCGAGGGCCGCGCCATCGGCGGCCGCGACGAAGGCGAGCGTCTTGGCGATGCGCTCCTTCAACTCGGGGAAGCTCTTCTCCTCGTCGGGGAAGCGCGGGTTCTCGCCGCCGGAAAGCCGCGCCACCGCATTCTTGGCGAAGTCGCAGCAGAGCTGGATCTGGCGGGTGAAGGCCAGCATGTCGGGCGCGAGACGCGCCGTCAGGAGCACTTCCGGTTGGATCTTGCGGGTCTCGGCCTGCTCCAGGGCCTTGTCGAGAATGGCGTCGAGCGCCTTGAGCGTCTGCACGAAGCCGGAAAGGGCGGCGGCCTGGACTGTGAGCGGCATGAGAAGAAACCTCGAAACGACAACGGGCCCGGAAAGGGCCCGCTGCGTTAGCTATAGAGGAGATTGTTCCGCGGCGCGTGCCTCGGCAGATCAATCTTTCGCGCGCTCGACATAGGAGCCGTCGGCCGTCATCACGACGATGCGGGTGCCGACGCCGACATGCGGCGGCACGGCGCTGCGCACGCCGTTCGACAGGATCGCCGGCTTGTAGGACGAAGAGGCGGTCTGGCCCTTCGTCACCGGCTCGGTCTCGGCGACCTCGAGCGTGACGCGCTGCGGCAGCTCGATCGCCACGGCCTTGTCCTCGAACACCGAGAGCGAGACCTTCATGTTTTCCTGAAGATAGGGGGCGGAGTCGCCGACGACGTCCTTGTCGACATGGATCTGGTCGAAGGTCTCCGGGTTCATGAAGACGTACTGCTCGCCGTCCTGATAGAGATAGGTGAAGTCGCGGTCCTCGACATAGGCGCGCTCGACCTGCTCGGTCGTCTTGTAGCGCTGCGTCATCTTCACGCCGTCGGCGATGCGGCGCATGTCGATCTGCGTCGTCGGCGTGCCCTTGCCGGGGAAGAAGCTCTCGGCCGAGATGACGGTGCAGAGATGCCCGTCGAGCTCGAGGACGTTGCCCTTGCGGACGGAGGAAGCGATGACCTTGACCACGTGAATGTCCTTACTGGTGCGCGGCGCGCCCGCGCGCTATGCGAATTCGATTGCCGCGCAACTACCGCATTCGCGCGCGAAACGAAAGCTTTCCGACGTATCCGGTGCGAGATTCGATGAGCTCCTCCCCGACGCCGTTCTGGCGGCCCGATGTCCATGCCGACCGCCGCCCGGCGCTTCTCGCCCGCGGGCGGATCAAGGCGGCGTTGCGGCGCTGGTTCGAGGCTGATGACTTCACCGAGGTCGAGGCGGCGATCCTGCAGCTCTCACCCGGCAATGAGACGCATCTGCACGGCTTTGCCACGACGCTGGTCGACAACGCCGCGCAGTCGCACCCCTATTACTTGCACACGTCGCCGGAATTCGCGGCCAAGAAGCTGCTCGCGGCCGGCGAAACCCGCATCTTCGATTTCGCCCGCGTCTTCCGCAACCGCGAGCGCACGGCGCTGCACCACCCCGAATTCACCATGCTCGAATGGTATCGCGCCGGCGAGGACTATCAGGTGCTGATGCAGGATTGCGCGGCGCTGATGGCTGAGGCTGCCCGTGCCGCCGGCGCCACCATGCTGCGCTGGCGCGATGTCGAAGCCGACCCCTTCGCGGAGCCCGAGCGCCTGACCTTGCAGGAGGCGTTCAAGCGCCATGCCGGGATCGACCTGCTGCGCACGGTCACTGCCGATCACGATGTCGATCGGGGCGGGCTTGCCGCCGATGCGATCGAGGCCGGCATCCGGGTCGCTCCGGACGACACATGGTCGGATATCTTCAGCCGAGTGCTCTCCGAGCGCATCGAGCCGCATCTCGGCCGCGGCCGTGCCACGATCCTCTGCGAATACCCGATCAGCGAGGCCGCGCTCGCCCGGCCCAAGCCCGGCGATCCGCGCGTGGCCGAGCGCTTCGAGCTCTATGCCTGCGGCGTCGAACTCGCCAACGCCTTCGGCGAACTCACCGACCCGGCCGAGCAGCGCCGCCGTTTCGAGGCCGACATGGACGAGAAGGAGCGCATCTATGGCGAGCGCTATCCGATCGATGGCGATTTCCTGGAGGCGCTGGCGAGCATGCCGGCGGCGTCCGGCATCGCGCTCGGCTTCGACCGCCTCGTGATGCTCTGCGTGGGCGCGCGCCGGATCGAGGATGTGCTCTGGACGCCGGTCGCGGAAGCGGGCAGGGGAAGGGCATGACCGTTCACCTGCCCCCCGGCGGCCAGCCGCTGCGCAGCATCGACGCGCTCGTCGAAGCGGGGCTTGCCGCGCCCGCGCGCCGCGAGGCGCTGCAGAAGGTGGCGGAGCGCTATGCCGTCTCGGTGACATCGGCCGTCGCCGGGTTGATCGACCCGGCCGATCCGGCCGATCCGATCGCGCGCCAGTTCGTCCCTGATGCGGCCGAACTCGTGACGCTCCCGCAGGAGCTGGCCGATCCGATCGGCGACGACACCCATTCTCCGGTCGAGGGTGTGGTCCATCGCTATCCCGACCGCGCCCTGCTCAAGCTCGTCCATGCCTGCCCGGTCTATTGCCGCTTCTGCTTCCGCCGCGAGATGGTCGGCCCCGGCGGCGATGCGCTGACTGGCCAGAAGCTCGACGCCGCGCTCGCCTATCTCGCTTCCCGTCCCGAGATCTGGGAGGTGATCATGACGGGCGGCGATCCCTTCATCCTCTCCGCCCGCCGCATCCGCGAAGTGGCGAAGCGTCTGGCCGCGATCTCGCATATCAAGGTCGCGCGCTGGCACACCCGCGTCCCGGTGGTCGATCCCGGCCGGATCACGCCGGACTATGCCCGGGCGCTGCGCATTCCCGGCAAGGCGAGCTATATCGCCATCCATGCCAACCATCCGCGCGAGTTCACCGACGACGCACGCGCGGCGATCGCGACGCTCGCCGATGCCGGCCATGTCTTGTTGAGCCAGTCCGTGCTGCTCAAGGGCGTCAATGCCGATGTCGAAACGCTCGGGGCCCTGATGCGCGCCTTCGTCGAGAACCGCATCAAGCCCTATTATCTGCACCATCCCGATCTCGCGCCCGGCACCTCGCATTTCCGGCTGACGCTGGAGGAGGGGCAGGCGCTGGTCAAAAGCCTGCGCGGCCACCTTTCGGGGCTGTGCCAGCCGACCTATATCCTCGACATTCCCGGCGGTGCCGGCAAGATTCCGGTCGGCCCCTCCTTCCTCTCCGGTTGCGAGACGCCGGGCGCGGAAGCGATCGCCGAAGACCGGCATGGCGGGCAGCATCTCTATCCCGCCTGATACGAAGGACATCGACATGCAGGACAAGCTGCCGCTCGTGATCGTTTCGGACATTGCCTGTCCATGGTGCTTCATCGGCAAGACGCGGCTGGAGACGGCTCTGGAGCGCTACGGTCTCAATGAGCGCTTCGCCATCACCTGGCTACCCTATGAGTTGAATCCGGAAATGCCGGAGGAGGGCATGGATCGCACCCAGTATCTCGAGGCCAAGTTCGGTCCGGGCAAGCGCAAGGAAATCGAGCTGAAGCTGTCGGAAGCGGCGCTGGAGAGCGGCGTAACCTTCAACTGGGCGAAGGTGACGAAGAGCGTCAACACGCGCATGGCGCATATGCTGATCGCGGCCGCCTCGACGGTGCAGCGCGGCGGCGACATGACGACGGCTCTCTTCAAGGCCTATTGGCAGGACGGGCGCGACATCGGCGACATCGAGACGCTGGTCCAGATCGCCGTCGAGCAGGGTTTCGACGAACAGGCCGCCCGCGACGAACTCGCCAATGACGAGCTGCGCGAGACCGTGATCGGGCTGGAGGATCATGCCCGCAAGGTCGGCGTCAACGGCGTGCCGTTCTTCATCGTCGACGGCAAGCTCGCGATCTCGGGCGCGCAGCCGCCGGAGGTCTGGTCCCAGGCCTTCCAGCAGGTTCTGGCAGCCCATCAGCAGCCGGAGATGCCGCAGTTCTGATCTGAGCGCGGGCGATCTCGGCGCGCGGTCAGGCGCTGATCAGATGGATTACGGCGGGCGCCGCGAGCGCGACGCCCGACAGGAACAGCAGGACGAAGACGATCCGCCGCAGCGCCATCGGGGAGATGGCCGGCGGGCGTCGCCGAGCGAGATGCGTCGCCGCCATGACGACGGGCACCGCCAGCAGCCCCGAAAGCACCGATGCGGACGGAATTTGGCCTGATGCGGCCACCAGCCCGGTGCGGCAGAGCGCATTGAGCGCGAAGACCGTCACCAGCGTTTCCCGGATCGTCAACAGCGTCATCGGCTGCCGGTAGAAATGGTAGACCAGTGGCGGCCCGGAGGTCGAGAACATCCCGCCCATCAGCCCGGCGACGCTGCCGAAGAAGAGGAAGCTCGGCGCGCCGGAACGCTGCGCGAGAGGCTGCGGCTTGCGCGCGAGCTGCAGGCTGGAGACGATGATGACGAAGCCGAGCGCCAGCCGCAGCAGGTCGGCCTGGCTGTCGGCGAGCCATTCCAGCAGCCGATAGCCGATGAACAGGGCCGGCAGGCTCGCCGCCATCACCAGCCGGAATTCGCGCCAGGCAACGTCGCGCCAGCCCTTCAGCAGCATCTGCGTCGCGTTGACCAGGGTCAGCAGGCTGACGAGCATCGCCGCATCGGGCAACGAGATCAGCCCGGACAGCCCGACGCCTCCCATGGTGATCAGGCCGAAGGCGAAGCCGGTCAGCGTCTGGGCATAGGCGGCCACGCCTGTCAGTAGGAGGAAGCCGATCAGCGCGGCCACAGACATCGTCGGTCGTCTCCGAAGAAGTGAGCGTGAGCCGTAGAACATCGGCGCAGCCGCCGGAATCCATTTTCCGGCAAAGCTGATGTGCGTTGACGTGTCATGGGTCTGTCGCGCTCGCGTTGCGATCAGGCCACGCCTGGGGCTGTTCAGCTCTCCGCGAATGCGGCCAAAGGTTGACTCGCCCGGGGCAGAGCGGGCACCATCGGCCCGCTCGCGATCAATCCACAGCAGGAGCGGCGAAGATGCTGTCGATCCCGAACCGCGCAGCCGTATGCTTTTTCGGCTTTGCGCTTTCCGGCTGCATGCAGTCGATGCCGACCGCCGAGACGATCACTCGGCCGACCATGGAAGCCTTCACGCGGCTGAGCTCGTGGACGCCTTGGCGCGCGTCACCTGAGCAGCCCCCGCCGGTGGTTGTTGCGGCGCAAAATCCGCCTCCGGTCATCGAGCCGATAGAGGAGCCGCCAGCGCCTCCGCTGCGGCCGGCAATCGGGCCGCAGCAGTCAAAGCCCGTGGTCCACCGCACGCCGCAGCTGGCCTCATCGCGGACCCGGCCTGTGACCCCGGCGCCGGCCGCCGCCATCATCCCGGCCGCTGCTGTGACGCCAGTCCCAACGCCTGCACAATCGGGGTCTCCGCTGCTGCCCGCCAGAGTGAGCTGTCAGACCGCGAGCCAGCCCGGGGAGCGTGTGCGGATGGAATGCACGCCGGTCGAGTGACGGGCTGCTCGGGATTCGAGCCTCGCTCGGCCTGAAGTGTGGCCTCCGATCGGCACATGGGCGAGGGACGGGCAATTCCTCCCCAACGACGCAGTCGTTCGATAAGGAACAACCGGCGCGGTCCGGGCTTCCTAGGACATGCCTGCTCGCAAGAAACCGCCGCTGGATTTTTGGCTTTGGCTCGCGGTCATCGGGCTGGTCGCTCTTGTGGGTGCGGTATCCCTGCACTTTCCAGCGCGCATAGCACAGCCGCTCCCGACGACGGCCGGGCAAGGGTGGCGGTGATGATCAGGCCGATTGGCGATATCGCTCGACCGCCCGCCGTTTCAAATCGTCCTCGTCTTCCGCGACCGCGACGAGCGCCGCGACGATATAGGCCAGTCTTGTCCGCTCTCGCTCGTCAAACACGTCGATATCCGCCGGTTTGACGTCCTTCCACGCAGCTTCCAGCGCTGCCTGCGCCCGAGCGAGGTCGACAGGGTCGTTCAGCGATGAGAATGGCACGCTCCTGCTCCCCCCAAGTCCTCGATGCCAACAGATTTAGGAGCCGGATCGCGGTCCGCAAGCAAGAAAAAGAGTGGCGAGATCGAGGTGGATTGAAAGGTCGACGGTCACGTCACTTCGTGCGGGCCATATCTCGTCAGGCCCAATCATGAAGCGGCTGAATCGTCGACGTCGCAGGGAAGTCGGACACCTGGCGCGACAGGAAGCTCGTGCCCCGCAGCAGAGGCGGCCTTCGGTGCTGGACAGGCGCTCTGCAGGCCCGCAAGATGTCGTCATGCGGTTCACGAAGTGGGACTACATCGCGTTTCCATTTCTCGCTGCCCTGTGCATCGGGGTCTTCTACGGCGCCCTGCGGCTCGTCGGCTTCTTCGGACTCGGGGTACTGGGCCTCGTCATCGTTTTTATCATAGTCCGCATGGATTTGGAGAAGGATGGCCCAGGCGGAGTCCATCCTTCAGTGCTCGCCGAGCAGTTCAAAGCCCGCGACCGCATGTCGCGATCAGAGAAGGCCAACCTGTTCGAGGAGCAGCGGTCGCGTCTTCAGCCCCAATTCGTTGCACTCGTCGTCGGCACCGGCTTTGCCATCTTGGGCTTTGGGTTTCACTTCTTCCTTTGAGGAGGCCCGGTCCCGACTTGCGATGCCCGCGTCCACTTGACCGGGCCACTCGCCGCATCGGGCGTCTCGACTCCTGCCACCCATAGAAAAGCCCCGCCGGCATGCGCTGGCGGGGCATCGATTTATCGGCAGGCCTTCACGGAGACTATCTCTCCGCGAGCGGCTGCTGAGCTCTTAGCTGCGATACCAGGCCGCGAGGTTCCAGGTATCGACGTCCCAGCCGGAATGGTCGTGGGAGAGGTTGTTCGCCGCGGCGACGACCTTCTTGCGCGACAGGATCGGCAGGATGACGTTGGCCTCGCAGAAGATCTCGTTGACCTTGATCAGCAGCGCGGCGCGCTTGGCCGGATCGAGCTCCTTCTGCGCGGCCTTGTAGGCCTCGTCGGCAGCCGGATCGGTATAGCGCGAGACGTTGCGGCCCAGCCACTTGTTCTCCTTGTTGGCGACTTCCCAGGAAACGAACTGGTTGAGGAAGCGCTCCGGATCAGGCTGCGGCTGCGTGGTCGTATACATCTCCATGTCGACATAGAGCTTGGTGTAGGTGTCCGGGTTGGCGACGTCCGACGAGAAGAACACCGACGCCGTGACCGACTTGAGCTCGAGGTCGATGCCGGCGCGCTGGCAGGCCTGCTTGATGATGGCCTGGACCTTTTGGCGCGGGGCGTTGATCGAAGTCTGGTAGACGTATTTGAGCTTCTTGCCGTCCTTCTCGCGGATGCCGTCCGAGCCCTTCTTCCAGCCGGCCTCGTCGAGGATCTTGTTGGCCTTCTCGATGTTGAACTCGTATTTCAGCTTCTGCGACTTGAACTGCTTGGGCTCGTTGACGAAGCTCGCCGTCGCGCTGCCGGCGCGGCCATAGATGAACTTCTGGATCGAGTCGCGGTCGATCAGCAGGTTGATCGCCTGGCGCACGGCCGGGTCCGACAGGGTCGGGTGCTTGGTCTTGACGCTCGAGCGCTCGCCGTCGACCTCGGTCCACGGATCGGTCGTGTTGAGGGTGATGAACTCGATGTCGCCGGCAGCCGCTGCGCTGATCTTGCCGCGTCCGCCGGTCTCCATGCGCTTGAGGACCTCGTCCTCGACCAGCGTGTCCCAGGCATAGTCGTATTCGCCGGTCTGCAGCACTGCGCGCGCCGCCGAAACCGCGTCACCGCCGCCCTTGATCTCGAACGTGTCGAAATGCGGCTGGTTCTTGACGTGGTAGTCGGTGTTGATGGTCCCGGTCAGGATGTCGCCGGGCTTGAAGTCCGCGAACTTGTAGGGGCCGGTGCCGACCGGCTTCAGGTTCGCCGGTGCCTCGCGCGACTTCGCGCCCTTGTATTCGCCGAAATGGTGCTTCGGGATGATCATGCCGGCGACGCCGACGAAGGGATCGGCCCAGAACGGCGTCGGCTTGGCGAAGATCACCTTGACGGTGAGATCGTCGACCTTCTCGACCTTGATGTCCTTGTAGGCGCCGGTGGTGTAGGCGGCTGTCGCCGGGTCGGCGGCATATTCCCAGGTGAAGACGACGTCGTCGGCGGTGAGCGGCTTGCCGTCATGCCACTTCACGCCCGGCTTCAGCTTCCAGGTGACGGTCGTGCCGTCCTCGGAGAGGCCGCCGTTGGCGCGGGTCGGCACTTCCGCCGCGAGCTGCGGGGTGAGATTGCCTTCCTTGTCCCAGCCGGCGAGCGGCTCGTAGAAGACGCGCGAGGCGATCTGGTCCTTGGTGCCGGAGGCGAAATGCGGGTTGAGCAGGGTCGGGGCCTGCCAGAGCAGCATCTTCAGCGGACCGCCGCCACCGGCCTTGGTCGGCTTGTATTCGAGCGTGGCATTCGCCATCGCCACATCGTTCCATGCCAGGATCTGGCTCGCGATCGGGGCGGCGATGCCCAGCGCAGCCATCCGCTGCATGAAGGAACGCCGCGACAGGCGGCCCTCTTTCAGGTTATCGACCATTCCCTGGATATATTGACTGCTCATAACTGACCTTCGCATTGCGCCGGCTAGATATCGACCAGAAGTAGATCAGTATCAGCCTTGTTTTTACTGCAAACAAGGCACGGTAATGCCTTGGTCGCGACTCACCTCGTAGGGCGCGTCACCTTAAGCCCACCTTAAGGCGTTTTGATGGGATGGTAGGGTTGTTTACGGCGCATGGCGGCCATCCGCATTCTCGCGGGTGTCATGCCCGATGCGGCGAAGCTCGGGCTCGGGGATGTCATTAGCGACGGAGGGACATAATCTGACGGAGAGGCAGGGCGCCAGTACCGGCAGTGGGTCGGAAATCTCGGTTCCGGCACACCGGCGGAGGGCCGCTCAGCCCTCCGCTTTTGTCATGGAAGCTTAGCTCCAGAAGCCTTCTTGATAGCTGCGAGGCGAGAACTCCTTGTCGTCCCGCTGTTCCTCGCGATCATCCCGATGCTCGCTTTGTGTCTCGCATGCGCAGTCGGAATCGTGCCGTTCCAGCATCAGATCTCTCCTTTCAGTTTGTGAGGGAGGGTGCCTTGGGCTTCACGAATATGGGCATTTATGTTGCAGCGCACAAGGCGCGAGTGACATGGGTGGGTTGCCAACAATGTTGGAACAATCCAGCTAGGACTACGTTGGTGCGGTTCGCCGCAACGCGGCCTGAGGATTGGATACCAGATGAAGCAAGCGACCTATTTTTTGACTATTGCCGGTGCCTTCGCGATCGCCGGCGCCGTGATCGCCTCGCCCGTGGCGGCCGGCGCCCAGGATTTGCCTGCGGGCGTTGCCGCCGGCCTCGATAGGCAGCCGGTCGAGTACAGCATGACCGCCGCCAAGGAGCGCAGGCTGATGATCATGCAGGAAACCATGCGCCAGCAGCAGCATGGCCGCGGTAGGCCCGGATACGGGCGCGGCTACGGCCCGCGGCCTCACCCGGGCTACGGCCCAGGCTATGGCCCCCGTCCTGGCCCGCGTCCCGGTTATGGCTATCGTCGCGGCTACGAGCGTTGGTGATCGATAGCCTCCAACTGGGGCTCCCGCGCGGAGGGAATTGACCCTCCGCGCCGCTTCCGGCGCGGGGCCGGCGCGACCCGGTGGCCTCACTTGCATCTGGCTTCGAATCGTGCGCCTTCCCGCAAAACGCAGGGAGCCGGTGGATGATGCAGAAGATCAACGATGTCCGCGACCGCCTGATCGTCGCCCTCGACGTGCCCACCGTGTGGGATGCCTACCGCCTCGTCTCGACGCTCGGCGACGACGTCACCTTCTACAAGATCGGCTATCGCCTCGCCTTCGCCGGCGGGCTCGATCTCGCACGCCAGCTCGTCACCGAGGGCAAGAAGGTCTTCCTCGACCTCAAGCTCCACGACATCGGCAACACCGTGACCGAGGGCGTGGACTCGCTGACCAAGCTCGGCGTCACCTTCCTCACTGTCCACGCCTATCCGCAGACCATGCGCGGCGCCGTCGAGGGCCGTGGCGATGCGGCCCTCAAGCTGCTCGCGGTCACGGCGCTGACCTCCTATGATGACGGCGACCTGCGCGATGCCGGCTACGGGCTGGCGGTGCGCGATCTCGTGCGCCTGCGCGCCGAGCAGGCCCGCACGGCCGGCATCGACGGCATCGTCTGCTCGGCCGCAGAGACGGAGATCGTGCGCGAGGTCATCGGTCCCGACATGGTCATCGTCACACCCGGCATCCGCCCCTCCGGCAGCGCGGCGGGTGACCAGAAGCGCACGCTGACCCCGGCCGAGGCGATCCGCATCGGCGCCGACCATCTCGTCGTCGGGCGTCCCATCATCCGCGCGGCCGACCCGCGCGCCGCGGCGGGCGCGGTCATGGACGAGATCGTCGCGGCTTCGTAAGCTCCTGCCCGGAACCGATTCAGCGAACGGATAGAACCATGCCCAAGGGATATGTCATCGGCCGCGCCAAGGTCACCGACGCGACCAAATGGGGGGCCTACGCCGCTCGTTCCACCGAAGTGATCAAGCAGTTCGGCGGCGTGCCGGTCGTGCGCGGCGGGCAGATGACGGTCGGCGAGGGCGAGGGGCGCGCGCGCAACATCGTCCTCGAGTTCAAGGATTTCGAGACGGCCAAGGCCTATCTCTTCTCGCCGGAATATGCCGAGGCCCGCAAGCTGCGTGAGGGCGCCGGCGAGATCGATCTCGTCGCCGTCGAGGGGGTCTGAGCCATGGCCGCCAAGGGCTATTGGATCGCGCGCGTCGATGTCGAGAACGAGGAGGCCTATGCCCGCTATCGTTCGCTGAACGCCGTCGCCTTCGCCAAATACGGCGCGAAGTTCATCGTCCGCGGCGGCGAATACAAGCTCGCCCGCGGTGAGGGCCGCAAGCACAACGTCGTCATCGAGTTCAAGGACGAGGCGACGGCGCGCTCCTGCTACGCATCGCCGGAATACCAGGAGGCGATGAAACACCTGAGCGCTGCCGGGAAGTCCGATCTTATCATCATCGGCGGCTATGAAGGCCCGCAGCCGGGCGAATGAGCTCGCCCGAACGCGATCTCGCATGCGGGCCGCTGACCGCGATCGGCGTGATCAGCGGCACGTCGATGGACGCCATCGACGTGTCGCTGGTGACGAGCGACGGACGCGACGCCGTCGCTTTCGGGGCAGGCGCCTCCTATCCCTATCGCGAAGAGACGCGTCGCGCGCTGCAGGCGGTCATCGCCGATGCCGAGCGAGCCTCGGCCGAGCCGCTCATCGAGCTCGAAGCCGCTGTGACTGCCGACCACCTTTCAGCCATCCGCAGCTACGTTTCCGCCCAGAACTTCGACTGGGCGAGCATCGATCTCGTCGGCCTGCATGGCCAGACCATCTATCATCGGCCGGAACGGCGCTTCACGCGCCAGCTCATCGACGGGCAGGCCGTGGCCGATGCGCTCGGCATTCCCGCCGTCGACCGCTTCCGCCATGCCGATGTCGCAGCCGGTGGCGAGGGGGCGCCTTTTGCGCCGCTCTATCACCGGGCCCTCGCGCAGCGGCTGGAGCAGCCGGTGATGGTGCTGAACCTCGGCGGCGTCGGCAACGTCACCTATATCGACGGCGAGACCGTCATCGCCTTCGATACCGGCCCGGCGAGCGCGATTCTCGATGATTTCGTCTTGCGCCGCCTTGGGCGTCCCTATGATGCGGACGGTGCGCTGGCAGCGAGCGGCCGCGTTCATGACGACCTCGTCGCCGGCTTCATGGCCAACCCCTATTTCGACAGGCCAGCGCCGAAATCGCTCGATCGCAACGATTTCCACCGCCGCGCCCAGGTCGTCGAGGCCTTGTCCGATGCCGATGGCGCGGCCACGCTTGCCGCATTCACCATCGAGAGCCTGGTGTCGGCGCTGCGCCATGTGCCGCGTGCGCCCAAGCGCTGGCTCGTCGGCGGCGGCGGACGGCTGAACCGGCATTTCATGGCGCGGCTGGGCCAGCGGCTCGGCGTGCCCGTCGACCCTGTCGAGGTTGTAGGCTGGGACGGCGACGCGCTCGAAGCGCAGATCTTCGCCTATTTCGCGATCCGTTCGGTCAAGGGGCTACCGCTCAGCCTGCCCTCGACGACAGGCGTCCCGCTGGCGATGACGGGCGGCGAGCTTCGCCGGCCCATGGCGCACAATTGAGCATGGCCGTCATGCCTCCGTCATTTGAAGGATGAGGAGTCCGGCAAGCTCTGCCTAGATGCGCGCCGGGTCAGCGGCGAGAGGAAACCTCGTCGCAGGGGGGGGAGCTGGCAGGGTCGGGCCCTGCCGGGCGAGAGCCGAACTCAGCGCGGCTGAAGGGGCAGAACCGCGCTGCGCAGCAGCGAGACGAGCTGGCTTTGCTGGCGGGTGTTGGTCTTCTGGAAAATCCGCGCCAAATGCGTGCGGGCGGTCGAGATGCGCACGCCCTGGGCCATGGCCGCTTCCGTCAGAGAGAGACCGCTCGCCAGAGCGGACGCGAACTTGGCTTCGGTATCGGTCAAATCGAACAGCTGGCGCGTGCAGGCGACGATGTCGCTCGCCGTCTCAAGGCGCCTGAGCGCGATCATGATCAGACCGTGTGGCCCGTGGAGCGCCGGGGAGGGCGCCGCAGGCATGACGCAGGCCGAAAGCGAATGACCGCCGTCGCCACCATGCAGGATCATGCTTGCCTGATGGTTTGCGAGCGGATCGCGGGAGCAGTGCAGGGCTCCCTCCACCAGTTGGCGGAGCCGGCGCTGGTCGCCCGGCTGGCGGGCGTAGAGGCGCCCCTGCCGCAACCCGATCGGCCCGTCCGGCTCGGCCAGGATCTCGTCGGCGCCCTCATTGGCATAGGAAATCCGCATCTCCGCATCGAGGATCGCGATTCCGAGGGCCAGCCGGTCGAGCGCGCCGCGCGCCTCGTCGCGTTGGATGGTGACGCGGCCGATATGACGGCGCAGTTCCACCACCCGGCGGAGCACCGGGTAGAGCCTGCCCAGCAGGGCGGCGTCCTGGTCGTCGAACCCGTCCTGGCTGCGGCCGCGCTGCACGTCGAAGAACCAGAACGCCTGCCCCTTTTCCGACAAGCGGCAGGCCATGCCGCCATACATGTCCTGCGGTCGCATCCACTCCTGCCAGACGCGCGAGCGCCGCAGGGACTCTGCGCCGTAGACCTGATGATCCCGATAGACTTCCCCGAGCGGGATACCGTGCAGCGCCTGGCCCATCTCGACGAATTCCGGCGCCAACTCGCCGAAGCAATGTTCCTGCAAGGCTTCGTCGGGATTGGTGGCGTAGGCGATCCAGTCCTCCGGGTCGGGGCCGATGCTGGCGAAACAGGCTTTGGAGCCGTCGAAGAGCCGGCGCATCGTCTCGGCGGCGACCGGCATCTGCTGCTCGTCCATCGCACCGGCCAGCAGCTGGTCGATCGCGGTCATGACGGTATCGACATCGGGATGCGCCATGCCCCCCCCCAATTGCGATGGACCAAGTCTGATCTTGCCCGGGTCAGGTTAGCAGCATGGCTGGGTCGCGAAAAGTCCAAAAGCAATCCAAAGATCTTTATGCAGTTTGCGGCGGCTTCCCGCCAATGTGTGCTTCCGCGAGTTGGGTGATTTCGGCGGGCCGCGGCAGGGCATCGAAGACACCGTGCCGCGTCGTCGTCAGCGCGCCGGCGGCAGCCGCGTGGCGCAGCGCCTCGGAGAGGGCGCGCCCCTCGGCGAGGCGAACGCCGAGTGTCGCGGCAAAGGCATCGCCGGCGCCCAGCGCATCGACCGTTTCGACGGGAAAACTGGCTTGCAGGACCGGTTGCTTACCGGCCGCGACTGCGATGGCGCCGGCTGCGCCGCGGGTCAGTACGACGAGCTTCGGACCGCGTTTGAGGATCGCCGGGCCGAGTTCTACGGCGAAGCGCCCGGGCGTGGCGATGTCCGCGTCCTGCCAGCCGAATGTCGCCGCGAGGCCGCCGGCTTCGGTTTCGTTGACGATGAGAAACGAGGTCGAGCGCAGGATGTCGTCCGGCACCGGCCGGAACGGCGAGGGGTTGAGCAGGGTCGGCACGCCCGCTCGATGCGCCAGGGCGAAAGCCGCGCGGATCGGGGCGTCCGAAATCTCGAATTGCGCTGCGACCAGCGCGGCTCCCGCGATGGCTTCGGCTTTGTCCCGGACATGCGCTTCCGAAACGGCGAGATTGGCCCCCGGCGCGATGGCAAGGCTGGTCTCGCCGGCCGCGTCGACGAAGGCGACGCCGCTCCCGGTCCGTCCCTCCAGGCGCACGAGCATCCCCTCCGGCAGATCGGCGCGTGCCAGCGCCGCGGGGGCGAAGCTGGCAGCCAGATCGTCGCCGACCGCGAGGACCCCGTCCACCGCGGCACCAAGGCGGCGTGCCATGATCGCCTGGTTCAGACCCTTGCCGCCGGGCTCGATGGTCACGCGCTCGGCGGCGATCGATTCCCCCGGCCGCGGAAAACGCCCGACCTTTGCCGAGCAGGCGAGGACGAAGCTTCCCAGAATGAAGATCGGTTTGTCGAGCATAGGGTTTGATTTTCCTATCCACGAGCTGCTACGCGGGTTGTGTCACGATCATGCAACTGACGACAGTGCCCAAGCCTACCAATCCGAAGCCGCCGTTCCAGGAACTGCTGGAGCTGCGCAGCGATACCGCCAAGCCGCTCTATAAGCAGCTTGAGGATCAACTGACGCGACTGATCGGCGACGGCATCCTCCCGCCGGGCACGACCCTGCCGGCGGAACGTGAGCTGGCCGAGCGGCTCAGCATCAGCCGCACCACCGTACAACGCTCCTACAATGCGCTGCGACAGCGAAAGCTGCTGAGCGCGCAGGGCCGGTTGGGGTCGATCGTGCAGGGGCCGGGGCGTCGTCTGCATTCGGGCATGGACCGGCTCAAGGGCTTCACCGAGGAGATGCACGAGCTCGGCCGGGTCCCGTCCTCCCGCATCCTCGAGCGGACGGTAGTGCAGGACCGCGCGATTGCCTCGATCTTCGGCGAGCCGTCGCATGCCAGCTTCCTCAAGCTCGTCCGTGTTCGCTCCGGCGACGACGTTCCGATGTCGCGCGAATGCGCCTGGTACAATCTGGAGCGGGTTCCTGAGCTGGCGCGGGCCGAACTGTCGGGCTCCGTCTATGCCGCCCTCGCCGCATTCGGATTCCCGCTGGTCCGCTGTGATCAGACCATAGAGGCGGCGGCCCCGAGCGACGAGGAATGCGCGATCTTCGGATTCCGGCGGCCGGTGCCCTGCCTGCTGATCAAACGGCGCAGCTACGGCGCGGACGGCGTCATGCTGGAATATGTCGAGGGCCTGTTCCGTGGCGACACCTACACCTATCGGCTGGCGCTGAAGGCCTGATTTGGCGGCCGCGCTCTTGCCAACCCCCCGGTCCGCATCTGCGCGAATTTGAACCGATCTCCATCCTCCTGCGACGAATGGAAACCGAAGCATGTGCGGGGTTGTCTCCTTGCATGTGCGCGGCGATCCCTGGATTGCGGAGATGGATGTTGCGATGTCATTCCATGTTTCGGTCATAGGCAGGGCCGATTTCTCGCCAATGCCGCCGCGCCGGCTGGCTCCGGAGGCCGCTGATGGAGCGTCGAAGCCTGTCTTCGTCATCGATGCCGGCCTGAGCATGCGCTTCAGCAATCGCTCCGCGGCCGCGCTGATGCGGAACGGGTTGGGCGACGCCGATCGTTTCACCGCCTGCGACAAGGATTTCCTGGCGCGGCTTCAGCTCTGGATGAAGCGCAGCCGCTGCGGCAGCGCGGTCGGCGAGACGCGGCTGCCGCTGGCGCTGCGCTGCGGGCGACAGGTCGCGATCGACGCCGTTCATCTGGCGTGCATCGACCTCTTCGTCCTGACGGTCGACGACCCCGAAAGCGCCATGGAGCGGAACGTCGCCCAGGTCAGCGAAGCCTGCGGGCTGACGCCGACGGAGGAGCGCATGCTGGGGCTCGTCGCCGAAGGGCTGGACACGATCGTCGCTGCGAAGCGGCTCGGCATCGCGCCGACGACCGCACGCACCCACCTCCAGCGCCTGTTCACCAAGACCGGAACGGCGCGGCAGAGCGAACTCGTCCGCTTCGTCGCCACCTATGTCGAGGATGCGCGCTGAACGCGTTCTGCAGCACGTCGGCAGTTTGATCGTCGCCGGATATTGACACCGCTGATCATCTTAAGTCTCTGAAGCAGCGTGCGTATGCCCGCACTTTGCCGGGAGCGACCGCGGCCATGCCCGAGACCGTTTCAGCCTTCACTTTCTGCCTGCTGCTGAGCGCCAGCGCGGTTCTGGGCATGAAAATGCGCGGCTGGCTGTCGGAAGAAAATCTCCCCGAGCGCACCATGGAGGCGCTGCGCCTCGTGACCAGCCTGCTCGTCACCTTTGCTGCTCTGGTACTCAGCCTTCAGCTCTCGAACGTGAAGGCAAGCTTCGACAAGGCCTATCGCGACCGCAGCGCCGACGCCGCGCAGCTCGCCCAGCTCGACGAATGCCTGCGCAACTACGGGCCGGAGGCCGACCCAACCCGTCTCGCGCTGCGTACCTACACGGCTGCGGTCATTGCCAGTACCTGGCCCCGCGAGCCGAAGCCTGTCGGAATGGTGCTGCCCGATACATCCGCCATGGCTCGCGAAGGAGCCGATCCCTCGCTCGGAGCTCTGCTCAACGGCATCGGGCGCGCCATCAGCGGCCTGCCCTCGACAGACACGCTCCGTGCCAACATCGCGGCCGAGTGCCGGTCGGCCTATCTCCAGCTGCAGCAGCGGCGCTGGGCCGTCATCGAGGATGTGCATGGGCCGATTTCGCCGCTTTTCACCAGTGTCGTGACCTTCTGGCTGATGCTGGTGTTCCTGAGCTTCGGCATTCAGACGCCGCGCAAGCGCGTCGCCGCGATCGTGCTGGCCATCGGTGTCATCTCGATCTCGACGGTGATGTTCGTGATCAGCGATCTCGAGACGCATTATGACGGCCTGTTCGGCATCCCGAGCCTGGCGATGCGCGATGCTCTGGCGGCCATGGCCCGCTGATCCGGGACCCTGCCGATCGGTTGGCGCGGCGCTTGCCAAGAGCGACGTGATCGGGTGCGATGGCACCGATCCGGTCCGCGCGGCCCGATTCAAACGATACGATCTCGGTACGAGGCAGGGGAACAGCAAATGAAGGCCAGGATGACGGGATGGCGGTTCGGCTTGGCGCTTGCGGCGTCGGTCCTCGCGCTAGGGGCGGCGCAGGCGCAGGAGCCGAAGAAGGGCGGTACGGTCCATGTCGTGGTCCAGCCCGAGCCGCCGATGCTGATGCAGGGCCTCAACCAGAACGGCCCGACCAACATGGTCGCCGGCAATATCTACGAGTCGCTGCTGCGCTATAACGAGAAGCTCGAGCCGCAGCCCTCGCTCGCCAAGAGCTGGGAAATCTCGCCGGACGCGAAGACCTACATCTTCCACTTGCAGGAAGGCGTGAAATGGCACGACGGCAAGCCGTTCACGGCCGACGACGTCGTCTTCACCCTCGACAAGTTCCTGCGCGAAGTGCACCCGCGCTGGCGCCCGATCGTCAATGCGCAGGTCGAGAAGATCGAGAAGGTGGACGACCTCACGGTCAAGATCACGCTGAAGCAGCCTTTCGGCCCGATGATCATGACGCAGGAGGTCGCCTCCGCGCCGATGATCCCCAAGCACATCTATGACGGTACGGATTATCGCGCGAACCCCGCCAACAACACGCCGATCGGCACCGGCCCCTTCAAGCTCAAGGAGTGGAAGAAGGGCTCCTATATCCACCTCGTCAAGAACGAGGACTACTGGCTGAAGGGCAAGCCGAACCTCGACGAGATCTACTGGCAGATCATTCCCGATGCAGCCGCCCGCGCCGTTGCCTATGAGACAGGCAAGGTCGACGTGCTGACCGGCGGCTCGGTCGATGTCTACGACGTCGCGCGTTTGTCGAAGCTGCCCAATACCTGCGTGACCACCAAGGGCTGGGAGATGTTCGCCCCCCATGCCTGGATCACGCCGAACGTGCGCAACGGCATCCTCGGCAACAAGCAATTCCGCCAGGGGCTGATGTACGCGATCGACCGCGAATTCGGGAAGGACGTGGTCTGGGGCGGCCTCGGCAAGCTGCCGACCGGGCCGATCTCGTCCAAGACCAAGTTCTATTCGTCCGACGTGCCGAAATACACCTATGACCCCGCCAAGGCGAAGGAGCTGATCAAGGCCTCCGGCTACAAGGGGGAGACCATCAAGCTCCTGAACCTGCCTTATGGCGAGACCTGGAGCCGCTGGTCCGAGGCGATCAAGCAGAACCTCGAGGATGTCGGCGTCAAGGTTCAGATCGAGAACACCGACGTGCCCGGCTGGACGCAGAAGGCGTCGAACTGGGATTTCGACCTGAACTTCAACTTCCTCTACCAGCTCGGCGATCCCGCCATGGGCGTCGCCCGTTCCTACATCACGGCCAACATCGCCAAGGGCAATCCCTTCGCCAATGTCGGCGGCTACTCCAATCCGGAGGTCGACAAGCTCTTCGCCGACGCGGCGATCGCGCCGACCGACAAGGAGCGCCAGGAACTCTACACCAAGATCCAGAAGATCCTGGCCGACGAGCTGCCGGTGCTCTGGCTGCTGGAGATGGACTTCCCGACCATCTACCGCTGCAACGTCAAGAATCTCGTCACCACCGGCATCGGCGTCGACGACGGCTTCCGCGACGCCTGGAAGGAGTGAGGGCAGCTCGCCGGCCCTTCACGAACAGGCGCCTGCGCGCTTCTCGTCATGGTCGGGCTTGTCCCGACCATCCACGTCTTCAGTCGTCGGGGACGGTGTTCCAGACGTGGATGCTCGCCACAAGGGCGAGCATGACGGGGAGCTGCTGCCATCGGGAACAGGATTGAATGAACCTCGCGCAATTCCTCGCCGGCCGGCTCGTGAAGGGGATCATCGTCCTCTTCGCCATCGCCGTGCTGAATTTCCTGCTGATCCGCGCCGCGCCCGGCGACCCCGCGCAGGTGCTTGCCGGCGAGGCCGGCGCCGCCGACGCGCAATTGCTTGAGCAGTTGCGCGCACGTTTCGGCCTCGACCAGCCCTTCCTGATGCAGCTCTGGATCTATTTGAAGGGCTATCTGACCTTCGATCTCGGATTCAGCTACCGCCAGCAGCAGCCAGTGCTGAGCCTGATCATGGAGCGCCTGCCGGCGACCCTGCTTTTGACCGGCGCGGCCTTCCTCGTCTCGCTCGTCGTTGGCACCGCGATGGGCGCGCTCGCCGCGCGCCGGGCCGGCAAATGGTCGGACAGCCTGATCACCACGTTGGCGCTGATGTTCTATGCCACGCCGCTGTTCTGGGTCGCGCTGATGAGCCAGATCGTCTTCGCGCTGAAGCTGGGGCTCGTCCCCAATGTCGGCTACGAGACGATCGGCGCGAACTATACCGGTCTGGCGCGGGCGCTCGACATCGCCCAGCACCTCATCCTGCCCTCGCTGACGCTCGGCCTGTTCTTCACAGCACTCTACGCCCGAATGATGCGCGCCTCGATGCTGGAGGTCGCGGGTGCCGATTTCGTCAAGACGGCGCGCGCCAAGGGCGTCTCGCAGTCCACAGTCTGGCGCCGGCACGTCGCCCGCAACGCGATCCTGCCGGTGGTGACGCTGGCCGGCCTGCAGGCGGGTCAGCTCGTCGGTGGCGCGGTGCTGACCGAGACCGTCTTCGCCTGGCCCGGTATCGGCCGGCTGATGTTCGATGCGCTGGTCCAGCGCGACTATTCCGTCCTGCTCGGCGTCTTCTTCATCTCCTCGGCGATGGTCGTCTGCTTCAATATCGCGACCGATCTGGTCTACCGGATCGTCGATCCGCGCATCGAGGCGCACGCATGAACAGGCCCTTTCCGTCATGGTCGGGCTTGTCCCGACCATCCACGTCTTCGCTGGTCGAAGGCCGTGTTCAAGACGTGGATGCTCGCCACAAGGGCGAGCATGACGTCGAGTGCATCGTAATGTCGGAGGCGCTTTCTTGAACTTCCTCAAGCGCTTCGCCCGCAATCGCGGCGCCGTCATCGGCATCCTCATCCTGCTCGCCGTCGTCGCCTTCGCGATCCTGGCGCCGACGCTCTATCCGCAATCGCCCTGGCGCCCGGTGGCGCGGCCCTTCCTCGCGCCCTTCGTCAACGAGCGCTTCCCGCTCGGCACCGACACGCTCGGCCGCAACCTTGCCTCCGGCCTCGTCCATGGCGCACGCGTCTCGCTGATGATCGGCGTGGTCTCGACGCTGGTCGCGCTGGTGATCGGCGTGCCGCTTGGCGCGATGGCGGGCTATGCCGGTGGCTTCGTCGATGACGCGCTGATGCGCTTCACCGAATTCTTCCAGACCATTCCCTCCTTCGCGCTCGCCATCGTGCTGGTGGCGATCCTGCAGCCGCAGCTCGGTTCGATCGTGCTCGCGATCGGGGTGGTCAGTTGGCCGCCCGTGGCGCGGCTGGTGCGCGGCGAGGTGCTCTCGCTGCGAAGTCGCGAATATGTTCAGGCCGCCGTCACCATCGGCCAGTCGACGCCGCGGATCATCTTCAGTCAGGTCCTGCCCAACACCATCGCGCCGATCATCGTCATGGGCTCGCTGATGATCGGCTCGGCGATCCTGCTGGAATCCTCGCTCTCCTTCCTTGGCCTGGGCGATCCCAACCTGATGAGCTGGGGCTACATGGTCGGCGCCGGCCGCACGCGCCTGCTCGACGCCTGGTGGATTTCGTTCTTCCCGGGCTTCGCGATCTTCCTAACCGTGCTCGCCCTCAACCTCGCCGGCGAGGGGCTGAACGATGCCCTGAACCCGCGTCTGGCCAGGGGGCGGGAATGATGGCGCGAATGACCGCTCCCGCGCTCTCCATCGAAGGCCTTACGCTGGCATTACCGGCGATGGCAGACCGCGCCAACGCGGTCGAAAAGGTCACGCTCGCCATCCAGCCCGGCGAGACGCTCTGCGTCGTCGGCGAATCCGGCTCGGGCAAGTCGATGATCGCCCATGCCGTGATGGGCCTGCTGCCCAAGGCGGTGAAGCCGGTTGCTGGCGCGATCAGGCTCGCCGGTCGCGACATCCTCGCCCTCGACGAACAAGCCATGCAGGATGTGCGTGGCCGCGAGGTCGGCATGATCTTCCAGGAGCCAATGACCTCGCTCAATCCGGTCATGCGCATCTCCGACCAGATCGTCGAGACTTTCGAGGCTCATGGTCTCCACGACAGGGCAACGCGTCGGACCCGCGCCATCGATCTGCTGACCGAAGTCGGCCTGCCCGATCCGCCGCGCCTCGCCAAGGCCTATCCGCATGAGCTTTCGGGCGGCCAGCGTCAGCGCGTGATGATCGCGATGGCACTCGCGCTCGAACCGAAGCTCCTGATCGCCGACGAGCCGACAACCGCTCTCGACGTCACCACGCAGGCGCAGATCCTCAAGCTCATCGACAATCTGCGCCATCGCCACGGCACGGCCGTGCTCTTCATCACCCATGACATGGGCGTGGTCGCCGAGATCGCCGACCGCATCGCCGTGCTGGAGAAGGGCGTGCTGGTCGAGGAGGGCACGGCCGATCAGGTGCTCGGCTCTCCGCGCCATCCCTATACGCAGAAGCTGCTTGCCGCCGTGCCGTCGCTGACGCCGGCCGTGCTGCCGCCGCTGCCGGACACTGCTCCGGTCATCAGTGTCGAGGGGCTCGGCAAGACCTATCGCAAGCGCTCGCTCTTCGGCGTCGCGCGCGAGGTCAAGGCGGCCGACGACATCTCCTTCGCGCTCGTCCGCGGGGAGACGCTCGGCCTCGTCGGCGAATCCGGCTCGGGCAAGTCGACGGTCGGGCGCTGCTGCCTGCGCCTGATCGAGCCCGACCGCGGCCGCATCGCTCTGGGAGACCTCGTGCTCTCCGAGCTGAAGCCGGCCGAATTGCGCCGCCAGCGCAAGCGCATCCAGATGGTCTTCCAGGACCCCTTCGCCTCGCTCAATCCGCGCCAGACCGTCGGCCGCATCATCTCGGACGGCCCGGTCGCCCATGGCACGCCCCGCAAGGAGGCCTTAGCGCGGGCGAAGGAATTGCTGGAGCTTGTCGGTCTCTCCGCCAACGCCATCGACCGCTATCCGCATGAATTCTCGGGCGGCCAGCGCCAGCGCGTCGGCATCGCCAGGGCTCTGGCGCTCGAACCGGACGTACTGGTCGCGGACGAGGCTGTCTCCGCGCTCGACGTCTCCGTGCAGGCGCAGATCCTCAAGCTGATCAAGGACATCCAGAGCCGGCTCGGCCTCGCCATCCTCTTCGTCACGCACGACCTGCGCGTCGCCGCGCAAATCTGCGACCGCATCGCCGTGATGCAGCGCGGACGGATTGTCGAAAGCGGGCCGACAGCCGCGATCTTCACCGCCCCGCGGCACGAGTATACGCGGCAGCTGTTGGCGGCAGTGCCGGGCGGCGCGCGCTTCGGGCACTAATGGTGTTCTCGCCGTCATTCTCGGGCGAGCGAAGCGCAGACCCGAGAATCTCGTAACGAGATGACACTGGTTTCCGAGATGCTCGGGTCACCCGAGCATGACGCTGGATAGGAATACCCATGCCTCTCGATCCCGCCTTGCGTGACAAGATCCTCGCCGCCGTCGAGGCGGGCTTCGACGAGCAGGTCGCCTATACGCAGGAACTGGTCCGCTTCGCTTCGACACGCGGGCAGGAGCATACGGTCCAGGACTTCATCTTCCGCGCGATGAAGCAGCGCGGCTTCACCATGGACCGTTTCGCCATGGACAAGGAGGCGATCGCGGCCCATCCCGGCGGTGCGCCCTTCTCCGACACGCATTCCGATGCGCCGATCGTCGTCGGCATCCATCACCCGCGCGAGGAGAAGGGCCGCTCGCTGATCCTCCAGGCCCATGTCGACGTCGTCCCGGCCGGTCCCGCCGATCAATGGAAGCACGCGCCCTTCGACCCCGTGATCGAGGGCGACTGGATGTACGGCCGCGGCAGCGCCGACATGAAGGCGGGCGCCGCCGCCAATCTCTTCTGCCTCGATGCGCTCCGCCGCATCGGCATGCAGCCCGCGGCGACGGTCTATGTCGAATCCGTCGTGGAGGAGGAATCGACCGGCAACGGCGCGCTGATGACGCATCTGCGCGGCTATCGCGCCGAGGCCGCGCTGATTCCCGAGCCGGAATATGAGATGCTGGCGCGCGCCAATGCCGGCGTGCTCTGGTTCCAGTTCGAGGTGCGCGGCATCCCCGCCCATGTCCGCGAGATGGGCACCGGCGCCAACGCGATCGATGCCGCCTATCGTGTCGTCGCGGCTTTGCGCAAGCTCGAGGAACAGTTCAATATCGAGAAGGCCGGCCGCGAGCATTTCGAGGATGATCCGCATCCCATCAACCTGAATATCGGCAAGATCGAGGGCGGCGACTGGGCCTCTTCGGTGCCGTGCTGGTGCCGGGTCGATTGCCGCGTCGGCCTCTATCCCGGCGTCACCGCCAAGGAGACGGCGCAGCGCATCGAGGATTGCATCCGCGACGCCGCGCGCGGCGATTCCTTCCTCGCGAACAATCCGCCGAAGGTCACCTTCAACGGCTTCTGGGCCGAGGGCTATGTGCTGGAGCCCGGCAGCGAGGCCGAGGCCGTGCTCGCCTGCGCCCATGAGGCGGCGCTGGGCAAGCCGCTGAAGAGCTTCATGACGGCCGCCTATCTCGATACCCGCGTGCACGCGCTTTACGACAAGATTCCGGCGCTCTGCTACGGCCCGATGGGCGAGAATATCCACGCCTTCGACGAGCGCGTCAGCCTTGCCTCCGTGAAGCGCATCACCGGCGCCATGGCGCTCTTCGTCGCCGAATGGTGCGGGCTCGAAAGCATCGAGGGGTGAGTGCGGCCCGAGCATCGGACCGAAAAGTGGGAACCGGCTTTCGGAGTATCCGATGCTGAAGCAAGAAACGGGATCGTCGCGCGTCCGAGAGGACGCGGGACGATCCGGCCGGGCACTGCTGCTCGTTCCGCTGCTTGGGCTTCTCTGGGGCTTCAACTGGCCGGCCGTGCGGATCTCGCTGACCGAGATCGCGCCCTGGACCTTGCGCGCTGCCGGCATGAGCTTCGCCGGGCTTGTCCTCGTCGCGGTTGCGCTGGTGCGCGGTGTCCCGCTCGCAGTGCCCCGCGCGCAGTGGCCGCGGCTGGTCGTCGCCGGTTTCCTCTCGATCGCCGCCTTCAATGTGCTGCTCGCCTTCGCGCAGCTCGCCGCGCCGACCTCGCGCGCCGCCATCCTGACCTTCACCATGCCGATCTGGGCAACGCTGCTCGCGCGCTTCGTGCTGGGTGAGGCTTTCGACGGTCGGCGCCTGGCGGGGCTTGCGCTGGGTATCGCCGGCCTGATCTGCCTCGGCCTGCCGCTGATCCTCGCCGGACAGCTCTCTTTCGGCCTGATGCTGGCGCTCTGCGCTGCGGTGAGCTGGGCTTTGGGCACGATCGTGACCAAGCGCTGGCCGGTCTCGGCCCCGGCGCTCGCGATTGCCGCCTGGCAATTGCTGATCGGCGGCTGCGTCGCCGGCATCGGCATGCTCGTCTTCGAAGGCCTGCCCGTGCCGAAGCTGCTGTCGCCGCGCGTGCTGACGGCGTTGAGCTTCCACATCATCGGCGCCCAGGCGCTCGCCTATTTCCTCTGGTTCACGGTGGTGGCGCGCCTGCCGGCCGGCATCGCGAGCCTGGGCACGCTGATGGTACCGGCGGTCGGCGTGCTCGGCTCGGTGCTGCTGCTGGGCGAGCGACCGACGGCGACAGATTGGTTCGGCCTGGCACTGGTGATCGCGGCCTCGGGGGCGATCATGGTCCCGGCGCGTCGTGCCTGACTCTTCGGACATCCATTCGAAGAACCACTGGGCAGTATCCGCATAATTAATTTCCGGATGGGCGGCCTGGTTTCTATCTGAAGCAGGCTGCAATCTGCGTCGAGATCGGCTTCGGAGAGGTGCGCGTCGTAGAGCGCGATGCCCGGCACGGCAAGGAGATCACCGCTTGTCCAGATCGTCGCCAATCATTGCCTTCATGCTTCTCCTGCTGGCGTTCTGCCCGCGGATCGCCTTCGGACAGACCATGACAGATACGAGCCTTCACGCCGCCGCCGCCCGCGACGATACCGCCGCGATCAAGCGCCTTGTTGCCGGAGGCGCTGCCATCGACGCGCGCGATGCGCGTGGGCGCACCGCATTGCTGGTCGCGACGCATGAGAACCATGCCGACGCGGCCAAAGTGCTGATCGAGGCCGGGGCGAATGTGAACGCCAAGGACGCGATCAACGACAGCCCTTATCTCTATGCGGGAGCTCGCGGCCATCTCGCCATCCTGAAGCTGACGCTGGCGCATGGCGCGGACCTCAGGAGCACCAACCGCTACGGTGGCACGGCCCTGATCCCGGCTTGCGAGCGCGGCCATGTCGAGACCGTTCGCACCCTCATCGCCGCGGGTGTCGACGTCGACCACGTCAACAATCTCGGCTGGACCGGGCTGCTCGAGGCGATCATCCCCAGCGATGGCGGGCAGGCGCATCAGCAGATTGTTGCGGATCTGATCGCGGCCGGGGCGAACGCGAACCTCGCAGATCGCGACGGCGTCACGCCGCTCCAGCACGCACGTAGCCGCGGTTATGCCAGGATCGAGCAGATTCTGCATGCCGCCGGCGCCCGGTGAGGGGGCGATGATGAGTGAGGTCCAGCGCTTTCTCTGCGAGGCGATCGAACTCGCCAAGGCCAATATGGAGACGGGTGGCCGGCCCTTCGGTGCCGTCGTGGCGCAGGGCGGCGAGGTGGTAGCCACGGGCGTCAACGAGATCGTCGCGACGAACGATCCGACCGCCCATGCCGAGCTGACGGCGTTGCGCGCCGCGAGCCGCAAGCTGGGATCGCCGAATCTCTCAGGCTGCGTGGTCTACGCCAGCGGTCATCCCTGCCCGATGTGCATGGCCGCGATGCGGCTCGCCGGCGTGGGCGAGGTCTATTTCGCTTATTCGAACGATGACGGAGCGCCCTATGGGCTTTCGACGGCCGCGATCTATGCCGATCTCGCGAAGCCATTCGCCGAGCAGTCGATGAAGATCAGCCACGTGCCCGTCCGTCTCGGCGATGGGGCTGATCTCTATGCAGAGTGGAAGCGACGGCAGGCGGCGCCGGGCTAGGTTCAGCGTCGCGACGCTGTTCGCCCGCATCTCGCGCTTGCCGCCGGGCGGGGCCTGGCGTCGCTCGCGTCGCGAGATGTCTGAGATATGGGCCTGACCATTGAAAAGATGGAGCGGGCGATCGGGATCGAACCGACGACATTCAGCTTGGGAAGCTGACGTTCTACCACTGAACTACGCCCGCATGCTGTCTTGCGATCGAGACCCGATGCGTCGCAGCGAAGCGTTCTTAGCGTCTTGCAAACCCCGTGTCATCCCGCATTCTGCGGGTCGGAGTCGCGAGCCGGCCAAACCGTGCAGAAATTCTCGCCGGCTCTGCGGCGTCATAGGCTGCCGCGGCCGGTGCGGCCCACGATGGGGCCGGACATCGCGCGGGAATGCCGATGCGATTGAGCCGTTCGGCGGTTTTAGGCTAGCATTTTCCAACAGAGGGCGTTTCCGACGCTCCCGTCCAAATGACCGCGCCATTGTCCAAGACGTCTACCAGAAAGTGCCTTCGGATCGCCATGCGGGCGACGGATCAGAGATCAAGACGCAACCGGGCTCGTGCTTCAGAGGAGCGACACCGTTCTGGCGGAGGATCGCAGGCATGACCGGGCGAGGATTGCATCATGTCACGGCGATCGCGACGGATGCGGAGCGCAACCTCGATTTCTATTCGCGGGTACTCGGCCTCCGCTTGGTAAAGCGGACGGTGACGCATGAGGACCCCGGCGCCTATCACCTCATCTACGGCAAAGCGGATGGCGAACCGGGCGGCGCCCTTTCGTTCTTTTCGTGGTCGAGCGCGGCCGCGGCCAGCGAACGGCCAGACGGCGGCGAACGCATTTCCTTCGCCATTGCTCCGGGGGCGGTCGCTTGGTGGGAGAGACGGCTTATTGCGTCCGGCGTCTCATTCCGACGCGAGCGGGCGCCAGGCGGAGCCGCTCAACTGAGCTTCCAGGATCCCGACCACGCGCCGCTGGCGCTGGTGGCTTCGGAGCCCGCTGCCGCAGCGCTCTGGTCGCCGCCCGATATCCCAGCGCCTTTCGCAGTCAGCGCGCTGCGCGGCGTGTCACTGAGCCTGCGCGGGACGGCGCTGATGACGCGAATACTCACGGAGATTCTGGGGTTCGCCGAAATGCGGCGCCAAGCCGATTGGATAGAGTTCTCTGCGCACGGGGATGCCGGCGGCTGGTTCTGCCTCCATCGGCGGAACGATCGGCAGCGCCCCAGACTTGGAGCGGGAGCGATCCATCATGTCGCCTTCCGGGCTAGGGACGAGGCTGACCTGGCTAGCATGGCGACAGCGCTCAAGAAGCGCTTCGGAATCGACACCAGCCCGATCAAGGACCGCCATTACTTTCGTTCGATTTACTTTCGCGGCCCGGACGGACTGCTGATCGAAGTCGCGACGGACAATCCCGGCCTTCTGATCGACGAAACGCGCGAGAATCTGGGAACGCGGCTGGTCTTTCCCCCTGGCTTGCAGGACCGGCAGGAGGAACTGCTCCGCATCCTTCCGCCACTCGGCCGGTTCGGCTAGCCTCGCCGAAAGGAACCAACCTGTGTCTTCGACCTGCTTGCCAGCTATGAGCCTGCGATCCCGCGAGCTGCGATCTTGCTGTCGCAGGCGGCCCACGCCATGCCGCACTTTCAGAAAATGCGGTTTGTCATCGCCGGCATGAGCTGCCGCTTTATGCGGGGAAGGGATGCTGGTAGCGTTGTCCTATCATCGATCGCCGCCGCCGAACCCCTTGTGGATAAGGACGGGATGAGGCAGCGCTGGTCGAATGCAAACGAACCGGTTCATCCTTGAACAACGAACAGCTTGATATCAGCCCGCCCATGACGACATCCCAAACGCGCCGCTCCGAACGTCGACGGTTGGTGGAGACGGCCAAGATTCAGACGAGCAGCGGAGTCATCTACAGCTGCATCATCCGCGATATATCGGATGGGGGAGCCAAGCTGCGGGTGCCGGCTGGCCTGGAGCTGGAAGGGCAGATTCGTCTGACCTCAGCCCTCACGGGCCCCGAGCGCATTGCGCAGGTGATGTGGCAGGACTGTACCTCGATCGGAATCGCCTTCGAGAAGCTGGCCGCCAGCTAGGCCGTGCCGTTCTTCCCCGGAAACGGGAAGTCATTCCGGACAAGCGGCGATGGTCGATCGGAGGTCGGCTTGCCCTTCGGCCATCGGCATGCGCGGCGCATGAATACGATTCACGCGCACGTAATTTTTCATCATTTGCGAACGTATATCGAAATTACCAAGCTCTTTCTCTACATCATGGGGAAGAGAAATGTCAAAATATAGCCTTCTATCGTGTATTGCCGGAAGTTGTATGTTGTTGGCATCCGCGGCGCACGCTGATGTAATCTTGACGGGGCGCGATACGACGCCCGAGATGATCGTGCGGGTGGCGAGGGGAGAAAAGGTCGTCGTTCCTTCCGAGAGCCTCCAAAGAGTTTCGAAGGCGTTCGATATTTTGCTGCTCGGCGCCAAGGAAGGGCAGGACATCTACGGTCTTACGGTCGGCGTCGGCTGGAACAAGGACCGCAAGACGGTGGATGCGAAGGGCGAGCTGACGCCCGAGCTGCTGGAAGCGTCGCGCCGCTTCAACGAAGGGTTGCTGCGCGCCCATTCCGTCGGTGTCGGCCCGGACACCGAACTGGATGTTGTCCGCGCAGCGATGGCGGTGCGCCTCAACAACATCCTGACCGGCGGCCCGGGCGTGCAGAAGAGCGTGGCCGACATGCTGCTTGCATTTCTCAACGAGCAGATCACACCGATCATGCCCTCGCGCGGCTCCGTCGGACAAGCGGACATGACCCTGCTCAGCCATGTGGGATTGGCGATGCTGGGTGAAGGGGAGGTCGATTACAAAGACAAGCGCGTGCCTGCCGCCGAGGCTTTGCAGGCGGCCAAGATCGAGCGGCTGAAGCCCTTCGGCAAGGATGGCTTGGCCATCCTCAGTTCCAATGCCTATGCCGCCGGCCTTGGCGCGCTGGCGATCCATGATGCGGAGCAGATGATGGCAAGCTCCGAGATGGTCTATGCGCTGAGCCTGGAGGGGCTGAACGGGAACATCTCGCCGCTGCTCGATGATGTCGCCGCATTGAGGCCCTTTCCCAGCTATATCGGCGCAGCCAAAAAACTCAGAACCTTGCTGGCAGGCAGCTATCTCTGGCAACAGGACGACAAGCGCATCCTCCAGGATCCTTTGAGTTATCGTACGGCTCCCTACCTGTTCGGCAGCATGGCTGACAGCATTGCGCGGACCAAATCTCTCCTCCAGATCCAGATCAACTCTTCCGACGACAACCCGGGCGTCGCGCTCGGGGTACGCCCGAGCTCGGATCTGCCGCAGGCCAAGCGCGGCTATGTCGAGGGCGGCGCCGTCCTGCCGACCGCCAATTTCGACCCGCTGCCCTGGGTCATCTCCTTCGAGGAATTGGGCATCGTCCTGGCTCATCACGCGACGGCTTCGTCCGAGCGCACCTTGAAGCTGAATAACCCCCAGCACTCCAAGCTGCCTCGCTACCTCGCGGCCGGCGAGGCGCAGCATGCCTTCCTGGTCGTCGAAGCTCCGCTGATGGCGATTGCAACGGAAACCCGGGCGCTGGCGCAGCCCACCTCATTCGACTCGCGGCCCATCGCCGGCGGGGTGGAGGATGTCGGCACGAATGCTCCCCTGGTCGTCAGCAGGGTGCGTGCGCAGATCGACAACAGCTTCGCAATTCTCGGCATCGAATTGATCCAGGCGGCCCAGGCTGTGGACCTGCGCCTGGCCGAGCATCAAGACCGGCCGCTATCGGCCGCGACGACCACTTTCAAGCAGGCCTTTCGCAAGAAAGTGCCGTTCCTCGATAAGGACCGTGCGCTCTCCCCCGACGTTGCGGTGGCCGCATCCTTCTTGAAGGACTGGCAGCAACGTCGAGATTGAGCCCTTCCCGACATCGCTCGATAAACTCTCTGCCGTCACCTGGCGTGGCGGCAGATCTGTTTTGTAAAATCGATCACTGTTACGCTCGAAAGCCTAGGGGATGGCAATCTACTGGGACTGAATCCAGCGCAGAAACTCCCGAATTGGCCTTTCATTGCCGCGCCTTTGCAGATGCGCGAGATACCAGCCGCCGGGTTGCATCACATCGGCCGGCACGGGGATCGTCAGATTGCCGCTGCGCAGGTCCGCTTCGACCAGGAAATGGGGAACCACCACCAGGCCCTGGCCGTTCATCGCTGCCTCGATCGCCAGCAGGGTGCTGTCGTAGCGCGGCGCGCTCTTGTGCAGCAGGGCGGGCAAGCCAAGGCTCTGAGCCCATATCGCTGTATCCTCGGCCGCACCGGCTATCGACAAAAAGGGGAAATGCGACAAGTCCTGAGGTGATGAGATCGCCTCAGCAATCGTTTGCGAACAAACAGCGACGAGCCGTTCCTTTCTCAACAAGGTGTAACTCACCCGCGCACGTTCGGGTGTGCGGGAATAAACCAATCCGACATCGGCATGATCGGGATTGAAATCCCAATCGAGAAGGCCGGCATTCAGGCTGACTGTCACCTCCGGCGAGACTTCGTTGAAGTGATGCAGCCTGGGTATGAGCCAGCGAACGGCGACCGTGACATAGACCTGCACGGTGAGTGATCCCTTGGCCGGCGCCTCTCGGATGAGGTCCGTGGTCAGGGAGATGCGATCCAGGGCGTCCTGGATGACGGACAGATACAATGTCCCCTTCTGGCTCAATTCGACCCGCCCCGGCTTCCTGATGAAGAGCTGGGTGCCGAGATTGCGCTCGAGCGACGCGATCTGGTGGCTGATGGCGGATTGCGTGAGGTTCAGCTCCAGTGCGGCATTCTTGAAACTGCACAGCCGGCCCGCCGCTTCGAACACGCGCAAAGTGGCGAGGGGAGGGAGCGTTCGTCGGATCACGTTGGGCGCTGCCGCATGAATCTCATTCATCTAGCGGAAAATTCTTGTCATTTGCAAGACGCCGACGCGGCTCATTAGCATTCACGCAAATGACAAAAAGGGGATCGCAGATGACGAAGAAATTCGGAAAGTGCTCCATCCTGGCGCTGACGCTTGGAGCAAGCATGTTTTCGGCGGGGAATGCGGTTGCCGCGGGCAAATGCATTCGTGTGCTCGGTTATGAATCCGACGGCGAAAAGCAAACCATGGACCCGGCTGCGCTGATCGGCACCGACAGCGCCTATCACATCCGCGCCGTCTACGAGCCCCTCGTCGGCCGCAGCAATGCCATGGAGCCCATTCCGGTCCTGGCCCAGTCCTGGGAATCCAACGCCGATGCCACCGAATGGACCTTCCATCTGAGGCCGGACGTCAAATTCCATGACGGCTCGGATTTCGGTGCGGCCGACGTGGTCTACTCCTATCGCCGTCTGCTCGACCCGGCCGTTTCGCCTGGCGGATTTTCGACGCTCGCCTTCCTGGATGCAGATGGCATCACGGCGGTCGATGCCCACACGGTGCGCTTCAAGGTCAAGCAGCCGGTCGTGGAACTGCCGATGCTGATCGCCACGAAATATGCCCTGATGGTGCGGGACGGCGCCAAGAGCGAGGACCTGAAAATCAAGGGCAATGGCACCGGCCCCTTCCGGCAGGAGACCTTTTCCATCAACGGTCCGGTGCGGGTGATGCGTCGCAACGCCCAGTATTGGCGGGCCGGGCTGCCCAAGGCCGAATGCCTGCAGATCACCACGAGCCTGGAATCGACCTCGCGCCTTTCGGCCCTGCTTTCGGGCTCGGTCGACCTGTCGCTGGCGGTCGATCCGGTCAGTCTCATCACCTTGAAAAACAATCCCGCGGTCTCGCTCGCTTCGACCCCCGGCGCCACCTCGCTCTATCTTGCGGTTTGGACGGACACCGCGCCCTTCAACGATCTGCGCGTTCGACAGGCCCTGAAGCTGGTGATGGATCGCCAGAAGATCCTCGAGACCGTGCTCCTGGGTTACGGCGAAACCGGCGGCGACACGCCCATCCCGCCAAGCTCTCCCTTCGGTCTTGCCACGCCGCCCAAAGCGGCCGACGTGACGAAAGCCAAGGCGTTGCTCGCCGAAGCCGGCCATCCAAACGGCATTACCTTCGATCTCTATACGTCAGATTCCTATCCAGGCATGCTTCTTCTCGCCCAGGTCTACGCGCAGATGGCAAAGCCCGCCGRCATCAAGGTCAATGTCATCACCGCGCCCGCCGAAGGCTATTGGGACACGATCTGGCGGAAGAAGTCGGCCGTGATCTCCTACACCAGCGCACGCCCGCCGGCCGAAGCCCTGACGCTCTCGCTAAACAGCAAGTCGGAGTGGAACGAGACGCATTGGTATCGGCCCGATTTCGACGCCCTGGTCGCAAAGGCCGGACAAACCGCCGACCCGTCGCAACGCACGGCGCTCTATCGTGACGCCCAGCGCATCGTGGCCGAAGAGGGCGGCATGATCCTGCCGATCTTCACCTCGGCTGTGGCCGGGCTTCGCAAGGGCTGCAGCGGCTACGCGCCCCATGTCGACGTCAATCGTATCGACTATGCCGAACTGAGCTGCACCGAGTAGCCCCGCTCTTCGACGCCATTTCAGATCCAATCCCAGCCTCGGGAGCCGCCAGCTCCTGAGAAAGGCCTTCTCATGCCGCTTAATCGTTTGAAGACATTCATGCTCCGCTTCGCGGATGGCCTCGATCAGCCGCAACATCCGGTGGCCTCGGCCCATGCCGCTCGCCTGCGGAACCTGGCAGAGGAGCTGGCGACGAGCCGCAGCGTCCCGGGGGCACGCACGCCGATCCAGGCCGCCTGCGAAGCCGAACTGATGGCCGAAGGCGATCGCTCGCCGCTGGCAAGGGCCCTCCTTGACCTCTTGCCCTTTGTCCACGTTACGCGCAGTCCCAGCTATCTCGCCGCACCGCCCAGCTCGAGCTTTGCGGATAATTACGGCTATGCCGTCATCTGCGGCCCGCAGAACGGGCCTCCCACGCTGCTGACGGACAGCGAGATTGCCTTCGGCTTGATGTTCCTCGGCCCACGAACGCATTACCCGCTCCACCACCACCCGGCCGACGAAATCTACTATCCCCTGACCGGCCCTTCGTTCTGGCAAGCGGGAGTCTCGCCCTGGGTCCAGCGGCAGGCCGGCGAGATCATTCACCACCCCTCCTGGCTCCCCCACGCGACATTGTCCGCCGACAGGCCCCTGGTGCTGCTCTATGTTTGGGAGGGCGACCTGCACACCGATTCAGCCTTCCTGCCGGCATCGTCCGTCACGCCCGCGCCGCAGAAAGCAAAGGGGAGCGCGCTGCCATGAAGGTTCTTCGCCTCGTCTTGGCCAGGGTCTGCTTGTCGGTCTTCACCTTGTTGCTGGTGTCTCTCCTGATCTTCCTCATCCTGGAGGCCCTGCCGGGAGACGCCGCCACGCGCATTCTCGGGCGCGATGCCACCCAGAAGGCGCTCGACGTGCTGCGCCAGCAATTGCATCTCGATGAGCCGGCCTGGAGCCGGTACCTGACCTGGCTCACCGATCTCCTGCACGGCAATCTCGGAACTTCGCTCGCCACCGGCAGGCCGATCGCAGACGTGTTGGCCCCGCGCATCGTCAACACGCTGCTGCTGTCCTCGCTCGCATTCGCCATCTATGTCGTGCTCGCGATCATCCCGGCCATCGTCCAGGCGACCCGGCGAGGCGGCATCGCCGATAATGTGATCTCCGTGATCACCTTGCTGCTGCTGTCCTTGCCGGACTTCTTGCTGGCAACCATCCTGCTCTTCGTTTTCGCGGTGGCATTGCCGATCCTGCCGGCCTTGTCGACGATATCGGAGACCAGCAGCTGGGCGGACACGCTGCGCGCCATGGTTCTGCCGGCTGTCACGCTGGCCATCATGATGGCCAGCTATGCAATCCGGGTCCTGCGCGACAGCCTGATCGAGGTACTGCGCTCCGATTATGTCCGCCTGGCGGAGCTGAAGGGCCTGCGGCCGCGTGCCGTGCTTTGGCGCCACGCCCTGCCGAATGCGATCGTGCCGGCCTTGAACGTTACCGCGCTCAATCTCGGCTTTCTGATCGGCGGCGTCGTCATCGTGGAGCGGGTGTTCTCCTATCCCGGCTTCGGCACGCTTCTGATCGACGCCCTGCAACTGCGCGACATCCCGCTGATCAAGGCGACGGTGCTGATCAGCGCGGCCGTCTACATCACCGCAAATCTGCTTGCGGATCTCGGCGCCACCCTCCTGCAACCCCGCTTGAGGACAGCTTCATGACATTCATCAGGCTCGATAGCCGCCAGGGACGCCGGACGCTGCGCATCGGCGGCTGGAGCTGGCGCGACACGCCCGGCGCCTTCCGGGTCGGCACGGCGATCCTCGCCGCCCATTTGCTGTTCGCCTGTGTCGGCGCCCTGTGGACGCCCTTCGGCTATGCCGAGATGGCGACGGGCATGCCCTTATCGGGCATGTCCTGGCTGCATCCGATGGGGGTCGATCAGATCGGGCGCGATGTCTTCAGCCGGTTCATGTACGGCGCCCACATCGTGCTCTTCCTCGCCTGCGCCGGCACAATCCTCGGCATGGTCGCCGGCACGATCCTGGGCCTGGTTTCCGGCTATGTCGGAGGCTGGTTCGACGAGATCGCACAACGCCTTGTCGAGGCGATGATCAGCATCCCGTTTCTGGCCCTGGCGCTCGTCGTCATCATTGCCGCAGGTCCGTCCCTGTCGGGAAACCCGCTCTTGATCGTCTTCGTGGTCGGCCTGGTCTACACGCCTCGCATCGCCCGCATCGCCAGAGCGGCGGCGATGGAGATCGCCACGCGCGAATATGTCGCCATAGCCCAGCTTCGCGGCGAGGGCCTGTGGTCGATCGTCCTGCGCGAAATCCTCCCCAACGCCGCGAACGTCCTCTTGGTCGAGTTCTCGTTGCGCCTGAGCTATGCGCCCATCCTCATCGGGGCGCTCGGCTTCCTGGGCTTCGGCATCAGGCCGCCCACGCCCGAATGGGGGCTGATGATCAGTGAAAATCGCAATCTCCTGATTGCTTCGCCCGCAACGGTGTTCGGCCCCGGCCTCGGCCTCGCGTCGCTGGTCATCGGCCTCAATCTGTTCACCGATGGCCTGTCGCGCATGCTCGGCCAGCGCCCGATGGTTGGAGCCTGAACCATGACGAAGCTGATCGCCGTCGACAATCTGTCGATCGCCTATGCGGGCCCGGCAGGATGGACGAATGTCGTCGAAGGCGTCTCCTTCGACATTGCGCGTGGAGAAGCCTTCGGGCTCGTCGGAGAATCCGGTTCGGGCAAGTCGACGGTGGCCTATCGGCTGCTCGGCTACCAGACGCCCGGCAGCCGGGTCCAGACGGGCCGGGTCCTTTTCGATGGGACCGATCTGCTGCAGCTGGATGCGCCATCGCTGGCCGCACTGCGCGGACGAAGGATTGCCTTCGTGCCGCAGAACCCCACCACGGCCTTGAGCCCGGGCATGCGCATCGGATCGCAGATACGCGAGATGATCTCGGCCCATCGGGCCCTGGCAGACGATGTCGCCATGGACGACCGGCTGCGGGAGCTCTTTGGCTTGGTGGGGCTTCCGGACGTTGGCCGGCGCTATCCCCACGAGCTCTCCGGCGGCCAGCAGCAGCGCGTCACCATCGCGATGGCGGTCGCCTGCAATCCCGATCTTCTCGTCCTGGACGAACCGACGACCGGTCTGGACGTCACGACCCAGCGTCAGATCGTCGGCTTGCTGTCAGCGCTCCGACGCCGGATCGGCATGGCAATGCTCTATGTTACCCATGATCTTGCCCTGCTGGCCCAGATCGCCGACCGGGTCGGCGTCATGTATGCGGGCAGATTGGTCGAGACCGCCGGTTGCGAAACCCTGCTGTCCCGGCCTCTGCACCCCTATTCGCGGGGGCTGATCGCCTCCATACCCACGATCCGGCACGCCACTCTCGGCGCCACAGGCCTCAAGGGAGTGTTGAGCCGCGACCAGATGCCGGATGGCTGCAAGTTCCAGCCGCGCTGCGATGCGGCCGTTGAAGCGTGCCGCTCGGCGCCTCAGTCCCTCAGAAATGTGGATGCCGGCCATGCCGTGGCCTGCATGCGCTGGAACGAGCTTGCGCCACCCGCGCCGCCGCCGCGGCTCGGCAAGGTCCCGGACGGCGCCGGCAGTGCGACCGGCAATCTGCTGTCGCTGCAGGATCTGACGCTCTCCTACGCACGGCCCGGCTGGCTGAAAACCCTGTTCGGCGGTGAGGAGAAAATCACCGCGCGCGAGATCGAGATCGAGCTGAATGCCGGCGAGATCGTGGCTCTGGTCGGCGAATCCGGCAGCGGCAAGTCGACGATCGCTCGCGCCATCAGCGGTCGATTGGCGCCCCTGTCAGGGTCGATATGCCTGTCCGGTGAACAGCTGGAGCCGGGGCTGTCCCGCCGTTCACGCGAGCAATTGCGGCAGATCCAGTACATTTTCCAGAACCCGGACGCATCGCTGAACCCGCGCCGCAGGGTTCGGGCCATCCTTGAGCGCCCGCTCGATCATTTCGGCATCGATTTCGATGCCGCGGCGCTCGAAAACGCCCTGGAAAGCGTCGGTCTTCACGCCAATTATCTGGAGCGCTTTCCCGAGCAATTGTCCGGCGGCGAACGCCAGCGCGTTGCGATCGCGCGCGCATTGCTCGTTAAGCCGCAGCTGTTGATCTGCGACGAGATTCTGTCTGCGCTCGACGTTTCCGTGCAGGCGAAGATTGTTGAGCTGCTGGCCTCCTTGAAGGCGCAGCATGCCGTTGCCATGCTGTTCATCTCGCATGATCTGGCCGTGGTGCGCCAATTGGCCGACCGGGTGGCCGTCCTCTATCTCGGCGAACTCATGCAGGTCAGCCGGACCGACGCCCTCTTCAGCTCGCCCTGGCACCCCTATACGGAAATGCTGCTGCGTGCCGCGCCGGATCTGCGCAGGGATGACTATCGGCCGATGCCCCCGGCGATGCCCCAATCCGTCGCTGTGCAAGGCAAGGGATGCGCCTTGGCGGGCCGCTGTCCGCGCCAGGTCGACGATCGATGCGCACAAAGCCGCCCGCCAGTTCAACGCATGGCAGATGGTTTCATCCGCTGCCACATACCTTCGGCTCAGCTCATGGCAGCGGCAGGCTAGCAGGTTCCATCGCAAGCAAGGCCAGGGCGCGCTGCCGGAGGCAGGGCGAGGTGCCGTCCGCAGCGAGCCCGCGCCATCTTGTGGTCCAGGACGCCGCAATCGCGGCGCTCCGCCCGGCGTTTGCCGTGGTCGAGAAAGAAGCTTGGGGCGCTCGCGCTTGGCGGCTTGAAGCGCTGTTCGTCTCGAAGCCGGGCCGGCGAGCCCTGGCGGCGCAACGATTTTCCGAAGTTTCGGATGCTTCAGGCTGGTGCTGCCAGAGAGGATCGAACTCTCGACCTCTCCCTTACCAAGGGAGTGCTCTACCACTGAGCTACGGCAGCAGGATCGTCAGCCAACCCGCGACGCTAGCCCGGAGGCGTTTGGCGGCGCGGCTTCGTTGCGAAGCGGCGCCCTGATGCCACAACCAGGTGACGGGCGCAACCCGCTCTTTCAATCCGGCAACAATAACCGTGGATCAATTCGGAAGAGCCGGCCGTCGCCGAGGAGATGCGCGCTCAAGCCATCGCGGAACAAGGGCCGGAATGCGATGTCGCGCAGGTTGAGACCGCCGGCATAGGCGCCCATCGCCGGCATCACGCAGCGGCGCGGCGACAAGGCGAAGCAGCGGCGCCGCAAAGCCCGTCCACGCAGCCGCACTTTCGCGGTCGGGTGGAGGTGCCCGGCGATCTCCGGCCCGGTCGCGGCGCTATCCGGCTCATGGCGGAGCGTTACGCCGGACAGCATGACCGTCTCGGCGCTGTTGCCGCCCATGGCGTGGCTGATCGCCGGGTCGTGGTTGCCGGTGATCCAGAGCCAGTCGCGGCCTCGTTGCAATTCGCGCAGCGAGGCGAGCGTTGCGTGGGCGAGCCTGGCTTCGGCCTTGCGGTCGTGGAAGCTGTCGCCGAGCGCGATGAGGCGCGCCGGCTGATGGCGCCGTACCACCGTGGCAAGGGCGGTCAGTGTCGCGGTCGAATCATAGGGGGGCAGCATCACGCCGCGCGCCGCATAGGCGGACCCCTTTTCGAGATGGAGGTCGGCGACGACGAGCGTGCGCTCCTCCGGCAGCCAGAGCGCGCCGGAGAGATCGGGCACGATCGCGAGCCGGCCCAGCATGAAGGCTTCGTTCGCCTTCGACAGCGCCCTGTCCAGCCCTGGAGCGGCAACCGTCACGCCATCGCCTCTTCGGTCAGCATCGCCTCCGCCTCCGCCAGGATCTCGTCCGCCGCCTCGCCAAACACCGCCTCGCGCCCGATCTCGAGCATCACCGAGACGCCGAGCGGCGAGACATGATCGAGCGGCTGATGCACGATTCGCCCGCTGATCCGTGTCAGCATCTCACCGAGACGGCGAATGTCGAGCAGGCCTGTCGCCGCATCGGCGCGGGTGGCCTTGAGCAGGATATGATCGGGCTCGTGCCGGCGCAGCACATCGTAGACGAGGTCGGTCGAGATCGTCACCTGCCGCCCGCTCTTCTCCTGTCCGGGGAAGCGGCGCTCGATCAGCCCGCCGATGATCGCGCAGGAGCGGAAGGTGCGCTTCAACAGCGCTGATTCCGCCAGCCAGTCTTCAAGGTCGTCGCCGAGCATGTCCTGTGCAAACAAATCATCGAGGCTGAGCGCTCCGCGCGCGATCGCCGCCGACATGTCGGCGAGCGTCCAGCAGGCCATGCCGTAGTCGTTGCAGACGAAGCCGAGCGGGCGCATCCGGGCGCGCTCCAGCCGCCGCGTCAGCAGCATGCCGAGCGTCTGATGGGCGAGGCGGCCCTCGAACGGGTAGGCGACGAGATAGAAGCGCCCGCCGCGCGGAAATGTCTCGACCAGGAGTTCGCCGGGCTTGGGCAGGCGCGATTTCCGCTTCTGCGCATGCAGCCACGCTGAAACCTCCTCCGGCAGCGTATGCCAGAGACTGGGCGAGGCCAGGATGGCGCGCACGCGCGCAGCGAGAAAGGTCGAGAGCGGGAACTTGCCGCCGTCATAGGAGGGGATCTTCGGATCGGTGCCGGCGGCGGCGCGTGAACAGACGGCCTCGTTCTCGACGATGCCCTCGAAGCGCAACACCTGCCCGGCGAAGACGAAGGTGTCGCCCGCCACCATGGTTTCGGCGAAATACTCCTCGATCTCGCCCAGCACGCGGCCGCCGCGCGTGATCGTGCCGCTCTGGCCGGGCTTGCCCGCTCTTGCCCGGCCGAGCCGGACCTTCAGCATCGTCGCCTCGACGATCGTGCCGACATTCATGCGGTATTGCTGGATGACGCGCGCATTGCTGGCGCGCCACAGGCCGGCCTTGTCCTGCCGGAGTTTGGCGAAGCGCTCATAGCTCTTCAGCGCATAGCCGCCGGTCGCGACGAAATTGACGACGGCGTCGAAATCGTCGCGGGCGAGACCGGCATAAGGGGAGGCGGTMCGGACCTCCTCGTAGAGCGCATCGGCTTCGAACCCATCGGAGCAGGCGACGCCGAGGACATGTTGGGCGAGCACGTCGAGCGCGCCGATGCGTGGGGGCGGCGTGTCCTGCGCGGCTTCGTGGACAGCTTCGAGCGCGGCGCGGCATTCCAGCAGTTCGAAGCGGTTGGAGGGCACCAATAGCGCCTCCGAGGGCTCGTCCATGCGGTGGTTGGAGCGGCCGATGCGTTGGATCAGCCGGCTTGCGCCCTTCGGTGCGCCGAGATTGACGACAAGGTCGACATCGCCCCAGTCGATGCCGAGATCGAGCGTCGCGGTGCAGACCACGGCCTTGAGGCGCCCATCCGCCATCGCCGCCTCGACCTTGCGGCGCTGCTGGGCGTCGAGCGAGCCGTGATGCAGCGCGATCGGCAGATTGTCGTCGTTGAGGTTCCACAGCGCCTGGAAGGCGAATTCCGCCTGCATGCGCGTGTTGACGAAGACGAGCGTCAGCTTGTGCGTGCGGATGGCCTGATAGACCTCGGCCATCGCATGCAGCGTGGTGTGGCCGGCGATCGGCAGGTTCCGCTCAGTGTCGAGAATGCCGATGCGCGGCTTCGCGCCACCCGCGACGGTGACGAGCCCGGCCGGCGTTTCGCTGCCGCCGAGATAGCGTTGCAGATCGGCCGGTTCGCGAACCGTCGCCGAGAGGCCGACCGCGGAGACTTGCGGCGCCAGCGCCTTGAGCCGCGCCAAATCGAGCGCAAGCAAATCGCCGCGCTTGGAGGTGACCAGCGCGTGCAGCTCGTCGAGCACGATGCGACGCAAGTTGGAGAAGAAGGGCGCGGCGTCGCGATGCGAGACCAGCAGAGCGAGCTGCTCCGGCGTCGTCAGCAGAATGTCGGGCGGGCGCTGGATCTGGCGCACCCGCTTGGCCGCCGAGGTGTCGCCGGTGCGCGTCTCGATGGTGATCGGTAGCCCCATCTCGCGCACGGGTGCTTCGAGATTGCGGGCGATGTCGACGGCCAGCGCCTTCAGCGGCGAGATATAGAGCGTGTGCAGCCCGTCATGCTTGCCGTCGCGTTCGGCGAGTTCGACCAGCGAGGGCAGGAAGCCGGCGAGCGTCTTGCCGGCGCCGGTCGGCGCGACCAAGAGCGTCGAGCGACCGGCGCGGGCTTCTTCCAGCAGCGCGAGCTGATGCGGCCGCACGCTCCAGCCGCGGCTGGCGAACCAGGCCTCGAAGGCGGAAGGGAGCGGGGAGGGCGCGGCCATACCGGTCGAAGATAGGGCGAGGCGAGGGGGAACGAAAGGGGAATAAAGAGGCTATCGCTGCTGCTGGCAGCGAAGCTGGCGCCGGTTCACTGAGAGAGGTCGGAATGGCTGGTTCCGCTCCGTAGCTGACGTCATCAAGCCTCAGCCTGTGACGCGTTCCGCGAATATAGCATATCGCGGAGAATTGTTCGTTTACGCTTCCGGGCTAGGCTTCGAGCGACACTTATGGAGTTCTCGACGTGCTTGCGATCTGGGATGCAATCGAGAAATTCTTCTGCGACGTCCATACCCTCGGGAGTGTCGTATTTCGTTCTCTTTTGGTCTGCGGCTTAGGTTGGGTATTATTGCTTTTCTGCGCCGCGTCTCAGTTCGATCAATTGGGAAGGGCGGTTATGTTCCTTCTGTTCCCATTGTCCATATTTGCTCCTTATTGGTTTTCTCATAGGTATCGAACGCAGACGAAGTCCTAACCCTAACGTGGCGGCAGTTCCCGTCCCGTTGCAGACACTCGCCCCACAGGCAGATTGGCTGCTCGTCATGTCGCTAACCTCCTCATGAGACAACCATGCAAGCCTCGCGCGGTTTTTCCTCCTTCCTGGTGATCAGCGCACTGGCATGGCTGGGTCTGGTAATGCCGCTGACCGCACTGGCACTGACCTTGGCTAATCTTATTTCAGTGTCCGATTCGATGCATTTCGTCAGATTGGGAGCGGTTTTGATGTGCAGCGGAATGTGGGCATCGCAATTCTTCCGCGTTCCAGTATGGAATATTCCGCTACCGCGATTTCGAAAAGACCCTCTCTTTACGCCTAAGAAGACATTTATTTCTGGTTTGTCTGCGCTTTTATTTGCTGCAAATTTCGTGCTCAGTATCATGGGCATTTAGGTCCGTTTCCGACCCGGAGCGCGCTCGGGGAAGGTCCGGTGTCGGGCAGTTTGGCAGGCTGGCCATTCCGGGCGTCGAGAGCGTCTGTTTTCAGAGCGCTCGGCCACACGGGGTACCAAATCTTTGTTGGCAGCGTGCGGGCTCGTGGGCGCTGCGACAAGCATGGTGACCCTGACGGCCGCATTCCATCGCAAATCACCTTGTGATTGGCGTGACCGGGCAATTCTGGCAATTTGAGCCTTCGCGAAGTCCGCCCGGGGTCAGAAGCCGCAGGGAGTTCGTCATGGATCGCTTGCGTTTGACGCTTGAAGCCATCATCGCAAATTCCCGTTGGTTCCTTGCTCCATTTCTCCTCGGTCTGATACTCACCCTCGCGGCGCTGCTCTTCAATTTCGCGATCAAGCTGTTCGAATTTTTCACGCGCGCACAGATTTCCGACCCGTCCGAAATCATCGTTGGCAGCTTGAAGCTGGTCGACATTGCCCTCACGGCGAACCTGATCGTCATCGTGATTTGCTCAAGCTACGAGAATTTCTTGGCGCCGATCAACGTGCAGCAACGCCCTGCATGGCCAATGAGTCTGGCAAATGTCGGATTTTCGGGCCTGAAGCAAAGGCTGCTTGCGTCGATCGTAGCGATCGCGGCGGTGAACGTCCTCGAATGGTTCCTGGATATCGAGAACAGCGCGGATAGCATCAAGCTCGGATGGCTCATCGCGATCATGTTGGGCTTTGCGCTGACCATGCTGCTCATGGCGATCGCGGATCGCGTCGGAGAGGTTGAGCCGCCAAAGGATGAAGGACGCGCGAAGATCACCGGAGAGCGGCCGTAATCCGCGCAAGGCACTCTACGGAGCCTTGTCGTTCGACATCGTCCGAAATCTGCCGAGGTGCGAAGCGAGCGGTCCGTTGGCGCCCCGCAGCAAACCTTCCCTTATCGCCGCTCCGCCACGACCAGCAGCCCCGGCACGGGGGCTCCGCGATCCTGCCGCGTGCTGGCGGGCTCGACGAGTAGCGGGACAAGACCTGCTTCATCCAGCCTCTGCCGCAGCCAGCCCTCCGCATGCGCGAACCTTCGATCATCGCCCACGACCACGCCCTCGCCGGGATGCGTCTGCACTGTGAAGGCGAGCAGGCCGCCCGGCTCCAGCACGCGCGCGCTCTGGGCGAAGCAGGGCGCGAGATCGCCGAGATAGACGAAGACATCGGCGGCGACGACGAGGTCGGCGGAAGCGTCCGGCCGGCTGGCCAGGAAGCTCGTCAGCCCCGCGACGGCGAGCTTGTCGTAGAGCGGCGTCCCGTCGGGAGCCATCTTGGCCCGCGCCCGTTCGATCATGCGCGGCGAGAGATCGCAGCCGGCGATGAAGCCGCTTTGCTCGTGGATCGCCTCGCCCATCAGCCCGGTGCCGCAGCCGAGATCGTAGACCGTGTCGAACCGGAAGGGCCGGCCGGCGTTGCTGCAGCAGCGCACGAGCGCCGCCTTCAGCAGGGCAGGGGCGTTGTATTGCAGGGTCTCGGTGAGATGGCTGTCGAAACGGTCGGCATAGGCGTCGAAGAGCGCGCCCGAGAAGTTCTCGGACGTCGCCTGTTCGGCCGGGATCGCTCCGATGCGGGCGAGGTCGAGCCGCGCCCCGAAATGATCGTTGGGGTCCAGGTCGAGGCATTGCCGCCAGGCCGTGGCGGCGTCCTCCTTGTGGCCGAGGGCTTCCTGCGCCAGCCCGTAGAGGTGCCAGGCGGCGGTGAAGTGGTAGGCCTGCGCCAGCGTCTGGTCGAGGATCTCGACGGCGGCTTGCGCGTCGCCCTCCTTCAGCGCAGCCTCGGCCCAGCCATAGCGGCGGTCGAGCACCGGGTCGCCGGAACTCGCGAAATACGTGGTCTGGCCCTTTTCGGTCATGATTGCGGGTCTAGCCGAGGAGCATGACGCTGGCCAGACAAAGCGCCCGCTGGCGCCCTTCCGAATTGCTGCTGCCGACGCCTGCGGGGCTCTACTGCCCGCCGGCCGATGTCCATATCGATCCCGTCCGCCCCGTGGCGCGGGCCCTCGTCACCCACGGCCATTCCGACCATGCCCGCGCCGGCCATGGTGCCGTGCTTGCGACACGCGAGACACTGGCCATCATGGCGTTGCGTTATGGCGAGGGCTTCGCCGGCTCGCAGCAGGTGGCGGTGCCCGGCGAGCCGATCCGCATGGGCGAGGTCGAGTTCCGCTTCGCCCCCGCAGGCCATGTCCTCGGCTCCGCCCAGATCGCGGTCGAGAGCCGGGGGCTCCGCATCGTCGCCTCCGGCGACTACAAGCGCGAACGCGACCCGACCTGCGCGCCCTTCGAGGTCGTGCCCTGCGATATCTTCATCACCGAGGCGACATTCGGCCTGCCGGTCTTCCGCCATCCACCTGCGGCGGGGGAGGTGGCCAAGCTGCTCGAATCCGTCAGCCTCTTCCCGGAGCGCACGCATATCGTCGGGGCCTACTCGCTCGGGAAGGCGCAGCGCGTCATGGCCCTGATCCGCGAGGCCGGTTACGAACGTCCGATCTACATCCACGGCGCCGTCGAGAAGATCACCGGGTTCTACCAGTCCGAAGGCATTCCGCTCGGGGAGATCCGCATGGTCGCCGACACCGACCGCAAGACGCTGGGCGGCGAGATTGTCCTCTGCCCGCCGAGCGCGACGCAGGATCTCTGGGCGCGCCGTTTTCCCGATCCCGTCACCGCCTTCGCCTCGGGCTGGATGCGGATACGAGCCCGGGCCCGCCAGAAGGGTGTCGAGCTGCCGCTCGTTATTTCCGACCATGCCGATTGGGACGATCTGCTGGCGACGATCCGCGAGGTCGAAGCCGGCGAGATCTGGGTGACGCATGGCGAGGCCGACGCCCTCGTCCACTGGTGCGGCACGGCTGGGCTGAAGGCTAGGCCGCTGCACCTCGTCGGCTATGGCGACGAGGGCGAGGCTGATCCGGCCGGGGAGGGCGCCGATGCGGCTGTCGGCTGATTGTGTCAGCCCTCATCCTGAGGAGCCGCGCAGCCGCGTCTCGAAGGATGCTCCAGGAGCTCCCGGAGGCGTCTGGAGCATCCCTCTAGACTCCATTTCTCGCGGAATGGCTCCTCAGGATGAGGGCTCGGACGGGGATTTAGCGCGACGACGCGACGACTTGGTGCGACGGAGCGGCCATGCCGACCATGGCGTTCGCCATGTCGCGCGCGAGGCAGTCATAGCCAGTATCGCTCATATGGAAGCCGTCCGTCCACAGCGCGGCCTTGAAGGCCTCGGCGTCGGTGCGGTGCCATTCGCGCATCGCCGCATAGCGGGCGAAGACGGGCACGGCCTCGCGCCGGGCTACATCACCAACCGCCTCGACATAGGCGCCATAGCGCTGTGGGTCGCGAAAGGAGGGGAAGTACTGGGGATCGAGGATGGCGAGCGCCGGGCCGGCCTCGCGCACCATCGCGATGCCGTCGGCGACCATCGTCCTGAAGGCGTCGAGATCGCCGCCGGTGACGGCGTCGTTGGTGCCGACCTGCCAGATCACGAGGTCGTAGCTGCGTGCGGTCAGCGCGGTCTTCAGGCGGGCGAGGGTCTGCGGTGCGGTCTCGCCGCCGATGCCGGCATTGACGATCTCGATCTGCGACTTCGGCCAGGCTTTGGCGAGCAGCGCCTGCAGGCGCGCGGGATAGGTCTTGTCCTTGGCGCTGGCGCCGATGCCTTCCGTCGAGGAGGAGCCGATGGCGAGGATCGCGAGAGACTGGCCCTGCGCAACCTTGGCGGAGAGCGAGGCGAGCGTGGCGTTCGAGCGCACGATCGGCGTCTCGCGGCAGGAGAAGCTCGCCGCCTGCGCGGGGGCTCCGGCCGAAAGCGTCGCAGCGATGACAGGCAAGGCAAGGAACCGCATCGCGGCACGCATCGGCGTCTATCTCCTGGCTACCTTGCTGCCGTTAAGGTTTGCTTCATGAACGGTGTCTGAACGATGCGGTGCAACACGACGAAACGGACGCATGGTGGCGGAGAAGCGACAGCATGAACCGCTTCGCCTGGCTGCTCGACCGCCTTGCCTATGAACCGCGCCGTAACGCGAAGCTGGCGCTGATCGCGGATTATTTGCGCACCACGCCCGATCCCGACCGCGGCTATGCGCTGGCGGCGATGACGGGCGGACTCGTCTTCCGTAACGCCAAGGCGGGGCTGATCCGCGCACTGATCACCGAGCGCACCGATCCCGTCCTGTTCGCACTGTCCTACGATTATGTCGGCGACCTCTCCGAGACGGTCGCGCTGATGTGGCCGGCTCGGCACGGCGCCAATGCGGTGCCGCATCTGCCGGAGGTGGTCGAAAGCCTGCGCGAGGCCGGCAAGACCGATCTGCCACGGCTCATTGCCTCCTGGCTCGACGCGCTCGACGAAACCGGCCGCTGGGCCCTGCTCAAGCTCATCACCGGCGCGCTGCGCATCGGCGTTTCAGCTCGCCTCGCCAAGACAGCCGCCGCGAGCCTCGGCGGCGTGCCGCCCGACGAGGTCGAGCAGGTCTGGCACGGGCTGGAGCCGCCCTATGCCGAGCTCTTCGCCTGGCTGGAGGGGCGGGGGCCGCGGCCCGAAGCGCGCGATCCCGCGCCCTTCCGCCCGGTCATGCTCTCGCACCCGATCGAGGGCGGCGATTTCGACAAGCTCGACCCGGCCGAATTCTCAGCCGAATGGAAATGGGACGGCATCCGCGTCCAGGCCGTCAGTGGCCGCAAGGCGGATGGGACACGCGTCACGCGGCTCTATTCACGGACCGGCGAGGACATCGCCGCTGCCTTTCCTGATCTCGTCGAGGGGTTGACGCAGGACGGAGCGCTCGACGGCGAGTTGCTGGTGATGCGCGAGAGCTCCGTGCTGAGCTTCAACACCCTGCAGCAGCGACTCAACCGCAAGACCGTCACCGCGAAGATGCTGGGCGAGTTCCCTGCCCATATTCGCGTCTACGACCTGCTCGTCGATGGCGAGGAGGATATCCGCCATCTGCCTTTTGAGGAGCGGCGGAAGCGTCTCGATGTTTTTCTTTCGCGCCTCGGCAGTGTCCGTTTCGACCTTTCGCCCACGATTCCCTTCGCTTCATGGGAAGAGCTGACGGCGGCTCGTGCCGATCCAGCCGCGGCGGGCGCCGGCGCCGATGCCGAGGCTGTCGAGGGCTGTATGATCAAGCGGCACGACTCGCCGTATCTGCCCGGCCGCCCCAAGGGCTATTGGTGGAAATGGAAGCGCGATGCGCGGCTCGTCGACTGCGTGCTGATGTATGCCCAGCGCGGCCACGGCAAGCGCTCATCCTTCTACTCCGACTACACATTCGGCGTCTGGCGCGTGGGCGAGGATGGCGGCGAGGAACTGGTGCCGGTCGGCAAGGCCTATTTCGGCTTCACCGACGAGGAACTCATCGAACTCGACAAATTCGTGCGCAAGAACACGGTAAACCGCTTCGGACCGGTGCGGGAGGTCACGCATGAAGCGCAGGCCGGCCTCGTCTTCGAGGTTGCGTTCGAGGGGCTGCAGCGCTCGACCCGCCACAAATCCGGTCTCGCCATGCGTTTTCCCCGGATCAACCGCATTCGCTGGGACAAGCCGCCGCGCGAGGCCGATCATATCGAGGTGCTGGAAGCGCTGTTGCCGACCAATGGCTGAGGCGCAACGGGTTGCGACCTTGCGCTCAGGGTGCTTGTGATCGCTTCCCCGCCTGAGGCAAAATGTCCGGGCCGGATAAGAGCATCGACCCGAAAAGCGGAATGCGGTTTTCGGACAGAGCCGATGCAGACATTAGGGAGTGGTGGCGATGAGCAAGCAGCCTTCGACGCGGATCGTCATCGCGGACGATCATCCGCTGTTTCGCGGCGCGCTGCGCCAGGCGGTCTCGCACGCGATCGGCGGCGCCGAGGTCAGCGAGGTCGGCTCCCTGGAAGCCCTGACCGAAGCGCTGGCCAGTGGCGGCGACGCCGATCTCGTATTGCTCGACCTCACCATGCCGGGGGTGCAGGGCTTCTCGGGCTTGCTCTTCCTGCGGGCCGACCATCCGGAAATCCCGGTGATCGTCGTCTCCGCGAATGACGATCCGGCGGTGATTCGCCGCTGCATCGAGTTTGGCGCGCTCGGTTTCCTGCCGAAGACGGCCGACGTCGCGCAGATGGGCGAGGCGATCCGCGCCGTGCTCGACGGCGGCGTCTGGACCCCGCCAGGTGTCGATTTGTCGGCGCCGGTCGATGCCGAGATCGCCGACATGGTCCGCCGTCTCTCGACGCTGACGCCCCAGCAGGTGCGTGTGCTGATGATGCTGTCCGAGGGACTTCTCAACAAGCAGATCGCCTATGAGCTCGGCGTCTCCGAGGCGACGGTCAAAGCCCATGTTTCGGCGATCCTGACCAAGCTCGACGTCGACAGTCGCACTCAGGCGGTCATCGCTGCCTCAAAGATCGCCGGCACGGCCTGGGCGACGGCGGGAGCCTCGGCCACGGCCTGATGAGCGCTTCCTCACAGGCCGAGCTGTCTCCGAGAACATCGACCGTCGGGATAGGTCGCGGATCTCCGCTTCCCTGACCCGCGTTTTATGCGGGCAAGCATGGCCTCAAACGAGGCAGCGTTCAGTCCCGGTTCAAGCGCAGCCTGTTTCAGGTTAAGACAGCGCGGAAGCGCCCCGGATCGACTTGGGGCGCAACAGGATGACGATTGCTTCCATGGAACGGTTTCTCGGCGGCTCGCCCCTCAGCGTCCTCGTCCGCCTGATCTTCATTTCGCTGCTGGTCGGGGCAGCGATGGCATTCCTCGGCCTGTCGCCGCAGAGCCTCTACGAGGCGGGGGCACGCTTCATCCGCTCGATCACCGGGCTCGGCTTCGGCGCGGTGCGCGAGGTCGGCCAGTGGATAATCGCCGGCGCCCTGATCGTCGTGCCCCTGTGGCTGCTGGTGCGGCTCTTCGCGGCGCGGAAGTAAGCTGCCTTCAATCTCGGGCGAAGCAACGCTTCGACCCGAGAATCGCATGACGAGAAGTCTCGGGTTTCCGAGATGTTCGGGGCGTTGACGTCTAGTTACAGACTCTCGCCGCGGGCGATCGCGGCCGCATCGCGCCCGATCAGGGCGGTGAGGCGGGTGAGGCCGGCGCGTCGCGCCTGGGCCGCAAGTCCGGCCTTGATCTCCTTCGCTAGCCCCGGCCCCTTGAAGACCATCGCGGAGTAGAATTGCACCAGCGTCGCGCCGGCGCGGATCTTGGCGAAGGCCGTCTCGGCCGAATCGACGCCGCCAACGCCGATCAGCGGGAACTGCCCTTCGACGCGCAGGAAGGCCTCGGCCAGGATGCGGGTCGAGGCGGTGAAGAGCGGCTTGCCGGAGAGCCCGCCGGTCTCGGCCTTGGCGGCGCTGCGCAAGCTCGCCGGGCGCGTGACCGTGGTGTTGGAGACGATCAACCCGTCGATGCCGCGCTTGCGGGCGACTGCGATCATGCCGTCGAGCTCGGGCATGGTCAGGTCAGGCGCGATCTTGACGAGGATCGGCGTGCGCCGGCCGCTGCCGGCTACGTCGTCCCGTGCTGCGAGCGAACGCGCCACGAGGTCGTCGAGCGCAGCTTCCGCCTGGAGGTCGCGCAGGCCGGGCGTGTTCGGCGAGGATACGTTGATCGTCAGGAAATCGGCGAGCGGTGCCAGCCTGCGAGCGAGCGTGGCATAGTCGGCCGCGCGGTCGGCCGATTCCTTGTTGGCACCGAGATTGACGCCGACGAGCCCGCCGCGGCCGCGCCTGGCCGTTAGCCGGGCGGCGACAGCCTCCATGCCCTCGCTGTTCAGGCCGTAGCGATTGATGACGGCCTCATCCTCGATCAGTCGGAAGACGCGGGGACGCGAATTGCCGGGCTGCGGCAGCGGCGTCACCCCGCCGACCTCGACGAAGCCGAAGCCCAGGCCCAGCGCGCCGTCAATCGCCTCGGCATTCTTGTCGAAGCCAGCCGCGAGCCCGACGGGGTTCGGGAAGGTCAGGCCGAATGCCTCCGTCGCCAGCACGGGGTCGTCCGATCCGGGCTTCAGCGCGGGGGCCGCGGCCAGCGCCGTGACGGCGAGCCGATGCGCCGTCTCCGCATCCATGCGGTGGATCAGCGGCCGGGCGAGGTTAAACAGGCTGCCGATCATGCCAGATCCTCCGGGATGGTGTGGCCGCCGTCGATCCCGAGCGGCAGCGGCGCTACCCAGCGCACGGCCTTCGGATCGAGGGCAGCGTAGAGATGTGGGAACAGCGCTCCGCCGCGAGAGGGCTCGTAGCGCAAGGCCGGGCCGAGGCGCGAATCTTCGACCGCGATGAGCAGGAGTCCGTCCTGTCCGGCAAAGTGCTTTGCTGCCGTTTCCGCAAGCTGGGCTGCCGTTGAGAAATGGATGTAGCCGTCCGCGAGGTCGACGGGCGCGCCATCGAAGCGTCCATTCCGCTCCGCTTCGCGCCAGAGCGGGGCGGGGCATATCTTGTAGATCAGAGGCACCGGCAGTCTCTCGGAAACAGGTCGGGCCACGGCTTAATCCCTGGCGGGAGGATTCCGCAAGCGTTAGCCGGATTGCGGCAAGAATTGGATTGAAATCTTAGGAGATAGGGGATATTTCCTATGCTCAATCCCCGCCCGGCGACAAGAGCAATGCGAGGTCTGCGCGATGCTGTCACATGACCAGATCTGGGGGGCGATCGATATGCTCGCCCAGCGCTACGGTTTCACCGCCTCGGGGTTGGCGCGCAAGGCTGGCCTCGACGCCACCACCTTCAATCGTTCCAAGCGTGTGGCTCCGGATGGGCGCGAGCGCTGGCCCTCGACGGAGTCGATCGCCAAGATTCTGGCCGCGACGGGCGCCTCCCTCGACGAGTTCATGAGCACCGTATTGCGGCGGGAGCCCGCGCCGGCGCGCACCATCCCGCTGATCGGCTTCGCCCAGGCAGGTTCCGGCGGTTTTTTCGACGATGGCGGCTTTCCAGCCGGTACCGGCTGGGAGGAGGTCGCTTTTCCGGGCGTGGCCGACGAGAAGGCCTATGCGCTCGAGATTTCCGGCGATTCGATACTGCCGCTCTACCGCGACGGCGACACCATCATTGTCTCGCCGACAGCGACCGTGAGGCGCGGTGACCGCGTCGTGGTCAAGACGGTGGAGGGGGAGGTGCTGGCCAAGCAGCTCAAGCGCCAGACCGCGAAAACGATCGAACTCGCCTCGCTTAATCCGGAACACCCCGACCGGGTCCTGAATCACGCCGACATCGCCTTCATGGCGCGAGTGATCTGGGCGAGCCAGTAGGCGCTTGGCGCCGGGGCTCGTCAGTGGCCGTTGCTCCGACGCAGCGGCAGGGTGACCTTGAACACGGCGCCGGCGGGGCAGGGCTCGAGCTCGATCGCGCCGCCATGCAACCGGACCAGTTCGGCCGCCACGGCAAGCCCGAGCCCCGTGCCGCCTGGCGTCACCGAGCCGCGGAAGGCCTGGAAGAGATTGGCCCGCGCACGTTCGGGCACGCCTGGCCCGTTATCGATGACACGCAGGGCTACCGAGCCGTTCACCGGCCCTGCGGTCACCGCCAACAGCGGCTGGGCGTCGGCTTCCGCCCCGGCCTGGGTCAGGGCCTGGACGGAATTGCGCATCAGGTTGGTCAGCACCCGTGCCATCTGGTCGGGGTCGCAGGGCGCTATCAGTTCGGCAGGGACGCGGTTCTCGAAGCGCAGCCGCCCGTCACCGGGCAGGCCGAGCATCTCCGCCTGCTCCGTGACGAGTTGCCGCAGGGCGACCTCGCGGAGAACCGGCGGCGCCTCCGCTGCGCGGCCATAGGCGAGAGTGGCCTGGCAGAATTCGATGGCACGCCCCAGCGTCGCGATCAGCCGCGGTGCGAAGCGGCGGATCTTGGCGTCGCGGGTCTCGATGAGTTGGTCCGACATGAGCTGTGCCGCCGCCAGCATGTTGCGTAGGTCGTGGTTGATCTTGGAGACGGCGAGGCCGAGCTCGGCGAGGTGCTTCTTCGTGCGCAGTTCGTCGGCGAGCGTTTCCTGCATGCGGGCGAGCGCGCGCTCCGCCTCGCCAATCTCGTCGGCGCGCAAGGTTGGCTCGATGATGCGCTGGGGGTTCTCGGGGTCGGCCTCGAACTCCATGACGTTCGCTGCCAGACGCCGGATCGGCCCGATGATCAGGGCGTTGAGGGCGATATAGACCGCAAGCGCCGTCAGCCCGGTGATCAGCAGCGAGATCAGCAGCAGGCTCCAGGAGAATTTCAGCATCGCGCGGCGCAGAGGCGCCTCGTCGATGACGATCTCGACGAAATCGGCACCGCCGACCGCTTCGCCGACCACCCGGATCGGCATGGTGGCGGGAGAGACGAGCACCGCGACCGCTTCCTCGATCGCGTTGATCCAGGAGAGATTCCGCAGGTCGATCGAGCGCGAGACTTCCGGCGGCGGCATCGAGTCGAGGCTGAGCAGCCGGCGTGCGCCGCCGACGCGGGCGGCGATCGATCGGGCGCCGACGCCCATCAGCAGCCGGTTCTCGCTGCCTTCCGGCAGTCCGTCCTCCGGCGCGCCCTCCAGCACCAGGGCGGCGACCTGCGCTGCAGCGATCCGGTCATGCAGCCAGTTCCGCCGGAAATTCGCGATGGAGGGCAGGTAGATCACGACCTCCGCCAGCATGACGAAGAGCACGGTGAAGAGCAGCAGTTTTGCGGACAGGCCAAGGCGCGTCAGGCCGCGTGGCTGACTGATCGACAGATCGTTCCTGGGCAGGGCGGGGTGATGCATTGAAGCCAATCTTACCCGAAGCGCCGCAGAAAGCCGATCAAGCGGCGCAGGCGAGGATTTGCAGTCGACGGGACATGGAACGAGAGCGCCGCCCTGCGCGAGCCGTCCGAACGAGCAAATGTGGGCGCCACCACCGCCGCCATATCGGAAGCCGCGAGCCCAGCCTTGGCTGCGACACACCATGGCGCGATCAACTCGGCGGCACCGGCACCCACAATGGTGACACCGAGGATGCGGCCTTTGCGGTCGGTGACGAGCTTGACGAAGCCCTCGGTCGAGCCGGCGGCGCGGGCATCGGCGACTTCGGCAAAAGGCCAGCGCAGCACCTGGATCGCGCCGGCCTTGGCTCTTGCTGCGGCTTCGGACAGGCCGATCGCTGCGATCTCCGGCTGGCACCAGCCGACGCGAGGGTAATTCGCCGGGTCAATGCGGGCGGGCTGGCGAAACAGGATGCTGCGCAGCGCCACGCCGGCGTGGTCATCGCCGGCCTGGTCGGTCGCTGGCGCCGCCGCTCCGCCGGCACAGCCCCCCAGGGCGTAGACGCGGCGATTGCTTGTCCGCAGGCCCTTGTCGACGATGATGCCGGAGGCGTCATGGCTGATGCCGCCGAGGTCGAGATCGAGCGCGGCGATCTCCGGCCGGCGCGGTCCGGCCGACAGCAGATGTGAGCCCTCGACGACGGTTTCGCTCCCATCGCGAGCGAGAACGAGGCGAAATCCGGATCGGCTGCGTTCGCCTCGGATGGGTGTGGCGCCCTCGTGCACCACAAGCCCCTCGCGCAGCAGACGCCGGCGAACCAGCAGCGCCGCTTCCGCATCATGGTCGGGCAGCAATCCTTCCGGGGCGACGAGCGTCGCCGTGCTTCCGAGGCGTCGCAGGGCCTGTGCCAGTGCCGCGCCGGTCGCACCGCCGCCGAGGATGACAGGACGTTCGGGCAGGCGGGTCAGTTCGGATAGTTCGTCCGGATCAATCAGCGGCACCGTCTCGAGGCCCGGCAGTTCCGGGCGAGGCGCGAGTGCGCCGGTGGCGATGACGAAACGCCGGGCCTTGATCGCTTGCGCGCCCGCGCGGACCGTGCTCCGGCTGGCGAAGCGTGCCTCGCCTCTCAAAATGATGATCCCGAGGGCCTTCAGCCGTTCCTCGGCATGATTCGCGGCCTCTGCGGCCAGCGTACGCTGAATATGGTCGTGAAGCTGCGCCGGGCTGGCCTGCGGATCGCCAGTCTTGAGTCCGAAGCGGCCGGCTTCGCGCATCGCCTGCGCGGCCGCCCCCGCTTCGATCAGCGCTTTCATGGCCAGCGGGCCGGAACTGCCACCCAACGCACTTCGCTCGATGAGAACCACGGACACGCCGAAGGCCGCGGCAGCCGTGGCCAGCGCTATGCCGTTGCCGCCTGCGCCGATGACGCAGATGTCGGGTGTCAACGCGGCGGGGTTCGCCGCCTTGGCCGTGCCGTCGCTCACCGGATGTCCCGCTTCGCTCTCATCCTCGATCGCTGATGCGTTGTCCGGCCGACGGAATCAAGGCCGGCGCGCTCCGATCACGCGGGATTGCCCGCATAAGGCTCAAGCGACGCTGCGGTTCCCGCCTCTGCCATTGATGGTCGCGAGAGGTTCGGGCCGGCCGAACAGGAAGCCCTGGGCGCGGTGGGCCCCGAGCAACTGGACGGCGATGCGCTGCTGCTCGGTTTCGATGCCCTCGACCACGACGTTCATATGGAGCCGGCGAGCGAGCTGGCACACCGCTTCGATAACGGCCTTGGAAGCTTCGTTGGTGTGCACCTCGCGGGCGAAGCTCTGGTCGATCTTCACCTGCGCGAACGGGTAGGTCGAGAGATAGGCGAGCGAGGAGTAGCCGGTTCCGAAATCGTCGAGCGCGAAGGTCACGCCGAGCGCCAGCAATTCGTCGAGCACCGAAAGCGCCAGCTTGTCGTCCTCGATCAGCAGCGATTCCGTGACTTCGAGCATCAGCCGCCGCGATTCGAGATGCGAAGAGAGGAGCGCGCTCTTGACCGTCTCGACGATGCGGCGGGGCTCGCGGAACTGCAGCGGCGAGACGTTCACCGAGACGCTGATGCCCGGTTCCCAACTCGCGGCATCCTTGCAGGCCTGCCGGATCGCCCATTCGCCCATTGAGGCGATCAGGCCGGATTGCTCGGCGATCGGAATGAAAACGCCAGGCGGCACCATGCCGCGGGTCGGATGGCGCCAGCGCATCAGCGCCTCGCGCGAGACGATCTCCTGCGTCTTCAGGTCGATGATCGGCTGGTAATAGAGTTCGAGCGTGCCATCCGCGCAGGCCTTGCGCAGATCGACCTCGATCTCATGCCGCTCGAGCATTTCCTCGGCCATGGTCGGGTTGAAGAACATCAGTGTGTTCCGACCGGCGGACTTCGCCTTGTAGAGCGCGGTATCGGCATGGCGCAGGAGATCGGCCGGGGTGCTTCCGTCATGCGGCGCCATGGCGATACCGACGCTCGCGGTCACATAGACCGTCTTGCCCTCGACATCGAAGGCGCGGGTCATCGCATTGATCATGCGCTGCGCGATCGCCGTGACGATGGTGTGTTCGGCGGAGGGCAGGACCAGCAGGAACTCATCGCCGCCGAAGCGGGCCAGCATGTCGTTGCTGCGGATCGCGCCGCGCAGGCGGCTGGCAGTCTCCATCAGCACGTGGTCGCCGATGTCGTGGCCCAGGCTGTCATTGACCTGCTTGAAGCCGTCGAGGTCGAGATAGAGCAGCGCGAAGGCCTCGCCGGTGCGGTCGAGCCGCGCGAAGGCCTCGGCGATCTGCGTGTTGTACTCGAACCGGTTGGCGAGCCCTGTCAGCTCGTCGAAGCGTGCCATCTGCTCGATGCGCGCCTCGGTTGCCTTCCGCTCCGTGGCGTCCTCGGTCAGCATGAGGATGCCGCCTTCGGCAGCCGGCGCGAAGGTCACAACCAGCACGAGCCCGCTGCGCGTCACGACCTCGTGGCTCGCTGCTTGCTGGGTGCTCTGGACCATGGTCAGGGCCATGCGGATCTCGCGCAGTTGCTCTTGGCTGATCACCTGGCGCTCGACCAGGAAGCGCGCGATCGCCGTCAGCGGCGTGCCGGGCAGGGCCAGCGTCTCGGGCAGGCCGTAAAGCGTGCTGTGCGGCCTGTTGCCGACTGCCAGCTTGAGATTGCGGTCGAACATCGCCAGCCCGTCGATCATCGTGTTCAGGGCGGCGTCGAGAGTGAGGTTCTGCGAGTGCAGTGCCGAGGCGAGCGCCTTTGAATGCTTCGTCGCATCGCTGAGAGCCAGCAGGTTCCGATGCAGCGAGTTGGTGATCGCGATGTTCGCGGCCACGTAGAGGAAGGCGAAATAGCCGATATAGCGGTAATAGGGGTTCTGCGCCGCGATCAGCCCGATCGCCATCGGGATGCAGAAGGTCATGAGCTGCACCGCGACGAATTTGGGGCGGCCCGCATTGCGCGCGACGTAGCCGGAAGCCAGGGCGATCGTGGACGCGACCGAGGTGATGTGCGCGGCTGGGTCGTTCGTGTGAACCAGCGCGACATAGCAGCTGTAGCCCAGCACAGCGCTGAAAATCGTGGCGCCGAGGAAGTAGTCGCGATCCCAGCGGCGAGTCTGGGCGTAACTGTCGTGGGCGTGGTTCCGTCGGCGATAGGCCACGACGGTGAGGAGACGCAGGACGACGATGAGCGTCACCAGCAGGGTGAGGCCCATGAAGATGTCCATGCCGGTCGAAAGCCAGCACAAGAACGGGGTGAGAATACCGGCGATACCGCCGGGAATGATCGACGCCGGCGACGAGAAAAGCGAGCTGACCAGCAGCGTGTAGCCGGTCAGGTCGACATCGTCGGCCTTCTCGCGCCCGCCAGCTGCCATCAATCGCTTCAGCGTGCCCGACATCTACTCCTGCCTTTGCCGCGAGCGCGATCATGCACGCTAGGCTCAAACCTAGCGCATCATCAAAGGTTTCTATGGGAGCAGAGGTAAATGCTTCGTGTGACTCTAGTGCCGTACGGGACGATCCAGCCGCATTCAGACCGGTGCCAGGTGTCTTTGGTAAACGCGCGCTAACATGCGGTCCTGCGTCTGTGCGATGCGCTGCAACTTCGAGATCGCGCTGGGGCTGAGCCGCAGCATGCAGTCGGTCCAGATTTGGCCGAGATGGCCGAGTTCTTCGCGCAGGTCGCCGGAGCGGCGATTGAAGGCCGAAAAGAGCGCCGTCTTGGCTGCGTGGATCGGCAGGGCATCGGAGCAATATTTGCGGATCCAGGCTTCGCCGGTGCCGGTCGGGACGACCGCCTCGAGGCCGCCCGCCGCCATGAACTCCTGCGCGCTCATCTCCTCGCCGGAGAGCAGCATCTGCTCCGCCGCACGCTGGCCCATCCGGCGCGACAGGATCGCGACCGCGGTGATCGGGAAGTGGTTGAACTTGATCTCCGGGTAGACGAACGAGGCCTGCTCTTCGGCGATCATCACATTGCACGAGCGCGGCGCGTCGATGCCGCCGCCGATCGCCTTGGCGTGGATGGTCGAGAGGGTGATGACCAGCCCGTTGAGGCCGCTCGAATTCCAGATCGCCCCTTCCGCTGACAGCCGTGCATATTCGGCGAGCGCGGCGCGGTCGTTCTTGGCCAGGCAGTCGAGATAGAAATCGAGATCACCACCGAGCGTGAAGAACGGGCCAGCGCCGCGGAAGGCGAGGAAGCGCACCGGAGCGCGGTGATACTGGTCCGGCGCTCCCCAGAGGGCCACGATCGCGCTCTGAATCTTCACCAGGCTGTCGAGCAGCTGCAGCGTGAAGACCGGCTTCAGCTCGGGCCGGATCGTGACCCAGAGCGTCTTGATGTCCGGCTCGTAGGCGATCTCCACCTCCGGCAGGAAGCCGGCCTTGTAGCGGATCGCGTCGATGACCTCGCAGCTTTCGAGCAGGGCCGGCGAAACGGTTTCTGCTCCGATCTTCAAGGACTGCAACACGACGCCACCCCCGGAACTGCCTGATGTCGTGCAGACTAAACGAGCTTAACAAACTGTAAACGGAAACTCCCGGAAATGGTTAATAGCGTTAAGTTTTTTCCGGTGACCAAGCGTCATGCCGCCGGTCTCGGAGCGGGGAGGCGCCCTGTCGAGGCAAGAGGCGGGCCTTTGCGGAGGGGGCGGGGGGAGCAGGAAATTTCGATGGGGCGTGATATCGGGAAAGAAATTGCTGGGATCGGCGGCGCGTGCGGGATGATCGATCCAGGGGCTTCCGGGTCGGGCTTTTCCTGATCCGCAATGGCACAGTGCTTTGCCGCATCCTGAAACGGTGTCCCGGTGTGGCGGCGCTTGTCCGAAGGCGGATGTGGGGGTAACCATGGCGCCGCGAATTCGCCGCGTTCCCGCGTTCAAACAGCCAAGTTGCAAAACACCGCCGAGCTGATGCCGTGACCCGCCAGACAGCCGAGGACGAGAAGCAGGCGCGCCTTGCCGCCGCGCTCCGCGAGAACCTGAAGCGCCGCAAGGCCCAGGCTCGCGCTCGCCGCTCGGAGGAGGCGGGGACGCAGAAGCCGGCGCCGCCCGCTCAGGCCGAACCTCCCCGGTCCTGACCTCCCTTACTCACATGGGCTGCCGGGTTTCCGTGCGGCCGAGCAGGACCTGACGATGGACAAGATCCGCATCACCGGCGGCCAGCGCCTCAATGGCGCGATTCCGATTTCGGGCGCCAAGAACGCCGCCTTGCCGCTGATGATCGCGAGCCTGCTGACCGACGAGACCTTGACGCTGACCAATGTGCCGCGCCTCTCGGACGTCACCGCCCTCTCGCGCATCCTGTCCAATCACGGCGTCGATCGCACCGTCGCCGGCAAGCGCATCGGCCAGTCCGCCGAGACCGGCCAGAACATCTCGCTGACAGCGCGTCAGATCGTCGATACCTGCGCGCCCTACGAACTGGTTTCGACCATGCGGGCGAGCTTCTGGGTGATCGCGCCGATCCTTGCCCGCATGGGCGAGGCCAAGATCTCGCTGCCGGGCGGCTGCGCCATTGGCACGCGGCCGGTCGATCTGCTGCTCATGGCCCTGGAGAAGCTCGGCGCCGAGATCGTGATCGAGAATGGCTACGCGCTGGCGCGTGCGCCCAAGGGGCTGAAGGGTGGCGAGATCGTCTTCCCGAAGGTCACGGTCGGCGGCACGCACACCGCCTTGATGGCCGCGGTCCTTGCTGACGGCACCACTGTGATCGAGAATGCTGCGCGCGAGCCCGAAGTCACCGACCTCGCCGCCTGCCTCGTCAAGATGGGTGCCAAGATCGAGGGTGCCGGTAGCTCGCGGATCGTCGTGACTGGCGTTTCTCGCCTCGGCGGCGCACACCACACCGTCCTGCCGGACCGCATCGAGACCGGCACCTATGCCATGGCGGTGGCCATGACCGGCGGCGATGTCGTGCTGGAGGGCGCGCGCGCCGACCTGCTTCAGTCCGCGCTCGACGTGCTGACCAAGGCCGGTGTCGAGGTGGATGAGACCAATGAAGGCATTCGCGTGCGCCGCAACGGCCGCGGCATCGAGGCGGTCGATGTCGATACCGATCCCTTCCCCGGCTTCCCAACCGATCTGCAGGCGCAGTTCATGGCGCTGATGACCAAGGCCAAGGGCACCTCGCGCATTCGCGAGACCATCTTCGAAAACCGCTTCATGCATGTGCAGGAACTCGCCCGGCTCGGCGCGAAGATCCGGCTCGACGGCGACGTCGCCCATGTCGAGGGTGTCGAGAAGCTCACCGGCGCGCCGGTGATGGCGACCGATCTGCGTGCTTCGGTCTCGCTCGTCATCGGCGGCCTCGCCGCCGAAGGCGACACCACCATCAACCGCGTCTATCATCTCGACCGCGGCTTCGAGGCCCTTGAGGCCAAGCTCACGCGCTGCGGCGCGGTGGTTGAGCGCATCAGCAGTTGATTCTGGACTGTTGATTTTCTCGAGGCGGCTCGGCAGAACACGATCATGTCAGACGATGCCGCCGATCCACTTAAGCTCATCGCGCTCGATGCAGACGATCTCGCGGTCGTCTCGGCGCATCTTCAGGACGCGGTGCTGAAGGCCGCCGATCTTCGCTACCTGCCGGCCGAGAAGCGCTTTGCGCTCGCTTTGCGCCGGTTCGACTGGGAGGGGGCGCAGCACGGCAAGCGCCGTCGCCGGCTGGCGGCGCTGCATTTCGACCGGGTGCTCTCGGTGCGCAGCGCCAAGCTCGACAAGAACGATCCGGACAAGGTGCTGAACCTTCTCGCCATCACCTTCGACCAGGGTGATGATCCCGCTGGTGACGTAACGCTGAATTTCTCCGAAGGCGCCGCGATCCGCCTCTCCGTCGAATGCGTGGAGGCCCAGATGAAGGACCTCGGGCCGGTCTGGGAAGCCGTGGCGACGCCCGGCCATCCCAACGGCGCCTGACGAGGCGGCTCGCTCGCCAGTTTTCCGGCCCTGCCGGCTTCAAGCCGCGACAGCCTTCGTCTAAGAACGCGCCGTCATCCTGGACAGGCCGCCAAGCGGCGCCGACCGAGGATCCGTCGAAGGCCTGGGCTGCCATGATGGATTCCGGGCTTGTGCTGCGCTACGCCCGGAATGACGGCTATAAATCCGGATAAGCCCGAGGATGCCAATGCCGATCAGGCTCGACGACAGGGACGCAGGTTTCGCAGAAGGCTTCGCCGCTCTGCTGTCCGCCAAGCGTGAGGTCTCTGAGGAGGTCGATCGGATCGCGGCCGATATGATCGCCGAGGTGCGCGCAAAGGGCGACGCCGCGCTCATCGGTTACACCAGCCGCTTCGATAAGCTGGACCTCACACCGGGGACACTGCGCGTCGACGAAGCCGAGATCGACGCCGCAGTTGCTGCCTGCTCCGCCGAATTGCTCGTGGCGCTGGAGACCGCCCGCGAACGCATCGCCACCTACCACGAACGCCAGAAGCCGACGGATTCCTGGGTCAAGGATGCCGCGGGCGTCGAAGCCGGCTGGCGCTGGAGCGCGATCGAGGCGGTCGGTCTCTATGTGCCCGGTGGCACGGCGAGTTACCCATCTTCGGTGCTGATGAACGCGATCCCCGCCAAAGTCGCCGGCGTGCCGCGCATCGTCATGGTCGCCCCGACACCGCGCGGCGAAACCAATCCGCTCGTGCTCGCGGCTGCGCGGCTCGCCGGTGTCGACGAGATCTATCGCATCGGCGGTGCTCAGGCCGTCGCGGCGCTCGCCTATGGCACGGAAAGCATCGCGCCGGTCGCCAAGATCGTCGGCCCCGGCAACGCCTATGTCGCGGCAGCCAAGCGCCGCGTCTTCGGCCAGGTCGGTATCGATATGATCGCCGGCCCGTCCGAAGTGCTGGTGATCGCCGATCGCACCGCCAATCCGGACTGGATCGCGGCCGATCTGCTGGCGCAGGCCGAGCATGACGTCTCGGCCCAGTCGATCCTGATGACGGACGATGCCGCGCTCGCTGCCGAGGTCGAGAAGGCGGTCGCGGCCCAGCTCGCGACGCTGCCGCGCGCCGAGATCGCCGGCAGGAGCTGGCAGGAATTCGGTGCCATCCTGCTGGTCGCCGATCTCGAAGCGGCCGTGCCGCTGGTGGACCGCATCGCGCCCGAGCATCTCGAGATCATGACGGCCGAGCCCGAGCGCCTGGCCGGCCTCATCCGCAATGCCGGGGCGATCTTTCTCGGCGGTCATACGCCCGAGGCGATCGGCGACTATGTCGGCGGCCCCAACCATGTGCTGCCGACGGCGCGCTCGGCGCGCTTCTCATCGGGCCTCGGCGTCGGCGACTTCATGAAGCGAACCTCGCTGCTGAAATGCGGCCCCGATGGCCTGCGGGCCCTGGCTTCGGCCGCGACGCAACTCGCCGAATCGGAGGGGTTGCAGGCGCATGGCCGATCCGTGACGATCAGGCTCAATCTCTGAGCGTCGGTCACTGAGCGACGCCGCAGCGGGAGGGGCGATGCCCGACGTTTCGACTTCCAACAAGCAGTGCCTTGTCGGCGTCACACTCGACGAGAACTCGCTGGGGCGCGGCTCGCCCGATCAGGAGCATGAGCGCGCGGTCGCGATCTACGACCTGATCGAGCGCAACCGCTTCGTCGTGCCGGAGCATGATGGCGGGCCCTATCTCGCCCATCTCGCCATGGTCGAGCGGCGCCTCGTCTTCGAGGTCAAGGAAGCGGACGGCGCGGCCGTCGTTACCCACCATCTCTCGCTCAGCCCGTTCCGGCGCATCATCAAGGACTACGAGCTGATCTGCGAGAGCTACTACGCCGCGATCCGCACGGCGACGCCGACGCAGATCGAGGCGATCGACATGGGCCGGCGCGGCCTCCACGACGAGGCGGCCGGCATCCTGGCCGAGCGACTCGCCAACAAGGTGGAGATCGATTTCGACACGGCCCGCCGCCTCTTCACGCTGATCTATGCCCTCCACTGGAAGGGCTGACGCGCTTGGAGCACAGGATCTCTTCAGGCGAGGTGGAAGCCGGTTCGCGTGAAGACGATGCGGCGCAGGGCCTGCCGCGCAAGATCCAGAGCGTGCTGTTCATGTGTGCGATGAACGCCGTGCGCTCGCCCATGGCCGAGGCGCTGGCCAAGCACTTCTTCGGAAAGTCGATCTATGTCCAGTCGGCCGGTGCCCGCAAAGGCGAACCCGATGGGTTCGCGCTCGCGGTTCTCGACGAGATCGGCATCGATCTCAGCCGCCACAAGCCGAAATCGGTCGAGGAGCTGGAGGAGTGGGAAGGGCTCAACTTCGACCTGATCATCTCGCTCTCGCCCGAGGCGCATCACAAGGCGCTGGAGCTCACCCGCACCCACGCCGCCGAGGTCGAATACTGGCCGACCGTCGATCCGACGGTGTTCCAGGGCTCGCGCGAGCAGAAGCTCGAAGCCTATCGCGAAGTCCGCGACACGCTGATCAAGCGGATCAAGCAGCGTCTCCAGCGCTAAGAGGCGCATGCGCTGCCCCGCAGCGCATGCGCCTCGGCCGATCCGTCTAGCCAGGTCGAGGCTGCGCGCAACCCATTGAGGATCAGGTCGAGCGGGCGGCCGCGCCCGTGCCGGCGCCGCCCCTCATCGCAAGCAGATGAAGCGTTTAAGTGAAATTTTACGCAGTTCCGCTTGGGTTCCGGCGAGCGGCCGTCTCACATTGGTTCCAGCCTATGCCTTCAGTCCCCGTCCCGGAGCCTTGCGCGTCGCGCGAGGATAGGCTGTCGTTTTCCGGTGGCCTCGCGGTTGTCTGCCTTTGCCTGATCGTCAGCGTCGGAGCCATGGCAAGCCTGCCGCGCGCGCAGGACGGCAAAGTGCCCGGGGCGATCGTCTTTCCGCCCTGGGTCAGTGCGGCCGAAGCGATTTCCCTCAGCCTTGCGACGGGTCATCGCGTCCTGCGCAGCGGGCGGCTGCCTTCGATCGTCGTGGTCGCGCCCACGGCCCCGGCCGATGTTGCGGCCGCGCTCCCGCCGGGCGCCTGGTTCTCGCTTGTTCTGACAGGCCTGGCCGGCTGCCTCGATGCCTCCGCCGCGATGGAACCCTCGCGATGATATGGTCGCTTTCCACCGTTCGCCGCAGGGTAGCGCAGGTCCTGCTCGCGCTCGGATTCCTGCATGTGCCGCTTCTCGCGCTGGCTTTCTGGGCCCATGACGAGACCGGGCTCGTTTCCGTCGCGGTAGCGGCTTTGGCCGCTCTTCTGGCGCTGGCGTGCTACCGCCTGAACGGGCCGGCGATCGTGACCCAGCTCGTCATCGCGACGATGTTGATCGGGCAGGTCTCGATGCTGGTCTTCAGCTTTGCCGGCAATTCCTGGCAGCCGGACATGCATATGTACTATTTCGCGATCCTGGCTTTGCTCGCAGGGTTCTGCGACTGGCGGCCGATCGTGTTGGGCGCCTTGCTGACGGCGCTGCATCATCTCGTCCTGCAATATGTCTTGCCGGCTGCGGTGTTCTATCAGGGCGGCAGCTTGCTCAGGGTTCTGCTGCATGCAGTGATCGTCGTCATCGAAACGTCCTTCCTTGCTATGTTGGCGGTGATCCTGCAGCGCATGTTCACGATGAACGAGGCGAATCTCGCGCGGGCCGAAGCTGTGGCCGAGCGCGAGCGCGTCGCAGGCGAGAAGGAACGCAATCTGGCGGAAGAGCTGGGTCGCCGGGCCGGAAAACTGCGCGATGTCGTATCTGGTTTTCATGTCCAGATGGAGCAGGCCATGGCGGTGCTCGATCATTCCGCTGTCGCGATGAAGACCGAGGCCGGCGCCTTGACCAGCACCTCCGATCAGGTACGGCGGCAGACCGCGCTGGTTTCCGCCTCGGCGGCGGGTACGATGGAGAGCATCGAGCATCTCTCGGCGGCGAGCACGGAGCTCGTCGCCTCGATCGGCGAGATCGGCCGCAACGCCGGCCATTCCGCCGATGGCGCGAAATCGGCCGCCTCGCTGGCGCGCCATGCCAGTGCGGAAATCGAGAATCTCGCGCATAGCAGCGAGAATGTCGGCGCCGTGGTCGAGATCATTCGCGGCATCGCGGCACAAACCAGCATGCTCGCGCTCAATGCTACGATCGAGGCGGCGCGTGCCGGAGAGATGGGGCGCGGTTTCGCAGTCGTCGCCAGCGAGGTGAAGACGCTCTCTTCCCAGACCGCGAAGGCGACCGACGAGATCTCGCACCAGATCGGCGCGATGCAGCAGGCTTCACAGCGTTCGCTCAAGGCCATCCGCGAGATCGTCGAGTCGATCGGCGAGGTCGAGAGCGTCGCCGATGCGATCGCGCTTTCCGTCGGCGAGCAAAGCCGGGCAACCGCCGAAATCGCGCATCAGGTGCGGCTGTCCTTCCAGGGAGCACAGCAAAGCGCCGACGTCGCCGGCGGCTTCGAGGTCATGACGCAACAGACCCATGGCGCCGCTCAGCAGCTTCAGGGTGCCGCGAACGTGCTGGCTCAGCAGGCGCAGGATATCCGCCGCGAGGTCGCGAGCTTCTGCAATCGGGTCGCCGCTGCCTGACTACCAGTGGCGGCCGGGCCCGACCGGTCCGACGCCGAGGAAGACGCCAAGGCTCGCCGCGATATCGGCGAAGCTTTCGCGCCGACCGAGCGGCTCCGGCGCGATACCTGGCCCGAAGGCGAGGATCGGCACGTGCTCGCGGGTATGGTCGGTGCCGGGCCAGCTCGGATCGTTGCCGTGGTCGGCTGTGATGACGGCGATGTCGCCCGGCCTCAGCGCGGCTTCGATATGGGGCAGAAGCCGGTCGAAGGCTTCCAGCGCCGCCGCATAGCCCGGAATGTCGCGCCGATGGCCGTATTCGGTGTCGAAATCGACGAGGTTCACGAAACAGAAGCCGCCATCGTGCAGCCCGTCCCAGGCTTCGAGCGCCGCCTCGACCATGGCCGCATTGCCGAAGGGCTTGATCTCGGTGCCGGTAGCGCGATGGGCGAAGATGTCGCCGATCTTGCCGATGGTGACGACCGTGCGACCCTGCGCCGTCAGTCGATCGAGAAGTGTCTCATCCGGCGGCGGGATGGCGAAGTCCTTGCGGTTGCCCGTGCGGGTGAAGCCCTCTTCCGGCGAGCCGATGAAGGGCCGCGCGATCACGCGCCCGATCCGCAGCGGATCGACGAGACCGCGCACGACCTTGCAGAGCGCATAGAGCCGGTCGAGCCCGAAATGCTCCTCGTGCGCCGCGATCTGGAGAACGGAATCGACCGAAGTGTAGCAGATCGGCTTGCCCGTCCGGATATGCTCGGCTCCAAGCTCCTCGATGATCACCGTGCCAGAGGCGTGCTTGCTGCCGAGGATGCCGGGCAGCGCGCCTTCCTTGACGATGCCGGCGATCAGCTCCGGCGGAAAGGAGTTCTCAAGGTCTGTGAAATAGCCCCATTGGAACGGCACAGGGCAACCGGCGATCTCCCAATGGCCGGACGGCGTGTCCTTGCCCTGGCTGACCTCGACGCCATAGCCCCAGCGGCCCTCCGGTCGCGCCGGCTTGGCGGCGCCGGCGAGCGGGCGGCCGGTCGAAGCTTCGCAGGCATGAGCGAGGCCGAGCCTCACGAGGTTCGGCAGCTGCAATGGACCGCTGCGCAGTCCTTCGCGGTCGCCCCGCCCGTCCGCGCAGGCTTCGGCGATATGGCCGAGCGTATCGGAGCCGGCATCGCCATAGACGGCTGCATCGGCCGCGCCGCCGCAGCCGACCGAATCCAGCACGATCAGGAGGGCACGAGCCATGGTCAGTCCCTCACCGAGCCGCCATTGGCGGTATCGAGGTTGAGCGCGGCCGCCAGCAGCGCCTGCGTATAGGCCTCGCGCGGCTGGGCGAAGATCGCCTCTGCCGGGCCTTCCTCGACCACCTTGCCGTTCTGCATCACCACCACCCGATGCGACAGCGCCCGCACGACCTTGAGGTCGTGGCTGATGAAGAGATAGCCCAGTTTGCGCCTAGTTTGCAGGCCGCGCAGCAATTCGACGATCTGAGCCTGCACGGACATGTCGAGTGCCGAGGTCGGCTCGTCTAACACCACGAATTTCGGATCGAGCGCCATGGCCCGCGCAATGGCGATGCGCTGGCGCTGGCCGCCGGAGAACTCGTGCGGATAGCGGTCCATCGCCGCCGGATCCAAGCCCACATCGGCGAGCGCCTGCGCCACGATCTCGCGGCGGCGCTGATAGGTGAGGTCGGGTTGCTGGATGGCGAGCCCCTCAGCGACGATCTCCGCCACCGACATGCGCGGCGAGAGCGAGCCGTAGGGGTCCTGGAAGACGACCTGGAGGTTCTTGCGCTTCGGCCGCACCTGCTCGCTTGAGAGCCCGTCGATGCGGTCGCCGAGGAAGACGATCGGCCCCTCAGAGGCGATCAGTCGGAGGATCGCCAGCCCCAGTGTGGTCTTCCCCGAGCCGGATTCCCCGACGATGCCCAGCGTCTCACCCTCGCGGACCTTTACCGAGATGCCGTCGACCGCCTTCACATGGCCGGTCACGCGGCGCAGCATGCCGGACTTGATCGGGAACCAGACCTTGACCGGCCCGGCTTCGAGCAGCGTCGCAGCGTCCGTCGGGACAGGGGAGGGGCGTCCCTTCGGCTCTGCGGCGAGCAGGCGCTTGGTATAGTCGTGCTGCGGATTGGCGAAGATCTCGCTGACCGGTCCCTGCTCGACGATCTTGCCCTTCAGCATCACGCAGACCCGGTCGGCGATGCGGCGGACGATGCCGAGATCATGGGTGATGAACAGCATCGCCATGCCCAGCCGTGCCTGAAGCTCCTTGAGCAGCTTCAGGATCTGGGCCTGCACGGTGACGTCGAGCGCCGTGGTCGGCTCGTCGGCGATCAGCAACTCCGGCTCGTTGGCGAGCGCCATCGCGATCATCACGCGCTGGCGCTGGCCGCCGGAGAGCTGGTGCGGATAGGCGTCCAGCCGGCTCCGCGCGTCGCGGATGCCGACCAGTTCCAGCAGCTCCAGGGTGCGGGCGCGGGCCTTCTCTCCGCGTAAGCCCTTGTGCAGTTCGAGGATCTCGCCGATCTGGCGCTCGATGCTGTGCAGCGGGTTGAGCGAGGTCATCGGCTCCTGGAACACCATCGTGATGTCGTTGCCGCGCACCTTGCGCATCGCGTCTTCGTCGGCGGCGATCAGGTCCTGTCCGTTGAACAGCACCTTGCCCGAGGGGTGATGCGCCGCCGGATAGTTCAGGAGCTTCAGGATCGACAGGGCCGAGACCGACTTGCCGGAGCCGGATTCCCCGACCAGCGCCAGCGTCTCGCCCTTGGCGATAGAGAAGGAGACATGATCGACCGCGAGCGTCTCCCGCCCGCCCTGGCGAAAGGCGACAGAGAGGTCCTCGACGGAGAGAAGCGGCGCGCTCATGCGAAGGTCTTCCGCGGGTCGAAGGCGTCGCGCACGGCTTCGCCGATGAAGATCAGCAGCGACAGCATCAGTGCGATCACCATGAAGCCGGAGAGGCCGAGCCAGGGCGCCTGAAGGTTCGCCTTGCCTTGTGCCAGCAGCTCGCCCAGCGAAGGGGAGCCCGGCGGCAGGCCGAAGCCGAGGAAGTCGAGCGAGGTCAGGGTGGTGATCGAGCCGTTGAGGATGAAGGGCAGGAAGGTCAGCGTAGCGACCATGGCGTTGGGCAGCAGGTGGCGCCACATGATGGTGCGGTTGGAGAGTCCGAGTGCGCGCGCCGCCCGTACATATTCGAAATTGCGCGCCCGCAGGAACTCGGCGCGCACGACGCCGACCAGGGCGACCCAGGAGAACAGCAGGAGGATGCCGAGCAGCACGAAGAAGCCGGGCGTGATGATCGCGGCCACGATGATCAGCAAATAGAGCGCGGGTATCGAGGTCCAGATCTCGATCAGGCGCTGGAAGATCAGGTCGGTCCAGCCGCCGAAATAGCCCTGTATCGCGCCTGCCGCGATGCCGATCACCGACGAGAAGGCACAGAGAATGAGGCCGAACAGCACGGAGATGCGGAAGCCGTAGATCAGCCGCGCGACCACGTCCCGGCCCTGATCGTCGGTGCCGAGCCAGTTCCATTCGAGGTCGCGGCAAGTTGAACCGCCATTGCGCTCCGCGATCGGCTTGCATTGCTCGTCCTTGAGCATCCAGGTCGGCGGGGCCGGGGCGGGCACCGGCAGGTCGAGATTATGCGTGCGGTAGGAGTAGCGGATCGGCGGCCAGATCGCGAAGCCGTTGGCCGCGATCTCCTTGGCGATGACCGGGTCGCGATAGTCGGTGGTGGCGAGGAAGCCGCCGAACTTCTCTTCGGGATAGTTCACCGCGATGGGGAACAGCCATTCGTCCTTGTAGCGCACGACGAGCGGCCGGTCGTTGGCGATGAACTCGGCGACGAGCGAGAGCAGGAACAGGGCGAGGAAGAGCCAGAGCGACCACCAGCCCCGCCTGTTCGCCTTGAAGTTGTTGAGCCGGCGCCGGTTGATCGGCGAGAGCTTGAGCCAGCCCTGCGTCGCCTCGGCCGGCGCGAGCGGGATGTCGCTGCGCAGGGCCGGGGGCGGGGCGTCGATCAGCGTGTCGCTCATGCTCACGCCTCCCGGCTCTCGAAATCGATGCGGGGATCGACCCAGCTATAGGTCAGGTCGGTGATCAGATGCACGACGAGGCCGATCAGCGAGAAGATGTAGAGATTGGCGAAGACGACGGGATAGTCGCGGTTGACGATCGCCTCGAAGGACAGCAGCCCAAGCCCGTCGAGCGAGAAGATCGTCTCGATCAGGAGCGCACCGGCGAAAAGCGCATGCACGAAGGCACCGGGGAAGCCGGCGATCACGATCAGCATCGCATTGCGGAAGACATGGCCGTAGAGCACGCCGCGCTCGCTGAGGCCCTTCATCCGCGCGGTCAGGACGTATTGCTTCCTGATCTCGTCGAGGAATGAGTTCTTGGTCAGTAGCGTCGAGGTGGCGAAGGCACCGAGCGCCATCGCCAGAACCGGCAGCGTGATGTGCCAGAGATAGTCCGTCACCTTCCCGAAGAGGCTGAGCTCCCCCCAGTTGTCGGAGGTGAGGCCCCTGAGCGGGAAGATCTGCCAGAAGGAGCCGCCGGCGAAGAGCACGATCAGGAGGATCGCGAAGAGGAAGCTCGGAATGGCATAGCCGACGATGACGACGGCGCTCGTCCAGGTGTCGAAGCGCGAGCCTTCCTTCACGGCCTTGCGGATGCCGAGCGGGATCGAGATCGCATAGGAGAGCAGGGTCATCCACAGGCCGAGCGTGATCGAGACCGGCAGCTTCTCCTTGATCAGCTGCAGTACGGGGGCATCGCGAAAATAGCTGCGGCCGAAATCGAAGCGGGCATAGTCGCCGAGCATCTTCAGGAAGCGCTCATGCGCCGGCTTGTCGAAGCCGAACTGCTTTTCCAACTCCTTGATGAAGGCGGGGTCGAGCCCCTGCGCTCCGCGATAGGCTGATGCCTCGCTTTGCGCGCCGGCATCGCCCATCTGGCCGCCGCCGACACGATCGGCCGCGCCGCTGTTGGGGTTCTGGAGCTGAGAGATCACGCGCTCGACCGGCCCGCCCGGCGCGAATTGCACGATGACGAAGGAGACGAACAGGATGCCGAACAGCGTTGGCACCATCAGCGCGAGGCGCCGGACGATATAGCTCAGCATGCCCGCGTCACGCCTTTCCGATCCGCTTGGCCTTCTCGGGATCGTACCACCAGATCGCCGGCGCGCCGGAGGAGAATTTCGGCTTGGTCGCCGGCCGGTCGTACATGTCCCAATAGGCCAGCCATTCCTCGTCGTTCCACCACATCGGAATCCAGTAGCGCCCCGCCCGCAGCAGCCGGTCGAGGCATTTGGCGGTGACGACGACCTCGGCATAGCTCTTGGCCTGGCCGACCTTCTCGATCATCGCGTCGATGGCGGGGTCGCTGATGCCGGCGGCATTGCGCGAGCCTCTGGTCTTCGCCGCTTCCGAGCCATAGACGATGCTGAGCGTGTCGCTGGGGATCGCGCCGCCTGAAAGCGCCCGGCTGATGATGTCGAAATCGAACTCGTCGAGGCGGCGCTGATACTGCGCGGGATCGACGAGGCGCGAGGTGGCGTTGATGCCGAGCCGCTTGAGATTGGCCYGGAAGGGCTGCGTATGCGGCTGCAGCGCCGGGGAGGAGTCGAGGAACTCGATCTCGAAGGGCTGGCCGTTCGGCAGCTTCAGCACATTGCCGTCGCGCTTGCAGCCGGCGGCGCGCAGCATTTCGTCGGCCTTGCGCAGCAGGTTGCGATCGCTGCCCGAGCCATCCGAGACCGGCGGCAGGAAGGGCTCGCCGAAGACCTCGTTCGGCACCTTGCCCCGCCAGGGCTCGAGCAGCGCCAACTCCTCCGGCGAGGGCTTGCCGACCGCCTTGGAATCCGAATTCTCGAAATAGGACGTCATGCGCTCATAGGAGCCGAACATGATGGTCTTGCGCGTCCATTCGAAGTCGAAGGCGAGGCCGAGCGCCTCGCGGATGCGCGGATCGGCGAATTTCTCGCGCCGCGTATTGTAGATCCAGCCCTGCGAGCCGACGGGCTCGGTTTTCGGCAGGGCCTCCTTCTTGACCTTGCCTTCATGGACTGCCGGGAAGTCGTAGCCCGTGGCCCAGATGCGCGAGGTGAATTCCTCCTGGAAGGTGATGGCCCCTGCCTTGAAGGCCTCGAAAGCCACTTGCCGGTCGCGGAAATACTCCCAGCGCACCCGGTCGAAATTGTTGGTGCCGATATTGACCGGCAGATCCTTGCCCCAATAGTCCGGTACGCGTTCGAATTCGATGAAGCGGCCCTGCTCGAAGCGCCCGACCTTGTAGGCGCCCGAGCCCAGCGGTGGCTCCAGGGTCGAGGCTGTGAAATCCCGCGTCGACCAGTATTTCTCGGAGAAGACCGGCAGGCCGGCGACGACGAGGTGCAGGTCGCGTCCGCGCTTCGGCGAGAGCGTCACCACGAGGATGTCGTCACCCTCGGCTTGCGACGAGGCGAGCTCGTTGAGCAGGAGCCGGTAAGACGGATGGCCCTTGGCCTTCAGGATATTCATCGAGAAGGCGGCATCGCGCGCCGTGACGCGTGAGCCGTCATGGAAGCGCGCTTCCGGCCGCAGGCGAAAGCGATAGGTCAGCTTGTCCGGCGATACTGCGACGCTCTTGGCCAGCAGCCCGTAGAGCGAGCCGGGCTCGTCGCCCGAGCCCGCCATCAGGCTGTCGAAGCAGGCATCCATGCCAGCCGCGCCATCGCCTTGCAGCACGAAGGTGTTGAGCGTGTTGAAGGTGTCGAAGCTCTGGTTTCCGCCTGCGCGCTTGATCTGGACGGTGAGCAGGCCACCCTTCGGCGCCTTGGGGTTCACATAGGCGAAATGCGGAAAATCGGGCGGCAGGGCGAGCTCGCCGAAAGTCGAAAGCCCGTGCGATTCGGCGTCCTGCGCCAGCGCCGCTCCGGAAAGGCCGGGCAGGGCGCCCGCGACCGCAGCAGTGCCTGCGGCTTCCAGCAATCTGCGGCGTGTGATGCGCATCGCCATCGTTTCGCGTCTCCGTCTGATTCGCCGTTGTCCTATCTCGCCTGAGCCGAGGGTTACGGCAATGGTCGGCAAGAGCCGGCATTAGCCGGATTGTGCGGGCAAGCCGAAGGCGGGAGCAAGGCGAGGGCCAAACAAAAAGCCGGGCAAAAGCCCGGCTTGTCGTAGCGAATGGTCGCAGCTCCCGCCGATCAGGGCTTCGGCAGCGGCTGCGGCGAATCCGCCAGCGAATTCAGATAGGCGACGACGTCGGCGCGGGTCTCGGGCTTGCTGATGCCGGCGAAGGCCATGGCGGTGCCGGGCACGTAAGCCTTCGGGTTCTTCAGGAAGTGGTCGAGCGCGTCGGCGTCCCAGTTCTTGTCGTTGCGGCCCTTCATCGCGGCCGAATAGCCGAAGCCCTCGACGGAGCCCTCGTTGCGGCCGAAGACGCCGAAGAGATGCGGGCCGACCTTGTTGGCGCCGCCCTTCTCGAAGGTGTGGCAGGCCTTGCAGGCGCCGGTGGCCTTCTCGCCCTTGGCCGGGTCGGCCTTGACGAGGCGAACGGCGATCGGCTCCTCAGCGGCGGCTGCAGGGGCGCCACCACCCGCGGCGGCCGGCTCCTCGCTCGGCAGATCGAAGCCCGGAACGGCCGGCTTCTTCGGCGCGAAGACGATGCCCGCCGCCATGTTGAGGCTCATCACGACAAGCAGCGTGGAAAGAACCGCGCCGGCGATCTTGTTGGCTTCGATATTCATCGTATCCGAACCTTGGTGCCCTCCGCGGCCGAGGCCCGGGAGACGAGTAGCGCATAGCCGGAGTCTCGAAAGCCTCCAGCCTCCGCCGTTGCTTAACCGCTTTGCGCGCTTCATTGCAACTCGTATAAGCACGCTCCGCTTTGAGACTTTTTGACGCCGTCCGCCGCAACCAGCAGCCTCCCTGTCGAGCCCGCCCACAAACATGTCGAATCCGCTGATCCTGATCCCCGCCCGCATGCAGGCAATGCGCTTGCCCGGCAAGCCGCTCGCCGACATCAACGGCGAGCCGATGATCGTGCATGTCTGGCGCCGGGCTATCGAATCCGGCGCCGGCGACGTCGCCGTGGCGACGGATGCGCCCGAGATCGCCGCCGCCGTCGAGGCGGCCGGGGGCAAGGCGGTGATGACCAGCGCCGGCCACCAGACCGGCTCGGACCGCATCAAGGAAGCCGCGGATATCCTCGACCCGCAGCGGCGCTACGACATCATCGTCAACGTGCAGGGCGATTTCCCGACGCTGGAACCCTCGGCCATCGCCGCGGCGGTGAAGCCGCTCGCCGATCCGGCTGTGGATATCGCGACGCTTGCAGGCGTGATCACCGACGAGGAAGAGAAGGTCGCGCCGAGCGTGGTGAAGCTGATCGGCAGCGAGATCGCGCCGGGCCACATGCGTGCGCTTTACTTTACGCGCGCTACCGCGCCGGCAGGAGAGGGGCCGCTCTATCACCATGTCGGCCTCTACGCCTATCGCCGTGCCGCACTCGATCGCTTCGTCAGCCTGCCGCAATCGCCGCTGGAACTGCGTGAGAAGCTCGAGCAGCTGCGCGCGCTCGAGGACGGCATGCGCATCGACGTCATGGTCATCGACCATGTGCCGCGCGGCGTCGACACGCCCCCCGATCTCGATCGCGCCCGCGCGATCCTGAAGTCCCGCTAAGGCCGTTCCAGCAAGACCGCATCGCGGCTTTGCGTTCGGAATTGCGTCAAAACAAGAAGCTGAGGAGCCTGAGAGTCCCCATGTCCTTCGTCGTGTCCTACCAGGGTGAGCCCGGAGCCTTCTCCTCGCAGGCGGCTCTCCAGGTGTTTCCGGACTGCGAGCTTCTGCCTTGCGCTACCTTCGAGGATGCTCTCGCCGCTGTGAGCGACGGCAAGGCGCGCTACGGCATGATCCCGATCGACAATTCGATCGCAGGCCGGGTCGCCGATATCCATCACCTGCTGCCGCGTTCCGGCCTGCACATCATCGGCGAGCATTTCCTGCCGATCCGCTTCCATCTGATGGGCGTCGAGGGCGCGACGCTGGCGACGGTGAAGACCGTACAGAGCCATATCCACGCGCTCGGTCAGTGCCGCAAGATCATCCGCAAGCTCGGCCTCAAGGCCGAGGTTGCGGCCGACACCGCCGGCTCCGCCCGGCAGGTCGCCGAGGCCAAGGACCTGACCCGCGCGGCGATCGCCCCCCGCATCGCGGCGGATGTCTACGGCCTCAACATCCTGATGGAGGATATCGAGGACGAGAAGCACAACACCACCCGCTTCGTCGTGCTTTCGAAATATCCGGAATATGCCCGCCAGGGCGCGGGCAAGACCGTGACGACGCTGATGTTCCGCGTCCGCAACATCCCGGCCGCGCTCTACAAGGCGATGGGCGGCTTCGCCACCAACGGCATCAACATGACCAAGCTGGAAAGCTACATGGTCGACGGCCTGTTCTCGGCGACGATGTTCTATGCCGATGTCGAGGGCCATCCCGACGACCCGGCGCTGAGGCGCGCGCTCGACGAACTCACCTTCTTCTCCAAGGAGATGAAGATCATGGGCGTCTATCCCGCCAGCGAGTTTCGCTCCACCATCGAGGAACCGGCGGAGTAGGAAACGCTGGTCGGCGAGCCCCCCGCTTTCGCCGGGGGCTCACGAAACCGAGCCCTGGGGCGGCTCCGGCACCTCGTAGCCCTCCGCCCCATAGCTGTTGATCTTGTTGCGCAGTGTGCGGATCGCGATGCCGAGCAGATTGGCGGCATGCGTGCGATTGCCGCCGGTTTCCCGCAACGTGGCGAGAATCAGGTCGCGTTCGACATCGGCGACAGGCAGACCGACGAGCTGCTCCACGGCGGCGTGCTCAGGATCGAGGTCGTGCATGGTCACGGTCCTTTCCGAGCCCCCCAAAGCCCCAGGACCATGCAAGGGGGCGCCCTTGATGGTTAAGGAGTGGTAAAGACGGGCGCCACTTTACCAGGGGCGCGGGCCCTCCATCGTCGAGACATGGGCCGAGACGACCTTCCAGCCGAGATCGGGAAAACGCACCCAGGTCTGGCTCTGGCGGCCGATGATTTCGCGCCCGCGCACCTTGAACTCGAGGTTGACCGTGGCCAGGTCGCGGCCCAGCGTCAGAATCTCCAGCCGGATCCGCTTTTCCTTGATGCCCGGTCCCGGCGGCCGCGCGACGCGGTGGCCGTGGATCTCCTCGAAGCCGTAGCCGTTCTCGCCGAGCGCGTAGCGGATGGTGTAGGGGCTGTTCCAGAAGGAGGCGTCGAGCACGTCGACGTCCTTGTCGATGAGAGCCTGTTCGTAGCGCTCGAACAATGCGCTGATCTCGGCGACGATTTCGGGCCGGTTCGGGGTCAGGTCAGTCACGAGGCTGCTTCCATGGCTTGGGCGACGGCGATCAGGCTGGCATCGGTGCCGCGCCCGCCGATGATCGAGAGACCGATGGGAGCGCCATCCACCGTCGCGCCGGGGATGCTCACCTGCGGCGAGCCGGTGAGTCCGCCCTGGGCGCAGAGACAGGTGATGCGGTCGCGCATCGGCTGCAGCTGCGGTATCGACAGGCCGCGCAGCGGCGCCGGGAATGGCGTCGTCGGCAGGCAGAGGATCGTGCCGGGCGGCAGCAGATAGCGCAGCCGCGCCCGCGCTTCTTCGCGCATCAGCGCCGCCCAGTTTTGCTCGCTCATCGACACCTGCGAGCCGGCGAGCAGCCCGGCCGCGACGCTGAAGGCCATGCGCGGATTGTGCCGCTCGATCCAGGGCTTGAAGGTCTGCCAGGCTTCGACCGGCTGCAGGCTGCGCTGCGCCCGCGCCCAGACCGAAAGCCCCTGCGGCGCCATGATCTCCTCGCGCGCCGGCCCGATGATCCGCTCAAGCTTCCGGAGCATCGGACGCAGCGCCTCGGCCACCTGAGGATCGGCGAAGCCGAAGGCATCGACGGCGAGCAGGAGCTTCGTCGGTAGCGGTCCGGGCGCTTCGCCCAGCATGACGCTGCTCACCCGCGCGAAGGTCCCGGCATCGCGCGCGAACCAGCCCGCCGTATCCGAGCCGGGCGCCTGCGGCATCAACCCGGTCAGGTCCAGCCGGCCATGCGTCGGCCGGATGCCGTAGAGCCCGCAGAAGCTCGACGGCACCCGCACCGAGCCGCCCGTGTCGGTTCCGAGCGCGGTGTCGCACAGGCCTGCCGCGACCGCGGCGGCCGAGCCCGAGGAGGAGCCGCCCGGCACGCGCTCGGGCGCAGCGCTGTTCGTCGGCGTGCCGTCGAACGCGTTTTCGCCGAGGATGCCGAGCGAGACCTCGTCGGTGATGGTCTTGCCGACGAAATCCGCCCCTGCATCCAGCAGCGCCTGCACCGCCCAGGCATGGCGTGTCGGAATGGGGTTCGCCTTGGCCCAGTCGTGATTGCCGCCGCCGGTCGGCAGCCCGGCGACGTCGAACAGATCCTTGACTGCAAAGGTCAGTCCGGACAGCGGGCCGCCGGAATCGCCGGCAATGCGGGCGCGCGGCCCGGCTACGAAGGCGTTGACCGGGTCCGTCATCCAAGGCTCCGCAAAGGCTGTTCGTCAGTCGAGATGGCGCAGGGCCCGCAGCGTGTCAGATCCGCTCGCCTTCGAGCGCCCAGGCCCGCACCAGCGTGTTGGCGATGGCGATATGCTGCGGGCAGGCGAGGCCGTCGGGATGTGCGCCGTCCAGCATCTGCAGCACCTCTTCGCGCGGGAACCAGCGCCCGGCTTCGAGCTCGGTCATATCGAGGGTGATCTCGTCGCCGAGCGCCTCGGCGATGCAGCCGACCATGATCGAGGAGGGGAAAGGCCAGGGCTGCGAGGCGAGGTAGCGGACCTTGCCGACACGCAGGCCGGCCTCCTCCCAGCTCTCGCGGCGCACGGCATCCTCCAGCGTTTCGCCCGGCTCGACGAAGCCGGCGATGCAGGAATACATGCCCGGTGCGAAGCGGGCCTGCCGTGCCAGCAGGCAGTTCTCGCCGCGTGTGACCAGCATGATCACGACGGGGTCGGTGCGCGGGAAATGCATCGCGCCGCAGGCGGTGCATTCACGCCGCCAGCCCGCAGCCCCGGCGACGGCCGGCCCGCCGCATTGTGCGCAGAAGCGGTGGCGGGCGTGCCAGTCGAGCACGGCCTTGGCTTCGCCGAGCGGCCCGACCTCCTCCTCCGGCACCATGCGCTTCAGCGCGACCGAGCGAAGATCGGTCAGGAGCAGCTCGGCCCGCTCCTTCAGCGGCTCGATCAGGGCCTTGTCGAGCAGGCGGGCGAAGCGCGGCGCGCCGTCCTCTGCCATGCCAAGGAAGATTTCCTCGGCGGCGGGGCCGAGCATTTCGGTCTCACCATGCGTGAACCAGACCGAAAGCGCCTCGCCCTCGAGCCGCTTCAGGACGGGTGTTTCGCCGGCCACCGCCACGATCCGTGTGTCGGAGCGGTGACGCAGCGCCGTCACCGCATCATGCTTGCTGCGCAGATCCTCGCGCCGGTCGAGCCGATTGATCGCGAACCCGGTGAGGGCGGAGCGTTCGCGGCGGAGCGGGGCGTCGTTCATGTCTTGGGTCTAGACCCGCGGCACCCTGCCGCGCAAGCGCCTCTCAGGCCTCTCCGCGGCCGCGGAGTAGATGGATGATCCCAGAGAAATCCGTGCCGCCTTCGCCCCAGGCGTTGTGCAGGCCGAAGAGCTGGGCGGCCGCCGCGCCGAGCGGGGTCGAGGCCCCGGCCGCCTGCGCGGCTTCCTGCGCCAGCTTCAGATCCTTCAGCATCAGCGCCGAGGCGAAGCCGGGCTTGTAGTCGTTGTTGGCGGGCGAGGTCGGCACTGGGCCCGGCACCGGGCAATAGGTCGTCAGCGACCAGCACTGGCCCGACGAGGTCGAGGCCACGTCGAACAGCGCCTGATGCGACAGGCCGAGCTTCTCCGCCAGCACGAAGGCCTCGGAGACGCCGATCATCGAGATGCCCAAGATCATGTTGTTGCAGATCTTGGCGGCCTGTCCGTTTCCGGCGCCGCCACAATGCACGATCTTGCGGCCCATTTTGGCGAGGATCGGCTCGCCCTTGTCGAAAGCGTCGGTCGCGCCGCCGACCATGAAGGTCAGCGTTGCGCCCTTGGCGCCGCCGGTGCCGCCAGAGACGGGAGCGTCCAGCGAGAGGCAGCCGTGCTCGGCCGCCAGCGCATGCGCCTTGCGCGCGCTTTCGACATCGATGGTCGAGGAATCGATCAGCAGCGTGCCGGGCTTCACCACCGGCAGGATGTCGGCCCAGACCGAGAGCACATGCTTGCCGGCCGGCAGCATGGTCACCACGATCTCCGCATCGGCCACGGCGTCCTTTGCCGAGCCGGAGATTCCGACGCCGAGCTCGGCGGCGGCATTGCGCGAGGCCTCGACCAGATCGAAGGCTTTGACGCTGTGCCCGGCCTTGACGAGGTTCCCGGCCATGGGGCCACCCATATTGCCGAGGCCGATGAAGGCGATGTTGGTCATGGTCGTTCTCTCCCTTCGCTCGTCGTCATGGTCGGCCTTGAGCCGACCATCTCGGAAACCAGTTCTGGTCACGAGATCCTCGGGTTTGCGCTTCTCTCCCGAGAATGACGTTTTCTCTCAATTGCCCTTCGCCCGGCCGACCAGCCCGCGCGCCACGATCATCCGCATCACCTCGTTGGTGCCTTCGAGGATCTGGTGGACGCGCAGGTCGCGGACGATCTTCTCGATGCCGTAATCGGCCAGGTAGCCATAGCCGCCATGGATCTGCAGGGCATCGTTCGCTACTTCGAAGCCGGTATCGGTGGCGACGCGTTTGGCCATGGCGCAGAGCTTGGTCGCGTCCGGCGTCTTGGCGTCGAGCGCAGCCGCGGCGCGCCAGAGGAAGCTGCGGGCCGCCTCCAGCTCCGTCGCCATGTCGGCGAGCTTGAACTGCAGCGCCTGGAAATCGGCGATGGCCGAGCCGAAAGCCCTGCGCTCCCTGGCATAGCTCAGCGCCTTGTCGAGTGCTCCCTGAGCGCCGCCGATCGAGCAGGCGCCGATATTGAGCCGCCCGCCATCGAGCCCGGCCATGGCGATCTTGAAGCCGATGCCCTCCGGGCCGAGCCGGTTGGCCACCGGCACGCGGCAGTTCTCGAAGATCACGGCGCGCGTCGGCTGGGCGTTCCAGCCCATCTTCTTCTCATTGGCGCCGAAGGAGAGGCCGGGCGTGTCCTTCTCGACCACGATGGTCGAGATGCCCGAAGGGCCGGATTCGCCGGTCCGCGCCATCACGACATAAACGTCGGAGACCCCGGCGCCCGAGATGAACTGCTTCTGGCCGTCAAGGACGTAATGGTCGCCGTCCAGCACAGCCTTGGTCTTCAGAGCGGCGGCGTCGGAGCCGGCGCCGGGCTCGGTCAGGCAATAGCTGGCGAGATGCTCCATGGTGCAGAGCTTCGGCAGGAAGCGCTGGCGCTGCTCGTCCGAACCGTAGCGGTCGATCATCCAGGCGCACATATTGTGGATCGAGATATAGGCCGCGACCGTCGGGCAGCCGGTCGAGAGCGCCTCGAAGATCAGCGCCGCATCGAGCCGCGAGAGGCCGGAGCCGCCGACATCCTCCTGAATGTAGATGCCGCCCATGCCGAGTGCGGCGGCCGCGCGCATCTCCTCGACCGGGAAATGCTTCTCCTCGTCCCAGCGCGCGGCATGGGGCGCCAGCGTCTCGGCGGCGAACTCCTGGGCCATGTCGCGGATGGCGACCTGGTCTTCGGTGAGAGCAAAGGCGTTCAAGGCTGGCCCTCCTGATCAGTGAGATAGTCCCGACGCATCATCGCGCGCAATCACGACGAAAGGCCGGGCCTGTTCGCGTCGGATCGGAGCGAGGAAGGGCTGTCGGCGGATCGCGATGCGCCGGCAGCATTGATGGCGGGCCTGCTCGCGCGAAGGTAGGCGGGGAGCGAGGTTGCGGTGATCCGCAGCATTCGCTCCATCGCCCCCTCCGCCGGCCGTGCGTCAGTTCATCGTCGGGATGACGAAGCTGGCGCCGTCCTTGATGCCGCTCGGCCAGCGCGCGGTCACCGTCTTGGTCTTGGTGTAGAAGCGGATCGAATCCGGGCCGTGCTGGTTGAGGTCCCCGAAGGCGGAGCGCTTCCAGCCGCCGAAGGTGTAGTAGGCGAGCGGCACCGGGATCGGCACGTTGATGCCGACCATGCCGACCTGCACCTTCGAGGCGAAGTCGCGCGCGGCATCGCCGTCGCGGGTATAGATCGCGGTACCGTTGCCGTATTCGTGGTCGTTGGTGAGCTTCAGCGCCTCGTCATAGCTGTCGGCGCGGACGACCGAGAGTACCGGCCCGAAGATCTCTTCCTTGTAGATCCGCATGTCCTTGGTGACGTTGTCGAACAGGCAGCCGCCGACATAGAAGCCGTTCTCATAGCCCTGCATCTTGAAGCCGCGTCCGTCGACGGCAAGCGTCGCGCCTTCCTGCACGCCGATGTCGACATAGGACTTGATCTTCTCCATCGCCGCCTTGGTGACGACCGGGCCGTAATCGGCCGTGAGATCGGTCGAGGGGCCGACCTTGAGGCTCTCGACGCGCGGGATCAGGCGCTTCACCAGCTCGTCGGCGGTGGCCTTGCCCACGGGAACCGCGACCGAGATCGCCATGCAGCGCTCGCCGGCCGAGCCGTAGCCGGCGCCGATCAGTGCGTCGACCGCCTGGTCCATGTCGGCGTCGGGCATGATGACCATGTGGTTCTTGGCGCCGCCGAAGCACTGCACCCGCTTACCGTTCGCGCAGCCGCGAGCGTAGATGTATTCGGCGATCGGCGTCGAGCCGACGAAGCCGACGGCCTTGATTTCGGGATGGTCGAGGATGGCGTCGACCGCCTCCTTGTCGCCGTTGACGACGTTGAGGATGCCGGGAGGCCCGCCCGCCTCGACGAAGAGCTCGGCCAGGCGCATCGGCACGCCGGGATCGCGCTCCGAAGGCTTCAGGATGAAGGCATTGCCGCAGGCGATGGCGGGGCCGAGCTTCCAGAGCGGAATCATCGCGGGGAAATTGAACGGCGTGATGCCGGCGACGACGCCGAGCGGCTGGCGCAGCGAGTAGATGTCGATGCCGGGGCCGGCGCCGTCGGTGAATTCGCCCTTCATCAGGCTGGGAACGCCGAGCGAATACTCGACGACCTCGACACCGCGCTGGATGTCGCCCTTGGCGTCGGGAATGGTCTTGCCGTGCTCGCGGGCGAGCAGCTCGGCGAGCTCGTCATTGTTCTGGGCGATGAGGTCGAGGAACTTCATCAGCACGCGGGCGCGGCGCTGCGGGTTGACCGCGGCCCATTTCGGCTGCGCCTCGGCGGCGTTCCTGACGGCAGCATCGAGCTCGGTGGCGGAAGCGAGCGCGACCTTGCCGATCACGCTGCCATCCATCGGCTGAAAGATGTCGGAGCTGCGCCCCGAGGTGCCGGCGACCTGCTTGCCGCCGATGAAATGTCCAACCTGACGCATGGCGCCCTCCCTACGAATTGCTGGTGTCGTGATCTTGCTGACTCACTACCATTCTCGTTTGCGCACGACTATAGCGATAGTGGAACGTAGGTCGTGCGAAAACACAAATACAGGGAGGGCGCCTTGGAGCGATTCGACTGGGACGATCTGCGCTTCTTTCTCGCCGTGGCGCGCTCGGGGCGCCTGACGGCAGCGGCCCGCCGGCTTGGAGCGGATCATGCCACGGTCTCGCGCCGCATCACCTCGCTGGAGGAGGCGCTCAAGGCCAAGCTCTTCGAGCGCCGGCCGCAAGGCTACACTCTGACCGCTCACGGCGAGCGCCTGCTCGCCAAGGCCGAGAGCATGGAGACCGAGGCGCTCGCGATCCAGAGCGATATCGGCGGCGCCGACATGGCCTTGTCCGGCACGGTCCGGATCGGTGCGCCCGATGGCTTCGGCACCGCCTTCCTGGCGCCACGGCTGGCAACCTTCGCGAAATCCTATCCCGGGCTGGAGATCCAGCTGATCGCCATGCCTCGCCTGCTTTCGCTGTCGAAGCGCGAGGCCGACGTCGCGATCACGCTGGCCCCGCCCAAGGAGGGCAAGGTCGTCGCTCGCAAGCTCTCCGACTATCGTCTCGGCCTCTACGCCTCGCCGGAATACCTGGCGTCGATGCCGCCGGTGACCGCACCGGAGGATCTCTTCGAGCACCGTATCATCGGCTATATCGACGACCTGATCTTCTCGCCCGAGCTCGACTATCTCGACGAGGTCGCCAAGGGCCTGCGCGCCCATGTCCAGAGTTCCAGTGTCATCGCGCAGATGAATGCCGTGGTGGCGGGCGCCGGCATCGGCGTGATCCATCATTTCATGGCGGAGGGCGAACCGCGTCTCGTGCCGGTGCTGCCGGCGACTGTGCAGATCACGCGCTCCTTCTGGCTGCTCGTCCACGCCGATCTGAAGGATGTCGCTCGCGTACGCGCCATCGTCGACTTCATCGTGCGCGAGGCGAAAACGTCGCGGACGTTGCTGATGGGCGAGCAACGCGTGGAACACCGCGCAGCCGCCGAATAGCGGGCGCGGGGAGCCGCACGGATTTTTCAGTGGTCGTCCGACGGCACGAGAGGCCGGCCGCAGCGGTAGGCGTCGCGGAAACGATCGGACGCGATCAATTCGGCCAGAGCCGGCAAGCTCCTTCGCGACACCGGGCGCGAGGGCTGCCGGCGCGTCGTTACGCCGCCTGAAGCGAACGATCCTTCACCGGGTCGCCTTATTGAGAGGCGGTCGGCCTGGGCTCGCAAGCGTCGGCGCAGACCCGGTTCCGGCCGTTCTGCTTGGCGAGATAGAGCGCCCGGTCCGCCACGCAGAGACAGGCGTCCAGCTCGTCCCCGGCACCGATCTGGGCCACACCGAGCGAAACCGTCAGGGCGAGTGTTTCGTTGTCGACGACGAGGGGCTCGCGAGCGATGGCCTCCCGGATATCGTCGCAGAGCCGGGTGGCCTCGGCGAGCTCCGCGCCCGGGAAGAGAATGGCGAATTCCTCGCCGCCGATGCGGGCAAGCAGGTTGAAGCCGCGCTCGGCGGAGGCGCTCAGGCCACGTGCCACGGTTGCCAGCGCCCTGTCGCCGCCATCATGGCCGTAGCGGTCGTTCAGGCGCTTGAAATGGTCGATGTCGAGGATGGCGATCGAGACAGGCAGGCCCATCTCGCGCGCCTCGTCCACCAGCGTCCGGCCGCGCTCGAAGAAATGACGGCGATTGAACAGGCCGGTCAGGAAGTCGCGCGCGGCAAGGTCCTGCAACTGCCTCAGCTGCGTCAGCGTCTCGACATTGGAGGCGATGCGGCACTGCAATTCCTCGAGCACGAAGGGGCGCGAGACGAAATCATGGGCGCCTGCCTTCAGGAAGCCGGCGGAGGTCTTGCGGTCGGTCGAGGACGAGATGCCGAGAAGCCGCACATGCGGATGGAGGCGCCGGATGCGGCGCGCCAATTCGAAGCCGTCCATATCGGGCATGTAGTAGTCGCTGACCACGAGCTGGATGTCCGGATTGGCTTCCAGGATCGTCAGTGCCTCCTGTCCGGAGCCGGCCTCGACCACCGCATATTGCTGGATCGCGAGCATCCGGGCCAGCACCTTGCGGGTCGTGCGTGTGTCGTCGACGACGAGGATGCGGGTGTTTCGGTTGTTCAGCGCCCTTTTGACCGTGTTGACGAGATTGGGAAGGGCAAGTTCGTTGTCTTTCAGGACGTAGTCGATCACCTCCCGCTCCATGATCCGCCCGCGCGTGGTGAGATCGAAGGTGGCGGTGAAGACGACCGAGGGAATGCCGTGGGTGACCGTCCAGTCGAGCGCCTCGCCGCGGGGGGCATCGGGCAGGTTGAGATCGACGACCGCGATCGCGTAGGCAGCGGGGGCTGCGACGATGATCTCGCTGAGCTCCTTGAGCGAGCCGCAGGTCGTGACGGGCAACCCGGTCTCCGCTTCGAGAAACTGACGTAGCGCGAGCGAGAAGGTCCGGGAGTCCTCGATGACGAGAATCCTGCGGTCGTCGATGGTCGGATCTTGTCTGGACTGAAGCACCGGAAGAGCACCCATGCTTCATCTAGGGCGTCCTCAAGTTTAATTTTCCGTCACGGCCAGGCTGCGACTGCGTTGCCCTGCCGCGGTGTCCTAGAGGCGCCAGGGCAGGATGTTTTGGGGCAAGTGCCGCCCGAGCAGGTCGAGGGTCAGCATCGCGATCAGGATGATGGCGGAGGCGCTGACGGCGACGGCCGCCGCTTCGCCGGCGAGACCCGCCTCCTTGAGGCTGAACAGCACGACGCCGAGCGTCTCCGTGCCGGAGGACCAAAGCAACGCCGAGACGGTCAGTTCGTTGAAGGCGACGAGGAAGACCATGAGCGCCGAGACGGCCGCTGCGGGGGCCAGGATCGGCGCCACGATGAAGCGCAGCATCTGCCAGAGACTGGCGCCGTCGAGCTTCGCCGCCTCCTCGTGATGCGCCTCGATCTGGGCCATGGCTGCGACCGGCGCCTTCAGCGCCAGCGGCAGGAAGCGCGCGAGATAGGCGAAGAGGATGATGAAGGGCGTGCCGTAGATGCTCACGCCGATCAGCGGCAATGGCTTCAGGAAGATCAGGATGCAGGCGATGGCGAGGACCACGCCCGGCAGCGCATAGGGCAGTTCGATCATGAGTTCGATCGGGCGCCTGAGCTTGCCCATTCGCCGTTCCAGCGCATAGGCGAAAGCGATTGCGACGAAGGCCAGGATCACGGCGGCCGCGCCGGCGAAGAGCAGCGAATTGCGGAAGGCGCGAATCGTCACGGCCTGCCTGAACAGTACCTCGCTGAATTTGTCGAAGGTCAGCGTCTGCCAGGACAGCGCGACGCCGAGCGCCGGCGTCAGGGCCTCGCTGAGCAAGGCGAGCAGCGGCAGGCCCAGTTTCAGCGCCAGCAGCAGCCAGAGTCCGGCCGCAACGAAGGGCCGGGCGGCACCGAGGTGCCAGAACGGTTCCAGCGGGCGCTCGATCTCGACCTTGCCGCGCTGGCGGCGGGCGACCAGCGCGCCCGCGACGATGCCGAGCGCCGCCACGACGCCGACCAGCACGGCGAGCGCCGCCGTCTCGCCGAGGCTCGACGGGACGACGATCCGCGCCGTGATGGTGGCGTTCGAGGCACCCTCCATCTGCGCGGCCTCGATCAACGATTGCGGGATGCTACGCAACCCCGTCCAGAGCGTGATCGCGACCAGCGGCGCATGGTGCAGGGCCATCACCAGGATGATGCCACCACGGCCAAGCAGCGGATTCGGCGTGCCGGGCGCAGGCGCGAGGCCGATCAGCGACAGGATCTGCGAATTCGGCGCGAGCAGGCTGAGGAAAGCGAGCGCGGCCACCTGCGGCGCGATCATCATCGAGAAGACGAAGAAGAAGGCGAGGGGGCGCTTGCCGCGCACATCGGTGACGCCGAGCGCCAGCGCGACGATGCCCCCGACCAAAAGAGCGCCGAGAGCGGAGAGGCAGGCGGTTTCCAGCGTATGCCAGGTCGCTGCGACGGCGGATCGGCTCGCCATCTCGGCGAAGGCGGCGTCCGGCGCGAATTGCCAGCCGGGAGCGAAGGCCGCCACGACGAGCCGGAAAAAGGGCAGCCCGCCGAGCAGCAGCGCGACCGCAACGACGAGTGCCGGCAGGCCGAGGCCGTCCGGCAGCTGCAGCAGAGGCGGGGCCGCAAGCGCGGGCTCCCGCTTCGTGTTTTGGTCGATGGCCAGCGTCATGGCGCCGGCGCCCTTAGCATGGAAGCGACCTTACTCGAAGATCGAGCTGAAGCGCTTGCGCGCCGCGGCTTCGTCGGCGAGCGCCTTGGCGGCGTCGAACGACATCAGCTTGATCGCGCTGCGGGCGGGATAGCCGGCCGGGAGGGCGACATCGGGATGGGCCGCGACATAGCCCTGCTTCAGCGCGAGCTCCTGGCCGTCCTTCGACAGCAGGAAGTCGATGAAGGCCTTGGCGGCCTCTGGATTCTTCGTGCTCTTCAGGATCGCGACCGGCTCGCTGACGGCGGAGACCCCCTCGCTCGGGAACACGAACTCGACCGGCGCGCCCTTGGCCTTCTCGCGGATCGGCATGAAGTCGACGATCATGCCGTAGAGCTTCTCGCCGGTGGCGACCTGGCGCAGGATATCGCCATTGGCGCCGGCGGCCAGCGTGCCGTTCTCCTTCAGCTTCTCATAGAAGCTCCAGCCGTCCTTCAGGTTGCTCGTCAGCGTGATCGTGTGGATCAGCGCCGCGCCGGAGTTCAGCGGGCTCGGCATGGCCAGCTGGTTTTTGGCTTCCGGCTTGGCGAGATCCGCCCAGCTCGTCGGCTTCATCGCCGCCTTGGTGTTGTAGACGATGCCGGTGGTGATCAGCTTCGTCGCGAACCACATCTTCTTGGGATCATGGACGCCGGCCGGATAGGCGGAGACATCTGCCTTGTCGTGGGCGAGCAGCCGATCGTCCTTCTTGAGGCCTTCCATCGTCACCGAATCGGCGATGAGGAGTACGTCGGCCTGCGGGGCGCCGGCCTCGAACTCGGCCTTGAGCTTCGCCATGATGCGCGGCGTTCCGTCGCGGACGAAGGTCACGTCGACCTTCGGGTATTTCGCCTTGAAAGCGTCGATCGTCTGCTGGGCGTCGGTGTTCGGCTGGCTGGTGTAGAGCACGAGCTTGCCTTCGGCCGCGAGCGCGCCGGATGCGGTGGCAAGGCCGGCCGCAATGATGAAGGCGTTCAAGGCCTTGCGCTGCATGGAACTCTCCGTCTCTGAATCGCGATTGCGAGATGGCGTTGCGCGTAGACTGTACAGATGACGGTTCGGTGAAAGCGGACCGCAAGTGGGCGCGCGGACCCGCCTGGATCGGAATTAAAAATACTATTTGGAGACCGGCGGGCCGGCTTGTTTCCTCCTGGGTTTTTCGATTAGGGTCGCCGCAAGGCGATTAAAACGTCGGATTAAAACGGTTTAAACGGGAGGTTATCTGATGAAATTGGCTCGTCATCTCGCCCTGGGAACGGCTGTGGCCGCGGTTCTCGCAGGCTGGTCCGGCGCGGCTTCGGCGCAGGAAGTCCTGACCGCCTGGTTCACCAAGGGCTTCTACAAGGGCGAAGACGACGCGTTGCTGGCGGTCGTCGACAAGTTCCAGAAGGCGACGGGCGTCAAGGTCGAGCTCTCGCTCTATGCGACCGAGGACTGCGTCACCAAGTCGGTTGGCGCCGTCGATGCCGGCACGCCGCCGGATGTCGGCTTCTGCACCACCTATGATTTCCGCACGACCGGCAAATGGGCCTATGACGGCAAGCTCGAGGACGTCTCGGACGTGCTCGAGCCGCTGAAGGCCGAGATCCAGCCGATGGCGCTCTCGACCACCTTCCTGATGAACGGCAAGGCCGGCAAGAAGTCATACTATGCCTTCCCGGTCGAGCAGCAGATGATGCACATCACCTACTGGAAGGACATGCTGGAGGAGGCCGGCTTCAAGGAGGCCGACATCCCGAAGACCTGGAACGGCTACTGGGATTTCTGGTGCGACAAGGTGCAGGGTTCGCTGCGCGCCAAGGGCAAGCGCATCTACGGCATTGGCCATCCGATGGGCATCGCCGCCTCCGACACCTTCTACTCCTTCCTGACCTTCGCCAACGCCTATAACGCCAAGGTCGTCGACGAGAACGGCAAGATCGTGCTCGACCAGCCCGAGAACAAGAAGGCGATGGTCGAGGCGGTGAAGTCCTACGCCAACATCTTCCAGCGTGGCTGCACGCCGCCGTCCTCGGTCAACTGGCTCGACCCGGACAACAACGTCGCCTTTCACAACCGCACCACCGTCGCCACGCACAACGCCACGATCTCGATCGCCGGCAAGCACATGGACGACATGAACAACCCCTCGCTCACGGCCGAGCAGCGGGCGCAGGCCAAGAAGAACTACGAGGACAACATCCGCACGGCCGAGTTCCCGCTCAAGGCCGACGGCAGCAAGATGACCAACCTCGCCGCGGTCAAGACGGCGGTGATCTTCGCCGATGCCAAGAACAAGAAGCGCGCCAAGGAATTCATGGCCTTCTTCATGAAGGACGAGAACCTGCGGCCCTTCGTCGAAGGCTCGGCCGGCCGCTGGGTCCCGACGACGCTGAAGGGCATCGAGGCGCCATTCTGGTCTGACGGCAAGGACCCGCACCGCGCGGTCGTCTACAAGCAGTACAAGGACGGCACCGTGCCGTTCCAGTTCGTCTACAACTACAACTTCACGACCGTGAACGCCGAGAACGTCTGGGCCAAGGCCGTGAATCGCGTGGTTCAGGACAAGATCCCGGCTGAGCAGGCCGTGGACGAGATGATTGCCCGCATCAAGCAGATCGCGGGCTGACACCCGCGTCCGCTTCGCTTGCCTCCTCGATCCGCCGCGGCAAGGATTGCCGCGGCGGATCTTTCACCGGGTGACAATTCCAGGGAGAGTCCATGAGCACTGCCACCATGACAGCGCCGATTTCGGCACCGCGCGAGGATAAATCGGGCTTCACGCGCGACCGCGCGATCTGGGGTTTGATCATGCTGGCGCCCTATGTGCTCGTCTTCGCTGTGATGGTGGTCTACCCGGTTGGCTATGGCCTCTGGCTCGGCCTCAACTGGAATTCCTACAAGGCGCTCTTCGCCGATCCGATCTTCCTGCGCACTGTCGTCAACACGGTCATCTTCCTGTTCGTGGCGGTGAATCTGAAGTTTCTGATCGCGCTCGGGCTGTCCGGCTTCTTCGTGCAGCAGCGGGCCTGGATCCGCTTCGTGCTGGTGTTGTTCATCCTGCCCTGGGCGGTGCCCTCGATCCCGACCATCCTGTCCTTCCGGGTGATGCTGAACCCGGAGAACGGCCTGGTGAACCAGCAGCTCTTCCAGTGGTTCGGCGTCATGGAGGGGCCGGGCTGGCTGACCGACCCGACGCTCGCCTTCGCCATGTCGATCGTCGTCCACATCTGGAAGTCCCTGCCGTTCTGGACGCTGATCCTGATCACCGGCCGGCTCGCCATCGCGCAGGACCTCTACGAGGCCGCGAGCGTCGACGGCGCCAATCGCTGGCAGCAGTTCCGCTTCATCACCTGGCCCTCGCTGGCGACGCTCTACATCACCTCGACCATGCTCTCGATGATCTGGACGCTGGGCGACTTCAACAGCGTCTACCTGCTCAACAGCGGCGGCCCGGGTGATCTCAATCACGTCCTCTCGACGCTCGGCATCCGCTATATGCGCAACAACAATCTCGATCTCGGCATCGCCTCGATCATCGTCGCCATGCCGCTGATCCTGCCGATGGTCTTCGTGATGGTGAAGCGCCTGTCGAAGGGAGCAGACGCATGAGGAAGTTCCTCGACGAAGGCAAGCTGATCCTGATCGCGATTCCMGTGCTGATCTGGACGCTGCTGCCGATCTACCACCTCTTCGTTCTGTCGATCTCGAACCAGGAATCGATGCTGGCCGGCAAGCTCTGGCCGGACAATCCGACGCTGCAGAACTTCCAGATCGTCTTCAATCAGCAGCACTACTACCTGCATAATTTCTGGCGGCAGCTGTTCAACAGCTTCTTCATCGCGATCGCGACGGGGACGATCACGCTGTTCGTCGCGACGCTGGCCGCTTTCGCCATCGCCCGGCTTAAAGTGAAGGGCGGGCGCACGATGATGAATCTCGCGCTTGCGACCTATCTCATTCCAGCCGCCTTCCTCGCCATACCCATGTACAAGGCGATGGGCTCCTACGGGCTGCTCAACACGCAGGCCTCGCTGATCCTCGCCATGGTGGCGCTGGCCTCGCCCTATGCGATCTGGGTTCTGAAGCAGGCCTCCGACAAGTTGCCCAAGGAACTCGACGAGGCCGCGGTGATGGACGGCGCCACCTCGCTCCAGCTCTTCCGGCTGGTCTATCTGCCGCTGATGAAACCCTCGATGGTGGTGATCGGCATCTACGCGCTGCTGCTGGCCTGGAACGAGTATCTCTACGCCTTCCTGCTGCTTTCGTCGGAGAAGGCGGTGCCTCTGGCGGTGGGCCTCGGTCTCTTCCTCTCGGCTGACGATGCGCCCTGGAACCTGCTTATGGCGGCGGGCCTGCTCTACGCCATCCCGCCGGCGGTGATCTATTACGGCTTCCGCAAGAACATGGTTGCCGGCCTGACATCGGGCGCGGTGAAGAGCTGAGTGCTCGGTTGCCGACGCCCGTCATTCCCGGGCGCGGCGAAGCGGAGACCCGAGAATCTCCCGAAAGAGATGCTCGGGTCGAGCCCGAGCATGATGGGAGCCGGCCATGCATGGCCGAATTGCTTCGCCCCTCTCGCAATCGTGCCGAACAGGCGTCACATTGCAGGCGTTAGCCTGACGAAGACGATTTCCAGGAAAAGACGATGACCGCTTCCAAGCTCGACCAGCTCCGCGAAATGACCACCGTCGTCGCCGACACCGGCGACATCGAGGCCGTGCGCCGCTTGAAGCCGGTCGACTGCACCACGAATCCGACCCTGATCCTCAAGGCCGTCGAGACCCCGGCCTATGCCCATCTCGTCGACGAGGCGATCGGCTGGGGCAAGAGGCAGGGCAGTGGCGAGAAGGCGGTCCATGCCGTCTGCGATCGCCTCGCCGTGACCTTCGGCACCGAACTGTCCAAGATCGTGCCCGGTCGCGTCTCGACCGAGGTCGATGCCGATCTCTCCTTCGACACGCAGGCGAGCATCGAGAAAGCCCGTGCCATCATCGCCGCCTACAAGGAGCGCGGCGTCGGCAAGGACCGTATCCTGATCAAGGTCGCCTCGACCTGGGAGGGTCTGCAGGCGGCCAAGGTGCTGCAGGGCGAGGGGATCGACTGCAATCTGACCCTGCTCTTCGCGCTGCCGCAGGCGGTTGCGGCGGCCGATGCCAAGGCCTTCCTGATCTCGCCCTTCGTCGGGCGCATCCTCGATTGGCACGTCAAGGCCGGCGGCGGTCCCTACACCGCCGAGACCGATCCCGGCGTCGTCTCGGTTCGGTCGATCTATGCCTATTACAAGACCTACGGCATCGACACGGTGGTGATGGGGGCCTCGTTCCGCAACACCGGCGAGATCGAGGCGCTGGCCGGCTGCGACCGACTGACCATCGGCCCGGGCCTGCTCGATGAACTTGCCGGCGCGACCGGCGAGTTGCCGCGCAAGCTGAAGCCGGACGCGCCCGGCAAGGCCCCGGAAAAGCTCGTGCTCGACGAGAAGGCCTTCCGCTTCGCGATGAATGAGGACGCGATGGCGACCGAAAAGCTGGCCGAGGGCATCCGCGGCTTCGTCAAGGACCTGCGCGGCCTGCGCAAGCTCGTCGCCGAAAGGCTCGGCTAAAGCCGTCATGCCGGAGCGGCGGATCGCCGCCGTCACCGGCCGCTCCAGGGGGATCGGCGCCGCGGTGGCGGACCGGTTGAAACAGGACGGCCTGACACCGTAATCTGGGACATCGCCTCTCCGTGGAGACGGTCGCGGCCATGGTGGCCAGAAGCCCGCTGAAGCGGCTCGGGGCCGTTTCGGAGCGGGCCGGGGCCGGCCGCCCGGCTTGCGAGCGAGCGCTGCAGCTTCGCGACCGGTGCGGTGTTCGGTCTTTCGGGCGGGCGCGCCACCTACTGACGCCGGGCTTGCGTCAGATCATTGACGCAACCGCTGCGTGGGTTTCTCATACGCGCCGTCGAACGAGGTAGCCCGGCTGTCGCGGCTGCCCGGAATGGAGTCGGTCGCCATGAGCACACCGTCTGGAGTCTCCAACCCTCCCTCTCTCGGTACGCATCTCATTCCGCTCCGGCGTAGCTGGGGCTGGTTGATGGCGGAGGGGATCATCCTCATCATCCTCGGCGTTCTCGGCCTCGGCGCCGTGGCGCTGCTCAGCCTCGCCAGTGCCATCTGGTTCGGCGCCATGATCTTTGTCGGCGGCATCGTCGTGCTGATCGACGCCTTCCGCCATCAAGCCTGGAAAAGCCGCCTCTGGCACATCCTGATCGGCGTGCTCTACGTTGCGGTCGGTGTGATGACCTTCGTCAATCCGCTGGTCGCCACGGCGTCGCTGACCCTTCTGGCCGGTGCGGCTCTGGTCGCGACGGGCGTGCTCCGTCTGATCATGGCCTTCCAGAACCGGGAGCTGCCCTATTGGGGCTGGGTCGCCTTCTCGGGCGCGCTCTCGCTGCTGCTCGGCGGCATGATCCTGGCGCAATGGCCCGCGTCTAGCCTCTGGGTGCTCGGCACCTTCCTGGCGATCGAGCTGATCTTCCAGGGCTGGGCGGCGATCGCACTGGCGCGCGCCATTCGCTCGACCTTCGACGGTGTCCGCTCGAAGGCCTGATGCAGCAAGGTCAGGGCAGGGCGGGTTCGCGTTGCGCCGCCGGCTGAGCCAGCGAGATGTCGGCGGGGCTGGGCGGCGCGTCGCGGAAATCGCGGAAGAAGCTGCGGCCGCCGGCCGCGGCTGCCTGCAGTTGGCCCTTCCAGCTCTTCTCGCCGGGCTTGCCGCCTAGCGCGGTAAAGTCCCCGTCGATCATGTGATCGCTGTCGCGGCCCTGATAGACCAGCACGCCGCGCGCCGTGACGACCACATCGCCGCGGCGCAATGTCGGGTCCTTCAGATACCAATCGGGGTCGCGCTGGGGGTCGAGCTTGACCACCGGCGGCTTCGGCTTGGAGGCGACCTCGGCCGAAGCGCGTTTCCGGTGAGGCTTCACGGTGACGCTCAGCGGATCATAGGGCTCGTATTCGATCACCGGGCGGGGTCTCGGCCGCCCGAACAGGGCGTTGGCCAGATCGTCGAGCAGGCCGGCGGCGCCCGCCGGCATAGTGGCGGCGATAGTCGCCACGGCTGCGACACACACGACTTTACGCAACCGTCTTGCCATCTCGCCGGCCTCCCTGCCGGAACAACAACTGACGACTCTCCGCAAAGTTTCAACGACACGACACGGGCGCGCTTAACGACTGGTCAAGCGCCCGCGCCCGCGCGAAGGCGCCGTCAACCTTGATAGATCGATCTTGAATCACCTTTCCGTGTTCCGGCTCACGCGGCCATGGCATTTCCTTCAAGTTGGCGGATGGTCGCTTCTTCTCCGGCAGCTTCCGGGTGCCATGATGATCAGGATTCGTGCCTTCGCTTTCGCCGCCCTGCTGGCCGCATCGCAGGCTCAGGCCCAATCCACTTGGACCTTCGATCGCGGTGCGACCGAAGTTGGCTTCATCGGGCACCGTTTCGGGGCCGTGGTCACGAATGGGCGCTTCGAGCGCTATGACGGCAACTTCGCCATCGATTTCGACCATCCCGAGCGAAGCCGCGTCCGGGTGACGCTGGAGACCGCGTCGATCAAGGCGGGCTCGCCATTGGTCGACGGCTTCATCGCCGGGGAGAGCATGCTCGATGTGGCTCACTATCCCGTGGCGAGCTTCGTTTCCGAACACGTTTCGCGCACAGGCGAGAACAGCCTCGACATCCGCGGCAGGTTGACGATCAAGGGCGTGACGCAGCCTTTCGACGTGAGGGCCACCGTGGATGGTGATATCGAGCGGGCGAGGCGCGGCGAAATGCTGCCTTTCCAGGCCAGCGGCAGTTTCCTGCGGCCGGTCTACGGTATCGGCCGCGACGTGAACGTCGTCGACGATCGCATGGAGATCGTCATCAGAGGGCGCCTGAAGCGATGAGCGAGCCGGCCCGCTGGCATCCGGCCAGTGTCGTGCTGCACTGGCTGACGCTGCTGCTCGTGCTGTTCCAGTTCTGGATATCCGGCCCGATGCGGGACGAGAGCCGCGACCTCATCGCCCGCTTCGAACTCTATCAGCGGCACAAATCCGTCGGGCTGACGATCGCGCTCTTCGTGGTGCTGCGTCTCGCGCTGCGTCTGGCTGTTCCGCAGCCGGAGTCGTTCGAGAAAAACCGGTGGTTACGCGCCGCGGCCGGCACTGTCCACGCCGGGCTCTATCTTTGCCTGCTGGCACTCCCGGTCACCGGGCTGCTCATGGCGGCAGCCGCTCCGATCCAGATCCCGACACTCTATTTCGGGCTGTTTCCGGTGCCGCACCCGATCGGTCCGAACCCCGCCATCTACAAGCAGATGCTTTGGCTGCACGATCAGCTCGGCAACATCCTGATCGCTCTCGGTACTGCACATGTGGCGGCTGTGGCCGTCCATATGCTGCTCTGGCGCGATGGCCTGCTTGGCCGGATGTGGTTTGGCCGCGTTGATGGCCGAAATGTCTAGCGGGCCGTCGCCTGGTTGTTTTCGCCGGCTTCGGTCGTCGCGGCTCCCGCCCTGACCGGGTCGCTATGGAACATGTTGCGGCCGCCGGCGGCTGCGGTCTGCAACGTCTGCTTCCAGCCCTTGGGGTCGCTGCCGCCCAGGGTAACGAAATCGCCGGGATGCGTCGCATCGCTGTCGCGGCCTTGATAAACCAGTACTCCGCTCGCGGTGACGACAATATCGCCCCGCCGCAGCGTCGGGTCCTTCAGGTGCCAGTTCCGGTCGGTCTGCGGGTCGAGCTTGACGACGGGCGGCTTCGGCTTTGACGCTGGCTCGGACGCACGCTGACGTGGCTTGGCCCGCGGCGCTTCGTCGAATTCATAGATCGGCGAGGCTCGCAGGCGCGGCGGGCCGAAGATCGCCCGCGCCAGATTGTCGAAGAAGCCTGCGGCCTCCGCACCAGGCGCCGCCGCGATGGCGGCCAAAGCCGCCATCCCGAATCGGATCGCAAATCCGTGCTTCATCGCCGAGCCCTCCGCATCGTCGTTTCCTCAACGACGGTTGGTCGCGAAAGGTTCGGCTCCGGTTCAGGCGCAGTGGCGAATTTCTCGCTTGGGCGCGATCAGCGCTTGCCCTGCGCGGCGAAGGCCTCGGCCCGGATCGTCGAGAGCGACTTCGCCGGGGTGATCGCTTCCGGGTCGAGCAGGCAGTGGATGATCGCGGGCTTGCCGCTCTTTACCGCCCGTTCGAAGGCCGGCGCGAACTCCGCTGTCGTTTCGACGCGCTCGCCATGGCCCCCGAAGGCCCTGGCATAATCAGCGAAATCGGGATTCTTCAGCGTCGTTGCCGAGATGCGGCCCGGATAGTGCTTCTCCTGATGCATGCGGATCGTGCCGTACATGCCGTTGTCGACCACGACGACGATCACGGGCAGGTCGTATTGCACGGCCGTCGCGAAATCCTGGCCGTTCATCAGGAAGCAGCCATCGCCGGCGAAGGCGATGACGGTCCGCTCCGGGAAGATCTGCTTTGCGCCGATCGCCGCCGGCACACCGTAACCCATCGAGCCCGAGGTCGGCGCAAGCTGCGTCGCGAACTTGTTGAAGCGGTGGAAGCGGTGCACCCAGGTGGCGTAGTTGCCGGCGCCGTTGCACATGATCGCGTCGTCGGGCAACTGGCTCCTCAGCCAGCGCACCATCTCGCCGGGGTGGAATTCTCCCGGCACCGGCGCTGGCTGCTCGCTCCAGGCGATATAGGCCTCATGCGCGGCCGCGCTCGCGCCAGCCCAGGCCGGAGCCTTCGGCGGTTCGATCGTCGCCAGCGCGGCACAGAAGCCAGCGGGCGAGGCGTTGATCGCCAGTGTCGGGCGATAGACCCGGCCGAGCTCTTCCGGGTCGGGATGAACATGCACCAGCGGCCGGCCCGGATTGGGAATGCCGAACAGGCTGTAGGACTGGCTCGGCATCTCCGAAAGGCGGCCGCCGACGAGCAGGACGAGGTCGCTTTCCTGGATACGGGCCAGCAGCTTCGGGTTCGGGCCGATGCCGAGATCGCCTGCGAAGTTCGGATGATCAGCCGGGAACAGCATCTGCCGCCGGAAGGATACCGCAACCGGCAGGTCGAAACGCTCGGCGAAATCCTGGAAATCGGCGATCGTCTCTGGGCTCCAGCGCGAGCCTCCGAGGATCGCGATCGGCGACTTGGCCGCGGCGAAGCGCTTGGCGAGATCGTCCATCTGCACCGGCGAAGGGTGCTGCTCGGTTATGCTGTAGGGCTCGGCGTCGGCGACATCCGCGAGATCGGTCAGAACGTCCTCGGGCAGCGCGATCACCACGGGACCGGGGCGGCCCGAGGTCGCGACATGGAAGGCGCGGCTGATGATCTCCGGGATGCGCGCGGCATCGTCGATCTCGGTCGCCCATTTCGTCATGGTGCCGAAGACGGCGCGGTAGTCGAGCTCCTGGAAGGCCTCGCGCTCGCGCATGCCGCGTTCGATCTGGCCGACGAAGAGGATGAGCGGGGTCGAGTCTTGATCGGCGATATGGATGCCGGGCGAGGCGTTGGTGGCGCCGGGGCCGCGCGTCACGAAGCAGATGCCGGGCTTGCCGGTGAGCTTTCCGACGGCCTCGGCCATCATGCAGGCGCCGCCTTCGGCCCGGCAGATCGTGACCTTCATCGAGGCATCGTGCAGCGCGTCGAGCACGGCGAGATAGCTCTCGCCCGGCACGCAGAAGGCGTCGGTGGCGCCATGGATCAGAAGCTGGTCGACGAGGATCTGCCCGCCGGTACGATTAGCCATGTTCGCTGCCCTTTTTCGAGCCCTCATCCTTCGAGACGCCGCATCGCGGCCCCTCAGGATGACGGCTGAGTGTCATGGTGCCGTGGAGACTCCGCCCCAGGCCGGATCGTTCAAGATGTCGTCTTCATGTTCGCCGAGCCGCGGACTCGGCCGGCTTGCCACCTGCCGCACACCGTTCATGACGATGGGCGAGGCGACGGTCGGAATGCTGCCCGCCTTGGCGGCTGCGCTCGGCAGCGCGACGTTGACGCCGCGTGCGATCACCTGCGGATCGTCGAAGACCTCGCCGATGTCGTTGATCGGCCCGGCGGGAACGCCGACCTTCTCCAGCGCCGCCAGCAGATCGGCCTTGCCGTAGCGCTGGCAGAGCGCGTGCAGCCGTGCGGTCAGTGCGATCCGGTTCTTCACCCGCGACTTGTTGTCGACATAGTCGGGGTCGTCGGCCAGGGCCGCATCGCCCAAAACGTCGCAGAGCTTGCGCCACTGGCCGTCATTGCCGGTGGCGATGATGATGTGGCCGTCTGCGACCGGGAACACGTCGTAGGGCACGATGTTGGGGTGGGCGTTGCCGAGCCGCGGCGGCGGGCTGCCCGAGACCAGATAGTTCATCGCCTGGTTGCCGAGTACCGCGACCTGCGAGTCGAGCAAGGCGAGATCGAGCGTCGCGCCTTCGCCCGTCGCGTCGCGCTGGCGCAGCGCGGAGAGGATGCCGACAGAGGCATAGAGCCCGGTATAGATGTCCGCGACCGCATAGCCCGCCTTCATCGGCGCGCCCGCAGGCTCGCCGGTGATCGACATCGCCCCGCCCATGCCCTGGACGAGGAAGTCGTAGCCGGCGCGCGGCGCATAGGGGCCGTCCTGCCCGAAGCCGGTGACCGAGCAATAGACGAGGCGCGGGAATTCCTTGCGCAGCGAGGCCGCGTCGAGCCCGTATTTCTGCAGGCCCCCGACCTTGAAGTTCTCGATCACCACATCGGCATGCGCGGCGAGCCGCCTGACCAGAGCTTGTCCTTCTGGCGTGCGGAAGTCCGCCGTGATCGAGCGCTTGCCGCGATTGGCGGCGTGGAAATAGGCGGCTGAGAGATGCTCTTCACCGGTGCCCTCGACGAAGGGCGGGCCCCATTTGCGGGTGTCGTCGCCCTCGGGCGCCTCGACCTTGACGACGTCGGCGCCGAGATCGGCCAGGAGCTGGCCGATCCAGGGGCCTGCGAGGATGCGCGCGAGTTCGAGGACGCGCAGGCCGGCGAGGGGAGGGGTCGTCATGGCGGGTTCGACTCGGGCGTCATGGTCGGGCTTGACCCGACCATCTCCGGGGGAGGTTCGCATGGGACGAGATGCCCGGGTCAAGCCCGGGCATGACGCCTGACGGCGCTCAGAAGAACGCCTGCAGGCCGGTGATGGCCCGGCCGAGGATCAGCGCATGGACGTCATGCGTGCCCTCATAGGTGTTCACCGTCTCGAGGTTCGCCGCGTGGCGCATCACCTGATACTCGATCTGGATGCCGTTGCCGCCATGCATGTCGCGGGCCTGGCGGGCGATATCGAGCGCCTTGCCGCAATTGTTGCGCTTGACGAGGCTGATCATCTCGGGGGCCATCTTGCCCTCGTCCATGAGCCGGCCGACGCGCAAGCTGCCCTGCAGGCCGAGCGTGATCTCGGTCAGCATGTCCGCGAGCTTCTTCTGATAGAGCTGCGTCTGGGCGAGCGGCTTGTTGAACTGCTTGCGGTCGAGCCCATACTGGCGGGCGCGGTGGAAGCAGTCCTCGGCGGCGCCGAGCACGCCCCAGGAGATGCCGTAGCGGGCGCGGTTGAGGCAGCCGAACGGGCCCTTCAGGCCCGAGACGTTCGGCAGCAGGTTCTCCTCCGGCACGATGACGCCGTCCATGACGACCTCGCCGGTGATCGAGGCGCGGAGCGAAAGCTTGCCGCCGATCTTCGGCGCCGAGAGACCCTTCATGCCCTTTTCGAGGATGAAGCCGCGGATCTGGTTGTCATGCGCTGATGACTTCGCCCAGACGACGAAGACGTCGGCGATCGGGGAGTTCGAGATCCACATCTTCGAGCCGCTCAGCTTGTAGCCGTCGGCGACCTTCTCGGCGCGGGTCTTCATGCCGCCGGGGTCGGAGCCGGCGTCCGGCTCGGTCAGGCCGAAGCAGCCGACCCACTCACCGCTGGCGAGCTTCGGCAGGTACTTTTTGCGCTGCTCCTCGCTGCCATAGGCATAGATCGGGAACATCACCAGCGAGGACTGCACCGACATCATCGAGCGGTAGCCGGAGTCGATGCGCTCGACCTCGCGGGCGACGAGCCCGTAGGAGACGTAATTCGCGCCGGCGCAGCCATATTCCTCGGGGACGGTGACGCCGAGCAGCCCGAGCTCGCCCATCTCGTTGAAGATGGAACGGTCGGTCTTCTCGTCGAGATAGGCGTCGTGGATGCGCGGGGCGAGCTTCTCCTGCGCGTAAGCGCGGGCCGTGTCGCGGATCAGCCGCTCGTCCTCGGTGAGCTGCTCGTCGAGCAGGTAGGCATCGTCCCAGGTGAACTCAGCGAGCTTGTGGCTGCCGGCCATGGTCTTCGTCTCCCTCATCGTCTGGCCGTCATGGTCGGGCTTGACCCGACCATCTCGAAAACCAGCATCTTCTCGTCATGAGATTCTCGGGTCACCGCTATCAGGCGCCCGAGAATGACGGCTTATGCCTCACGCATCCACGTCGAAGCTGACGCCCTGCGCCAGCGGCAGCGTGGTGCCGTAGTTCACGGTGTTGGTGGCGCGGCGCATATAGGCCTTCCAGGCGTCGGAGCCCGCCTCGCGGCCGCCGCCGGTCTCCTTCTCGCCGCCGAACGCGCCGCCGATCTCGGCGCCCGAGGGGCCGATATTGACATTGGCGATGCCGCAGTCGGAACCCTCGTCCGAGACGAAGAGCTCGGCCTCGCGCATGTTCAGCGTGAAGATCGAGGAGGACAGGCCGGCGCCGACCGCATTCTGGATCGAAATCGCCTCGTCGATGGACTTGTACTTCATCACATAGAGGATCGGCGCGAAGGTCTCGCGCTCGACCGGGCCGCACTGGCTGGGCATCTCGACCAGCGCCGGACGGACATAGAAGCCCCCAGTGCCGACATCGACCTTCTCGCCGCCATGGACCTTGCCGCCCTCGGCCTTGGCCTCGGAGAGCGCCTTCTGCATGCCCTGATAGGCGGCCTCGTCGACCAGCGGACCGACCAGCACGCCGGCCTCGCGGGGATCGCCGATCTTCACCGAGCCGTAGACCTTGGCGAGCTTCGGCACGAGCGCGTCATAGACGCTCTCATGCACGATCAGGCGGCGCAGCGTGGTGCAGCGCTGGCCGGCGGTGCCCATCGCCGCGAAGGCGATGCCGCGCAGCGCGATGTCGAGATCGGCCGAGGGAGCGACGATCGCGGCATTGTTGCCGCCCAGCTCGAGGATGGCGCGGGCGAAGCGAGCCGCCAGCTTCTGGCCGACTTCCTTGCCCATGCGGGTCGAGCCGGTGGCCGAGACGACCGGGACGCGATGGTCCTGGACCAGGATGTCGCCGAGTTCGCGGCCGCCGATCAGGATCTCGGAGAGGCCGACGGGGGCCTCGGGGCCGAAGCGCTTCATCGTCTTCTCGACGATGGCCTGCACGGCAAGCGCCGTCAGCGGGGTCTTCTCGGAGGGCTTCCAGACGACGCTGTCGCCGCAGACGAAGGCGAGCGCCGCGTTCCACGACCAGACCGCGACCGGGAAGTTGAAGGCCGAGATCACGCCGCAGACGCCGATCGGGTGCCAGGTCTCCATCATCCGATGGTTCGGGCGCTCGGTGGCGATGGTCAGGCCGTAGAGCTGGCGCGACAGGCCGACGGCGAAGTCGCAGATATCGATCATCTCCTGGACCTCACCGAGGCCCTCGGAGGTGACCTTGCCGGCTTCGAGCGTCACCAGCAGGCCGAGATCGGTCTTGGCGGCGCGCAGCTCCTCGCCGAGCAGGCGCACGAACTCGCCGCGCCGCGGCGCCGGCACCTTGCGCCAGGCGAGATAGGCGGACTGGGCCCGGCCGATCGCGGCCTCGGCTTCGCCCGGGGAGGTCTCGCGCAGGGTTACGACGGTCTCGCCGGTGATTGGCGAGCGGGCCGAGAGGCCGGCATCGGCATAGGCACTCTCGGAGACGCCGAGGCGCTTGAGCAGGGCGAGCGTGTCGTTAGGGAGAGAGGTCATGTGTCTGCCTGTTCGCCGATGCCAGTGAACCACAGCCCTCATCCTGAGGAGCGCCGAAGGCGCGTCTCGAAGGATGTTCCAGTGAGCGGCGTCTTCTGGAGCATCCTTCGAGGCGCAGGCTGGCGCCTGCTCCTCAGGATGAGAGCTCGGGAGACCGTGGTCGCCCTTTGGTCGCGGAGAATGCCCCCTTTCCTATCGCTGGGGCAACCGATATGTTCTCACCACTTGGTGAGTTCTAATCATGGACGATGTTCTGATCCCCGGCCGCCTTACGGTGCCATCGCTGTCCGCGCTCGCGGCCTTCGAGGCGGCGGCCCGGCATGGCAGCTTCACCCGCGCGGCCGAGGAGCTGAATCTGACGCAAGGAGCCGTCAGCCGGCAGGTTGCCCATCTCGAAGGGGCGCTTGGCGTCAGCCTGTTCGAGCGCATCAAGAAGCGCGTCAGCCTCACCGCCGCGGGCGCGGCCTATGCCGCGGAGGTGCGCGAGGGGCTGTCGCGGCTCGCCGCCGCCACCGTCTCGACGATGGCTTTTCGGGGCGCGGCCGGCGTGCTCAACCTCGCCATCCTCCCGACTTTCGGCACCCGCTGGCTGATTCCGCGTCTGCCGCGCTTTATCGAAGCCCATCCCGGCATCACCATTAATTTCGCTACCAAGCTCGTGCCCTTCGACTTCACGCGCGAGCCGCTCGATGCCGCCATCCATTTCGGCGACCCGGTCTGGCCCGGTGCCCGGCTGCACCGGCTGATGGGCGAGGAGATCGTGCCGGTCGCTTCGCCCGCCCTTGTCGCGCGCTTCGGCCTTGCAGAGGCCGCCGATATGCTTAAAGCGCCGCTATTGCAGCAATCGACACGACCGCGCGCCTGGGCCAACTGGCTGGAACAGCAGGGCCTGCCGCCGCAGCGGGCGCTGATGGGGCCGCGCTTCGAGCAATTCGCCATGGTTTCGCAAGCGGCGGTGGCGGGCCTGGGCCTCGCCATCGTGCCGCGCTTCCTGGTCGAGGAGGAATTGCGCTCGGGCGCGCTCGTCATCCCGGTCGACCGCTCCCTGGTCGGGCAGGAAGGCTATTATCTCGTCTATCCCGAGGAGAAGGCGGGGCTGCCGGCCGTCGCCGCCTTCCGCGATTGGCTGCTGGCGGAGTGCGCGCCCGCACCCTGACCCTCTCGACAAGCGGCTCCGGTCGCGTCATTCATGCGCGGAATTCACCAACCCGGCTCTTGAGCCGAACCGTCGCGCGAGGGCCGCCATGTCGTCCGTCTCCGAAACCGCCGATGTCGTGATTTGCGGGGGCGCCGCGATCGGCTCCTCCGTCGCCTATCATCTCGCCGCCGATCCCGGCTTCACCGGCAAGGTCGTGGTGATCGAGAAGGACCCGACCTATCGCTTCTCCGCCTCCGCGCTCTCCGCCGCCTCGATCCGCCAGCAATTCTCCAGCGCGGTGAATATCCGCATCTCGCTCTTCGGCGTCGATTTCCTGCGCAATATCGGCGCACATCTCGCGGTTGATGGCGAAGTGCCGGCGATCGACCTGCATGAAGGCGGCTATCTCTATCTCGCGAGCGACGCCGGCGCGCCGGTCCTTGCCGCCAACCAGAAGCTGCAGGCGGCTGAAGGCGCCGATATCGCCCTCTATGACCCGGCCGCGCTGAAGCAGCGCTTCCCCTGGCTCAATACCGAGGATCTCGCCTGCGGCACCTTTGGTGTCAGCGGCGAGGGTTGGTTCGACGGCTGGGCGTTACTCCAGGCCTTCCGCAAGAAGGCGCGCAGCCTCGGCGTCGAGTACCAGCAGGGCGAGGTCGCGGGTTACGTTACCGAGGGTGGCCGGGTGACCGCTGTCGAACTCGCCGATGGCAGCCGCATCGCCTGCGGCGCCGTGGTCAATGCTAGCGGGACGCATGGCGCAAAGCTGGCGGCGACGGCGGGCATAGACATCCCGGTGAAGTCGATGAAGCGCTACGTCTTCACCTTCACCTGCAAGGGTGATGTCGATGGCTGCCCGCTGCTGATCGACACCACCGGCGCCTGGTGCCGGCAGGAGGGCAAGCGCACGGCGGAGGGCCAGCTCTTCATCGGCAGCTGTTCGCCGCTGACGCCCGAGCAGGATGTCGAATGGATCGAGACTGATCCTTCCGCCGAGGACGTCGATTGGGGCTTCTTCGAGGAGGTCGTCTGGCCGGCGCTCGCCCACCGCATACCGGCCTTCGAGCAGATCAAGCCCGGCCGCGCCTGGGCCGGTCCTTACGACATGTGCGGGCTCGACCATAACGCCATCGTCGGCCCGGCGGTCGGAGTGCCCAATCTGTATCTCGCCAACGGCTTCTCCGGCCACGGCCTGCAGCAGTCGCCGGCAGTTGGCCGTGGGCTCGCCGAGCATATCGCGCATGGCCGCTATCGCTCGCTCGACCTTGCCGATCTCGGTCACGAGCGCATCGTTACGGGCAGGCCGCTCAAGGAGGCCAACGTCATCTGACGAGGAGGCCGCCACCATGGTCGATCCCGCCTATGTCCGGACCATGGCCCGCTACAATGCCTGGCAAAACCGCAGCCTGATGGAAGCGGCGGACGGGCTGACAGACGAGGCGCGCAAGCTCGATCGCGGCGCCTTCTTCAAGTCGATCCACGGCACCTTCAACCATATTCTCTGGGGTGACGAGATCTGGCTCAGCCGTCTCACGGGCAGCGAGAAGCCGTCAGTCGGCGGCCGCGATTCGGCGGTTTATTTCGAGGACTGGGCGCAGTTCTGCGCGCGCCGCCGCTTGCGCGACCAAGCCATTCTCGACTGGGCGGAGAGCGTCGAGGCCGATTGGCTGCGCGGCACGCTGATCTGGTATTCCGGCGCAGCCGGCCGCGAGATGGGCAAGCCGCGTGCCTTCGTGATCGCCCATTTCTTTAACCACCAGACCCACCATCGCGGCCAGATTCACGCCATGCTCACGGCGGCCGGTGCGAGGCCCGACGATACCGATCTCTTCCTGGTCGACGAGACGCGGTGAGGGCAACCGCTGTCATGCTCGGGCTTGCCCCGAGCATCTCCTGCCGAAAGAAGCTCCAGTGCTCTTGCTGCCGGAGATTCTCGGGTCACTGCTTCGCGGCGCCCGAGAATGACGCGAGGCGACCGCTTATCCTTCGCCTGCGACGGAGGAGGGTATGCCCGCATGTCCCTTTGGTCGCCTGTCTTTCGCGCCTTCCTCATCCTCCTCATGCTCCGGCGGAACCGACGCCGTCGCGTTCTGGCTGAGCTTCTGGAAGAGGCCGAGACCCACCAGCGCGAGCACTGCCAGCAACATCAGGAGGCCGGGATAGACGAGGTCTCGCATCGTCTCGCGCGACGTCTTGGCGATCAGCACCAAAGACTCCAGCGAGAGCGCCACGATCATGATCGACATGAACTTGGTCAGCGATCCCCGTGCCTCGGCGGGCCGGCGCATCTCGCGATCGGCCACCACCTCTTCCTCGAACAGGAACTTGCCGACATCGGCGACCGCCACCGCGATGATCACCAGGCCGATCGCGTCGAGCATGGTGTCGAGCGCGCCGTCGCCGGTCCAGAAGCCGTGCGACGTCCGCCAGACCGCGACCCCTATCAGGATGATCGAGGCGCCGAGCAGCGCGAAGGCGATGATGGTGTAGAGCAGCCGGCTGAACAGCGTCATGTCTCCCCCCAATCCGCTTGCTGGCGACAACCGCCGTTGAGGCGGCCGGTTCCGTTCCTGTGCCTCCGGGGCCGCCGCGGACGCATCGAAGGCTTGCATGGCGGCTCCCGCGGCAATGCGATTGCCGGCTACCCTGTTCCATGGTCCAAGCGCTGAGTTCCGCGGAGCGCTGAGCCATGCCCGAGACGACCACCCTCGTGACCTTCGCCCTGATCGCGCTGGGCATGGTGCTGACGCCCGGACCCAACATGATCTACCTGATCTCGCGCTCGATCGCGCAGGGCAGGGGAGCGGGGCTGATCTCGCTCGGCGGCGTCATCCTCGGCTTCTTCGTCTACATGTTCTGCGCCGCCTTCGGCATCACGGCGCTGCTCTTCGCCGTGCCCTATGCCTATGACGCGCTCAGGCTGGGCGGTGCTGCCTATCTGCTCTGGCTGGCCTGGCAGGCGGTGCGGCCGGGCGGGCGCTCGCCCTTTCACATCCGCGACCTGCCCCATGACGGGCCGCGCAAGCTCTTCGCCATGGGCTTCCTGACCAGCCTCCTCAATCCCAAGATCGCGATGTTCTATCTCGCGCTGCTGCCGCAGTTCATCGACCCGGCCGCCGGCGATGTGCTGGCCCAGTCGGTCGTGCTCGGCTTCATCCAGATCGCGATCAGCGGCAGCGTCAACGCTCTGATCGCGACGGCGGCGGGCAGCATCGCGCTCTTCCTGCGCACGCGTCCGTTCTGGTCGCTGGTCCAGCGCTGGCTGATGGGCACTGTGCTCGCCGGCTTCGCCTTGCGCATGGCGATGGAAGCGCGGCGCTAGCAATCGTCGATGTCAGCCCTCGAAACCGCGACGGACGCGCCTCCGCCTTCCCTGCCGGCCCTGTTCACCGGTTTTCTCAAGATCGGGATGATGGGTTTCGGCGGCGTCGGCCCCGTGGCGCGCCATATCATCGTCGCCGAGCGCAACTGGCTCGACGATCGCGGCTATGCCGAGCTGATGGGCATCTGCCAGGCGCTGCCGGGCGCAAATACCGTCAACGCCGCCGTCATGCTCGGAGACCGCTTTCGCGGCGCGGCCGGTGCTTTGACCTGCGTCTTCGCCCTGATGGCGATGCCGCTGCTCGCGCTCGTTGCGATCGCGAACATCTATAACGCGGTTTCCGACCATCCGCTGGCGCAGGTCGCGCTGACGGGCGCTGCTGCCAGCGCAGCCGGGCTGATCCTCGGCACAGCCGCACGGCTGCTCGCAAAGGCCGGCCTTGCTCGCTGGGCCTGGATCATGGCCATGGCCGCTTTCGCGGCGGTTGGCGTGCTGCGGCTGCCCATGCTGCCGACCCTGCTGGTGCTCGTGCCGCTCGGCCTGGCCGCCGCCTCTCTGGGAGCGCGGCGGGTCTGATGGAGCGCGGCATCTTCGGCCAGTTGATCGTCACCTTCGGCACGATCTCGCTGATGGCGATCGGCGGCGCCAACGCCGTGGTGCCGGAGGTCCACCGCCAGATCGTCGACATTCTCGGCTGGATGGACGCGCCGACCTTCGCCCGCCTCTTCGCCATCGCCCAGTCCGCGCCGGGGCCGAACGTGATGCTCGCCAGCATCGTCGGCTGGCATGTCGCCGGGACGGGCGGCCTGCTCGTCGCCACCGCGGCGATGCTGCTGCCGTCCTCCGTGCTGGCGCTCGCCTGCAGCCGTGGCCTGCAACGCTTCAGCGACAACAGCATCGTTCGGATCGTGACGCTCGCCCTGGTGCCGATCGCGCTCGGCCTGATGCTCGCGAGCGGTGCCGTCGCGACGCTGGCAGCCGACGCCGGGCTTTTCGGCTTCGTGATCACGGCTGCAACGGCCGCGGTGACCTATCGCTCGAAGCTCAATCCGCTAGTGCCGATGGCGGTGGGCACCGTCGTCTATGTCCTAGCCTGGTACGCCGGCCTCGTCTGACGTTCCGGCTGGGCGGCCGCGAGGTTGATCGCTCCCGGCTCGGCCGCAGGGAGGCGATTTGCCGTCAGGGCTTCGCCGATTTCCGTGAGAACGGCACCGAGTGCCTCGAAATCAGCCTTGCGGGGCGAGGTTCGGCGCCAGGCGAGGCCGATCGAGCGGCTCGGCACCGGTGCGGCGAAGCGGAAGAGCCGCACCGGCATGTCCGGTCTGAATTCGATCGGCAGCGCCATCGCAGGCATCAGCGTGGTGCCGAAGCCGTTGGCGACCATCTGCATGATCGTGGAGAGACTGGAGGCGCCATATTGCCGACGCGAGCCGCCCGCGGTGGTGCGGCAGAAGCTCAGCGCCTGGTCACGGAGGCAATGGCCTTCCTCGAGCAGCAGCAGGTTCTCGCCCGCGAACGGGGCGTCGGGCCGGAAGGGCGGGGCATTCTGTTGCGTTTCGGCGGGGACGGCGAGCAGGAAAGGGTCGTCGAACAGCGGCAGGGTCTCGATTCCCGCGCGTTCGATCGGCAATGACAGCAGGGCGACGTCGAGTTGCCCTTCGATCAGTTCCTCCAGCAGCGTCGCGGTCTGCGTCTCTCGCAGCCTCAAATCCAGCGCCGGGAAGCGCCGCTGCAGCAGCGGCAGGGTCGTCGGCAGCAGATAGGGCGCGATCGAGGGAATGACGCCCAGGTCCAGCTCGCCGCCAAGGAGGCCGCGACGGTGGCGGGCGTGGTCGACGAGATCGCTGGTCTCCAGCAGTATGCGGCGGCCGCGCTCGGCGATCTCGGCGCCCATCTCGGTCAAGGCGACTGCGCCGCGCCGTCGCTCGACCAGCTGACAGCCCAGAAAGGCCTCGAACTCCTGGATCTGCAGTGACAAGGCGGGCTGGCTGACATGGCATTCCTGCGCGGCGCGGCCGAAATGACGGTGCCGGGCGAGGGCGACGAAATAGCGGAGCTGCTTCAGTGTGACCATGTCGATTTGATAAACTTATCGTGCCCTGCCGTAAACGGTATTGGACATTGTCGTCACATGGCGCTGTTACTTCCTCCAATTCCAAACCGGCCGTGCCCGTCACGCGGGCGGTCGACCGTTCAGGAGGGAATGAGCCATGTCAGCCAACGATCCGAAGAACCCGCAGACCGGCGTCGCGATGACGACCACGGCCGGAGCGCCGATCCCGGACAACCAAAATTCGATCACTGCCGGCGAACGCGGCCCGGTCCTCCTGCAGGATTATCAGCTGATCGAGAAGCTGGCTCACCAGAACCGCGAGCGTATCCCGGAGCGCGTCGTCCACGCCAAGGGCTGGGGCGCCCATGGCACGCTGAAGATCACCGGCGACATTTCGAAATACACCAAGGCCAAGGCGCTCCAGCCTGGCACCGAGACCCCGCTGATCCTGCGCTTCTCGACGGTGGCGGGTGAAATGGGCGCCGCCGACGCCGAGCGCGACGTGCGCGGCTTCGCCATCAAGTTCTACACCCCGGAAGGCAACTGGGATCTCGTAGGCAACAATACACCGGTCTTCTTCGTGCGTGACCCGGTCAAGTTCCCCGACTTCATCCACACCCAGAAGCGCCATCCCAAAACCAATATGCGCTCGCCCACCGCGATGTGGGATTTCTGGTCGCTCTCGCCGGAAAGCCTGCATCAGGTCACCATCCTGATGTCGGATCGCGGCCTGCCGACCGATGTTCGCCACATCAATGGTTACGGCTCGCACACCTATTCCTTCTGGAACGACAATGGCGAGCGCTACTGGGTGAAGTTCCACTTCAAGACCATGCAGGGCCACAAGCACTGGACCAATGAGGAAGCGGAGAAGGTCATCGGCAGGACGCGTGAGTCCACGCAGGAAGACCTGTTCAATGCACTGGAGCGCGGGGAGTTCCCGAAGTGGAAGGTGCAGGTCCAGATCATGCCCGAGCTGGACGCCGAGAAGACCCCCTACAACCCCTTCGACCTCACCAAGGTCTGGCCGCATGCGGATTATCCGCCGATCGACATCGGCGTGATGGAGCTCAACCGCAACGCGGAGAACTATTTCGCCGAGATCGAGAACGCCGCCTTCTCGCCGTCGAACATCGTGCCTGGCATCAGCTATTCGCCTGACAAGATGCTGCAGGCCCGCATCTTCTCCTATGCCGACGCCCATCGCCACCGGCTCGGCACGCATTACGAGAACATCCCGGTCAACCAGCCGAAATGCCCGGTGCACCACTATCACCGCGACGGCCAGATGAACACCTATGGCGGCATCCGCACCGGTCATCCGAACGCCTACTACGAGCCCAATTCCTTCAATGGCCCGGTCGAGCAGCCCGCGGCCAAGGAGCCGCCGCTGAAGATCTCGGGCGATGCCGATCGCTATAACCACCGCATCGGCAATGACGACTACGGCCAGCCGCGTGCGCTGTTCAACCTGTTCGATGCCGGCCAGAGGGAGCGCCTCTTCTCCAACATCGCCGCGGCGATGGGGGGCATCCCGCAGGAGATCGAGGAGCGCCAACTGGCGCATTTCGACAAGGTCCACCCGGATTACGGCAACGGCGTGCGCCGCGCGCTCGCCAAATCCGACGGCCGGGCCCGGCCGGCGATCTCGGTGACCGAGAACACGCCGCAGGAAGCGGCCGAGTGATCGGCTGATCCTTCGCGAGATAGGAAAAGGCCCGTCTGCCTCGCAGGCGGGCCTTTTTTATTAGGCGGCACGGCCTCACGCCCAATGTGGGGGAATGGCATTTCGGCCGCCCGGCCTGTAGCGTCCGGGGAGGGCGGCGGAGCGAAGGGCCAACTCCGTGAACACAGAGCAAAACGTTCTGCGCGTCTCGATCGCCGTCACCTTCCTCCTCGCAGCGGCGGGCATTGCCTTCGGCCTCCTCTCCGGCTCCTTCGCGATCGTCTTCGACGGCGTCTACGCTCTGACGGACGCGACCATGACGATCGTCGCGCTGCTGGTCGCCAATCTGATTACGTCCTCGACGGCTGACGGCGCTGTCGGCGGCAGGCTGGTCAAGCACTTCACCATGGGCTTCTGGCACCTGGAACCAATGGTCCTCGGCCTTAACGGCATCCTCCTGACGGGAGCAGGGATCTATGCGCTGATCAACGCAATCGGCAGCATCATGGCCGGTGGGCGGCATCTCGCCTTCGATTACGCCATCGTCTATGCGGTGCTGACGATGCTGATCGCCTTCGCCATGGCGATCTACGGCAAGCGGGCCAACCGGGACCTCCATTCGAACTTCGTCGCGCTGGATGCCAAGGCCTGGGCGATGTCCGGCGGCCTCAGCGGCGCGCTGCTCGTCGCCTTCGTCTTCGGTTACGCGATCCAGGGGACTCGGTTCGCCTGGATGCTGCCCTATGTCGATCCGGTCGCGCTGGCGCTGGTCTGCATCGTCGTGATCCCCATGCCGATCGGAACGATCAAGCAGGCCCTCGCCGACATTCTGCTGGTAACGCCGGCCGATCTGAAGCGCCATGCCGACAACGTCGCGGAGGACATCGTCCGTCGCTACGGCTTTGCCACCTACCGATCCTATGTCGCGCGGGTCGGCCGCGGACGGCAGATCGAGCTCTATTTCATCGTGCCCAAGGACGGGCCGGCGAAGAAGCTGGAGGAATGGGACCGCATCCGCGATGAGATCGGCGAGGCGATCGGCGACGATACGCCTGACCGCTGGCTCACCATCGTTTTCACCACAGATCCCGAATGGGCCGATTGAGCCCGTCTAGGCGGCGCCGGCTGGCATGCGCGCGGTGAATGGGATCTCCGCTGTGGTTTGCCGTTGCCGCGAAAGGCCCAGCCTATAAGCTGCCCGGCATTGTCCCATCCGGAACGAATGCGAGTGAGCCGATGAGCGCTTTGACCCCCGAGGAGCAGAAGGTCACGGAGTGGCTGGCGAGCCGCAAGGAAGGCATGGTCGCGCTGTTGCGCGAACTGGTCGATACCGACTCGGGCTCCTACGACAAGGCCGGCGTCGACCGGGCAGGAGAGGTCGTCGCGCGCTTCCACAAGGCGAATGGGCTCGACGTCGAGGTTTTGCCGGACGCCCGCTTCGGCGATGCCGTCAAGGCGCGCCTGCGCAATCCGACAGCCAATGACCAGCGACCCGTGCTGCTGCTCGGCCATCGCGATACCGTCTTCCCGCAGGGCGAACCGACGCGCAGGCCGTTCACGATCAAGGGCGCGCGTGCCTATGGGCCGGGCGTCGCCGACATGAAGGGCGGCATCGTGATCTCGGCCTTCGTCGCCGCGGCGTTTTCAGAATGCGGCGGCCTGACCTCGCCGCTCATGATGCTGACGACCAGCGATGAGGAGATCGGCTCACCGTCCTCCCGGCCGGTGATCGAGGAAGCGGCGCGCGAGTCGCGCTGCGTCTTCAATGCCGAGCCCAGCCGGCTGCCTGCCGGAACCGATTTCGCCAGGGACCACAAGCAGTCGGTCACCAGCGGCCGCAAGGGCGGCGTCTTCATGCGCGCCGAATTCACCGGCAAACCCGCCCATTCCGGCGCGAACTATGAGAAGGGCGCCTCGGCCATCGTCGATCTCGGCCACAAGATCCCGCAGCTCCAGGGCCTCACCGATCTGGAGAAGGGCATCACCGTCAATGTCGGGCTGATCGGCGGTGGCCAGACCGTCAACACCATCGCCCCGCACGCCTGGTGCGAGATCGATCTGCGCTATGTCACCGCTGCCCAGCGCGACGAGATGGTCGGCAAGATCACGGCGATCGTCGAGGCGCCGCAGGTGCCGGGCACCAGCGCCGTGCTCTCGATCAAGGGCGAATTCCTGCCGCTGGAGCGTTCATCGGAATCGGCCGTGCTCTACGACGTCTATCGCGAGGCCGCGGGCGCTTTCGGCATCGGGGTGACCGCGGAATTCACCGGCGGTTGCGCCGATTCAGGCTTCACCGCCGCGCAGGGCACTCCGACCTTGTGCAGCGTCGGGCCGATCGGCGGCATGGCCCATACGCCGGACGAGTTCCTGGAGGTCGAGAGCCTGGTCCCGGCGGCGCAGGTGCTGGCGCTTGCCGTGATGCGCGCTGCCGCGAAGGTCGGCTGAGAGCGGTCAGCGGCAGAGCAGATCGATCTTGCGGCTGAGCGAAGGCTCGTCCTCGCTCAGCCGGTCGGTCAGCACATGCAGCCAGTTGAAGCCGACCCAGAGCTCGAGCCGGTCGTCGATCTCCTCAGGCGCGAACTCGCCGCGCTCGGCGGCGCGCACGAACATCTGCCGTGGCGCCGCCAGCCTCTCCGGCATGAACTTGAAGCGCAGCGCGGCGAGTGCGCTTTCGCTGCTCTGAGCCTCGGCGATCAAACCCCGGAAGACGCGCCCCGCCGTATCCTCGCGCCAGAACCGCCAGAGATCCCTGGTGTAGCGCAGAAGGTCGGCGCGCAATGAGCCCTCGTCGGGCACGGGGATCGCGGCGTCCTTTTCCGCGCCGTAGACGTCAATGAACAGATCGGCCTTGTTCGGCCACCAGCGGTAGATCGTCGGCTTGCCGGCGCCGGCACGGCGGGCAACCTCCTCGATCGAGAAGCCGGCATAGCCCTTCTCCGCCAGCAGATCCCGCGCTGCCGCCTTCACGGCCGCCTCCGTCTCGGGGCTGCGCCGCGCGCCGATCGAGGCACGCCGCTTCAGGTGCGGTTCCATTGCAATCCCGTCCTTGTCGCTTCGCGGTCTCTCCTTGACATAACGAAACGGGCCGTTTAGATCAACCAATCGAAACGGTCCGTTTCGTTATGAACAAGGCCATCACATGGGCACGCCTTCTTCCTTCTCGCGCCTTGCGGCACGCCTGCGCTTCCTGGCGGTTGCGACTGCCGGCGCCTATGGCGCCATCAATCTCCTGCTGGCTTTGCTCGCGCCGCTGACACAGGGGTGGCCGACGCTCGGCGTCACGGCCCTGGCAGTGCCGCCGATGGTGCTGGCGATGGTCTACGGTGTGATCCCGATCGCGTTCCGTTTCGGTTCGCCCCGCTGAAGCATGGCTCAGAACGCCTCTTCCCAGTCGCGGCTGAGGCGCATCGCGCAGTTGATCAGCCCGACCATCGAATAGGTCTGCGGGAAATTGCCCCAGAGCTCGCCGGTTTCGAGGTCGGCATCCTCCGAAAGCAGGCCGAAGCTGTTGCGCCGCTTCAGGATGCGCTCGAACAGCTCCTTGGCCTCCTCGCTGCGCCCGATCGCGTTCAGCGCATCGACATACCAGAAGGCGCAGATCAGGAAGCCGGTGTGCATGTAGCCGAAATCGTCCTGTACCGCGTAGCGCAGCAGCAGGTCGCCGCGCTTCAGGTCGCGGCCAATCGCCTCGACGGTGGCAATGAATCGGGCGTCATCCGGCTTGACGAAGCCGATCTCGGCGAGGAGCAGCAGCGTCGCGTCGAGTTCCTGACCGTTGAAGGTCGAGACGAAATGACCTTTCTCGCCGTTCCAGATCTGCTCGGCGATGATGGTTTTGAGCCGCTTCGCCTCGCCCTTCCAGTATTCCTTGCGATCGGCGCGCCCGAGCGTGCCGGCGATGCGGGCGAGCCTGTCACAGGCGGCCCAGCACATCACGCTGGAGAAGGAGTGCACGGCTTCCTTCTCGCGCAGCTCCCAGGGGCCGGCATCGGGCTTGTCGAACACGGAGATCGCCAGCTCGCCCATCCGTTCGAGCTGGCTGAACAGCGTATCCTTGCCGGGCTGGATCAGGCGACGGTCGAAGAAGGAATGCGTCGCCGCCAGCACAACCGCGCCGTAGCCGTCGTTCTGGATCTGCACCGCCGCGCCGTTGCCGAAGCGCACCGGCTGGTGCCCGCGATAGCCTGAAAGGTTCGTGGCCTCGAACTCGATCAGCGTGCCGCCGCGCGTGATCGGGTAGAGCGGCGGCAGGTGCTCGGCGCCGCTCTCCGAGAAGGTGTCGACGATATTGGTGATGAAGCCGAGATAATCCTCCATCGTCCGCGTCGTGCCGAGCCGGTTCAGCGCATGGACGACGAAATAGGCGTCGCGCAGCCAGCAATAGCGATAGTCCCAGTTACGTTGTGTGCCAGGCGCCTCCGGAATCGAGGTGGTCAGTGCGGCGACGATGGCCCCGGTCTCCTCGAAGGAGCAGAGCTTGAGCGTGATCGCCGCGCGGATCACCTCTTTCTGGTACTCGAACGGGATCGAGAGCGAGCGCACCCAGTCGCGCCAGTAATCGGTCGTCTTGTCGAGGAATTCGCGTGATGCCGTTTCGATTTCCGCGCGCAGCGCCTCGTCCGAGCCAATGACGAAGGAATAGGTCTGATCCACGGCGAACGGCGTGCTCTCCATCACGTAGGAGATCGGCGCATTCGTCGTCAGCCGGATCGTCTGGTCGGCGCCGACGAAGCGCATGTGGTTGGAGCCGCGGGTGATCTCGTCGGGCTCTTCTCCGATGCCGAGGCAGGGCTTGAGCAGGACGCGGATGCGCGGACGGCCCGAGATGCGGCGCACGCGGCGCACGAGCTGCGGCGGACGGAAAAAACGCTCGTAGCGCACGAAGCGCGGCGCGAAATCGAGAATCTCGATGGCGTTGCCCTGATCGTCCGACAGCACGGAGGAGAGGATCGCGGTGTTGTCGAGATAGCCCTGCTCGCAGCGCGTCATGCCGACGAGCTCGATGGCGAAGAAGCCCTTGTCGAGCTCATCATTGCCGTCATCGGCCTTGTTGTTGATCAGCGAGCAGAACACCGGATCGCGGTCGAAACGCGGGAAGCAGCCCCAGACGATGCGGGCGCGCCGGTCGATGAGCGCGGCGATCGAGCAATTGCCGATCACGCCGAGGTCGAGCGAGGCGGAGTGCTGCCCCGCAGCCGTGGTCGTTACGCTCATGGCTAGGCCCTTAGTTCTGGGAAAAACTGGAGGCGGTCAGGCCGCCATTCTCGGCGGCTTCGAGCAGGATATGCCGCAAGGCGGTCGGCGAGGCGAGGCGGATCGTCGCCAGGCTCTCTCGATCCGCGCCGATGCGGATCGAAAGCCCACCCATGGCGTTGACCGTCTCGAAGCCATCCTCGTCGGTGATGTCGTCGCCGATGAAGACGGGGCGGTGGCCGGCATAGGCCGGTGTCGCCATCAGCCAGGCGATGGCGCCGCCCTTGCTCGCGCCGGCCGGAACCAGCTCAGCGACGGACTTGCCCTCCTGGAGGCGCACGCCGGGCCCAAGCTTCGCAGCGGCCTTTCGCATCAGATCCAGCGCCTCGTCCTTGAGCTCGGGCGCAAGCCGCCAGTGCAGCGCTGCCGAAATCCGCTTGTCCTCGACGATGATGCCGACATGGCTGTTGGCGAAGCGCGCGAGGTCCCGCAACGTCTCGCGCATATGTTCGGGGGGGGCGGACTGCGAGCGCAGCTCGCCCCCCATCCGAATCTGGGCGCCGTGCAACCCGGCGATGTCGAAGCGGTAAGGTGCCAGCATCTCGTCGAGAAAGGCGATCGGGCGCCCCGAGACCAGGGCCAGCGCCCCGCCAAGCTGGCTGCGCAGGCTTTCCAGCGCCGGGGCGACGCGCCGGTCGAGCTGGACGTCCTCGGGGGAGGGCGCGATCTCGACCAGTGTTCCGTCGAAGTCGAGGAACAGCGCGATCTGCTCCGCCTCCGTAGCGATATCACGAGCGCTGTGGACAGTTTCCGGTTCGATCAATGTCGTCATCGCTTTCTATTTGGGCAGGGAAGACGGCAGAAGAACGGCTGTCCTCGCTGGCAATCCTTTCTCATGGCCGGCGCGCGGCTACCAGCGCGGAAAAATCGTCATCGGGGTTGTCTCATTTTACTGTTCGCCCGATAGTGGCGATCACGATTTCATCGCAGCTCCGCCACCGCTTCGCCATGCGGCCAGCGCTGCACCCCGGAAACATTACGCTTGCCTGGGCGTTCTGTTCCTGCCGCCGATGGCAAAAATCGGGCGGCCCTCCTGGAGAAATTCGTCGCTATGCGTCTCATCGTCGTTTCGAACCGCGTCACCATCCCCGATCGTCAGGAAAAGGCGACGGCGGGCGGGCTGGCGGTGGCGCTGCGCGAGGCGCTCGAGCAGCATGGTGGCCTCTGGTTCGGCTGGAGCGGCGGCATCAGCGACGCCGCGGTCCATGACATCCGGCAGATCCAGCGCGGCAACGTGACCTATGCCGTGACCGACCTCAGCGAAGCCGAGCGGCAGAGCTATTATCTCGGCTTTTCGAACCGGGCTCTCTGGCCGCTGATGCACTACCGGCTCGGGCTGACCGATTTTCAGCGCAGCGACTATATGGGCTATCTCGGCGTCAATCGCCGCTTCGCCCGGGCGCTGGCGAGTCTCATCCAGCTCGACGACGTCATCTGGATCCACGACTATCATCTGATCCCGCTGGCGGCGGAACTGCGCCGGCGCGGTGTGACCAACCGCATCGGCTATTTCCACCATATCCCGTGGCCCTCGGCCGATGTGATCGGGGCCTTGCCGTTCAGCGGGACACTGATCCGCACCATCGCCGCCTATGATCTGGTCGGGATGCAGACGGAGCTCGATGTCCGCAACCTGATCGGTGGGCTGGAGGCGCTGTGCGGCGGGCGCCGCGACGGGCAGCGCGTGCGCGTCGGTACGCGCGAGACTGAGGTGCAGGCCTTCCCGATCGGCATCGACGTCGAGGGGTTCCGCCGCCTCGCCACGGCCTCGACGCGTCAGGCGCCGACACCGCTGCGGGCCACGCGGGAATCGCTCGGTGAGCGCAAGCTCGTCGTCGGCGTCGATCGGCTCGACTATTCGAAGGGTATCGTACAGCGTCTCGAGGCGTTCGGAGAGTTCCTGCGCAGCCATCCCGAGCATCGCGGCAAGGTGAGCCTCCTGCAGATCGCCCCGCCTTCGCGCAGCGACGTGCCCGAATATGCCGAGCTGGACCGCCTTTCCGACGAGGTTGCGGGCAGGCTGAACGCCCAGCTCGGCGAGTTCGACTGGACGCCGATCCGGGTGGTGAAAAAGGCATATTCCCGCAATGCGCTCGCCGGCTTCTATCGCCGCGCGGAGGTTGGGCTCGTCACCCCGATGCGGGACGGGATGAACCTCGTCGCCAAGGAATATGTCGCGGCCCAGAATCCCGCGGATCCGGGTGTCCTCGTCCTCTCGCGCTTCGCCGGCGCCGCCCAGCAGATGCGCGAGGCGCTGATCGTCAATCCCTATGATGCCCATGAGGTGGCGGACGCGATCCGCACCGCGCTCGCTATGCCCAAGACCGAGCGCATCCGCCGCTTCGAGGCGCTTTACACTACGATCGCCGCTGCGGACATCGATTGGTGGACGCAGAGATATCTCGACGCATTGACGGGCCGTGCTGGCGTGCCGGGCGTGGAAGCCGAGCGCGAGAAACCGAGGACCGGGACCCGGCGCCCTGCGCGGACCGCCGTCATCACGAAGCGGCCGTCCCAGGATGGCAAGAGCCGCAAGGTCTCGAAAGAATCACCGCGGAAGCCGGAGGCCCTCGCGGCGTCTCATCTGGCGGTGGTTCGACCATGAGACCTTGGCTCAATCGCGACGAAGACGGTCGAAATCTTGGGGGGATGTTCCAAGGCCTGTTCACAGCCCTTGCCGAATAAGGTCTTTGGTCGCTAGAAGGCAGCATGGCCGGGTTGGGCGACTCGGGTCGGACAGGCATCGTATCGTCGATGGCTGAGGAGGCGGGCGGAGGGCTGAGATCGATGCGAGGTGCTCTCGGAGGACCGGGCGTTCTGTTGCGCCGCCTCCGCGAGGTCATGGCCGCATCGATCAGCCCGCAGGAGCGGCTCGATCGGCTCGTCGTCCTGATCGCCGGCAACCTCGTCGCGGAAGTCTGCTCCGTCTACGTTCTGCGCGAGGACGGCTCGCTCGAGCTTTACGCCACCGAGGGCCTCAACCGGGAGGCGGTTCACCTCACGACCATGCGCGCGGGCGAAGGCCTCGTCGGTCTGATCGCGAGCGAGGCTGAGCCGTTGGCGCTTTCGGATGCGCAGGCGCATCCCTCCTTCTCCTACCGGCCCGAGACGGGCGAAGAGGTTTATCGCTCCTTCCTCGGCGTGCCGATCCTGCGTGGCGGCGCCGTGATGGGCGTGCTCGTCATCCAGAACCGCGCCTCGCGCATCTATTCCGAAGAGGAGGTCGAGAGCCTCCAGACCACCGCCATGCTGATGGCGGAGATGATCGCGGCCGGCGGGTTGAAGTCGCTGGCAGCGCCCGGGGCCTCCATCGGTCTCGACCGGCCGATCCACAGTGTCGGCGTGATCCTGGCTGACGGCGTCGGGCTTGGCCATGCGGTGCTGCATGAGCCCCGCGTCGCCATCAGCAACCTCATTGCCGAGAATCCGGCTGCGGAGGTCGGCCGCCTCGAAGCCGCGATCGGCGAGATGCGCGCATCGATCGACGAACTGATCGAGCGGGGCGACGTCGCTCACACCGGCGAGCATCGCGACGTTCTCGAAACCTTCCGCATGTTCGCCCATGACCAGGGCTGGCTGCGCCGGATGCGCGAAGTCGTGATGACCGGTCTGACTGCCGAGGCGGCAGTGGAGCGCGTCCAGTCCGACACCCGCGCGAAGATGCTGCGCCAGACCGACCCCTATCTGCGGGAACGGCTGCATGACCTGGACGATCTCGCCAACCGGCTGCTGCGCACCCTGCTGGGCAAGGCCAATGGCGTTGCGCATGAGCAATTGCCCGAGAACGCGATCCTCGTCGCGCGCTCCATGGGGCCGGCCGCTCTGCTCGACTATGAGCGCGCGCATCTGCGCGGCCTCGTCCTGGAAGAAGGCGGCCCGACCAGTCACATCGCCATCGTTGCCCGCGCGCTCGGCATTCCCGCAGTCGGAGAGGTCGCGAATGCGACTGCGCTCGTCCAGGCGGGAGACGCCATCATCGTCGACGGCCAGGCGGGCGAGGTGCAGATCCGCCCGCAGCCGGATGTCGAGAACGCCTACAAGGACAAGGCCCGGCTGCGTGCCCGCAAGCAGAAGCAGTACGAGAAGCTCAAGGAGCTGCCGGCGGCGACCAGGGATGGCGTCGCGATCACGCTGCAGATCAATGCCGGCCTGATCGTCGACATGCCGAACATCGAGGCGACGGCGGCGTCCGGCATCGGCCTGTTCCGCACCGAGCTCCAGTTCATGGTGGCACAGCATATGCCGACCACCGCCGAGCAGCAGGCGCTCTATACGGCGGTGCTGGATGCGGCTGGCGAGCGCTCCGTAACCTTCCGCACCCTCGATATCGGCGGCGACAAGGTGTTGCCCTATATGGAGCGGGTCGAGGAGGAGAATCCGGCGCTCGGCTGGCGGGCGATTCGCATCGGGCTCGACAAGCCCCGCCTGCTCAGGGCGCAGTTGCGCGCGATGCTGCGTGCCGGAGCCGGGCGCGATCTCAAGATCATGCTGCCGATGGTCGCGACGACCGACGAGTTCCGCCGCGCCCGCATGATCATCCGCCGCGAGCAGGCAATGCTGGAGAAACAGGGCGTCGCTCCGCCGCATGATCTGCGCGTCGGGGTGATGGTGGAAGTGCCTTCGCTTCTGTTCGAGCTGCCGGAAATCGCCCGCGAGGCCGATTTCCTCTCGATCGGCACGAACGACCTGATGCAGTTCCTCTTTGCCGCCGACCGCGAGAACAAGCGCGTGGCGGATCGCTTCGATCCGCTCGGTGTCGGGGCCTTGAGGGCGCTGCGCCGGATCATCGATGCGGCGTCGGAAACCGACTGCCCGGTGACGGTCTGCGGCGAGATGGGTGGCAAGCCGCTCGAGACGATGGCGTTGATCGGTCTGGGTTATCGCGGTTTCTCGATGTCGGCCGCCTCGGTCGGCCCGGTCAAGGCGATGCTGCGTGCGCTCGACGTCCGCAAGCTCCGCGAACGCATGGACTGGATGCTCGCCTCGCCGGAAGGAGCCGCCAGCCTGCGCCCGCACCTCGCCGCCTTCGCGGCTGAATTCAAGGTCCCGGTCTAGCGACGCTCGCTCGCACACCCGGCCTTCTCGTCATTCGCAGAGTTATCCAATGTCCCTTCAGCTTCCCCAGGATCGTCTCGACACCATCGTGGCGCGTCATGCCGCCGCGATGGACGAGATCAACCATGCGAGCGATCCGGTCCGAACCGTCGAACTGGCGAAGGAACTCTCGGAGCTCGATCCCGTCGTTGCAGCGATCGCGTCCTGGCGCCAGGCTCAGGTCTCGCTGGAGGAGGCGGAGGGCCTGATCGCAGATCCCGCTACCGACCCGGAATTCCGCGATCTCGCCTATGAGGAGCGCGATGCCGCCCGCGCCGAGATCGAAGTGCGTGGCCGCGAGATCCTGATCGCGCTGCTGCCGAAGGACGCCGCCGACGAGCGCGGCGTCATCATTGAAATCCGGGCGGGAACCGGGGGGGACGAAGCTTCGCTCTTCGCCGGTGATCTGCTGCGCATGTATCAGCGCTATGCCGCCCAGAAGGGCTGGAGCGTCGACATGCTTTCGGAAAGCGAGGGAACCGTCGGCGGTTACAAGGAAGCCATCGCCGAGATCAACGGCCGCGGCGTCTATGCCCGGCTCAAATTCGAATCCGGCGTTCACCGTGTCCAGCGCGTGCCGGATACCGAGGCGAGCGGGCGCATCCATACCTCCGCTGCAACGGTCGCGACCCTGCCGCTCGCGAGTGATGTCGACGTCGTGCTGAACGATGGCGATATCCGGGTCGACACGCTGCGCTCCGGCGGCGCCGGGGGGCAGCACGTCAACAAGACGGAATCGGCGGTGCGCCTCACCCATATTCCGACAAATACGGTCGTGCTGGTTCAGGACGAGCGCTCTCAGCACAAGAACAAGGCCAGGGCCTATGAACTGCTGCGCGCCAAGCTCTACGACATGGAGCGCCTGCGCATCGATGCCGAGCGCTCAGCGGACCGGCGTTCGCAGGTCGGCTCGGGCGATCGCTCGGAGCGCATCCGCACCTATAATTTCCCGCAAGGTCGCGTCACCGACCATCGGATCAACTTGACGCTCTATAAGCTCGACGAAATGATGCAGGGCTTGGTGCTCGACGAGATCGTCGATGCCCTGACCGCCGAGCATCAGGCAAAGCTCCTGGCAGAGGAAGGAGCGGCGTAAGTCCGTGGCGATGAAACCAAATCGCCCCCTCCACGTTGGTGGTGTGTTGACACCAGCAAAGGGGGGATCCTCCCATGATCAAGACGATGTCCACGGTAGCGATGGCCGGCCTGATGGCGCTGGCGATGAGCGGAGTCTCGCAGGCGCAAGAGAAGGCGCTTCGGAAAGTCACCTCGGGTCCGCCCGCGGCCTTGCAGGGGGCAATGACCCAGTCGCAGGCGCGCAAGGCCTGCCAGATGGAGATGAAGGGCGCGCGCGAGAGCAAGGCCTCGATCAATACCAAGATGAAGCTGTGCATCGACCAGAAGATGCAGGGCAACAGCTGATCGACCGCGCGAACCCGAGCGCTTCGGCGATCGATTGGTCAGGGGAGGGCGCCGTGCCGACCGTCAGGGAAGCGCGGCGTTTCCTTGCGCGGCGCCTGATCCAGTCTGGCTCTCAGAGTGCAGGGCTCGACGCCCGCCTCCTTGTCGAGGGAAGCCTGGGAGTCGAGAATCCGGATCCCGACATGGCTTTGCCGCCGGAGGGGCTTGCCAGGCTGCGCGACTTTGCGCTGCGGCGGATATCGGGCGAGCCCGTCTGGCGCATTCTCGGCGAACGCGAATTCTGGGGCCTCGCATTTCGGCTTTCGCCCGCCACGCTTGAGCCGCGGCCGGACAGCGAGACCATCGTCGAAGCCGCCTTGAGGGAACTGGCCGATCGCCGGGGCGAGGCCCTGAAGCTGCTCGATCTCGGAACCGGCACCGGCTGCTTGCTGATCGCGCTGCTGAGCGAGCTGCCGCTGGCGACGGGCATCGGGATCGATCTGTCGGAAGACGCTATCGTCACGGCGGCCGGCAACGCTGAGCTGAACGGAGTGGCCGAGCGCGCGAACTTCCGGCGAGGCAACTGGACGGAAGGGCTGGGCGGCGGCTTCGACTTGATCCTGTCCAACCCGCCCTATATCCCCTCGTCAGAGATCGCCGGTCTGTCCGTCGAAGTGCGAGAGCATGACCCGTTGCTGGCGCTCGATGGTGGTGAAGACGGGTTGGGGCCCTATCGCATCCTTGCTCGGTCCTTGCCCGCTTTGCTGGCACCCGGCGGCCTGGTCGTCTTTGAGATCGGTGCCGGGCAGGGCCCCGACGTCATCGCGCTGATGCGCGCCGGTGGGCTTGAATTCCGCGGCAGCCGGAACGATCTGGGAGGGCACGAGCGGGCGTTGATCTTCGCGCTCGCCTGAAATGCACAGGCTTTTGGTTGATTTCGCTTGGAGAAGCAGTCAAAAGCCGCTATGCAGCATTCAGCCGAAGCTGGTGGCGTCAGAGCCGGGCCTCAGGGCAGTTTCCGTTTTTGCAGGATTTGCTCGAGTTCGGCATCGTTTGCAGGCATGTTCCTGAGGCGATGCAGCTGACAAGCCGGGTGGAGCCCCGAAGGCGCGTGGCGCCGATCGGCTCATGGGGTTGAGGCCCCTTTTGGGGCGGAGCCCCGTTTTGGAAAAGAGCGCGTGAAGACCAGAAACGGCGTATCGCCCCTTCGGGTCAACTCAGTCCGGCACAGCGTCGCAACCCGCTGTGTGTCGCAACGCGTATGACGGCACCACGGTTGCTTTGAGCACAGAAGCGCGAGACAGACGCGAATGAGACCAGGTCAGAACCGGCGTATGCGCGGCCGTAACAATAACGGCAACAACAACGGCAATCGCAAATCTCCAAATCCGCTGCAACGTAGCTACGAATCCAACGGTCCGGACGTAAAGGTCCGGGGCACGGCGCAGAATGTCGCCGAGAAATATCTGCAGCTTGCGCGCGACGCCCAGTCTTCTGGGGATACGGTCGCGGCCGAGAGCTATTTCCAGTATGCCGAGCATTATTATCGCATCCTGCTAGCGGCGCAGGAGCAGATGGCCCAGCAGTTCGGCCATTCCTTCCCGCCGAACCGCGCTTTCGTCGAGGATGCGGATGAGGGTGACGAGGAGGGCGACGAGGAGGCCATGTCCTTCCAGCCCGGCACCGGGCCGCAGCCCGAGATTCGTGGGCAGAACGGCTATGTCGGCCCCAACGGCTACAACGGCCATGGCGGCCAGCGGGCTGAGGGCGAGGGCGGCGAGGGCCAGCAGCAAGGCGGCCAGCGCTTCGATCGCCAGAATCGCCGCGAGCGTTTCAACAACGACCGCCGCTTCGACCGCCAGGACCGCGGCGAGCGCCGTTTCGATCGGAATGCGGAAGGCGATCAGGGCGCTCCGGGCGGCTACGCACCGCGTCCCGACGCGCCGCGTTCCGATATCCCGGTCGCCGGCGAGGGCTCGGCCGAGGTTGCTTCCGAGCAGGCTCAGGGCGAGCGCCGCTTCGAGCGGGCCGAGCGTCCCCAGCGCGAGCGTCGTCCGCGCCGCGAGCGCGAGATCGAGGCGGATGCGGGCGAGGATGTCGCCGCGGCCCTGCCGTCCTTCCTGACCAACCCCGTGCGCGTCTCGGCGCCGGAGCCCGTCGAGGCAGCCCCGGCCGAGCCGGTGGCGGCTCCGGTTGAGGCGGCTGCGGAAGTCGCTGCGGAGGCGGCGCCTAAGCGCACCCGCCGTCGCCGCTCGCCGCGCGAGGTCATGGACGCGTTGGGTTCTGAGACGGATGGTTCCGCCGAGTGAGTGGCGGAGCTTGCTGACAGCTTTGAAAAAGGGCCCGCAAGGGCCCTTTTTTATTGGTCTGCGCTCTCAGGCGATGCCGAGTTCGACCGTCGCTTCCGCCGGCGTCAGCACGTCGCCTGCCTGTAGGCTCCCGCCGGCGACGATGCGGCAATAGATGCCGCAATCGACATGGCCGTAGTTCTGCATCAGCGCCTTCGGGATCTGCATGTCGCGCGCGCCGGTCTCCGGGTCGACATTGGTCGCCGCGCAGCGCTCGATCCGCTTGATCACATGCAGCCGCAGGCCATCCGGCCCGTCGAGATCGCGGCCAACCAACTCGTTCTCTGCCCAGGGCTCGAGACCGCTCACCATCAGATTGCCGCGGAAGCGCAACGGATCGACTGGCCGCCCGAGGCGTCTTTCGAGATCGGCAACGCTGGCGAGATTGATGATCGAGACGAAGCCGGAACGGGAATCGGTGAAGCGATAGGTCGAGGGCGCCGTCAGCAGTTTCGGTTCGCCGCGCAGCTCGTCGGGCATGAAGCCCTCGAAGAAGCGCGTGATCGCTGCCCTGCCGTCATCACTGGCGGTCGCTGCACGCAGCACTTCCCGGCCTCCCTCGTGGATGACGAGATCTCCGCTCGCATCGTCATAGCGGCTGCGCAGCCGGGCCAGCGACTCGTTGCGCATCAGCATCAGGTATTTGATCTTCGGCTGATGCACCGGTTCGGCCGGGTCGAAGCCGGAAAGGCCGTTCTCGATGGCGAACAACCGGTCGCCGGGAAAATAGCCTTCGGTGGGCAGGTCGGCGCGCTGAAGCGGCTCCGGCGAGAGGCCTTTCACAGGGTAGCGATAGAGCGTTTCGATGCGCATGGTCCGACCTGAGCAGGCAAAAGATGGCGGACCATAGCCTTGCCACGCCGTCCTGACAGATCAAATCTTGTATCCGTTTCGATCAATCCGCCGGCATGGGAACCGGTTTTGGGCATAGCCGACGCTGCATTAGTCGTCTTCGCCGTCGCTGACCGAGCGTTGGCAGCCCCAGCCGGCGAGCACGGCGTCGGTCTCATCGGCGACGAAGAAGCGGGCGGCGTCGCGGTCATAGCCTTCGGACAGCAGGCGTTCGTAGTCGGTATGGACGTGGCGGACATGGCTGCCGAGCGCGAGCCAGAGCGCGGTCGAAGGCGGCAGGTCCTTCATGTGCCGCCGCTCGGCCAGTGTGACTACAGCCTCAGCGTCGGAGAGCGGGATGCCAGGCGCAATCGCCCTCAACGCCCGACGAATCGCCTGCTGTCGCTTGGTCCCGGCCATGCCCGATCTGTGCCTGGCGCTTGCGTCAGGTCAATTGTGGCTCGCCACCTCTTCCGTTGCGCCAATGTCACACTATGTTGGAGAGCGAGGGGCGGCTTATTGTGGCGCCCCATCTTGATGAAAGGGCAGCGGAGCACGTCGCCACGGGGCGCGTTCCGCGGGCGGAGTGATGTGAATGAACATTGAAAAATATACGGATCGTGCGAAGGGCTTTCTTCAGGCGGCGCAGACGATCGCGTTGCGGGAGGGGCACCAGCAGTTCACGCCCGAGCATTTGCTGAAGGCGTTGCTTGATGACAACGAAGGCATGGCGGCGGGCCTGATCGATCGGGCCGGCGGCCAGTCGCGCGTCGCGTTGCAGCTTGTCGATCAGGCGCTGGCGAAGCTGCCGAAGGTCTCGGGCGGCTCGGGCGGCCTCAACCTGACGCCGGGCTTGGCCCGCGTCTTCGACACCGCCGAGAAAGCGGCCGAGAAGGCCGGCGATAGCTTCGTCACGGTTGAGCGGCTTTTGCTCGCTCTCGCGATCGAGAAGGACACCGAGGCCGGCAAGGCCCTGTCCAAGGCCGGCGTGACGCCGCAGGCGCTGAACGCCGCCGTCGAGGCGATCCGCAAGGGCCGCACCGCCGATTCCGCGTCCGCCGAGCAGGCCTATGACGCGCTGAAGAAATATGCCCGCGACCTGACCGCTGCGGCGCGTGAGGGCAAACTCGATCCGGTGATCGGCCGTGACGAGGAAATCCGCCGCACCATCCAGGTGCTGTCGCGTCGGACCAAGAACAACCCCGTCCTGATCGGCGAACCCGGTGTCGGCAAGACCGCCATCGCCGAGGGCCTTGCCCTGCGCATCGTCAATGGCGACGTGCCCGAGAGCCTCAAGGACAAGGAACTGCTCGCCCTCGACATGGGCTCGCTGATCGCCGGCGCGAAGTATCGCGGCGAGTTCGAGGAGCGGCTGAAGGCTGTGCTGACCGAGGTTTCGTCCTCGGATGGCGGCGTCATCCTGTTTATCGACGAGATGCACACCCTCGTCGGCGCCGGTAAAACCGACGGCGCGATGGATGCGTCCAACCTGCTGAAGCCGGCGCTCGCCCGCGGCGAACTGCACTGCATCGGCGCGACCACGCTCGACGAGTATCGCAAATATGTCGAGAAGGACGCCGCTTTGGCGCGGCGCTTCCAGCCCGTCTTCGTCGACGAGCCGACGGTCGAGGATACCATCTCGATCTTGCGCGGCCTGAAGGAGAAATACGAGCAGCACCACCGCGTCCGCATCAGCGACTCGGCGCTGGTCTCGGCCGCGACGCTCTCGAACCGCTACATCACCGACCGCTTCCTGCCCGACAAGGCGATCGACCTCGTCGACGAAGCCTCGGCGCGGCTGCGTATGCAGGTCGACTCGAAGCCCGAGGAGCTGGATTCGATCGACCGCGAGATCGTGCGGCTCAAGATCGAGCAGGAGGCGCTCAAGAAGGAGAACGATGCCGGTTCGAAGGAGCGGCTGAAGCGGCTCGAATCCGAACTGGCCGATCTGGAGGCGCGCTCCGACGCGATCACCACCAAGTGGAAGGCCGAGAAGGACAAGCTCGGGCAGGCGGCTGAGATCAAGACCAAGCTCGACAACGCCCGCAACGAGCTCGCCCAGGCCCAGCGCAAGGGCGAATACCAGCGGGCGGGCGAGCTTGCCTATGGCGAGATCCCGCAGCTCGAGAAGCGGCTGGCCGAGATCGAGGAGAAGGGCGAGAGCACCGGCATGGTCGAAGAAGCCGTGACGCCGGACCATGTCGCGCAGGTCGTCAGCCGCTGGACCGGCGTGCCGGTCGACCGGATGCTCGAAGGCGAGAAGGAGAAGCTGCTGCGCATGGAGGAGGTTTTGGGCGCCCGCGTCGTCGGCCAGCGCGAGGCGGTGGAAGCGGTCTCGACCGCGGTCCGTCGCGCCCGCGCCGGCTTGCAGGATCCGAACCGCCCCATCGGCTCCTTCATGTTCCTCGGCCCCACGGGCGTCGGCAAGACCGAGCTTACCAAGGCGCTGGCCGCGTTCCTGTTCGACGACGACAGCGCGCTCGTCCGGATCGACATGTCCGAATACATGGAGAAGCATTCGGTTGCTCGTCTCATCGGCGCGCCTCCCGGCTATGTCGGCTATGAGGAGGGTGGGGCGCTGACGGAAGCCGTGCGGCGCCGGCCCTATCAGGTCGTGCTCTTCGACGAAGTCGAAAAGGCGCATCCGGATGTCTTCAACGTCCTGCTGCAGGTTCTCGACGACGGCCGCCTGACCGACGGCCAGGGCCGCACGGTCGACTTCCGCAACGTGCTGATCATCATGACCTCGAACCTCGGTTCGGAATTCCTGGTGAACCAGCCCGAGGGGCAGGACAGCGATGCCGTCCGCGACGAGGTCATGGGCGTGGTCCGCCACGCCTTCCGGCCGGAGTTCCTGAACCGGATCGACGACATCATCCTGTTCCACCGCCTGCGGCGGCAGGACATGGGCGCGATCGTCGACATCCAGATGGCCCGCCTCGCGAAGCTGCTCACCGACCGCAAGATCACGCTCGAGCTGTCCAAGGAGGCGCGCGAGTGGCTGGCGGACAAGGGCTACGACCCCGCTTATGGCGCGCGCCCGCTCAAGCGCGTGATCCAGAAGTTCGTGCAGGACCCTCTTGCCGAGGCCATCCTTGCCGGCGAGATCGTCGACGGCGAGACGGTGCCTGTCACCGTCGGGCCGGGCTCGCTGATGCTCGGCGAGGTCGCGGCCGTGAAGGAGAAGCGGCCTGCGGGCGTCGCGCTGAACTGAGCCGGCGCGCGAAGCCTTCTCCCCTTGGGGGAGGAGGTGTCTGCGGAGCAGACGGATGAGGGAAGGGCCGCGCAAGCGGCCCTTTTCCTGTTTTGAAGAGATTCATCCCTCATCCGTCATGGCTTCGCCATGCCACCTTCTCCCCCGAGGGGAGAAGGATTTATCCCCGCTTCAGCAGGAACACCGCCTGCGCGCCGAACAGGTTCCAGAACCACCAGGGCGCGTTGACGCCGACTTTACCGCCGGCGGCGTCGAGCGCGACGGCGCGTTCCTTCTTGGCGCCGATCACTTCGCAGAGCGCGACGAAGTCCCGGATCGTGCAGAAATGGATGTTGGGCGTGTCCCACCATGAATAGGGCAGGGCGTCTGTCACCGGCATCCGCCCCTGGAAGAACACCTGGCCACGCATGCGCCAATGTCCGAAATTCGGGAAGGAGACGATGGCGTGCCGGCCGATGCGCAGCATCTGCTCCAGCACGAGCCGCGGATTGCGCGTCGCCTGGATCGTCTGGGAGAGGATGACGTAGTCGAAGCTGTCGTCAGGATAGTCGGCGAGGTCGGTGTCGGCGTCGCCCTGGATCACCGACAACCCTCGTGCCACGCAATCGGCCACGCCCTCGCGGGAGAGTTCGATGCCGCGCGCATCGACTCTCCGGGTTTCGGCGAGCAGCGCCAGCAGCGCGCCGTCGCCGCAGCCGACATCGAGCACGCGCGTGCCCGGCTGCACCATCTCGGCAACAAGCTTCAGGTCGATGCGGCTGGTCTGGTTGTCGGGGAGGGTCATGGCGGTCAGCTCGTCATGCTCAGGCTCGCCCCTCGTCATTCCGGGGCTTCGCGTAGCGAAGAACCCGGAACCCACGGCTGGGCTCGGTCTTATGCAGCTGCAACGGGATAGGGCTCACCCGGTCGTGGGTTCCGGATTCGGCCTTCGGGGCCGCCCCGGAATGACAGAGGGCGGCACTCATCACAGGCCCCGTGCCCGGGCGGCCGCACCGATGAAGCCGCGCGTCGTGGCGAAGAGATTAGGCTCTTCCAAAAGGAAGGCGTCGTGCCCCTTGTCGCTTTCCAGCTCGACGAAGGAAACCGAGGCACCGGACGCATTCAGCGCGTGCACGATGGCCCGGGAATCAGCCGTCGGGAACAGCCAGTCCGAGGTGAAGGAGGCCACGCAAAAGCGCGTCTTGGTGCCGGTGAACGCGCGCGCCAGCACCCCGTCATGGTCGGCGGCGAGGTCGAAGTAGTCCATCGCGCGCGTAACGTAGAGATAGGAATTGGCGTCGAAGCGCTCGACGAAGCTCAAGCCCTGATGGCGCAGATAGCTTTCGACCTGAAAATCCGCGTCGAAGGAGAAGGTCGGCGCCTCCCGGTCCTGCAGCTTGCGGCCGAATTTGCGGTGCAGCGCCTGCTCGGAGAGATAGGTGATATGCGCGCCCATGCGGGCCACAGAGAGGCCCTTTGACGGCCGCGTGCCCTCTTCGAGATAGCGGCCCTGCCGCCAGTCGGGGTCGGCCATCACCGCCTGCCGGCCGACTTCGTGGAACGCGATGTTCTGGGCCGAGTGCTTGGCGCCGGTCGCAAGGGGCAGCGCCGAGAACACGCGGTTCGGATAGCTTGCCGCCCATTGCAGCACCTGCATGCCGCCCATCGAACCGCCCGCGACGCAGAACAGCGTGTCGATGCCGAGAGAGTCGACCAGGGCGGCTTGCGCCCGCACCATGTCGCGGATGGTGACGACCGGGAAGGACAGGCCCCAGGGCTTGCCCGTCGCCGGATTGGTCGAGGCCGGACCGGTGGTGCCGGTGCAGCCGCCGATCACATTGGCTGAGATCACGAAGAAGCGGTCGGTATCAACAGGCTTGCCCGGCCCGATCATCGCGGTCCACCAGCCGCCCTTTCCGGTGATCGGATTGCGGCTCGCCACATATTGGTCGCCGGTCAGGGCATGGCAGACCAGGATCGCGTTCGACCGAGACGCATTCAACTCACCATAGGTCTGATAGGCGATCTGCCAGTGATCGAGCACCACGCCGCAATCCATCAGCAGTGGCGTGTCGGGCCCGAAGCGCGCGACCGGGCTCGAAGGCTCGTTCGCCTCCTTCAGCGGGTCGGCCAGGCTGGGGGAAAGATCGCTCATGTCGTCCGTTTCGGCAGAATGATTTGTCTTGCCGGTCCAAGTGTTCGGAAAATCGAACCCTAGCGATGCCGTGCCCTGACGCGTCTGTCAACGCGGGACTGCGCAGCCGGCTTTGCCAAGGCGTGGCGGGAGCGCTAAGGAGCGTGGCAACTCCTAAAGCCCTCATCCTGAGGAGCCGCGGAACGCGGCGTCTCGAAGGATGATCCAGCGGGTTCCGGCACCTCCTGGAGCATCCTTCGCGACGCAGCCTTGCGGCTGCTCCTCAGGTGAGGGTTCACAGGTCCTCGTCGAGAAGCGCACCCTGCTGCCATGACCGAAGCCGCCCCCACGACCCTCGCCGATCTGCGCTCCGAGATCGATCGCATCGACAGCGAGATGCATGCGCTGCTGATGGAGCGCTCGCAGATCATCGAGACGCTGATCTCGGTCAAGAAGACGCAGGCCTCCGGCTCCGCCTTCCGTCCCGGCCGCGAGGCCGACATGATGAAGCGCCTCGCGCTGCGCCATAAGGGGCTTTTGCCGCTCGATACGGTCGAGAGCATCTGGCGCATCATCATCGCGACCTTCACCTATGTGCAGGCGAACTACTCGGTCCACGCCGATGTCTCCGGCGGCGACCCGGCAATGCGTGATTCCGCCCGCTTCCATTTCGGCTTCACCGTGCCTTTCGTCCCGCATGAGGATGCGCGCGCGGTCATTCACGCCGTCGCCGAGTCGGCCGGCGATCTCGGCATCTTCCGCATGGATCAGGGCGCCAGCGCCGGCATCTGGTGGCGCGACCTGATCGGGGTGGACAAGCCCAAGATCATTGCGCGCCTGCCCTTCATCGAGCGGCCGGATCATCCCGCCGGCACGCCGGTCTACTGCATCGCCAAGCCGCTGACCGACGCCGCCGTGCGCGAGATCGTGCTCTATGCCGCCCGCGTCGAGCGCTGGTCCGAGAACCTGCGTCACGGCCTCGCTGAGCATCTGGCCGAGGTCTCGGCCTCCGCCGCCGACGGCTCGCATCTGTCGCTGCTGGTCGCCGCTTCCGGCGAGGTCGATCAGTCCGTGATCCGCGAAGCCCTCGTGCCCGCAGGCCTCAGCGATTTCTCAGAGGTCGGCAGCCACGCCGCCCGTTTCGCCGTCAAATCATCAGCCCGCTGATCGGGCGCGCTCTGTTTCCCGTTGCAAGGTCAATCACCATGGCGACCCGTCCCACTCCGCGTCCCGGCGTCCTCGACATCGAGGCCTATGTCCCCGGAAAATCCGCAGCGCCCGCCGGTGTGAAGCTGCATAAGCTGTCCTCCAACGAGACCCCGCTCGGCCCGAGCCCCAAGGCGATCGCAGCCTTCGAGGGCCTCGCCGCCAAGCTGGAACTCTATCCCGACGGCACGTCGAGCAAGCTCAAGCAGGCGATCGCCGGCCGCTATGGCCTCGATCCCGCGCGCATCATCTGTGGCAACGGCTCGGATGAACTGCTCGAACTCGTCACCAAGGCCTATCTCGGGGCGGGCGACGAGGGCATCTACAGCCAGTACGGCTTCCTCGTCTATCGCATCGCCATCCTCGCCGCCGGTGGCAAGCCGGTCATCGTGCCCGAGAAGAACTATACGGCCGATGTCGATGGCATTCTCGCCGCGGTGACACCGAAGACCAAGATCGTCTTCCTCGCCAATCCCAACAACCCGACCGGCACCTATCTGCCCTTCGACGAGGTTAAGCGCCTGCAGGCCGGCCTGCCGCCGCATGTCCTGCTCGTGCTCGACGCGGCCTATGCCGAATATGTCCGCCGCAACGACTACGCTTCCGGCATCGAGCTCGTCGCCGAGAGCGAGAATGTCGTGATGACCCGCACCTTCTCGAAGATCTATGGCCTCGCCAATCTGCGCATCGGCTGGATCTATGCGCCGGCTCATATCATCGATGCGCTCGAACGTATTCGCGGCCCCTTCAACGTCAATGGCGCCGCGATCGAGGCGGGCGCCGCCGCCGTCGCCGACGAGGCTCATGTCGCTGCCGCGCTCGAGCACAACGAGAAATGGCTGGCCTGGACGACGGCGGAGGTCGAGAAGCTCGGCCTCACCGTCACGCCTTCGGTCGGCAATTTCATTCTCATCCACTTCCCGAAGACGCCAGGCAAGACCGCGAAGGAGGCCGACGCCTTCCTGACCCAACGTGGCCTCATCCTGCGTGCGGTCGGCGGCTATGGCCTGCCGGACGCGCTGCGCATGACCATCGGTTCCGAGGAGGCGAACCGTCTCGTCGTCGCCGCGCTCGCCGACTTCGTCGCGGCCAAGGCGTGACGCAGATGGCGGAAAGCTTCGCCCCGCGTCGGTCCGAGCCGATCTTCGCCCGCCTCGCCATCATCGGCATCGGGCTGATCGGCTCTTCCATCGCGCGGGCGGCGAAGGAGCTGAACCTCGCCGGCACCATCGTACTGTCGGATCGCGACGAAGCAGTTCGACAGCGGGCGCGCGAACTCGATCTCGGCCATGCCGTCGTCGAGACGGCGGCCGAAGCGGCTGCTGACGCCGATCACATCATCCTCTGCGTGCCTGTCGGTGCCTGTGGGGAGGTCGCGGCGGAAATCGCGGCCGTGCTGAAGCCGGGTGCGATCCTGTCGGATGTCGGCTCGGTCAAGGGCTCGGTGGTCGATGCCGTCCTCCCGCATCTGCCGGAGGGCGTCTCTTTCGTGCCGGCCCATCCGGTCGCGGGCACCGAGAATTCCGGCCCCGATGCGGGCTTCCCCAGCCTCTTCCTCAACCGCTGGTGCATCCTGACCCCCCCCGAGGGCACCGATCCGAGCGCGACCGCCAAGACCCGCCAGCTCTGGGAGGGCATGGGCGCGCTGGTCGAGGTGATGAGCGCGCAGCACCATGACCTGGTGCTGGCCGTGACCAGCCATCTGCCGCATCTCATCGCCTACAACATCGTCGGCACGGCCGAGGATCTGGAGGCGGTGACGCAGTCCGAAGTGATCAAGTTCTCTGCCGGCGGCTTCCGCGATTTTACCCGCATCGCTGCTTCCGACCCGACGATGTGGCGCGACGTCTTCCTGCATAACAAGGAGGCGGTGCTGGAGATGCTCGGCCGCTTCAACGAGGACCTCGCTCTGCTCACCCGCGCGATCCGCTATGGCGACGGCGAGACCTTGCACAAGCACTTCACCCGCACCCGCGCGATCCGCCGCGGCATCGTCGCGCTCGGTCAGGAGAAGCCGGAGACGGAGAAGCTGCGCAAGGATTGACGTCTGCCGCACGATGCCGTGTGGAGGCACTGTGCATGACGTCGAGATTGGCTTGCCAAGGCCGGCGCCTGCTGGTACAGCGCCACCCATTGCCGCTTTAGCTCAGCTGGTAGAGCACCTCATTCGTAATGAGGGGGTCGGGGGTTCGAATCCCTCAAGCGGCACCACTTTCATATCCGCTGGCGCTCGCCGGCATTCAGAAACCGGCCACAGCGGCCGGTTTTTTCGTATCTGGCGGTCGCCCGCTTATCACGCTGCGCCGCTGCTCATTGTCTTGCCGCGCGGGCCCGGATCGCGGCCTCGTCGGCGGCCTGCTGGCGCCTGAAGGCGGCAATGTTCTCCTGACCCGCACGCATGTTTTCGGCTGCGCGCCCGTCCTGCATCATGTCGTGGCCCTCCTGCAACACATCCATGGTGCAGCCGGCAGTGCGATTGCAGGCCCTCGCCGGCAGGGAACCGACGGTCAGGTAAATCGCCGCGCCAGCCGCCGCTATTCCGGCAAGGATGAGGATTTTTCTATCCATGTGGCGGGCTCCACGCCGAGGCATTGAACACGGCAAAGGCAAGTCCAATCCGCCGGTGCTCGCGCACGACTTAAACGCGTGCCGCGGCTTCTCGTCACGCGCGCTGAAAACATCGATTGGCCTAACGAATACTCCGATCTTGAGAAGTCGGAACCTGTCCCCAAGGACAATACGCCGCCCTCTCTCATTGTGCTGAATTTGGCGGCCGGCTGGCGCCTCACGGATCGTGCAACCTGAGGGAAGGATTCACGATGGCCTCTCCAGTTCAGGAACCGCACACCATCGACCACTTCTTCTCGGCTCCCTCGGGCCGCGCCGACCGCTGGCGGGATCTCCATTCCGCCGCGCGCTCCTGGTCGACAGGTGGCAAAAGCCGCCGGGCGGTTGAGGTTGCGCTGAATGAGCTCGGCGTCATCGAGGAGTTTCATGCATTCCCGGGAGCGGAGCTGCTCGCCGCGCTGCGGGGCCTCCTGCAGAATGACGACGCCACTGGTTTCCTGTCGCTGGCCAAGCGCATTTCGCTGGCCATCATCACGAGCAACTACAAGCATGATCCGAAGGAATGGCAGTCGGCCGACCTGTCGCTGGCGGAGCCGGTGGATGTCATCCCGTCATCGCTCGGAGACAGCGCGGCGCAACGTCCCTATTTCGAGATGTTGATGGTGACGCCCGCCCCTGCGGGGCGCTGGCCGCATATCGCCGCGGAGTTTCGCCGCTTGAGACGTCCCGAGGATGCGTTCGTCTACGAAGTGGTGCTGGTCGGCAGCCTTGAAGACGCGATCTGTGCGGCCGTGCTGAACACGAATATCGCCGCGGTGGCCATCTATGAAGGCTTCGCATTCAGGTCCCGGCACGACGCCCCGATCCTGCGCAGCGTGCTCGCTGCCCAGCAGCCCCTGCTCGGTAATACGGAGGAGGCTGATATGGCCTTGCGCCTCGCCGCCGGGCTGAAGGCGATCCGGCCCGAGCTCGACATCTACCTGCTCTCCGATCGGCGCGTCGAGAAGCTGGCGGGCGATCCGCGTGCCGCGATGATCCGGCGCGTGATGTATCAGGTCGAGGAACCGCTGGAGCTGCATTTGTCGGTGCTGGAGGGCATCAAGGCGCGCTACGACACGCCGTTCTTCGACAATCTCAAGCTCTATGCGCAGAGGCCGATCGCCACCTTCCATGCCCTTCCCATCGCGCGCGGCAAGTCGGTGTTCCGCTCGCCCTGGATCCGCGACATGGGCCAGTTCTACGGCATCAATCTCTTCCTGGCGGAGAGCAGTGCCACCACGGGCGGCCTGGACAGCCTGCTGGAGCCTACCGGCAACATCAAGCGCGCCCAGGACATGGCGGCGCGCGCCTTCGGTGCCGACCACGTCTTCTTCGTCACCAACGGCACCAGCACGTCGAACAAGATGGTTCTGCAGGCGCTGATCGCGCCCGGCGACATCGTCATCCTCGATCGGAACTGCCACAAGTCGCACCATTACGGCCTGGTGCTGAACGGCGCGCAGCCCTTCTATGTCGAGGCCTTCCCGATGGCGGAATACTCGATGTACGGGGCAGTGCCGCTACGCACCATCAAGAAGGCCCTGCTCGACCTGAAGGCGGAGGGGCGCCTGGATCGCGTCAAGATGGTCGACCTGACCAACTGCACCTTCGACGGCCATATCTACAACACCCGGCGCGTGATGGAGGAATGCCTCGCCATCAAGCCGGACCTGATCTTCCTCTGGGACGAGGCCTGGTTCGGCTTCGCGCGCTGGTCGCCCTTCCTCAGGCCGCGAACGGCGATGGGGGCGGCGGCCGACATCGAGGCCTGGATGGAGGACCCCGAGGCCGTCGACCGCTATGAGCGGCAGCGCAAGGAACTCGGCGCGGCACCGTCCGTGGAAACCCTGCTGGACACGCACCTCATTCCCGATCCGCGCGCCATACGGCTGCGTGTCTACCAGACCAATTCGACCCATAAATCCATGTCGGCGATCCGGCAGGGATCGATGGTGCTGGTCAAGGACGTCGACTTCCACAAGATCGAGGCGCAGTTTCACGAGGCGGTCTTCACCCATGCCTCGACCAGCCCGAACCAGCAATTGATCGCCAGTCTCGATGTCGCCCGCCGGCAGATGGAGCTCGAGGGTTACGGGCTGGTGATGAACGCCATCGAGGTGGCGCTCGACATCAGGCGGGAGATCGCCATCCACCCATTGATCTCCAAATATTTCAAGGTCGTCGGCGTCGATGGGATGGTGCCCGCCCAATACCGCACCAGCGGCTTCGTCGATTTCCTCGCTCCCGAGACGCGCTGGGACGATCAGTTGCGCAGCATGCGCGAGGATGAATTCTGCCTCGACCCGACGCGCATGACCCTGGTTTGCGGCACGGCGGGCTTCGATGGCACGTCGTTCAAGGGCTTGCTGGCTTCCGAGTACAACATTCAGGTCAACAAGACCTCGCGCAACTCGGTGCTCCTCCAGTCCAATATCAACAATACACGCAGCGACGTCGCACTGCTGATCAGCGTCCTGCTCAAGATCTGCAACGAGATCGAGACGCGCCTGCGTCAGGGCGGCGAAGGCGAACAACGCGCCTTCGAAGCCCGTGTGCGCAGCCTGATGAAGGATTTGCCCGAGCTCCCCGACTTCAGCCGCTTCCATGAAGCCTTTCGCGGCGATGCCGGCAAGAATACGCCGGAAGGCGATATCCGCACGGCGTTCTTCTGCGCCTATGCTGAGGACAAATGCGAGTATCTGCCGATCGACAGCCCCGAATGCGATCGTCGCATCGACAAGGGCCCGGCGCTGATCTCGGCCAATTTCGTCATCCCCTACCCACCCGGCTTCCCGATCCTGGTGCCGGGCCAGGTTGTTACGCATGAAACGATCACCTTCATGCGCAAGCTCGATGTGAAGGAGATCCACGGATACGAGAAAGCAAAGGGTCTCAAATTGCTGAGACCGGACGCGCTTTCCGCCAAGCAGGATGTGAATTCCGAGAAGGGAAACAAGAAGGCGCGGGCGGCCTGACGGACGGCCGCGCCTGAACGCCAGCAATTGGGGGAGTGAAATGTTCGACTGGTTCGCTGCCACCCTGAGAAGCTACCCGGAGATCTCGCTCTTCCTGTCGCTGGCGATCGGATACTATGTCGGCGGCTTCGCCTATAAGGGCTTCAGCCTCGGCGCGGTGACCTCGACCTTGATCGCCGCGGTGATCATTGGACAGCTTGGCATCACGATCTCGCCCAATGTGAAATCGACGTTCTTCCTGATGTTCCTGTTCGCCGTCGGCTACGGCGTCGGGCCGCAGTTCGTTCGCGGCATTGCCAAGGACGGCGCGCCGCAGGCGATCTTTGCGGTCGTCGTCACCGTCTTCTGCCTCGCAGCTCCCGTCGCGATCGCGAAGATCGCAGGTTATCATCCGGGCTACGCCGCTGGCCTTTATGCCGGTTCTCAGACGATCTCGGCCTCGATGGGTCTGGCGACCGACGCCATCAATCGACTCGGGCTGTCACCGGAGCAGACCAAGGAATATCTCGATGCGATGCCGGTCGCCTATGCGGTGACCTACATCTTCGGCACCGTAGGTTCGGCCGTCATTCTCGCCCAGCTCGGTCCCAAGCTGCTCGGTATCGATATCGCCAGGGCCTGCAAGGACTACGAGGCCCGGCTTGGCGGCGGCAAGGAGATCGGCGGCCCGGGCTCGGTCTGGCGGCGCTTCGAGCTACGGGCTTTTCGCCTGCGCGAGGGCGCCAGGGTCGCCGGCATGCGCGCGGCGGAAGCCGAGGCGCTCGTGCCGGACGCACGTGTCTTCGTCGAACGCATCCGACGCAACGGCGTCATCGAGGACGCGACCGCAGACACGATCCTGCGGGAGGGCGACGTCATCGCTGTCGCCGGCCCGCGCGAGACGCTGGTCAACCTGATCGGCCAGAATGCCGAAGAGGTCGAGGACCCCGAACTGCTCGATCTGAAGGCCGAAGGCGTCGATATCTACGTCACCAGCAAGGAGGCCGACGGCAAGACGTTGACCGAGCTCTCCCGGATGCCGACCGCGCGCGGCGTCTTCCTCCGCAAGATCGTCCGCGGGGCGACCGCCGTCAGCATCCCGATCCTGCCGGAAACCCCGATCCATCGCGGCGACATTCTGACCGTGGTCGGCCGCACCCAGGACATCGCCGCGGTCGCCAAGACCCTGGGCCATGCCGACCGGCCGAGCGACATCGCCGACGTCGCCTTTATTTGTGGTGCGATCGTATTGGGCGCGCTCATCGGAGCCCTGGTGTTCAAGGTCGGAGGCGTCCCGCTGACGCTGTCGACCGCCGGCGGCGCGCTGATCTCCGGCCTCGTCTTCGGCTGGCTGCGTTCGGTGCACCCGACTTTCGGCCGGATCCCGAGTTCGACCGTCTGGTTCATGAATTCGGTCGGCCTCAACATGTTCATCGCCGTCGTCGGCATCTCGGCAGGGCCGGGCTTCGTCAAAGGCCTGCAGACGCAGGGCGTCGGCCTCTTTCTCTGGGGCGCATTGGCGACTGCCATCCCGCTGATCCTGGCGATGTTCGCCGGCAAATACGTCTTCCGGTTCGATCCGGCGATCCTGCTTGGCGCCTGCGCTGGCGCCCGCACCACGACGGCCGCTCTCGGAATGATCTGCGAGACCGCAGGCAGCCAGGTTCCGGCGCTCGGCTACACCGTCACCTATGCGGTCGGGAACACGCTTCTGACGATCTGGGGCATGGTGATCATCATTCTGATGACTTGACCAAACGAGACGAAACCATCCGATTTCAGGCTCATATCAGGGGTTTGCCATGGATCCTGTCACTCTGCGGAGCTTCGAGAAACTCAGCCCCTTCGAGATCAAGGACGAGCTCATCCGCCTTGCCAAGCTGACGTCGCAGAATTCGTCCATCGCGATGCTCAACGCCGGCCGCGGCAACCCGAACTGGGTGGCGATGACGCCGCGCGAGGGCTTCTTCCTGCTCGGGCAATTCGCGATCACCGAGAGCCGGCGCGTGATGAACAAGCCCGCCGGCATCGGCGGCATGCCCAAGGCGGACGGCATAGCGGCGCGCCTCGAGGACTGGTTGACTACCCATAAGGATTCCCCCGGCGCCAGCTTTCTTCGCGAGATGGTCGCCTTCGCCGTCAAGAAATTCGATTTCAAGCCCGATGCGTTCGTTCACGAACTCGTCGACTCGATCATAGGCGACAACTACCCGGTGCCGGACCGCATGCTCGTCCACAACGAGCGCATCGTGCACGAATATCTGATGTGGGCGATGTGCGGCGAGCCGCGCCCTTCCGGCCAGTTCGATCTCTATGCCGTCGAGGGCGGCACGGCGGCGATGTGCTACATCTTCAAGTCGCTCAAGGCCAATAGGCTGCTGAACCCCGGGGATACGATCGCGCTGGCAACGCCGATCTTCACCCCCTACCTCGAAATGCCGCATCTCGAGGATTACGGCCTCGATGTCGTCACCGTGGCGGCGCCGCAGGAGAACCGTTTCCAGTTCACCGACGAGGAGCTGAAGAAGCTCGAGGACCCGAAGGTCAAGGCCTTCTTCGTGGTCAATCCCGGCAATCCCTCCGCTGTCGCGCTGAGCGAGGAGACGATCGCCAAGATCGTCAAGCTCGTCACCACGAAGCGCCCCGATTTGCTGCTCCTGACCGACGATGTCTATGGAACCTTCGTGAAAGGCTTCCGCGGCCTGCTCGGTGCTCTCCCGCGCAATACGATCGGCGTCTATTCCTACTCCAAATATTTCGGCTGCACCGGCTGGCGGCTCGGCGTCATCGCCATCCACCGCGACAACATCTTCGACAAGGCGATCGCGAACCATCCCGAGAAGACCCTGACGGTGCTCGACAAGCGCTACGGGCCGCTGACGCTGAAGCCGCGGGAGATGAGGCTGATCGACCGCATCGTCGCCGACAGCCGCGACATCGCGCTCAATCACACCGCCGGTCTCTCGCTTCCGCAGCAGGTGATGATGTCGCTGTTCTCGCTGTCCGAGATGATGGACGAGGCCAAGCTCTATCAGAAGACCTGCATGGACATCGTCAGGTCTCGTGCCGACAGGATGATCGAGGGGTTGGGCATCGAGGTGCCCGACAATCCGCTTCACGACCGCTATTACGGGCTGGTCGATTTCGAGTTCTGGGCCAACAAATATGTCGGCCCCGAGGTCGTGGCCTATATGAAGCAGCACATCCACCCGCTCGACATCGTGTTCAGGCTGGCCGAGGACCACGGCATCGTGCTGCTCAATGGGGGCGGCTTCCACGCGCCGGACTGGTCTGTGCGCGTCTCCTTCGCCAATCTCGACGACGAGGTCTACGGCCAGATCGGCCGCGCGACGCGTGCGGTGGCGCGCGGATATCGGCAGGCCTTCGAAGCTTACAATCTCGCGCTCAAGGAGAAGGCCTGACCGTGCTGCGGCGCGGGCTTGAATGCCGATCGGCGCCATCGAGTCGCTCCGCTGAATGCGAGAGCGCATCTGCGGGGAGGCGAGCATGAGTTTCGTCGTCGATGCGTTACGCGGCAATCCCGAGCTCGCGATCTTCCTGACCATCGCACTCGGCTTCCTGATCGGCCGGTTCAAGTTCGGCAGCTTCAGTCTCGGAACGGTCGTCGGCTGCCTGTTGGCCGGCGTCCTGATCGGCCAGCTCGACGTCAAAGTGCCCACGGCCGTGAAAGCGGTGTTCTTCGACCTGTTCCTGTTCACCACCGGCTACAAGGTCGGCCCTCAGTTCTTTCGCGCCCTGAAGCGCGATGCGGTCCCGCAGGTCGCGCTGACGGTCCTGCTTTGCGTGGCCTGTCTTCTCACGGCTTTGGTGTTCGCAAAGCTCCTCGGCTACGACATCGGCACAGCCGCCGGCCTGCTCGCCGGCGCCTTTTCGGAATCGACCGTGATCGGGACCGCGGGTGAGGCGATCCAGCGGCTCGACCTTCCCCAGTCCGAACGGACTGCGCTGATCAACAACATCCCCGTTGCCTATGCCGTCACTTATCTCGTCGGCACCGCATCCCTGGTCTGGTTCCTGCCGAAGATCGGTCCAAAGCTGATGGGCATCGATCTCAAGGCAGCCGCCGCAGAGATGGCTTCGCAATCATCCGGGCCCGTTGCCGAGGTCGAAGGCGTGGTCTCGGCGGCGCGTCTGTTCGACGTAAGGACATATCGCGTTACGAACGAGCAGTTCATCGGCAAGACGGTGGCTGAAATCGAGGCGCGTCCTCGCGCTGTTCGCGCCTATCTGCTGCGCGTTCGTTCGGCGGGTTCGATACGGGAGCCCGAAGCCAGTCTCGTGATCCGCGCGGGAGACGTCGTCGCGGTTATGGCGCGGCAGGAAGTCCACGCTCAGCATGGCGATCTGATCGGCCCGGAAGTCAGCGATCCCGGTCTCCTCGACATCCCCATCGAGTCGCTCGACGTGGTGCTGACCAACCGCTCCCTTGATGGGCGAACCTTGGCGGAGCTTGCCGGCGAGGAGTTCGCCCGCGGCGTCTTCCTCACGCGGATGATGCGCTCTGGCCTCGCCATGCCGATCAAGCCGGAAAGCCAGGTCAATCGCGGCGATGTCCTCTCTCTGACAGGACCCGTGAACGCCGTGGAGCGAGCGGCGGAGAAGCTCGGCTACCCCGACAGGCGAACATCGGCGACCGACATGGTATTCGTCGGCCTCGGCATATTCCTGGGCGGGCTGGTCGGGCTTTTGAGCGTCGTCATCGGCGGCATCCCGCTGACGCTGACCGCCAGCGGCGGTGCGCTCATCATGGGGCTCGCCTTCGGCTGGCTGCGGTCGGTCTATCCCTTCTTCGGCCGCATCCCCGAACCGGCGATCTGGATCTTCGATACGCTCGGCCTATGCGTGTTCATCGGCATCGTCGGCCTCGGCGCGGGGCCGAGCTTCATCTCCGGGCTGAAGACGACCGGGCTCAGCCTGGTCGCTGTCGGCCTGGTCTCGGCCTTGCTCCCGCATACGCTGGGCATCCTCTTCGGCCGATATGTCCTGAAGATGGACCCCCTGATCGTGCTCGGCGCCTGCGCCGGCGCAGGTACGATTACGGCCGCCCTCAGGGCGATCCAGGACGAAGCCAAGAGCAGCGTCCCCGCTTTGGGCTATACGGTGCCCTATGCGATCGGCAACATTCTCCTCACCGCGTGGGGGCCGATCCTGGTCGCGCTGATGGCCAGGTAACCCGCTCCGCGTCGGCCCGCTGTGGAAACCCCGGTGCCATGGCGAAGCCCTTGGAGGCTCAGGCGAAGCGCTTCGCCCCGGCGACGCAGAGGACCACCACTCCCGTCGCTGCGATCATCGTCCAGGCGATGGGTTCATGCAGCAACAGGCCGGCGAGGAGGAGGCCGAAGAAGGGCTGCAGGAGCTGGAGCTGCCCGACACCGGCGATGCCGCCGAGCGCGAGCCCGCGATACCAGAACACGAAGCCGACCAGCATGCTGAAGACCGAGACATAGGCCAGGCCGAGCCAGGCGTGCGCCCCGATGCCCTGCCAGGAGGACGGCAGGTACAGCAGTGCGAGCAGGGCCATCGCCGGCAGCGACAGAAGCAGCGCCCAGGAGATGACCTGCCAGCCGCCGAGCCGGCGCGAGAGCGCCGCGCCTTCGGCATAGCCGAGCCCGCAGAGCAGGATGGCAGCGATCATCAGCAGGTCGCCGGTGAGCGAGCCGCCCTCGCTACGGGCGAGAGCGAAGCCTGCGACGGTCGCAGCGCCAAGCAGGGAGAACAGCCAGAAGGCGGGTTTCGGCCGCTCGCCGGCACGCAAGACGCCGAACAGCGCCGTCGCCAGCGGCAGCAGGCCGACGAACACGATCGAGCGGGCCGCGGCGATGTGCTGGAGCGCCAGCGCCGTCAGCAACGGAAAGCCGAGAACGACGCCGAGCGCGACGATGGCGAGCGGGCCGAGATCGGAGCGTTCCGGCCGTTTCTGGCGCAGCAGGACGAGGAAGAACGCGCCCAGCAGCGCGGCGATCACGGCGCGGGCGGAGGTGAGGAAGAGCGGCGAGAAGCCGGCGACGGCGACGCGCGTGGCCGGCAGGGAGCCGCTGAAGATCAGCACGCCGATGAGACCGCTGCCCCATCCCTTGCCCGCCCAGTCCTGCTGCATCGCCGCTGTCTTGTCTCGCATCCTCGCAGGCTTACGCAGTCTGCACTCGCCGAAACAGCGACAATTCGATACATTCGGCGCAAGCTGTATGGGTATGGTCGTCATGACAGTTATCGATCCGAGCGAAATCGAGGGCGGGCAGGGACGGACGGCGGCGGTGATGGCCGCCATTCGGGCCAAGCTCGCGGCTCGGTCTCTGGCCCCTGGCGACCGGCTGCCGTCGATCCGCCGTTTCGCCGCGACGATGCGGGTTTCGCCGTCGACCGTGGTTGAGGCCTATGATCGTCTGGCCGCAGAGGGCTTGATCCGCGCCCGGCAGGGCTCGGGCTTTTATGTCACCGGCAGTGGCCTGCCGCCCCTGGCGCTGACGCAGGCTGCATCGCCGCATGAGCGCGCGGTCGATCCGTTCTGGGTCTCGCGTCAGTCGCTCGATGCGGACGACGCCGCGCTCAAGCCAGGCTGCGGCTGGCTCCCGGCCGATTGGATGCCCGGCGAGGCGCTTCGCCGCGGTTTTCGCGCTTTGGCACGGGCGCAGGACCCGGTTCTCTCCGAATATGGCGGGACGCGCGGTTCGTGGGCTCTGCGCCGCCATCTGCTCGGGCGCTTCGCCGAGGAGGGGCTCGCCGCCGGCCCCGAACAGCTCCTGCTGACCGGTTCGGGCACGCAGGCGCTCGATCTGGTCTGCCGTTTCCTGCTGCGCCCGGGCGATACCGTTCTCGTCGACGATCCCTGCTACTTCAATTTCCAGGCATTGCTGCGTGCCCACCAGCTACGTGTGCTCGGCGTGCCCTATACGCCGTCGGGGCCGGACGTCGCCGCTTTCGAAGCGCTGGTTTGCGCCGAGCGGCCGCGGCTCTATCTCACCAATTCCGGGCTGCACAACCCGACCGGGGCCAGTCTCTCGCCGCAGACGGCCTTCCGTGTGCTGCAAATCGCCGCCGCTCATGATCTCGTCATCGTTGAGGATGAGATCTTCGCGGATTTCGAGCCCGAACCGTCGTCTCGCCTCGCCTTGCTCGACGGTCTCGACCGTGTGATCCGGATCGGCAGCTTCTCGAAGACGCTCTCGGCCTCCCTGCGCTGCGGTTATATTGCCGCGCGAGCCGACTGGATCGAAGGGCTTGTCGACCTTCAGGTTGCGACGAATTTCGGCGGCCCCGGCCCTGTCGCTGCCGATCTTGTCGCAGGGGTCCTCGCTGGTGGCGGCTATCGCAAGCATATGGAGGAGGTGCGCCGCCGGCTCGCCCAGGCCCGCCGCGAGATTGCTGCCCGACTGGAAGCACTCGGAATCCTGCCCTGGCTGATGCCGCGCGGCGGCTTCTACCTCTGGTGCCACCTGCCCGCGGGGATCGATTCCGCCGAACTCGCGCGGTTGGCGGTGGCGCGGAACGTCGTCCTGGCGCCCGGCAATGTCTTCAGCGTCTCGCAGGGCGCGTGCGGCTTCATGCGTTTCAACGTCGCCCAGACGCGCGATCCGCGCGTGTTTGAGGTATTGCAGCAGGGGATGGAGGAGCTACGGCGGGGCGGCGGCTGATCGGGCGCAGCGCCACTCGTCAGCCAGCTGCCCCCCTGTTATAGACCGCCGCAACCGGCCCGGCCGGACAGGATCGAAAGTAAGAAGTCATGCATCTGAGGATCGGCACGCGCCGCAGCCCGCTGGCGATGGCGCAGACCAATCACGTCATGGGGTTGATCCGGGAGAAGTTCCCAGAGACGGAATTCACCCTTTGCCAGATCGCCACCATCGCGGATCGCGACCGCGTCTCCGAATTCCATCAGTTCGGCATGGTCGGTGTTTTCGCCGTCGAGCACGAGCAGCAGCTCGTGCGCCGCGAGGTCGATTTCGTCGTTCATTCCCTGAAGGACCTGCCGACCGCCCTGCATGAGGGGCTCGTTCTCGCCTCCGTGCCGACGCGCGAGAACCCGTGCGACGCGCTCTGCGGCGCGACGATGGCCTCGCTGCGGCAGGGCGCGCGGGTCGGCACCGGGTCGCTGCGGCGTCGCGCGCAAATCCTCAACCTGCGGCCCGATGTCACCGTCGTGCCGATTCGCGGCAATGTCGGCCCGCGCCTCGCCAAGATCGGCGGCGAGGATGCGCTCGATGCCGTCATCCTCGCCCAGGCCGGCCTGCGCCGGCTCGGGCTGGACGAGGCCTCGTCCGAGATTCTGGCGCCGGAGCTTTTCCCCTATGCCGTCGGGCAGGGCGCGCTTGGCCTCGAAGCCCGCGCCGACGATGCCGCCGTGATCGAGATCCTGCAGGCCATCCAGTGCTCGAAAGCGCGCGCCGAGGTCGAAGCCGAGCGTGAGATGATGCATGCGCTGGGTGCCGGCTGCAGCTTGCCGGTCGGTACCTGCGCGAGCTGGGCCGATGGCCGCCTGACCCTGCATGCCCAGGTCACCTCCGTCGAAGGAACGGAGCGTGTCGACGCCAGCGACAGTGCGGCGCCCGAGCAGGCGCGGGAACTCGGCCTTGCCGTCGCCGAAGCGTTGAAGGCGCGGGGCGGCGGAGCGATCCTCGAGAAGAGCTATCGCGGCTATTACCCGACCTTCAAGACGCTGTAGCTTCGGCGAGAATCCTATTCAGATGGAAAGGCCCGGCATCCTTGTCGGAGCGCCGGGCCTTGTCATGGCCACGGTCGCATTCAGGCGAGTGGCCGCTTCGGGACAAGGTCAGAGGCGGACGGCGACCTCGCCATGCCGTGCGGCGAACTGCGCCGCCTCCTTCCGGAACAGCATCCAGGCAGGCTGCGGGCTTTCGTGTCCGGGTTCCTGCATCGACATCGTATAGGGGCCTTTGTTGCCGGCCGGCTTGTCGGGGTCGAGCCGCGCGGCCCTGCACATCGCGCGGGCAATCCGTGTGATTCTCTCTTCGTCCATGTCTGTCTCCGCCGCCAGGATTCAGCGGCGACGAAACGCGGAAGCGGGGAGGCGAGTTCCCGAAAATCTCATGAAAATAAATTAGTTAATTATATCAGTGTCTTAGATGGGATCGCGCGGATCCTCGGCGCTCGGCTTGTCGAGCATGGCGCCGGGGCCCCGCGAGCCTGCCCAACGCGTCGCCAGCGCGATCCCCAGTGGAATCGCGATCACGACGATCCACACAACGAAGCCCCAATCCCCGTTCATTCCGTCAATTCCGTCCAGAGCCTTCGCCCGACGGTAGCTTCTTCTGGCCGGCCTGGAAATCCGTCTGCGGCGCCTCCTCCTCATACTCGAATGGCGGGGCGGGGCCGGTCGGATGGGCGGAGTGCGGCGACGGGCCAGGGCGCGTTCCGGCCGCGACCGACTGACCGGGCTGCTGCGGCGTCTCGACCGGCTTGGGCGAACCGACACGATTGAGCATCTCAGCCTCCATAAATGCGTGCCAGATACTGGACCAAGCGCCGAACGGCGGCATTGTTCCCGCTGGCTTCAGGCCGCCAGCAGCCCGAGCGCGCGCTCGATGCGCGAGCAGCCCGCCCGGGCGCGCGCCTTGGCATAGCTGCGCTGTAGTTGGCCGCTGGCATAGGATTCGATGACGATGGCGTGGACATAGCTCTTGCGAACCACGGCCGGCGTGTTGACGAGGCGCTCCGAGATCGCGCGCATGATGTCGGCGAGCTGGCGCTTGCGTCCGGCCTCGGTTGCGACCGTCTCGCCTGAGAGGAGCAGTTCCGCCGCCGCGGCGTTGGCAGCAAGCATCCGCAGATCCTTGCTGCTGACCGGGAGGCCGCAGACCTGCTTCAGATAGGCGTTGATCTCGGCCGCATGGACCGGCGCGACGGACCCGTCTTCGCGGCGATATTGCAGCAGCCGGCGCCCCGGTAATGTGGCGATGCGCGCGAGCGCCCGTGCGAGCGGGGCGTCGTCGACCGCGCAAGCGATATCCTTGCCGCTCTTGCCCCGAAAGTGGAGCGCGATACGCGCGCCTGTGAGCCTGACGTGCCGCTTGAGCAGCGTCGAGGTGCCATGGCTGCCGTTGCTCTTCGCATAGCTTTCGTTGCCGACACGCAGATGGCAGCGGTCGATGATCGCCGCAGCGCAGGCGAGAGCTTTCTCATGGGAAAGCGTGCGGGCCCGCATGTCGGCTGCGATCCGGGCGCGCAGCTTCGGCAGCGCAGCGATCAGCCGGCCCAGTTGCTGCAGTTTGCGGCGTTCGCGCACCTTCTCCCATTCGGGGTGGTAGCGATGCTGTACACGGCCTGCTTCGTCATGGCCGATGGCCTGGAGATGCGCTCGCGGATCGGCGGCGATGCGGACATCCTCATAGGCCGGAGGGATCGCGAGCGAGCGAATCCGGGCCAGCGTGTCTTCGTCCGTGATCTTGGCGCCTTCCGCATCGCGATAGCCGAAGAAGCGCCCATGGCGCACACGGCGGATCGTGAGTTCGTCGGACGAAACGCGCCGCAGTCGTGTCTTGGCGGGCTGTCGTCTAGCTTGCGGGGAGACCGGCATGGCGTGGACTCGCAGATCACTGCTGCGGAAATGCGCCGACACCGACTTGGTTCCGCCGAGTGAGTTCAGCATATTCACCACATTTCGACAAGCGCCCTCATTCGAGGGGGTGCATGCGCGGAAATCAGTGGCGTTGCGAAGACGCCTCGCCAAAACTGTCAAAAAATTTGAACAAGACGAAGAGGGAGAGAATGACGCGTCGCGTGCTGATTGCCGAGTTCATGCATGAGACGAACACCTTCAGTGTTCAGCTCACGGACGAAGCCACTTTCCGGGCGCATGGCGCTTTTCTGGGTAACGAAATCCCCGAGGCTTTCCGCGGTACCCGAACCTCGATGGGGGCTGCCTTCGAGGCTGCCGACAAGTTCGGCTGGAGCCTGACCCATCCGCTGGTGACCGGCGCCAATCCCTCGGGCCGCGTCACCGATGCCGCCTTCGACGTCTTCGCCGGCCATATCGTCAATGCTGCCGATGGCGTCGACGGCGTGCTGCTGCATCTCCACGGTGCGATGGCGACCGAAAGCTCCGATGATGGCGAGGGCGAATTGCTGGCGCGGCTGCGCAAGCGAATCGGCCCGGACGTGCCGGTCGTCGCCGTGCTCGACCTGCACGCCACGGTCACCCAGCTCATGGCCGACAACGCCAATGCGCTGATTTCCTACCGCACCTATCCGCATATCGACCAATACGAGCGGACCTGGCAGGCAGCGGAGCTGCTCGAGCGCGCGATGAAGGGCGAGATCAGGCCCAAGGTCGCACTCGCCCGGCGCCCGATCCTCTATGCGCTCGATGGCGGGCGCACCACCTCGCCGCCCTTCCTGGAGTTGCTGCGCCGTGGTGACGCGCTGGAAGCCTCCGGCGATGCGCTGGTCGTCAGCGTTCAGGCTGGCTTCTCCTCGGCCGACGTGCACGATATCGGCCCCTCGATCGCGGTCACGGCCGATGATCGCGGCAAGGCGCAGGCCATCGCCGAAGAGCTGATGGACTATGCCTGGGAGCAGCGCCGCTTCTCCTCCATCCATTTCACGCCGCTCGCCGAGGCCATGGCCCGTGCCAAGGCCGGCGAGGCCGATACCGGCAAGCCCGGCTACAAGCCTGTGGTGATCTCGGACTACTCCGACAATCCCGGCTCCGGCGCCTATGGCGACGCCACCAACCTGCTGCGCGCGATCCTCGACGCGAAGCTCAGGAATGTCGGCTTCCACGCGATCTGCGACCCCGAAGCGGCGCTCGCTGCGCAGGCAATCGGCGTCGGCAAGCGTGGCCGGATCAAGCTCGGCGGCAAGGTCGATCCCAGCATGGGCGGCGGGCCGCTCGATCTCGACGCTCACGTCGTCGCGCTGACCGACGGATACTTCATGTGCTACGGCCCGATGGCCGGCGGCATCTGGCGCAATTACGGGCTCTCGGCCCTGCTGCGCGTCGACGATGTCGAGATCATCGTCATCACCCATAACGGCCAGGCGACCGATCTTGCCCAGTTCACCTCGCTCGGCGTCGATCCGACGCGAAAATCGACGGTGATCGTCAAGTCGATGCAGCACTTCCGCGCCGCATTCGAGCCGATCGCGCGCGAGGTGCTGGAAGTCGATACCGGCGCGATCTCGACGCGCAATTTCAAGGAGCGGCCTTACCGCAAGGTGCGCCGGCCGATCTTCCCGCTCGACGACATCTGAAGCCCGGCCGCAAAGCGCCGGCGAAGACAGTAAATGCAGGAGAAAACCATGGCGGTTCAGGCCGATATCGTGCTGCGCAACGGGCCGATCTGGTGCGGGCGCGACGATGGTGTCGTCGAGGCGCTGGCGATCTGGCAGGGCAGGGTGCTCGCGGCCGGCGGCGATGCCGAGATCGCCCCGCTCGTCGGCCCGAAGACGCGGGTGATCGATTTGAAGGGCCGCCTGGCGACGCCGGGTCTCAACGATTCGCATCTGCATCTCGTCTCGCTCGGCATGACCATGGGCTGGGTCAATTCCAAGCCGGAGGCCGCGCCGACGCTGGAGGCGCTGCTGGGCGCGATCTCCGCGCGTGCTGCGACGCTGAAGCCGGGCGAATGGATCCTCTCGCGCGGCTACGATCAGACCAAGCTCGACACCGGCCGCCACCCCTATCGCGAAGAGCTCGACCGCGCTGCGCCGAACAACCCGGTGATGCTCGTGCGCACCTGCGGCCACATCGCGATCTGCAATTCCGAGGCGCTCCGGCTCGGCGGCATCGACGAGAAGTCGCCGACGCCGCAGGGCGGCCTGATCGAACAGCAGAATGGCCGCCTGACCGGCCTGCTCGCCGAGAACGCGCGCGCGCCAGTGCAGGCCGCGATCCCCGCGGCGACCGAGGAGGATATCATCGCCGGCATCGAGCGCGGCGGCCGCTACCTGCTCTCGCTCGGCATCACCAGTTGCATGGACGCCGCCGTCGGCCAGAAGGGCGGCTTCGGCGAGATAGCGGCTTACCACCGCGCCAAGCGCGACGGCCGTCTGCCGGTGCGCACCTGGCTGACCCTGCTCGGCGACGACGGCCGCTCGATCGTGCCTGATTGCTACGAGGCAGGGCTGATCTCCGGCACTGGCGACGACATGCTGATGATCGGCGCGGTCAAGCTCTTCCTCGACGGTTCGGCGGGTGGGCGCACCGCCTGGATGACCGAGCCCTATCTCGGCGAGGACAAGACCACCGGCGTCTGGATGTGGGACGATGCGGAGTTGGAACGCATGGTGCTCGACGCCCACAAGAAGGGCTACCAGCTCGCCTGCCACGCGATCGGCGATGCCGCTATCGAGCAGCTCATCACCGCCTATGAGAAGGCGCTCGCGGCCTATCCCGATCTGGATCGACGGCACCGCATCGAGCATTGCGGCTTCTCGACGCCGGCCCAGCATGAGCGCATGGTCAAGGCCGGCATCTATCCCTGCCCGCAGCAGGTCTTCATCCATGATTTCGGCGATGCTTACGTCAAGGTGCTCGGGCCGGAGCGGGCGCTGCCGAGCTACCCCTTCCGCACCTGGTTCGATCTCGGTCTGAAGCCGGCGACGGGCAGCGACGCGCCGGTCTGCGACCCCAACCCCTTCCCGAATTTCCACACCATGCTGACCCGGCAGACCTGGAAGGGCACGGTGATGGATGAAAGCCAGCGCGTCTCGATCGAGGAGGCCCTGCAGGCCTACACCGAGTACGGCGCCTTCTCGCAGAAGCAGGAAGCCGTAAAGGGGCGGCTGGCGCCGGGCTTCCTCGCCGATGTCGCGGTGTTCTCGCGCAATCTGCTTACGGCCGATCCGGCGGATATTCTCAAGGACACGCACTGCGATCTCACCATTCTGGGCGGCGAGGTCGTCTACGAGCGGGCTTGAGGCCGGCTTTGACCGCGCAGGGGAAGACAAGCGCGGCAAAGCCGTTATGGTTCCACTTGGAAGCAAACAACTCCGGACCAGCCGGAGCAAAATCGAAAACGGGAGGAATGATCGTGTTGTTGAAGAAATTGGCCTTTGCGACCGCGCTGACGCTGGCGGCCTTTACCATCTCGGCGCAGGCCCAGGAGCCGCGCCGCGGCGGGACGATCCGCTTCACCGCGCCCTATGGCGCGTCCTTCGTCAGCAATGACAGCCACGTCTCGAACCAGATCCAGGACGAGATCTACGGCTATGCACTGCACGGGATGCTCTATCGCTGGGACGCGAATGCCGGCAAGCCGGAGCTGGAGCTCGCCAAGAGCGCCACGGTCTCGCCGGACGGGCTGACCTACACCTTCAAGCTGCGCGACGATGCCCTGTTCCATAACGGCCGCAAGATGACGGCCGACGACATCATCTGGTCCTATAACCGGATCATGGACGGCACGAAGAACTACCCCGGCGCGCGCTACGTCTCGCGCATCAGGGGGGCGGTCGAGGTCCAGAAGGGCCAGGCCAAGGAAATCTCGGGCCTCAAGAAGATCGACGATTCCACGATCGAGATGACGCTGACCGACAAGACCAATCCGGGCTTCCTGTTCTACAGCGCGATGACCGCGATCCTGCCGGCCAAAGAGGCGCAGGCGCCGGACTTCTTCAACAAGCCGATCGGCCTCGGCCCGTTCAAGTTCGTCGAGCATGTTCCCGGCTCGCGCATGGTCTTCGAGCGCTGGGAGAAATACTACAAGGCGGGGAAGCCCTATGCCGACAAGCTGGTGATTTCGCCGATGGGCGAGGCTGCCGCGCGTGACGTCGCCTTCCGCAACAAGGAGATCGACGTCTCGATCCTGGGCTCGACCCAGTATGTCGCCTACAAGGCCGATGCCAATCTCTCGAAGGGCATTCTCGAGGTTGCGGAGGTCTTCACCCGCAACATGGGCATGAACCCCTCCTTCAAGCCCTTCTCCGACAAGCGCGTGCGCCAGGCGATCAACTACGCGATCGACAGCGACCTGATCATCAAGCGCCTCGTCCGCGACAAGGCCTATCGCGCGGTGAGCTGGCTGCCGATCTCCGTGCCGGGCTTCGACAAGGATGCGAAGCCCTACGCCTATGACCCGGAGAAGGCCAAGAAGCTCCTGGCCGAGGCTGGCTACCCCGATGGCTTCGAGTTCGAATGGACCGCGACGCCGAACGAGAGCTGGGGCATCCCGATCGTCGAGGCGACGATCCCGATGCTCGCCAAGGTAGGCATCAAGGTGAAGGTCAAGCCGGTCGAGACCTCGGCGCTTGGCGGCGTCGTCGTGGGCGGTGACTTCCAGGCCTTCATCTGGTCGAACACCTCCGGCCCGGATGCGCTGTCCCAGCTCAAGTGCTTCCACTCCGCGACGCCGCGTTCGTCCTGCAACTACACCACCTTCAAGAACGCGGCCTATGACAAGCTGATCGACGACGCCTCGGCTGAGAACGATCCGGCCAAGCAGCTGGAGCTGCTGAAGAAGGCCAATGCCATGCTGCAGGACGAGGCCCCGGTCTGGTTCTTCAACTACAACAAGGCGGTCATGGCTTATCAGCCCTGGCTGCACGGCCTCCAGCCGAACGCGACCGAGCTCGCGCTGCAGCGCTACGAGGATCTCTGGGTCGACGCCACCTCGCCGGCGGCGAAGTAAACCGTCCTGAGCTGACGCCGTCGCGCGACAGCGCGGCGGCGTTAGCTTGTCCGCATTCGAGCGTCGGTAGCGACGCCCTGCACAGCGGCTTCAGGAGCCCTCGTCATGTTGCCTTATGTCTCGCGTCGCCTGTTGCAGGCGATCCCGATCCTGCTTGCAGTCGCGGCGCTGATCTTCGTGCTGTTCAGCGTCATTCCCGGCAGTTTCGCCACCAGCCAGATGGCTGACGGGCGCAGCAATATCGACGCCGAAACCATCGCGCGCATGAACCAGCAGTTCGGCCTCAACGATCCGCTGCCGCTGCGTTTCGCGAAATATGTCGGCGGCCTCGCCACCTTCGATCTCGGTGATTCCTTCCGCACCCGCCAGCCGGTGATCAACCAGATCGGCGAGCGACTCTGGCCGAGCCTTCAGCTCGCGCTCGGAGCCATGCTCTTCGCCATCGTCATCGGCGTGCCGCTCGGCTTCTTCGCTGCGCTGAAGCCGGGAAGCTGGGTCGATATGCTCTCCATGGTCTTAGCGGTCTCGGGCTTGTCGCTGCCGATGTTCTGGCTCGGCCTCCTGCTAATGTACGGCTTCGCGCTGACGCTCGGTTGGTTCCCGAGTTTCGGCTATGGCGATGGCGATCCGCGTTACATCGTGCTGCCGGCGATCGCGCTCGGCGTCTCGCCGCTGGCCCTGCTGGCGCGGACATCGCGCGCCGCCGTGCTGGAGATCATGCATGCCGATTTCGTCCGCACCGCCCGCGCCAAGGGCGCGAGCTCCTTCCGCGTCATGCGCTGGCACGTCGCCCGCAACGCGCTCGTCATCGTGCTGACCACGCTCGGCCTGCAGTTCGGCTCGGTTCTGGGCCAGGCGGTCGTCGTCGAAAAGCTGTTCGCCTGGCCGGGCCTCGGCTCGCTGCTGGTCGACAGCGTGACCTGGCGCGACATCCCGGTCGTGCAGGGCTGCATCCTGACGATCGTGCTCTTCTTCCTCGTCGTGAACATCGCCGTCGACGTGCTCTGCGCCATCGTCGATCCGCGCATCAAATACAGCTAGGTCCCCGCCGATGAAGTTCCGTGCCAATCTCTGGATCGGCGGCGCCTGTTTCGCGCTCGTCGTGGCCGGCGGCGTCTTCGCGCCCTGGTTCGCCCACACCGATCCCGTCATGGACGCCAATTTGATGAATGCCGAGATCCCGCCGGGCTCGGAGTTCTGGTTCGGCACCGATGCGCAGGGCCGCGACATCTATAGCCGCGTGCTCTATGGCGCCCGCATCTCGCTGACGGTCGGCATCGTCTCGCAACTGATCAATACGGTGATCGGCGTCGCGCTCGGCCTTTCCGCCGCCTATTGGGGCGGCTGGTGGGACGATTTCGTCAGCGGCCTCACAAACATGATGCTCGCCATTCCCTCGCTGATCTTCGCGCTGGCGATCATGGCGATCCTCAATCCCGGCCTCACCAGCCTGCTGATCGCGCTGGGCCTGACCAACTGGTCCTTCACCTGCCGCTTGACCCGCGCTGCGACCCTTTCGGTCAAACAGCTGGGATATGTCGAGGCCGCCCGTTCGCTCGGTTACGGCACCTTCCGCATCATGTTGACGCAGATCCTGCCGAACATCGCCGGCCCGATCATCGTCATCGGCACGCTCGGCATGGGCGGCGCGGTGCTGGCGGAGGCCTCGCTCTCCTTCCTCGGCCTCGGCATCCGCCCGCCCTTCCCGAGCTGGGGCAGCATGCTCTCGGATGCGCGCGACCAGATCTCGACCGCGCCCTGGATCTCGATCTTTCCCGGTCTTGCGATTTTTCTGACCGTGCTCGGCCTCAACCTGCTAGGGGACGGCCTGCGCGATATCCTCGATCCGCATTCGCAGCTCCGCAAAGCCTGACAGCAGACCCATGACGACTCCAGACCTGATTGATCCGCCGCTCGAAACCGTCCGCTTCCATGGGCTGAAGGCGGGGCCTAAGCTCCTTGTCCTGGGTGCCGTCCATGGCAACGAGACCTGTGGGCCCAATGCCATCGCCCGCGTGATCGAGGATTGCCGGGCCGGCCGCGTCGCGATCCAGCGCGGTGAGGTCACCTTCCTACCGGTCGCCAATCCCAAGGCCTATCGGCAGAATACGCGCGAGGGCGATCGCAACCTCAACCGCGACCTGCGCGAGCGGCCGCAGCCTGATGACAATGAGGACCGGATCGGCAACCGCCTCTCCGCCATTCTGCGTCAGCACGACATGCTGCTCGACGTCCATTCCTTCACAGGGGAGGGCGTGCCCTTCGTCTTCTTCGGGCCGGACGATAATCGCGGCGATCTCGAGCCTTTCCGCCATGGCGCAGCCGAAGCCGCCTTCGCCGCCTGCCTCGGCGTTGACCTGATGATCCATGGCTGGCTCGACATCTATGTCCGGCTGATCGCCGCTCGCGAGAAGCTGAACCTGCCGCGGCTGGCCGTGACCGAAGGCTTTGGCACCACCGAGTTCATGCGTTTCGCCGGCGGCTATGGCGTGACGCTCGAATGCGGCCGCCATGAGGACCCGGCTTCGGTCGATGTCGGCTATGCTGCGATCCGCAACGCGCTCGCCCATGTCGGTCTGACGGACGAGCCGCCGCCGGCGCCACAGAAGCGGGTCGTCGTCCACATGGATGACCTCGTCATCTGCGAGGCCGAGGGCGACCGTGTCGAGGGCGCCTGGAAGACCGGCGAGCGCGTCGCCAAGGGCACGCCGATCGCCCGCCGCGCCGATGGCACGGTCGTGACGATGCCGCGCGACGGCTTCATCATCTTCCCCAATCCCAAGGCCAAGCCCGGCGAGGGCATCTGCTATCTCGGGACGGAAAGCGCGCGCCGGATCTGAGCGGCGATTACTGCACGATGCCGCGCTTGGTGCCGAAGCCGGGGATATTGCAGCCGCAGCCGGAGCCGTAGGGCAGCGGCGGTGTCGGGCAATCGCCCCGGCCGGTGACGCACATATTGCCGTAGCGCGGCCGATAATATGGGCGCTCATAGCCATAATCGCGGCGGTAATAGCGTGGCGGCGGCGGACGATCGTCCTCGTCGTCTTCGTAGGACGGCCCGTTGCGATAGGGTCCGCCGTAATACTGAGCCTTGGCCGGGATCGCGCAGAGCAGGACGGCGCAGGCGAGAGCCGAGACCGTGAACTGACGCCGCAACATGGTCTTTCCTTTCGGTTTCCTCGCCGACACTCGGGCACGGCAAGGCGATTCGTTTCCTCCTAGCCGGGGTACAATGAACGGACGCTGATATGACCTGCTTTTGGCCGGCTCAGGAAAGCAGGATAAGGCGGCGGCTTTGCGGCCTGCGGCCGCGATCCAGTGCCTTTCGCGGTCACGGTGAGGGCGCGATGGCGATCAGGAGCTCGCCAGCCGCTGCCGTCGCCCCCGGCCGGCTGGCGATCCGCGCGACCGTTCCCGCCGCCGGACTCTTCAACTCCATGAAGAGCTTCATCGATTCCAGCACGGCCACGACCTGGCCGGCGGCGATGCTGTCGCCTTCGGCGACATGGATGGCGGCGACCGTTCCCGGCATGGTGGCGCGAACGGAATCGCCGGTCTGCCCCTGTGCGGCGCGGGCGGCGGCCGCTGCCTCAACCGCGAGCGCGATCTCGATGCGCCCTTCGAAGCTGCCATGGCGCAGGAAGATGCCGGAGCGATCCGGCACCGCGTCGACGGACAGGCGCCCGCCATCGAGCAGAAGCGTGTAACGCGTCGCGCCAGCTGCCGCCACGGCAACCTCGACCTGCCGGTGATCGGTCGTGACGAGAATGCCCTCATCTGTCCCGTCCGCCCGCAACCGGCGGGTCTCGCCGCCCGAGGTCAGTGCGAGATGGCAGGCACCGGGCTTGCCGGCCGAAGCGAGCAGTCGAAAGCCTTTCAGCGTCCTCCATGGCCCGGCCGCAGCATTGCCTCGAGCCGTAAGCCAGATCGCCGCTGCGACCGCGTCCTGTTCCGCGGAGTCGTCGCCCGAAGCTTGCCAGCCTGCGGGCCAGGTCTCGCCGATGAACAATGTCGTGGCCTCGCCGCGCGCGAACACCGGCTGTCTCAGCGCATCGACGAGGAAAGGCCGGATCGTCGCGGGCCCGAATACCGTCATGCGGTCCAGGCCATCGGCCAGGCGACGCCGCGCCGCATCCCGGTCCGGCCCATGGGCGATGACCTTGGCGAGCATCGAGTCGTAGAAGGGCGACACGGCGCTGCCTGTCCCGACGCCGCTGTCGACGCGCAACCCTGCCGGCTCGCGCCAGAGCGCGATCGTGCCGGTGTCGGGGCGGAACCCTTTATCGGCCCGTTCGGCAGTCAGCCGTGCCTCGATGGCGTGGCCGGTGCAGGTGATCTCCTCTTGGCTGCGCGGCAGTTTTTCGCCGGCCGCGATGCGGATCTGCCATTCGACGAGATCGAGCCCGGTGATCGCCTCCGTTACGGGATGCTCGACCTGCAACCGCGTATTCATCTCGAGGAAGAACACCTCCTGCGTCGCGGCATCGACCAGAAACTCGACCGTGCCGAGATTGTCGTAGGCGATGGCGCGAGAAAGCTTCAGTGCATGCTCGTGCAGCGCGGCGCGCGCCTCCGGCTTGAGGTTGGGCGCCGGCGCCTCTTCCAGCAGCTTCTGGTTGGAGCGCTGCACCGAGCAGTCGCGCTCGAAGAGGTGGACGATGTTGCCGTGCTTGTCGCCTGCGACCTGCACCTCGACATGGCGCGGGCGCGTCACGAATTTCTCGATCAGCAGGCGCCCATCGCCGAAGGCGGCTTCGGCCTCGCGGCTGGCGGTGGCGATGGCGCCGTCCAGCTCGGCTTCGTTCTCGACCTTGCGGATACCCTTGCCGCCGCCGCCGGCGGAAGCCTTGACCATCACCGGCAGGCCGATGCGCAGCGCCGCGCGCTTCAGCGCCTCGGGCGACTGGTCGGCGCCGTCATAGCCGGGAACGCCGGGCACACCGGCGTCGCGGGCGATCTGCTTGGATCGGATCTTGTCGCCCATTRCCTCGATGGCTTGGGCGGAGGGACCGACGAAGGCGATGCCGTTCGCCTCGCAGGCGGCGATCAGGTCCAGCCGTTCCGACAGGAAGCCGTAGCCCGGATGGATCGCCTGTGCGCCTGTCTTGAGCGCGGCTGCGATGATGCGGTCGGCGCGCAGATAGGAATCGCGCGCCGGGGCGGGGCCGATGTGCACGGCCGTGTCCGCGAGCCGGACATGCAGCGCCTCCTTGTCGGCGTCGGAATAGACCGCGACGGTGCGGATGCCGAGCTTGCGGGAGGTGCGGATGATGCGGCAGGCGATCTCGCCGCGATTGGCGATGAGGAGAGTGTCGAACATGGCGCCGCTCACATCCGGTAGACCGGCCGGGGGCCGGTATCGCGCGCTTCGCCAGCCGACAGTGCGAGGCAGAGGCCGAGCACGTCGCGCGTCTGCTCGGGCTCGATGATACCGTCGTCCCAGAGCCGGGCGGTGGCGTAATAGGGGTCGCTCTGCTCCTCGAACTGCGCGCGGGTGCGCTTGTCGAGTTCGGCGACGGCTGCTTCGTCCGCGGCGCCCTTGAGCGATTGCCGGCGCAATTCCGTCACCACGGTCGCGGCGACCTCCGGGCTCATCGTCGCGATGCGGGCATTGGGCCAGGAGAACAGGAAGCGGGGCCTAAAACCTCGCCCGCACATGCCGTAATTGCCGGCGCCGTAGGAGCCGCCGATCAGCACGGTGTATTTCGGCACACGCGCATTCGAGACGGCATAGACGAGCTTGGCCGAATGCTTGGCGATGCCACCGCGCTCAGCCTCGGTGCCGACCATGAAGCCGGTGATGTTCTGCAGGAAGAGGAGCGGAATCTGGCGCTGGTCGCAGAGCTCGATGAAATGCGCGCCCTTGACCGCGCTCTCCGAGAACAGGACGCCGTTATTGGCAAGGATGCCCACGGGATAGCCGTGGATATGGGCGAAGCCGGTGACGAGGGTCGCGCCGTAATCCGGCTTGAAGGCGCTGAAGGCGCTGTCATCGACCACGCGGGCGATGACCTCGCGGACGTCATAGGGTCGGCGCAGATCGGTAGGCACGATGTCGACGATCTCAGCCGGATCGAGCTTCGGAGCGGCGGGAGCCTGCGGGGGCGGCGTGATGCGGCCGATTTCGCCGAGCGCCCCGACGATCTCGCGCAGCTTCGCCAGCCCTTCCATCTCCGTTTCGACGAGATGGTCGCTGACGCCGGAGACCAGCGTGTGCATCTCCGCCCCGCCCAGCGTCTCGCCATCGACGATCTCGTGCACGGCCGCCTTCACGATCGGCGGCCCGCCGAGATGGATGCGGCCGGTGCCCTTGACCATGATGACCTGGTCGGAGAGCGCCGGGATATAGGCGCCGCCGGCGGTCGCGCCGCCGAAGACGATCGATATCTGTGGGATGCCAGCCGCCGACATCCGGCACTGGTTGTAGAAGGAGCCGCCGAAATGGTCTCGGTCGGGGAAGACGCGGTCCTGCTCCGGCAGGAAGGCGCCGCCGCAATCGACGAGGTAGAGACAGGGCAGGCGATGCTCCTCCGCGATCTCCTGCGCCCGCAGATGCTTGCGGACGGTCTCGGCGAAGAAGGAGCCGCCCTTCACCGTCGCGTCGTTGGCGATCAGCATGCAGGCGCGGCCTTGCACGACGCCGATGCCGGTGACGATGCCGGCGCCCGGCACTTCGTTGCCGTAGAGCCCCCAGGCGGCGAGCGGCGAGAGTTCGAGAAAGGGCGTTTGCGGATCGAGCAGGAGGTCGATTCGCGCGCGCACCATGATCTTGCCGCGCGCCTCGTGGCGGGCGCGCAGCTTCTCGCCGCCGCCTTCTGCGACGAGGCCGTGGCGCTGGCGCAGCATCTCCAGCATGGACGAGAGCGGGGGAGGGGTGGTGGAGATGCCCGGATCGGTCTGCGCCATGTGCCTCTTCCGCGATCGTTTCCTCAGCCCTCATCCTGAGGCGCCGCGGAACGCGGCGTCTCGAAGGATGCTCCAGTGCGCGTCGGAGCCGTCTGGAGCAACCTTCGAGACGCGCCCTCGGCGCTCCTCAGGATGAGGGCTCGCAGGTAGAATGGGCGTCTTGATCTCGCCGCAACATTCACCTACCGTCCGGTAGGTAGTCAGATCGCGGCGCCGCGGTCAAGCAGGAGGAAGCCATGTCGGCCGTCGAGACGCTTGCAGGCGAGGGCGTGCGCCGCTCGCCGTACTTTACCGAGGAGCACGAGGCGCTGCGCGATCAGGTCCGCCGCTTCGTCGAGACCGAGATCAAGCCGCATGCGCTGAAATGGGAGGAGGACGGCTTCGTCCCGCGCGCCGTGCTGCGCCGCATGGGCGAGCTCGGCTTCTTCGGCATCCGCTATCCCGCCGAATATGGCGGCTCCGAGATGGACACGCTGGCGACGGTCGTGCTGGCGGAGGAGCTGGGCCGCTCGACCTTCTCGGGCGTCGCCATCACCGCGCTGGTTCACACCGACATGGCATCGGTCCACATCGCCAATGCCGGTAGCAAGGCGCAGCGGGACAAATATCTGCCGGCCATCATCGCCGGCGAGAAGATCGTCGCGGTCGCCGTAACCGAGCCTGATGCAGGTTCGGACGTGAAGGGCATCCGCACCACGGCGCGGCGCGAGGGCGACCATTACGTGCTCAACGGCGCGAAGATGTTCATCACCAACGGCGTCTACGCGGATCTCTACTGCGTCGCCGCCAAGACCGATCCGGCGGCTAAGCCCTCGCAATCGGTCTCGATCTTCCTCGTCGAGAAGGGCACGCCGGGCTTTTCCGTCTCACGCGCGCTCGACAAGCATGGCTGGCGCTCCTCGGATACCGCCGAGCTTTCCTTTGTCGATTGCCGCATACCGGCCGAGAACCTGCTCGGGCAGGAGGGGCGCGGCTTCTACGCGATCATGAGCAACTTCCAGAACGAGCGCACCGTGATCGGCGCGATGGCGATCGGCGAGTCGCAGGCCGCTATCGATCTCACGCTGGATTATGTGAAGACGCGAAAAGCCTTCGGCGCACCGCTCTGGGAGAAGCAGGCGATCCGCCAGCGTCTCGCGGAACTGGCGAGCAAGGTCGAGGCTGGCCGCCAGCTCGTCTACCACGCCGCCTGGCTCGACGCGCAGGGCTTCGACGCCACCCGCGAGGTCTCGATGGTCAAGGCCTATTGCGGCGAGTTGGTCAACGAAGTCATGTACGATTGCCTGCAGTTCCACGGCGGCATGGGTTACATGCGCGAGAGCGCCATCGAGCGCATGACCCGCGACGCCCGCGTGCAGTCCATCGGCGGCGGCGCCACCGAGGTGATGCTCGAAGAGGTGGCGAAGCGGCTGTGATACGTTTGCGCGCCCCTTCAAGCGTCATGCTCGGGCCTGACCCGAGCATCTCATGCCGGAGATTCTCGGGTCTGCGCTTCGCTTCGCCCGAGAATGACGCGGGGCGCTGCGCATGACTGTCGCCGCCGACCGCAGCCAGCGCGACACCGAAGGCGGCTCGCGCCGGCAAATCCTCGACCATGCCGCGCGGCTCCTGCGCAATGGCGGCTATTATCAGACCACGTTGCGGGAGATCGCGGAGGCAGTCGGCATCCGCAAGGCGAGCCTCTATTACCATTTCGCCTCGAAGGAGGAGATCGTCGAGGCGGTGGTCAACGACGGCGTCCGCTTCGTCCACGAGGGCGTAGTCGCCGCGCTCGCCGCGACCGAAGGTGCAAACCCGCGCCAGCGGCTGGAGGCGGCAATCCGCGGCCATCTTGCGGCGCTGCACGGCCACGGCGACTACACCAGCGCCAGCATCAAGGTATTCAACTTCGGCGCCGCGCCGGCGCCGGAGAGCGTGCGGGCCGTGCGGCGCGCCTATGAAGATGTCTGGCGCCGGCTGATCGGGGAGCTGCAGCAGGCCGGCGCCCTGCCGCGGGAGCGCGCGCCGGACGTCCTGCGCAATTTCCTGCTCGGCGCGCTCAACGGTTCCACCGATTGGTACCGGCCCGAACGCTTCGAGATCGATGCGCTGGCGCGCGAATTCGCGGCGCTGCTCTCGCCCTTGGCGTAAGGCCCGCTCCGCCCGCCACGCAGGGGCGGGCGGCATCGACGTAGCTGACCGGCGTCGCCGTCATTGCTAGCATTCCGGTGCGGGGCCGGCTGATCGCCTCGCTGCCTGACGAGGATTTTTCGCCTGATGCGTGCCTTCTACCATCCCGATCAAGCCCTTCACGATCCGCAGCAATATATGCGCTTCGGCAAGGTCGTTGCGCCCAAGGACCTGCCCGAGCGGACGGACCGGCTTCTCGGTGCGCTGGCGAAGCATGGCATCAAGCCGGAGCATCCGGCGGCGCATGGCACGGACCCGATCCTGGCGATCCATGATGCCGGCTTCGTCAATTTCCTCGAAACCGCCTGGGCGCGCTGGCAGGACCTGCCGGCCGAGCGCGGGCCGGAAGTCTGGCCGAGCACCTTCCCCTATTGGAGCGGCCGCCCGGACGAGGATGTCCGTCCGCCCTGCCGCCCCACCGGCTTCATCGGTCAGCTCGGCTGGTATCTCGGTGATCTCTCAGTGCCGATCGGCGAGCATTGCTGGCATTCGACGCTGCGTTCGTCCGAGACCGCAGTCTCTGCGGCCGATGCGATCCTCGCCGGCGAGCGCGCCGTCTACTCGCTCTGCCGCCCGTCCGGCCATCACGCCCGCGCCGATCGCGCCACCGGCTTCTGCTATCTCAACAACACCGCGATCGCCGCCCAGCGCCTGCGCTCCAAATTCGGCAAGGTCGCGATCCTCGATGTCGACGCCCATCATGGCGACGGCACGCAGCAGATCTTCTACCGCCGTAGCGACGTGCTCACGATCTCGGTCCATGCCGATCCGTCTAACTACTACCCGTTCTTCACCGGCTATGACGACGAGCGCGGCAACGGGCCGGGCGAGGGCTTCAACCTCAACCTGCCGCTCGCCCATGGCGCGGGCGGAGCCGAGATGCAGGCTGCTGTCGACAGGGCCGGCAAGGCGATCCGCGATTTCGGCGCCGAGGTGCTGGTGATCGCGCTCGGCTACGACGCCCATAAGGACGACCCGATCGGCGTCCTCAGGCTTGAAGCCTCCGATTTCGGCGCCATCGGCCGGCAGGTGAAGGCGCTCGGTCTGCCGACGCTTGTTGTGCAGGAAGGCGGCTATGCGATCGAGGCGATCGGCGACTGCCTCGATGCGTTCCTGGGTGGGTTCGCCTGAAGCCGAAACGCGCGGGTGCTATGCGAGGTAGTCGTGCAGAACCCGGCCGAAAGGCAGCGTGAAATCGACGAGCTGGTGACGAGCGCGCACGATTCTCCGCACCGGGAAGTCGGCGACCCGGCAATTGATATGAGGGATGAGATGCAACCGCGCCTCGCCCTCCCAGGCGCCATGGACCGTGATGTCCGTGAGATTGTAGCCGACGAGCTGCGCTACCTTCGGTGCGCCATCGACATCGGGCAGCAGCTTCAGGTTGATGTTCAGGCCAGCGATGCCGTCGCGCACCTTGTCGAGCTGATCTTCGAGGCTGCGATGCTTGTAGGTCATCGTGCCCATTGCGACGCGCTCGCCGTCATAGTGCAGCGTTCCGGTCAGGGTGTCCTTCATCACGCCGAGGCGCGGCACGCCATACTTCTTGGGGAAGCCCCAGATCTCCCGTCCGCCGGTGATGGGCGGTTCGTCGTCGAGATACATCTGCACGGAGAAATTGCAGGGCTGTCCCTTGTAGCTGGCATAGATCCCGGTGCCGCTCTCCTCATAGGACCCGAAGCCGGAGGAATCCGGCATCTTCATCCACTCGTAATAGACGAGGTTGCCCGGGGCCGGCTCGAGCGGCTCCGGCAACGCGGCGCGGATGATCTCAGGGTCCGTCTCGTAGGTGATGATCAGATATTCCCGCTTGATGAAGCGGTTCGGCGGATGCGGGTAGCTCGGGCTGAAGACGGGCATCGACGGTGCCTTCAGGATCTCGTCCCGGTTCATGCTGGTCGCTCCTTCTCGAAATCAGCCGCAATTCTGGCAGGGGCCCTGCGACAGATTGATGGCGACCGGACGAATAGAAAAGCTTCTCCTCACTGCCCGCGTGAAGATCGCCCTCCACCCCGAGACGTCGTTCTCGGGCGGAGGGCGTTTTGGTCGGATGCTGTCTCAGATCGCCGCTTCGATCAGGAACGGCCCCTTCTTGGCGAGCGCGGCCTTGAACAGGCTGGTGAACTCCTCGGCCGTGGTGGCGCGGGCGGCTTCGACGCCCATGCCCTTGGCCATCGAGACCCAGTCCAGCGCCGGCTCGTCGATGTTGAGCATCAGCGTGGCGTTGCGGCCGAAATCGTTGACGCCGACGGCGCGCATCTCGCCGTGCAGGATCTGGTAGGTCCGATTGGCGAAGACGACTGTGACGATGTCGAGATTCTCGCGCGCCTCCGTCCACAGACCCTGCACCGTGTACATGCCTGAGCCGTCGGCCTGCATGTTGATGACCTTGCGGTCGGGGCAGGCGACCGCTGCGCCGATGGCGAGCGGGATGCCTTCGCCGATCGCGCCGCCGGTGAGCTGGATGTAGTCGTGCTGCGGTGCGCTGTGGCAGTCATAGTAGAAGCTGCGGCCCGAGGAGACCGACTCATCGCAGACGATGCAATTCTCCGGCAGCAGGGCCGAGACGATGGCGCAGGCCTTGTCGGCATCGAGCTTGCCCGTCGGCAGGCCGGGCTGCTCCTTGCGCGGCGAGGCGATATAGACGGGCGCCGTCTTCGTCGCGCCCATCTCCTCGGCGAGCGCCGTGATCGCTGCGGGCAGATCGTCGCCCGGGCTGGCCAGCGTCGCGACCTCGCAGTCATCGTGGACAAGGCGCCCGGGCTTGCCCGGATAGGCGAAGAAACCGACCGGCGTCTGCGCGCCGACCAGCACGAGATAATCGACGTCCTTGAGCTGATCGAGCGCCTTGTCGATCGGATAGAACACCTTGGGCATGGCGACGCGGCCGGCGCCGCGCTGAATGCGCCCATTCGACATCTGGCTGAAGATCTTGGCGCCGGTCGCGGCGCAGACGCGGGCTGCCATCTCCATCGGCTTCTCCCGCAGCGCGAGCCCCGTCAGCATGATCGCGGCGCGCGCGCCATGCTTGCGCAGCCCGGCGGCGACCTCGCGAATCGCCGCTGAATCGACGCTCTTCAGCGCCGGCAGCGGCGTCGGCTTGAGGGCGGCCGGCTCGACGCTGCCCCAGGCGCAGTCGGCCGGCAGGATCACGGTGGTGACGCCGGGCAGCGTCAGCGAGGCGACATAGGCCTCTCCGATCGCCGGGCCGACATCCTCGGGCGAGGCGATGCGGCGGACGAAATGCGACATCGGATGCGCCAGGCTCTCGATATCGCTGGTCAGCGGCGCGTCATGCTGGAGATGGTAGGTGGCATGGTCGCCGACGACATTGATCATCGGCGTGCGGGCACGCCTTGCATTGTGCATGTTGGCGAGCGCGTTCGCCATGCCCGGCCCGCAATGCAGCAGCGTCGCGGCCGGCTTGTCGGCCATGCGGGCATAGCCATCGGCGGCACCGGTCACCACGCCCTCGAACAGGCCGAGCACGCAGCGCATCTGCGGCTTGCGGTCGAGCGCCGCGACGAAGTGCATCTCGGAAGTGCCGGGATTGGCGAAGCAGGTATCGACGCCGTTGATCAGAAGGGTGTCGCAAAGGCGGTCGGCGCCGTTCATCCTGAAAACCTCGACTCGATAGAAGGCGCCCCTGCGCCAGCGGCCGTGAAGGGAGGAAATTCCTCTCGCGCTGTCAAACGAGAGAATGTCATGGCTTTCCCAAGCGATGGTGATCGGCGCCTTGACGGGTTTGCATATGCATTTAACCTGATTTGGAACGAAGGTTGCTTCGCGCCGTGAATGACGCTGTCTAGGCGTCCTGAATGGCGCGTTCGCCGTTAAGCAGGGGAAGGGTTTCGAACATGGCAGCATTCAAGCGCATCGGTGCGAGCGTCGGCTTCGGCCTCGCGGCGCTTCTGGCGGCGGGCGGCGCGCAGGCGCAGACCAAGGTGAATATCGGAATTTCCGGCTGGACCGGCTTCGCGCCGCTGGTCCTCGCCAAGGAGGCTGGTATCTTCGCTAAGAACGGCCTCGACGTCACGATCAAGAAGATTCCGCAGAAGGATCGCCACCTCGCCATCGCCTCGGGTGACATCCAGTGCGCCGCGACCACGGTCGAGACCTGGATCGTCTGGGATGCGGCGGGCATCAAGACCAAGCAGATCTTCCAGCTCGACAAGAGCTATGGCGCCGACGGCATGGCCGTGCGCAACGGTGTGGGCTCGATCAAGGACCTGAAGGGCAAGACGGTCGCGGCCTCGGCGCCCGGCACCTCGCCCTATTTCGCGCTGGCCTGGATGCTCAAGGAAAACGGCATGTCCGTGAAGGATGTGACGGTCGTCAACATGGAGCCCGGTCCGGCCGCGCAGGCCTTCATCGCCGGCCAGAACGACGCGGCGATGACCTATGAGCCCTATCTCTCCACCGTCCGCGACAAGCCGGATGCGGGCAAGATCATCGCCACCACCCTCGACTACCCGATGGTGATGGACACCTTCGGCTGCACGCCGGCCTTCCTCGTCAACGACAAGGCCGCGGCCGCGCTGACCCAGAGCTATTTCGAAGCGCTGGAGATGATCAAGAAGGACCAGGCCAAGGCCTATGAGATCATGGGCGCCGATGTGAAGCAGACCGGCGAGCAGTTCGGCAAGTCGGCGGCGTTCCTGCGCTGGTCGGATGCCGAGGGCAACAAGAAGCTCTTCTCCGGCGACTGGCAGGCCTTCTCGGCCAAGGCCGCCGACCTGCTGCTCGAAATCGGCCTGGTCAAGGCGAAGCCCGACCTCGCTTCGCTGGTCGACACGAAGTTCGTCGCCGGCAAGTAGAAACCGGGGAGGCTGCTTGAGATCTCCGCGAGCCCTCATTCTGAGGAGCCATCCCGAAAGGGATGGCGTCTCGAAGGATGTTCCAGAAGGCTCGGGAACCATCTGGAGCATCGTTCGAGACGCCGCTTCGCGGTTCCTCAGGATGAGGGCTGCAGGGTGACGGCCGGCCTTGAATGCCTAAGCGGCGAAATCCTTCCGGATGTTCTGGAGCCCGGCTTGCGCGTCGTCTTCTGCGGCACGCAGGCCGGAACCGCCTCGGCCCGGCGCGGAGCCTATTATGCCGGTCCAGGCAACAAGTTCTGGTCGGTGCTCCATCAGACCGGGCTGGTGCCGATGAAGCTGGCGCCGGAAGACTTCCGCAGCCTCCCGCGCTACGGCATCGGCCTGACCGATGTTGCCAAGCGGAGCTCGGGCCCGGATTCCATGCTGCGAGGCAGCCATTTCGACGTGGCCGGCCTCGCGTCCCGGATCGCTGCCTGCGCGCCGCGCATCGTGGCCTTCAATGGCAAACGCGCGGCGCAGGCTGTCCTTGGAGTTCGCGAGGGACAGCTCGTCTATGGGCGGCAGGCGGAGACGCTGGCCGGCGCCGAAATCTACATACTCCCCTCGACCTCCGGCGCAGCGGCCGGCTTCTGGTCGATCGAACCCTGGAAGCAACTGGCTATGGCCGTCCCCGGAACGATAGTGCGATGAGACCCTTGCAACCCGTCTCGACCGCGGCCCGCATAGGCTATGGCGTGGCCTTCTTTGCGCTGTTCGTAGCGCTCTGGTCGGTCGCGACCTTCGGCGGCTATGTCCAGCGCCTCTTCCTGGCCGATCCGCTGACCATGGTCGGCGAGGGCTACAATCTGATGGTGCGCTACGGCTTCAGTTTCGACATCATGATGACGATCTGGCGCGTCGTGGGCGGCTTCATCATCGCCGTCATCGTCGCCCTGCCGCTCGGCATCCTGATGGGCGCCTACAAGCCGATCGAGGCGTTCCTGGAGCCCTTCGTCTCCTTCGCGCGCTATTTGCCGGCCTCGGCCTTCATCCCGCTGCTGATCCTGTGGGCCGGCATCGGCGAGACGCAGAAACTGCTCGTCATCTTCATCGGCGCGGTCTTCCAGCTCATCCTGATGATCGCGGTCTCGGTCGGCTCGATCCGGCGCGATCTGGTCGACGCCGCCTATACGCTGGGCGCGACCGACCGCTCGGTCGTGCGCCGCGTCATGCTGCCGAATGCGGCGCCGGAGATCGCCGAGATCTTCCGCCTCGTCCTCGGCTGGGCCTGGACCTATGTCATCGTCGCCGAGCTGATCGGCTCGTCCTCCGGCATCGGCCACATGATCACGGACAGCCAGGCGCTGCTGAACACCGGGCAGATCATCTTCGGCATCATCGTGATCGGCCTCATCGGCCTCATCTCTGATTTCCTCTTCAAGGCGGTCAACCAGCGCCTGTTCCCATGGGCGCGCGCATGAGCAAGCTTGTCATCGACAATGTCGGCAAGGTCTTCGCAGGCCAGCGCGGGGCTGAGCCGACGCGCGCGCTGATGCCGACTTCGCTCACCGTCGCCGACAACGACTTCATTACCATTCTCGGCCCCTCCGGCTGCGGCAAGTCGACCTTGCTGCGCATCATCGGGGGGCTGGAGACGGCGAGCGAGGGGCGCATCCTGCTCGACGGCACGCCGGTGTCGGGGCCGGGAGCCGATCGCGGCTTCGTCTTCCAGAGTTACACGCTCTTCCCCTGGCTGACAGTGCAAGAGAACATCGCCTTCGGCCTGCGCGAGAGGGGCGTGCCCGAGGCCGAGCGGCTGCGGATCGCGCGCGACTGGGCGGTGCGCGTCGGGCTCGGCCACTTCGTCGATCATTTCCCGAAGCAGCTTTCTGGCGGCATGCAGCAGCGCACCGCGATCGCCCGCGCGCTCGCCAACGATCCCAAGATCCTCCTGCTCGACGAGCCCTTCGGCGCGCTCGACAACCAGACCCGCGCCCTGATGCAGGAGATGCTGCTCGGCATCTGGGAGCGCGAGAAGAAGACCGTGCTCTTCGTCACCCATGACATCGAGGAGGCTATCTTCGTCGGCTCCCGCGTCGTGGTGATGAGCGCGCGCCCGGGGCGGATCAAGGCGGATATCCCGGTCGAGCTGCCACATCCGCGGCCCTACACCATCAAGACGACACCGGAATTCGTCGCGCTGAAGGAGCGGCTGGTCGAGGAGATCCGCGCCGAAGTCATCGCCGCCGACCACTGAGTCCCTCCAGCAGTCAGCCATGCTTCCCCAACGGAACCGAACCACGCCGCCTGCGTTGTCATGTCGCAGGCGAGTGCCTGCCTTGCGCCAAAGGGCGGTTACGACGGCGATCCGACTTGCCATCTTGGGGCGAAAGGGGCGCTGCCGAAGGTGGGGCCAATGCATTCGCTGATTGCCAGGATGTTGTCTCGGCTCGCGATCGAGCCACGTATCGATGTCGTTTTTCCCGATGGCACGCTTCAATCCATCGGACAGGGAGCCGTGCCGCGATTGCGGATGCGGATCTTGGATGCGCCGACGGAATTGAAACTTGCGCTCAATCCCGAGCTCGCCTTGGGCGAGGCCGTCATGGACGGGCGCGTCGTGGTCGAGCAGGGCTCGCTCTATGATCTGCTCGACGTGCTGGTCGCCGCCATCCACAAGGCCCGCCCGAAGGGCTGGGGCAAGACGCTGGAGGGGCTGCGCACCGCTGTGCGCCGCTTCCACCAGAACAACACACCGGCACTGGCGAAGCGCAACGTCGCGCATCACTACGACCTGAAGAGCGATTTCTTCCGGCTCTTCCTCGACCCGGACATGCAATACTCCTGCGCCTATTTCGCGCAGCCGAATATGACGCTGGCGCAAGCGCAACTCGCCAAGAAGCGCCACATCATGGGCAAACTCGATCTGCAGCCGGGCCAGCGCGTGCTCGATATCGGCTGCGGCTGGGGCGGCATGGCGCTGTCGATCGCCGGCGAGACCGGCGCTTCGGTGACGGGCATCACGCTCTCCGAGGAGCAACTCGCCATCGCGCGGGAGCGTGGCGGGGAGTCCGGCCTGCCGGTCGAGTTCCGGCTGCAGGATTATCGCCACCTGACGGAGCCCTTCGATCGGATCGTCTCGGTCGGCATGTTCGAGCATGTCGGCGTCGGCTATTATCGCGATTACTTCCGCAAGATCCGCGAGTTGCTCAACGACGATGGCGTGGCGCTGATCCACACGATCGGCCGCTCGACGCCGCCTGGCGCGACCAATCCCTTCATCGCCAAGTACATCTTCCCCGGCGGCTACATCCCCGCCATGTCGGAGGTGGCGGCGGCGGTGGAGCAGGAAGGGCTCGTCATCACCGATGTCGAGGTGCTCCGCCTCCACTATGCCGAGACGCTGAAAGCCTGGCGCGAGAACTTCCTGGCCCGGCGCGCCGAGGCGGTGGCGATGTATGACGAGCGCTTCGCCCGGATGTGGGAGTTCTACCTTGCCGCCTCAGAGGCGAGCTTCCGGCACGACGATCTGGTGGTCTTCCAATTCCAGCTCGCCAAGAAGCTCGACGGACTGCCGATCACGCGCGGTTATATCGAGGAGCGTGAGGGCGAGCTTGGGCGGAAGGCGACGCAGACGAAGGTCGATGAGCCGGCTTAGATGCCGGCTGCTAACAGCACCACCTTTGTCATTCCCGGGCGCGCCGCAGGCGCGAACCCGGAACCCACGACTGGGTGGGATTTGATGCCGGGTTGTAAGCCCCTCACCCGGTCGTGGGTTCCGGGTTCTTCGCTGCGCGAAGCCCCGGAATGACAAAGTTTTCGAGCCGGCCTAGGCCGGCTCCGGCCCGACATAGCGGGCGCGAGGCCGGATCAGGCGCCCGGTCTCGCCTTGCTCCAGCGCATGGGCGATCCAGCCGGCGCAGCGCGCCGCGGCGAAGATCTGGAACGAGACATCCGGCGCAAGCCCGAGTTCGCTCGCGATCGCCGTCAGCACGAAGTCGATATTCGGCTCCTCTCCGGTCAGCGCAGTGACGGCCCGGCGCGTCTCCTCATAGGCCGGCGGCAGCGTGAACGCGGTGAGCAGTGCCCGCGCCCGCGCATCGCCGTCCGGATAGAGCGGGTGGCCGAAGCCGGGCAGGGGCATGCCCGTCGCAAGCCGGGCGGAGACCGCCATCTCGACGCCCTCGCTCGCGATCTCGCGCATCAGCCCGAGCACGCGCGGGGTCATCCCGCCATGCAGCGGCCCGGACAGCGTTGCGAGCCCGGCCAAGATGCAGGCCGCGAGTGAAGCGCGCGTCGAGGCCGCGACGCGCACCGCGAAGGTCGAGGCGTTGAGCTCGTGGTCGGCCAGCAGCACGAGCGCGCGGCGGATCAGGTCGGCGCCGCGTTCGTCGCAGCCCCAGGCCTGCGCCAGCCGGTGATGGATCGGCCCCTGGCCCGGCCGCCCTGCGATCGCATCGACCAGCGCGTCGATGACGGAGGCCGCCTCGAGATAGAGCGCCTTCTTCGCGCGCCCCGCCATGGCGGGATCGCCAGCGGCGCGCGCGGCGATCACCGCGAACATGCGCTGCCGGGCCGGTGCCTCCGGCACGATCGTGAACAGCGGCGGAAAGCGCTGCGAGCCGCAATCCCAGAGCAGCCGCGCGACATCCTCCAGCTTCGCCGTATCGGCCAGGGTCGCGGCATCCTGCCCGCGATACCAAAGTTTGCCGCGCTGGATCGTGGCGATGCCCGAGGCCAGGATCGGCTCGCCGAAGGCGATCGCATCTTCGGCGATGGCGGCGGGCTTGCGCCCCCGCGCCTTGCGATGCTCCAGCCGCGCCACATCCTCGGCCCGGTAGAGCCGCCGCCGCGAATCCGCTGCGTCGCCGCGCGCCTCGATCAGCCCGCGGCTGACATAGGCGTAGAGCGTCTGCGGCTTCAGCCCGAGCCGCTGCATCACCTGTTGCGTCGTCAGCCAGTCGGTCATCCGAAAATATATTGATTATATTGTTCAAGATTGATTCTAGCGATGAAGCTACCGATCCTCAAGCTGTCGTTTTGCAGGAGTGATCGCCATGTCCGATGGCCTTGAAGATGTCGTTGCCGCCCATACCGTGCTCTCGGAAGTCGATGGAGCGGCCGGTCGGCTGGTGATGCGCGGCCACAGCCTAGACGAACTGGCGGGACACACCTCCTTCGAAGAAATGGCCGGGCTGATGCTCGACGGCTTCGTGCCGGACCTGCCTGCCACCAAGGATCTGCCGGCAGCGCTCGGCGCGGCTCGGCAGGAATTGTTCGAGACGGTCGTCGCCAAGGCGACGGTGCCCATGTCGCTCGGCCCGGTCGAGATGATCCGGGCGATGACCGCGTTGATCCCCGATGGTGAGGATGGCGGCACGGTGCTGCGGCTGCTGGCGGCGCCGGCTGTCTTCACTGCCGCGTCTCTGCGCCTGCGGCAGGGTCTCGCACCGATCTCGCCCGATTCGTCGCTGTCGCAGGCGGCCGATACGCTGCGCATGCTGACGGGCAAGGCGCCGACGAAGCAGCAGGCCGCCGCGCTCGATACCTATCTCGTGACCGTCGCCGATCACGGTCTCAACGCCTCGACTTTCGCCTCTCGCGTGGTTGCCTCGACACGCGCCGGGCTGGTCTCGGCCGTCCTTGCGGGCATAGGTGCGCTGAAGGGGCCGCTCCATGGCGGCGCGCCCGGCCCGGTGATCGGGATGCTCGATGCGATCGGCACGCCCGACAATGCCCGTTCGTGGCTTGAAACGGCGCTGGATCGCGGCGACCGGCTGATGGGCTTCGGCCACCGTATCTACCGCGTCCGCGACCCGCGCGCCGATGCGCTGAAGGGCGCGATACGCCGGCTCGGCGCCGATAGCGGGCGGCTCGCGCTGGCCGAGGGGGTCGAGCAGGCGGCGCTCGCCATCCTGCGCGAGCGCAAACCCAACCGCACGCTCGAAACCAATGTCGAATTCTATACGGCGCTCTTGCTGGAGGCGCTCGGCTTCCCGCCGGATTCCTTCACCTGCGTCTTCGCGCTCGGACGGACGACGGGCTGGCTCGCCCATGCCAAGGAGCAGATCGCCGGCGGCCGGCTGATCCGGCCGCAATCGGTCTATGTCGGCCCGCAGCCGCGGCAGGCGGCGTGAGGCGAGGGAAGGCGTCATGCTCGGGCTTGAACCGAGCATCTCGGAAACCAGTGGTTTCTCGTCCTGAGGTTCTCGGGTCGGAGCTGCGCTCCGCCCGAGAATGACGGCAGCTCAGACCCGCTGCAGTCGGATCACGAACAGATCGCTGCTGTTCCCGGCGGCGAGTTTTGCGGTGGCGGGAGCTTGGAACACGGCGCTGTCCCCGGCAGCCAGAGCCGCGCCATTCAGTTGCCACTCTCCCTCGCGCGCCACCAAGACCAGCAATCCATGCTCCACCGCGATCTCATGCGATCCGCCCGTCAGGCGCGCGACGCTATGGCTCCACGTCCCGCGCCGGCTCATCACGTTGAGATCGTCGATCGGCCCGTCGACCAGCACGCCCTCCACCGCGTGGTCGGCGGCGAAGAAAAACGGTGCGGTCGAGCGGTCGAGCGCCACCGTCTCTCCATCGCCGAAGGCGAGGCGGATGCCGTTGCCGGTCAGCACCGAGAGTGTCCGGTCGATGCCGGGGAAGGATGAGAACGGACCGTCCTGCCCGACATGCGCCATCGAGATGCGCCAGTCGAAATCTCCGAGCGAGGCGCCTTCCGGCGCCACCGCGATCTCGGTCGTGGTGCCGCCGCCGTTCTTCCACGGCATGACCTTGCAATCGGCGGCGCGGATGATGCGCATGGAAGGCTCCTTCGAATTCACGCCACCACCCATGTCATTCCGGGGCGCCCGAAGGGCGAACCCGGAACCCAAATGCTGCGATCGGGTAGGGCTCGCCCGGTCGTGGGTTCCGGGTTCTCCGCTGCGCGGAGCCCCCCGGAATGACACGAGGGCTCAGCCCAGAATACCCGGCAGGTTGAGCCCCTTCTCGCGGGCGCAGTCCAACGCGATGTCGTAGCCGGCATCGGCATGGCGCATCACGCCGGTCGCCGGATCGTTCCAGAGCACGCGCGCGAGGCGGGCAGCCGCGTCGTCGGTGCCATCGGCGCAGATCACGACACCCGAATGCTGCGAGAAGCCCATGCCGACGCCGCCGCCATGATGCAGCGAGACCCAGGTAGCGCCACTCGCGGTGTTGAGCAGCGCGTTGAGCAGCGGCCAGTCGGAGACCGCGTCCGAGCCGTCTTTCATCGCCTCGGTCTCGCGGTTCGGCGAGGCGACCGAGCCGGAGTCGAGATGGTCGCGGCCGATCACGACCGGCGCCTTGAGCTCGCCGTTCCGGACCATCTCGTTGAAGGCGAGGCCGAGCCGATGGCGGTCACCGAGGCCGACCCAGCAGATGCGCGCCGGCAGGCCCTGGAACGAGATGCGCTCGCGCGCCATGTCGAGCCAGTTGTGCAGGTGCGTGTTGCCGGGCGTCAGCTCCTTCACCTTGGCGTCGGTCTTGTAGATATCCTCCGGATCGCCCGAAAGGGCGGCCCAGCGGAACGGGCCGATGCCGCGGCAGAACAGCGGGCGGATATAGGCCGGCACGAAGCCCGGGAAGGCAAAGGCGTTCTCCAGCCCCTCGTCCTTGGCGACCTGGCGGATATTGTTGCCGTAGTCGAAGGTCGGGATGCCCATGTCCTGGAAGGCGATCATCGCCTCGACATGCTCGCGCATCGAGGCGCGCGCGGCCTTCTCGACGGACTTCGGATTGGCTTCGCGCGCCTGTTTCCACTGGCCCATGGTCCAGCCCTTCGGCAGGTAGCCGTTGACCGGGTCGTGCGCCGAGGTCTGGTCGGTGACCATGTCCGGCCGGATGCCGCGGCGGACCATTTCCGGCAGGATCTCGGCGCAGTTGCCGAGCAGGCCGACCGACTTCGCCTCGCCATTCTTCGTCCAGCGGGCGATCATCTCCATGGCTTCGTCGAGCGTCTCGGCCTTCTCGTCGAGATAGCGGGTGCGCAGACGGAAATCGATCGAGTCGGGATTGCACTCGACGGCGAGGCAGGAGGCACCGGCCATCACCGCGGCAAGCGGCTGCGCGCCGCCCATGCCGCCGAGGCCGCCGGTCAGCACCCACTTGCCCTTGAGGCTGCCATTGTAGTGCTGGCGCCCGGCTTCGACGAAGGTTTCGTAGGTGCCCTGCACGATGCCTTGGGTGCCGATATAGATCCAGGAGCCGGCCGTCATCTGGCCGTACATGGCGAGCCCCTTCTTATCGAGCTCGTTGAAATGGTCCCAGTTCGCCCAATGCGGCACGAGGTTCGAGTTGGCGATCAGGACGCGCGGCGCATCCTTGTGGGTGCGGAACACGCCGACCGGCTTGCCGGACTGCACGAGCAGCGTCTCGTCGGCCTCGAGCTGGCGCAGCGCCGCGACGATGCGGTCGAAATCCTCCCAGGAGCGGGCGGCGCGGCCGATGCCGCCATAGACCACGAGCTCCTGCGGGTTCTCGGCGACATCAGGATGCAGGTTGTTCATCAGCATCCGCAGCGGCGCTTCGGTCAGCCAGCTCTTGGCTGTGAGTTCGGTGCCGGTGGCGGGGCGGATGACGCGGGTATTGTCCAAGCGGGTCATGAGCGGCTCCGTTCGATGGCTGCGGCTGCGGCAAGCGCGGCTTCGATTGTGGCTGACAAGGCGGTCTGCAGGCTGGCGGCCTTCGGCGCGTCGAAGGTCCGGGGCGCGGTCTCCTCGGCGAGATAGGCCGAGAGCGCGATTTCCATCTGGAGCGCGTGGACTTGGCTTGAGGGGCGCCCGTAATGGCGCGTGATCCAGCCGCCCTTGAAGCGGCCATTGGCGATCTGCGTGAAGGGGTGTCCAGCCATCGCGGCGACGGCGGCGGCCTCAACGCTCGGCGCGCAGCTTTCGCGGGAATTGGTGCCGAGGTTCAGCGTCGGCAGCGTGCCCTCGAACAGGCGCGGGATCACCGACTTGATCGAATGGCAGTCCCACAGCACACAGTAGCCGTGCTCGGCCTTCACCCGCGCGATCTCGGCAGCCAGCGCTGAGTGATAGGGCTGGAAATAGGCCGCCTTGCGCCGCTCGATCTCAGTGGCGTCCGGCGCGGTCTGCCAGATCGGCGCGCCGTCGAAGGTCGTGGTCGGCACGAGTTCGGTCGTCGCCTGGCCCGGATAGAGCGAGACCCCGGCCGGATCGCGGTTGAGGTCGATGACGAAGCGCGAGAGCTGCGCCTCGACGATGGTCGGTGCGAACGGTGCGGCGAAGCCGTAGAGCTGGCGCATATGCCAGTCGGTATCCTCGACCAGCTTGCCACGCTCGTTGAGCTGCGCCGCGACCTCCGGCGGAACGCCGGTGCCGGGATGCGGCATCGAGAGGATCAGCGGGGACGAGCCCCGCGTCACGGTGACGATCTCGGCGCTCACGCCGCGCACTCGGCGAAGCTGTCGAGGCCGGCGGCCTTGCCGACGGCGCCGGAGAGCACGAACTCGGTCGCGGCCGCGAGGTCGGGGGCGAGATAGCGGTCCTCGGTGAGCGGCGCGATCTTGCTGCGCAGCAGGGCGAGCACCGGCTCCAGCCGCGCGCTGGTCTTGAGCGGGCGGTGATGCTCGATCGCTTCCGCCGCCGCCATCAGTTCGACGCCGATGACGCTGGCGGCATTCTTCGCCATGTCGATCAGGCGGAAGGCGCCATGCGTCGCCATCGAGACATGGTCTTCCTGATTGGCGGAGGTCGGGATGGTGTCGACCGAGGCCGGATAAGCCTTCTGCTTGTTCTCGGAGGCGAGCGCCGCAGCCGTGACCTGCGCGATCATGAAGCCCGAGTTCAGGCCGGCATCGCGGGCAAGGAAGGGCGGCAGGCCGCTCATCACGGGATCGACCAGCAGCGCCATGCGGCGCTCGGAGAGATTGCCGATCTCGCAGACGGCCATGGCCAGGATGTCCGCGGCGAACGCCACCGGCTCGGCGTGGAAATTGCCGCCCGAGACGATCTCACCGGGGCCAAGCACCAGCGGGTTGTCGGTGACGGCATTGGCCTCGATCGAAAGCGTCGCGGCGGCGTTGCCGATAAGATCGCGCACGGCGCCCATGACCTGCGGCTGGCAGCGCAGCGAATAGGGGTCCTGCACCTTCGTATCGCCATGGCGATGGCTCTCGCGGATGGCGCTGCCGGCGATCAGGTCGAGCAGGATTTTTGCGACCTTGATCTGGCCGGGCTGGCCACGCAGCGTCTGGATGCGCGGATCGAACGGGGTGTCGGAGCCCTTGAGCGCATCGACCGAGAGCGCGCCGGCGACGAGCGCGGCGTCGAAGACGCGGGCGATGGTGGCAAGCCCGGTCAACGCCAGCGTGGTCGAGACCTGCGTGCCGTTGATGAGCGCGAGGCCCTCCTTGGCGCCGAGCGCAAGCGGGCTAAGTCCGGCGCGCTTCAGCGCCTCGGTCGCCGGCATCACCTCGCCCTTCAGGCGGATCTCGCCGAAGCCCATCAGGGCCGCGGTCATATGGGCGAGCGGGGCGAGGTCGCCGGAAGCGCCGACCGAACCCTTGGCGGGGATCACCGGCAAGGCATCGGCCTTGAGCGCACCGATCAGCGCCTCGATCACGACCGGCCGCACGCCGGAGGCGCCACGCGCCAGGCTCGCGGCCTTCATCGCCAGCAGCAGGCGGACGACGCCGTCAGGCAGGGCCGGCCCGGTGCCGACCGCATGCGAGAGGATCAGGTTGCTCTGGAGCTTGGCGAGATCGGCATCGGCGATGCGGACGCTGGCGAGCTTCCCGAAGCCGGTATTGACGCCATAGGTCACCGTGCCGGCGGCGACGATCTCCTCGACAATCTTCTGCCCGGAGGCGATCGAGGTGGCACTGTCGCCGGCGAGGGCGGCCGTGGCGCCGTCGCGGATGGCGCGCCAATCGGTAAGGCGGGCGGCGCCCGGGGCAAGCGAAACCGTGGTCATTGTCCGTTCCAGATGCGGGTGTGAAGCGGGTTGAAGCCGATGCGGTAGGCGAGTTCGGCCGGGCGCTCGATGTCCCAGATCGCAAGATCGCAGCGTTTGCCGGCCTCCAGCGTGCCGATTTCGTCTTGCAGGCCGAGCGCCGTGGCGGCGTGGCGGGTGAGTCCGGCCAGCGCCTCCTCGGGCGTCATGCGGAAGAGCGTGCAGGCCATGTTCAGGACCAGCAGCGGCGAGGTCAGCGGCGAGGAGCCGGGATTGGCGTCGGTGGCGAGCGCGATGGCGACGCCATGCTTGCGCATCAATTCGATCGGCGGCTTCTGCGTCTCGCGCAGGAAGTAGAAGGCGCCGGGCAGCACGACCGCGACCGTGCCGGCCTTGGCCATGGCGATGACGCCGGCCTCGTCGAGATATTCGAGATGATCGGCGGAAAGCGCCCCCATCTCGGCGGCGAGCTTCGCGCCGTAGAGGTTGGAGAGCTGCTCCGCATGGATCTTGATCGCGAGGCCCTTGGCCTTGGCGGCCTCGAAGACAGCCTTCGTTTCCTCCGGCGAGAAGGCGATGCCCTCGCAGAAGACGTCGACCGCATCGGCCAGCCCCTCGGCCGCGACGGCATCGAGGATCGGCCCGGCAACGAGCGCGGTGTAATCGCCCGAGCTCCCCTTGTATTCCGGCGGCACGGCATGGGCGCCGAGGAAGGTGGTGCGGACGGTGACAGGCCGCTCGCGGCCGATCCGGCGCGCGACCCGGAGCTGCTTCAGCTCGGCCTGCTGCTCCAGCCCGTAGCCCGACTTGATCTCGACGGTGGTGACGCCCTCGGCCATGAGCGCGGCGAGGCGCCGGTCGGCGGAGGCGAAGAGCGTCTCCTCGCTCGCCTCGCGCGTCGCCTTGACGGTGGAGAGGATGCCGCCACCGGCCCGCGCGATCTCTTCATAGGTCGCGCCCTGCAGGCGCAGCTCGAATTCATGCGCGCGGTCGCCGCCATAGACGAGATGAGTGTGGCAATCGATCAGGCCCGGCGTGATCCAGCCTCCCGCGCAATCGACGGTCTCGGCGGCCTGGAAGATGGGCGCCTCGCTGCGCAGGCCGGCATAGACGATGCGGCCGTCTCGGGCGGCGATGACGCCATCCTCGATCGCGCCATAGGGCGCATCGATCGCAACCGACATCGTCGCCAGCCGCGCATTCGTCCAGAGCTTGTCGCAAGCCAGCGTCTCACCAGGCGCTTTCGCCACCGTGCGTCCTCCCGCTACTCTTTGAATTGAGGCCATGGTATCTAATTGCATATGCAATTGGCAAGTGTTATTTGCATATGCAATTGAACGCCAGCGAGCGACGGAGCGAAACGGTGACCGAGACCCTGCATCTGGCCGAGGCTCTCCTGCCCGAGGGTTTTGCCCGCGATGTGAAGCTGACAGTCGCCGATGGCGCGATCGTCTCCGTCGAGGCGGGGGTGAAGCCGGCCGGGGATACCAGCAGCTTCTCAGGCATCACGCTGCCGGGCATGCCGAATCTGCACAGCCATGCCTTCCAACGCGGCATGGCCGGCCTCTCCGAGCGCCGTGGCGCGCCGGAGGATTCCTTCTGGACCTGGCGGGAGGTGATGTACCGCTTCCTCGACCGGCTCGATCCCGATGACGTGCAGGCCATCGCCGCGCAGGCCTTCGTCGAGATGCTGGAGGGCGGCTTCACCGCGCTCGCCGAGTTCCACTATCTCCATCACGACAAGGACGGGCGCGCCTACGCCAACATCGCGGCGATGGGGGAGGCGATCGCTTCCGCCGCACAGGAAACCGGGCTCGGCCTCACCTTGCTGCCGGTGCTCTATCGCTTCGGCAATTTCGGGCAGGCGCCCTCGGTCCACGGCCAGCGCCGCTTCGTCAACGAGCGCGACGCCTATCAGCGCCTGCTGGAAGGCAGCGCCGCCGCAATCCGCGATTTGCCGGACGCGCGGCTCGGCGTCGCCCCGCATTCGCTGCGCGCCGTCGCGCTCGACGATCTCGGCTGGGTCTCGTCGCTGCGCCCCAGCGACCCCGTCCATATCCATGTCGCCGAGCAGGTGCCGGAGGTCGAGGCCAGCCTGAAGATCACCGGCAAGCGCCCGGTTGAATTGCTGATGGACACGATTCCGCTCGATCGGCGCTGGTGCCTGATCCATGCGACGCATCTGAGCGATGCCGAGCGTGACGGCATCGCCCGCAGCGGGGCGGTGGCGGGCCTATGCCCGATCACCGAGTCGAGCCTCGGCGACGGCATCTTCGATGGCATCCGCTATCGCGATGCCGGCGGCGCCTTCGGCGTCGGCAGCGATTCCAATATCCAGATCGATGCCGGCGCCGAATTGCGCCAGCTCGAATATTCGCAGCGCCTGCGCGACCGGCGCCGCGCGCTCTTCGCCGACGAGGCAGCCTCAACCGGTCTCGCGCTTTGGCAGGCCGCTTGCGCCGGCGGCGCGCGGGCTTGCGGCCGTGCTATCGGCGCCATTGCAACCGGCCATCGCGCCGATTTCATCACGCTCGACACCGATCACCCGGCCCTCGTCGGCAGGGGCGGCGCGGAGGCCGTCGACAGCGCGATCTTCGCCGCCAGCGCCCTGCCTTTGCGCGACGTCGTCGTCGGTGGCAGGAGGGTGGTGGCCGAGGGGCGGCATATCGCCCGCGATTCGGTGCGCGCACGCTTCGCCAGCGTGATGCGGCGCCTGCTCGCAGCGGAATGATCAGGGACGACGATGACGGAGACCCGGCTCGACGCGGTGAAACTGGATGGCGCCGGGCCGGTCTACGACCAGATCCGGCGCGCGATCCGCGATCTGGTGGTGACCGGGGAATGGCCGCCCGGTACGAGCGTGCCGCCGGAGCATGCCTTGATGGAGCAACTCGGGGCCTCGCGGATGACCGTGCACCGCGCATTGGTGCAGCTTGCCCGCGAGGGCCTCATCGTGCGCCGCCGCCGCTCGGGCACCATCGTCGCCAATCCCCCGGCCAGCCACGCCATGCTCGATATCCTCTCGATTCCCGAGGAGGTCGCGCAGCTCGGACAGGCCTATGCCTATGATGTGCTGTCGCGCAGCGACGGGCGGCCCGAGGCGGATGTCGCCGAGCGTTTCGGTCTGAAGCGTTCCGACAAGGTGGCTCATCTCGTCGTGCTGCATCGCGCCGACGGCAAACCGCATGTGCTTGAAGAACGCGTGATCCATGCCGATGCCGTCGCTGGCCTCACCGAAGAGGATTTCGCGCAGACCCCTCCCGGCGACTGGCTGCTCAAGCACAGCCTCTGGTCGCAGGCGGAGCATGCGATCAGCGCCGTCGGAGCGGGCGAGGAGGAGGCGGGCCTGCTCGACGTCGCGGTCGGCGAGCCCTGCCTCCTGGTCGAACGCCGGACCTGGAACCAGACGAAGCCAGTCACGGCCGTGCGGCTGCTCTATCCCGGCTTCCGCCATCGCTTCGTCGGGCGCTTCGGCCCCTACGGGCAGGTCTGACGCGGCAGACCAGGCGGCATAAAAAAGGCCGTCGCACTCTCTTCATCCGCGCTGCCTATCCGGAGAGGTATGCGTATTTCGCCAACTGCCCGCGTTCCGATCGTGACGGATCGTCTGGTTCTGCGCCCCAGTTCCGCGCTGGACGTGAGCAGAGCCGTCGAGATCAGATCGAATTGGAACGTGTCGCGCATGCTGCAAATGGCGTCCTTTCCGCCTGATGCGTCGGAGGTTGGCCAGTGGTTTGCCGATCACGAGCGCGAATGGACGACCGGAGAAGCCTATCGTTTCGCGATATTGCTCGGAGGAACGATGATCGGCCTCGTGGACATTGACAATGTTGACGCAACCGAGGGCACGCTCGGTTACTGGCTTGATGGAACAGCATGGGGGCGCGGCTACGGGTCCGAGGCAGCAGGTGCGGCGGTTCGCTTCGCGTTCGAGACGCTTCGCCTGTCCAGGCTCAAGGCAGGGCATGCATTCGACAATGAGGCATCAGGACGGGTGTTGCGAAAGCTCGGATTTCGTGAGGTCGACGCGGTTCAACGCCTCTCGCAGTCCCGCCGAGAGAATGTCGTGCAGCGGCGTTACGTGCTGGCCACAGAGCCTGATGAGATCTCCGGTTTTCTGCCCGACTGAGACATCCGCGGCGACGGGCGCGTTGGCTCGCATCGCCCTATGAAAGAAGGCCCGCCGGATCGGCGAGCCTTCCATGGATCCGCTGAAGCCTCGCTCAGCAGGCGTAACGCACGCGCCGGCCCCACTCGTCGCGGCCGTAGCAGATCTCATCCGGCGTCGCGGCATGGCCAATGATGGCGCCGCTGGCGCCGCCGATAGCCGCACCCGCCAGGGCACCGCCGGCCCGGCCCGTAGCTGCACCGCCGATAAGGGCGCCTGCGCCCGCGCCGATAAGAGCGCCAGTACCTGCATTCTGTTCACGCGCGGTGCAGGCGCCCAGGGCGGCTGCGAGACCCACGATGACCATGAACTTCTTCATGCCGACTGTTCTCCTCTTCACAAAACGGCGATTTCGCTCGCAGTCCGAAACCAGCCGTGCGGCCAAAAAGTTCCCGATGCGGAGCGCGACCTCCATTCACATGACGAAAAAGCCGGAAATGTGATGCCGGAAGATTGCACAAAAAGGCTCTGAAAAAGCTGGAACCTTTGGCTTCCGCAGGACGTTGAGGAGACGAGTTTCCGGGGCTGAAGCGACGCGCCCCCGACACATGGAGGAACCCGACATGGCGATGTCCACCACGTCCACCACCACTGCCAATCCATTGATTGCGGGGGCTCGCGTTGCGGGAACGGACGTCTACAACGCGGCTGGCGAGCATCTCGGCGAGATCTACGACGTGATGCTGGACAAGCAGACCGGAAAGGTCGCCTACGCGATCATGTCCTTCGGCGGCTTCCTCGGCCTCGGCGAGAAATACCATCCAATTCCGTGGAGCGTTCTCGACTACGACCCGCAGCGCGGCGGCTACGTCGTGCCTCTGACAAAGGAAAAGCTCGAAGCTGCGCCGATGTACGACAGCGAGGGCGAGCCCGACTGGGAGGACAAGGCTTACGGCAAGCGTGTCCACGACTATTACGGCACGATGCCCTACTGGATGATGTAGCGGCTGCCAGACGCTGGTCGCGGCGGTTGCTATCCCCCCAGCCGAACCGCCGTGGCGGCGGGATGCGGGCCGAAAGGCCCGCATCTTCTTTTTGYGGCGTCTCATGCGTTCTCGCAGGTGGACGCGGCGCTTTTTGGCCAGAGCGAGGGAACCAGAGGGCGCCCTCGCGCGTCTGCTCGGTGGGGGAATTCGAGACCCGATGAGCCACCGCGGCACAGCCGCGAGGCGGCCGTCCCTCACATCAGGAGAAGGCGAGATGCGCATCCGTTACGGCTATCGGATCGAGTTGGTTTGCGCGCGTGAGATGCCCCTTGTCACATTGCTCGATGTCCACCCCTCGCGCCGCCACGACCTGACTATGCCCGACGAGATGCGGGTCAGCGCCTTGGCCGATCCCTCGCTGCCGATCGCCGTCGCACAGCATCTCGACGCCTTCGGCAATATCTGCCGGCGCATGGTGGCGCCTCCCGGCGGCATCCGCCTTGAATCGGAAGGGGTCGTGCATGATTCAGGGGAGCCCGATCCTGTCCACCCGGCGGCACGGGAGATCGCCCCCTCACGTCTGCCCGACGAGGCGCTCCTCTATCTGCTCGGCAGCCGCTACTGCGAGACCGACAAGCTCTTCGATCAGGCCTGGTCGCTGTTCGGGCAGGTCGCGCCAGGCTGGCCGCGCGTCCAGGCGATCGTCGATTTCGTCCACAATCACCTGACGTTCGGCTATCATTTCGCGCGCAGCACGCGCACGGCCGCTGAGGCCTTCGAGGAGCGGATCGGCGTCTGCCGCGATTTCGCGCATCTGGCTGTCGCGCTGTGCCGCTGCATGAACATCCCTGCCCGTTACTGCAATGGTTATCTCGGCGATATCGGCGTGCCGCCGAATCCCGCGCCGATGGACTTCAATGCCTGGTTCGAGGTTTTCCTGGGCGGCCGCTGGTACACCTTCGATGCCCGCCACAACGAACCGCGCATCGGCCGCATCGTCATCGCCCGCGGTCGTGACGCGACCGATACTGCGATGATGTGTTCCTTCGGAATGCATACCTTGCAGCGCTTCGAGGTGATCACCGAAGAAGTCGATGAGACGCCCATGCCGCTGGCCCCGCCGCAGCCCGCGCAATTCGATGCGCGCCCCGCAGCAGCGTGAGGGCGGTCTTGCGCAGCCACGCGGGGCACCTATCTTGGGCTCCACATGCGTCACACCGTTGTCGTCAACGCCCGCGCCGGAGCGGTCCTCGAAGCAGGTGCCGACGCCTTTGCGGCTCGTGTCGAGGCCGCCTTCAAGGCCCATAGCTGCCACGCGGACGTCAAGCTCGTCCCGCCGCGCGAGATCGGCAGCGCCTTGTCGCTGGCGATCGAGAAGGACAGGACGATACCGGTCCTGGCCGGCGGCGACGGCACCATCAACGGCGCCTTGCCCGTGCTGATTCAGGCGGACCGCCCGGTCGGCATTCTGCCGATGGGAACCGTCAATGTGTTGGGGCGAGACCTCGGCCTGTTCGGCCCGCTCGAGCAGCAGGTTGCGGCGCTCTGTCATGGCGAGCCTGTCGCGATGGATGTCGGCCGCGTCAACGACCGGCTGTTCCATTCGATCTCCGGCATGGGTTTCTTCAGCCTGATGGCGCGCGAGCGTGAACATGCGCGCCGCCGCTTCCCCTTCAGCCGTGTCGCCGCCTTCGGTATCGCGGCGACGCGCTCGATCCTGTTCACCCGTCCCGTCGCCGTCGAGATTGCCATCGGCAATCAGAGCCGGGTCGTCGAGGCGGATGCCGTGCTGGTCACCGTCAATCGTTTCAACGGCGCCGAATGGCGGCGCGATTGTCTCGATGGCGGCGTCTTCGAAGTCCACGTATTGAATGCGGGTGGCCTCTATTCGCGTAGCAAGGCGGCCTTGTCCGTCGCTTCCGGCCGCTGGCGTTCGTCCCGCAATCTCAGCTCCTTCACGGGCAATGCGGTCACGCTGTCCCGCCGCGACAAGCGGCAGGGGCACATCACCTTCGACGGCGAGGTCGAGCGCAGGGCAGGGGCGTTGACCTATGGCTTGCTGCCCAGAGCCTTGACCGTCATCGCCGCTCGCCCGACCCGATTCTGGAGTTGAAAGTCGCCATGCCTGAGCCGCTGCACGCTTTGAGCCAGGCGTCGGCGCCATGGTGGCAGCCGCGCGTTCTCGTGCCGGCTGCCGCGGCGCTGGCCTTTGTGGCGCTGGCCGCCTTCATCGCCTCGGGCCACAGCTTCGCCTTCGATACCAAGCTGGTCCTGCTGTTCCGCGACCCGGCCAATCCCGCCGTTCCGATCGGGCCGACCTGGTTCCAGGAGGCGGTGCGGGACATGACGGCACTTGGCAGTTTCGTCGGCTTGTTCTTCATGGCGACCACCGCGACGCTGGCGCTCTGGCTCTGTGGCTATCGGCACCTGGCTGTGGGCCTCGTCGTCAGCCTGCTCGCGGCCCTGCTGGCCAGCAATGGGCTGAAGATCGCGATCGGACGCCAGCGGCCCGACATCGTAAGCCATGCGGCGCTCACCTTTACTGCCAGCTTTCCGAGCGGGCACGCCTTTCTCTCGGCGGTGACGCTGCTCAGCATCGCGGGCTTCGTCGGCCTCGCCTCGCGGCGCCACGACATCAAGCGCCTGTGCTTCGCGCTGGCCTGGGTGATGATCGTGCTGATCGGCCTCAGCCGGATTTATCTCGGCGTCCACTGGCCGACCGACGTCATCGGCGGCTGGTGCCTCGGCATCGCCTGGTCCACCATCGCGGTCGCCTGGCTCGGGCGGAAGATGGCGGCTTCCGACCCGGCCTGACGGCGCTGACGCTTTCAGCGCCCAGCCTTCGAACCGGCTCAGCGCATGTCGATGGTGGCGTTGACGCCGAGATCGGGCGTGCGCCCCAATATCTTCGCCGTCGCCAACTTGAAGGCGACGACGACGCTGCTCGAGGGGCCGTCCCAGATTTCTGCCGAGATCGGCGTCAGTGCGAGCAGGGTGGCGTCAGGGTCGTCAGGCCCATGCGGGAACCAGGCGCTCGCCAGGGGGGTCCAGATCTCGCGCAGCTCGTTCCTTCCGGGCACTTCCGAAGCCGAACAGGAGATCGCGGCGTAGAAGTTCCGGTTCTCGTGGCTGATGGCGATGGAGACGGAGGGCGAGCGCAGGGCCGCCCCGACGATGCCGGTATGACGATGGCTGATGAAGAGCAGCCGGTGGTGATCGCGGTCGAGATGCCCCGACATCGGCCGGGTTTTGATGGCATTTTCGGCCAGTAGCGAGACCATGTAGACGGGATGCGCGGCAAGCGCCGTCCAAATTCGCTCCTGCTGTTCCGTCTCGTGCATCGCTCGCTCCAGCCAGCGCGATCCTGGCATGGCTCGCGCCGAATTTGAACGCCGATGGTGGCTGAACGTTCCGTCCTCGCGGAACTTTGAGCGGCAGGCCGGCGTTGGCAGGGCGCCGCGGCTCCGGCCGCCTCGTCAAGGATGTTTCATGCTCGCTTCGCGCAATCTTCTGGTTGTCCTCATCGTCGTGCTCGTCGCCGCCCTGGCCGTGACCTGCTACTCGCTCTACCAGGAAAAGAAGCAGCCCGATGGCGTTCAGATCTCGGTCGGCAAGAACGGTCTGTCGATCAAGGAGAAGTAGTTTCCGCCGGCGATGCAGTTAGCGGATGGCTCCCCGACCGTCGGGCATTGGCCTTCCCGGTCCAAAGGCGCTAACACCCTCCCACAAGCCTGTTCGTGGGAGAGAAAGATGAACGCGCCCTTCAAGAACCTCATCGCCGGCGAATGGGCTGGCGGAGCCAACGCCTCGCGCAACATCAACCCCTCGAACACCGGCGACGTCGTCGGCGAGTACGCGCAAGGGACGGTCGAGGACCTGAACAATGCCGTCGCCGCCGCCAAGGCCGCATTCCCGGCTTGGAGCCGCACGACGCCGCAGGAGCGCTACGACATCCTGAAGAAGGCCTCCGACGAGATCCTCGCCCGCAAGGACGAGCTCGGCCGCCTGCTCTCGCGCGAGGAGGGCAAGACCCTTCCCGAGGGTATCGGCGAGGCGACCCGCGCCGGCCAGATCTTCGCCTTCTTCGCCGGCGAATGCTTGCGCCTTGGCGGCGAGATGATCCCCTCGGTGCGCCCCGGCGTCGGCGTGGAGGTGACGCGCGAGCCGCTCGGCATCATCGGCATGATCACGCCGTGGAACTTCCCGATCGCGATCCCCGCCTGGAAGATCGCGCCGGCGCTCGCCTGGGGCAATTGCGTGGTCCTGAAGCCGGCCGATCTTGT
>NZ_JBFTJP010000012.1:0-143396 GCF_056395485.1 Allobosea sp. 10L417
GCCTCTTTGGAGATTTCCTCGTAGTCCTCGTCCCTAGCCGCATCGAACAGCGCGCGGGCCTGGCCATCCGAAAGGCCGTCGATCAGGCGCGCCTCACAGACCATAGCCTCGCCACCGCCCTCGACGATCTCCTTCAGCAGCCACTCGAAGTCCTCCTGCGTCTCGGCGTTCGCGGGCAACGCATAGACCGTGCTCTTCACCGCGACGGCACCGATCCCTTGCAGCCGGCGCCAGACTTTCACGCGGAAGTAGGCGGGCTTGCTGGGCAACTGGTGGATCAGCAGCAACCAGCGCTGGTCTGCCGAGGAGGCGTCATCGATCATATCTGCACCGTATCATCAAATAATCAGAAAGCAACACTTGTATCATTTTAGATTCGGGCGTAGCGTCCGCTTCCGTCGGGTATCCCGAAAGAGGGTGTCATGCATCGGATCATGCCTTTGCCCTTCAAGCCACCACGCCTCGAAGGGCTCTCCGAACGGCTTTTGGCGAGCCACTACGAGAACAATTACGGAGGGGCCGTACGGCGCCTCAACGCCATCGAACGCCGCCTCGACGAGCTCGACTGGAGCCAGGCGCCCGTCTTCGACATCAACGGCCTCAAGCGGGAGGAACTCATCGCCGCCAACTCGGCGATCCTCCACGAGATCTATTTCGACGGCCTCGGCGGAACCGGCGATGCCGCKGGCGACCTCGCCCTCGCGCTGGAACGCGACTTCGGCAGCGTCGCCGGCTGGCGCTCGAAATTCTCCGCCTGCGCGAAGGCGCAGGCGGGCGGGTCGGGCTGGACCCTGTTGGTCTGGTCGGAGCGCCACGGGCGCCTGATGATCCAATGGGGGCAGGATCACACGAACTGTCTCGCCGGAAGCATCCCGATCATGGCGCTCGATATGTACGAGCACGCCTATCACATCGATTTCAGAGCGAAGGCTGGCGCCTATGTCGACGCCTTCATGAAGAACATCCATTGGGAGCGCGTTGGTGCTCGCTTCCAGCGGCTTGCCATGAACCGTCGCATGATCGAGCCGAATACGCCTGCGGCGTCACCGGGCGGTATTGCCGCCGAGGACCTCTTGGCGCGCATGCAGCAAAAGGACGATTTCGTCCTTTTGGACGTCTGCCTTGCTGACGATTTGGCGAAGCGCAGTGACATGATCCCAGGAGCGCATGTGCGCCCGCCCGAGACAATTGCCGATTGGATTGGCGAGCTGCCAAAGGACAAGCCGATCGTCGTCTACTGCGTCTACGGCTTCCAGGTCAGCGGCGACGCCGTCGCTGAAATGCGTAGCCGCGGCCTCGATGCCTACTCGCTCGCGGGCGGAATTGCCGCCTGGCATGCGATCGGCGCCCCGACCGTTCCACTCACCATCGAAGGGAGGCCTACGCCATGAAATGGGTCATACGCGAACGCCCCGTCATCGATCGGATCGCCTGTCCCTGGTTGATCACCCGGTTTATCGACAAGGAACCCGAGTTCCTGTTCGTGCCGCCGGACCAGGTCCGGAAGGTGGCCGAGGAAACCGGTGCCATTCCCTATGATGTGCCCGGCGTCGAGTACACGCATGTCGGCGAGGGATGCAGCTTCGACACTTTCGTCGAGAAGCACGACCTGGCCAAGGATCCCGCCATCACCACGGTGGCCGCCATCGTCCGCGGAGCCGATACCGACAGGCACGATCTCACGCGGCAATCGGCCGGGCTGCTGGCGATCTCGATGGGGCTGCGCGATTTGTCTCCGGATGATCATGAGGTCCTGAGACGCGGCTTCATCATCTACGACGCGCTTTATGCCTGGGCATCCCGCCGCAAGGGTGAAACCCATAGCTGGCCACCGGTGATGAAGGCGACGGCTGCCTGATGATGGGCAACGTGCGTCGCGCCGTTGTGATGGCGGGTGGAGCTCTCGGCTTGGCGGTGCTCGTGGGCGTGGGCCCTGTGCAAGCGGAGACATTCCGCACGCTTCGTGGGGCGGAAATTCGAAACCGTCTCGCGAGCATGGAGTTCACCGATGAGGTTCACTGGGCACTCCTGTTCGGGCGCGACGGAACCCTCACGAACATCGCCATGGGCAAAAAGACCCTTGGGCGCTGGCGGGTGAAACAGGACCAGCTTTGCTTGGACCGCACTGCCGATGACCACCGCTGCTACGCCGTCCAAAACTCCGGAAAGACTTACCGTCTCCAGGAGCCCGACTTCGACATCTACGAGGAAGGCATCGTTCAGCGGCCGTCCGCCGGCACTGAGACCAGGCCCTGCGCCGTGAGCGCGGGCCCAGGGGCAGATCCAACGCGGGGGCGATGGAAATGGAGCATCGTGATGCGAGCATACTTTGCAATTGGAATTGGAATGGCGTTGGCGATCTCAGCGCCCGCGCATGCTGAACCGGATTGGGCCGCAGTCGGTAAGGCGCTCGGGAAGTCCGGTGCGCAGGCTCCGGGCCACATCTATCGCGTCGGGCTCCCTCGATCTGACCTGAAGGTCAGGCTGGACGGAGTGGAGCTGAAACCCGCGCTGGCGTTGGGCTCATGGTTGGCGTTCCTGCCGATGGGCGATCACGACGCCATGGTGATGGCGACCTCGTCCTGACCCAGCCGGAAGTGAACCCGGTCATGAAGAAGCTTGTCGAGGGCGGCCTCGAGGTGACGGCACTTCACAACCATCTCCTGAGGTCGGAGCCCGCGACCATGTACCTGCATGTCAGCGGCCATGGCGATGCCGTGAAGTTGGCGGGAGCGCTGCATGCTGGCTTGCAGGAAAGCGGCACGCCTCTCGGTGAGACGCCACCGGCACCCGCCGCCGCTTCCGCGATCGATCTCGACACGTCGGCCATCGACCAGGCGCTCGGATACAAGGGCAAGGTGAACGGCGGCGTCTATCAGGTCGGCGTCCCGCGTACGGAAAAGATCCGCGATGGCGGCATGGAAGTTCCGGAGGCCATGGGCTCGGCCATCGCCATCAACTTCCAGCCGACGGGGAACGGCAAGGCGGCGATCACCGGGGACTTCGTCCTGATCGCATCGGAAGTGAATCCGGTCCTTCGCACCCTTCGGGAGAATGGGATCGAGGTAACCGCGGTCCACAACCACATGCTCGAGGACACGCCACGGCTGTTCTTCATGCACTTCTGGGCGAATGACGACGCCCTGAAACTGGCCAAGGGCCTGAAGGCCGGGCTCGACAAGACTGCGAGCAGCAAGAAGTCCTAGCGCCCCGTGCGCGCCGATCGATCCCGGCCATCGATCGGCGTCTAGCTCCTCGGGGCCATCCCAATCAGCATCGAGGTGAGATGATGACTACCGCAATGCCCAAGATTGCCGTGGTTTGGCGAGGGGACAGGGAAGCGAGAACCACCGCGACGCCGCAGAACAATCGCTTCCATCTGATCTTCGAGGAGTTGAGCGCGATCGGCATCCAAGCCGAGCCCGCAGTGTATGACGAGGCCTTCTCGGGGGAAGTTCGTGATCAGCTCCTCACTGCGGACGGGGTCCTTGTCTGGGTGGATCCGCTGCATGCGGGCAAGACGCGGCATCAGCTTGATGCCTTGCTTCGAGATGTTGCGGCGAGTGGGCCGTGGGTCAGCGCCCATCCTGACACCATCCTCAAGATGGGGGTGAAGGAGATCCTGCACCGCACGAAACATCTCGGCTGGGGTACCGACAGCCACCTCTACCGGTCCGTGGCTTCCTTCCGGGAGGAGTTCCCGGAGCGATTGCGGACGGCGGGGCCGCGCGTCCTGAAGCAGAACCGCGGCAACGGCGGCCAGGGTGTGTGGAAGGTCGAGGGTCTCGGCGGATCGAATGGCGCGGAGATGGTGTGGATCCTCCACGCACAGAGAGGCAGTATGTCGGAAGAGGTCGCTCTCGCGGACTTCATGGCGAGCTGCGAAGACTACTTCGCTGGCGGGGGCTGCATTGTCGACCAGCCATTCCAGCCTCGTCTGCCCGACGGGATGATCGCTGCTACATGGGCGCGGACAAGGTCGTCGGGTTCGGCCACCAGCTCATTAAGGCACTCATTCCTCCGCCACCCCAGGGGCCGGACTCGGAGGCGGCGCAGCCCGGCCCTCGGATCATGCACGGGCCGTCGGCCGAGGCTTTTCAGAAGTTGCGGACTCTGATGGAAACGGAGTGGACGCCGCAGATGATGGACGTCCTCGGCCTCGACATCGCCTCCTTGCCGATCATCTGGGACGCCGACTTTCTCTATGGCCCGCGTACCGCCGCCGGCGACGACACCTACGTGCTCTGCGAGATCAACGTCAGCTCGGTCTTCGCCATTCCGGATGAGGCGCCGGCCGCCATTGCGGGACTTGTTGCCGCGCGATTGAGGGCCGGCCATCGGTGAGTGAGTAGATGGCGCGATGGGGCGACGCTATTGCCGAGGCGTGGATCGACGTTTCTCCGTCGGCGAAACCACCGTCCGCTGGTACGTGGAATATTGTACGGCCGACATCAGATCCACCTTTGCGGACCGGAGGACCGAGGACGAGGCAGTATCGACAGCGCTGGAGTGGGATCTGCCGTTCATTCCAGTAACTCACTGCCCCTTTTGCCGGAAGCGGTCCCGTCGCGGTGGTATCTCGATCTAGGGAACGATTTCACCGCCCAATGATGGCTTTGGCTCGTATCGATTGCAGAGGAAGCGTTGACGCGGGTCAACCCGCAACCTGAACAAGCTCGCTCCCGAGATCAGACGCGGTTCACACCGCGGTAGCGAGCGAAGGTAGTCTGGCCCGAAGGTCCGAACAGGACGACTTCGTAGCTGTCCGGCGCCTTGCCGGCCACCTCCATGCCGGGAGAGCCCATCGGCATTCCCGGAACGGCGAGGCCTCGAGCCCGAGGCATCTCGGCCAGCAGACGATTGACGGCGTCAGCGGGCACATGGCCCTCGATGACGTAACCGGCCACCTCTGCCGTGTGGCAGGAGGCAAGCTCGTCCGGCACGCCAAGGCGGAGTTTCACTTGGTCGACATTGGAGGATGTAACGACCTCCACGGGAAATCCGGCGGCCTTCATGTGCTCCACCCAGCCGCCGCAGCAGCCGCAGTTCGGATCCTTGATCACGACGACCTTCGGCAGGGCAGACGCAAAGACTTGTCCGGCCATGAGGGCCGCGCCGGAGGTTCCTAGGACAGCGAGGAAGCGGCGGCGGTTGAGCATGAGCATCTCCTTCAGGCGGCGACCGGGGTGTAGCCCGCCTTGGTGACGAGAGCCGAAATGGACGCAAGGTCGCGGCTCCCGCGGACGGATACCAGCTTGGAAGTCGGGTCGGCTTCGACTTGGGTGCCGGGCAGTCCCGTCTCGATCGCGTTCTTGATCGTGCCGGCGCAATGTCCGCAGGTCATGTCCTCGACCCGCAAGGTCAGGGCATTCGGATCACGCTCCACTGCCTGACTCGGTTGGGAGGGGTGATTGTTGCATCCGCACATGGAATTGATCTCCATTTCCTGTCGATGATGCGAGCAGGCTGCACCTTCCCATAAGGGCAAGGTCAAGCGGCGATTTCACCCCGGCGCGCCAATCACCATCCGGGATGGCGTGTCAGTGCTTGTTCGGGGTGCCATTGTCAGCGCCGTCGGATCCGTCGGGCATCATGGCGCCGCCGGAACCCATCATTCCCCGTTCCATCATGCCTTGGCTGCCCATTCGGACGAGTATCGGAAGCCGCCGCTTCTGGGCCTCGTCGAGGGTCGCGTGGAGAGGCGCAGCAGCGTCTGCGAGCTTGCGCATGGCCTCAGCTCCTTGGCTCATATGATCGGCCATGGTGCGGAGCATGCCCACCGGATCGTTTGCCGTCATCCCTTGGGTCTGGCGCATGGCCCGCATATGGCTGAGGTGAAGGGTCGCCAGGTTGCTGAGCGCAGCCTCGACAGGCGGCCATAGCTTTTCCTGGTCGGCGGACAGCTTCAGCCCGGCGTGGATTGCCGCGACGTGGGCATCGATGAAGGCGCTCATCCTCGGACGAGAATCGGCCGATCATTCCCTCGCTCATCATGCCGCCGGGCATGCCTTGACCTTGCATCATCTGACCCATTGGCATCGGCACTCCGGATTGGCCGGGCATTGCCAGAGGTTTTGCCGGAGCTGCGGGTTGGGCCTGCGCCGTGGTGGCGCCACCCGGATGATGCTGATCATGGGAAGTCGGTGCCTGGGCCAAACCGGGTCCAGCAAGGGCAATCAGAATGGTCGCGAGAACGGACGTCTTCATGGCAGGCTCTCCTTTGCGGATCAGTCCAAAAAGGGCGACGGACGGCGTCGACGCTGCTTTCGGGTTATGGGCGAACCATCGCAGCAGCCGAGCATGGTCGCCGGCGTAGACGGGGATTCTTCCCGACGCCACTTCATTGGAAGAAGCCTACCCGGTTTGGCGGACCGAAACATTGCGCCGCATCAAACTGCGGGAAGGGCCGGGTGGCTCCCGATGGGAGCGGCCCAGCCCAACGATCACAGCCGTACCGCCCGCAGGCGGATCGCATTGCCAATCACGCTGACCGAGGACAATGCCATCGCGGCCGCCGCGATGATCGGCGATAGCAGAATCCCGAAGAACGGGAAGAGCACCCCCGCCGCCACCGGCACGCCGAGCGCATTGTAGATGAAGGCGAAGAACAGGTTCTGCCGGATGTTGCGCATCACAGCCTGGGACAGCCGCCGCGCCCGCACGATTCCGGTCAGGTCGCCTTTCAGCAGGGTCACGCCCGCGCTTTCCATCGCCACATCGGTGCCGGTACCCATGGCGATGCCGACATCCGCTGCCGCCAGTGCCGGCGCGTCGTTGACGCCGTCGCCCGCCATGGCGACTACCCGGCCGTCCGCCTTGTACCGCTGGACGACGGCACTCTTCTGGTCGGGTAGAACCTCGGCCTCGACCTCGTCGATTCCGAGCCGCCTGGCGACCGCCCTCGCGGTCGTCCAGTTGTCGCCGGTGAGCATCACGACTCGGATGCCCTCCGCCCTGAGCCCGGCGAGTGCCTCGGGGGTCGAGCTTTTGACCGGATCGGCGATGGCGATGGCACCCGCCACCTTCCCGTCGATGCCGGCGAAGATCACCGTGGCGCCGTCCTCGCGCAACCTGTCCGCTTGCTCTGCCAGGGGGGCGGCGTCGATGCCATGCTCGGCCAGGAAGGCTGTGTTGCCGAGCACGACGCGCCGCCCCTCGACGGTACCCCGCGCGCCCTTTCCGGTAGGCGAGTCGAAATCGGCGACCGGTGCGGTGGCGAGGCCCCGGGCATCGGCGGCCGCGACGATGGCCACGGCCAACGGATGCTCGCTCGCCCGCTCGACGCTGGCTGACAGGCGCAGGATCTCGGTTTCAGCGAAGCCCGGCGCTGGAAGCACGGCAGTCACGGACGGCTTGCCCTCGGTGAGGGTTCCGGTCTTGTCGACCACGAGGGTGTCGACCTTCTCCATGTGTTCCAGTGCCTCGGCGTTCTTGATCAGAACGCCCGCCTGGGCGCCGCGCCCGACTCCCACCATGATCGACATCGGCGTGGCGAGACCGAGCGCGCAGGGGCAGGCGATGATGAGGACCGCGACGGCTGCAACGAGGCCGTAGGAGAGCCGCGGCTCGGGACCCCAGACGGCCCATGCGAAGAAGGCGAGCGCCGCCACACCGATCACGGCGGGCACGAAGTAACCCGAGACCTGGTCGGCCAATCGCTGGATTGGGGCGCGGCTGCGCTGGGCCTCAGCCACGAGCTGGACGATCCGCGACAGCATGGTGTCGTACCCGACCTTCTGCGCCTCGATCACGAGGCCGCCGGACTGGTTCATCGTCCCTCCGATCGCAGTCGCCCCGACTTCCTTGGTAACCGGCATCGACTCGCCCGTGACCATCGACTCGTCGACCGCGCTGTGCCCCTCGACGACGACGCCGTCGACCGGGACCTTCTCGCCCGGCCGCACCCGCAGGCGGTCGCCGACCTGCACGGTGTCGAGCTGGACTTCCTGCTCGGTGCCGTCGGACATGATCCTGCGGGCGGTCTTGGGCGCGAGGTCGAGCAGGGCGCGAATGGCCCCGCTGGTGCTCTCCCTTGCCCGCAATTCGAGCACCTGCCCGAGCAGGACGAGAACCGTGATGACGGAGGCCGCTTCGAAGTACACGGCTACCGATCCGTCATGGCCGTGGATTGCGGCCGGGAAAATCCCGGGCGCCAGCGTCGCCACCATACTGTAGACCCCAGGCCACGCCCGTACCCATGGCGATGAGCGTGAACATGTTGAGGTTGCGCGAAACCAGCGATTGCCCGCCGCGCACGAAGAACGGCCAGCCAGCCCACAGCACGACCGGCGTCGCGAGCAGCATCTGGATCCAGTTCGAGGTCTGCTGGCCGATGTAGTGGCCCAGGCCCGTCAGGTGCCCACCCATTTCCAACGCGACCACGGGCAGGGAGAGCGCCAGTCCGATCCAGAACCGGCGCGTCATGTCGATCAGTTCGTGGCTGGGGCCGGTTTCCGCCGTCGCGAGCACGGGTTCGAGCGCCATCCCGCAGATCGGGCAGGAACCGGGTCCCACCTGCCTGATCTGGGGGTGCATCGGGCAGGTATAGATCGTGCCTTCCGGCGGGGAGGCCGCCTTCCGGGCCGCCGCCCGCTCGACGTAGTAGGCTGGCTCGGCCATGAATTTTGACTGGCAGCCGGAGGAGCAAAAGTAATACGGCTTGCCCTCGTACTGCGCCCGATGCGCGGTTGCGTGCGGGTCGACCGTCATGCCGCAGACCGGATCCTTTACCTTGCCGGCCTCCTCGGCGTGTTCATGATGATCTCCCCCATGGGCGCCATGGTCGTGATGATGGCCATGGCCCTTGCTGGTCGGGGTGTCGGTCATGACGATTCTCCGCATACGCATCGATGAGCTGCGGCAAGACTGGGGCTTCCCATCATGGGAAGGTCAAGCGTTTGCGCTGGAGCCTCTATCCTTCGATGCGATCGAGGCGGCGTTCGATCTTGATGGACCATCCAAACGCTTGTTCTTCCCCAGCGTTCCGAGTGGCCGACCCGGTGCAAACAGTCAGGAATGATATTTACCATCCGGATCGGCCGGGAAGGGCTACTTCGCTTTCTGAAGCTTGGTCACCGTGATCTGCCCGTTGACGCGGTCGGCGTCGAATTTGATCTTGTCGCCGGCCTTCAGCCCTTTGAGCATGGCGGGATCGCCCGCTCGGAACACCATGGTCATCGCGTCCATGTCGAGGAGGCGTGCCCTGGTGAGGTTCACCTTTGGGGCAGTCGCGGGCCGCCACAGCGTCGCCGAGGATGGCCCGGCGCGCGTCCGGACTGTGAGTAGCAAGTCAGATCTGCTGCTGCGACGAAGCCATTGCTTGCTGTTATCGGAGGCGACTCAATTCGCCCGTGACAGGTTGATGGATGCTTCAAGCAGGGAGCCCCGAGCAATTTTTTATCGTGGCGAGGACATCCAAACCGCCATACGACTGCCTTCTCCCGGGCCTGACTTCCTCTCCGGTCCCTAAGCGCACTCCTGGCGTTAGCGATGAGCAACGGCGGCAAGGTCCGCTCCCTCAACTTGATCAGTAGGTAAGGTCAGCCAATGCAACGAGACGTTGGCCGAATGCCAGCGGAACGGACGGCTCGGCGCTTCCCCGGTCGCAAGTCGATTATCCGAGCCGGGATTTCCCGCGCTCGGACACGCTCTCAAGTTTGTGCTCATCGCGCCAGCCGGCCCTGGAACTCGATGTCGATCTGGTCGTCGACGATGTTGACGTCACGACCGATATCGTAGGCAGGGCGTAGGAAGCTGCCGCTGGCGCGGAAGGGCAAATGCGTCGCCGCGCCGGGCTTTTCCGACATATAGCTCGGCACCAAGCCCCTCAGACGCGAAGCTGATCGCCGATGGGCACCTTCCTGGCGAAGGGAACAAATGCCAATGCTGCGATTGTGAGGACAGCAACCAGTCCCCAGGCCTCGTTGATCGACAGGACCAGAGCTGCCTTCTCGACCAGTGGCTGAAGCAGCGCCTGCGCCTGCGCGTCGAGCGGCCCGGGCGGGCGCATTGCCATGAGTCCCACAGGCACGCCGATGAACTTCGCCGTCTCGACATCACCTCTTTGCAGCCGCTCCATGATCGCCGTGCCGTGCAAAGGCGAGCGGCTGTAGATGACGGTGTCGATCAGGGCGAGACCGATCGCGCCGCCAAGGTTTCGCATCAGGTTGAACAGGCCGCTGGCGTCTGGAACGCGCATCGGGGGAAGCTGTCCCAATGCAAGGCGCGTTGGTGGTAGAAGGCAAAACATGATTGACAGGCCACGGACGACCTGCGGCCAGAACATCGCGTCGTAGTCGGTCTGCGGGGTCTGAAGTGCACTCAGTCCCAAGCCGATGGCGAAGAGGGCGAAGCCGATGCCGGTCAACAAGCGGACTTCGACACGACGCTCCAGAGCGACGGCAACCGGCGCGATGGCAAGTTGGGCGACGCCGGTCACCAGCATGATCTTGCCGATCTCAAGGGCGTTGTGATCGCGCACGAAGGCCAGGAAGATCGGCATCAAATAGACCGATCCAAACAGCCCGATGCCGAGAACAAAGCTTAGGATGCTGCCGATCATGAAATTCCGGTCGGCAAACCTTCTGAGATCAACGATCGGATTGTCGGCTTGCAACGTCCGCTTGATGAAGCAGAAACCACTTGCCAGGCTTAGTGCCATGAGCCCCAGGATCAGGCCCGAAATCCATCCACGCTGAGGCGCCTCCTTCACTGCGATCTCGATCGCGGCCAGCGCGATCGCCATCATCACCAGAGACAGGRCATCGAGCTTGCGCGCTTCGGTGAAGTTCGGCTTGTCACGTGGCAGGAGGAAACCAGCAAGTCCTGCTGAGAGGATACCGGGAATGACGTTGATCAAGAACAGCCAATGCCAGGAATAGGTCTGCGTGATCCAACCGCCGACGATCGGCCCGACCGTAGGCGCCAGCACGGCAAAGACGCCAGCCAACGTCGTCGCGATGGGCTGCCTGCTCGGGGGAAAGAGCAAAAAAACAGCCGAAAAAACCGCGGGAATCAGAGTACCACCTGAAAACCCCTGGAGGACGCGCCAAGCGATCAGGGCTGGGAACGACTGACTCGCCGCACAGCCGATGGAAGCTACGGTAAAGATGGCGAGCGCCACGACGAACAGCCAGCGCATCGAGAGAAAGCGCGTCAGGAAACCGGTCAGCGGAATCGCGATGACCTCGGCGATCAAATAGGCGGTCTGGACCCAACTCATCTGGTCGGGCGGAAGGTCCAGTGCGCTCTGGATCGTCGGCAGGGACGTCACGACAACCTGCACGTCGAGGATCGCCATGAACATGCCGATGCACATGGCGGCAAAGCCGATCCATGTCGCCACGCTGACGCGCCTTTCGCCCATCACATCATCCCGGGGCGGCATGACGAACCTCTTCAAGTGCCGTATTCTCCGCGCGAATGCGGATCGTCAGGACGAGGCCGTTGGCGATCGAAAAGACAAGGGCGAACCATGGCAGGCCAAGGCACAGCGGCAAGACAGCGATCTCGCCAATGACGACGATGTAGTTCGGGTGCGACACGAACCGGTAAGGGCCCCGCGCCACGAGCCTTTCGCGGGGTGTTACGATGATGCGAGTCGTCCAACGACCGCCCAGCGTCGCCAGAACCCAAAAGCGCAGCCCTTGAAGCAGGCAGAAAACCGCGAGCCAGCCGAAATGGAGCGCGTGTGCCCAACCAAGCCCCCAGAGCCCGATCAGCCAGGTTGCGTGCAGCAGGACTATCAGCGGATAGTGGCCGGCAGCCTTCTCCACGGCGCCCTTGGCGAGCAAGGCAGACGTGTTTCTCTTCGCGAGCCAGAGTTCTCCGATCCGCTCGGCAGTCACCAGGGCCAGCAAGACGATGGCCGGTGTCATGTCCCTTGCCGCAGCGAGGCGCAGCTCACGGTGAAGCCCGGCCCCATCGCCGTCAGAAGCGTGCGCGAGGGCAGGCCTGCCGCGATCGCACGCTGGAGGACGAAGAGGGCGGTCGGAGCCGACATGTTGCCATAGTCGGAAAGGACGGCACGTTCGTGGTCGAGCGCTCCTTGCCCGAGTGACAACGCGATCTCCAGGGCCTCGATCACCTTCTTCCCGCCGGGATGACAGGCAAATAGATCGACGTCGGAAAGCGATAGCCTTTCACGCTTCAGCATGCCTGTGATGGCCGGGTTGAGCCGCTCCTCCACGAAGGGCGGGATCGCCCGGTCGAAGATCACGCCGAAGCCCTCGGGATCGACAGTCCATCCCATGATATCCAGCGTATCGGGCCACATGTGCTGCCCGGTCATCTCGACCGCGGCGATACCATCCGGTCCTGCCTTCAGGATGCAGGCTGCGGCGCCGTCGCCGAACAAGGCGGTCGCAACAATGTTGGCCTTCGTCAAAACATCAAGTCGGAAAGCCAGCGAGCAGATCTCGACAGCCACGAGGAGGATTGTCGAACCCGGGCGGGACGCGGCCAATCGAGACGCGATCGAGAAACCCGATACGCCGCCGGCACATCCCAGGCCAAACACCGGCACACGTTCGACGTCGCTTCGGAATCCAAGTCTCTCGGCGACACGGGCATCGAGGCTGGGGGTCGCTATGCCCGTCGATGAGACCGTCACGATCGTATCGATCTCGGATGCCTGAAGGCTGGCGACGCCCAGCGCCTTTGTCGTTGCCTCCACGAACAGGTCGCAAGCGCCAGCAATATAGGCGGCGCTGCGCTCGGGCCATCCTAATGGCTGCAAATACCACTCAATCGGCCGGACTGCATATCGGCGGCTGATGCCCGAACTTTCGAAAACGGCCGCAAGGCGCTCGAAATCGGGATAGCGGTCAGCAAAATTCCGATGGGCGGCGGCTGCAACATCGCATTGGCTCAATTCCTGGGGCGGGACAGCCGTCGCGATGGAAACGAGCTTGACCGGGTGAGCCATAGCCACTTCCTGCCATGGCGCGCGGTACCGCCCGATGCGGGCGGACCTGCAACACCATCCCAACTACGTGTCAGTGAGCCCATAAGTTCCTGGACAGGCTGCGTGATTACGGCGCGTGCCCGCGGACTGCTGGCTCGGTCTCGTGCTCACATTCTTCGCCGCCCTATTCTCAGCGTGATGGACCGACGTTGCGACGGCTGCCACGGTCGCGGGAACCTGGGCCTGGCCCTTGCTCCTGGTTACCTGGCTGCTGCTTGGCACCGGATATTCGGGGGTACAGACCCCAACCGGCAGATTGCTGCGGCGTTCCGCCCAGGCTGCCGACAGAACCGCCGTATTCGCGGCGCAGTTCGCGCTCTCATATGCCTGCTGGCTCTTAACCTACCCGCTTGCAGGCTGGCTCGGGGCGACGCTTCCGCTCTCGGTGCGTTGGTCTTCGCTGTGCTAACCTTCGCTGCGCTCGCCACGGCCACTCAGGTCTGGCGGGCGGAGGACGCCGAGAGCCCGGCGCACAGCCATGAAGACCTGCCTCCCGAACATCCGCACCTGGCCGAAGCCAACGGTCAGCCGCTTGATCGCCTTCCTCAAGAAGCCGGTCATCGCTGCCAAAAAGAAAGCCTGCCGCGAGTGCGGTGCGTTGATGCGCCAATAAGGCAAACTATGGTTCCACTCACAACGAGCCCGCCGCTGGTCAGCGGCGGGCTCTTTCTTGGGTGAGGCAGACAAGTACCAATGCGCTGTAGTGTCAAACTCAGCGTCTCTTGAGTCGAGTGAGGCGACGGCTCGGACCGCGTGACCAGATCGCTAAGCACTTCGCGTATGCCTGCTCGTTCAGCCCCTTGCAATGCGCTCATACTGACGCGATATAGCGTCAGTATGAGTGGCGGGCTCGAGGGAGGATATCATGGGTCTCGCGCAATATGCTGATGACGGCATCTTCGCTCCTCGCAAAATCGCGGACGCTTTCCGCACCACCAGCGAAGAGGTCGCCCGGACGGCTGGCCTCGGCAAGGACGCCGTCCAGCGGCGGGATCGGGTTCAGTCGGAGCGGACGCAGCGCCGACTGCGGGAGATGGTCGAGGTAATCAACAAAGTTGAATCGCGCTTCGGATCAGCGCTGATTGCTTATGCTTGGTATCGGTCGGAGCCGCTACCCGGCTTTTCCGGCCAAACTGCTATGCAGCTTGTACGCGCGGGCCGTGCCGAAGATGTGCTCGACTACGTAGACGCAGTTGATGCCGGCGTTCATGCCTGACCATGGCGATCAGCTACCAAGGGAAGCTTTATCGCGCGCTCAATCCGGTTTTTGCCCGCGAGCCGCTCTCAGGGCGCGGAGCTGAGCTGTATGGAGGGCGGTTCAATGCGAAGGGCATGCCGGCGCTTTACACCTCCCTGACTGTCCTGACAGCGCTGCGCGAGGCGAACCAAGTCGGCAACCTCCAGCCGACCACGCTCGTCTCTTATGAAGCGGAGATCGAGCAGATCTTCGACACGCGCGACGTCGACGCAATTGCTGCAGAGGGCATGGACACGGATTTGCTCATGGCGCCAACTTGGCGCGACGAGATGAAGGCGAATGGCGTATCCCAAACGCAATCCTTCGCCCGGCGATTAATGGGAAGCGGTTATCACGGCCTTTTGGTCCGCAGCTTCGCTCCGGGAGCAGGATTGGGTGATCTAAACCTGGTACTCTGGACTTGGAGTGATGCTCCGCCTGCCCGCCTGATCCTGATCGACGACGAGGGGAGGCTGTCGATATAAGTCGAACAATTGCAAGTGTGAGTTCTCGCTGAAGCGCGACTTGCGGCCGTGTGATCCGATCCAACCGACCGCATCTGGGCCCGGAAGACCTCGGCCGGTGTCCTGTAGCCCATTCATTTTCGCGGCGTGGTGTTCAAGCGCTCGCAAATGTCCTTGAGCTCTTGGTCGGCGAGGGAGAGGGGATCGACGTCGCGCGAGAGCCATTTCCTGGCCCGGCCGTTCGTGTTCTCGACGGGACCCTTCTGCCAGGGCGATTGCGGGTCGCAGAACCAGGTCTGAGACCCGATCCCGGCCTGGAGATAGGGCCAGTCGGTGAACTCGGTGCCGTGGTCGAAAGTGATCGAGCGGCGGCGCGATGGGGCAGGGCCTGCAGCACGCCGACGAGCCGCTCTATGATCGGCCGCGATTGCCGATCATTGTTGCGCAAGAGGACGGCGACGCGGCTGACCACCTCGACCAGCGATGTCACATTGGCCTTGCCGAACTTCTGACGGAACTGGATGAGATCGCATTCCCAGTGCCCGAACTGCTTGCGGTCGGCGACGACGTCCGGGCGGCGCAGGATGTTCAGTTCCGGGCTGAAGCGCTGGCCATGCCGGCGCCTGGCGCGGGCGGCGGCGCGCGCGGTGTTCCGGCAGATGCCGCCAGAGCTTGAGGGCCTGACCATCGGCCGAATAGGCGAACTTGTAGATCGTCTCGTGGCTGACCGAGATTGGAGGGCGCTCGAGCCGCATCCGGCCGGCGATCTGCTGTGGCGACCAGCCGTGCTGGATCCGTTCGATCACCGATTGGCCCAAGCGATCAGCCCGCCTTGAAGAGGCTCTTGCCCTGGCGCGCGCTTGGCGTCGGTCCGCTCCGGAAGAGCCGCGCCATCAGGCGGCGTTTCTCCATCTGGGCATGGCGTCGCCGTGAGCAGCCAGGAGTTCGTCGACCATCGCGCGCGTCTCCTTCAGCGACAGGACGCTCGCCGCATGTCGATCGAGAGCGGCGGCGCGGTGTACCCGTTCGCGGTCGCCCTCGAGCGCTGCGCGCACAGTCAGATCCTGAACGAAGACATGCGGGGCGCAATGGGCCGCCAGTTCGGGCGGAAGCGCTCCGGCGTGGCAGGGACGCAGGCCGTTCCGATCGACGATGATCGGCACCTCGACGCAGCAGCCTTCCGGCAAATTGTCGATCAGGTGCTTATTCTCGACATTCCCGTAGATCACGGTCGGCTCGCCGGTGACCATGGCCCGGATGATCAGCGATCCGTATTCGTCGCTGCGCTCCAGCGGGAAGGTCTCGTCGGCCAGAAGCTTGCGACGCGTCTCGGAATAGCGATCGAGATTGCGCAGGCTCCTGCGGACATATTCATCGACCGGCACGTCGTATTCGGCAATCTGGTCGTCGCGACGCAGGAAGTACGGCGTGTACTCGGCATTGTGCTCGCTCGACTCGCTGACGAACCAGCCGAGCGTACGCATCAGCTCGAAGCGAACCTTGTCCTTGGCGTAGATGTTCGGGTCCGCCATCGCCTGCCGCAGGGCTGGGTAGGCATCCCGGCCGTCGATTTGGAGCTTGAGGAACCAGGTCATGTGGTTGATGCCGGCGCAATCATAGCTCAGCTGCGGAAGCTCGACCCCGAGATAGGATGCGAGATCACGCGCCGTGTGCTGGACGTTGTGGCACAGCCCGACGACGCACTGTTCGGGGAAGGCGCGGTAGACCGCCCAGGTCAGGATGCTCATCGGATTGGTGTAGTTCAGCAGCACAGCATCCGGGCAGAGTTCGCGCATCTCCCCGACGAGATCGAGCATGAACGGGATCGTGCGCAATCCGCGGAAGATGCCGCCTATGCCGACGGTGTCGGCGATGGTCTGCTTTAGCCCGTATTTCCGCGGGATGTCGAAGTCGATCATGGTCGCTTCGTGCATGCCGATCTGGACCATGTTGATGACGAAGTCGCAGCCCGCGAGCGCACGCTTGCGGTCGAGATGCTCTTCGATGACGGCATCGGCGCCGAACTGCCTGGCGGTCCAGCGCGCCATCATGCCGCCGGTCTCGAGGCGCTCGGGATCGATGTCGTGCAGTGAGATCACGACGCGCCCGAGCTCGGTGAAGTTCAGGATGTCGGTCAGCAGGTTCTTGACGAAAACGGCGCTGCCCGCACCGATCATGGCAATCTTGACCACCGGACTTTCCTTTTCGACACGTCGGTTTGACTGCGCCCGCCGGCGGCGGACGGTTCACTTGAGCCCGGAGCCGGAAATGCCCTGGACGAAATAGCGCTGGAAGAACATGAAGATGATCAGCATCGGCACCAGCGAAAGCAGCGCGATGGCCATGATCATGGTCCATTCGGTATTGAACTGGCCGCGCAGCAGGTTCAGCCCGAGCTGGACGGTGTACATGTCCTGCTTGATCAGCACGATCAGCGGCAGTGCGAAGTCGTTCCAGCGCCACATGAAGGTGAAGATCACGAGCACCGCGATGATCGGCTTCGAGAGCGGCACGACGATCTTGAAGAAGATCGTCAGTTCGCTTGCGCCGTCGATCCGCGCGGCCTCGATGAGCTCGTCGGGGATCGAGACCATGAACTGGCGCACCATGAAAATGCCGAAGGCCTCTGCCGCGCGCGGCAGGATGACGCCCCAATAATCGCTGAGCAGACCGAATTCGGAGACCACCAGGAAGAGCGGCACGATGATGACCTGGAACGGGATCATCAGCGCGGAGAGCACCGCCAGGAACATGATGTCGCGGCCGACGAAGCGAAATTTCGCGAAGGCATAGCCGCAGAGGAGGTTGATGATCACGGTGATCACCACGGCGATCACCGTGATCACCAGCGAGTTCATCGCCCAATGAAGGAAGGGCACGCGCTCGATCGCCTCGGCGAAGTTGCTCCAGACGAAGCGCGAGGGCACCAGGCCGGCGGCGCCACTGAAGACCTCGTCCTTCGGCCGCACGGCGGTGGCGAACATCCAGTAGACCGGAAAGGCCATGACGCCGGCGCCGGCGACCAGGAGCAGCCAGATGCCCGTGGCCTCGAGGCGCCGGGGCAGGGCGCGCGGGTTCGTTCCTGCGATCATGCCCGGGCCCTCATGCGACATCTTCGACCCGCCGGTTCACCCGCCATTGCAGCAGGGTGAAAAGCAGGATCACGACGAAAAGGACCACGCCCATCGCGCTGGCATAGCCCATCTCGGAACTGACGAACGCGGCCTGATAGATGTACTGGACGATCATCGTCGTCGAAAAGCCGGGGCCGCCGCCGGTCATGACGTAGATCAGGTCGAAGACCTGGAAGGAGTGGATGACGCCCAGGATCAGCAGGAGGAAGGTGGCCGGGCGCAGCAGCGGCCAGGTCACGAAGCGGAACTGCTGCCACCGGCTGGCGCCATCCATCCGCGCCGCATCGTAATAGGTCGGTGAGATCGACTGGAGCGCCGCCAGGTAGACCAGCATGCAGAAGCCGATCCGGGTCCAGAGCGTGGTGACGATCAGGGAAAACAGCGCCCAGCGGGGCGATGACAGCCAGGCCACCGGCCTCAGACCGACATGCTGCAGCAGCATGTTGATTACGCCGTAATTGTCGTTGAAGAGCCAGGCGGCGATGACCGCCGTCGCGACATTGGAGATCACGACGGGCAGAAAGAAGATGCTGCGCAGGATCGTGCGGCCGAGGAGGTCGCGATTGAGCGCGACGGCGAGCAAAAGGCCGATGGCGAGGCTCATCGGCACCGTCGCGATCGAATAGACCACGGTGTTCTGCAGCGACTGCCAGAACAGCGCGTCATTGGCCAGGCGCCCGTAGTTCTCGAGCCCGACGTAGCGCGGCGTGTCGATCAGGCTCCATTCCCGCAGGCTGATGTAGAAGGCGTAGAGCAGCGGGAAGAAGACGAAGACCGAAAACAGCGCCATGTTCGGGGCGATGAACATGTACGGCGTCAGCTGGCTCCGCTTGGCCTGGAGCCAGTAGCGCAGGGGCGCGGCCGTCGCGGGCTGGGCTCGGTCCAGTCCGTTCAGCCTTTCCGCGACAGCCATCCTCCTGCCCTCAGACGAGTAGCGCCGAACGGACATGCCGCTCGATATTCGCGACCGTCGCGGCCGGGTCCTGGCCGGAGGTGAAGGCGAGTTCCAGCTCATCCGCCAGCCTGGCATTGAACCTGTCCCAGCTCGGCATAACGATGGTGCTGACGAGGTGTTCGGGCACGGTTGCCGACTGCTCGAGAAAGACCTTCATCTCCTCGTTGCGCAGGTCGTAGTTCAAGCCCTTGTCCTTCAGCGATTTGCGCACCGGCAGGAACTGGGCCTTCGTTACGAAGCTGCGCATCGCCTCTTCCTCGACCATGAACTTGACGAAGTCGGCCGCCGTATCGGCGCTCTTGGAGTCGCGGGAAACCGCGAGAGCGTTCCCGCCGAGATCGGCCGCCATGGCGACGTCGCGCGGCAGATAGGTGACGCCCCATTTGAACTTGGCCTGGTCTTGGATGAACGGAATCTGCCAGTCGCCATGCAGCAGCATGCCGATCTTCCCGGTGGCGAACAGATTCTGGACCGGCTCGGAGCTCTTCAGCGAGGTGTTGGGCGGCACCAGGGCCTCCTTGAACCAGCTCTGGGTCCAGGCGACGGTCTCGGTCGCTTCCTTGGTGTTGATCTGCGGAGCTTTGAGATCGGAGTCGAGTAGCTGGCCGCCATGCTGGTAGAGATACATCAGCCAGCGATAGGCGTTGGAGTTCTGCCAGTTCATGGCGAAGGCGTAGTTCAGCCCGGCCTTTTCCTTGATCAGCTTGGCGGCGGCGATGAATTGCTGCCAGGTCATCGCCCTGTCGAGGCTCTTCGGCGCGTCGATCCCGAGCTTCTCGAAGATCTCGGCGTTGTAGAACAGCGCGAAGGTATCGGTGTGATGCGGCAGTGCGTGAGGCTTTCCCTTGAAAGTCGAGGCGCGCCAGACCGAGGCGAGGAAATCCTGCCCGTACCCGGCATCGAGATATTGCGAGAGGTCGGTGGCAGCGCCGCTCTGCGCGTAGCGGCCGATCCGCTGATACTGCGCGCGGAAGATGTCGGGCGCCTGTTTGCCGGCGAAGCGGGTGTCGAGTTGCTGGTAGTATTGCCCGCTCGGCACGACCTCCAGCTTGATCGAGACATTGGGCTTCCGCGCCTTGTATTGCTCGATCAGCGCGTTGAACGCTGCGATTTCCGCATTCGAGCCCCAGGACGTCATGGTCAGGTTGACGGCACTCTGGGCGCTGGCTGCGCCCCAATACATGCCTGTGCTCGCGCCGGCCGCTGCTCCGAGGCCGGACAAGACGAAGTCACGTCTATTGATGCTTTTCATTGTCTTCTACCCTCCCTTGATTTTGTCGTGCACGGCTTCTGCGCGCGCTTTCAGGCACTCTCCTGGCGAAGCCCTCCATTCAGCATTCGGCCGCATGATTCCCGGACCAGGAGGCGCACCGGCAGGATCTGCTCGCGCGCAGCCTCCATGCGGCCTTCCAGGCGCTCGATCACCGCCTCGACCGACAGCCGGCCGATATCGGCGCGGGAATAGTCGACCGTCGTCAGCTCCGGCGTGACGAAGCCGCCCAGCCCGATGCCGTCGAAGCCGACGATCGCCATCTCCTCCGGGACGCGTATTCCGCGCTTGCGCAAAGCGTGCAGCGCGCCGATCGCCATCTGATCGCTGTAGACGAAGACGCCGGTGGGGGGGCTGCGCAGGGCCAGCAGCTCCTCCATTCCCGCGAAACCTCCGGCCAGGCTGGGCTCGGCCATGACCATGAGCTCCGGATCGACGGGCAGCCCGGCTTCGGCGAGCGCCCGCGCATAGCCGTCCGAGCGCTCCTTGCGTTTCAGCAGGCGCTGCGAGGCGCTCCCGATATGGCCGATCCGGCGATGGCCGAGCGCGATCAGATGGCGCGTCGCAACATGCCCTCCCATCTCCAGATCGACGCGCACGGCCTGAATGGCAGCATCAGGGCTGTGGTGCTGCATCACCACGATCGGCATGCCGATATCGGCAAGCCGCTTCAGATCGGCGGCGAGGTCGGCAGGCGGCGCGGCGACGATGACGCCGTCGGCGATGCCGCCCGACAGCAGGGAATAGGCGCGGCGCTGCACCTCGTCGAACTTGGCCGACATGATGTTCAGCGAGTAGCCGCGCTCCAGCGCTGCGGCATGGGCCGCGCCGATGATTTCGGCGTTGTAGAAGCTGTCGAGCGTGTAGAGCAGCAGCGCGATGACGTTCGTGCGCCAGCGCCGCAACGAGCGCGCCGCGTGGCTCGGCTGATAGCCGAGGCTGGTCGCGACATCGATGACGCGGGATCGCGTCTCGGGCGAGATGCCGATCTCGCCGCTGCGGTTGTTGAGAACGAGAGAAACCGTCGTCCGCGATACGCCGGCAAGCTTGGCGACTTCCGCGCTCGTCGTCCTCGCTCTGTCTCGCCGCGTCGCCACTCTGCGTCTTCACTCCCGCGAGTTTTTCTCTAAAATCGGAATCTAACACGAGTTAGTGAGAGGTTATTCGTGTTTCTGCCGGTGTCAATACGGCTCGTCGATCGTGCGCCGCCTGTGCGTTTGCGGTTGCGGTCACAGCCCGAAGCTCCCAGTGTCGCGCGCCTCATTCGGCATCCTCGGCAAGTGGGGGTGCCGGCGGCTGCCAAGGCCGGGCTGCCCCTGCGATCCGTTTCGATTGGGAGAGTGCCGAAGTGGTGACGCCGATACGCCTTGCGATCGTAGGTCTGGGCAAGATCGCCCAGGCGCAGCATCTGCCAGCCATCGCGGCGACAGCTGGCATCGAGGTGGTGGCCGTCGCCAGCCGCCATGCCAGTCTCAATGGCGTCGCGCATTTCGCGACGCTGGAGGAGCTTCTGGAGCGGGCTCCGGACATCGAGGCCGTCGCACTTTGCACGCCGCCGCAACCGCGTCGCGCTCAAGCGATTGCGGCGCTCGCCGCCGGCAAGCATGTGCTGCTCGAAAAGCCGCCCGGAGCCACGACGGGCGAGCTCGCCCCGATGCTGGCGAGGGCAGGCGAGAGCGGGCGGACGCTCTTCGCCATATGGCACTCGCGCTTTGCCCCGGCCGTCGTGCCGGCACGACGGCTGCTGACGCAGCACAAGGCACGCGCCGTGAAGATCACCTGGAAGGAGGACGTGCGGGTCTGGCATTCCGGGCAGGGCTGGATCTTCGAACCCGGCGGCCTCGGCGTCTTCGACCCCGGCATCAACGCGTTCTCGATCCTGACGGAAATTCTGCCGGAGCCGGTTTTCGCGACGGGAGCGGAGCTTTCGTTTCCGGCCAATCGACAGGCGCCGATCGCCGCCGACATCGAATTGGCGAGTCCCTCGAGCCTTCCGATCCGCGCCGCATTCGATTTCCGCCAGAGCGGCGAGCAAACCTGGTCGATCGAGATCGAGACAGATGCTGGGGTGCTGCTGCTCTCCTCGGGCGCAGCGAGGCTGAGTTTTGCAGGGGACCTGCTCGTCGACGAGCCTGAGCAGGAATATCGCGGCATCTATCGCCGTTTCGTCGAACTGATCCGCGCAGGCCGCAGCGAAGTCGACCTCACGCCGTTGGCGCTTGTTGCCGATGCCTTCATGCTCGGCCGCCGCCATATCGTGGAGCCGTTCGATGACTGAGCGCAGCCCGCCAATTCGCAGCGTGACGCTGCGCTCGCCCTCCGGCATGGAGGCCGAGATCATCGACAACGGCGCCAGCTTGCGCGATCTGCGCGTGCCGGCAGCGGATGGCTCTTGCCGGCGAGCGGTCCTTGGCTTGCAGAGCCTCGAGGATTATCCAGCACATTCGCCCCATATGGGCGCCGTCGCCGGCCGATTTGCCAATCGCATCGCGCATGGGCGCTTCTCACTGGGCGGCCAGGATTATCAGCTGCCCCTCAATGAGAATGGTCGTCACTCGCTGCACGGAGGCCATGACGGCTTCGGCAAGCAGCGCTGGACCTTCGTCGAAATCGGCGAGCGGTCCGCAACTGGCGCTGGTTTCGCCGGACGGCGATGCCGGATATCCGGGGACGGTCCGTGTCTGGTGTCGGTACAGCCTCAACGACGGCGCGACGCTGCGCATCGAATTTTCGGCCACGACCGATGCTCCGACGATCCTCAACCTGGCGCATCATCCCTATTTCAAGCTCGACGATGAGGCAGACGTGCTGAGCCATCGCCTGCAGATCGACAGCGATCTGGTCCTGACGACCGATGCCGAGCTCATCCCGGACGGATCGATTGCGTATGTGGGCGGCACGCCGTTCGATTTCCGGCAGTTCCGATCGATCGGAGCTGCATCTGCCGGGGCAGCGCAACCCCGCTACGATTGCTGCTTCCTGCTTCGGCGCGATGCCATGGAACGCGACGCCGCCTCGGGGCTGGAACTCGCGCGGGCAGCGACGCTGACCTCCGAGGTCAGCGGTGTGACGCTGGAAATCTGGACGACGCAGCCATGCCTGCAGCTCTATGACGGTGCCAAGCTCGCGCTCTCGGTGCCGGCACTTGGCGGGGCGAACTATGGCGCCTTCGCTGGCGTCGCGCTCGAACCGCAGCACGCGCCGAATTCGCCCAATCTGCGGCACTTGCCTTCGACCGTGCTTTCGCCGGGGATCGTTTACCGGCAAGTCAACGAGTACCGCCTGTTCCAACGCTAGCCACGCCGACCCGCGCCAGCCTGCGCTCTCTCGACGCGCGGGGGATGGCCGATGTCAGAACTCGTTAGACAAGTCTCTTTCTGTGCTCATTAGAAATGTCGCCTGCGGACTTAGGGTTGGAGGTCGCTCATCCGCGCTTCAGCGGGATATCGGTGGCGGCAGGCGGCACCGTCATCAAGACTAGCGGAAGCGAGATGAGAAGCTGGATGGCCGCGCGGCCGGAGCGATGTTGAACTCCCACGGCGAGAACAAGCTGACATGTCCCCAGACGATGGGCACCTGCCTCCTTGGCAGCCTCATATACCTCGGGCGGCGCCACCGGGGTTTGCGAGGACGGCACCGAGGTCCGCTTCGTCGTGACCCATTTCAGCGACCGCTACTTGGCAGTCTCCGGGCGTACCCAGGCGCTCGCGGCCTAAGAGCCTTTGATGTTTAGGCCAACGGCGTGGCTTGCTAGGAACATTAAAAGGTTCCGGGCGTTCCTTGACGTTGGAGCGCCGGGGTCATCGAATGTCCAGTGTGCTAAGCATACATCGCGTCGGCCTTGAATGGGCAGCACGAGATGTCACCGGCGCCAACTACGGACAGTCTCCCGAGCTGTTCGAGGCCATCGAGGCTGCAGAGCGCTTGGCAAGGCGTAACGGTGCTCAGGTGGTACTGAGCCGCGAAGCTCAGAACTACCTTCTCACGGAGCGGAAGGCGAAGCCCAAACGCTAAAAACCTCTGTCCCCCGCGCTTGATCGCGGTGGCTCCTCACTTCTCGCGTCGCACGCGAACGATTGGCCCTCAAGTGAAACCGACAGTCGAGACGTACACGGCAGTCTTGCCGTGGTACGAGCGCGCTGATTTTCAGCGCATGTGGGAGCTCGCCGACGATCATGACGACATGCCAAGCGATTATGAAGTCTGGTATGCGTCAGCGCTAGAAGTCATGAACGCCTGGCTCGCTCACGGGCGAGCGCTTCAGATTGTCACGATCCGTCCGGACGAATTTCTGGATTGGCTACGGGCTCGTGGGCTCCCGAACACCGCCGCGACCCGACTGAAGTACGTGGAGGAAAAAGCGAGAGGCGGCGCCGGCGATTTGGCGGGCTTGGCCGCGGCATCAGGAGCGAGCACGGCGTCTGAAGGAAATCCGCGCGCTTAGTCGCTCTCTTTTTTGAACTTCAGAGAGGCGCGGTAAACTTCCTGGCCGGCCTCATTCTCGACCCGCGCTCTCAGATCAAAGCGATTGCCATCCGGCAACTTGTCCTTGGCTATCGGCGAGGGCTCGCTGAGCATCCTCCTTGGCCGCTTTTTCATTCGGAAAATCCAGGGGCTTCTCGTCGCGGTCCACCCGGTTCCCCTCTTCGGTGGTGAAACGATATTTCGGCATGGGATTCCTCGCATTTTTGGAGGAATACAGAATCGGCCGGGGGTTCCTGTTCCCGACTCGCATATCATATAACGATGGCCAAGATTGCTGCGATGATAGAGCGGCACTGGAGCTTGGGAACTCCGCATGCACGCGGTCCGTACAGCGTCTAGCGTCCCTGTTGTGTGAGGCGTCTCATGGTTGCCGTGCGAAAGCCGGCCGAACTGCCGCCCCGCCGCCATAGCCCTATCAAGCGCGAGCTGTATCGGGAGATGCAAGGATAACGACGGCAACCGAGTGCTACTTCCTGATTGAGTCGGCCCGTCAATTGCTAACGCGGTGCGACGACTGACGTGCTTCGGTGCCTAGGAATTTTGCGCTCGCAGGATCGCGAGGCGCTTCGTGCGAACCATTTGCGACCGCCTCTTAAGCGCAGGGAACCATCATCCGCTTTGCCGGATTCTCGGGCTGGAGCGCATCGAGCAACTAACCGGCACCCCGGAAGGCATGCCCGAGGAGCGCGCTAATCCAGCTTGTTCTCGATGTCGAGATATGGCGGGCGACGCATCGTCTGTAAAGCTCAGGTTCGGCGGTAAGGCTTTTTCTGAAATCGTCGCATCACTCGATGCGCCAATTCGGTCGCATCATCTCCGCCATCAAGCGCAAGCGATATCACAACAAACTGCATACGCCGACGGTGCCACACTTTGTCAGCCGGTGCGATGCCTACTTCCACGTAGTTCCATGCAATTTCCAAAGCCATCTCCGCTCGCGATATAGCCTGCGTGTCTTCGAGAATGGCGAATGGGTCTGCATCGGGCATTTGTTCGCTTCGATTCGAGACTTTGCCTAAGCAGGACGCGCCACTGCGGAAGGCGCCATCAGTCATTAAAAAAAGACGGTTTGAGCTGTGATATTTCGTTAGAGACGGACTGCGGGAACTCGCGGTGCCCGAGATGGTTTGACGGCCATCATCAACCCGGAGGAAGATCATGGCCGCTCAAGAAAAGACCCTGGACGACCTGTTTTTGGACACGCTCAAGGACATCTATTACGCCGAGAAGCAGATCCTGAAGACGCTGCCAAAGATGGCGAAGGCAGCGCAGTCTCCGGAACTCAAGAAGGCGTTCGAAACTCATCGCGACGAGACCGAAGGGCATGTCGAGCGCCTCACCGAGGTATTCGATCTCATCGGCAAGGCTCCGCGCGGCAAGACCTGCGACGCCATCCTCGGCATCATCGAGGAAGGCAAGAGCATCATCGAGGAGTTTGAGGGCAGCCCGGCACTCGATGCCGGCCTGGTTGCCGCAGCCCAGGCGGTCGAGCACTACGAGATGGCCCGCTATGGAACGCTGAAGGCATGGGCGCAGCAGCTGGGCCACAAGGACGCGGTGACCTTGCTCGATCAGACGCTTAGCGAGGAAACGAAGACGGATAAGGTCCTCTCGCAGCTCGGCATCACGGCGACGAATAAAAAGGCCGCGTGAACGCGGAGGCGCCGGGCTCAGCGCGGCGCCTCTTTTCGGGGGTACTCATGACCACAAAGTATGAACATCGTCCCAGCAAGCACAATCGTGCTTCGCTCTTCACACGTTTAGCTCAGGCGGTTGCGACCTGGACCGGGAAACCTGTGACGTTCTTCGCTGCCGTCGCCATCATCTTGGTTTGGGCTGTCTCTGGCCCAATCTTCGGCTTCAACGACACCTGGCAGCTCGTCATCAACACCTCGACCACAATCATTACATTCCTGATGGTCTTCATCATACAGAACAGCCAAAACCGCGACACGGCGGCGATGCAGATCAAACTCGACGAGCTGATCATTCGGCTCGAAGGAGCGCGCGAGGAACTGCTGGACCTCGAGGAGCTTGATGAAAAGGACCTAGCCCTGATTCGCAAGGATTTCTGCGAGCGAGCATCAAAGGCCCGGAGCCGATCGGCTTAAGTGGCGGCTTCGGACCTATGGTGCAACCGGTATTCCAAGCCGAAGGCTGAGCTTCGACAAGCATGACGCATCCTGGCCTGCTGCCGGTCGTGGACACCGAGATTGGGTGTTTTATGAAGCGGGAGATGGCGTATGCGGCGAAGACAATTTGGGCGTGAGTTCAAGATCGAGGCGGTCCGCCTGGCCGCGTCGGCGCAGCCAGCCCAAGGATGACGGCCAGATGTCGACGTTCGCGCAGAATACGCTCGGCCGGGAGTTCCACGCCGAACGGCCCAACCAGCGCTGGATCGCCGACTTCACCTACATCTGGACCGCAGAGGGATGGCTTTACGTTGCAGCCGTCATCGACCTCTTCTCCCGCCGGGGGGTGGGCTGGTCGATGAAGGCCGCGATGACCGCCGGGCTCGTGACCGATGCGCTGATGATGACGATCTGGCGCCGGGAAAGCCGGATGCCCTGCTGCACCATTCGGACAGTAAATAGATCGAGGCCAGTTCCCGGGCGGTCTGTCTCAAATACCGATCGACCGTTTGGTAGGCTGGCGCCGCAAGGTGCCCCGTGCGGTCTGACCCGCATTCCGATCGACCCGCCAGTGTCTTTCCCTGGACCTGTCGGTGGGGAGACCATCGAATGTCGTTGCGCGCCAATTCCGGACATGGGGTGCCTGCCCGAAACCTGACATCAACCAAACGGCAACGAAAAGGCACCTCACGATCCAGGTGCTAAAAATAACGCGGGTGCGTTTTCCAGAACAGCGGCCGGTTTTTTTCCAAAACGCGATGGCGCGCCTCACGTCGCGTCGGTTGTCTTCGGCCCACCCGCCTCGCTCAACGAGCGGCGATATTCGCTGGGCAGTTGGCCAAAAGCTGCCTTGAACTTGCGGCCGAAATGGGTCATGTCCGAGAATCCCCAATTGTAAGCAATATCACTCACGGTCCGGTGCGATTGTGCAAGGTCTTCGAGGGCTTTCCTACAGCGCGCCAGCCGCCTTTCCTGGATGATGCGCGAGATCGACGTGTTTTCATCTGACAGCGCAGCATTGGCGTACCGCACGCTCACACCGGCCGCCGCCGCGACCGATGCCAGATCTATCTTCGGATCAGGCAGGCGCGCTTCAATTGCGGCACGTACTTTCATACGGACCAGCGCACGCGCTGACGAGGCGCTCCTCCCGTTCACGCCCCCCGCTTTTTCCAGCGACAGTGTCATCAGTTCCAGCGTCTGGTTCCGAATGGTTTCTTGGGCCAATGGGTTCAAGCTGGCGACGAACGATGGCAGCATTGCCAGAAAACTCGAGGTCAATCCGACCTCGGCTTCAACCGGCCGAAGGGTGCGGGCAGTGATCGCTCGTAAGGAGCCCAAGTGCGCTTCCAGTTGTCGCCTCGGCACTTTGACTACCAGCAGTCGCGAACCGGCCGAGAACTCCCCCGTGTAGGGCAGGCACGGATCGAGGACTGTTATGTCTCCAGGATGAAGCAAGGCATCTCGCCCCTCCTGTTCCAGGATCAAACGACCCGCGGCTTGGCGGCAGATCAGGACTTCATCGGAATTCGCATTTGCAGCGTGTGCGGCGCTGTGAACGACCGTCATCGCCGCATTGCTGAATTCGACTAAGCCGAGGTCAGCGAGAGCGCTCGACCGAAGCTCTGCATGAAATTCCGGCAGGCAGCGCGGCTTTGAATCGTGATGGATCACGTTCTGGCACGCGACGCTATGCCAGTAGTCAAACCGGTTGCGACGAGGAACGTCCGCCGTCGAGAATATCAACTCCACTTCAGCCTCCCGACTGGCGACGACGGCCGATCATTAATGCCCGCAGAGCCGATCGCCCGGCGTACAAATCGACTAAGGTTCTTGAAATCACAAACATGGCTTCAGTTCGACATGAACGAGATTCACGAACCAGACTTGGATAAATCCGACCTCCAGAATGAGCAGCGTGGATGTGGCTATGATCACATCGCCCTCAAACCGGATTTGACGAGCCTGCTTGACCTATCGACAGATGGAGTGCTCGTTGGCGATCTTCGGGAAAGGGATTGTCCACTGATATATGTAAATCCAGCGTTTGAGCGTATAACTGGGTATACCGAGAGCGAAGCAATTGGAAAAAACTGTCGCTACCTTCAGGGACGAGATAGGCTTCAGCCCGAAATTAAATATCTTCGAGAAGCGATAGATAGCGGACGCAGCGTTTGCGTAACGCTTAGAAATTATCGAAAAGACGGAGAAATGTTTTGGAATGAACTTAGGATCGAACCAATCAATATTGTTGATGGCCGGCCTGCTCACTACCTTGGCCTGATGCGTGACGTAACAGTGCGGAAATGCGCCCTGGATCGCGTCGAACAAAATGCACGTCTCGATCATTTAACCGGCGCGCTCAATCGCAATGCGTTCGCGGATGAGCTCAATCGTCTTGCAGTGGTGAAATCAGAGTCTCTGCTGGTCGCCAAGCTCGATGTTGCCGGGTTTCATGATATCAACTCTGGCTATGGTTACGATGCCGGTGATGAGGTTTTGACACAAATTGCCAAGCGCATCCGGAGCGTGGGTTTCTCGATCGTTTCACGAACGGGATCCAATGAATTCGCGATCGCGCAGCCGCTAGGGCACCAAAATAACACCCCAGAAACGATCAATTTGATCCGCTCTGCTCTAGCGCCAGAATTCCTCGTAGCGGGAGCGACAATCAATATTCGCTTTGCCATTGGCTTTGTCGTCGGCCTTTCGACTTTGGACGCGACGAAGCTGATGCGCCAGGCCGACTCCGCCCTGCGACGCTCCAAGTCCAGCAACTTTCTCGAGGCGTCTGAGTTCAAAGCCGAGGATGAGATGCGCAGTCGCAATCGCATCCGGATGACCAGCGAGATGCAGCATGCGCTGACAAACGACGAATTCGGATTTCAATATCAGCCCAAGATTGATCTCTCGACAGGGGCCATCGCGGGGGCCGAGGCCTTGCTGCGCTGGCGCCACGGCCTATTCGGCACGCAGATGCCCGGTAGCTTCATCACCCATGCGGAGGACACGGGGCTTATCCTCGAGATTAGCAGGCGTGGTCTCCACGCCGTAGCAGACTTCGCCGCCCGAATTAATCGAGCGCGCAGTCGTGCGCTCAACGTGTCAATCAACGTGTCAGCCATAGAGTTCAGGCATCGGGACATGCCTGGATTCGTGAACGAGGTTATTTCGGCGAGCGGCGTCGATCCTCGCTGGATCACGCTTGAGCTAACGGAGAGCAACATGGCGGAGAGCTCGCCCGCGATGATAGCTATCATGACGCGCCTGCGGGACCTTGGCGTTGGCCTCTCGATCGATGATTTTGGAACCGGATACGCCAATCTGCGCTATTTGGAGGAGTTTCCCATCACGGAACTCAAGATCGATCGCAGCTTCATCCGCGGACTTGAGCAGAGCCGATCGAAAACGATCATTATCGAAGCAATTGTTCGCCTGTCCAATGAGCTTGGTTTCCAGGTCGTTGCGGAAGGCATAGAGACGCCAGAGGAATGCGCGCGGCTGCAAGATCTGGGATGCCACTTGGGGCAGGGCTTCTTGTTCGGCAAGGCGATCGATCCGGAGGCTTTCGCAGAAGTCGTCGCGCAAGCGGTAGCATGAGCATTCGAGCCAAACCACGAGAGCGCAGAGTCCGAGAATGCCCCCTTCGCGCGTTGGCATCGCGCCCAGACTGCCCCCGGAACCGGACATTCTTGAGTTCAGGAAATGGCGCCAGACCTCGAACACCCTTGGGAAGGCTTGCTACCTGGCAGGCCCGGTTGGCAACGCCGACACCAGCCCTGCAGGGGGAGGTCGGGCTTCATTTGCGAGCTAACGCGTGCCGATCCGAAGGCCGAATACCTTCGGGACCGCGGCGGCCACGCGCATCATGACGCCTGCCCGATTGCCACGCTCCTCTGCCTCCTCGCAACCGATAATACCCCAGCGCACGAGCCTACCGCCAACAGCTCTGAAGGGTTCGGGTGGCAATTTAGGGACGTCGCGCGTGCACAGGGGCAGCGTCGACCATTCATCCTTCACGCCTAGTACAAGCGAGGCCAAGCATTGTCCGCCCATGTAGCTCGGGTTGACGCCGTGGCCGGAGTAGCCTGCTCCATAGTGGATGCGTGCACCTGCCACTGTCCGGAAGAAAGGCAGCCGGTCGGACGAAACGTCGATGCCGCCGCCCCACACCTTTTCAACGGGGACATCAGCCAAACCAGGCAACAGCCTGCGCAGTCCTTTCTCGGCTCGCGCCGCCGAACCGCGGTCAGTGGTCAATGCAGGATTCCTGGTGTTTCCGGCGAAGCTGATCGGCCCGGAACCGGATCCCATCAGGATGCGGCTATCTACGGTCTTTCGGAAGTAGTGGACGAACATGCGTAAGTCCGCGAGCCCCTGGTCGCGGTTCCAGCCCATCGCAGCTAGCTTCTCGGGCGCCGGCGCGGTCATCAGCGCGTAAGACGAGAACACGCTGACATGCGGGCTTACCTCTGGGCGCTTCGCCAATTCGATGTTCGTCGCGAGGACGACTTCGCGAGCGATGATCTCGCCGGCCGGCGTAGAGATCCGGTTTGGCGAACCGGGGTCGAGCCCGGTCATCGGCGTGTTCTCGTAAATTGCGACGCCAGCCTCAATGGCAGCTTTCCGCAGCGCCCGCGCCAACCGAGCAGGATGCACGTTAGCGCCTTCCGGCAGGTATAGGCCACCGCGGAATACCGGCGAGCGGCAATAGTCGGCCACCTGCTCTGGCGTCAGCGCCTGCGCGCTGTCGGGCACGCCGAGACGCTTTGCCGTTCCGACATAAAGCTGGATCTTCGCATCCTGCGCAGGGGCAGCTGACACACGAACATTGCCCGACTCGCGCCACCAGACATCGCGCCCGGGAGCTGTAGCAAAGGCCCGTATCGCGTCCTGGGCACGCGTACCGGCTCGTGCAACAGCAAGAGCGCCATCAGCGCCGATGTTGGCCGCCATGCCGGCAAGCGAGGCCCAGTATCCATGGACCTTCCCACCGTTCTTGCCGCTGGCGCCGGAGCCACAAAGAGAGGCCTCGATCAGCGCGATCGAGAGCTTCGGCGCGCGCTCGCGCAAAGCCAGAGCCGTCCAAAGCCCGGTGAACCCTCCGCCCACAATTGCGATGTCGACAGTGATCTGGCCGGAAAGCGAAGGCGAGGGCTTCTCGCCGCCCTCCGCGCGAAGCGCGTCGCTGAACCACCAGGAAGGATCCCCGGGGGAAACCGATGGATAGACGGATGGCTGCGACATGGCTGTGCACCGAATGGCGAGGCGAATTGAAGCGGAAGGTCGATGCCCTCCACCGTGCGACACGGCGAAGGGCTTATGAGCTCAGACGAGCGCCTGAACCTGGATTTCGACGAGGATGTCGTCGGCAGCCAGCTTCGACTCCACCGTGGCGCGAGCCGGGGGCTGCTTGGGGTCGACCCAGGCTTCCCATGCCGCGTTCATTTCATTGAAGGTGCTCACGTCCTTGAGCCAGATGTTGGCGACAACGATGCGCGTTTTGTCGGTGCCGGCCATCGCCAGGTAGTTGTCGATCTGGGCGAGGATGTCGGCGGTCTGTTCCTTGACGCCGCCGCTGCGGTCCTTGGCGGTCAGGCCGGACAGGAAAGCGAACCCGTTCGCAACCAGCACCTTGCTGAGGCGGCCGGTGACTTCGTGACGCGTAATCATGATTCCTCGTGACAGTTTAGAAGAATGGGCAGCCTCACGCGGCCCGACGCTATCGCCCTAAAGGTGCGATTCTCGGATGTTGATGATCCAAATCAGCCTTGCCTCACTGCCCGAGCGGTTGGTGAGGTAGTGTGGGATCGTGCTCGGAAACTGGAAGCTGTCGCCTTCTGCGAGCTGAAAGACTTCTTCTCCCACCGTCAGATCGACGTTGCCCGACGTCACGTAGCCGGCCTTGTCGCCCGGCCCAGTGAGCACATCCATGCTCTGGGCTCCGGGCGGCACAGTGAGGATCATGAAGCGGAGCTGATTGTTGTCGCGGGGCGAAAGCAGTTCTTTGGTGAAATGGCTCCCGCCGACGACGATCTTAGGTCGCTCGCCAGGACGTCGAACATAGGGGTTCTCGCGCGGAGCTTCGGCCTCGCTCTCAAGGAATGACCACAGCGTCACGCCAAGCGCGGCACGAAGCTTCTGCAATGTGCTGATTGAGGGGTTAGTTGCACCGCGCTCGATCTGGCTGATGCTGCCTGCCGAAACCCCAGCCTTCGCCGCCATCTCAAGAATGGTCATGCCACGCTCCGTGCGCAGAGCGCGAAGGCGGCGGCCGATCCTTTGATTTTCCAACTGCTCTTCGGTCTCGGATTCGAGGCTTTCGGCAGTCTGAATGGCATCCGACATGGGGGCTCACGGCTAAGAGTGATCAGAAGACGATATGATGAGGAGTGAACGGGCGCAACCATTATACTGAATTTATGCGACCTAGCGATTAAAGCTGTTTGGTATCATCACTTTAGAGATAATTCGGTCGCCTCACCGCCGCTGCGCTGCCCAGAATATGCTTGACGCCAGGCATCGATGATGAAAATTTTCGTCCAAAGTGAACCAGGTCGACAACGTTTTGGCCACTAGGTTCAGTATTCTGATGCTCGATCATCAGCCGGAAGCGACCGCCGGGCGCTTTGGAAGGGGAGATAAAAATATGACGATCAACCGGGCTGGCTGGCCATTTGACCTCAATCGCCGTGATCTATTCGGGCTTGGCGCCGGAGCACTCGCTGCTGCCACTAGCTTCGGCGCGCAGGCTCAGACTTCAGGCAAGCCCAATCCCCCGCCCCCCGCGAAGCCGAAAGGGGTGGTCGTCGTCGGCCTTTCGCAGGAGCCAGTCGCGTTCAATCCTCTGATGCCTGGCGTGGAAGTCGACGAGGTCGTCTGGACGAGCGTGTTCAACTCGCTCTGGGTCGCAGAGCCGGATGGCAGCCTCAAGCCGGATCTTGCGGTCGAAGTTCCGAGCGAAGCGAATGGCGGCATTGCTGAGGGCGGTCTCGCCTGGACGGTGAAACTACGCAATGACGTAAAGTGGCACGATGGCACGCCGTTTACCGCCGAGGACGTCAAGTACTCGCTCGAACTGATCAACACTCCCGGCTTCAAGGCCCGCACGCGCGTCGGCCACGCCTTCGTGAAGGACATCGTGGTCAAGGGGCCGCACGAGATCGCCTGGCGAATGGAGAAAGCCTACGCGCCATACCTGGCGATGCTCGCCAACACGCACATCGTGCCCAAGCATATTCTCGGGAAGGCAGGGGATCCGAACACGGCGGCGTTCAACAACGCCCCCGTAGGAACCGGCCCTTTTCGCTGGGGCACGCGCCAACCCGGCGACAACATCACGCTCGTCGCAAACGAGAGTTATCACGGCGACGGACCCTATCTCGAAAAGGCCGTACTGAAATACGTACCGGACATGACGGCGCTCTACGCCCAGTTCCGCACCGGTCAGGTCGACCTCGTCATCATCTCGGGCATTCCCGCCAACTTCTACCAGGAGGCGATCAAGCTTCCGGGGCGAAACGTGGCGGTCGCGCCCAGCGGCAACCTCGAAATCATCATGCCGAACCTCGGCAACAAGGCCTTTGCCGAGAAAGCGGTGCGCCAGGCGCTCTACGCTGCGATGGACAAACAGGCCATCATCGACGCGATCTATTACGGCGTTCCGAAGCCGACAGAGTCGTTCGCGCCGCGGGAGTCCTGGGCTTTCAACCCGAACCTGCCGGCTCAGAAGCGCGACCTCGACAAGGCCAACAAGCTTCTTGATGACGCGGGCTGGAAACGTTCCGGCTCGGGCACGCGGATGAAGAATGGCGTGCCACTCGAATTCGCCGTTTCGACGACGACGGGCAATCAGCTCCGTGAACAGTGCCAGCAGCTCATGCAGCAGGATTGGCAGCAGATCGGCGCCAAGATGACGATCAACAACATGCCCGCGGCCGTCATCTGGGGCGAGTTCTACGTTCGATCGAAGTTCGAGTCCTTGCTGGTCGGGACGACCTTCCGGACCGGCGTCGATCCCGACCCGGCCTCGCGCTTCGCTTCCGACGCCATCCCGGTCAAGGGCGGCAGCGGCGGCAACTACATGCAGTGGGAGAACGCCGAGGCCGACGCTCTGATGAAGCAGGGCCAGGAAACGTTCGATCAAGAGAAGCGCAAAGCAATCTACCTGAAGCTTCAGGAGATCGTCCGCGAGGAGCTGCCGATCCTGCCGATCTTCCAGTACGCGCCGATCGAGGGCGTCAAGGAAGGCCTCATCGGCTATCGCCCCAACATCAACCAACGCCAGAACGCCTGGAACATGGGCAGCTGGTACTGGGCGAAATGACCTGATGAGCAAAGCTGGGAGAGCGGTGTCTTGATCGGATTTCTCATCCGTCGCCTGGGCCAATCGCTGTTGCTGCTGCTCATCGTCTCGATGATCGGCTTCGCAATCTTGCATCTGGCGCCCGGTGGCCCGCTGTCCCAGTTCGCCGCAGGCGGCGAGATGACCCAGGCCGATCTGGACCGCATCGCGGAACAGCTCGGCCTGAACCGCCCTCTGCCGGTTCAATATGCGGAATGGCTATGGCGCATGCTGAGTGGCGATTGGGGGCGCTCTTACCGCGATCAGCAATCCGTGCTCCATGTGATCACCTCCCACCTGGGCGCGACGCTCGAATTGATGCTGACGTCAACGTTGCTCGCGATGGCGATCGGGGCCTGGGTCGGCATCCTTGGAGCGATCAAGCGCTATTCGTTGTTCGACGCGATGGCGACCGTCGGGGCGATGGTCGCCCTCTCGATCCCGACCTTCTGGTTCGGCCTCGTCGTGATCTACGTCTTTTCTGTCGGTCTCGGCTGGCTCCCGGCCGGCAACCGCTACACGGTCGGCGACGGCTCTCTGCTCAACCAGCTGCATCACCTGATCGGGCCCTGCATCGTGCTGGCCCTGGTTTCAACGGCGGTCTGGAGCCGATACATGCGCTCCTCGATGCTGGATGTCGTCAACCAGGACTACATCCGCACGGCTCGTGCCAAAGGCGTTCCCGAGCGTCAGATCCTGGTGCGGCACGCACTCCGGAACGCGTTGCTCCCGATGATCACCATCACCGGTCTGCACGTTCCAACGTTGCTATCAGGCGCCCTGGTGACGGAGACCGTCTTCGCCTGGCCTGGCATGGGGCGCCTGTTCCTCGATTCCATCAGCTATCGCGACTACCCCGTCGTAATGGGCATTCTGATGTTCTCAGCGGTTCTGGTGCTCCTGGGTTCATTGATCGCTGATCTGCTTTACGGGGTCGCTGACCCCCGTATTTCCGGGAGCCGGTGATGAGCGGCGCGCCATTCGTGAGCGAGGTTTCGCTCGGCCCGGCCCCGGGTTTCTGGACCAGCCCTGGTTTCCGGCGGTTCCGTCGTCACAAGCTGGCCGTCTTCGGTACCGTCACGATCGTCTTGCTGACGCTCGCCTGCGTGTTCGGTCCCATGCTTCTGCCTTATACGGACACCTTCATCGACATTCGCTCGCGCTTCGCAGTGCCTTTCTCAGGTCCGCACATTCTGGGAACCGACCCGCTCGGTCGCGACATTCTCGCCCGTCTCCTGATGGCAGGCCGCATCTCGCTCGCGGTCGGCTTCTCCGCCATGCTCATCGCAATGTGCATCGGCATTGTCGTCGGAATGGTCGCCGGCTTCTATGAGGGGGCCGTTGGCGCAGTCCTCATGCGCTTCGTCGACGCGATGCTGTGCTTTCCATCGATCTTCCTGCTGCTGGCGATTTCGGCGCTGGTCTCGCCTTCGGTGCCGTCAATCGTCCTCCTGATCGCCATGACATCCTGGATGGAGGTCGCGCGCGTCGTCGAGGCTCAGATCCGATCCCTCAAGACCCGCGAGTTCGCCCAGGCTGCCGTCTCCTTCGGCGCCAGCAGCCGGCGCATCATGCTGCGGGAGTTGCTGCCCAATGCCGTGGCGCCCATCGTCGTTGCAGCCACGCTGAATGTCGCACACGCGATCCTTGCCGAGAGCTATATCTCGTTTCTGGGCTTCGGCATCCAGCCGCCGACTCCGAGTTGGGGTAACATGCTTGAAAGCGCACAGAGCTATCTGACCAGCGCCCCTTGGCTCGCGATCATCCCCGGTGCCGCAATCACGCTCGCGGTGACATCGTTCAATTTTATTGGCGACGGACTACGGGACGCTTTGGATCCGAAACTTTAAGTTCGAACTCGCGCGGCCTGCCGACGCGGCTAACGTCCGCTTTCCAGCGGCAGCCCAATGTCAGGAAGCGGCGCAGCGTCGACATGACTTAAGCACGCCCCCTCTTCCGATGCTGTCGCGGTGCAACGCCGAAGCGCCTCAGACGTACGGGTCGATGATCGAATCCTCGTCGAGACAATCATCCGTCATTCCTTCCAGGGAAAGACGGACTGCTTCGGTCTCCTCTGCAGGCCAGCATTCGCCGCAGCTGCAGCAAAGACACCACGAGCGAGCAACTGCCACCAATCCTCGCTGGCAACTGCCAATGCCGCTAGGAGCTAGCCAGCACTCAGCGCCAAGAGCCGACTTCAACTCAGCGCCAGGAAGCGGACTATGCACGCGCTAGCAGCGCAGCGGAAAGCTCCCCCGCTCGCCGCGCTGCTAGACCGAAGAAAGTAGGTAGGACCTGTCCGCGCTCATCTCAAATTGCATCATTCAGCCTTTGCCGTGGCTCTCGCGACCACTCTGCCAACCCGTTCGGCGAAACCGCTCGCATCGGCGGGGGGCTCGCCATCGAGCACGCGGGCGGTGTCGAGGAGAAGATGAGCGATGTCAGCGCGCAGGGCACCATCTTCGATAGACGCGACGGCCGAGACCATCGCATGGCGCGGGTTGACCTCGAGGATCGGCTTGGCCGCGCTTTCGACACGGCCCGCGGCGCTGAGCAGGCGTTCGAATTGGCGATCCGGCCCCTTGTCCGACGCAACAAGGCAGACCGCGCTCTCGGTCAATCGGTCTGAGGATCGGACATCCGCGACCTCCTCGGCCAGAATCTCCTTCATCGACGTGAGAAGAGAGGTGATCTTCTCGTTCGTTTCTGCGGAAGGAGGCGCCGCGCCGTCGAGCAGCGGGATGAGACCGAGATCGGCGGCACCTTGCGTCACCGACTTGAACGGCTTGCCTTCGAAATCCGGCGCGGCCGACGCCCAGAAGCTGTCGATCGGATCGGAGAGAAGCAGCACCTCGATACCGCGCGCCCGGAAGCCTTCGAGCTGCGGGGAGCTGGCGATCCGGGAGGCATTGTCGCCGGCGATGTAATAGATCGCCGTCTGGTTCTCTTTCAGCGCACCGACATAGTCCTTCAGACTACGCCAGCTTTCACCTGAAGCCGTCGTGCGGAAGCGCGCGAGGCTTAGAATTTGATCCCGGCGAGCGAAATCCTCATAGAGCCCTTCCTTGATGACGACGCCGAAATTTTCCCAGATCAGCCGGAACGTGTCCGGATCCTGCTCGGCCAGCTTCGCGAGATCGGAGAGGACACGGTTGGTGACGCCCTTTTTGATCGCGCCGAGCAGCGGGCTGTCCTGGATCATCTCGCGGGAGACGTTGAGCGGCAGGTCGGCGGTGTCGACGATGCCGCGTACGAAGCGCAGGTAGCGCGGCAGGAGTTCGGCCTCGTCCGTGATGAAGACGCGCTTCACATAGAGCTTGATCCGCCCCTTGCGGTCGGCGTCGAAGAGGTCGAAGGGGCGCGCACCCGGGACGAAGGCCAGCGCTGTATATTCGTGCAGGCCTTCAGCGCGAAAATGGATCGTAGCGGCCGGCTCGTCATATTGCCCCGCAACGCTGCGGTAGAAATCGGCGTATTCGTCCTTGGTGATCTCGCTCTTGGGCTTGGTCCAAAGCGCGGCCCCGTCGGAGAGGGCGACGGCGTCTGCTCCCGGCTCCGTAATGAGTGAAATCGGGATGGGCACATGGCCGGACTGTTCTTTGACGATGCGCTCCAGCGTCCAGCGCTCGGCATAGGACTTGGCATCCTCCATCAGGTGAAGCGTCACGCGCGTCCCGCGAGACGGAGCCTCGTCCAGCGCCGCTGGCGCCACCGTGAACTCGCCCTTGCCGTCCGAGGACCAAGTCCAGGCTTCGGCGCTGTCGGCCCGGCGGCTGACGACCTCGACCTTCGCGGCGACCATGAAGGCGGAATAGAAGCCGACGCCGAACTGGCCGATGAGCTGCGCGCCGTCCTTGCCATCGGCGGTCGCGACCCGCTCCATGAAGCTACGCGTGCCGGAACGGGCGATCGTGCCGAGGGCCTCGATCATCTCGTCATGGCTCATGCCGATGCCGTTGTCGGCAATGGTCAGCTTGCCGGCCTCCGGTTCGGCCGAGATGGTGATCGCAAGCTTAGGCTCTTCTCCCAGAAGCTCGGGCTTGCCGATCGCTTCGTAGCGCAGCTTCTCGCAAGCGTCGGCTGCGTTCGAGATCAGCTCGCGCAGGAAAACGTCCCGGTCGGAATAGACCGAATGCACCATCATATGGAGCAGGCGAGAGACGTCGGCTTCGAAGCTGCGATGCTCGGCTGTGGTGGCGGTCGTTGTCATCGGGGTTTCTCGAAGAGACGGGGCGGCAGGGAGTTCCTGGCAGAGAGCGATATCCCGCGGAAACGCGGCAAGCTAGCCGGTCGGGGCGACGATTGGGAGCGGAACTCATCGGCTCCCCGACGCTTGTCGGTTGGAAAGCGTCCTGATCAGAGCAAGTATGGCGTTCAACCGCGCGGTCGCGAACTCGCCCGCGCCGGGCAATTGGGCCTCGACATGGGCGGCGACGGTCTGCCAACTTGCCGATCCATCCCGTGTCATGACGGCCAAGAGGTTATCCTTCAATCCATATGTCGCGCTTTCGGCGTTGGTGATGAGAGCCTTGAAGTGGTCGGAAGGGGCGATGTCCTTAGGTTGCTGCGGGCCGTCGGTCATGTCGGATGCCAGATGCGATTGAGACGAATGCAGGGGCTTTCCCGGGGGGCTCTCGACTAGGCTTTCTCGCGAAACCGATCGATCGCACGCTCTGCGAGATCATCCTCGTCGAGCGCCAGAGGAACCAGCGAAGCAACGATATATGCGAGGTTGTTTCGCTCGTGTTCGCGAGAGCCTTCCGGAAGCGACGGCTTGAGTTCGGCCCATGCCTTTTCGAGTGCGGCCTCGGCACGGGCCAGATCGACGGGATCGGTCAACGTTGAAAAGGGCATGGCTTTGCCTCGGCGTGCCGGGAGATCGCGGCGCTGGAAGAGGGCGCCGCCGAAGCGGCGCCCTCCATGCTCAATAGTCCATGCCACCGGCGGGCATGGCCGGCGCCGGATCCTTCTTCGGCGCCTCGGCGATCATCGCCTCGGTGGTGATCAGCAAGCCCGCGACCGATGCCGCATCCTGGATCGCCGTGCGCACGACCTTGGTCGGGTCGATGATGCCGGCTTTGACCAGATCGCCATATTCGCCGGTCTGGGCATCGTAGCCCCAGGCGTAATCCGTAGACTCCAGCAGCTTGCCGACCACGACCGCGCCATCCCCGCCGGCATTCTCGACGATCTGGCGGGCCGGGGCAGTGATCGCCTTGCGGACGATCTCGATGCCGGTCTTCTGGTCTTCATTGCTGGGCACGACACCTTCGAGCGCCTTGACCGCGCGCAGGAGCGCGACGCCGCCGCCGGGCAGAATGCCTTCTTCCACCGCAGCGCGGGTCGCGTTCAGGGCATCGTCGACGCGATCCTTCTTCTCCTTGACCTCGACCTCGGTCGCGCCGCCGACGCGGATCACCGCGACGCCGCCGGCGAGCTTGGCCAGACGCTCCTGCAGCTTTTCGCGGTCGTAGTCCGAGGTGGTATCCTCGATCTGGGCCTTGATCTGGGCTACGCGGGCGTCGATCTCGACCTTCGCGCCGGCCCCGTCAACGATGGTCGTGTTCTCCTTCTCGATGCGGACCTTCTTGGCCCGGCCGAGCATGTCGAGTGTGACGGTCTCCAGCTTGACGCCGAGATCCTCGCTGATCGCGGTGCCGCCGGTCAGGATCGCGATGTCCTCCAGCATGGCCTTGCGGCGGTCGCCGAAACCCGGAGCCTTGACGGCAGCGATCTTGAGGCCGCCGCGGAGCTTGTTGACGACGAGCGTGGCCAGGGCCTCGCCCTCGACATCCTCCGCCACGATCAGCAGCGGCTTGCCAGTCTGCACCACCGCTTCCAGTAGCGGCAGCATCGTCTGGAGTCCCGAGAGCTTCTTCTCGTGGATCAGGATGAAGGGGTCTTCCAGTTCCGCGACCATCTTCTCCGTGTTGGTCACGAAGTAAGGCGAGAGATAGCCGCGATCGAACTGCATGCCTTCGACGACGTCGAGCTCGGTCTCGGCTGTCTTGGCTTCCTCGACGGTGATGACACCCTCGCTGCCGACCTTCTTCATCGCCTCGGCGATCATCTCGCCGATCGTCCGGTCGCCATTGGCGGAGATGGTACCGACCTGCGCGACCTCCTCCGAACCGGTGATGGTCTTCGAGTGCTCGCCGAGCGACTTCGTAATCGCTTCGACGGCTAAATCGATGCCGCGCTTCAGGTCCATCGGATTGATGCCGGCGGCCACCGCCTTGGCGCCTTCGCGAACGATCGCCTGGGCGAGCACGGTCGCCGTCGTCGTGCCGTCGCCAGCCGCGTCGTTCTGCTTCGATGCCACCTCGCGGACCATCTGGGCGCCCATGTTTTCGAACTTGTCGGAAAGCTCGATCTCCTTGGCGACGGTGACGCCGTCCTTTGTGATCCGAGGCGCCCCGAACGACTTCTCGATCACGACGTTGCGGCCCTTGGGACCCAGCGTGACCTTCACGGCATTCGCCAGCGTGTCGACGCCGCGCAGCATCCGCTCGCGCGCGTCCTGCGAAAACTTCACGTCCTTCGCAGCCATGATTCCTCACTCCTTCAGACTTGAGGTTTCAGGTTGATGATGGGGATGAGGCCCCGTCAGGCGGCCTTCTTGAGGGCGGCAGTCGTCTCGACGACGCCCATGATGTCGGATTCCTTCATGATCAGAAGGTCCTGGCCATCGATCTTGACCTCGGTGCCGCTCCATTTGCCGAAGAGCACGCGGTCGCCGACCTTGACGTCGGGCGGCACGAGCTTGCCGGTCTCGTCGCGTGCGCCGGCGCCGACGGCGACGACCTCGCCCTCCTGCGGCTTCTCCTTGGCGGTGTCGGGGATGATGATCCCGCCCTTGGTCTTCTCCTCGGCGTCGATGCGCTTCACGACGACGCGGTCATGCAGTGGCCGAAACTTCATGAGTTCCTCCGGTTTCCATGTCGGTCACATGTCAAAGCGGGTCGGCCCTGTTCGGGTCTCGCGGCGAGGTTCCGCGCGCCCCTGAGGCGCCGTGCCCGCGCGATGATTTGGGTTGCCCGATTTTTGCCTTCAAGAGGCCGGCAGCACTTTTTTTGATTGAGTGCTAACAGGCTGAAAAGGCAGCGCAAACGCAACTTTTTGGCTTGCCAAGGCGTTGGAAACGCGCTGCCATCGGGACAGTGAAACCTGGGAGCTGAAAGGAATGGTTTCGACAGACTTCGCCCGCCAGATCGCCGGCTACGGATTGACCACCGCCGGGATCCTATACCGCTTGCCCGACCACCCTTCGATCCTGCAGGAGTACATCTGGCAGGACTACGACCTCGCCCCGCGCTTCCCCGAGCTCAACAAGTTCCTCGCCTTCTGGCAGACCAAGCTCGACGGCAAGCTGTTCCGCATCACCGTCGCGCACAAGGACCTGATCGGCCCGGCCGACCTCAGTGCGGTGAGCGGCGAATTCCGGCTCCAGTAGCGACGAGTTGCGCTTCGTCCCGATCGATCGCTGCAAGGGCTTGATCTGAGCAAAACCCTCACCAGAATCAGGGAGCCGCCGATCATGACAATCGGCTCGATGCGGGCGGCAATCAACCAAACCGGATCCATGTTGCTTCCAGGAGGATATGGCTATGGCAACGTTGGCAATCGCTCCTCGTTCGGGGAGGACTGCATGATGACATCAGACGACTTCGAGAGGCCGGTCGTGATCCTGACCGGGCTCGGGTATCCGGCGGCAATCGCCTCTGCGATGGAGGCCTACATGTTCCTGGCCGACTTGCCGATCAGCAGGCGAGATGCGGTCCACGGCTTTGCGCTGAAGGCTTGCCTGGCGGCGATCCGCGGCGAGATCGAACCGGATACGGCGCGCGGCTTGTTCGCGTCATGGGCGGAAAAGCACGAGCTTCTCGCGCCCGACGTCGCCGCATTCGCCGGCAGCCGGAGGGAAGGCTCGCGCGGCCACGCCTGATTAAGGGCCCGACCTCGCTTTAGCGAGGCCGGGCTCTTCGTAAGCTGGGTCTCCGCAGGCGCCCGCCGGTTTGTGTACGCCATGCGCCGATACCGTTCTCTAACGGGTCAAGGTCTGGCAGCTTTGTCATGAGCGGTTGATGCCGTTGGGTGCCTGCGTTCTCTGCGTACTCTTTGGCACTCGATGGGGTCAGCTGGGCGCAAAATTGGCTAGTTGAAAGCGCAGTCGGCCGACATTGGGCAGCGGCATGCTACGGAATCGGCGCCATCATCTGCTCCCTCCCTCGGACGTCGCTCCTTGGGAGCTCGTAGCGACTTAGCCTCGACATCGACGATGACGGCATGGTCGAGATCGATCAGATAGTTGGTGCATAGGCGAACCGTCCATTGCGCCGGCGGATCGGAGCGCGGAACTTCGGATCAGCCCTTCCGCGATGCAGCGCGGGACGGTCTTCTCGAACAGCTCGTTTAGGAGATCGTTCTCACGAAAGCGGCCATGCCGGTTCTTCGAGAAAGTTCGAGTGGTCGGGAACATCGCCCTCCAGCCCAAGTCGCCAAAACCAGCGATAGGCCAGGTTCAGATGGACCTCGTCACAGAGCCGACGCTCCGAGCGGATCCCGAAGCAGTGCCGATGAGCAGCATCCGGATCATCGGCTCGGGATCGACCGAAGGCCGGCCCATCTCGCTGTAGAACGGGCGCAGATGCGCGCGAATCTCCGAAAGTTCGACGAAGCGATCGATAGCGCGCACCCAATGCTCACGCGGCGTAAAACAGAGCTTCTTGCGCCACCCGCCGCTCGCCCCTCGTCGCGCCGCCCTCCGTTAGGACGACTGAATCAGGATTTCACAGCCGCAGCAAAGCCACCATTCCAAGTTTGCCGAAAGCGACAATTCCTGAGAGGATGACAGCATGACGGCAAGAGGATGATCACCTGCGTACGTGAGTGTCAATCGCGGGGGGGCCTCTGATTTTCTTGAGCAGCCCCGCTTAGCCGGAATTGGCCGGCGCCATCGCAGCATGCGTCAGAAGCCACCACGTAGACCGACTGGCTGCTGCGGGCTGGCATATCGCCATATCCCAGTCAGCGCTTCTCGAGGAATATCCACGTGCGGGTCATCATCTTCGCGCCTTCCGACGTTCACTCGCTGGAACTCGCGGGCTTGATGGACGTGTTTGCCGAAGCGAACGCGCGTGTTGCCGAAGGTTTCTACGAGGTCGGTATCGTTGCGGAAGAAAACCGCCCGCTCCGCTGCGGGTCGGGACTGAGAGTTTTGCCCGACTCAGACTACCTTATGTGTCCGAAGGATCCCGACACCCTTCTTGTGGCTGGAAGCGTGGGCATACCCAATGCCCCCGGCAAGGGCATGATCGACTGGCTCTCACGCGCAGCCCCGCAGACGCGACGTTACGGCTCGGTCTGCACGGGAGCTTTCCTGCTTGGTGACGCAGGACTTCTCGGCGGACGCCACGTCGCAACGCACTGGCAGTATGCGCCTCTCCTCGCCCAACGCTTCCCAGAAGCGAAGGTGGACGGAGACCGGGTCTTCATCCGGGATGGCCCCATGGTCACGTCCGCCGGATCGAGCGCGGCGATCGATCTCGGCCTTTCGCTCGTCGAAGAGGATCTTGGCCGGGACGTTGCGCTTTATGTCGCCCGCCGTCTGGTTGTGTTTCTGAAGAGGCCGGGGGATCAGTCTCAATTCAGCATGCATCTGGCGGCGCAAGGTGTCGACCGCAGTCGCCTCTACAAGGTCCTGCAGTACATCCTGAACCACCCGGCTGCTGATCTGTCCGTCAACGCCTTGGCGAAGATCGCGGCAATGAGCCCGCGCAACTTCACGCGGGTCTTCACCCAGGAAGTGGGAACCTCGCCGGCCGAGTATGTCGATCTCACACGGATCGATGTCGCGCGCTTTCTGCTCGAAGGCAGCCGATTATCGATCGATTCTATCGCCGCGAAATGCGGTTTCGGCTCGGCGCGGGCGATGCGTCGCGCCTTTCTTGCGCATCTCGGAGCGATGCCCTCGGACTACCGCGATCGGTTCCGGACATCTGGAGACGGGTCGAGACCCACTATGTCCGAAATCGGCTGACGGTTGTCTCGAAACCGCCGTGCCCGCGGATTGCCCGGCTACGGGCAACAGCGCCATTGCTTGGGTATGAAGGAGTTCAAGGGACTGAAGCCGTTGGAGTTCATGAAGTTCGCGCCGGGACCCTGCGCTGGGAATGGGGATCTCGGCTCGGACGCGCTGCTCCGCTCGATTCTGCCGCCGCTCGTCGAGGAATTCTCCGACGGTGTGGCGATCGCCCGGGTTTCCGGGGGGAACGGACCGCTTCTCTACGTCAACCGGGCCTTCGAACGTCTAACGGGGTATGCGCGTCACGAAGTGCTCGGGAAGGATTGCCGGTATCTACAGGGCAATGAACGCCATCAACCGGAAGTCGCCCGCATCGGAGAGGCCATCAGGGCCACCGAACCGGTGGACGTCACGCTTCGCAATCATCGTAAAGACGGGTCGGTCTTCTGGAACAACCTCAGCCTTAGACCTTTCACCGTCGGTGGCGAACTGCTCTACCTTGGTATTCTTCGCGACGTGTCGGCGACGCGCCAGACAGAGATCGCCCTCGATCGCGCTGCAAACCTCGACGTTGCAACAGGCTGCCTCAACCGTCAGTCGTTCATCGTTAGCGTAGAAAGGCACTTCGCGACATGTGCCGGCCCAGTGCTGTTCGTGAAGTGCGACATCATCGGCTTCCACGACATCAACGCCGGGTACGGCTATGACGTCGGGGACGCCCTGCTGATGGAAACCGGCCGCCGGCTGCGCGGGACCGGGGCTGCTCTGGTCGCTCGGATCGGCGCCAACGAATTCGTCCTGGCCTTCGAACTGACCGATGAGGCCAGCGGGCCACCGATCGTGGCCGAGGTTTGGGCCGCTCTCGCCCCCGATTTTGTGATCCCTGGGGCACATGTTTCCCTGCGTTTCGCCATCGGCTATGCGCTCGGCCAACCCGACGGCAACTTGATCACCTTGATCCGGAATGCCGGCGCAGCGCTGCACGCGGCAAAGGCAGCTCCGCTGAGCGGGCCTCGCCGGTTTCAGCACGCCGATGAAGAGGAGGCGCGCAATCGGGTCCGAATGACCCGCGAGTTGAGAGCCTCTCTCGCAAAGGATGAGTTCATCCATCACTTCCAGCCCCAGGTCGATCTCGCGACAGGCCAATACGTAGGTGCGGAAGCCTTGATAAGGTGGAATCACCCCCTGTTTGGTATCGTCCCGCCAGGCCGATTCATCGAAGCGGCGGAGCGCAGCGGCGTGTTGCTCGACCTCGGCGAACGTGGGCTTGCCGCCGTTGCCGCCTTTGCGCGCAGGATCAACGAACACCGGGATAAACCGCTGCGCTTTTCCGTGAATGTGTCCGCGACCGAGTTTTTGCATCGCGACATGGCGGAAGTTGTCGACCGTGTTTTACGACAGTCCGGCGTCCGGCCGGACTTGCTGACACTCGAAATCACCGAAAGTATGTTTCTCAATGACACGCCCGGCGTGCTGGAGGCGTTCCGCCGGCTGCGGAATCTCGGCGTCGGCCTCTCCGTCGATGATTTCGGGACCGGATATTCCAACCTTCGGTCCCTTGAGGCGTTTCCTGTGACCGAGATCAAGATCGACCGGAGCTTTGTCGGAGGCCTGACCGCCAGCCCTTCGAAGACGGTCATCGTCCGGGCCATCATTGACTTGGGGCGCGCCCTTGGACTCACCGTCGTAGCGGAGGGCGTAGAGACGGAAGCTCAGCGAGTGCTGTTGAAGGGCATGGGCTGTCCAATCGGCCAGGGCTTTTTATTCGGTCGCCCTGAGGGCGGCGAAGGTTTTGCCGCGAACCTGCGTCGGGAATCTCCCGACGACTCGACACATCGCGCAATGAGCGATGGCTCCTTTCGAGCCAAGACATCATTCGGCTCTCTGGGCACCCTTCATTCCCCACGCGGCGACAAATCCTGACGGAGCGCGCCAGGAGTAGACGTTGGCATGCTGCCCGAAACCGGACGTCAGCGCGGACCAGCCAATGCCTCCGAAAGGCAGCCTACAGCCACCAGTGTTGTGCGAAGAGCGTCTTCAAGTGGCGTGTGCGGCTCGGGGCCGATCGTCTCGATGAGGCTCTGGTTGTCGAGGCGCACGCCGTGTGTCCAGAAGGGGCGCATCTCGAACAGTTCGCGCATCGTGACATCGAACAGGCCCGCGATGGGAAGCACTGGCCACGGGAAGGGCCAGATCCGCGCCGAAGTCCTCCCTGCTGCGCGAAGTACCGCCCGAGCGAAGGAGCGGCCGTCGGCATCCCAGTACCCCGCGAAGTGGTAACGCGCGAAGGGCGGCAGCATGTCCTGCCGATGGAGAAGCCGCGCGAAGGTCTCCGCAACGTCCGGCAGATAGGCCCAGGCGTGCCCGGCACCGCGGCGCGAGGGTGTCATCACGCGATTGACCGGCTTGCCGGGCTGGATCATCCCCTGCGAGAGCCAACTGTTGCCGGGTCGAGGTCCGAAGAAGTCGCCAGCGCGCAGAATGAGCGCTCGCAGCCCCGGCGTCCTCCGCATCCGTTCCTCCATCTCGCGCCGGATCGCACCCTTGCGGGTCTGGGGCCGCTGCGGCGCATCCGGATAGGCGACCGGCATTTCGGCCGGATCATAGTTGTAGATCGTGCCCGGCAGGGTCAGCCGCGCGCCGTTGGCGAGGGCGGCGGCGATGCTGTTGTCGAGCATCGGCATGACCAACTTGTCCCAGTCACGATAGCCGGGCGGGTTTACGGCATGCACGATGGCCTCGACATCCTCGGCGGCCGCGAGAACGGTGGCCGGATCCAGCGCGTCGCCGACCCGCCAGTCGATCCCGTCGCCGTGACGGGGCGTGCGGCTGAGGCCGCGCACCTCCCAACCGTGGGCGATCAGGGCCCGTGCCGTCTCGCCGCCGATCCCGCCGCTTGCGCCGAGTACCAAAGCCTTCCGCATGGGTCATCTCCCTTCGAGTTCCGGAAGAGAGATGCGCTGTCTGAGGTCGGAAGGAAATTGCCGAACTTTGACGGTCAGCCTATCATAGTTTGATGAGCTGGGATGACGTGCAAGCCTTTCTCGCCGTGTTTCGAGAAGGCAGTTTGACGGGTGGAGCCCGCGCACTCGCGCTTGCTCAACCGACTGTACGACACAGGATCGAGGCGTTGGAGCGCCAGGTCGGCACGGCACTTTTCACCCGAACTCCTACAGGCCTGACGCCAACGGAGACCGCTTTGACGCTCTTTGGCCATGCCGAGGCGATGAGCCATGCAGCAGAAGCCCTGCTGCGCACCGCATCCGGCTCAGCCCGTGAGATAGCCGGCGTGGTGCGGGTCTCCGCCAGTGAGGTGATCGCGATTGAGGTGCTGCCACCTATCGTCGCCCGGTTGCGCGAGGCCTATCCGGAGCTGGTCATCGCGTTAAGCCCGAGTAACCGCAACGAGGACGTGCTGCGGCGAGAGGCCGATATCGCCGTGCGGATGGCGCCGACGGCGCAGGACGGCCTGGTCGCCCGTCGCATTGGGGCCATCGCGATCGGCTTGCACGCTCACCGCGACTATCTGGACCGGACCGGATGGCCACGCGACCTCGCCGATGTGATCGCGACCGGCCTGATCGGGCTTGAGCATGACGATGCCATCTTGAAAGCATTACGTGCTGCCGGCTCGCCGCTCGCGATGGCTAGAACCGTCTTTCGCAGTGACAATCATCTGGCGCATCTCGCAGCGATCCGGGCAGGCGTCGGCTACGGCTTGTGCCAGGTGCCGCTCGCGGCACGTGACGGCGCTCTCGTTCGCCTATTCCCTGACGACGCCACCTTCGACCTGGAGACCTGGATTGTCACGCACGAGGACCTTCGCTCAATCCCACGGATCAGCGCCGTGATGGAAGCAATACGGGATGGGTTGAGACACTACATCCGCGGCGGTGAGCCGGCGGCGTGCGTGTCGTCACGACCGACATGCCCGTAACCATATGTCTCGAACGTTGAAATGGCCCACGACCGCCCGCTTTCACCATGAAGCAACCGAGCCGCCGGATTGGGCGGCGTGCGCAGATCGGGCGAAATTGCCTTGCGGCTGGCTGGGGCGCTGCCTGCGTCGGGCCGCGGCCGGATACGTACTGAGCTTCTCGGGCGCCTCCAGCCGCACCAAGATCAGTCTCTATCGACGACCGTTGAGCCAGACTCAGATCGCGGCATCGTGCCAAAGCCCTGCGTCGTAGCTGCCACTGCTCCGGCGGCGGCATCCGCATGACCCGTTGCGCCATGCACCACCACCGAGTGCGACGCAAAGGCGATGCCGCGCTCGCCGAACACTTTTACGATCCTCTTCAAGGCCTCTCGCTGGATCACGGTTGGTTTTCCCGGCCGAACCGTGAATTTGAAGCGCACCACAAGAGCCGCCTCCTGAATGTCGACGACACCCTGCATCTTGAGCGGTTCGAGGAATTCGGGCGCGAACTCCGGATCGGCCAGCAGCTCTTCGCCGATCTTCTTGACGGTCTTGCGCACCACCTCGGGATCGACATCGCGTGCCAGGCGCAAATTGAATTTGACCATCAGCCAGTCGCGGCTGCTGTTCGTCACGGAGCCGAGCTGGCCGAACGGAACCGTATGCACCTGGCCGTGCTGGTGGCGGAGGCGGACGGATCGAAGTGAGATGCTCTCCACCGTCCCCTTGAGTTGTCCGGCCTGGATGTATTCGCCGATACGGAAGGCGTCATCCGCCATGTAGGTCCTGCGAGATGCCGGTCGCGCAACAAAGCTTGCTCGGACGCACGTTGCCCAAATGACGCATCGCGAGCGAGAGGTTATGCTCGGCTTGGTAGCTGGCGAGACGAACAAGGAAATCGCACGACGTCTGGGCATTAGCCCCCGGACAGTGGAAACTCACCGTGCACATGTCATGGAGCGGCTGGGCGCAAGAACTCTGTCGCAAGCGGTGTTGCTGGCTGCCTCCACCGGCCTCCTATAGGCACGAACCTCCAGATGAGGCCGATCTCCGTTTGCGCCCAACCGGGATAGCGACCTGATTTGCAAATGAAGCTCGCTACAGGTGCCCGTCCGTATTGCTGTGTTGACCTTCGTCTGGAACTCGATCCGACGCGGTTGTCGCGATCCATTCGGGACCGCGCGCGTATATCTCCGGACATCGAGGTTGGCCCCGCGCAAAACGCCTGCCTATCATGGCGGCCGCGCTTCACTTGAGTTCGGTCGACTTCGCTCGGCGAGCCTCGCTTATCGAACGGCGGTATTCGCTCGGCAATCTCGCGCTTCGACATCGGCACACTGGGCTATGTCTTCGACATCGTGCTCAATCGTCGTCCCTTCGGAGCAAAGCAGCCGCATGGTGTCCAGCACTTCGCCCACGAGCTGAGGGTCGAGAGCGGACGTCACTTCGTCGAGCGGCATATAGTCCGGCGACATGGCGAGCGCGCGTGCTCGTGAAATGTACATTTCAGTCAGGAAGAGGCCTTTTTCCGTCATTGTAAGAGAGCCCGTCATCAGGTCAGCGGCGATGAGGGCGCGCCCCCCTTCCGCTTCGCCCCTTGACCACGCGTCCAGCGTGCGCTCCGCTAGGGCATCTGGGAGGAATCGATGGCAGACGAGACCCCCGAACATCAGCTAGCCAGAATAATAGCTGGGCCGCTTACGCCAGCGATGCAAAAGGTCGTCGACGAGCAAAACGCGAAGATGCGGCAGCTGACGAAGGATGCGCTCGCGAAGACCGTCAAGGACATAGAGAAGCGCCCCAGCAGCAAGTTCAAATAACCGGCCCGCACCGCAGCCGGGCCGGGGGGTATGCGAGCGTCAGCGCGCGAATTGACCCGCGATCGAGCCAAGCAGTGCGAGCGCTCCAAGCGGGGACAGGCTTCTGCCTGTTGATTGGCGGATCGTAGGTATGGATCATGCGCCGCTCAGCCCGAAGCTGATGGGATCCCCCAGCGTCGGGCGGTGAATCCACACCTCGATGGCGCTTCGGGTTGGCGATGAGAAGTCGCCCGAGCCGGAATGGACGTTGCCGGAAGGCGCGTATGTCAGGACCAGGCCGAAGCGACACCCTTTGACCGCGCCGCAGCGGGGTTCGGCGTTCGTTCACGAAAATGACGTAACGTCATGGCGTTTCCTGGACGAAAAGCGCGACTCAGTGCCGCCCGCCGCGTCCTCTCCGTTGTACGCGGCGGGCAGTACTCCTACCAATCGTGCCGCTCGCCGCCGAACTGGGCTTGAAAGGCCCAAGCATGAGCCTCGTTGCGAAAGCTAGTGCGCACGCGGCGCGAGTGCGGGTCCATGGTAATGCGCACCTGGTGAGGAATCTTCCACTCGATCAGGTAGTCCAGTCCAGACCGGTCTCGTCATCAGGGCGATGCGGTCCGCACCGTTCACGCTTCCTCATACGCGGCCTTCACATGGGAGGCGCTGAAATAGCTGCAAATCCATTGCCGATGTCGCGTATGGCGGGATCACTGTCGCGAAAAATGACCTTTGTCGTTGGCCGGGCAAACCGGCGTCCCCAGCCTATTGCGATTATACAGTATATCTGTATAATTATGACATGCAGGAGGATCGCATGTTGCTGGATTATGCAAAGACTGTGGTGCGGCGCTTCAACGAGCAGGTGATAATGGGTGGGGATCGTCAGGTTTTTGAAGCACTGATCGCGCCTGCCTTCATAAACCGCTCCGCGCCTCCGGGCTCTCCGAACGGGCCAGAGAGCATGTGGAACACCTTCCAGAACATACTGCGCCCGGCATTGGCGGGACTTTCCGTCACGATCCACGATCAGGTTGCTGAGGGCGACAAGGTGACCACGCGCAAGACCATCTCAGGCACGCATGTCGGTCCGCTGCTGGGCGTCTTGGCGACAGGCAAAGAGGTCAGCATCGAGGTTATTGACATCGTGCGTGTCGAAGACGGCCGCTATGCCGAGCACTGGGGCATCAATAACCTTCCAGCAGTGCTCTCCAGTCTGAAGCAGGCGAGGAGGGATTGAAAACTGTGGGAATGATGCGGTGAGCGAGACCGAGGCACACCGGTTAGCGGAAGAATTGCGGCGAAGCGTCGGTAGCTTTGTTCGCGCAATCCGTCAGGGGGCCGGAACCAGGAAATCGGCGCAGTCTGAGACACTCGACATGCTCGGCCGGCTCGGACCGATGAACGTCGCGAAACTAGCGGAGACGCGCGGTGTCACCCACCAAACGATGCGGATCGTCGTTGCGCAGTTGCAAGAGGCCGGGCTGGTGACCCTAGAATTCGATCCATCCGATCGCCGCAGCCGATTGGTGTCAGTGTCCTCCGTTGGCCGTGACGCACTCGTGGAGGAGAGGCGATCGCGCACATCGCATATCGCTGGTTTGATACAACGTCGTCTCTCTGCCGAAGAGCGCGACGTCCTTCGCGCCGCAACGGCGATCCTTAATCGCTTGGCTGCGCCTATGTCGTAAGTCGGTCCGTGAGCGACATTTCGCAATGAGTGGTGCTGCATCGCCTGGCCAGGGGCCACTTCGCGTGAGGCAGGTACTGAACATCGTCTGGGGCGAGCCGGCGGCCATCTCGGACGTGCTGATCCGGCATCCGCTGGTCAAGAAGATCTCCTTCACCGGCTCGGTCGCGGTGGGCAAGCAACTGGCTGCGCGGGCCGGCCAGTACATGAAACGCACGACGATGGAGTTGGGTGGCCGCGGCCGCGGCCGTTTTGGCTGCGCAGAAAGTTCGGAATGCCGGGCAGGTCTGCATCTCGCCGACACGGTTTTATGTGCAACGCAAGGTGCATGACCGCTTTCTGTCGCAGCTTGTCGACGGCATGGCGATGGCGAAGACACGTGTCGGAGCCGGCTTCGAGGACGGAACCCAGATGGGTCCGCTTTGCCATGAGCGCAGGCTGAACGAGATGGAGACGCTGGTCGAGGACGCGCGCCAGAAAGGCGCCACCATCGCGCTCGGCGGCGAGCGGACGAGCAATCGCGGCTTCTTCTTCGCGCCCACAATCGTGGCTGGAGAAACGGAAGACATCCGCCTGATGAAGGAGGAGCCCTTCGGGCCGATAGCGGTGGTGTTGCCGTTCGAGGATTTTGAGGACGTTATCTCGCGTGCGAACGGCCTTCCGTTCGGTCTGGCATCCTACGTCAACACCGGATCGCATGCCCATGGTGTGGTGGCCGCATGAGCCTCGTCGAGCGCTTCGCGCCGGGCGCGGCCCCGCGAAGCATCGTCGCCGTCAGGATCGACACCTCATGGCGATGGCGCCGCGGCGGCAACCTGAGGAAGCAATGCCGGTCTCTGCCAGAGAGCGGGCGATCCTGTTCGGCCCGATGGCGGAAAGGGAGATTGCGGCGGTCCCGGATCCATTCATGCCCAGCCAGCAGCCCGGCCCCGGGCATCTCGATCGGAGCATCGCGCCGCCGTCCCGCGCCTCGCACGATCCCGCAGACCACGCCGCGCCCCGAAATACCCATAGCACGGCCCCGGACCGCGGGTTCCCCCCCAGGAGGCTCTCAGACGCGGGCCCACGAGGCTCGCCATCAACGCTGCGCAAGGGCCCGCATCTGAGACCCTTCACGAGGGCGGACGTTGGCTCTCTGCCGGAGAGCGGACATTCCGTGAGCAAGGCTTCCGCCGCCGAACGCCGACCAGCCGACCAGTCGCCTGGCACAGAGGAGCCGAGGGCGTTTGCTTGGATGACGAACCAGGGGCACAAGTCAATAGGGTTCCCCAGCGAGCCATGTTACCTTACGAAACCGCCGGCTTTGCCCAAGCCGAGCATGTGGCGGTGTCGACGGGCAGTTCGCAATTGACGGCATTTGCTGCGGACGAATGCCATGAAGTTCATCAGTCAGCGTTCGGTCGCGGTTGCCGCGTTGCTCATGGTTGCCGTGATCTTTGAAGCGCAGGCACGCGACGAGACGATCGAACGCCTGCGCCTAGGCTCAGGCTTCGAGATCGTCATCGGTGAGAGGCAACCCGATCCGGAAGGACCGCTGCTGGAGGCTCTTGCAATCTGGGTCGGTGCGAAGCTGAGGCAACCGGTGCCCGCCGCCTTGCCTAGGCTCGTATTCAAACCGAATAGCCAGGTCGCAGCATTGCGTCTCAAGCAATATGCGTCCGAGCTCGTGCAGCAGCGGGGGCGGCCGAGCATCATCTCAATCTACGACGCTCGCGAGAAAATCATCTACCTCGAAGAGGCGTGGAGCGGCGCAACGGCAGCGGATTTGTCCGTTCTTGTTCACGAGTTGGTTCATCACTTTCAAGAGGCACAACAGACCAAATTTGAGTGTGATGCTGCGCGGGAGGCGAAGGCCTTCGAACTGCAGGAAAAGTGGCTGAGATTATTCGGGGAATCTCTTGAAGAGGCATTCCAGATCGATCCATTCACACTCCTAGTCAGGACTTCCTGCGGAATGTGAGGATGTTTCAACCGAGCCTGACGCCATCGATCGGCTTTGTCTCCATTCGGTTTCGCGCCAGGTGCGGAATCTCCGGGCTCTAGCCGGGTTTGATCCGCCCGGTCTCGTCCTGAACAATAGGAAAGAGCTTAGAGCGCCGCTCGCCCGTTCGTCAGCGGGGAGTGTGCCTGCACCCATAGTTTGCCGCAAAATGGAAAATCGACTTTGAAATCATTGATGAATTTCTAGACCATGACAACGGCGATACCGCGATTGACGCAACAGCCTGCCGCAGTTTCAGGGACACTCGGGAGCCTGGCGCGACGCCGAAACGAAAAATGCCCCGAGGGAGGTCCCTCGGGGCATTGGCTTCTTGAGCAGAGTGCGAACGGCTAGGTCGGCAAATCGGCGCGACGGTAGAAGTGCCCCTCGAGGATATCGGGATCGAAGGCGAACCCGACACCGGCTTCGCGCAGAATCCGCATCAGCCCGCGCGACGCCACTCCGCGGTCTTTCGCAAGCTGGCTCAGGCTGACGAAGGTCGACTGAAAATCAGCAAGGTCGCCGGGCATAACGATCGTCTGCGGGCATCGGTTCGTCGGGTTGATTGCTTCCCGGGCGGGCAGGTGGCCATCACGGAGGAGGGCCTTCACCGCGTTCGTCCCCGTCAGGAGACGCTTCTCGACCTGCCTGAGGGAAATGCCACCATGGTCATCGAGGCGGACGCAGCTCCTGACCTCGTCGACGTTGACGATGGCCGAGAGATAGCCGGTCTCGCCTTCCAGCTTGCCCACCCATCGCAACCTGCCGTCCAAGATCAGCTTCACGATCTCGGCCGCTGAGCAGCAAGCGTGCCGTCCGGCATCGGGAAGGTTCGCTTGGTCGGACGAGAGCACTGCGACGGGTTCCGCGCCATCCAGCAAGCGGGAGAGGAAGGTGTCGAGTTCGGCACGGGAAAACGCGTGAGTGTGGACCGTCTCGTTCCCGCCCTCCACGAACGGCTCGATGAAGCCCTGCTCGAAGAGCATGCGGATCTGTACCCGGGGTGCGTTCAGGTATTCACCGGCCGCCTTGAGTGACATTGAACTCGCCGCTTCGCCCAGCCAGTCGGCCGCGAGCTCGGCAGGAAAAACGATGCGGTCGTCCGTCAGAGCCAGATCGTCATCGTTGATCACGCCCAGCTTCCAAAGGAGCTTACGGAGGCGCTTCGGATGACATCCGGTTTCACGCCAGGCAGACCGGATCGAGTGGATCCGCCGAACGGCGACGGGTTCGCCGAAGATGACATCGCCGGGCCCCAGCGGCATCGTCTCGATGCAGCGTTCTCGAAAGATCGTCCGAAAGCGATCGTAGACCGGATCGTCGTCCTCGTGAGCGAGCCACTCGTAGAAGCGGCCATATGTGGCCCGCAGGCCCCAGTCATGAGCCGTTGACGCCCTCCGCAGGTCATCGATCAGATCGACGAACGTCGCGGCTCCGCCGATCAAGATCTCATAGCCCGCACCGCCGGCCTTCGACCATTCGCTGGCCGACATCGCTTCTGCGCGAAAGCGAGGACCGAACAGGGCTACGGCTCCGAGCATCTCGCTGATGCGCGCCGCCGCGTACCAGGGCAGGTCGTCCGCTGACGCTGTCGGCTCGCGGTCCTTCGCCCAGAGCCGCTCCAGCAGATAGCGCTCCAGAGGGGTCTCCGGCAGAGCCGGTGCGGTTTCAACCAATTGATCAAGATCCGGAGCGGTTTCAACGATCGCGCGGGCGAAGTCGTAAGCGCGAACTCCGGCGCGGGTCCCCTCAAGGCAGACGAGGGCAATCCCATGCCTCGAGCAGGACCGAACCGACGCGAGTGACCAAGCGGCCCGGGCGAACATCCGCAAGGCCGGCGGCCCACCATGCTGCGCGGCATCCTCCTGAAGGCAGGCGGGGCATACGTGAATCCGCTCGCGCCGCAAGCTCGCCTTGCGCAGCGTCTGACCGTTCAGGAAGAAATCATCCCTGGTGCGAACCAGGGCGTAGGGAGAGAGGGCCCCCTCCGGCAGGTCGCCCAATCGCTCGAGGCGGCTCAGCCCTTCCGGCTTGCCATGTGCGAGATCGTACACATCGAAGTTCATGTCGTGGCAGAAGTCACGGAGCGACGGGCAGCCATGGAGAGCCGCAAGGCGCGACGCAAAGCTGGTTGGCGTCTCAGCCTGGCCGAGAGGGAGATTCATCGCGAGTTGATGGTGCATGTTCATTTCGCCCTCCTTTTGCGGGTTTCAGACTGGTCGGGAACGTCTGCGGTGGAGTCGGCCGGGGCGGGCACGGCGATCCCCGTCGGCACGAATTCCCAGTCACGGACCAAGAAAATGTTGGCGTCGTCGGCGCAGCCGGTTGCCGCGCGGATCGCGAGCGCAAAGTGCTCCGAGCTGAGGCTGCGCGACTGAGAAACGATGGCCTCTTCCGCGGCCGAGCGGCAGATCTGCACGATGCGACCAAACTGTCCCTCTGCCGCCCGGCAGAGGCGAGCGAGGAACTCGTCGCTGTCCAGCCCTTCCGTCGGAAGGCAAGCGCCGTTCGTCGCGATCTTGTCGACGATGTAGCGCAGGCGCTTGACGCCCCGGGGGAAGGTCACGGCATCGAAGCTGTAGAAGCGGCAGCGCCTTCCGAGCTGGACGTCGCGGTGGGCGAATTGAACGAGAGAAGGGAGGCCGGACAGAACCAGGCAGACCGGCCAATCCGGTTGTTGCATGACGTTCTTGAACGTGTCGCTCAGCTTCTGAATATCGGGTTCATTCATGAGGTGCACGGCATGCTGCGCTTCATCGATGTGCACGATCCGGACCTTGCGAAGGCGAAGCTGCTCGCGAACCCTGTTCCACGCGACGTTTTCGCGGACGTCCCGCTCGATCGGATAGCCGAGCACCCGCAGCAGCTCGACGCCGAGCTGCTTCAGAGTACAGGGGGAGGGCGCGGTGATCGACACGATCGGCATCGACCTGCCGATAGGCAGGTTCTCCGGCAGCAGCTCACGTCGACCTTCGATGATCCTGCGGAGGGCTTGGCTTTTCCCCGCGCCGCTTTCGCCGACAAGGACGAGCGCGCGCCCTTCGGCGCGGCGACCGTTGAGCATGAGCGACGACGTGTCGATCAGGCGCTCGAACTCGGCCTCCAGGGCGGTGTCGCGCGCCGACCGCAGATAGCCGCGATGCAGCCGCTCGAGTGCGGCGAGGCGGCGTGCGCGCTGCTCGGCAGCGGAGTGCTGGGAGAGCGCGATGTCGTCGTCGGGAAAATCGTCGTCGATGTCCTCAAAGGAATCCGTCATGGTCAGTCCTCCAAATCCATGTCGCCGTCGTCGGCGAAGTCATCGTCCTGCTCGTCGCTCTCGCCGGGGTCGTCATGGCCGAGGGCGGAATCGGTGAAATCGCCATCACCGGCGACGCCGAGCACGTCGTCATCGGTTGCGGGGGGCGCGGCCTCTTCCCGGATCCGGAAAGTGCGGAGCAGGTTCTGTTCGGCCGTCTTGAAATCGCTTTCCGTGATGACGGTCGGCTTCAGCTTCGCAGACCGGTGCGCGTTGCGAGCGATTTCGCGGATCGCCACGATCGCCTCGATGAGCGCGGGACGGGCGATGGCCGCCTGCGCGGCGAAGCGCTGGCGCAGCCGGGTGTTGGCCGCGATCCATTCGTCCGCGCTCACGCCCTTGGCAAAGTCCTCGACGCACTTGACCGAAACCCAGCCCGCCTTGGTCTGGATCGAGATTTCCCCGAGATCCTGCGGGTCGACGCGGATCTGAGCCTCGCGCTGATTGATCGTCCGCCGAAGCTCCTGGACGTCCCGGGACTGGTAATGCAGGCCAAGGAAACGCACCCCGCGTCCGCTGATCCGGCGGGCGGTGCGGATGCCGAAGACATTGCGCGCTTCGCTGGGGCTGGGGGCAGGGCGGACCGAGCATTCGCGAGCCAGGCGCTTCCAGGCGTCGAGAGGCGTTTCCCGGCCGAGACTGTGTTTCGGCGTGCAAGTTTGGGTCTGACGCAGTTCTGCTGACGCTTTGGGTCATTGCGCGCCGATCAGACGGGCTTGGAGAAGATCGATCTTGCCGCGGCCGTACATTTGGCGTTTGACGAGCTTGAGCCGGGTGATCTGGCCCTCGGTTTGACCGTTCGACCAGGCAGAGAGGATCGCTGCTCGCACCGCGGCCTCGTCTCGTCGGACGCCATTCGCCAATGAGGCGACCAGGCTTTGGGAAGCGCGCTCGATCCAGGAAGCCAAGGGCTCGGCCCGCCTCGCTCTGATCATGGCATGGAAGTCGGCGACAATCTCGCGAGCCTCGACCAAGGCCGGGACGCCGTTCTCGATCGCGGCGATCGTAACAGTTTCGGCCTTCGAGAGATTGTCGCGACCAGTGGTCATCAACCTCGCGATGGTCCGGGCCGATGGGACGCGAGCGAGGCTGCTTGCGTCCGTTTTTTCCGCGCGCCGTCGGCGTGTTGCCCATTCCGAGACGACTCTAAGGCTTCCTCGGAAGCCGTTCCTTCGCATTGTGCGCCAAAGGGCTGATGCATTGCGGTCGCCTGCATCCCATTGGGCATCAAGCCAGGGTAGATGCGCTTCCAGAGAACTCTGGCGAGGTCGGAAGACGTCGCTGCGCTCGCCACGGACGATCCGCCTGACGGTCTGGCGGTGATGGCCCGTGCGCCTGACGATCTGTTTGATCGGCACGCCCTCCTGCCAGAGGGCAAGGACCGCTGCGTTTGTCTCCTCGCGCCGCAAATATCCGTCATATTGCAGCTTCTCGGCTGCCGTCAGCAAAGCGGGATTGATCACGGTGGCGCCGATGGCGCCGCGGATCTGACGCATCGACTTGCGCACGGCGTCGAGGAAAGCGCGGCTGGCATTCTCCATCAGGTGCCAGCGGTCGGCAACCTGGACGGCCTGCGGCAGTGCTCGCGCCACCGCCTCTCCGTAGCCCCCGCCACGGTCACGGGCGACTGTGTGGACAGCGGACTGATGCCGGAGCCAGGCTTCCGATGTCGCCGGCTCCCGGTCAGGAAGTAGGACGACCGGCCGGCGGCGTTCGAGGTCGCAGACGATGGTGCCGTAGCGGTGATTGCGCCGCCACGCGAAGTCATCGATGCCGATCACGCGCAACGGCTCGCTCGGCACCCGGGCACGCTGCCGGACCACGCGCAGCAGCGTATCGTTGCTGACCGGCAGCATCATCCTGGCGGCAAAACTCGCTCCCGGCCGGCCGCCCAACGCGAGCCCGAGATGCTGGACGATATGATCGAGACGATCGGTCCGGCGTGCTCGCGGCGCAAGGACACTGTCACCAAAGCGCTCCGCGAAGATCTGGCGGCCGCATAGGACCGCATCGCACCTGAAGCGCCGGACGAGGATCTGGAGTTCGACGCGTCGGCCGCTGAGCGGCAGGTCTTTTGCCCGCCGGAAATACCGGCTCTGAATCCGTTGCGAGATCGCCCCACAATCAGGACATGGACCGGCGCTGACGGCCGCCCGAGCTCGGACAACAACACGATCTCCTTCGATCGCGATCTCGTCGACCATCAATCCTGAAGGAACCAGGTTGGCTGGCCGAAATCGCTGCTTCATCATGCTGATTCCTTCTGGAAACCAGCGTCAGAACAGCCCCAACCTGCAGCGAAACTGAGTCAGACCCAACATTGGACGCCGATCGGGGGGCAACTTTGCAGGCCGTTTGACAGATTAACATTATCGAACTCAATTGGGCGCAAGTCTCTCGACGATTTCAGCTCTGAAAATGCCTGCCAACGCGAGCGCTGGATTATGTCCGCGTTGGTTTCCAGGCCTTCCAAAGCCGGATGAACGGTCTCACGATTCATGCTTCTTCTACAGATCTAAGACACTGCCCGGGTCGCGGGAATGCGACCGACCTTTCGGTAATCTGCCCGGCGGGTCCACGATGTCTATCGTTTGCTCGTATGTTTTGCCTCACGCTTAGATTAAAATGTTTCGACTATTGGGAGCCGAGAATGGCCCGACGAGGTAGTTGGCAGTCGGCAAGCCGGTAGAAGCCCCGACGATCACGGACCCAAGCGAAGCGATGGTCAATCGCCAGAATTTGGAGTGTGACGACCTGCTCACCTTCTTCGTAGAAGGAGCCGATTTTCGAGGCGCCTGCGCAAAAGCCGACGATGCGCKGCAGCACTTCTCCACTGTCCCAGATACCCCAGCCCTGAAGCGGGGCCGAATCCGTCAGGTCGTCACGACTGGGATTCCAACCCGTCTCTAGACGCGATAGATCGCTCTTGAGCCCTTCCAACTCCTGCGCGATCGTGAGCCCATTCTCGAAGTCAGAAGGAGCTTCCGCGCCGGGACAATCTGAGCTGACTTCGTTTGCCAGCATGTAAAGGCTGACGCCGCGCGCCGTCTCTACGAGCGCTTCGCCGAAAGCATCATCAATGATCGATTTCAAACGCATGGTGTCGATTCCTCTGTGAACTAAGGAATCGTACGACGAGACCTTGCAAGTCACATCAACCAGCTTTCGCAATCCATCAAAACCACGATAGGGACCGCGCCCACCGGGGGTGTTGCGTTGCCGCTGCCGCCAATGCGCGCGGGACGGACTTGCGCAGGATGGTATGACTGAGTGGGCCGTCCTTCTTCGTCATATCGGGCGCATAAGCGGCAGCCGGTGTCTGGTGTCAATTGACGGTTGACACTATGCAGGCCGGACGCTAGCGTGTTCACGTGGACATCGAGAGTATCAAGGATAAGGCACTCCGGAGGTTCGCGGAGACAGGCAGATCCAAAGGATTGCCTGGCGATCTCGTGGGACGACTTCGGAACATGCTGGCGTTTCTGGCGGCGATCGAGTCTGCCGAAGAACTGTACACCCCGCCAAACTTTGGTGCACATCTGCTGACCGGCGACCGAGCTGGCGTTTGGTCGCTCACAGTTACGAAGAACTGGCGGATAACGTTTCGCGTCAATCAGGCAGGTGCGATCGAGGACATAGATTTGGAGGATTATCACTGATGGGGATCAAGCTTCACGCAAGTTTTGCTGTTCACCCTGGAGAGTGGCTTAGAAGCGAACTGGTCGAGCCCTATGGGCTGAATGTCACCGTCGCGGCCGAGAAGCTCAAGGTCACTCGCCAGGCCATGAGCAACCTGCTGAACAGTAAAGCCGGATTGTCGGCAGAGATGGCAATCCGCTTCGAAAAAGCCTTTGGCGTTCGCGCGGATACCTTGCTGCGGATGCAGGCTGTGTACGATCTCGCTCAGGCTCGCGGGCATGAAAAGGAGATCATCGTGGAACGGGTTGCGAAAGCTGCGTAGCCATCAGGTATGCGGACCAGTTCCGCAGTACGGTTCGCCGCTCTGCAAACCCAAGCCAGACGGCGGGCGCCGGAAGCACTGAGGCCGGGATATATTCCGGTGGCTCCTCGATTAGGAAGCTGCGACAGGGTCCCAGGGAACCGTGTGCAACACATTCCCGCCCAGTCGGGCGAAGGCGCGCTGGCGACACGAAAACACGACGATCTGTTGGCTTTGAGCCTGCCGATGGAGAGCGTCGAACATCTTTTCGATGCGGTCGTCATCGGAATAGACCAGCGCATCGTCCAGGATTACGGGTGTGATCTGTCCGTCCTTGGCGAGCAGCCGCGCGAAAGCGAGACGCGTGAGGATAGCCAACTGCTCACGCATGCCGCCGCTGAGAAACCCAACCTCTTCCTCGAGGCCGTTGCGTTCGACTGCTCGCGGCAGCAACGTGTCCTCATCGAACGTCACGTCGGCGTCGTCGAAGAGTAGGCCGAGCAAGGGGCGCAGCTCCTGAAGTACGGGAGCAAAATAATGATCCCGCGCCTCCGAGCGGGCGCCTTCTAGAGCGCTTCGCAGACGAGTTAGAATTGCGACCTCGCGGCTCAGAACAGCGACCTTCCGGTCCGCCTCTGAGAGTTTGTCACGCGCTTCCTGCCAGGCTTCCTCGATGGCGGATTCCGCACGGGTTTGAATACGGCCGTTGAGGCCTGCAGCTTCCTCCCGCAGCCGGACGATCTCGCTCCTGGCCGCCTCTACCAATGAACGCATCCGCGCATATCTGGCCTCGGCCGCGGGCAAGTCGCTATTGCGCGCCGCCATTTCAGCAGCATGTTCGGCGATCCGCTGGAATTTGGCTGACGCTTCCTTCTCGGCGCGCTTGAGGTCCTCCTCTCGCTCCGACCACTCAACCGTCGCACCCAGAGTTTCACGGATGGCGGCGAGCGAAGAAGCGAGGGCCGCCACCCGCCGCTCGGCTTCGACCATGCTCGTCGCGAGCAGCTCCGCCCGCGCTCGGGCCGCTGTAGCGGCCTCTCTTGTCGATCGCATAAGAGCTTCCGCCTCACGCGCGGCTGCTCGTGCCACGCCGAGGTCGCCGGTGACTTGGCTGGAGTCCGCGACTTCGGCTTCTAACCGGACAATCTCTTCGTCAAGCGCGCCCCACCCCGTTGGCGCGAGGAGGTCGAAGCGTTGACGAGCGAGGGCTAACTGGTTGCTTAGGTCTCGCAGTTGCGCCTCTCTCTGTCGACCTGCGGCCAGGCTCTCGATGCCCATTTCCGCCAGCAAAGCACTCTGGCGAGCCTTCAGCGCGACGATGTCACGCTCAGTCTTTTCCGATCGAGGCACCGATAGCGACAGCCGGCCGACGTTCACGATGTCGATGAGGGTGGTACCCAGCAGTGGTCGTTCTTCGCCATGCTGCAATATGGCAGAATCGATCGAGACTGCCGCATCGACCCCAGTTGAATATTCCACACGTAGGAGCGGTGCCTGGGCTCGCTCGGCTGCCCGTTGTCCAGCGAGATGTTCCTCGATTTCTCCGAGTTCCGCGAGCTTTTTGGGCGGTAAGGTCAGGTTCTTGATCGATGCTTGGATGACTTCGACATCTTTGCGCGCTGCGTCGGCGTCGTCTCGCGCCTTCCGAACGAGCGCCAGTCGGCTGGCTGCTGACGTGGCGCGAACGGACTTTTCGAGTGCCGCCACATAATCCCGCTGTTCTCGTTCGTTCTGCTCGGCGGCAATAACATTGGCAGAAGCCTGCGTAGCCGCCGACTTCGCTTCGTGGTGTTGCGTGCGATGCGCATCCCGATCAGCTTCGGCGGCCATCAGCAAATCGACGAGTTCGTTATGGCGCGCCAGAGACTGTTGAAAGGTCGACAGAGCAAAACGCGCCGCTTCCAGTTCGTTGCGGGCGAGAGCCTCGCCGCTCCGAGCTGCGTCGAGCTCCGAGCGATGGGCTTTGGCCAACGCTAGAATCGCCTCGCCATCGGCCAGAGCAGCATGACGATCACGCTCCTGCTCTGGAGTGTCGATCTCTGCCAGCCGCCCCCGCACAGATCGGCGGTGGTCCAGAGCCGCGCGCAACTCGACGACTTCACCGCCGAGGCGAGCCTCCAACTCCCTGAGCCGCTGTTGCTCTTCCAACGCGACCGCGTAGGGACCGCCTGTTTTTGCCTTACCTGTGGTCGTGACAAGTCGTGTCAATTCGGCTTCGCAGGCGGCGAGCGCATGCGACATCCGTCGGCCACCAGTCAAAGCTTCAACTTCGCCTTGAATGGATGTCAGGACCGTCTCTCGGGCCCTTCTCTCGGTTTCATCATCCGACTTGGCGCGCTTTTCGATACCGGTCGTTCCTTGACGAACCCAGAGGAGCCCCGCGGGACCGCCAGTACCGCCACGCACCAAGTTCGACATGAAGCGTTCTGCTTCATCCGCTTGCGCGATCAAGCGCCCGCTATCGCGTTCGCGGACTTGTGCTCGCCGCCCGCTGTAAAACTGCTTTGTCAGCCGGAATGCGCCGTCAGCTGTCAGAAGGTCAGCCTCGACGAGGGGGCTGCCCCCGCTATACGGCCGGAGAGCCTGCACCGCACTAGGCGTTCCAGTATGAGCTTGGAAGAACAGGGCGTGCAACGCATCGAAGCAGGTCGATTTCCCATATTCATTTGCGGCGCAGAGAACGTTGACACCTTCGCCGATGTTTTCAATCCGGACGCCCCTCCCGCCGAAGCGGCGAACGTTGTGCAGGCGCAGCGGCGTCAGCTTCATGCCAGCACACCCGCGCAATAGGAAAACAAGCGGGTCAGCGCCTGTCGGGAGACTTCCCGCTCCCCCGCTGACCGAGTATCGTCATGACATTCAGAAAGAAGATGCTCGGCTGCTCGTCGCAGCGCTCCGACACGGTCGATGAGATCGAGATCCCCGACTTCGCATTCGGTCACCAAAGCTTCTGCATCGAACTGCATGAGAGCAAATTCGGGCGCGATCGCTGCAACAGCGGCGTCGAGTTCCAATCTTGCTTGCGGCCCTGCCCGCCCCGCGGCGAGGATGCGCAGCAGGGTTTGTCGACGTGCTGGTCCATCGGGACATCTGCTGAGCAGATTGCCCGCCCCAGCTTCGCCGGGAAGGCAGTCGAGCTGGATCGTTCGCCAATCAAACAGCGACGTTTGTACGGCTTCGATCGCTGGTTCTGCACCATGTGCTGCCACCGCCACGAGCAGTGCTCGCCCAGGTTCATCGTGTTTGAATCGGTCGGGTTCGGGCGTGCCAGAGTACCAGGTTCGCGTTCCAACGCTCAGTTGGCCGTGCCAATCGCCTAGCGCGAGATAGTCCAGACGTGCGCGGGCGGCTCGATCAGGCGCAATGATGTCGGTCGCAGCTTCCTCTTCGGAAAAGCTTTGAACCGCACCATGTGCCAGCCCGATGCGGATGGTGCCATCTGTTGTCGCGGCCGAGCTCATCCATTCCGTCAGATCGCGGCCGGGGCGTCGTGTTGTGCAGGGGGCCGACAACAGGACTACATCGTCGGCGAGCGCCGTTGGGGTGGGGGCAAGCGCGAGATGGACATTGGCCGGAAGTCCCGCACTCGCCGAAGACCAGAGCTCATCGGCTGCCAAGGAGTCATGGTTACCTGGGAGAATAAACCAACGCAGATCACGGTGGCCGGCCATGGCCGCGAGCGCTTGGCGAAGAATCGCAGGACTGGGGGTTTCCGTGTGGAATGTGTCCCCGGCCAGCAATACGGTCTCGGCACCGCCTGATCGGGCCTTGGCCGCGAGGCGATCAAGGACCGTATGCCTTGCGTCACGCAACCGGCCTCTCAACTCCTCTGGCATGGAGCCGAACGGCTTGCCCAAGTGCAGATCGGCGCTGTGCAGGAAGCGAAACATGTCAAACCTATAGAGCGCATGCTGACAGCTCTTCCAGACATTTTATGTCGCGGGCGCGCCTCACCGACGCGCCCACGACGTCTAAGCGAGGCGCTCGATCACTTACACGCGGATCTATGGATGCGACCTCCGGAGGTAGGGCCTCCCCCTCGTTTGTTGGCCTCTGTTCAACACGACGCTTTCTGACGTACGATTCCAGTCCCACCCGCGGATCGCCCACACAGCCTGCTCGTTGTGCTTTTTCATCTGACCTTGCTGTTCGTTGAATTCGGGGAAGCTGACATAAGTTGCCAGCCGTCCCTTGGGTGGCTCGCTCGTCGCGGAGCCTCGAAGGCGTCAGTCATTCTCCGGCGGCACACCGCGCGTTCCGAATGGAGGGACGTCTACCAATGTCGCAATTAGGCGCAGCAACGCGCGTTGCTCTGGCCGCTCCTTGGTTCCTTCTTCGAGAAACGCTCCTAGCGCGATATGACTGAGTTGACCTCCCGAAGGCCCGTTTGGCTGGTGTATAACGAAGGCATTTCCGGTGGCCGGTTCTCTCCCCAGATACCAGCTTTCGCCATTTGGACCGCGGTAGAGTTCGCGTCGTTCGCTCATGATGTTCCGTTCTCCTGCGCGCGAATTAGCTGCCAGCGGCATACGATTTCGCTGCTCGGCAAGACGCTACTTCGCGCGGTCCAGGCGGTCGAACATCGCCGTAATGGGATTATGGCTGCTCCGCGGCTTGGCATTTCTGAGGTGCCCATTGCCCATGATCTGCCCCTCTCCGATCACTCGCTCACGATCGTCTTTGCCCTTGATCCGATATTGTGGCTCGCCGTTCAGCGAAGTCGGGAGGAGCCTGGTGACGTCGTAGGTGCCGGCAGCGTCTCGGTCGAAAAAGCCGAAGGCGAGGGAAACTTCGTCGCCGATCACATATCGATGGGGCATGATGACTCCTTGATGCACGCAGCTTCTGGAGCTGAGATGTATCCTACCATGCCTTGCCCATCTGTGGGGATTTATTCAGTCTGTTCGCCTCATCGACGTCGATTTCGCGCAAACCGTACGATCTTGAAAATATATCTGATAAAAGAATATTGTAATACCGTGCCGAATTCGTGCGGAAAACAAGAATTCCGATTTTGAAGAACCCACAACTATGGTATTTTTATTTGTGTCCCAAAAATTTAGCAGATGGATATCGCTATATCGAGATTGCCTGGATGGCTTTTTTTGTTTTTCTCGCGCTTCGGCTCGGCATCGATGATGACCCCTCTTCGAGATCGTTCTGAACTCGCTCGACATCCTGTCGGCGAGCGACAGAGTTCGTCACAAAGAGGGTTTTCAGGACAACGGCAACGTTAATGGTTCAATTCCACCAAGGGCTGCTTCGGTTTCATCCAGCCGGATGACGGCAGCCAGGCCGTCTTCGTCCATATTTCTGCCATCGAGCGGGCTGGCATGCGTGACCTGCGGGAGCCCGAACAATCCGGGGACCACCCATGGCCACGACCCCGAAGCCGCTGGATGAGATGTTCCTCCACATGCTCAAGGACGTCTATTACGCCGAGAAGCAGATTCTTAAGGCGCTGCCCAAGATGGCCAAGGTCGCCAAGGCGCCCGAGCTGAAGAAGGCCTTCGAGACCCATCGCGACAAAACCGACGGACATGTCGCGCGTCTCGGCCAGGTCTTCGAGATCATCGGCAAGGCACCGCGAGGCAAGACCTGCGACGTCCTCGCCGAGGAAACCAAGACGGACAAGACCCTGACCCAGCTCGGCGCGCCTGCGAACTCGGCGGCTGTCGCCAAGGCCGCCTGATCACGCCGCTGCATCAGACCCCGACGGCATTTGCCATCGGGGTCATTTTTGCGCTCGGGATAATTTGTCGTCATGTTCGAAGCCGCCTTGAGGTCGCTCGCCGGCCATCGCGACAACTGGTCCAGTCATCTCGCCGTCGACGGGTCCTTGTTGAAGGCGTGATGCCATGATGTGCATCCGCACACACCGGCGGTCTGGCAGTCAGCATAATGTGGGGGCTCGCTGGTCTCCGCATCCTGAGCTGCGCCAGCGGTCTTGCGCTTCGGCGCCAAGCATCCATATACCATCCATGTGGATGGTATATGGATGCCTGATGAAAACCCCCGATAGCGAGAAACTGACTCTCAATCTCGGCTTCGTCGATCTCGGCCGCATCGACCTGCTGGTCAGGGACGGCTTCTACTCGAATCGGTCCGACTTCATTCGCACGGCGATCCGAAACCAGCTTTCTAGCCATGCCGATGTCGCGGCGCAGGCCACGACGCGGCTGTCTCTCGAACTCGGCCTGAGGACATTCACCCGGCGCGATCTTGAGGCGGTCAAGGCCGCCGGCGAACGACTGGAGATTCGCGTCCTGGGTCTGGCCGTCATTGAGGCGGATGTCTCCCCTGAGCTTGCCCGGGAGACGATCGCCTCTCTCACCGTGCTAGGCGCGCTGCATGCCGCTCCCGAAATCAAGGCGGCTCTGGCCGACCGACTGAGCTGAAAAAGGACACCCCATGAACACGCGCATCCGCTCCGCCCTCGGCGAAGCCATGTCACGTCTCAAGACGGCCGATCTCGTCGGCGCGACCGCCACCATCCAGCGCGCGCTAACCGGAACTCCGCCCCAGACATGGACACGCCGCAAAGAGGGACAAGCGGAATCGGCCGGTTTCAAGGCTCATGGAACGTGGGGCCTGGGAGAGACCCTCAAATCCCTCGGGGCCGTACGGACCCAATTCGCCGAACGGACCGGCACGCGCCGTCACCCGGCCGAGGCCGGAGACGATGACGGTCGCTTTCGCACGCGCAGCTACCGCAACGGAGCCGGCTCCCTGAATTACAAGCTCTACGTGCCAGAGGGTCATGCCGAGCGGAAACTCGCTCTGCTCGTGATGCTGCATGGCTGCACCCAGGACCCCGATGATTTTGCGCGGGGCACTCGGATGAATGCGCTAGCCGAAGAATTCGGCATCGTCGTCGCTTACCCTCATCAACTGCGTTCGGCCAATTCCCAGGGTTGCTGGAACTGGTTCGACGTTCGTCATCAGCGGCGCGGGGCCGGTGAGCCCGCCGTTCTGGCCGGGCTGGCGCAGGACTTGAGCGCGGAATTCGGCCTCGATCGGGAACGAGTCTTTGTTGCAGGCCTGTCTGCGGGCGGCGCCATGGCGGATGTGCTGTCCTCCACTTATCCCGACGTCTTCTCGGCCGCCGGCATCCATTCCGGCTTGCCACACGGCGCCGCCAACGACGTCATGTCGGCGTTTGCCGCGATGAAGGGCAACGCGAAGACAGCACCTCGAGCGAAAGCTGGCGCCATCAGGCAGATCATCTTCCACGGCACGGCGGATGCCACTGTTCACCCCTCAAATGGTGAGGCGCTGTTCCAAAAGGCAGGAGTACAATCCGGTCGTTCGCCCGAGTTGATCACCGGCACCGTCGTCAACGGCAGAGAGGTCGTCCGCAGGGTGGTCGGGCCCGAGACCGGATCGGCCACCGCGGAGTATTGGGTGGTGGAGGGTGCCGGGCACGCCTGGTCGGGTGGAGACCGGACCGGAAGCTTCGTAGACGCGAAGGGGCCCGACGCCTCGCGGGAAATGATCCGGTTCTTCCTCGGCCACTGACGGACTCGGTCTGCAGATGAGACCCATTTTCTTTCGCTAACAGAAAATAGATTGCCCCAAAGTGCCTCGATACCGATGAAGCTCACCCGTTACAAAGAAGCAGGAAGGCACAGCGGCGGCGGAATCTGATCCGGGCCTGAGGAAAGACGTTATTTGTGCACTGGCCGCAGTGATCGAGGACGTGGCAAACGCGGTCCCTAAGGGCCGCGAGAATGTGTGCTCCCAAGCGACTGCGCAATGTCGGCATTTGGCGCATCTGGTCCGACCAGAATCCGGCGCTTCTGGCCCGCTTCCACCCTTGGGAATGTTTGCCAGCTGGCAAGCCGGTCGGCAACGCCGACACCAGCCCCTGCAGGGGGAGGGCGAGCTTATTGCCAACGTTCACAGGGGCCATCTTCAGGTTGCCTGCCTGAACTCAGCGCGGAAGGTTAGGTTGGGCGCGTTCCAGCCACATGATCAAGGGAAGGGGCGGAGGATACACCCCTCGCACGAACTGCCAGCCAATCCTCTACTGCTCCTTCTTGAACATGTTCTGGAAGATCAGCGCGCCCCAGACGGAGCCGCTGGCGTGAACCAGCGCGCCGCCCTCGTCGAACCGCCCCAGATTGACGGGGGCGAAGCCGAGCTGCCTGGCCAGGGCTGCCACGGATGCGGCCGCGTCCTCGTCGTCGCTCGACAGGAACACGACCCGATGGCCGCCCGCCACGACCGGGTCCATTGCAAGAGCCGCTGCGCCCAGGTGGTTGAACCCCTTGACGACCTTGGCGCCGGCATAGAGCTTCGCCACGAAGGCGGAAGACAGCAGGCCGTCCATGTCCTCCAGCGGAGCCTGGGAGTTGGTCGCATCGACGAGGGTCTTGTGTTCCCAGCTTGGCAAAGCCTTGGCGAGGTCCGGATGCGAGTCGGACCTGATCGCCAGGAAGATCGTATCGGCCTTGAGGGCCTCTTGCCGGGACTTGGCGACGACCTTGGGGCCGATCGCCCGGGCCTGCAGAGCTAGGGCCTCGGGCGGGCGGCGGCTGGCGACGGCCACCTCGAAGTTCCTGCGGGCGAAGGCGTGGGCCAGGGCCTGGCCGATCTTGCCGAAGCCGATGATCGCGTAGCTCATGATGGTCTCCGATATAGGAGGGAGGGATGGCCCGGCCATCAACGGCGCAGCCATCTGGTCTCTGTCGGGCGGGGATTTTCGGGCAGCGCCTCAGATGGCCGAGAAGCCGCCGTCGACGGACAGCTCCATGCCGTTGACGAAGCTGGAGTCGTTGGACGCCAGAAACAGCGCGGCTCCCGCTATCTCCTCGGGAAGGCCCATCGTCCCTCGCGGGATCAGGGACTCGAACATCTTCTTCGCCTCCTCGGTCAGAACCTCGTCCTGCATCGGGGTGGCGATCGGTCCCGGGTGCAGCACGTTCACCCGGATGTTTCTGCCCTTCAGCTCGTTGAGCCATCCTCGCGCGAAGGCGTGCAGCGTCGCCTTGCTCGCCGCGTAGACGCTGTAGCCGGGAAAGCCCTTCAGTGAGGCCACCGAGCCAGTCATGAAGATCGACCCGCCGTCGTTGAACAGCGGCAGCGCCTTCTGCACCGTGAACAGCGTGCCGCGCGCGTTGAGGCCAAAGGTCTTGTCGAAGAGCTCTTGCGTGATCTCGCCCAGCGGCGCCGCCTCGCCGATGCCGGCGCTGGCGTAGAGGACGTCGATCCTGCCCTTCTCCTGCTTCACCGTGTCGAACAACCGATCGAGGTCGTCGAGATTGGCCATGTCGCCTTGAACGGCGGTGACGTTACGGCCGATCTGCTTGACGGCCTCGTCAAGCGCCTCTTGCCGCCGACCGGTGATGAAGACATAGGCGCCTTCGTCGACAAACCGCTTGGCACTCGCCAGCGCCATGCCGCTCGACCCGCCCGTGATGACCGCGACCTTACCGTCCAGCTTACCCATGATCGTCTCCTTTGGGTTCCTTCGTGGCCGTGAGAGGACGACCCGAGAGCCCCGAGATGGCCCTGGCGGCACGCGACGGTGAGTGCGGAGGCGTGAACATCGGTGGTGCGAAAACTAACCGGGTGAATTGGATGGCAACATCGGATCACTGCGCCCGAGCTTTGAAGAGGCACCTTTCCGGTGCAGGATTATGCTATGATCGATTGGGACGATGTTCGCTATTTTCTGGCCGTCGCGCGCGCCGGCTCAGTGCGGGCCGCCGCCGAGCGCCTCGCCGTGAACCACGCGACCGTGCTGCGGCGCGTCGCTAAACTGGAGCAGCGGCTCGGGGCGGGAGTGTTCGAGAAATTGCCGACGGGCTACCGCCTGACGACGGCGGGAGAGGAGGTTTTGGAGTTCGCCGAGCAGATGGAGACCTCGTCACACCAACTGGAGGCGCGCGTGTTCGGGCGCGACCGGAGCGCGCGCGGCCTCTTGCGGCTGACGCTGCCGCCTTTCCTCGCGACGCATCTGTTCATGCCGGACCTCTCTGATTTCGCGCGCCTGCACCCCGAAATCGAGATCGAAATCATGTCGACCGGGGAGGTCGCGAACCTGACCAATCGAGAGGCCGATGTGGCGATCCGCTTCGTCGTCGACCGCAAGACCCTCCCGCTCAATCTCCACGGCCTGATGGGACCGGAACTGGCCAGCGGGGTCTACCTGTCCCGCGACCTGCTGGCGAAGTGGCGGGCGGGCGCGCAGAGGCCCATCCGGCCGATCGTCATTAACGATCACGGCATCCCGGACTGGGCTCGCGCGGGCGAGATCCGAACTGCCGAGGTACCTTTCAGGACCCCGGACGCCGAGGCGCAAATAGCCGCGGTTCGCCAAGGGATCGGCTTGACGAGGCTGCCGTGCTTTGTCGGCGACTCCGATCCCCAGCTGACCCGAGCGCCAGGTATCCTGCCGCAGCGCAACGGCGTGCTCTGGCTCCTCACCCATGGCGAGACCCGCAAAACCAAGCGCGTTCGGCTGTTCATGGAATTCGCTTCCCACAGGTTCGCTGTCTACGCACCGTTGCTTGCGGGACTGTCCGTATCGAGCAACTGACACGGCAAGTCTTCCGCGACACTGTGGAGCATACGACACCTTGGAGGCACCCCGTTGTCGCGTTGGAACTAAATGGGAGACAACGCATCGCGCTGAATGTCCGGTTTATACCGCGCAGCTGAGTTCAGCTATTGGCGCAGCTTAGACACGGCCGATGGAAACAATGAGCTTGGCTCTGGGCTGAATTACTTTACCACGGAGCCCGAACTGCTTCTGGAAAAAGCTTGTGGTGCTCGGCGCGCTGCCGGGATTTGGCAGCGGCGACGGCTGCTCAGATCACCGCTTGCGGGCGTTCGGCGAGACAAGCTCGAAATGCGAGCGGTCCATATGCTTGTAGCCGTGGAAATGACCACCCCATCGGAGCGATACGCCCAATTCACGTCCGGCCTGCGCCAGCGCGTCAGCAATCCGATTCTGAATTTCCGGATCAAAGACGATCTGTCCCGTCTGATCGAGCGGCCATAGGTCCACTGCCTTGCCCGACCGGTGCGAGCTGGCACTAGTCAATGACCAGCCCCAGGCAACCGCCATGCGTTGCTGTTTGCGGTCACGTCTCCCGGAGCCGATCACGAAGCGCAGCCCTGGATTATCGGCTTGCGCCTTCCGCACGACTTTGGCGAGGATTGGTCGGATGGCCCGAAGATTCGCCTCGTGGTTTGCCAGTGGATTTGAATTCCATGCGCGGAACATCGCGAGTTGATCTCGCCCGAATTCATCCCGAGGGGGAATTGTCGCGTAGATGCCGGCCGGCCCGTACCGCGGCGGATCGGCAAGGACATCCGGCGAAGTACGCAATCTACCGCCTGGTTCGCTGTGAGCTCCGCTGTTCAGGCCGAAACTGAAGAGCGCAATGCACCACAATCTCCAGTGGTAACCTGCCTTTCCACGCATCATGACCCGCACAATCGCAGTCCGATGGTGCCAAAGGAAGGCGGCCAGCTTGAGTTTGACCTCAAGCAAAGTTGAGCACCCGCCAAGGAGCAGGCTGCTTTCGGCTTGGCATGTCCGGTTCCGGGTGATCGCCCAATGTCCGACTCTGGCGCACGACGGCCGGGCGGATCGGGCCTCGTATGACTGACTGGGTCGATTATTGGTCAGGTTGGTCATGATGGCCCGGCGCCCCGTGATCGAAGGGCCAGAGCATCAGTTACTTCGTCCTCGATGGCTTTCAGAAGCTCCTGATAATCGTTTGCAACCGCGCGAGCCTCCGATCCGCGCTCATCGCTTCAATAGCCGAACGCTACTGCCGCGAGTTCATAGCATTCAAGTAGTTCGATAAGAGGGCCATTCGCGAGTTGCTCAAGTTCAATCCCTTGTCAGGCCACTGGACCATCAGGCGGGTCAAGCCAGATTTCTGCTCGGGTGTCATGGTTGGATTCCGCTGCCCGCTACAAACTGCGCGCCTCGCCACGCTCCGCATATTGCCTTTGAGGACAGGCTGACCTGGATCGGGATCGCGCACGTGTCACGGACAATTCACGTGGACGCTTGTCCCCGTGATTCAAAAATTGCGTGGTCGGCCCGCGCCCGCATGTTGTCTCAAGCTTGATTGGGCGGCCATTCTGGCCTCGGCGACGCTCGATGAAAACGACCCGCTCATGAAGAAGCTCCAAGGCAAAGCGAAGCTGCAGGTGGGTGCGCTGCCGCTGCGTAGAAATGCGGCGGGACAATGGGAAATATTGCTCGTGACGACGCGCTCCACTAAGCGTTGGACCGTTCCGAAAGGGTGGCCGATCAAGAAGCTCAAGGCTCATGAGGCCGCCGGCAGAGAGGCTCTGGAGGAGGCTGGTGTCGTTGGGCCCGTCAAGAGAAAGCCAGTGGGGCGATTTCTTTACTGGAAGCGGCTGCAGGCGAGCTTCAGCCTCTGCAAGGTTCGGCTTTACCCAATGCACGTGACACAACAGCTAGCCCATTGGCCGGAGGAAGCGCAGCGCCTTCGACATTGGTTCAGCTTGGAGGACGCATCGGATCTGGTCGAAGAGCCTGGCCTTCGGAAGGTTCTCGCAACGTTGAAGCCGGAGCGCTAAGCTTCAGACTAGGATCTGGACCAAAGACGAAAATCCATGCCGGCGGCCCAACCGGGGCACGTCCGCATTCTGGCAGAATCTCGAAGTCCGCTACTGGCGCGAGATCACCCCAACAGTGGGCGACGCGACTGCAGATCGGATAGCTCGCAGGACGCGCATCAGGCTGAACGACCCATTCCTTCCTGAATCCCATAAGAGGCTTGGAAGGTTCTTCGGATTTATATCGTATCTTAAAAAGAACATTCGTTTGACTAAACAAACGATTCTTTTGCAGGATTTGGTGAGGTCAGCGGTGATCGCCGACGCAACCAATCTGCAAAGGGGACGACCATGGCAGATGCGACTGGGTGGTCCAAGCATGTCCAAGCCGGCCGCCGTGCGCTGCTGAAGGCGTCGCTGCTTCTCCCTTTCGTCTCCCACGCCATCGCTGGCGCAGCGGCTCAGGGGGCACTTCTTCCCCAACACATCCCTGCCGGGACGAAACTGGTTGTGGCCGATCAGAACGAGGCTTTGCAGACACTGATCCGCGCCTCGGGCGTGCAGGCGAAGCTGTCGAGCGACGTGACCTACGCCAATTTTCTCGGCGGTCCGGCGATCCTCGAAGCCTTCCGCGCCGGAGCGCTCGACCTCGCCACCGTCGGGAACACGCCGCCGATACAGGCCCATGCCGCCAGCGAGAAGATCCCGATCGTCGCCGCGCGCGTCTCTTCCGAGACCGACTATTTCCTCGCGGTCCGCGCCGGCCTGAAGATCGGCAGCCTCGAGGAGCTGAAGGGCAAGAGTATCGCCTATGGCGAAGGCACGGGGCGCCAGCCCTTCGTGCTCAACGCGCTGAAGCTCGCGGGCCTGACGCGCAAGGACGTGAAGCTCGTGCCCCTCAGGGCTGCAGACTTTCCAGATGCTATCCGGACCGGGCAGGTCGATGTCGCCGCACTCAACGAGCCGCATTTCTCGCGCTACCTCGCCGATTTCGCCGATCGCGGCGCCAGCGCCCTGCCCAAGGCGCAGAACGACCGCCTGCCCAAGAGCCTGACCTATCTCTACGCCAGCCAGAAAGCCCTCGACGACCCGGCGAAGGCGGCGGCAATCCGCGAATTCGTGGCAGGCTGGATCGACGCCAGCCGCTGGTCGCACCAGAATGTCGATGCCTGGGTGGATGCCTATTACGTCAAGCGCCAGAACCTGAAGCCGACCGATGGCCGCAAGATCGTGGAATCCGAGGGCGAGTTCCAGTTTCCGCGGCTCGCCAGCCTGATCGCCAAGCAGCAATCGCTGATCGACGTGATCCACGAAGCCGGCGACCTGCCGAAGCGCCTCGATGCGCGGGAGGAATTCGACCTGCGCTTCGATGAGGTCATCGGCACCAAGATCAACTGAAGCCCTGCTCGGAACGGATGGATGCCATGAGCCTGATAACCTATGCCACAGGCTTCCAGGCCGACGCGAACGCCTGGGAGCGCTCCGCCGGAACGCAGGAGCCGCGGCCGCCGCAGCTCGCGCCCTCGCGACTTCCCCCCGGCGGAATCCTGTTCGGCCCGATTGCGCTGGTCGTCATCTGGGAGCTGGCGTCGAGCCTCGGCTGGCTCTCGCCGAAATTCCTGGCAGCGCCGTCGACGGCGGTCCTGACCGGCTTCGAACTCCTGAGCAACGGTACGCTGGCCGACCATTTCCTCGCCTCGGCGAAGCGGGCCTATCTCGGCCTCGGCATCGGCGTCGCGATAGGGCTCACGATGGCACTCGCGGCCGGGCTTAGCCGCATCGGCGAGGCCTCTCTCGACGGGCTCGTCCAGATCAAGCGCGCCGTGCCGACGCTGGCTCTGATCCCGCTCGCCATTCTCTGGCTCGGTATCGGCGAGGCGATGAAGATCGCGCTGATCGCCTCTAGTGTGCTGGTGCCGATCTACATCAACACGCATGCGGCGCTGCGAGGCATCGACATCCGCCATGTCGAGCTCGCCCGCAGCGTCGGGCTTTCGCGTAGCGCCTTCCTGCGCGAGGTTGCGCTGCCGGGCGCGCTGCCCGGCTTCTTCACGGGCCTGAGACTGGCCGTCACCACCTGCTGGACGGCGCTCGTCGTGCTGGAGCAGATCAACACCACAGAGGGCATCGGCTATCTGATGAACCGCGCCCGCGACTATGGCCAGACCGATGTCATCGTCGTCGGCCTCGCCATCTATGCCATCCTCGGTCTGGGCTCGGATTTCGCGGTGAGGTTTTGGGCGCGGCGTGCGCTGTCCTACCGCAAGGCGCTCGCCTCATGAATGCGTCCGCCCATCCGCTCAACCTGCCACAGGGCCATGGTCCCGCCGCCGTCAGCCTGCGTGGTGTCACCCGTCGCTTTTCCGGGCGCAGCGTGCTCAGCGACGTCTCGCTCGATTTCGCTCCCGGCCAGTTCGTCGCGCTGATCGGCAAGAGCGGCTCGGGCAAGAGCACCTTGCTGCGGGCCCTGGCCGGTCTCGACGACGGCGTCGAAGGCGAAGGCCGGATCAGCGTGCCCGCCGACCGTTCGGTTCTCTTTCAGGATTCCCGGCTGCTGCCCTGGAAGAATGCGCTGCAGAATGTCGTCTTCGGCCTGCGCAGGGCGGATGCGGACGAGCGTGGCCGCACGGCTCTTGCCGATGTCGGGCTCGGCGGACGCGAGGACGCGTGGCCGAACGCTCTCTCGGGCGGCGAGCAACAGCGAGTCGCGCTGGCGCGCTCGCTAGTGCGTCAGCCACGCCTGCTCCTGGCCGACGAGCCCTTCGGCGCCCTCGATGCCCTGACGCGCATCAGGATGCACGATCTGCTCTTCCGCCTGATCCGCCAGCATCAGCCGACCGTGCTGCTGGTCACACATGATGTCGACGAGGCGATCAAACTCGCCGACCGCGTTCTGGTGATGGAGGACGGCCGCATCGTCGTCGACCGCCCGGTCGCCCTGGCGCATCCACGCCTGAAGGATCCCGATTTCGAAACCTTGCGCGGCGAACTGCTCGCAGCGCTCGGCGTCACCGACGCCGTCTAGCCGCCACCCAGAGGATCGACCGTCATGGCACGCGAACTCCACCTCAATCTCTTCATCAACGGCCGGGGCCATCACGAAACCGCCTGGCGCCATCCCGCCTCGACCAAGAAGGCGTTGAGCGATCTCTCCTATTATCGCGACCTCGCGCTGGCGGCGGAAGCGGCCAAGCTCGACTCGATCTTCTTCGCCGACCAGCTCGCGCTCGGTGACGAGCTTGCCCATGCGGCGCGGGGCGAGCTGGAGCCGATCACGCTGCTGGGGGCGCTTGCCGCCGCGACGAGCCGTATCGGGCTGATTGCCACCGCGTCGACCACCTATAACGAGCCCTATAATCTCGCTCGCCAGTTCGCTTCTTTGGACCATATCAGCGGCGGGCGCGTTGGCTGGAACATCGTCACCTCATGGGCGCCGGGCGCTGCCGTCAATTTCGGTCAGGACTCTCAGGTCGGCCTCGACCAGCGCTATGCGCGCGCCCACGATTTCGTCGAGGCGGTGTCCAAGCTCTGGGACAGTTGGGCCCGGGACGCGATCGTCGATGACCGTGCGGGTGGGACCTACGCCCTGCCCGAGCGGGTCGGGCGCGCCGAGCACCGCGGCAGCCATTTCAGCGTCGCTGGAGCGCTCAACATTCCGCGCTCCCCTCAGGGGCGGCCGGTCTTCGTTCAGGCTGGAGCGTCAAAGGACGGGCGCGCCTTCGCGGCGCGCTACGCCGAGGCGATTTTCACGGCACATCTCACCAAGGAAAGCGCCGTTGAATTCTATGCCGACATCAAGACGCAGGCCCGCGCGCGCGGCCGAAGCTCCGACCAAATCGTCATCCTCCCTGGTCTCAGCGCCGCTATCGGCTCGACCGAGGCGGAGGCGAAGCGGGTGTGGGGGGAGCTGAACGAGCTGTCTCATCCGAGCGTTGGACTGGCCAGGCTGTCGAGCCGCTTCGGTGGCCATGACTTCTCGCATCTCAATCTCGACGACGTCCTGTCGGTGGCGGATTTCCCCGACCCGTCGCAGGTTCAGGCTTCTCGCAGCCGGTCCCAGTCAATCACCGCACTGGTCGCACGCGAGCGCCCGACATTGCGCGGCCTGCTCCACAGCCTCGCCGGCGCGAGGGGGCATTTTACCGCGACGGGGACGCCGGAACAGATCGCCGACATCATCGAGGACTGGTTCACCTCGGGCGCCTCGGACGGCTTCAACGTCATGCCGCCGATCCTGCCGGCACAGTTCGAGGTCTTTGCGGATGAGGTGGTGCCGCTGCTGCGCAAGCGCGGCCTGTTCAGGAGCGACTATCGCGATGGAACGCTGCGCGACCGGCTCGGTCTCGCCCCGGTTCCCAGCCGCTTCGATCCGCCCGAGCCAGCCAAGCGTTCGGCCTGAGCGTCGGCGCGGACCCAACTGGAAAGACCAGCCGACTGCTCTCACGGTGGATTCGTTCTTCCCTCGTCGCCGCGCTTTGGAAGCAAAGACCTCTCCTGCCGTGGGATAAGGCCCATCTGCCTCGGGCCGAGGTTGCGCGGAAGCGAGCGTGAGATGATGGATGCGGCTGCTGGTGCCCGAAACCGCCAACATCCGTAGCCTCAAGGATCTCAAGGGCAAGTCGGTCGCCGTGACCGATCCGGCGAGCCCGGTGCGGAATTTCTTCGCCATCCGCCTCGCCGAGATCGGGCTCGATCCCGAGAAGGACGTGAGCTTCCCCAGGACCTGTTCGGCGAAGCGCTGAAGAAGGGCGAAGTCCAGGCGCTCGCCGGCGACGATCCGCATCTCTACCTGATCCGGGAACGCGACAAGCTCGTCGAGCTCGCCACTAATCTCGAAGGCCAGTACGCGAAATCGACCTGCTGCGTGCTCGGCCTGCGCGGCGCCCTGATCCGCAACCAGCCCGAGGTCGCCGGAGCGATCTCGCGCGCCATCGTCGAGGCACAGGCCTGGACGGCGGCCAATCCCGACGAGAGGGCCGAGATCTTCGCGCCCTTCGTTCCGGCCAAGGTCACGCCCGAGACGGTAGCCGCGATCCTGCGCAGCCACACCCATGACCATCATTCCACCGGCGCGGCGTTTCGCGACGACGTCGCCCTGTTCTCAAGCTCGTCAACGTGATTCGCAAGAACACCGACGCCAAGGCCTTTGCGCAGAAGATCCTCCCCAATGTCCCCGTTTGAACAGACCGGGTCCGCACCCGCATTCGACCGCCCGCGCCCGCATTTTCTCGCCTGCCGAGATGAGCTGGTCCGGCGCGGCGCGCGTGCCGGGCTTCGACGCCCGCTGTGCCGACGGAACACTGCTTTCGCCAGGAAACGGCAAGCCGATGTGGCTGCTAGTGAGCGGCGGCGAGAGTGAAACCGTGCTCGCTCAGGTCGACGGAGCCACCGAGCGCTGCTCCGTTGAGGATCCAGCGCCTTGGGCGGTGGCCTTGGCCGCGCTCACCGGCGGCCCTGTGCCGCCAGCGCAGGTTCTGGTCGACGCCAATGGCTGGCTACGACGCGCCTTCCGGACCGAGGATGACGCCTCGCCGGAACTCGTCGCGGCCGAACTGTCGCGCATTCGAGCCAGCCCGTTCGACGGCTCTTCGATCCACCACTGACACCATGCGGTCGCCATCGCAGAGCCAGGAGACTGCGACATGTCCTGCCGTGGCCGTCAGCCCGGCTAAGAGCCCGAACTTGCACCACTGTGTCTTGCGGCCATCCTTCACTAAATGCCGGCGCCGGCCTGCAATTCGTCGTCGAGCTGGCCGTAGACGCCGCGCCAATAGAGCAGCGCGCCCTCGTTCTGGGCGTGGCTGATCGCCTTGATGCGCCCGATGAGGATCGTGTGGGAGTGACGCTCGAGCGCCTCTTCCGTGTCGCAATCGATGACGGCAAGGGCGCCGTCGAGCGTCGGGGCCCCGGTCACGAGCGTCCCCCAGTCCGCACCGGCGAAGCGGGCCTCTCCTTTGAAGCCGCCACGCCCCGCGAAGTGGTCGGCGATCGGTCTGTGCCGGGCGCCGAGCACGTTGATCGCGAAATGGCCGGCCGCCTCGATCACAGGCCAGGCCGAGGCTGTGCGGTTGACGCAGACGATCACCGTCGGCGGCTCTGCGGATAGCGCGGTGACGGAGGTCGCGGTCAGGCCCGCCCTGCCGCCGCCATGGCAAGCGGTGACGATGCTCACCGCGCCGGCCACATTCCGCATCACGGATTTGAAGGCATCCGTCGCGATGTCGTCCGCCGTGAGGCGGGTGGGCAAGTAGTTCATGTCGCTCCTCGATCGGCCGATCGGGCTCTCTGGCCGTTATGCAACAGGGGCAGCAAGGTCCGGCCCTGCCGTTCGATCTCGCGTAGATAGGGTGTGTCCGACAGGATGAACTTGGTGATGCCCAGATCGCGGTATTTGAGCAGGGACTGCGCGACTTCTTCCGCCGAGCCGACCAGCCAAGTCGTCCCCGCGCCGCCACCACCGAACTTTCCGGGCGTGGTGTAGAGAGCGCTGTCGAGCACCCCACCGCGGGCCTGCAGGTCGAAGAGGCGCTGTTGGCCGACTGCGACGCCGCGCCGGTGATCATTCCAGCTCGCACCGCTGCCCGTCGCCATTTCCGCGACCTTGGCCTCGGCCGCAGCCCAGGCCTCGGAAGAACTGTCGCGCACGAGCGTGGTGATCCGTAAGCCGAATTCCAGAGGAGGCAGATCGCGGTCCAGCCGCCTGGAGAGCGCCTTGAGACGCTCGATCCGCTGACGGATGTCGTCAAGCGGCTCGCCCCAGAAGAGCTGAACGTCCGCCTCCACCGCTGCGACGCGCTCGGCCGCCTCCGAGGCACCGCCGAAATAGAGCGGCGGATGCCGCCTATCGCCGCTGACGCGGATGCGGGGTTGGGCCGTCGAATCCGTGACCCGAAAATACGCGCCTTCGAAGGTCACATTCTCCTTCGTCCACAGGCGGCGGATGAGACGCATGAACTCCCGCGTCCGCTCGTAGCGGTGGGCCTGGTCGCCCTCGCTGTCGCCATAGGCGGCAAGGTCGTCCTTGCCGGAAACGATGTTGAAACGGACCCGGCCGTCGCTGAGACGGTCCAGCGTCGCGCCGGCCGCGGCAAGATGAGCCGGGCGCCAGTAGCCCGGGCGGATCGCAATCAGTGGCTGGAACCGCGTCGTGCGAACGGCGAGCGCGGTCGCGAGCGTGAAGGTGTCGGGCCGTCCCCAACCCGTGCCGATCAGCGCGCCGGCCCAGCCGTTTTCCTCCAGCGCCCTGGCATGGCGCGTCAGCGTCTCCAGGCTGTTGTGGTCGGCGCTGACGGTGTCGCCGCGATGCCCGAAATCGACGGCGTTGGGGATGTAACAGAGATGCTCCGTCGTGGCGCTCATGAGGCCGATCCGTTCATTCATCGCCGCCTTCGGCCGCGGCGTCAGGCCGCGAGGCCGAGATGGTCGCGCAGCGACGTGTGCTGATAGTCGCGGCGGAATACGCCGCGATCCTGCAGCACCGGGATGACCTTCTCGACGAATTCGTCGAAACCGCCCGGCGTAAGATGCGGGGCGAAGACGAAGCCATCGGCCGCGTCCTCCTGCACATGGCGGTCGATCTCTTCTGCGATCTGATGCGGCGTGCCGATGAACTGCTTGCGCTCGGTCACGCGGATGATGAGGTCGCGGATGCTGAGCCCCTCGTCTTCGGCCAGTTCGCGCCAGGCCTTGGCGGTTTCGAGCCTGTCATCGTAGCGGTTCGCGCGGCCTTGAGCGAGTTGGGCAGAAACATCCGGCTCGATCTCCGGCAAGGGGCCGTCGGGATCGCAGGCGGAGAGATCGCGATTCCAGACCTGCTCCAGAAAAACGATCGCGCCCTTGGGGCTGACCTGCTGGAGCCGGATGGCGCGGTGGCGCGCCTTCGCCTCCTCCGGAGTGTCGCCGAGAACGAAATTGGCCCCGGGCAGGATTTTCAGCGAATCGCGGCTGCGGCCGTACCGGGCGAGGCGGTCCTTGGCGTCGGCATAGAAAGCCTGCCCCTCATCGAGCGTGCCGTGGCGCGAATAGATCAGGTCGGCATGGCTTGCTGCGAGCTCGCGTCCGGCGTCGGAATCGCCGGCCTGCGCGATGACCGGCCTGCCCTGCGGCAAGGGCGCGGCGTCGGTCGTCCCGGCAATGTCGAAATGCGCTCCATGGGCTTCGAATGCACCGCCGCCCCATATCTTGCGCGCGGTCTCGATGAAATCGCGGGCGCGTTCATAGCGCTGGGCGAAGGGCAGATGGTCGCCGCGCCGGAAATTGGCGCCGGTGAATGCCCCGGGAGAGGTCACGACGTTCCAGCCCGAGCGGCCTTCGGAGAGGATGTCCAGCGTGGCGAGCTGGCGCGCCAGCGGATAGGGCTCGTTGAAGGTCGTGGTCAGTGTGCCGATGAGACCGACATGGTGGGTAACCGAGGAAAGCGCGGTCAGGATGGCCAAGGTGTTGGGGCGACCTGCCACGTCAAGCTCGTGGAAACGGCCCTTCTGCTCCCGGATGCGCAGGCCTTCGGCAAGGAAAATGAAGTCGAATTTGCCGCGCTCCACCGTCTCGGCAAGGCGGTGGAAGGACGAGAAGGCGATCTGGCTGCCGGCCTGAGGGTCGCTCCAGACGGTGAAATTATTCACGCCGGGAAACTGCGCGCCGAGGATGACCTGTTTCCTGCTCATGACATCAACCCTCGTCTTCAGGCCGCGGATGCGTAGCGGCTGGGCGTCGCCGGCAGGCCGAAGCGCCGCCGCAGCGATCCTCCGGCCGCCGGCCGCACGAGACCGGCTGCGCGCAGTGCCGGCGCGGTATGGGTCGCGAAGGCTTCAGCCTCCTCCGGCGCGCCCGACAATGTGAGGCTCACCGCGCGCGCACCGGCCGCGGCGGCCCGCCGCAAAGCCGCGAACAGGGTATCGCTCTCGCCGAGCTCGGCCACGATCAGCGTCTGCTTCGCGCCGGGGCGCTCCCTGAAGGCGGCGATGTGCGCGATCCCCAGGACGGTGAGGTCAGCCTGGACGGCCGTCGTATCGTCATCGCCGGGGGCCCAGCGCGCGGCGACGACCGGCTGCCCCTGCGGCGGGCGCGGGGTGATCGAGGGACCGAGAACCTTGAAGGCCTCTCCTGCGAAGTCGACGTAGTGCAGCTTGCCACCGTCGAGATAGCGCTGCGTGCGGGTGTCCCGGATGACCGCGTCGTCCTCCCAACTGTCCCAGAGGCGCCGGACGACGTCGATGGCGTCGGCGAGATCACGGTCGAGCGCCTTTTCGCTTCCGGCATCGGGAAAGCCGTTGAGACGGCCGATCGCCGCGAATGCCGCCGCGTTTCGTTCACTCCGCAAACGTTGCACGAGCAGGCCGGCCCGGCCTTCGCTGACATGGTCGAGCGTCGCGATCGCGGTCGAGACATGGAAAGGCTCGGCAAGGTTGAGCGCCGCTCCCGCGATGAGGCCTATCCGCGGCGCCAGGGGCGCCAACCAGTTGGCGAGCAGGGTGGCGTCCGGGCCGTCACCGTCCGGGCGGCCGAAGCCGTCCTCCAGAACCGCGAATTCGGCCACGCCGTCGAGCGTCGTGATCAAACGCGCCCAGCGTTGCCGCCAGTTCGTCGCAAGGCCGTGGGCGCGGCCGCCGAGATCCACTGTAACGCCGAGGATGAGCGGTTCGATCGGGTTCATGTCGTTGGTCCGGAGAGGGATCAGGCGGCCAGCACGCCGTGATGGGTAAGGCGCGCCAGGATGCGGGCTTCCTGCTCTTGCTTAATCACGGCCACGCGTGCGGTCGCGGCCTCGAGCGACTCGGCCGGCGGCTTGACCGGCGAGGCGTCCGGGCGCGCGGCCGCGCGGCCGATCTGCTTCTCGAAGGGCAGGGAGCGATAGAGAGCCGGATCGGCCGCAACGTCGAAGAGCGGCCGATAACCCAGCTTGAGATAGAGCGCGGTCGCTTCGGGTTGGCGGAATCCGGTCGTCAGGTAGGCGCGCGTATAGCCGAGCGCTGCGGCGCGCACCTCGAGCTCCGCGACGACGCGCTCGGCGAGCCCCTGGCGGCGAACGTCGCCATCCGTCCAGATGCGCTTGAGCTCGGCGGTCTCGTCGTCATGGCTCATGAAGGCGCCGCCGGCGATCGTGCGGCCATCGCGCTGCAGGAGGATGAAATCGCCTAACGGGGGCTGGAAGGCCTCGGACGGATAGCGGAACAGTTCCGAGCGGGCGCCGCCCGGCCGGCTGTTGGCGCCGTAGCGGCCGTCATATTCCCGGATCAGCCCCTCGACGAGGGGGTGTGCCGGATCGTCGTGATGCGACGACCGGATGAAGACGTCAGTCATGGTGAGATCTCCGTGAACGGCCTTTTCGCGACGCGCGGTGGCATCGGCGCGGCAGGACAGCCTTTCCACCATCGGCCGGCCGGTCGCTGGTGCGCGATCGTTGCCGGTGCCTATGCTGGACAGATCAATGCCCTGGAAGAAGGCAGACGATGCAATTCAATGGCTCGCGCGGCTGATCTGTCAAATTCAATGATCGCATATGCTTCTTCTCGATAATAATAATGGCGGATACCGAGAATGCACTTCCGATGCATTGCTGTAACGCATTGAAATTATTCTATCGCAGCGAGGCATGGCGCTTGCCTTTTTCTCGAAAGCATTCACTGAAGCCCCTGCCTGGGAGATGCCGCCAGCATGTCCGTTCCGCTCGCGCCGGGCGTGCCGGCCTCAGTGCGGCCAGGGCGTGCCGTGCCGTTCGGCCAAAACTTCGAGAATGCGGCGCGTGTCGTTGAGAAAGCGGCGGCCGTCGCTCTCAAGGGCATCGGGCGGAGCGGTGGATGCGTCGGCGAAAACGAGGACCGGCAGGCCTTGATGGGCTTCGTCCAGCGCGGCGATGACCGCCTCGCGCGGGCGAGCGAAGGGCACGCGCCGGACTTCGACGGCGTCCTTCAAGGCGGGAAAGCTCGCCAGCACACCTTCGATTTGATTGCAGAACGGGCAGAACCAGAGCTTGCCCGGCAGCTTGGGGTCGGCGAAGCCGGGTTCGATCAGGAAGATGGTGTCGCGCGGCGTGCTCATGATGTGACGGCTCCGTTGCGGAGGAAACGGCCGATCGGCCGTCGAAGAAGACCACACGCGTCGCAGGTCGATGACCTGCTGGACGCGTGTGACCGGCTGGACTCATCGCGGCTCAGAGCCGACCGCGGCGCGCACCGTCGCGGCTGTCAGCTCCGGCCGGCAGAGTTCGATGAAGCGCTGGGCGTAGCCGGGCAGGAAACGCCCGCGCGGCACGGCGATGTAGGAGGTCGCCTCGGGAAACAGATCGTCGGCGATCTTGACAAGATCCTCGTCCCGTTTCGGATCGAAGGCGATCTCAGTGACGATGCCGAGCCCCAGCCCGAGAGCCACATAGGACTTGATCACGTCCGTATCGATGGCGTCGACGACGATGTCCGGTGTCAGGCCTTGTTCCCGGAACGCCGCGTCGATCAGCGGCCGACCGGTGAAGCCGAGGCCGTAGGTCACGATCGGCCGCTGCGCGATCGTCGCGAGGTCGAGCCCGGTTCGACCGGCGAGGGGGTCTGAGCGGTCGGCGATGACGATGTGGCGCCAAGTGTAGTAGGGAAAGGTCGCGAGTTCGGCGGCGCTCGTGAGGCTTTCGGTCGCGATGCCGATATGGGCTGAACCCTCGCGCAGGCGGGTGACGATGTCGCCGGGATCGCCCTGGCTGATCGAGAGCCTGACCTGCGGAAACTCCGACCGGAAGCGCTTGACGATTTCGGGCAGGGCGTAGCGCGCCTGGGTGTGGGTCGTGGCGATCACGAACTCGCCCGCCGACGGGTCGCGGAGATGGCCGGTCACGCGCTTGATGCTCGTCGCGTCGGCGAGAATGCGCTCGACATAGCCGAGCACGGCGCGCCCGGCCTCGGTGAGGCCCAGCATGCGCTTGCCGCGCCGTTCGAACAACGCGACGCCGAGTTCGAGCTCGAGATCCTTGATGTGCTTCGAGACACCGGATTGCGACGTGTTCAGCGCGGCCGCGGCCTCGGTGAAGTTGAAGCCGCTGCGGACGGCCTCCTGAACAATGCGGAACTGCTGGAGATTCATCGATCAGGAAGGGAAGTTGGCGATCCGGACGCGTGGGCGAAGACCGCGATCATAAGGGGTGAGCGCGAGGGGGTCTTTCCGAAGTCGACCCCACCCGGAGGAGGACTTCCGCCATGATGCGGGGCTGGCGAATGCGCTCTTCTGCGGGTCTCTCGTTGCGATGGCCGCGGGCTGTGGCTGAGCAGACGGCCCGGATGGCCGCGCCCTTTTGCCGGACGCCCCCGAGGAGCTAGGGCCTTATCGCGAATTTTGGTTGCGGCAGAGAAGAAGTTCTCTCCGATCGCGATTTAGAGGAGAAGCAAGCGTTCGGATTCCGAGTGTTATCGACGCTGACGATAAGAAAATTCTCAATCCTTATTTCGCCGGACGGTCGCGCGCCGTGACAATCGCCGCCTCTCGCCCTCGATGGGCCTGCGGAGCGAAACATGATTTACGCGCTGAGCCTGCTAGACAAGAGTCCGATCGCGGACGGCTCGGATCCCGAGCAGGCGCTTGCCGATTCCGTCGCCTATGCCCGCCACGCCGAGCGGCTGGGCTACCATCGCTTCTGGCTGGCCGAGCACCACGGCAACGGCGAGGTTGCAGGCGTCGCGCCGGAGATTCTGGCGGCCTGGATCCTCGCTTCGACCGATCGCATCCGCGTCGGCTCCGGCGGGGTGATGCTGCAGCATTACAGCCCGTTCAAGGTCGCTGAGAGCTTCAAACTGCTCTCCGCCCTTGCACCCGGCCGCGTCGATTTCGGCATCGGCCGGGCGCCGGGCGGGCTTCCTCTGGCGACGCAGGCTCTCCAGTCCCGTCTGGACCGCTCAGTGCCGCCGGATTTCACTGCTCTGGTCGAGGCGCTCGAGGGCTATTTAAATGACGATCTCGCCCGGCCGCTCGCCCGCGCTACACCGCGGCGCATTCTGCTTGGCGGCTCGCCGGAGAGCGGCGCTCTCGCCGCGCGGCTCGGCTGGGAATTCGTCTTTGCCGGTCATTTCAACGGTGATGCCGCGCTCATCGAAGCCAGCCTCGGGGCCTATCGAGCCGGGGGCGGCCAAGCGCCGGCGCTGGCGGTTCATGCCTTCGCGGCATCGTCCTCGGCGGCGGCACGGGAGGCAGTGCGGGAGACGCGCATCTTCCGCGTGACGCTCTCGGATGGTCGCGCGGTGAATCTGCGCAGCCGCGAGCAGGCAGAGAGCTTCGCGCGCGAGGCGGGCGACGCAAACTTCACCGTCCGCGAGACCCATCCCCACGTCATCGCCGGCACCGGCGAGGAGGTGCGCGCCGAGCTCGATGCCCTGGCGACGCGCTTCGGCGTGGCGGAGGTCGTGCTCGACAACCCGGTCCGCGACGCGGCCGCGCGCCGGCACTCCATCGAGCTGATCGCCGCCGGCGCCCAGCGGGCCGCAGCCTGATCCTGCATCCCTCTCCAACCCGACGAGGCCCCCCATGAGCGCGAACGCCGCGAAACCCGTCTCCTTTGGCATCATGCTTCAAGGCGCCGGCGGGCATATGAATTCCTGGCGTCACCCGTCCGGCCCAGCGGACGCCAGCGTCAATCTCGACTTCTACGTCGAGACCGCCCGCAGGGCGGAAGCCGCCGGCATCGCCTTCGCCTTCGTGGCGGACGGGCTCTACATCAACGAGAAGTCGATCCCGCATTTCCTCAATCGTTTCGAGCCGCTGACGATCCTTTCGGCGCTGGCGGTCGCGACGACGAAGATCGGGCTCGCCGGCACGGTCTCGACCTCCTATTCGGATCCGTTCACCGTCGCCCGGCAATTCGCCTCGCTCGATCAAATCTCGAAGGGCCGCGCCGGCTGGAACGTCGTTACGACCCCGTTGGAAGGCTCGGCGACGAACTACAGCAGACCGCATCCCGAGCACGCGCTGCGCTACGAGATCGCCGACGAATATCTCGAGGTGACACAGGGCCTCTGGGATTCCTGGGATGAGGACGCGGTCGTCAGGGATCGTAAGAGCGGCCGTTTCTTCGATCCGGCCAAGCTGCACCGGCTCGACCACAAGGGCCGCTTCTTCCAGGTCGAGGGGCCGCTCAATATCGGCCGGTCGAAGCAGGGCCAGCCGGTGATCTTCCAGGCTGGCTCGTCGGACGCAGGCATCAAGCTCGCAGGCAAATATGCCGACGCCGTCTTCACCCATTCGCCCTCGCTCGAAGAGACGAAGGCCTTCCGCGACCAGGTGCGCGTCGCCGCCGTCGCCCATGGCCGCAGCGCCGACGACGTCAAGGTCTTCCCCGGCATCGGGCCGATCGTCGGGCGCACGGCCGAGGAGGCGCAGGCGAAATACGAGGTCATCCGCAACCTGATCTCGATCGACGACGCGCTGGCCTATCTCGGCCGCTATTTCGATCATCACGACTTCACGCAATACCCGCTCGATGCGCCGTTTCCCGAGCTCGGCGACATCGGCAAGAACAGCTTCCGCTCGACGACCGACCGCATCAAGAAGACTGCGCGGGAGCAGAATCAGACCTTGCGCGAAGCGGCGCTTGCGGCCGCGACACCCAAGCCCAATTTCATCGGCACCGGCGCGCATGTCGCCGGGGAGATCATTCGCTGGATCGACGCTGGGGCGGCGGACGGCTTCATCCTCGGCTTCCCGGTGACGGCCGAGGGGTTCGCCGATTTCGTCGAGCTGGTCGTGCCCGAGCTGGAAGCGCGCGGCCGCTATAGCCGCGATCTCGCGGGCGAAACCTTGCGCGACCATCTCGGCTTGCCGTTCAAGGTGAGCCGCTATGCGCAGGCGCAGCCCGCTCAGGCGCTGGCGGTGGCCGGATGAACGCGCCGGTCCGCAATCCGTCGCCTGTCCTTCCCGAGGTCGCGGAAGAACTCGATCGCTTCATCGCGCTGCGCCGTCATTTCCACCAGAATCCGGAGCTCTCGACGCAGGAGAAGGAGACGGCCCGGCATATCGCCGAGTTGCTGGGCGAGTGGGGCTACGACGTCGAGACCGGGATCGGCGGCGAGGGCGTCGTCGGCACGCTGCGTGTCGGAACCGGCACGAGGGCGCTGGGCATCCGTGCCGACTTCGACGCGCTGCCGATCGCCGAGGCGACGAACCTGCCGCATGCGAGCCGGAATGCCGGCGTGATGCACGCCTGCGGCCATGACGGGCATACCGCGATCCTGCTCGCCGCCGCCCGGGCGCTCGCCCGGCGCAAGCGCTTCGACGGCACGCTGCGGCTGATCTACCAGCCGGCCGAGGAGATCTCCGTCGGCGCCAGAAGCATGATCCGCGACGGCCTCTTCGAGCGCTTCCCGGTCGATGCGATCTTCGGCCTGCACAACTGGCCGGGGGTGCCCGAGGGCGTGTTCGGATTCGTGGACGGCCCGGCCATGGCGGCGGTGGACAAGGCCGTCATCAGGATCGTCGGCCACGGCTGTCACGGCGCCGCGCCGCATGAGACGGTCGATCCCGTGCTCGCCGCTGCCCATGTGGTGACGGCGCTGCAGAGCCTGGTCTCCCGCAACGTTCCCCCGCTGGAGGCAGCCGTCGTCACGGTCGGCTCGATCCATGGCGGCACGGCTTCCAACGTCATTCCGGATTCGGTCGAGCTCCAGGCGACGATCCGCAGCTTCTCTCCCGAGGTGCGCCGGCTCCTCTCCGAGCGCCTGCCGGCCCTGGTGAAGGCGCAGGCCGAGGCCTTTGGCGCGACGGCGGACGTCGAATACCGGCTGGGAATGCCGGCCGTGGTCAACCATGCGGGCCCATCGCAGTTCGCGCGCGAGACGGGGCTCGCCGTCTTCGGCGCCGCCGGGGTGGAGCCGAATCTGGCGCCGCGGACGGCGAGCGAGGATTTCGCCTACTTCCTCGAGGAGCGGCCCGGCGCCTTCCTCTTCGTCGGAGCGGGCAAGGGGCCGCCGCTGCACTCTCCCCAATACGACTTCAACGACGCGCTGATCGCGCCGGCCGCGCCCTACTGGACGCGCCTCGCCGAGCGCTTCCTCGCCTGATGACGGAGAATCCGATGACGGATTTGTTTGTCTCGACCAGCCCGGAAGATCCGCTGGCGCAGCCCCTGATTCAGGATCTGATCCGAGAATATGACGGCCGCTATGGCGATGTCCCCGGCCGCGACCCGGCTGTCGTCGAGCTCCATCGCTACCCGCCCGAGCTGTTCCTGCCGCCGCGCGGCCATTTCCTGCTGTTGTTGCGAGGCCGGGAGCCTATCGCCGGCGGCGCCTTCATGCCTCATGCGGAGCCCGAGACGGCCGAGGTCAAGCGTGTTTGGGCGCGCTCCGATCTGCGCCGCCAGGGGCTGGCCGCCCGGGTCGTGCGCGAACTGGAGCGTTTGGCGCTGGAACAGGGCTACCGCCGCTTCTACCTGACGACCGGCAGCCGCCAGCCGGAGGCTGTCGAGCTCTATCGATCGCTCGGCTACGAGCCGCATTTCGACCTGAACGTCGACGCCGGCAAGTTCAGCCATCTGCCCTTCCGCAAACGCCTCGTCGCGTCGATCGACCTGCCCTTTGAGGCCTTCGCCGTTTCGGCCTGAGCCCCCATCCCGTCACAGGATCCAGCCATGACCCTCGCCCTCGACGGCAACGCCGCGACCGTTCCCCCGACGTCCGTGCATGCGGGACGCGCCGGGCTCCGGATCGTTCCGGCCCGTAATCCCTGGCGCATCGCCGGCGGCGCTTTCGCAATCATCGTCGTCGTCGCCGTGCTCAATTCGGTGCTGGGCAATCCGCGCTGGGGCTGGGACGTGTTCGCCGAGTGGTTCTTCGCGGAACCCGTGCTGGTCGGTCTCGGCCGGACGCTGCTTCTGACGCTGCTCGGCGCTCTGCTCGGCTTCACCTTCGGGGCGCTTCTGGCGCTGGCGCGGCTCTCTGGCTCGGCCCCGCTGGCGGCGGTGTCCTGGACCTTCGTCTGGATCTTCCGCTCGATCCCGTTGATCGTCCTCCTGCTGATCCTCAACAATCTCGGCTATCTCTACGAGACCGTCTCGCTCGGCGTGCCCTTCACCGGCTGGACGCTGTTCTCCTACCCGACGACACAGCTCATCAGTCCCTTCATGGCGGCGGTGCTCGGCCTGACGCTCAACCAGGCCGCGTTCTCGGCCGAGTTCATCCGCGGCGGCCTGCTTGCCGTCGACCAGGGCCAGCACGAGGCCGCGGCCGCGCTGGGCCTGCCGAAGCGGCGCCAGTTCTTCCGCATTGTGCTGCCGCAGGCGATGCGCTCGATCACGCCGACCGCCTTCAACGACATCATCGGCCTCGCGAAGGGCACCTCCAACGTCTACATCCTGGCGTTGCCGGAGCTGTTCTACACCGTCCAGGTCATCTATCGCCGCAATCTGGAGGTGATCCCGCTGCTGATGGTGGCGACGGTCTGGTATCTCGTCATCCTGACCGCGCTGTCGGTGGTCCAGTCCCAGATCGAGCGCTATTACGCCCGCGGCGCGTTACGCCAGCGCCCGCCCTCGATCTTCGACCCGCTGCTGCGGCGCTTCGCGCGCGGCAGCGCCTCGGCCGCGGCGACGCCCACCGTGCCGGGCGAGCCTGTCGCACAGGCCCCGCTCGCCCATCGCCGCGGCGGCGAGATCACCATCCGAAGCGTCTCCAAGAGTTTCGGTGAGCTCAAGGTGCTCGACGACGTCTCGCTGACTCTGCCTTCGGGCTCGGTCACCGCGATCATCGGCCCGTCCGGCTCGGGCAAGTCGACGCTGCTGCGCTCGATCAACCATCTCGAACGCCTCGATCGCGGCGCGATCACGCTCGACGGCCAGCTCATCGGCTATCGGCAGCAGGGCGAGCTCCTCTACGAGCTGAAGGAGCGCGAGGTACTTAGCCGGCGAGTCGATGTCGGCATGGTGTTCCAGAACTTCAACCTGTTTCCGCATCTGACGGCGCTGGAGAACATCGTCGAGGCGCCAATCCATGCGCGCCGCACGACCCGTGCCGAAGCCGAGGCCGCGGCCCGCGAACTTCTCGCCCGCGTCGGCCTCTCCGACAAGGCCAATGCCTATCCGCGCCAGCTCTCGGGCGGGCAGCAGCAGCGCGTCGCGATCGCCCGCGCGCTGGCGCTGAAGCCCAAGGCGCTGCTCTTCGACGAGCCCACCTCGGCGCTCGACCCCGAACTGGTCGGCGAGGTGCTGGCCGTCATCAAGGAGCTGGCCCGTTCCGGCGCGACCCTCGTCATCGTCACCCACGAGATCGGCTTCGCCCGCGAGGTTGCCGACCAGGTCGTCTTCATGGATGGCGGCCGCATCGTCGAGGCCGGCCCACCAGAGCGGGTGCTCGACGCGCCCGAACAGCCGCGCACCGCGGAATTCCTCGCCAAGGTGCTGTGAAGCCCCACCGCCTCCATCCCCCTCTCGACCGAAAGGCCCGACCATGACCTCGTCGAACGCATTTTCCCGCCGCGCCTTGCTCGGCCTCCTCGCCGGAGCCGCGCTATTCCCCTCGCTCGCCTTGGCGCAGCAGAGCTTCGACCTGACCGCGGCGCAGAAGGGTCAGCAACGCGCCGAGGCGGTCCCCGAGGCGATCAAGCTCTTGAAGGATGTGAAGCTCGCAAAGCCGGGCACACTCACCATCGCCACCACCGGCACTCGCTTACCCTTCGGCATCAACGCGACCGACGACCAGAAGGTCATCGTCGGCTCCGAGCCCGACATCGCCCGGCTCGTCGCCGACGGCCTCGGCCTGAAGCTCGAACTGGTGCAGGTGGCCTGGGCCGACTGGCCGCTGGGCGTCACGTCCGGCAAATACGACGCGGCGATCTCGAACATCACGGTCACCGAGCAGCGTAAGGAGAAGTTCGACTTCTCGACCTACCGCAAGGACCAGCTAGGCCTGTATGCCGGCGCCAAGAGCGGCATCAAGGAAATCACCAAGCCGGAAGATATCGCAGGGCTTAAGGTCATCGTCTCGTCGGGCACCAACCAGGAGCAGATCCTGCTGCGCTGGATCAAGGCCAATGAGGCCAAGGGCCTCAAGACCACCGAGGTGCAGTATTACGACGACGATGTCGTGCTCTATCTCGCGCTCGATTCCGGCCGGGCCGACGTCTATTTCGGGCCGAACGGCATCCTCGGCTTCAAGTCCGCGCAGACCGGCACCACCCGGCTGGTAGGCTCCTTCTCGGGCGGCTGGCCGGAGACCGCCGAGATCGCCGTGACGACGAAGAAGGGCGCGGGCTTCGCGGATGCGATCGCCGCCGTCATCAACGCTCAGATCAAGAACGGCAACTACCAGAAGTCGCTGGCGCGCTGGGGCCTCGCGGCAGAGGCGATAGAACTCTCCCGGGCCAATCCGGCGGGTCTGCCCAAGAGCTGACCTGCGCGTCTTCGCCAGCTTTCTTCCCCTCGATCTACGGGGCGCCGGTGGGCGCCCCCTTCGCTCGGAGACCCGCCATGATCACCCGCAGAGCGGCCATCGCCGCCGCCGTATTCTCGCTCGCGGCGCCTGCCCTCGCCCAGTCGGTCTACGACCTCAATCCCGAACAGCCAGGCCGGCCGCGCGTGCAGCCCAACCCGGCCGCCATCACGGCAATCTCGAAGGACTTCAAGTTCGTGGAGCCCGGCGTGTTCACGGTGGCGACCAACGCCAGCACGCCGCCCCTTGCAACCTATGCGACCGACTCCAATACGCTGGTGGGTGCGGATCCGGATGTCGCCCAGCTCATCGCCGACAGCCTCGGCCTCAAGCTCAAGCTCGTACCGACACCCTGGGCCGACTGGCCGCTCGGCGTGATCTCCGGCAAATACGACGCGGCGATCTCGAATATCGGCGTGACGGAGCAGCGCAAGGAGAAGTTCGATTTCTCCAGCTACCGGCTCGGGCTGCATGGCTTCTTCGTCAAGGCCGACAGCAAGGTCGAGAAGATCGCCGAGCCGAAGGATCTGGCAGGCCTGCGCGTCGTGCTCGGCGCCGGCACCAACCAGGAACGCATCCTGCTTGAATGGAGCAAGCAGAACGTCGCCGGCGGGCTCAGGCCGATTGAGCTCATCGCCTTCGACGACGAGGCCAATCGCCTGCTGGCCCTGTCCTCCGGGCGCGCCGACGTCATCGTCCAGCCCCATGCGCAGCTTCTCTTCATCCAGCAGCGCGACCGGAACATCAGGCGCGTCGGCGTGCTCAGCGCCGGCTGGCCCGAGCGCTCGGACGTCGCTGTCGCGACCCGGAAGGGGGCCGGCCTCGCCGAGGCGATCACGATCGCGCTGGACGGCGTGTATCGCGACGGCCGCTTCGACGCCGCTCTGAAGCGCTGGGGCGTCGAAGAGGAGCGCCTCGACAAGCCGCAGACCAATCCTCCCGGCCTGCCGAAATATTGAGGGCGCGATGGTTATTGCCTCGCTCGGCTTCCTGACACCCGGCACCTTTACCCTGGACGATCCCGCCGCCGGCCTCGAGCGAGGGCTCGAGTTGTTCGCGCTGGGTGAGCGCCTCGGCTACGATTCGGCTTGGGTCCGGCAACGGCATCTCGAGCGCGGCGTCTCCTCGGCCGCGACCTTTCTCGCCGCCGCAAGCCAGCGCACGCGCCGGATCGAGCTCGGTACGGCGGTCATCCAGCTCGGCTACGAGAATCCGTTCCGCCTCGCCGAGGATCTCGCCACGGTCGACGCTCTGTCCCACGGGCGCCTGCAAATTGGGATCAGCGTCGGCGCGCCCGCCCATTCCGACTATCTCGGCGCGCATTTCTTCGACGGCGTTCCCAAGGCCGCCGACTACGGTTACGAACGGGCGCTGCGCCTGCGCGAGAACCTGCGCAGCCCGCTGCTGGGCGACGAGCATGCGGTGATCGCCTCGCCCGCCGGGCCGCAGCGGCCGCGCCTGCATCCTGTCGCGCCCGGACTCGACGAGCGCCTATGGTACGGCGGCGGCTCGTTGCGCTCGGCCGCCTGGGCCGGGCACAACGGCTTTGATCTGCTGACCGGCAACATCGTCCAGGGCGAGACGACGGATCGCTTCTTTGAGGCCCAGCAGCACATCGTCGAAACCTTCCTCGACGCCTGGTCCGGCGCACGTCCGCCGCAGATTGCGCTGGGGCGGGTCATCGTTCCGACGGATGGCGCCGATGTCGCCTCGCGCCGCCGCTACGCGGATTATGCGCAAGGCCGGACGGCCCGCACTCTGGACCCGCAAGGACCGAAGCGTACGCTTTTCGCCCCCGATCTCGTCGGCAGCACCGACCAGATTCTGTCGCAGCTGCGCAGCGATCCGGTCCTGCCTCATGCGACGGCCTTCAGGCTGGAGCTGCCCTATGATTTCGAGCTCGCCGAATACCAGCAGATCCTGGACGACGTGCTGCGCCGCGTCGCTCCGGAGCTGGGCTGGCGGCAGCCGGCCGTAGCCGCCTGAGCGGCCAGTTCGTGTCGTGCCACTGCAAGGTCGCCTCCCATGAACAACCGTCTGACGGCGGACATCGTCGTACTCGGCCTCGGCGCCATGGGCGCCGCCAGCCTTTTCCAGCTCGCCGCACGGGGAGCGGACGTCCTCGGCGTCGACCAGTTCCGGCCACCGCACGAGCTGGGCTCGAGCCACGGAGAGACGCGCATTACGCGCCTGGCTGTCGCAGAAGGATCGGCGCTGGCCCCACTCGTGCGTCGGTCACACGAGATCTGGGCGGAGCTCGAAGAGCGCAGCGGGGAGAGCCTGTTCGGGCGCGTCGGATTTCTCGCCATATCGAGCGAGGTGCCACGGCCGAGCCCGGCCGATTTCGTCGAGCGCACGCTTGCCGTCGCGCGTGCAACTGGCACGCGCCATGAACTGATCGGCGCGGACGAAGCAGGTCGCCGCTATCCCTGGCTGAGCCTGTCCGAAAGCGACCGCGTCTATTACGAACCGGAGGGCGGGTATCTCAGCCCGGAGCGCTGCATCGCAGTCCAGCTCCGTCTCGCCGAGGCATCGGGCGCGCGCGCGGCTTTCGACACGCGCGTAAGCGAGATCGTGCCGCATGGCGATCATGTCGAGCTGCGAACGGGGCGTGGCACGATCGCGGCTGGCCAAGTCGTGGTCAGCGCGGGTGCCTGGGCCGGCCGCCTGCTCGGCCCCCGCATCGCGAGCCTGCTACGGCCAACCCGCGAGATCCTGCACTGGTATCGGGTCGATCCCTCGGTGCCGGCGGGCTGGGACGAGGCCCCGGTCTACATCTGGTCCTACGGCCCGCGCCCGGAGGACGGCTTCTACGGCTTCCCAGCGCGGGACGGCGCGGTGAAGCTCGCTCACGGTGAGAAAACGCACGGCGTCGATCCCGACGATTTCGACCGCTCGAGCGAGGATGGAGAATCCAGAGCCTTCTATTCGCGTGCGGCAGAAGGTCGGCTGAAAGGGCTGCGGATCGGCGAGACGCGGCGCAAGACCTGCCTCTATACAGTCTCGCCCGACAACGGCTTCATCATCGATCGCTGGCCGGACAGCGAGCGCGTGCTCGTGGTGTCCCCCTGCTCGGGGCACGGCTTCAAGCATTCGGCAGCAATCGGCGAGGCGGTCGCCCAGACGATTTTCGATGGCGCGAGCGGCATCGATCTGTCGAGTTTCGGGTTGGCCCGGTTCCGCGATCGCACCGAACTGCCGATCTCCAGATGAGCCGGTGGCGCGACGCTGCCCCCCGGATGGGGTGGCCGCCGCGCCGGTTCATTCCACGTAGGAGAGATAGCGTTCGCCGCTGTCGGGGAAGATCACCACGATGGTCTTGCCGGCATTCTCGGGCCTGGCAGCCAGCGTCAGCGCGGCAGCGGCCCGATCCGAAAAGAGTTTCGGCGGCCGATGCTTCGCCTCTCTGTCCCGCTCGCGCTCCTGCATTCGCTTAGCCTGCGCTCGTGCTTCATGTGAGCCCTCTCTGACGCCGCAGCCCAAGAACCCCAGTTGCCCAGAACAGTTGCATCCTTCCCGCGAAGGATGGCCCGCACGGCCGGGCCCACGCTTTCCTCCAAAACACGTCCATGAACCGTATCATGCTTCTCGCCTTGGGATCGCTGTCGCTTGCCGGCTGCCAGACGCCGATCCGCTGGGCGTGGCGTTGGCGCGACGGTCCGCCGACGCTGCCGCCACCTAAGCCGCACGGCGGATAGGAACGAAGGATGCGGTCGCGCGTTCCGCCTTCGAGACACCTCGAATCCTCACCTGGCGCCGTCAGCCTCGGCTGTCGGGGCCTTTTTTGTGCGAACGGACCCCGCCAGAGAGCTTGGCGTTTGGCCATAAATAATGGGATCACCCTATGCCTGGATATCGTTTCACCACCGACAACGGGAGGTGGACAAGGCGACGAGGCTTTGGTCTACCCCGATGACAAAGCCGCCGCGCACGCCGCTCAGGAAGCTTTGGCCGACATGGCCAAAGAGGAGCTCCTGACGGTCCGGCGCTGGATCTCAGCGCGTCTGTCGAGAAACATGATGGTCAGCCCGTTTACCGTGCAACTTTAAAATTCAGGGGCGAGACGGCCGAGTAAGCTCAAGGAGCGGCGGCCGCAGACGACGTGTCCACCGATGACGCGGTCGAAGCAGTCCAGGGGGCGCTGGATAGTCGCCAAACGTAGGGCGGTGTTGCAAGCCGATTGAGGCCCATCAAGCTAGGGACGTTTTCGGAATAGAGAGCGAAAGGGCCAGACCTGACTCCTGCCAATCTCGCTCGACGGTAGCGTGTAATGCGCCAGCCAATCCTTGCTCCAACCTGCTACCGAAACCTGCAGCTCGTAGGACGGGGGCAGGTCCGCCCATCTCCTTCCAGGTCAGTATGAGGTCATCATCGGAACGAGAAATCTCGATCATGAGACGGCCGGCATCCCTGGACAATGATCCATGTTTTGCGGCGTTCGTAGCCCATTCGTGGAGCAACAGAGCCAAATTGGTGACGGCCTTTCCCCCTATTTCACAATCGTCGCCGCAGACCTCGATCCGGTCATCGAGGGCGTAGGGTTCCAGGATGACTTGGACGAGCGAACGAAGCGTCAAGTGCCCGGAATCGGGCCCGTGGGAACGGTCCGCGAGGATCAGTTCGTGGGCCCGAGCCAACGAAGATAGTCTGGCCTGCAGCCCATCGATAACCTCGGCTTGATTACCCTTCGAGCGGGCGCTGATAGAGACGATTGCCGTTGCCAGGGCGAACAGGTTTTTGATGCGATGATGCATCTCGCCGATCAGCAGCTGCTGTTGCTGCTGAGCTCTCAGGCGTTCGGTGATGTCACGGGCAATTTTAGAAGCGCCGACGATTTTACCAGCTTCATTACGGATGGGCGAAATTGTCAGCGAGATGTCGATCAGTGAGCCGTCCTTGCGTCGACGTTGGGTCTCGAAATGATCAACGCGGTTGCCCTTCTGGATCTCCGACAGAATCATCGGCTCTTCATTCAGCCTGTCGGGCGGAATTAAGATGGTGACGGATCGGCCTATTACTTCTTCGGGCGGGTAGCCGAACAGCCGCGTCGCGCCGCCATTCCAGCTCTGGATAATTCCGTTCAAGTTCTTGCTGACAATCGCATCATCCGATCCGTCGATGATCGCTGCCAGCCAGTCTCTAGGATCTGGCGTACTCGCGCTGTCGTCTAATTCTGGCCGCAGAACTGCCGAAACTACCATGCTATTCGACAATCTAGCCTCCGCCATATTGTACAAAGGCAACGCTACCGCATGAAATCGCTGCTTTGCTTCGCCGCGCGCGCTATCCGGTGAATCCAGACGCGAACACTATTTTGACGATTGGCCTTATCTGACGCTACCTTGTCAAGTTGCACACTGGTAAGGGAGCGATACTGTTGCTCTGCTTCAACACTGAACTTCACCTCGCCGCCTCGTCGTTCGGCCGTGGTTCGAGCAGCTTGCACCGCCTCTTGGATATGGGGCGAGTGGCCATAGGTCGCCCCCGTAACATCGCGGTAGGCCCACACCGGGCCGACGCGGCAAACTAGAAGCTTCTGCATTCGCGTGTTCCAAAGCAGGTCTGTAAACGCCCCAAATTTACAAAGGTTCCCGCGCATTTCCCTGGGAGGAAGCATAGCCGCTGGCCTTTAGGGGGCTGCGGTTGAACGGGCGATAGGATCAATTCTTTTGCCTGCTGCCGGCCGTAACGAAGGTTCTCGCCGACTATCGCGATATCATTATCGAGATCGTCACGACCTATGAGCTCTCGGACGTCGTCGCCGAGGCGTTCGACGCCGCCGTCAGGCTGGGCGAGCACGTCGCCAAGGACATGGTCGCGGTTCGGCTCGGGCCCGACATCCCTATGGCGATCGTCGGGACGCCCGGCTACCCCCCAGCTCAGCCCGCTCCGGCCATGCCGCAGGACCTCGTGGGCCACCGCGGCATCAATCTGCGCCTGCCGACGCCAGGCACGGTCAATGCTTGGCGACTCGTCCAGGATGAGCGAGAGGTCCGCGCGCGCGTCGATGGGCCGCTGGTCTTCAATGCTGTCAGCGCATACGGGCTCGACTATAAGACTGACGCGAGCCAATACACTGCGCTTCGTTAATGGAGCGATCGGACGAGCGATCGCTTTATCAAGATTACAGGCTGTGTGACATGTTGGTTCAATAGATTCTACGCGGGTCGAGGGCATCTCGCAGCCCATCCCCGAGGAGATTGACGGCAAGCACTGTGGCCGAAAGGAAAGCTGCCGGGATCAGCACGATATAGAACTTGAGCTGCCAGAGCGTCCTGCCCTCCGCCATGATGTTTCCCCAGGACGGTGTAATCGGCGGCGTCCCTGCGCCGATGAAGGACAGCACGGCTTCGGTGACCATCGCCGCCGCGCTGATATAGGTCGCCTGCACAATCAGGGGAGAAAGCGAGTTCGGCAGGATGTGGCGGACGATGATCCGGGGCGTACTCGCACCGGCGGCCGTGGCGGCCTCGACATAGGGCTGCTCGCGTAGGGAGAGAACCGTCGAGCGGACCAGGCGCGTCACGCGCGGGATCTCGACGATCGTCAGGGCGACGATCACGTTGATGACCGAGCCCTTCGTGAGAGCCATCAGCGCGATCGCCAGTAGCATCGACGGGATCGACATCAGCCCGTCCATGATGCGCATGACGACGACGTCGACGCGCTTGATGAAGCCCGCTATCAGGCCGATCAGCAGGCCGCCGGCCGACGAGAGGATCGCGACCGAAAACCCGACCAGCAGCGAGATGCGGGCGCCATACAGGACGCGGGAATACAGGTCGCGCCCGAGCATGTCGGTGCCGAAGAAGAACTGGGCGGAAGGCTCGCGCAGCCGGCGCGCCAGCGACGTCGCCGTCGGGTCAATCGTGCCCAGCATCGGGGCCAGTATGGCGATCGCGACCATTGCGATCAGGACGGCCGATCCGAACGGGATCGTCGGATGCCGCCGCATCAGCTTGAGCGCCTCGGCAAGGCGGGAGCCTTCGGAAGACCTGCCAACGGTGCCGGCGTGGAGCAGGGAGGAGTTCAATAGCGGATCCTCGGATCGACGAGCGTGTAGATAAGGTCCACGGCCAGGTTGACGAGCACGTAGACGAACGAAAAAATCAGCACGAGCCCTTGGATGACGGGGTAGTCGCGGCGCAGGATGGCATCGACGGTCAGCCGCCCCATGCCAGGTATCGTGAAGACGGTTTCAGTGACGACCGTGCCGCCGATCAGCGCGGCGAAACCGATGCCGATAACCGTGATGACCGGCACAGCACCGTTCTTGAGCGCGTGCAGGAACAGGACGGAGTGAGGGCCCAGGCCCTTGGCGCGCGCGGTCCGGACATAGTCCTGCTGCAGGACCTCCAGCATCGATGCGCGCGTGATCCGGGCGATCAGGACGATGTAGACGAAACCGAGCGTGACGGCGGGCAGAATGAGGCGTTGCAGCCACGGCCAGAGCCCTTCCGACAGCGGCGAGTAGCCCTGCGGCGGTAGCCATTGCAGCTTCAAGGCGAAGGCCCATGCCAGGATGTAGCCGACGACGAAGAGCGGTACCGAGAAACCGACCACCGAGACGCTCATGATCGTCCGGTCGATCCAGCTGCCGCTCTTCCAGGCCGCAACCACGCCGAGCGGGACGGCGATGCAGACCGAGAGCAGGAGCGTCAGCAGCATGACCGAAACAGTCGGCCCAACCCGCTCCGCCATCAGCGCCGTCACCGGCTGGCCCGTGAAGACGGAGTTGCCAAGATCGAAATGGACCAGCCGCCACAGCCAGTTGCCGAATTGCACGAGGAAGGGCTGGTCCAAGCCGAGGCTCTGCCTGATCCGCTCGATATCCGCCGTTGAAGCCTGGTCCCCCGCGATCATCGTTGCGGGATCGCCGGGTGCGAGGAACAGCAGCGAGAACACGGTCAGCGCGACGACCAGCATGACCGGTATCGTCGCGAGGATGCGTTTCAGGATGTAGGCGAGCATGGAGCGGTCTCCTCATGCCGCAGGGAGGGCGAAATCAGCCACGACGGATGTTCCAGAACACCGTCGCAGTCGGCACACGATCGACCAGGTGTTTTTTGAGCGCGGTCTGGCGGTAGATGGCGCCGAGCGGAAGGGCCGGGAGCTCATCCATCCCGACGACCTGCATCTCCTGCGCGATGCGCTTGCGGTCGTCGACGGATGGCGAGTTGAGCCAGGCGTCGCGGAGTTCTTCGAGCTTCGGAACGGTCGGCCAGCCGAACCAGGCGTTGCGCCCATTGCCGCGCAGCATGATGTTGGTGCCGGGATCAACGAACCAGGTGCCGGGGAAGAGCCAGCAGCTCAACGACCAGCCGCCCTTGTCGATCGGCTCTTCGGAGCGGCGGCGCTGGGCGACGGAAGCATTGTCGAGAAGCGCGATATCCAGATTCAGGCCGAGCTTGCCGAGCATGTCCGCCGCGACCTGGGCCAGCGGCGTGGTCGAAGCCGGGCTGTCAGCGGCGCCAAGCAGGCGAACCCGCTCGTTGGCATAGCCAGCCTCCTTCAGGAGCTGCCGGGCCTTCTCGATGCTGCGGGGACCTTTCAGCGGGTCGAGGCCGGCATCGCTGGCGAGCGCCGTGCCGGGTGGGAAGAACCCGCTGCCGGTCGCGAAGTTCTGCGGGTTGGTGCCGGCGACGGACATGCAGAACTCCGCCTGGTCGATTGCGGGGAGCAATGCTTGGCGAATCTTCTTGTTGTTGAACGGGGCATGCAGGGCATTGATCCGCATCATCGCCATCGAGGGGATGTCCTCGAGGCGCGGCAGGTCGATATCCTTGAAGCCGGCCAGCAGCTCGACCGTTTCTGACGTCGGTCCGCCGATCCAATCGACATCACCAGTCTGGAGCGCCGCGGCGGCCGTTGCGGCGTCGGGAATGCGGCGCCATTCGACACGATCGAAATGGACCATCTTCGGGCCTGCCGTCAGGCCGCGCGCGGTGCTGGGCGTAGGCTGATAGCCCTGGAACTTCTCGAACACCGCAAGATTGCCAAGCTGGAACTCGTCGGCCTTGAACTTGAACGGGCCCGAGCCGGTCCGATCGGTGATCTGCGTCTTCACATCTGTCTGGGCGACCCGCTCGGGCATGATGAGAGGCACGGGAGCGCTGAGTTGCCCCAGTACGGCGGGCAGGATCGGGAAGGGGCGCTTGAGGCGGAAGCGCAGCGTCCGGTCGTCGACCGCGACGAGTTCGTCCGTCAGCGCGAACAGCGTCGCGCCCATCGGCGCGGCCTGCGACCAGCGCTTCAGGCTGGCGACGCAATCGCGGGCGCGGATCGGCTCGCCGTCATGGAAGGTGATGTTGCTTCGCAGCGTGATGGTGCAGCTACGCCCGTCATCGCCCCAGAGCAGGCCTTCGGCAAGCTGCGGCTGCGGCTGGAAATTCGCATCCAGCCCGAACAGCGTATCGTAGATCATGTAGCCGTAGTCGCGGGTGATATCGACCGTCGACCACATCGGGTCGAAAATCGTCAGGTCCGTATAAGGCACGAACCGAAGCACTTTCTGCCGGGCTGATTGCGAAAGAGCCGGAGCACTGATGCCGGCGAGTGCGGCGGCGGCGCCGGCTTTGATGAAGCTGCGACGGTCCATGGTGATCCCCTGTTGGATTGTGCGGCTGTGAAAGCCGCAGCGATTGGTCGAAAGCCGGACTGGGTCAGGGCGTGCCGTTGCGCGCGGCCTCGACCAGCTCGATGGCTTGCGAAAGACCATGCGCGATGCGGTTGGCGCGCTGGCGCAAGTGCACCCCCGCCATCCGGGTGGCATCGGCATCGAGGCGATTGAGCGTCAGAGCCGCCGCCAGCCCGGGCAGGATCCTGCTGGCCCGGCCGAGGTCGAACTCGAAGGCGCTGCGCGCGTGATAAAGAACCGGGTTGAGATGGCGGCCGAGGCGCAGAAGGAGCCGGTCGTCGGATGCGGTCGGCGCCCAGCCGGCGAGCGCATCGGCAAGTCTCTCGGCAAGGCAGGTCAGGCGCGCGATATCGTCGAGCGCCGGGGCGGCGTCACGATAGACGCGCAGGCCTGCGAGCACGTCGCCCGCCATGGCTGCGGGCTTGAAGGGCAGGGCGCGGGCGTCGATCAATCCCGCGACGAGGTTTCGATAAATTAGCGTGTCGACGGCCAGGACTGCGGCGTCCATATGCTCGATCGTGTCCTGATCTGTGTGCCACCACCAGGCCAGGCCGCTGCCGTGTAGATGTTCCGGGCTGGCAGCCGGGAGGAAGGCGCTAACCTGAGCCGTGGCGAGCCCGATTCCGCTGAAGCTCTGGTCGGAGTTACGTGCCGAGCGCCGGGGATCGATATAGGGATCGAGCCGCTTGACCGAGCGGTCGACGAAATCCTCTTCCTCTTGCGTCTGCTTGCCGACCGTTCCGTCAAGCACCTGCCTGACGTAGTCGACCAATTCAGCGGTCGTGTTCCGCAGGGCCTTGGTGGTGCCGCCGCGGCTGCCGACAATATCGACATTGAGATAGGCGATGGCGTCCCGGTAGAGCGAGGCACGAAATGCGTCGGCATACCAGGATGAGCCGGCGTAGCCGCCCTGTTCGTGCCCGGTCCAGAAGGCGAACTTGATGCCGTAGCGGGGCTTGGGCTGCTGCTTGAGCAGCCGCGCGAGCTCGATCAGTAGGGCGACGCCGGCCGTGTTGTCGGTCGCACCGTCCCCCCATGTGCAGTAATGCGCGCCGAGCAGGACATAGCCCGGCTCCCGCCCCTCGATCTCGCCGACGGGCTGCTGGGCGGCACGCCATTCCGTGCGGATTTCGCTGGTCATGGTGATCTGCGAGCCGCTTGCGATGGCTTGCGCCAGAACGGCGGCGGCGTCGCGCGAAACCTGTATCGCGGGCACGCTCGGCAGCAGGGCGAGATCGGCCGGGCCTGTCGGCGCGCCCCACAGCGGCGAAGCCTGTACGTAATGGCGCTGCGGCCCATGCGAGATGGCGATGACGCCGAGCGCGCCGGCCTTCTGCGCACTGATGCAGGAGTCGTAGCGCGGTAGTCCATCGATCACCAGAAAGGCGCCGTTCAGGTCGGCCGATTCCAAAGAGCGGGTGACGCGGCCGCTCAGCTTGTCGGCAGAGGCCGTGAAGGCGGAGCCATTGGCCGGCAGCACAGTGCCATTGACAGCGAGAGACGCCTTGACGGGCCAACTGATGAAGGCGTCGAGTTCGAGGATCTGATTGGCAACGCCGCAGGACGTCAACTGTTCGCATATGAAGCGACAGGCGGTTGCGGCGCTGTCCGATCCCGGCAGCTTTCGGCCGAGCGCGGACAGGGTGGCCACCGTCGCCTGCAACCTCACCGCGGAGATGCCGGCAGCTTTCGGATCAGTGAGTATCGCAAGCGTCATCTGGCCCTCGGCCGTCATGAAAAGTGGGATTTGCGGAGCGACGGCATGGCGATCGCTCCGGGCAGCGGAGGTCAGGGAGCGACCGAAACATTCCAGTAGCGCGGCTTCTGGCCGGGCCAGGACTGGAAGCCGGTGACGTTCTTCCGGAAGGCGACCGTCGTGGCGCGCGTGCCCCATACGACGAGCGGCGCTTCCGCCATCTGCAGGCGATGCAGCTCATCGTAGAGCGCCTGCTTGTCCTGGCCGTCATCGGCAAGAACGAGCTTCTTGAGGAGCTCCTTCGAGGCGGGGCTGTCCCAGACCTTGTCGGCCTGGCGCGCCTTGTCGCCGGTGAAGCGCTCGACGATGAAGAGCGGATCGAGATAGGGTGTGAGATTCCAGACCATCATCTGGTAGCGCCCGCTGTAGAAGCGCTCGAACTGCGTAGCGAATTCCAGTATTTCGACATCGACATTGAGGCCGACGGCCTGCAGCATGGACTGGAGGTAGATCGCTGTATCGCCCATCACAGGAGATGCCTTGCTGGTGATCAGAGCAATCCGCTCGCCCTTGTAGCCGGAGGCCTTGATCAGGGCGCGCGCCTTGTCGGGGTCGTATTCTGCGCCGCTGCGCTGGACCTTGCCGTAGAATTTACTCGTCAGCGGGATCAGCGACGGAGAGGCGATGCTGTCATCGTCCAGCACTGCCTTGGCGAGGCTCGCGCGATCGATCGCATGGCTGATCGCCTGGCGGATGCGCGGATCGGCCAGCACCGGATCGCGAGATTGCAGCGGGATCGTGTAGATGCCGGCGACCGGCGTCGTGACGACCGTGACGTTCTTATCGTTGGCGAAATCATTGATTGAGGCTGCATCGACGTCGGTCCAAAGATCGAGCTGGCCCTGCAGGATGCCGAGCTTGGCGACCTGGGCGTCCGGGACGAGATTGATCCTAACCTTCTCGACTTTCGCTTCCTTCGCGCCGGAAAGCCCGTCCGAAGGTTCCGTCCGCGATCTATAGTCTGCGAACCTCGTGAGCTCGATGAATTGGCCCTTGCGCCAGTCGGTCATCTTGAAGGGGCCGGTGCCGATCGCCGCGACCCAGTTGCCGTTGGCATCGACCGCATCGGGATGGGCGATGCCGGCGGAATCGCAATCGCCGCGGGCCATGGCGCTGAGGAAGGAGCCGCTCCGCTCAGCGAGCTGGAATTCCACCCGGCGATCGTCGAGCGCCTTGACCGACTCGATCTTCGTCGCGTTCGTGCCATTGAAGGCGCCGCGACAGGGCCACGCGGATTTGGGATCGAGGAAGTGCTCCCAGGTCCAGACCACCTCCTTCGCGGTCAAAGGCGCGCCGTTGTGAAACTTGATGCCGTCGCGGAGGGTGAAGACATAGGTCTTGCCATCGGCGGAGGTGTCGATCTTCTCGGCCAGCATGGGAGCGACGCTTCCGTCGGCGCGCCATGCGACCAGGCCCTCGTAGATGTTCTGAAGGACGCTGCCCGTTGCTGTGTCGGGGCTGCGGCCGGGCATCACACCCCGGATATCGGATGTGAGCATCGTCCGCAGAGTCTGGGCCGAGGCAGGACTTCCGGCCGCCGCAAACGCGGTCAATCCGAGGGCGAGGGCTGCAAGAGCACGCATCTCAATCTCCGGTCGTGTCAGATGTCGGCGCGATGCCGGCTGTTCGAAAGCGCTCCGCCACTTCGGCGCAGAGCAGGGGCTCGGCTCCCCGCGCCTCGGCCAGCCCGACGAGGCGCTGGACCAAGGGCAGGCGCGCGGCGCGCCCGACGCCAATGTCGGCGCGGGGATGGAAGGTGAGGCAGGCGTAGCTGTCGACCGCGAGCAGAGCCGAGAGCTCCTCGCTCATCAGTTCCTCGGCCCGGTCCTGGGTGACACGCCGGCGGAAATGCGTGGCGTCGGTCAGCCCCTCCGAGATCGGCAACTCGACCATGCCATCGCCGCCATGCCCGCCCAATGCGTAGGGACAGTCGTCGTCGAGGAAACTGGAATCGTAGAGATAGCCGAGGCTCTGAAGGATCGGGATCGTATCCGGGGACAGGGTACCCGTCGGAGATCGAAAGCCGCGCGGCGACGCTCCGCTCAGGCGAAGCAACGTCTCGTGCGCTTCGCCGATGGCTGCGGCTTCCGCCTCGCGGCCGAGCGCGGGGTGGTCTTCGAATGCTCGGCCGTGATTGGCAATCTCGTGGCCGTCCCGCAGGCAGCGCTCGACGAGGTGAGGCAGCTTTTCAGCTTCCGTCGCCGGCCAGAAGAACGTCGCTGGAAGCCCGCCTTCGCGCAGGGCGTCGAGCAGGCGGGCAAGGCCGATGCGATAGGTGTAGCGGCCATGGGCATCACGGCCGAACAGCTCCGCTTCCGGAGTGCTTGCGGCCTCCGGGCCAATGCCGTGCACGTTCACGGTGATGAGAAGGGAGCCGGTCATGCCCGTGTCTCCTGCCAGCGGGAGGGCTCGCTCAGGCAGTATTCCGCGAGTTCGCGGCAGGTCATGAAGCGGATGCCGGGCGTCGCCCTCGCGTGAGCCAGGAAACGGTCGACCGCCGCCGCCCGCGCCGGGGTGCCCGAGCCGCCACCCGCTCGGGGATGCACGGTGAGGTGGACATAGCCGTCGCGATCGAGCGCGGCGTCGAACTCCTGCACGAAGTTGCGCTCCACCTCCGCTGCCGAGGCGCCGCCCGTGAAATACATCGGGAAATCGTCGAGAGAGACGGTGTTGTTCGGCAGGATCATGAAGCCATCCTCCAGCAGGTAGGGGATGTCCTCGTCCTTCTCGCTCGCGTCGTAGATATAGCCGAGGCGCCGCAGGGTCGGCAGCGTCAGCCGGCTCTTGCGCCCGGATGGCGAGCACCAGCCGACCGGCGCCGCACCGAAGCCTTCGAGAATCCGATGGGTCTTTTCGAGCAGCTCCGGCTCCCTCTCGCCGAGGTCGAAGCCTTCATGCTGATAGCCATGGGCTGCGATTTCGTGGCCTGCTTTGCTGATATCGAAAAAGGGCTCCGGCCAGTGCTCGGCGTCATAGCCGCAGCAGAAGAAGGTCGCTTTCACGTCGTGACGGTCGAGCATCTCCAGATAGCGGTGGATGCCGCGCCGCAGCGCGTAACTGCCGCGGCCGTGGATGCCGAGCGCGTTCTGGCCGCGGCCGGCTTCGACGGCGGGGCCATCGACATGGATCGTGACGCAGACGACGGCCCTGGCGTCACCGGGCCAGCGGATCCGGCCGAAGCGGACTTTCGCGTCTGAAGCCATCGGTTTTTCGTTCCCTGCGATCTCGATGACGCAGCCGTTGTTGGAGGAGCGCTGCCAAAGGTCGATTTCGGAGGAGCTTGCGTCGGACTTGCGTCGATGTCAAATTATTGAACCGATGGTTCATCTAGCGAACCAAACGACATTGTGGTAGTGGCGAACTTCACAAGAGGGCGGCCCCGCCATCTTGGGGGCCGAGCAGAAGGAGAGCGCCAACGATGAGTGCGTCCCCGCCCAAAGAGATCGAGAAGTACCGGGTCGATGCCGTCGACGCCGCGCTCGGCGTTCTGCAGCTCATTGCGGAAACGCCCGATCTCGGCCTCTCTGAGATCACGCGGCGTTCAGGGCAGAGCAAGGCGAGGGTGTACCGGCTGCTGTGCAGCCTCGAGGCCAGCAATTTCATCAGCTCGACACCCGAGCGGCGCACTTATCGGCTGGGGCTGGCCGCGCTGGCGATCGGCAATGCGGCGGAGCGGCAGATCGATATCGCGAGGATTGCCGGGCCGATCATCGCGAAGCTCGGCAGCGGCACGGGCGAAACGGTCCAGCTTCGCGTTCGCGACGGCCGCAACAGCCTCTGTGTGGCAGGTTGGGAACCGGAGCGAGCAGTGAAGGTGCTGGCGGGCATAGGCGGAAGCAGGCCCATGCATGCCGGCTCGGGCGTCGTCCTTCTCGCCTTTCAGGACGAGGCCTTTCGGGAGGCGCTGCTCAGTGAGCCGCTGAAGGCGTTCACGGACCGGACCTGCGTCGATCCCGATCGGCTTCGGCAGGTGCTCGCGCATGTTCGCGGCCAGGGCTTCTATGTCAGCCATGGCGAGGTTAGCCCCGACCTGATCTCGATCTCCGCGCCGGTGATGGGTCCCGACGGCAAGATCATCGCGACGATCCATATCGGTGCGCCGACAGGCCGGGTGAGCGAGAGCCTCCTTCCCACCCTCGTCGAGACCGTTCGCAGCGCGGCGCGTGAGCTTTCGGCGCTGCTCGCGGCCTCTCGAAGCGCCGGCTGAACGTGTCGGCCCCTTTCACGCAGATGCAAGAGACAAGGATGCCATCGCCATGGCCATAGCAATGCAAGCCGAAGGTGGCCCGGAACCGGCGCTTGTCGGCGCGGTGTCTGCGGCCCGCATGATGTCTGGGCTTGGAACCCTGGCTCAGTGGTCGAAACTGGCCGGAACAGCCGGGGAGGCGGCCAGCTTTTCGTGGATCAAGGAGCAGCTGGACGGGCTCGGCCTGCGAACCGAGCTCATCCAGCATGACGCCTATATCAGCATTCCCGGGCCGGCCCGGCTCATCGTCGATGGACGAACGATACCGGCAATCACGCATTCGATGTCGCTGCCTTCGCCGGGCGATGGGCTGGTGGGGGCGCTCATCGATCTCGGCGACGGCTCGCGTGCAGCCTTTGCCGAACGGGATGTCCGCGGGCGGATCGTTCTGGTCGATGGGATCGCAAGCCCCGGTATAGCCCTGCTGGCCTCGCAGGCGGGTGCGGCGGGCGTTGTGCAGATCAGCCCCCACCATCTGCTGCACGAGATGTGCATCTCGCCGATCTGGGGCAATCCGTCGATCGATACGCGTTCAGCCCTGCCGAGTGTCGTCGTGCTGACGATCGGAAATGCGGATGGCGAAGCCCTCCGGAAAGCTCTGCAGGATGCTGCGGTGGAGGTCACGCTTCATGCGGAGGTGGATACCGGCTGGCGCAAAACCCCGCTTCTCGTCGGCGATCTGCCGCTAGCCGAGGATCCGCCAGGACCTTTCATCCTGCTCTCATGCCATGTCGATACTTGGTTCAAGGGCGTGATGGACAACGGCTCCGCGAATATCGTGATGCTTGAGGTCCTGCGGCTGTGCCTGGAGCATCGGGAGGCTTGGCGCCGGGGCATTCGTATCTGCTTCTGGTCCGGGCATTCCCAGGGGCGCTATTCCGGATCGGCCTGGTATGCCGACAATCATTGGGCGGAGCTCGACGCACGCTGCGCGGCCCATGTGAATCTCGACAGCCCCGGAGGAATCGGAGCGAAAGATCTGACCCGGACGGGAGCGGCCGGTGGGCTTTTTGGCATCGCAGAGGCCGCTATCGCGGAGGAGACCGGGCAAAAGCTGGCCGGGCGCCGCAAGGCGCGCTCGGCCGACGATTCTTTCCCGGGAATCGGCATCCCCTCCGTTTTCGGGAGCCTCAGCCTGCAGGAGCCGGGCGCGCTGAAAATGCGCAACGATCTCGGCTGGTGGTGGCATACCGAACACGACCAGCTCGACAAGGTGGATCCCGATCTGCTGGTACGGGACGCGCGGATCGTGCTGCGCGTCGTGCTGGACCTCCTGACGCGAGAGCGGCTGCCGATCGACTATACCAACCAGCTGGCCGATCTCGCCGGCGAACTGGATCGCTTCGGGGATCGCCCTGAGATCCCGCCGCATCTCCGCAAGGCCATCGGCAATGCGAGAGCTCTGGCCCTGGATCTCGCGGGCTTCGATATCCTGGCGCTCGACGCTTCGGTGCATGATCGCGCGGTCATGCGGCTCAGCCGCATTATCGTTCCGCTCGACTACACCCGGGGGAATCGCTTCGTACACGATGCCGCGCTTTCGCTGTCATCCTGGCCGGTTCTCGATCCGCTCCGGCGACTTGCTTCCTGCGCGGCTGGAGACGAGGCCCGGTTTGCGGAAGTCGATGCGGTGCGTGCGCTAAATCACTTGACCCACAGCCTTACCGAAGCATCGCGCCTGCTGGCGGCCGCCTCGGATCCGCCAACCGATCCGGCCGGAGTCTGACAGCACGAATGCGGGGGTTTCGACCGGTGAGCCCCGGCTGCACTGGGACGGGCACGATGCGAAACGGCATACAGCTCGCCACCGACATCTATCTACATCCGGCGAGGCATCCAACCGGAGAGCAAGCAGGCACCATGTGGCGCTGCGCGGACAGAGAGATAAGCGCTGCTCTGGTTCCCACAAGGTCGCGGACCGAGATCTTCTCCGGGAAGGAACGGTACAGGCTTAGCAGCGTTCAACCTTCGCACTGACAGTTGACGTAGGCACCCATGGCAGATCCACAGAGCCCGGCAGTCGAGAGTCTCCGGCAGGAGCAAAAGTCTCAAAAGAAAGCAGAGCGGGCGCTCACCTCCGATCAGAAGCTCGAACAGGCCCTCAAAGACACCTTTCCCGCGAGCGACCCTGTGGCCCAGCAGGTGCCCACGACACCGGGCGCCGCGGAGGAGGAGAAATGATCCGGGCAGCGGTCTTCAGCCTGGCTGGTGCCTGGGTTGCCGGGAAGGTGGGAAGGGGCGAAATCCCCGAGCGCCTTGCGGTTCCGATAACGCTACTGGCGACACGGCTTCCCACGCCCCTGATCCTCGCGGGCGCGATTGGCTACGCCTGGTATCGCATGAGTCAGGAGACGCGGGCGAGGGTGGCGGAGGAAGAGCAGCCGGAACGCCCGGCCCGGTCGGCGGCCGGGCAGGGCGCAAAATCTCGCACAAGCCAAGCGCGGAAGGGAATGCGGCGGCCTCGGAAGCCCTCACCTGAAGAGGCTGCCGATGTTTAAGTTGTTTCTGGAAATGTCGATGCTGGCATTCGAGGCGCAGCAGGCCATCTGGTTCCGGAGCATGAAGATCGCCTCAGGTGGTCGTGCTGCCAGCGCGAGATCAGTCGGAAAAGACCTGCGCCGCACAGAATGCCGTGTTGAAGGCCGCTACCGGAACTGGTGCTGTTGGAATTGCTTGCGGCTATCGACGAAAGGTCCGGGCGAATGTTCGGCGACTGTAGAGGTAGGTTTTCGACGTGAATTGGATCGCCGTGGCCGGCACCCTCGCAGCGCTGTGTTCTACCATCAGCTTTGTCCCGCAGGCTTGGCGTATTGTCCGGACACGCGACACGGGGGCAATCTCTACCGTGACATATAGCCTGACTGTGACTGGCTTCGCTCTCTGGACGGCATATGGAATCGGTCTGGGCGAATGGCCACTTATCGTCACGAACAGCATATGCTTTGTGCTGTCGGCGTTCATCCTGATGATGACGCTGCTGCCTCAGGCTAAAAAGGAGGCGGTGGCCGACACGGTCGATCCGGCTTCCTAACGCAGATGGGCTCGCTGCTCGGCCAGCATGTCATCCAAGTTCGATCATGACCGGGGCATGGTCGCTAGTATGTTCCCAGCCGCGCGGCGACCGTCGAACCTCGGCACGCTTGAGTGTTGCAGCCAAAGCAGGGCTTAGCAGGAGATGGTCAATCCGCAGCCCTGCGTCGCGTTCGAACGAGTTCCGCCAGTACTTCCAGAACGTGTAGATGCGCTCTCTCGGATGAAGGTGCCTGACGGCGTCCGTCCAACCCTGTTCGAGGAGCTTAGTATATGCCGTCCTCACCTGGGGTCGAAAGAGCGCGTCATCTCGCCATCGCCCGGGTGCGTAAACATCGAGCTCCGTCGGCATGACATTAAAATCGCCTACGAGCGCGACCGGTACCTCCAGGGAGAGCAGCTCCTGGGCGTAGGCATGCAGTCGCCCAAACCAGCGCAGTTTATATTCGAACTTGGGGCCGGGGGAAGGATTCCCGTTGGGGAGATAGAGACACCCGATCAGTACCCCGTTGACCGCCGCCTCGATGTACCGGCTATGGCTGTCATCAGGATCTCCCGGTAGCCCCCGGCGCGTGAGAACCGGGGATGACCCCTTCGCGAGGATAGCTACACCATTCCAGCTCTTCTGGCCGTGCCAAACCGCCGCGTAGCCGGCTTGCTGCAATTCGTGCTCGGGAAAGCGATCGTCTGAGCATTTAAGCTCTTGCAGGCACACGACGTCGGGGCGGTCCTGCTTGAGCCACTGGAGAAGAACGGACAACCGACCGTTGATGCCGTTCACATTGTAGGTTGCGATCTTCACCGACGGCTCTCCCACACGCGAAACCGGCAATCGTCAAAGGTTCTCGCGCAGGAACGCGTGTGTCCTCAATATTGCATCCAACTCACCAGTGAGAAACCATGTCCATTGGCGTTGAACCGTTCCCCCGCTGCTTTTGACCAATCTCTCGATGGCCCCGGCGGTTAGACACAGGCACCACTCGGTCCGCTTCCCCATGCAGGATGAGCGTAGGGGGCTGCGAGGCTCGCTCCAAGCCCGGCGGCAGGAATCCGAAGAAGTCGACGACAGCTTTAACCCTGCGATCGCGTGCCGCCAGAGCCAGGACCAATGCACCGCCCAGCGAGAAGCCGACAACGGCGAGACGGGCCTGGTGATCGCCGGTGATTGACTCGATCGCTTCCAGCCACACCGGGAACTTGCTCTTGATTTCACCGTAGCGGGCCGATCGCCGGTGGCCTCGAAGTACCGCGGGAGCAGGACGTTGTAGCCGGCCCCCGCGATCATGTTTGCGGCAAACTCATATCGGCCGCTATTCGTCAGGCCGTCTGAGCCATAAAGGAGAATGACGGTGCCTCCAGAGGCACTTGGGCCAAAGCGGTCAACCGCGACGCTCACCTGGGCTGGCCCAGCGACGATGGTCGCGCCGACTCCAGCAACAAAATGGCGTCGGTCCATTACTCGGTCGCCTCAGACCATCTCTCCTTGGCTTCCGCCGCCGGGACGATCAGCTTGATCGTATCGTGCTCGAGGGCAACGACGAGCGCCAGGTCGAGATAGTGGTGGGCTCCGCCCGACCCCGGATCATTCTTCTTCAGCTTGATGAGCTGGCCGCTAAGGGCGTCGACGGTTCCGACATGCTCTCCATCGGATCCAATCACCCCCTGGCCTTCCTTGATTTGCTCAACGAACAGCATCGCTTGGTCTCCTGGCTCGACCTCTCCGAACGGCAACGGAGCATTGGGCACCGAGGTTCCAACACACGTATCGGAACCGTCATCGTGGATGCGGAAGGATTCCGGTGTGTCGATTGCGGCGCTCCTATCGCTACTGAACCTTCGGTTGTGCGGCCCCGCGAGCGATGCCCAAGTGCCTCACCTGATCGATCGTGCTTTTCGGATCGCGGAGGGGGAACGTCGCGTGACCTGCGTGAAACATTCCAGATTCGGGATCCCGTGGTGCCTATGGCAAGGTCGCTGCCGTCGCCGTCGTGGGCAACGAGGATGGAGCCCATCACGTCTCCGCTGAAATCGCTCAGGCATTGTTTGATGTCGGGTTCACCATCGCGGCCGGCGGGCCGACATATTGGGTCGGCGAAGCCAGGGGCAGCATGAATTTCATCGATCTCGACGAGATTTCAGAAACGACCGCCATGACAAACCGGATGCTCGCTCGGAATGCGGCCCACCTCGCTGGACTGCTGAAGCGGCATTCCTATCCGGGGTATTGAGGCAACCCGCGCTGCCTATGGTAGCACCGCCGTCGGCGATCTAAATTTTTACTCGACCAGCTTGGCGCGCCGCTTTCGCCACGTGGTGGAAGTCTGCGGCTTCACAAATACCGAGACGATGTCGGAGCGGCGCTTCCTGAGCCTCGCTTCGATGCGCTCCACGCAATCCTCGATGTCAACGGTCGATCGATCGTCCTTGAATTCAAGGCTCAGCGCCACGACGATCTGATCTGGGCCCAGATGGACTGTCGTCATGCCGTTGACACGCTCGACATCTGGATCTCCGTCGACCGCCGCCCTGATCTCTTCCTGGACGTGGGGCAAAGCCGCTTCCCCGATCAGCAGCGCCTTACTCTCGCGCGCCAGAAGCATTGCCGTCATCGCCAGAATGACGCCGATCAAGATCGACGCCACGCCGTCGAGCTCGGGTCGCTCGAAATAGGCCGCTGCCGTGATGCCGATGAAGGCGATGAACAAGCCGAGCAAGGCTGCGGTATCTTCGAACAGCACCGTGAAGACGCTCGGATCCTTGCTTTGTCGGACCGCGGCGAAGTAGCTCAGCGAGCCCTTGGCGATCTTGAATTCCTTCAACGCAACCCGCCAGGAATAGCCTTCGAACAGGGCCGAGAAAACGAGCACGAGATAGTTCGCGGTCAGGTTCGTCGCCGGATGCGGGGCGATAACATGGGCCACTCCCTCGTAGAGCGATACGCCGGCCCCGACCGCGAAGACTAGGAGCGCAACAACGAAGCTCCAAAAATAGAGCTCGCGGCCGTGGCCGAAGGGATGCGTGAGATCGGGCGGCCGCGCGGCCCGGTTGAGGCCGTAGAGCAAGAGTGCGCCATTGCCGGTATCGACCAGGGAGTGAACGCCCTCCGACAGCATCGCCGAGCTGCCGGTCCAGGCTGCCGCGACGAATTTCGTCGTCGCGATCAGCAGATTTCCTGCCAGCGCTGCATAGATGACTTTCCGTGATCCCGAATGTGTCGCCATCTAGCTCCCCGCCTCAGCGCAACAAGCTGCAGCGGTGGCTGTTCCCTTGACCCGACGCGTGAAATGTATCCCACGAAGGCAAATGATAAGGGCGGGGAGCCCTTGGCCTAGAGCTGCCGACGCATTGCTCTGACGTTTTCGCCTTGTGCAGTCCCGGGCGTTTCCCAGCCAAAGACACTCCGGCCGCCGTATTCCGCAGATCGGCGGCGCTCCTCAGCGACATATTCGACGAGCGTCGGCCCGGTCGTACTACGCTCTAGCCGACGGCTCTCACCGTCCAGCCGCGCAATGGCGGCAAGGCGATCGTCCTGGCCGAGCTTCGCCCGATCGACGGCCGAGCGCAGGACAGCGATGGTCTGGTCGTAGACCTTTGTCGGCACAGCGAAGGGCTGCCGGTCCTTGCCGCCATGGGCGAGAGAGAAGCGCGCTGGATCACTGAAACGGCAGGGCGCGCCATGCAGTACTTCCGCGACCATCGCCAGGGACCGCACCGTGCGCGCGCCGATGCCGGGTACAAGCAGCAGCTCGGAAAAGTCTTCTGGCCCCCGATCTGCCGCGGCAGCCAATGCCCCATGGAGGCGTCGTGTCACGATGTCCTCGGGCCTGACATCGTGGTGGGCGGGCATCACGAGATGCGGGAGGAACAGCTGCGGGGCGTTTTGATCAGGGATGGCGCGCGCCGGCTGCAGCGCCGCCAATTCCCTGACGATCCTGTCCGGTCCCTGATCGCGCAGCATCGTGACCTGCGCTTCGCGGGCGCAGTCAGCGCGCGCATCGGTCAGGTTGACGATGTTGCCGGCGCTGCGCCCCTCTATTGCGGAATGCGGTGTTTCGACGAAGCTGCCAAGGCCCTCGGAATGCCAATGATACCTCCGCGCCAGACCGCCGTCGCCGTTCATGCCCTGCTGCACGACTGTCCAATGGCCGTCATCGGCCACGAAGAATCCGTGCAGATAAAGGTCGAAGCCGTCCTGCACCGCTGCGCTGTCGACCTTGGCGACGAGCCGGCTTGCCTGCGCCAAGGCTGTCCCGTCGAACCCTACCTTCGCGCCAATCTGTTCGAGCTCGGCGGGTGTCCGACGGGAATGATTCCCTCGCCCGCCGCAGACATGCAGCCCCAACTCACCAGCTGGCGGCTTAAGACCCCGTTTCAACGCCCCGATGACGCTGGTCGTAATGCCGGACGAGTGCCAATCCATGCCCATGATCGCGCCGAATGACTGGAACCAGAAGGGATGCGCCAGTCGCTGCAGTAGCTCATCGCGCCCGTATTGCTGGATGATGGCTTCACAGATCACACTACCCAGCCGGGCCATGCGCTCGCCGAGCCAGAGCGGCACACGCCCGTAATGTAGGGGAAGATCGGCACTGCCAGATCGCTTTGTCATAACTCACGGGAACGAAATAAGAACATTTCGATATGTACATCGACCCGTGATCGTTGACCATACCGAGCGAACGGCGTTGGAACTTAGAGCGGTTCACTTCGTTCAAGCGAGCACCCCGAGGGCGCGGAAAGCCGCTCGACCCTCGGAAATCCTCCTAGGATTCGCGGGTGCGACATCCCCGAGCCTTCAGCTCCGTTTTGAGGATTTGGCGCGGTTCTCGTAGCTGGCGTTCCCCAGCCCCGTTCCGATCGTGACTACGCCCCAGTTTTTGACGTCCTGCATGAATGGCATTTCGCTCAGGCCTTGAATGACCGCGTCGTTATGCATGGTGACCATCGTTTCGTGCTCGCCAATGGTCGGCACCGTTTCGCGAACGCTGTCGATTAGGTTGAAACGACTGCTTTCCCAGTTGCCTGGCAAGTTCTGCGCCCCGCGGTCGATGCTGCCGTCGGGCTGGATGATGCCGGGACACCCAATGCCGATAAAGGGTGCGACCTTGAGGGCTGCTTTCTCCGCGGCCTCGATTTGACTTCTAATCATCTCGCCAAGGCGCTCGACCGCCTCGTCGCGATTGGTCGTGTCGTCGGCGTGCCGCCACAACTCAAAGGTCGCAACCTTCGCTTTGCTGAGATCTATCGCCTTCGTCTGTCGAAGCTCGACGATCCCGGCCCGAATGTTCGATCCTCCGATGTCGACCGCCACCAGGCTGTCGAAGGCCTCGAACATCCATTTTGGAGCGATATGAGCATTGCCCAGTAGACCCGCCTCATCCGGGTCGTGACGGATCGGCACCAACTCAACCGGATGCTGCTCCGTGCGCAGGATGATCCCGGCCCGTCCTATGGCCAGCTCGCCGACGCGGCTCTGGCGAAAGCCTCCCCCTACGACGATGCGCTCAACTGCCGACCAAGCCTTGAAGCGACAGAAGCGACGGACGACCGATGCCAGGGCCTCCGCGTACTTCTCGATCGCACTGTGAACCAGCGCTGCCGCCTCGGCATCGTCGCCCGCCAGGATCGCGTCGAGATCCTTCTTCTTTAGCTCATCACTCGGCTTATCGATCGGGTCCTCGCCGGTCTCCCGGAATGCCGCTCGTAACTCCTCGAGATGCTCAAAGATCGCTCCGCGCCTTGCCTTGTCTCCGACGAAGCCGTCCTCGTCACGGGCTTCCAGATTGTAGCTTGTGACAATGACCGAGGGCAGCTGAGCGGCCCCGTTGCGACCGTCCGCCGGGGTCGACTTCGTACTTTTTGCCATGAGAGCCTCGTCGGTGAGACAAACTCAACCCGTCAGGAGGAGCGGGGTTCCAACGCAGATCGGCCGCCCCATAGTGAACACATTCGGGATCAGGGTCGGCCCCTTTCCCGCGGCATGAACCCGATCGGGCACATGTACGCTGGGTGCTCACGAGAAGCACCGTCACGTTCCTGATCGGGTACGGGCCGAATCTGTGACGTCTGCGGATTCGAATGAAATCCGACCGCGATAGACGGGGCGCTCACCCGCCTGGACCAACATCGTTATTTCGCAATTGTCGGTTTCGGTCAGCGCATCGTGGGCAGCTTCAGCGAACGCCGTCCGAGCTTCCTGCCGAGCAGCCTTGTCGTCCGGAAGATCCAAATCGACGAAGTGCGATCCACCGCTATTCGTGATGAAACGGTACATAGGCATGGGAAGAATCCTGAGGAAGTCACTCCTCCAATCGCAGCGGCCCGGCCCTGGTTCCCCAAAATGACAACCTGGACAAGAGAACCGAAGCGATGCAGGCCGGCGGATAGCCGACCTGCCTGACGTTCTACTGTGCACCGTTTTCAGATCACGGGACGCTGATAGGGATCTGCGGTCTCGTCGAAGCGGCTCCAGCCGCCAGCGCGATACTCGGCTAGGCGCTCATCACGATTGATCGGCGTGGCACCATCTAGAATCGCCTCAATCGCAGGCACCTGTTCCTCGGCGGCGCGAACAGACACGACCGATCCGCCGCGGCGGACGGTCTCGGCGTAATAGTTCGCTTCCTCTTCGCTGTGGCCGGCGCTCGTCAGTGCGCCGACGATGCCGCCGGCGGCGCCGCCGACGGCCGCGCCCGCAGCGGTAGACGCCAGCCAGCCAGCCGCGACCACCGGCCCGATGCCGGGAATGGCGAGCAGCCCGATACCTGCAAGCAGGCCTGCGGCGCCACCCAGCACGGCACCGATGCCTGCGCCTTCGCCAGCATTGCTATCGTCGGCCTTTTGATGGCGGCCGATGAGGCTGATGTCTGAGGAGTTCACACCGGCGGCTTCGAGCTGGCCGACGACGGCGCGAGCGGCCTCGTAGCTGTCATAGGAACGGGTCAGGGTCTGGGTCATGATTCGTTTCTCCTATGATTAGTTGCGGGTGATATTGCCGCGATAGTCGACCGAGACACTGACCGTGGCGCCGCTATGGGTCGCGCTGCCCTTCCAGACGCCGTTGTCGTCCTTCTTGAGTTCGCTGATGTTGGTGTAGCCATTCGCCTCGAGGCGGCTCTTGGCCTGGCCTTCGGTGAAGCTGTTGGCTCCCGGCAGCGGCGCATTCTTGTCGGCATCCGCCTTCGGTGCCGGCATGGGCGAGGTGGTCGAGGTCTGGGCATACGCGCCGAACGGCGCCGTCGCCGCCAGGATGGTGAGTATGATCAGCTGCTTTCTCATTGGAGAAGCCCCCTAACTGGACGCGGCCTAGGCCGCAGGATGCCTCTCGAACCGCTGGGCCGTCGTTTCTGTTCCCGAGCGCATTGTGCGGCGGAACGAAGCCGGCAGCAGGCTGTTGTTCCCGCGCTCTCCGGGAACAACGCCATGACCAGTCTCTCCGAAATGCCGTCCCCGCCTCCCGCGAAGCGGTCGATTTCATGGAAAGGATGGCGAGGCGCTGCTGTCTTCAAGCAGCTCGGGCCCGGACTCATAACCGGTGCGGCCGACGATGACCCCTCGGGGATCGCGACCTATTCGCAAGCCGGAGCGCAGTTCGGCTACAACATGCTCTGGACGATGGCGTTGACCTATCCCCTGATGTCTGCCGTGCAGCTCGTTAGCGCCCAGATAGGTCGCGTCACCGGCTGCGGCCTGGCGCAGAACCTCAAGAAGGTCATGCCGAAATGGGCGGTGCTCGGCCTGGTCGGCCTGCTTTTCATCGCTAACACCATCAACATCGGCGCGAACTTGGCCGCCATGGGTGCGGCCGGCTCGCTCGCCATTGGCGGCCCGAGCGCGCTTTACACCGTCGTGCTGGCCAGCATTTCGCTCACATTGCAGCTCTTCATTTCCTACGAGACCTACGCCAATTACCTCAAATGGCTGACGCTGGTGCTGCTCGCCTACGTCGCCGTGATCTTTATCGTGAAGATCGACTGGCCCGCGGTCGGGGCAGGCTTCGTCATGCCCAAGCTGACGCTGTCCGGAGACACCGTGACGATGGTGGTCGCGATCTTCGGCACGACCATCAGCCCCTACCTCCTGTTCTGGCAAAGCAGCCAGGAGGTCGAGGAGATCGACCGCAAGGATGAGGACAAGCCCCTGAAGAAAGCACCTGAGCAAGCGGATCGTCAGTTTCAACGGATCCGTCTGGACACATTTGTCGGGATGGCGGTGTCGAACCTCGTCGCGATCGCCATCATCATCAGCACGGCGGCGACGCTGCATGCCAGCGGGAAGACCGAGATCGGAAGCGCGGCCGACGCGGCAGAAGCGCTTCGGCCGATCGCCGGTGATTTCGCCTTCGAGCTCTTCAGCCTCGGCATCATCGGCACGGGCTTGCTCTCATTGCCGGTACTCGCAGGCTCGGTCGCGTATGCATTCGGTGAAGCGCAGGGCTGGAAATGCGGCCTGGAAAACAAGCCTTGGGAAGCCGTCGGCTTCTACTCGGTCATAGCAGCAGCCACCCTCCTCGGCGTGGGTCTCGGCTTTACGCCGATCGATCCGATGAAGGCGTTGTTTTGGAGCGCCGTCGTGAACGGCTTCGTTGCGGTCCCCGTGATGGCAGCGATGATGTGGGTTGGTTCGCAGCGCGATAACATGGGCCGCTTCGTTACGAACGGTACGGTCCGCATTTTTGGTTGGGGAGCGACCATCGTTATGGCGGCGGCGGCCGCATCGATGGCTGTCTTCCACTGATCGGGGCCAGCCCGCGCAAGCAGAGGTCCGGCGCGGAAGGCTCAACCGTCCGGCGCGAACTCTACCGGGAACAGTGCCAAGACGACGACGGCAGCCACTACGTCAGTCTGGCGGAACTCCCGGGCATTTCGACAACGTCCTACACACTGGAAGTCGGCATGCTGGTTCGCCAAGTGGTCGGGGTATCGGGCGACGAGCACATTGATGCTCCACTTCCCCGCTGAATCATTTCACCGCCACTGTGCCACCACCCTCCGCCGTGGTACTGGCTTCGATCTGCTCGCTGAAGCGGTTGAGGTAGAGTTCCATCAAGGCGTCATGGGTGGAATCGGCAGAACTACAAAGCGCATCGGTCACGAGAACAACGCGAAGGCCTCGATCGATGGCACCCAGGACGGTTGCCAGGACGCAAACGTCGGTCTCGCCGCCGGATGATGATACGTGCTTCTCGGAGACGAACCGATCCAGGGCCGCTGTCCAGGGAGAATAAACCCTCTTGTCTAGGACGATGGCGGGCGAGACGAAGCGCTCAAGTACCGCGTGAAGGCGAACAGCATCGAGACCGAGATTGTCAAGGGTTACCTCCGCCCAACGTTCTTAATGCCGGCGCCACGAACCGATACCGTCTCCCGGCCGCGGAGCCGGTATGAAGCGAGTGAACGGCGTACGTTCGGGGTGCGAGCGGGTTATCAGCTCGATCGATGGCAGAACCCTTTCGAGCCAAGGAAAGGCCCATGGATATCCCGGGCCAAAGAGCCGCTGCATATCTACGCACAGGTGGATGCAGTTCTCGCCGAGGGGCCGTTGACCAGGCCGTGCGCGGCCATCGCTCGTCTCCTTCAGACAAAGCAATCGCGAGTTCGGTGCATCTCGGCAGCTAAGCCATCGCCATCATCCAGCTGGAAGGGAGCATGCGGTCCCGTTGCATTCCTCGACCGCGGATTGGGCCCCGGCCGCCGCTGAGCCTCCTCTCCCGGCTGGCCAGGCCGCTGAGGCGTATGAAAGTTCGCCGGCGCTGAAGCATGGCCCTGTGCGAGTGGAGAAACCAGCGCTTCCCGGTCCTGAACCTTTTTCTCGATACGCTCAAGGACATCTACTACGCAGAAAAGCAGATCCTGTAGGCACTGCCCAAGATGGCGCGCAGCGAATTCACCTGAGGTCAAGAAAGCGTTCGAAACCCATCGCGACGAAACCGAAACCCATATCGAGCGGCTCACCGAGGTTTTCGAGATTCTCGGCAAGGCCCCCAGTGGCAAGACCTGCGACGCCATGCTTGGCATCATCGAGGAGTTCGAGGGCAGCCCTGCGATCGATGCTGGCCTGGTCGCCGCCGCCCAGGCGGTCGAGCACTACGAGATTGCCCGCTACGGCACGCTGAAGACCTGGGCCGGGGAACTGGGGCTGCTCAACCAGGCGCCGAAGAACCAAGATGGACCAGCTCCTGTCCAAAATCGGCATCGGCTCGGCGAACAAGAAAGCCGCCTGATCTCGGTGTCAGTCCATTAACGCCTCCCGGATAGCCCGATCCAACAGATCCCGCGCGATCGGGCCGTTCCGGGAGGCGTTCGGAGAGCAATATGCGGCAACGTTTGTGATCCGAAGATTGGGCGCCGAGTGGTTGCTGAGCGAAGGCGTCACCGAGGCACAGCACTTTCATCGCTCGACGGAAAATCTTAAGATCCGAGCGAACCCCCTAAATTGTGTAAGTGCCTTGATGTCGACATCGGAATGATGCTCGCGACGAACAGGCTGCCGATCAAGACATTGAACATCGAGGTGGCCGAAAGCATGCCGATCAGCGTCGCTTATGGGCCGCTGCCCCCTAGATCGACGGCGCTTTCCTCCCTCTGCGCGGCTGTCCACATTACGGTTGCCGTCACCCGGGCCGACGTTGCCGGCACGAAGGGTTGATCCTGGGCTTTGTTGCGGACCGGGAAATCGATGAGTTTGGGCTCGCCAAGATCACCCGGACTCCTTTCGCCGTATGCCCCATTCTCGATGACGTAGGACCGAGGCCGGGATGCTGGCGCTGTTCGAACCCGAAAGGCCCGGCCGCGCGAAATTCGCCTGCTTTTGAATTGGAAACGTTCGGAACGGTGGCACGGCCGTCGAGTTGAACGACGGACAAGTCTGGCAAACCGCCGACGTGTTCGGTCAGGAGACGGTTATGGCGAATTCAAAGGGACGGCACACCGCAGGCGCTAACATTCGACACGGTGAGGGCGGAGAGCTCCACCAAACCACAAGCGCTCCGGATACGCGTATCACTACCAACCATGGCGTGCCGATCAGCGACAATCAGAATTCTCTGAGAGGCGGTCCACGCGGCCCGACCCTGCTGGAGGACTTCGTCCTACGCGAAAAAATCCAGCACTTCGATCACGAGCGCATTCCCGAGCGTATCGTCCATGCTCGCGGATCGGCGGCGCACGGCTTCTTCGAGCTCACGGATTCCCTGGCCGAGTTCACACGGGCGAAGGTGCTCACGGAGGTTGGAGAGAAGACGGAGGTCTTCGCCCGCTTTTCGACGGTTGCGGGCGGCGCGGGGTCCGTCGATACGCCACGGGATGTCCGGGGGTTCGCAGTCAAGTTCTACACGAAGGAAGGCAACTGGGATCTCGTTGGCAACAACATCCCAGTCTTCTTCATCCAGGATGCCATCAAGTTTCCGGACCTCATCCACGCAGTGAAAATGGAGGCCGACCGCGGCTATCCGCAAGCTGCGAGCGCGCACGACACCTTCTGGGATTTCGTCGGCCTCATGCCAGAATCCACCCACATGATCATGTGGGTGATGTCGGATCGAGCCATCCCGCGTTCGCTCAGGATGATCGAGGGTTTCGGCGTCAATACGTTCCGTTTACTCAATGACCGCGACGAGCCGACCTTCGTCAAATTCCACTGGCGGCCCAAGCTCGGCACGCAGTCGACCTGCTGGGACGAGGCGGTGAAGATCGCGGGTGCGGATCCGGACTATCACCGCCGCGATCTGCACGAGGCCATCACCAACGGCGATTTCCCGGAGTGGGAATTCGGTGTGCAATTGCTCAGCCAGGACGAAGCGGATGCCCTGCCGTTCGACATTCTCGATGCCACGAAAGTTATCCCCGAGGAGATGATTCCGATCCGGGTAATCGGCCGGATGGTACTGAATCGGAACCCGGACAACTTCTTCGCTGAAACCGAACAGGCAGCCTTCCTTCCGACGAACATGCCTCCGGGAATCGACGTCTCGGACGACCCACTGCTCCAGGGCAGGTTGTTTTCCTACCAGGACACCCAGCTCTCGCGACTCGGCACGGTGAACTTCCACCAGATTCCGATCAACCGGCCGAAAGGCTGCCCCTTCCAGAACCTCCAGCGCGACGGTCAGATGCAGACCCAGGTGTTTAGCGGACGGGCGAATTACGAGCCGAACAGCCTCGCTGAGGCGGGTGAGGCCGGCGGTCCGCGCGAAGACCCCGCGGGCGGCTTCAGAAGCGCGAGAGTTCCTCTCGCGGGCGATAAGGTTCGCCTGCGCTCAGAGAGCTTCGCTGATCACTACAGCCACGCGCGACTCTTCTATCGGTCGCAAACCGAAATCGAGCAAGCCCATCTCGCCAGCGCACTGGTGTTCGAGCTTTCCAAGGTGACGCTCGACCACGTTCGCAACCGCATTCTGGCGAACCTGGGGAATGTGGACGAGGAACTGGCCCAGCGAGTCGCCGTGGGACTGAACGTCGAGCTGCCACAGCCCTCGAAGCCTGCCATCATGCCACAGGATATGGAGCCGTCGCCCGCCCTCCGTATTGTCGGAAAATACCCCGAGACCCTCAAGGGACGCGTCGTGGGCATTCTGGTCTCTGAAGGCGCTGACGAGGCGATGGTCGGAGTAATCAGGAGCGCTGTGGAGGCTGATGGAGGGACGATCAAGATCGTCGCGCCCAAGATCGGTGGCGTGACGGTGAAGGGTGGCGGGAAGTTAAAGGCGGATTGCCAACTCGCTGGTTCCCCTTCTGTGATCTTCGATGCGGTTGCTCTCGTGCTATCGGAGGAAGGTTGTGAAGTCCTCTTGAATGAAAGCGCGGCCGTCGATTTTGTCACCAACGCATTCGTTCACCTCAAGGCAATCGGCTTTACATCTGCGGCGAAACCTCTCCTCGACAAGGCGGGCGTTACGGCGGATGCGGGAGTCGTCGATCTGGCTGCGCGGGACGGCGACTTCGTCGCCGTCGCCCGCACGCGGCAGTGGGACCGTGAACCGAAAGTTCGCATGCTTGCGTGACACGAAACGGCGCAACGGTACGGGGGGCCAGGGGCGCTTAAATCACCCCCTCGATAAGCCAGAGATTTTGTGCCTCATTGGCTTCAATGTACCAATTTTCAGGAGCGAGCTTGAGAACTTGCTCCATCGTCACGGACGATCCCGCGACGAGATTCTGGAGCCCCTCGTTCTGAATCGGGATCGAATGCTTGATCTCGTTCAGTTTGGCATTGAGGTTAGCGATGCAAGCGGTCAACGGCCCGTCGATGATTACATTGGGCTGCAACTTTCGCTCGTGGATCATAAGCCGCGTGCCGCGGGTCAGATAGCGGTTTGAGCGAGCGAAGAAGTTCATGAAGGTCGCGCCGGCCGAATAGATCGCGGCCTTGCCGAGGAAGACGAAGCGCCGGTTCGGCTCCTGTTCGCTATGAAAACGGGAGTCCTCTCCCATCCTTGCTGTGTGCTCGGAAATTGACGAGCGCCTGATCGTCGACGAGTGGAAAAGAGGCTATGCGCATTCGCGGTGCGTCAATCCGGACTGGCCACCATATGGCTGAAGAAGTGCAATCTGAGCTGGCTGCAGTGCTGCACGAGTTTTTCGAAGCTGAACAGTGACGCTTCGCTTTACCACAATTCGAGAAAAGCTGAGAAGCTTGACCGAGCTGAAGGCTTTGAACGCGCTGGAGCTTGCTCCGCGCCTGATTGGCGTCGCGCTCCTTGTTGATCGGATAGGAGGGATAATCGTCGAAACAGAGGCCTATCTCGCCGACGATCCTGCATCGCACAGCTTCCGCGGTCCGACACTGCGGAATGCGGCGATGTTCGGGCCTTCCTGGCACGCGTATGTCTATCGATCCTATGGGCTTCACTGGTGTTTGAATATCGTCGCTGAAGGCGCGGGCGCGGTCTTGATCAGGGCCATCGAGCCAACAGTCGGGCTGGTTGAAATGCGGGCGCGTCGCGGTGCCACGGTCAACCTATGTAATGGACCGGGACGGTTGGCCCAGGCGCTCGGGATAACAAGCGCTCATGATGGGCTAAGTTTGGAGCGCCACCCGTTCTCGATCGTTGACCGATCATATGCTCCCGAGATCGTCTGCAGCACACGCGTTGGAATTTCGAAAGCTGCCGAGCGGCCCTGGCGATATGGCCTAGCAGGTTCACGTTTCCTGAGTCGGGCATTTCCCAAGGCGGTAAAATAAGCGCCGCCGCGGAGCAGTTTCGCAGTGTGAGATGGGACATGCGGATTGCGGCCTACTACGCGTTCTTCATCCCACCGTATGTGACGAATTCGGAGGAATTCGCACCTGTCTGGGTAGCCGGTAGGGCGACCGGCTACCCACTCTAAAGTGTCCCGGCGAAACAATGAGCCCGCCGCGGCCAAACGCTGGGCCTCTGCCTTCCATGTTTCCGAAGGATCGGTTCTCGCATAGAGGATGTGGAACCGACCCGCAGGTGCCTGGATCGTGAGATGGGCGTCCGCTTGACGCGCGAGCGAGAGCCCGTAGCCGAACGCCGAGGCGTCTTCGTCCCGCCCTTCCTGCGCGATCGTCACCGGTACATTCTTCACGCCACCGATCATGACCGCCTCCCACGCCTCATCGGCATCATGGGCTCGGGCGCGCTGAAAAGCGCTGCCGCGGCGGCGATGAATTGACGTTTCATGGGCGACTCCGGGTGATCGGGAGCAAACGCCGCCTTGCAACGCTATGTTCCCGGCTTAACCGTTGGTGCCGCTTCCGCCGGCGACCGTTGCGGCCTGGCTCTCTGCAGCGCGATCGAGGCATTGCGCCATCTCGGACGTGCCGAATTTGAATTTCGAACATTGAGCGGTGCCGACAGTGTAATCACGCGTCGGATGGGTGGCCTCAGGCGTGCTGTTGCAGCCGGTCAGGGCCAGGGTGAGGATGGCGAGTGCCAATCGCATCGGGTTCTCCTGTGCTGTGGACCGGCGGCATTAGGCCTTAACATGCTGCGATCAATCAACCCCTCGATCGCCAAGCCCCGATCACTCGACAAATCCTGCGCAACTTCATGGTCGAGCTTGCTCGATGCCTGAAGGGCCGGAGAATTTTCATCGCTGAGATTCTCTTGGGTGATGTCAAATCTGCGATCGTGCGAGGCTGGAAACCCAGTCCGAAATCTTTTCGCTGGCCGTTCGGCTTTGCCAATCCGCAAAGGTGTAGGGCTTCGAGACCGCAGCATCCTTGTCGAACAAGGCTGTCTGGGCGCCGGCGAATTGCTGATCGAAGAGATTGATGTTGGCTTCGTCGTTAAGGCGCAAGGCGCGGTCGTCGATATTCGTCGAGCCGACCGAGGTCCAGATGTCGTCGATGATCACCAACTTGCAGTGGAAGAAGGTCGGCTGGTACTCGCTGATCCTCACGCCGGCCTGAAGCAAATCGCCCCACAAGTGCCGCGATGCCTTCCGGACGATGCGTGCATCGGTCCGCGGCCCGGGCACGATGATCCGTATGTCGACGCCGCGCTTGCGGGCCTCGAGAAGCTGCTGGCGGGTCAGTTCGTCGGGCACGAAATAGGGCGTCGCGATGCGGATGCTCTTCTGCGCAGCGGCGATCGCGGTCATCAGCATGAGATGCATAACATTGCGCTGATGGGTCGAGCTGACGACCACCTGCGCGGCATGGTCACCGGCCGGGGCGATCTCCGGGAAGAAGCGGTCGCCAAGCAGCAGTTCGCCCGTCGCCTCGATCCAGTGCTCGGCGAAAGCTGACTGAAATTCCGCCGCGGCCGGTCCCTCGACCCGATAATGGTTGTCGCGCCACTCGTTAGGCGTGCGAGCATCGCCGATCCATTCATCCGCGATGCCGACGCCGCCGGTAAAGCCCACGCGCCCGTCGACGATCAGCAGCTTCCGATGTGTGCGGTTATTGACCCGGTCGATCGTGTACCAGGTGACCGGGCGGAAGCGCACGACTTCGACCCCCGAAGCCTGCATCCGCTCGATAAGTTGCTCGTCCATCGGCAGACTGCCGATCCAGTCGAGCAGCACTTTCACGCTCAGACCCTCCCGGGCCTTCGCCGAAAGCGCATCGGCGAACTCCTCGGCTATGGCGCCTCGCCAGTAGATATAGGTCTCGAAGCTGATCGTCTGCCGCGCCCCGCGGATGGCGCGCAGCATCGCCGGAAAGATCTGATTGCCGTTGGCGAGCGTCTCGATCCTGTTCCCGGGAATGAAATTTGACCCGAACAGGGCGCCCATCGACGTCCTAAGCTGGCGATCCGACGAGGCAAGATGATGCGGAATCGGCTGCTTGAGTTCGTGCGGCTCGGGCAGCAGGTTGCCGATCAGGAGGCACCCCAGGACTCCCGTGGTTGCCGAGAGGAGAGCGATCAGGAGAGGATGTCTTCGGAGCTTCATGGGCATGCGGGACTGCAGTGAGAGAGGCGTCACTTGCGCGCTGACTCATCCTTCGAAGGCGCTGGCTTTGCGGAATCGCCGGTCGGCACAGACCATGTTGCCGTCCAGGTCTCGCTCAAGGTGCGATTGCGTGACTTCAGGAACATGCGAAGCTCGGCCGATTGGCCGTCGGGTAGTGTCGCATCGACGATGGCGCGCACGCCTTTAAGCGGCGCATGGAAGGCCAGGATCTTGGACGTGATCGTACCGGCCGTCGTGGTGGCGACCAACTCCACGCGGTCAGGCTGGCTTTGGTAATAGGCGAGGTCGCCCCCGGCGAAATCGACTATGAAGCGTTTCGTTCCGCTGCCCTCGGCGACGCCATCCTCGATATCCGAGCCGTTGAAGGTGTGCTGTGCCTGTGCATAGGGGTGCAGGTGCCAGGTCGTCGATACCGCCGATATGCGGTAGCGGAACTCGCTGGCCTGTCCGCTTGGCAGGGGCGTGTGGGGCGTCCAGCAGGCGACGATGTTGTCGAATGCTTCGTTCACGGTCGGGATCTCGATCAAGTCGATCCGGCCTTCGCCCCAATCGCCCTGGGGCTGGACCCAATAGCCGGGCCGCGCATCGTAGCGCGCTTCAAGGTCCTGATAGCTGCCGAAGTCGCGGTCCCGCTGCATAAGGCCGAAGCCGCGCGGGTTCTTGTCGCCGAAGCTCGATATGCGAAGCGCCTTCGGGTTGCGGATCGGGCGCCAGATCCATTCTCCATTGCCGGACACCATCATCAGCCCGTCGGAATCATGAATTTCGGGGCGGAAATCGGTCCGCTGGCCAAGATCGCCTTCGCCGGCCTGGAACATCGACGTCAGCGGCGCGATGCCGATCCGCTCGATTTCCCGGCGCGGGATGATCGTCGCGGTGACGTCCATATAGGTTTCGCGGCCCGGGCTGACGACATAGCGATAGGCTCCCGCGACGGACGGGGAATCGAGCAGGGCGTAAATGACGAGCTCGGTCGTCTCGCGCGATGGCTCCTCCACCCAGAGCGCGCGCATGAAAGGGAATTCCTCGGGGCCGTTGCCTCCGACATCCAAGGCCAGCGAGCGCGCCGAAAGCCCGTAGCGGTGGCCCCGCCCGATCAACCGGAAATAGCTAGCGCCCAGGAAGGAGATGACCTCGTCCTGCACCTTGGGGTCGTTCAGGTTGGTGGTCACGGCGAAACCCGCGAAACCCAGCGCCGGCGAGAGCCCCTTGGGAATGGGGACCTTGCCGTATTCGAACAGGCCGGTCGTGAACGGGATCGGGATCGCGTTGCCGTGGTTGATGATGTGAACCTGGACCGGCTTGTTGTGCAGAAAGCCGAGATGGAACGGCAGGAGACGGAAATCCGATCCGCCGTCGCGCCAGAAGGCCTTGTCGCGCCGAAACCGGATTTCCCGATAGCTGTCATAGGTCAGCCTCGACAGTTCGTCCGGGATCTTGGCGCTTTCGGCATCGAAGGGCTGTTTAGCCAGCGCCGTCGCGCGCTCCACGACGTCGCCGTAGCCGAAGCTCTTTGCAGGCCCCGCCGGCGCCTGCGCCCATACGGAGCGGTGCGCCAGCAGGCCCGCGCTGGAGAGCAGAGCGAGAAGCGCGCGGCGAGACGGTGCGGACAAGGCTGAATCCCCCGGAATGGCGGCCGGCCGCGATAGGCAAGCGACCTTAGAACACCACCAAGCTGCGCCGGTTCCCGCGCAACTCGCTGCCGAGGCCTCATCACGGAAAACGCGCCCCGCCATCTCCAAGCGTAGCGAGGCCGCTTTGGTGAACGTCCAGGGACACGGTCTGGGCCTCAGAGCTGGCTCATGGATGATCTAGACGCGGCCCGGGAAAACAATGAGCTTGGCTCTGGGCTGGATGACTGAGCCTCAGAGCCCGAACAGCCTCTCGAAGAAGTTCTTCTGGCGCTTGGCGCGCTGCCGCGGTTGGCCCCGGCCGCTTTCGCCGGCATTGGCGTAGCGCGGATCCTGTCCGGCACCGGCCACGCCCGCCAGGGTGACCGGCTTCTGGTCCTTGAGGGCGATCTTCATGAAATTGTGCCAGATGTCGGTCGGCAGGTTGCCGCCAGATACGCCCTTGGTGGGCGTGCTGTCGTCGTTGCCCAACCAGACGCCGGCAACCAGATTGCCGGTATAACCCACGAACCACGCGTCCTTGTAGTCGTTGGTGGTGCCGGTCTTCCCAGCCATCGGCCAGCCCGGCATCCGCGCCCTTTGGGCCGTGCCGATGACGAAAATGTTATGCATCATCTCGTTCATCATGGCATCAGTGCTTGGATCGATGATTTGCTCCAGATCGCCAGAAGCCGGGCGGCTGAAGACGAGTTTGCCATCCGCGGTCTTCACCTCGGTGATCACGTAGGGCACAGCCGCGAAGCCCCCGTTGGCGAAGGTGGCATAGGCGCCGACGAGCTCGAGCGGCGTGACTTCGGAGGTGCCGAGCGCGATCGAGGGGGCGGCCTGGAGCGGCGAGGTGATGCCGAGGCGCTGCGCCGTTTGGACGACCGCCTTGGGACCGACCTCCATATTGAGCTTTACCGCCACCGTGTTGAGGGAAAGCGCGAGAGCCTTGCGTAAGGTTATTGGCCCCCGATAGCCCCGGTCATAATTTTCCGGCTTCCAGCCATTGATGCTGACCGGTGAATCCGAGCGCACGGTGTCGGGGCGCAGCCCTCGTTCAAGGGCCGTCAGATAGACAAAAGGCTTGAAGGACGAGCCCGGCTGGCGGCGGGCGGAGGTTGCCCGATTGAATTGGCTCGCCTCGTAGTCGCGGCCACCCACGAGCGCTGTCACGGCCCCGTCCGGCCGCATCGCCACGAAGGCGCCCTGGCTCACATTGAACTTTTGGCCCTTGGCGTTGAGCTCGTCGACCAGCACCCGCTCGGCCGCCGCCTGCAAGGATGGCTCGAGAGTGGTCGAGACCACGACGTCGGTGTCGATGGTGCCGACGACGTCGTCGATCACATCCATCACGTAGTCAGCTGCATAATTGGCGGAGCCGGCTCCTTTTGGACGCATGAGCTCGGCCGGTGCACCAAGGGCCGTCAGGGCCATGTTGGGCGTGATGAAGCCGAGCTCCTTCATCGCCGCGATCACGCGTTCGGCGCGGGCCTGAGCGGCCTCGCGGTTGCGGCTGGGGGCCAGGCGCGACGGCGACTGGACGAGGCCAGCCAGCAGGACGGCTTCCGACAACGACACGTTGCGGGCCGACTTGCCGAAGTAGCGCTGGGCCGCGGCCTCGACACCATAGGCACCGGCCCCGAAATAGACCCGGTTGAGATAGAGTTCGAGAATCTGGTCCTTGCTGTAGCTACGCTCCAGCCAGAGCGACAGGATCGCTTCCTGGATCTTGCGCGAGACCGTGCGCTCCTGGGTCAGGAACAGGTTTTTCGCGAGCTGTTGGGTCAGCGTCGAGCCGCCCTGGAGGCCGCCGTCATGGGTCAGGTTGCGGTGGGCTGCACGGAGGAGGCCCATCAGGTCGATGCCCCAATGATCGTAGAAGCGCCGGTCCTCGATCGCGACAAAAGCCTTGGGCAGGGAGGGCGGCAGCTCTCCGAGGGAGACCTCGCGGCCGCCCGTCTCGCCGCGATTGGCCAGAAACGAGCCGTCATGCGCCAGGATGGCGATGTTCGGGGGCCTTTTCGGCACCGTGAGCTGACTGAGCGGAGGCAGCTGCAAGGCGTAGTAGGCGACGACGCCGCAAAGGCCGATGAGGCCAGCCGGGCAGAGCGCCAGCCCGGCATATGCCAACCTCCTCAGGAACGAGCCGGCACCCGCAGGCCGGGCCGTCCCGGGTTGGCGAGACGCGTCATCGCTGGTTTCAGAGGCCGGCCCGTGAGCCGAGGCACCGCCCTTGCGATCCTCGGTGGCGGGGCGAGAAGCCAGCTCCTGCGCTGACGTCGCCAGCGCGTCGACAGCCGGCTCGCGCCGGTCACCTTCGTTCGCCACCTGTGGTCAGCCCCCCATTCCGTGCAGCCGGTGCAATCGGGCGCTTCTGGCATCGGCTCTTGGCACAACTAAGACCAGGGGCGGACATGCATGCATGTCACGCTGGAGATCCGGAGGGCGACGGCGCTTCATCCTCGAAAGGGGGGCTGCCGGCTCATCCGCGCGGCGTCAATGCGCGCCGCCAGCGGTCATTTCCAAAAGCGGCATGGAGATAACTGCAGTCACATAAAGGCGCCATGGCCCAGGCAATGTCTATGTCATTTGATGGAATGACGACCAGCGATTACCCGTCTCGCGGACCATCGTTCACCGGAGCGTCAATGTCTGCAACGGGTCGGTCGCCGGCTTTCGGAAGCGGCCGCTAAGAGGCGCCCGACATGCAGAAGCCGGCCCAACGGCCGGCTTCGCTGATGACGATGATGAGTCACTTCGTCGCGACGGCTGGCGTCTTCACATTCACATCGATGCGTTTTCCACCGCCGAAGCCGCCGCTGAAGAAAAAGAAGCCGATGCCGATAACAAGTAACCAATGATAATGCCTAGAAGGTCGGTGGCTCCCGATCCGGATCCATCTGCCAGGATTGCCCCTTGAAAATGGATTCGAAAAAGGAGGCCGAGATATTCGGCCCCCGATCGTATCAATTGATAATCTGGACAATCTTGCGGGTTTTCGGCTCGACCAGGACGGTCTTTCCGTTGACCACGGTGTAGCGGTACTCGCGGGCACCGTATTCAGCCGGAACCTCGCGATAGACCACGCCTTCCTCCGGCAGCGCTACTCCAACGGCGACCTCCTCCTTGTAGCTGTAGGAGGGAACGCGTTGTTCGGTCACGTACGTGCGGAACTTCGGCGTGGCGGCGTCACCGATGATGGCACCAGCGGTGGCGCCGACCACGCCACCCACGGCGGCGCCGACCGGGCCACCCACAATGGCTCCGCCAACGGCGCCGGTGGCGCCGCCCGAAACCGCACCGCCGGCGGCGCCGGAGTTGGACTGGGCGAGAGCGAGCGTCGGAGCGATGGCAAGAACGGAGACGATGGCAAGACGCTTGAACATTAGAATCTCCATAAAGAAGAGAGTGTCACCGCGCTCACAACAGGTTGGAACGCTATTAGTTCCAATAAGTACTTACGAGGCAGCACTCAGCGGGGAAGCGGGTAAACAACGCGGACCTTGCGCTCGGCGCGCACGGGTTGGGCATCCGCGTCAGCCGTCATTGCTTCGGCTTGCGGAGCCACCACCACATCCGCCGGTGCTCTGGATTTACTGAGCCGCTCGCCCAATTCTAGCCCTGCCACCGGCGTGAGCGCTTTGTTGTCGATGTGGGTCGCCTGCGCCGCGCCAATGCTGGCTCCTAGTGCCGTCAGGCTGATGATGAATGATTTCGCGATCATGGTCGTCCGAAGGTTGGATGAGACAGCGCTCACAAAACCAACTTTTCTTCGAACGGTTCCAAAAAGCAGGGAACCGCAGCAGGTGGTGCGGCCTGCATAATCATGTGGCTTAGCTCGTCACCGACGAGCCGGCCGCGACGGAGACCGCGCGAATGAAGAAAGCCGTTTGGCTCAAGATCGAGTTAATAGCGGAGTAGCCTTCCGTGCCTGGACGGACGGCAAGCTGCGGCATGCCTCGTTCAAGGGCCTGCGAGAGATGCGGATAAGGCGTCGGTCTACAGCTGGTCTAACGCCGGCGTCAGCTATGGGTCGAGAGTCGACGCCCGGCAGCACCTAAGATCAGAGCGCCAGTTCCTGCCGAACGCCAACGGCAATTGGCGCAACTCGTCCGCAGCGGGCTGGAAGCCGACGGAGGGTCCACTTTATGTCGACGTCTCGGATCAGTCAGATACGCCCGGTTCGATGAGGTCCCAGATGTTGCCATAGAGATCCTCGAACTTGGCGACCGTCCCATATGGCTCTCGTCTTGGTGGCTCCGCCGGAAGCCTCCGATCGCGACCAATGGGCGATCGCCGGATCGTTGGCGTCATCAGGGCCTATAACCGCAACATTCTCCCCCGGAGAAGGCGCCCAAGGCCTGTGCCGACCTGCTCAACCGGGAACTCAAGCCGCAAGCTCGCATCCAGGATTCGGCGGCAGGCACGAGCTTCAACCAGATGTACCTGCTGGAGAAGCGGCTCGGCGCCGACTTCATGCGGCGCTGGGGCCAGCAGGAGCCCTTCATCGTCTCCACCGCGGGCCCAGCTTATCGACATGTTGGTGCGCGGTGAGGCGCTGGTCGGCGCCACCGTCGACCACTTCCGCGCCTTCGACCCCGATGCGGTAAAGGCGGGGATCGTCTGGGTTTATCCCAGCGAAGGCATGCCGCTCGCCACCGCCCCGGTCGCGATCTTCAAGGACGCGCCCAATCGGAACGCGGCGCGGCTGGCGTCCGCCGCTCAGCTGCTGGCCAGGCTCAAAGAAGCCGTCCAATAGCCCCTGTTACGCCTTCAACAGCCCCCATTGCTGCATTGCAATAAAATCTTCGAACATCGCTGCGATCTTCCTGTTGCTGGCCTGACGCGAATGTCCGGAGAGGAAACGACGCTCGCAAACAGCGCCTTGCGAGAGAGGTCCCATTCACCCTTCCAGCGAAGGAATTGACGATGCCTCACTCCACCAAAGCGGGGCTCGACCCCAAGGGCCGTGCCCACTCGCGCTTCATCAAAGTGAGTGCATACTTTGTCGCAACGGTACTCGCCGGTTTGCTTTTGACAGCAACGCTCCCGCCGCTGGTGGCGGATCAATCTGACCGGGCTATCCTGAATGCGCCTGTGACGCTGCTCACATCTCCGATTGCGGGCGAAGTCGCAGCGATGAACGTCGCTCCCGGCGCTCGGATGGCCGAAGATGCTGCGGTGGCGGAAATTTGGAACAAGCGCGTCGATCGCTCCACGCTCATAAGCCTTCAGGGAAAGGCTGAAGAATTCCAGCGGGCCCTCATCACCGCCAGGGCGCGGAAAGAGGCGGACCGCGGCTATATCGAAACGCTCGAGAGAGAGATCTCTGCGCAAAAGGCCCAGCTGATCACGCAGCTGACGGATCAGAATGCGGGTTTGGCCGGCCTCCTCAGTGCAGCGAGAGCCGGAGTGATCGAGAAGGGCGCGCTGCGCGACCGCCAGCAAAGTCTCGTCGCTCAAAACACCGCCAGTCCTTACATGCTAAAGCCAACGACCCAGCAGCTATCGGCAGCTCAAGGATCGCTTGACGCAGCCGCTGCAAAGCTCGCAGCCGGCCAGAGCCAGTTGGAGGCTGTCAGGAACGACATCTTCGTCGGCGACAACCTCGTGGGCCTGGCGACTCTCGCCCAGAAGCGGAGGGACATCGCTTTCCATCTCCAGAATCAGACGATCGAGGAGGCCCAGGCGGAGGCCGGCCTTGAGGTCCAACTGGCTGCGGTCGACGCCGAGAAGGCCCGCCTGGATTCGCTGACCGAGGCCCGTCTGACCGCGACGAAGGGCGGAGAGATTCTGTCCATCGAGGCTGCGGTCGGCCGCCACGTCAACGCCGGCGACTCGCTTGCTACAATGGTCGACTGCCGCGACCTCTTCGCCGTTGCGATCTTTTCGTATCGCCAGGCTACAGCTCTCTCCGTCGGCACTCGGGTTCTCGTGTCCGGCGAGGATAGGAACGGCCCGCGCGAGGGGATCGTCCAGGACATTGTCCCGAAGTCGAATGATAGGAGTGACGCGCAATACGCCTTGCCTTTCCCGCAGACCGAGCGCCGGGAAATGTATGTGCTGGTCAAGTTCGCCGACGAGGCCGACCGGCCCGCGGGGGCTTGCCCGGTCGGGAAATGGGTCACCGTCACCCGGGCGGATGGCTGGGTGCCTTCGGCCTCGGTCGTCTGGCACCAGGCTTCCACTGTGATGGGGCGTGCCGTTTCGGCGCTATGGAGTGCGGACGCAGCGGGGGCTCATGAACCTGCCAAGCGAAGCATGCGATGATGTTGGCGCAAGCACGTGCTCTTTCAACCGCAGCGATGCTGTTGATGAGCGCAACGGTCGCCATGGCCCAACCGCTCTGCGAACCGATTACACGGCACATCGACCGAACAGCGGCAGGAGATGTCGTCTCGCCGCTCTTCCTGCCCAGCTACGAACGCGGCGAAGGCGAGACGGCACTGCCACCACCGATCGCTCGATCGGCGTTTTCGTACGACAACGCGCTGGCCATCGTCGCCTTAGTGTCATGTGGCGAGTTTGGTGCCGCCCAACGGATTGGTGATGCGTTTCTGTCAGCGATGACGAGCGACCGGACATTCAAGGATGGGCGCATTCGCAACGCCTATCGAGCGGGTATCGTCAAGTCCGGGCCTCAGCTCCTTCCCGGTTGGTGGGACGATCATCAGCTGATCTGGGCGGAAGACGCTTACCAGGACGGCAGCCAAACCGGCAATGTGGCGTGGGTCGGTCTCTCTCTGCTCGCTTTGGCGGAGGCGACAGGCGAACAGCGCTACCGCGACGCCGCCCAGCGGCTCAGCAGTTGGATCGCCGACAACGCCGTGGATAGGCACGAGGCCAACGGCGTGACCGGAGGTCTTGCCGGCTTTGATGCCGCGCAGACGCCGATCCCATGGAAATCCACCGAGCACAATGTGGATGCTTTCGCGCTTGGCAGCTGGATCGCGCGCGACAGTGCCGAGCCCGCTGCCCGGAAACTCGTCAAGGTTACCCGGCCGTTTCTCGACGCGATGTTCGATCCTGCTTCAGGCAGTTTTCGAATGGGCACCTTGCCGGATGGACGGCTGCAGCCGACGCATGTCTACGCGCTGGATGCGCTGATCTGGCCGCTACTGGCGGTCGCCGACCCGCCTGCCGATTGGCGCCGCTCACTGGCCCTCGCCGAGACCCACCTCGCTGTGGCGGGTGGCTACGATTTCAACGGCGATCAGGACGGCTTGTGGACGGAAGGAACCGCTCAAGCGGCTCTGGTCGAACGCCGCGCAGGCAATCGTCCGGAGGCCGATCGCCTGCTCGCGGTGATCGAACGTTTCCGAGCGCCTTCCGGCCTGCTCTACGCGACTGATCGAGCGCGGATTTCAACCGGCCTCGCGATCGGCGACACGAGTAAGGAAGCCGATTTCTTCTATTTTCATCGCCCGCATCTCGGAGCAACGGCTTGGGCCATCCTCGCGCGGACCGGCCTCAATCCCTTCACCGGGAAGAAGGTGGATTAGCATGTTTCCGCAACCTCAGGATCTCAGCACCGTTCTCGCCTTCGACATGGGGATATTCGTGACCCTGCTCCTGCTGTCGCGGCTGTTGTCACGCGAGAGCGCAATGGGGCGGGCGCTTTTCGGCGCCTGCGCCGCAGCAATCATCATCTGCTACGCAGCTTGGCGTTGGCAGGAAACGCTCCCGCCGTTCGAGTGGAGTATCGGCAGCCTCTGGACACATGTGTTCTTCGGCTTCGAGGCTGTCGCTATCACCTACACCCTTTTGTCGATCATCATTCTCCTGCGCTGGCGCGACCGTTCCGGCGATGCGGATCTCTGCGAGAGCATTCTCGCGGACCGAAATTGCTGGCCCAAGGTCGATGTTTTCATCTGCACCTACAACGAGCCGCTCGACGTGCTGGAAAAATCCATCATTCCGGCATTGGCCATCGACTATCCCAACTTTGCTGTCTGGGTTCTCGACGACACCCGGCGCGCCTGGCTGAAGGAGTATTGCGAGAAGGTCGGCGCCCGCTACATCACGCGCGCCGACAACAAGGGCGCCAAGGCCGGCAATCTCAACAACGCGCTGGGTCACACGGCCTCAGAGACCAACGCTCCGCTAATCCTCGTGCTGGACGCCGATTTCGCGCCGAAACGCAATATTCTGCGCCGGATGGTCGGCCTTTTCGGCAATCCCAGAACAGGCATCGTTCAGACCCCGCAGTTCTTCTACAATGCCGATCCGATCCAGCATAACCTCATGGCGGCGGATAGTTGGGTCGACGACCAGCGCATCTTCTTCGATGTATTTCAGCCGGCCAAGGACGCATGGGGCGCCGCCTTCTGCGTCGGAACCTCTTTCGTCGTTCGCCGGGACCTCCTGAACGAAATCGGGGGATTCCCGGACAGCGCGATCTGCGAGGATATCAATCTCACATATACACTGATGCGTCGTGGCTACGAGACGCATTGGCTCAACGAGCTGCTGAGCATCGGCCTCTCCGCTGAGGGGCTTCCTGAATATATCACACAGCGAACGCGATGGTGCCTTGGCACGATGCAGGTTGCGCTGCTTCCGGACGGGCCGCTTCGCGGCCGGGGCTATTCGTTCGTGCAGCGCTTGCACTACGTCCACGGCATCCTAAACTGGCTCTGCAAGCCGTTCCTGGTCCTGATGCTGATCGCGCCCTCACTATACTGGCTTTTCGGCCTACCGGCCTATTATGCGGACTATCTGGGCTTTCTGCGTTATGGCCTCCCGGCGCTGCTGGCTCTCTGGATCCATGGCGGCTGGATCTCGGCGCGAAGGACACTGCCTCTGTTCATGGAGGTGACACACCTGTTGCCGGCGCCAGCGGTCACGCTGACGCTGTTATCGGCGCTCATCCGCCCCTTCGGCCGCCCGTTCAAGGTTACGGATAAAGGTGGAGACCGGTCCTCGTCCCAGCTGCGTTTCAAGATGGCGCTGACCTTCGGCTCGATCAGCCTGCTCTCGGCCGGGGGCATCGTTTGGTACCTGATCTCGCCGGAAGCCTCATCGGAAGTCTCTTCGCTCGACCTGTTCAATCTGCTCTGGGCCAGCGTAGCGATGACGATGACATTCGTCGCCTTTGTCGTCTGTTTCGAGCGGCCGCGGCGGGAGGAGCGTTTCGACGTGAACGAAAGCGCGGTCGTTCTCGCCGACGACAATCTTCCCTGGAATTGCCGTCTGACCGACTTGTCGTTAAATTCAGCGGCGTTTGACCTGGCTAACGCCGCCAAAATATGCGCGTCCAGGGCGATGACGATCCTGATCGCCGATGTCGGTTTCGTGAGCGCAAAGGTCGAGGCTGTATCGGATCAAGCCGCAATCATCTCGTTCGAATTGCCCGATGCAGAACGCATAAGAATGCTGATCAAGCTCTTCTCCGTCTCAAGCCGTCACCGCATTGCGGATCGGGCAAGCTTCGGTGGCGCCTTTACAGCGTTGTTCAGGCGGTCCTTTGGAATGGGAGCGCCTCTCCGTTCCAGGCAGCGCGCTCAAGCGTGATTCCATCATATGGCTGAGTGGGGAGCACCCGTGCTGCTTGCGGTGGTGGCGGAAGCTTATGCCATGCGACTCCTTCTAGGGATTATGAGTCACCGGCCCCCTCCAGCGCGCAATGTCTGCTTCCTGGAGGGGTGCCAACTTCCGCTACTGGCGCTGAACGAAAGCGGCAGTTGGCTGTCGCTCTGCGCTGGTAAGTCCGCTTTCGGGCAAGAGCCAAGGTTCGGTTCTGGCGCAATTGAGCCCCGAGTGCTGAACCCGGACATTCTGTCGTTCGTCACGAACTGAAGCCGCCGCGGGTGCAGTTCGACGAGAGGATGACCAAATGAGCGGGCTTGACGGCAAGACGGCAGTCATAACGGGCGGCGCGACCGGGATCGGCTTTGCATCGGCCAAGCGTTGCGGTGCTGAAATGGCTGTCGCTGGTCCTCTTGGCATATGTCGCAACACTGTTCGTCGTAAAGGTCGACTGGCTGGCCCTCGCCAGGAGCATCGTGCTGCCGAGGCTTTCCTTCGATGCGGACTATTTGTCGATCGTCGTCGAGACGGCCGGAACCAAGAAGTTCTCATCCGCAACGCGGGTCGACATTTGCAACGGCCGCTGGACCCGCGGCGAACTGTTCCTGGCAATGAGCTTCGCTATCAGCCGATCAAATCCGAAAGCCGAAAGACGCAAACGCTTCATAGCGCCCAACTGACCTCACGCAGCATGAACGAAGCTGAACTGAGATGGTTCGGGGGAGCCGATCGACAACCCATCCACGCGTTCACGGCATCGCCGGTAGCCGATCGATGAGCTTGTCCAGCGTGATAGGATAGTCCCGCACACGCACGCCCGTGGCATTGTAGATCCCATTTGCGACCGCCGCCGCGACTCCACAGATCCCCAGCTCGGCAACGCCCTTGGCCTTCATCGGTGACGAGATCGGGTCCGCTTCGTCGACGAAGATCACCTCCTGGTGCGGAATGTCGGCATGGACGGGAACCTCGTAGCTTGCTAGGTCGTGGTTGACGAAAAAGCCGGCGCGCTTGTCGACGACCAGCTCTTCCGTGAGGGCGGCGCCGACGCCCATGGTCATCGCGCCGATCAACTGACTGCGCGCGGTCTTCGGGTTCAGGATGCGGCCGCAGGCACAGACCGCGAGCATGCGTCGAACTCGGGTCTCCCCGGTCGCGGCATCGACGCCGATCTCGACGAAATGCGCGCCGAAGGTCGATTGCTGGTACTTCTTGTCGAGATCACCATATTCGATGCCGTCCTCGGCAACGAGCCCGTCTGCGCCGGCCGCCTCGCCAAGCGACACGCTGCGATTGCCGGAGCGGACCTCACCGTCGATGAAAGCGGCTTCGGCGGAGTTGAAGCCGAGTTTCTGGGCCACCGCTTCGCGCAGCTTGAGGCAGGCGGCATAGACGCCGGCGGTCGAATTGTTGCCGCCCCATTGACCGCCCGAGCCGCAGGAGACCGGGAAGGTCGAGTCGCCGAGGTGGACTGTCACCTGCTCGATGGGCAAACCCATCATCTCGGCCGCGGTCTGGGCGATGATGGTGTAGCTGCCGGTGCCGATATCCGTCATGTCGGTCTCGACCGTCACGGTACCGCGACCGTCGAGCCGGACGCGTGCCGCCGACTTCGTCAGCAGGTTGTTGCGAAACGCGGCGGCGACGCCCATTCCGACCAGAAGTCGACCATCGCGCTGACGTCCGGGCTGCGCCTGACGCTTGCTCCAGCCGAAGCGCTCGACGCCGGTGCGCAGGCATTCCACCAAGTGGCGCTGCGAGAACGGGCGCTTCGGGTGTTCCGGATCGACCTGCGTGTCGTTGAGGATGCGGAACTCCACCGGGTCCAACCCCAGCTTCTCTGCCATTTCGTCGATCGCGATTTCCAATGCCATCATGCCCGAAGCCTCGCCCGGCGCACGCATCGCGTTTCCCTCAGGGAGGTCGAGCACGGCCAGCCGTGTCGAAGTTATGCGATTAGCCCCGGCATACAGCAGGCGCGTCTGGTTCACGGCTTCTTCAGGGCCGCCATCCGGCAGGTCGCCGGACCAGCTCTCATGGCTGATCGCGGTGATCTTGCCCTCGCGCGTCGTGCCGATCCGGATGCGCTGGATCGTCGCCGGCCGGTGCGTCGTATTGTTGGCCAAGAGCGGGCGTGTCAGGGCGACCTTAACCGGTCGTCCGGCCGCGCGGGCACCGAGGGCCGCGAGCAACACATCGGCGCGCAGGAACAACTTGCYGCCGAAGCCACCGCCGATGAACGGCGACATGACACGGACTTTGTCTCTGGCAATGCCGAGCGTCTTCGCGAGATCGCCGGCCGCCCAAGCGATCATCTGATTGGACGTCCAAACGGTGAGCTTGTCCCCGTCCCAGGCCGCGATCGATGCATGAGGCTCCATCATCGCGTGCGATTGATCGGGCGTCGTGTAGATTTCATCGAGCTGGATGGGCGCCGCGGCAAACGCACCGGAAAAATCGCCGACGCAGGTATCAGGCGGTCCGCCGAAGCCCGCTTTGGGCGTCCCGGCCGAATTCTTGACCGCCGCGAGATCGAAGGCGCCATCGGTCCGCGCATAGTCCACCTGGACGAGGCCGGCGGCGGCGCGCGCCTGTTCGAATGTCTCCGCGACGACCAGGGCAACCGCCTGGTGGTAATGTTCGATGGCGGGGCCGCCGAGCAGGGCCGCGGTGTTCCGACCGCCCTTGCCGAGCTTGACCGAATTCTCCGCCGTGACGATCGCGAGCACGCCGGGCGCGGCCTGCGCCTTCTCGAGGTCGATCGCGGCGATCCGCCCTTTCGCGATCGCTGCGCCCACGACATAGCCATAGGCTTGGTTCGGCACGACATCGTGGCGTTCATAGGCGTAGGGCGCCGTGCCGGTGGTCTTGAGCGGGCCGTCGATCCGGCTGGTCGGCTGGCCAATCACCTTGAGTTGGTCGATCGGGTTGGTGGTCGCGGGGCTATCGAACCTCATGGCTCATCCTCTCGCCTCTGAGAGAACCGCACCGAGGGTGCGCTCAATCAGCGGTAGCTTGAATGCGTTCTGCTGGGTCGGGTTAGCGCCGGCGAGAAGCTGCGCGGCGGCAGCTTTCGCGCCGCGCGGCAACGCGGCTTCCGCGACCTCGACGCGCCAAGGCTTATGCGCCACGCCGCCAAGGGCCACGCGCCCACTTCCGTCCCTTTGGACAATCGCGCCGACCGAAACCAGCGCGAAGGCATAGGAGGCGCGATCGCGAACCTTTCGATAGATCTGCTGGCCGCCGACTGGCTTCGGCAATGTCACCGCCGTGATCAGTTCTCCGGGCAAAAGGGCGGTCTCGATCTGTGGCGTGTCGCCGGGTAACCGGTAGAACTCTGCGATCGGAATGCTCCGCGTCCCGCCGTCCCCGCGCAGCGTCTCCACCGTCGCGTCGAGCGCGCGCATGGCCACGGCCATGTCGCTCGGATGGGTCGCGATGCAGGCGTCGCTGGCACCCAGGATCGCGTGATTGCGCGTTGATCCGCCCCCGCGGAGAGGTCCGATGTGATTGTTAGTGTACGGTTGGCCTCGGCGCTAGCGCGGGCGGCGTAGCCGGTCTGGTTTGCGCAGCCGGCCGCGCGGTCATGGCTGGGATGAAGACCTCTGGCGCGGGAGGCCTGTAGCCG
>NZ_JBFTJP010000013.1:0-130045 GCF_056395485.1 Allobosea sp. 10L417
GCCCTAGCCTCTCTCGGATTGCGGTGGTGATTGGTTGAGCGTCTCGATCACCGGAGCCGCGTCGGTCCCCCCGAGCCGGCGCGGTTTCATTGTTTGAGGGCAAGCGAAATCGCGATGAATCCGAAAACGCGGCAATCGCTGCGCGGCCTTTTCGCCGACGCTCATGAGATTACTTCCCATGCCCTCATGGTCCTCGCGCCCGAAGCCCAGGCGAACAGCCAAGACGCCAGGCGAGCCGGAGACGCTGGTTTGCGAAACCAACTCCCACGGGCCGACGACGCCATCGTTAGCAAGTCGCTCGACGGCACGATCACGAGCTGGAACGCCAGCGCAGAACGCTTGTTCGGCTACACCGCAGACGAAGCGATCGGGCACCCCAATGATCACCTGCGCGGTTTCACCGGCGTCCTGCAGCCGACGCCTATGCCGGCTATAACCGGCTGCTCGCGCCCGATCGCCAGCCTGGGCCGGTCGTCGAAGCCCTGTGCTGGGCCCATGCTCGCGGGAAGATCTTCGAGCTTGCCGATATCGCCACGAGTCGCCGGCGCGGGCGTAACGCCGCGCCGATCTCGCCGATCGCCTTCGAAGCCGTCACTCGCATCGACAAGCTCTTCGACATCGAGCGCGAGATCAACGGCATCGCGGCCGAGCAGCGCCTCGCCGTCCGCCGGGACCGCAGCGCTCCACTTGTCGCCGATCTCGAAGCCTGATGCGCGAGCATCGCGCCACGCTCTCGCGGCATGCGCCCGTCGCCCAGGCCATTGACTAAATGCTTCGGTGCTGGGATGGCTTCACCCGCTTCCTCAGCGATGGCCGCATCTGCCTCACGAACAATGCTGCGGAACGAAGCCTGAGAGGGCTGGCTCTCGGCCGCAAAGCCTGGCTCTTCGCCGGATCAAACCGTGGTGGCGAGCGAGCCGCCGTTATCTACAGCCTCATCGGCACCGCCAAGCTCAACGATATCGACCCGCAGGCTTGGCTCGCCGACGTCCTCGCCCACATCGCCGACACGCCGCAGAGCCGCCTCAGCGAGTTGCTCCCCTGGAACTGGCGGCTCCAGCACGACGCCCATCTCAAAGCTGCCTGATCGTGGCCTTCGGCGGAGGGTCACGTCTTAAATGCAACATGGCCACAGCGTCGCGGGCGCTCTCGTATGCAAGATGCAGCGGCGCGAACTCCTCATAGCTGCAACGACGTCGATAGCCGAGGGTTGCCATGTCGATCGTAAGAGCACCGAGCTCCCGCGACAGGTCGATTGCGTCGGTGGGGTCGATCGAGGCCCAGGCGCGCTCGGTAATGCTCTTCAGGCGGTCCAAGATCTCGGGTATGCGATCAGGATCGCCTTTCTTGAGGTAGCCACTGGCGGCAGCCAGAATCGAGCTCGCGACACCGCCCACGAGCACGACGTTCCAGATCTGATCGCTAAAGAGGGTCGCCCAGCTCGTATCCGTATCCTCAAGATATGCGGCGGTGCCTGGGTGAATTGGAAAGCGTGCATCTTCCTTCTCGCTTTCCGGCGGCGCAATCAGGTTGGCTACTGCAACTTCGCGCGCCAACTCGCTGCGCCGCTCGAGTAGGCTGCGGGTAACCTCCGTGATCGCATTGTTGTAGACCCGCACGCGCAGTGGGCCGGTTGAGGCGCGATTGGCAGCAAGCACGGTCGGAACGCCGACTGTGTCGACGTCTTCGTCTGGAATAGATAAGCGAGGAAATGCGAATTTCTCGATCGCCTCGGAACTTGCGGCCGGAGTATTCTTCTTAAGAGATTCACCGAATTCGATACTGAGGATGGTGGGAGGGTTCTTTTTTCTGTCACCCGCCGCCGCAACAACTGCCCTGACCACTGGATCTGCTGGCACGCCGATAACGGCGAGGCAGTCAATTCGCCCGCGGGCGGTCAGCCCGGCGACATCTTCGGGCTTGATAATTGCCAATTGAACGTCCGCTGGCGTGAGGCCCAACATCTCGAGCAGCCTGACGAAGGAAGGCTCGTCAAGCGGCGTGCGGGAAACGAGACCAAGGCGCTTGCCTTTCACATCGGAAAGGCTCTCCAGCTTGTGTCGTGCCGGCGCGACAGCGATCACGACGTTGGTGCGCAGCAACGCCACCAGCGCCGCGCTTGTAGGCAACGGATCGTCGAGACGCGTGACCGCCAGATCGACTTCTCGTTTTTCAAGCAAGCGATTATTCGCATGGACGTCGGCCGTAGGCACCAAATCCAGGCGGACCCCAGCCTGGTTGATCTCGAGCAGACGATTGAATGCAATCAACAGCTTGGCATCGATTCCGTCCTTCGGTCCCGCAGCGACCCGCAGGTGCAGAGGCCGCGACCACATCAGAAATGCCACGATGGCCACCGTAAGCAGCGCGAGCGCCGCAGCGGCCAACAGGAAGAGACGCGAGATCGCAATGTTCATGGCATTTGCCCCGAGCTACGCCTCGCAGCGAATGGTATAAGCTAAGGGATCAAGGTCTGCCGCGATTGGCGCCCCCTTCACGCAGAAAAAAGCGGCTTCGCAAGCCTATCAGCCGATTCAATTCCGCGCGAAGTCGCGCTCCTCGTACCCATCCGGGTTCTGCCGCATCAGTAACTCAATTTTCTCCCGTGGCGGCGCTTCATACGGGACCGAGCTGAGGATGTGGGAGATGATGTTGAGACGTGCCTGGCGCCTGTCGTCGAAGCAGACGGCGTACGAGGGCGGCCAAGCCGTATCGCTGGCGCGAAACATCTCGTCACGGGCCCGCGAATAATCGTGCCAGCGAAGTATGATTTTAGATCCATGGGAGACTGTTTCCAGATCTTCCGCGGATCGCCGATGCGCTCCTGCATCCGGTGCGTTTGCTCTTTTTGGCCGACTTCCAGCCAGTTTCAGAAGGATGGTGCCGGAATCGACGTTCGCCCTTTCGACGCCCGATACGTCCTGCAAAAAGCTCTTGCCCTGCTCCTCGGAGCAGAAATCCATCACCCGCTCGACGCGGGCCCGGTTGTACCAACTGCTATCGAAGATCACAATTTCGCCCGCGGCAGGCAAATGCGGCAGATAGCGTTGCACATACATTTGCGATTTCTCGCGCTCCGTGGGCGGCGGTAGAGCCACCACCCGGAAGGTCCGGTGGCTTACGCGCTTGGTAGTTGCCTTGATCACGCCGCCCTTGCCATCCCCCCCTTCAAAGACGATGCAGACCTTTGCGCCCACATGCTTCGCCCACTCCTTGGGCTTGACGAGTTCGCCATGCAGATCGCGCAGTTTGCGCTCGTAATCTTCCTTCTTGAGCGGCTTCTGATCATTTTGTTTCATAAGTGCCCCCCAAGTCCGACACCGGAAGAAGGCGACGTCTCCGGGAAGCCCACCCGGCCGGTTGGCGATCATAGCGCGCTTTCTGGAGCCAGACGAGCATTCCCCACATTCCTATTCCGAGGGGTAAGAGCATGAAAAGCGGCTCAGTTGGCGAACGAATTCGTTCTGCGCAAATAAATTCCGGCGCGCGAGGTACGCCTTGAGCGCTTTATTTCCTGGCGGCGCATTGTACTTGCGTACAATAGCACGGCCGGACGATTGCGCGCCTTCTGATAAGTCCGGCCAGTATTTACGGCTACAGGCTCTGCCAACCAACGAACTGGAAAGAACCAGGCTGTCCTGTCCGAATGGAGGGGAAAATGAAGACGTTAATCGTGTTCGCCGCACTCATTGCAGGAAGCATCAGCGTAACCACTAAAGAAGCGCGCGCCGTCGTTTACTGCCAATACATCGGCTACCCAACTGGCTGCGTTGCTCGTGCAGGCGTTGTGTTGCGTCCGAGGCCAGTTGCCCGCGCGGCTGCGACACCGGGCGTTGGTGCGCCGGGCGTCGGCGTGCGCCCCGGCACGCCAATGAACCGTGGAGGCCCCGTCAATCGGGCAGGAAGACGCTAAGCCAGTTAGTATATCGCGTGACGTTGCCCCCAGTTTCTATCCAGCGCGGAGTTCGCTCGGGCGGTAGGTTGTGGCCTTTTGGCCGGGGTGGATGACGGGATCTGGTGCGAAGCCGTTGGTATAGCGCAGCGGCAAATCTCGTCGTGGGTGGAAGGTGGCGGCGAAGGCAGACGGTGTCTGCCAGCCAAGCCCCGAGTGAGGTCGGGATCCGTTATAGTCGGACCTCCATGCGCTCAGGGCGGCTCTGGCCTTGCCGAGCGTCGAGAACAGGGTTTCATTGAGAAGTTCATCGCGGAGGCGCCCATTGAAGCTCTCGATGAAGGCATTCTGCATCGGCTTGCCCGGCGCGACGTAGTGCCATGCGACCCGAGCCGATGGCGTTCGAGGTGAATCGCTGCCGTAGCACATTGGGAAGAGGCTCGACCGTTGGCTCAGTAGTTTCCCGAAGCCGCCTCCTTCAGGATCAGCTTGTCGTCGTCAGGTCCGCGACGGCGCGGCGGAGCCGGGCATTCTCGGCCAAGCTCCTTCATCCGCTTCACCTGATCTGACCTGAGGCCGCCGAACTCACGACACCAGCGGTAGTAACTCACCTCCACGCCGATCGAACGGATCGCGTCGGCAACAGATTGCCCCTGCGAGACCAGCACATCGACCTGGCGCAGCTTCGCGACGATTTCTTCGGGCTTGTGGCGCTTCCTCGGCATCTCGATCCTCCTGTCTGCCAAAAGACATACTTCAGGGTGGACCAATTCAGTGGGGGTGGATCAATCCGGATCACACTGCGGTCAGGCCTGCACCAGCTTGTTGCGAATCGCGTAGCGAATCAGGGCCGCGGTCGTATCGACATTAAGCTTGCGCATCGCTGATGCCCGATGGGTTTCGACCGTCTTGAGGCTGACGCTGAGCACTTCAGCGATTTTCTTGTTCGTTTGGCCCTCGGCGATGAGCTGCACGACAGATTTCTCGCGAGCGGTCAGGAGGGAGACAGATGATTTCCCTGATGACAAAAAGGTGGCCAGGAGAGCTTCGGAGACCTTGCCCGTGAAGAAAGGTTTGTGAGCGGCCAGGCTCTCAACCGCCGCGATCAGAAATTTCTTGGCGTCCGACTTCAGCAGGAAGCCTTTGGCCCCCGCTTCCAGCACCTCGCGCACAAGAGTGGCCGTGTCGTGCATGGTGAAGATCAGCACCTCCGCGCCGGGCACCCGGGTGCGGATCTGACGCGTGACCTCGATGCCATTGAGCACCGGCAAGCTGTAGTCGAGCACGACGACATCAGGGTGCGTGGTCAGCGCTTGGTCAATCGCAGCCTTACCGTCCTCAGCCTCCCCAACCACTTCCCAACCGGCCTGGCCTTCCAAGATGGCTCGCACGCCAGAGCGAACGACGTCGTGGTCATCTGCGATCAGGATCCGCATCAGCAGTAGATCCCCTCATTGCAGTGCACGGGAAAAGTCTCTTACGGGCCAGCGCGAGCGTGCGCCGGTCATACCGCCGACACAAGCGCCTTCGCTGTCGTAAAACCCTGAAACTTGATGCGTGAGACCCTGAAATGCACGGCGCTCGCAAAGCGTCACGCGGCCGATCGGTTTTGGGTTGAGGCGCGTGGAGACATCGGGACAAACGCGATCAGCGCCGTCCCATGAGCACCCGTTTTGATCTTCAGGTCGCCGCCGAACTGCTGCAACCGCGCTCGCATACCTGAAATGCCCACGCCCAGTCGAGGGCGCGCCCCAGATCCGTCTGCGACCTTCATGCCTCGTCCGTTGTCGCGCACCCGGATGACCAGCCTGCCGGACGCCAACTTGATCCCGACTATGACCTGCGTAGCCCCGGCATGCCGGTGCACGTTGGAGAGCGCCTCCTGCACCACACGCAAAATGGACCGCTGGATGTCAGGGGAGATCGTGCTCACCATGGGAGAGATTCTGACTGAAGCGCTCAGCCCGGTCCTCTCAGCAAACCCTTCAGTAAAGTCCTGTAGAGTGAGCTTGAGGCCATCGCTTGCCAGATTGGGAGGATGCAGCAGGTATGTGAAAACCCGAAGCTCCAGGAGGGCACGTTCGAGAAGATTCTCGACCTGAGCGAAGACCTTTCGAGCTGAGGAGCTTTGCGAGATCTCGGTCTCCAAGTGCATCAGGCCGATATTTGCGGCGACGATATGCTGCGCCGTTGAGTCATGGAGTTCACGCGCGATACGCTGGCGCTCGTCCTCCTGCACCGCGAGCAGTTGATCCGAGAGTTGCGTAACCCGACCCTCCGCGACACTGATGAGATCCGAGAGGAACTTCAGCGGCTGTTCGACCTTTCGGGTCGTGAAGAGTGCGGCGGCCCCGCCCGCAAGCAATAGAAGCGCCGCCGGCAGCGCCATCTGCCAGAGCACCGCGGTCAACGGAGCGTTGACGACGGCACGCGGCACCGCGACGGCCGTTGTCCAATTGGTTGCTCCGGACCGGCGATATGCGACAACGACCGGTACACCTCTTTCATCGACACCCTCGGTCAGTCCGACCGTTGTGGTTGTCGGATCGGCATTGGCCAGGCGCGGGATCAAATCCGCCAATGCGGGCAGTTCCGCTAGCGCATGTCCCCCTCGCTCCGCGACGATGATGTGAAGGTTGCGATCGTAAAGCGCTTTCGTCCACGACGGGCCACTCGTTTGATCGTGCAGGATCGCGTTCAGCCGCACATCGGAGAGGATGGTTGTAAGCCAGTGACTCATCTTACCGTCACGTCCGTCGATCCTGAGACTGAGCGCAACGACGACGGCTTGCTTAACCACTCCGAACCGACGACCGGAAACGGACCAACCCCGGTCGCGAATCCTAACAAGCGCCTCCGGGGAGGTCGGAAAGGCCGTGTGGGCCGGAAGCGACGGATCGCCATAGGGCAGCAATGTATTTATGAGTTGCCGTTCGAGATCGTTGAGGATCAGCCAGGACCCATCCGGAACCGGTGTCGCCTTGAGCTGCTCATAAAAGGCCTTGGTGTCGCCAGAGCGAAGCGCGGGCGATGTTGACAATCCCTTGAGCAAGTACTGAACGGCTGCGACCTCCTGATCGAAGGCGAGGGACAGCGCGGAGGCGGCACTGTTGGCCTTGTAGAGAATCGCCTGTCGCTCGCTGAGCGCACGCGAGAAAAGAATGGTGACGAGAATGGCGCAAGCCGCCACGACCACGATCGCGAAGGTTACGGCGACGCTCCGCCGGAGGTGCCGGGTCAAACCCTTGGGCGCCACCTCAAGCTCGTGCGCGACGAGGTCGTCCATCGCGGCCACCTTTGGTGAACGAGAGAGGAAGACAGTTCCAGAGCAGATTGGTTACAAAAACCCACGTTAAACCCTGAGGCATTGCGCTGTCGAGTTGCGCCATTCCGTGCGCTCACAGATGCCGACAAGGTGATCAGGAGTCGTAACCTGCAACGTGCGCAATGCGGCGGTTGGCGAGTTGCTTGATTGATTGGATGTCAGCTTTTCGGGGCAGAGCTCCTGCGCGTCGTCATGGGGCACCTACCGTTGCGTCAAAATCAGGGTCGCGCTCCCATTGTTTCCGGGCAAACCCTGATAGCCGTCACTCCCCAGCTAGCCGAACATCCAGGCCGGAATATCGGAGGCCGCCGTGATAGCGCAGGTCCAATTGCAGGCTACGCCAACTCTTGCTGAAAGCGTCAGGGAGTTTGGCTTCCCAGTTCCTATGATCTTTATTCCGGGGGGCACGTTCCACATGGGGTCTGACGCTCACTATCCCGAAGAGGCGCCGGTCCACCGCGTCACCGTCGATGCGTTCTGGATGGACCGCACACCGGTGACAAACCGCCAGTTCAAGGAGTTCGTCCGCGCGACAGGCCATGTCACCATGGCCGAGATCCCGCCCGATCCTAAAGACTACCCGGCTGCCCTGCCGCACATGCTCCATGCGGGCTCGCTCGTTTTCTCACCACCGGACCATCCCGCTGATCTGCGCTTCTGGGGCGAGTGGTGGGCGTACTTGAAGGGAGCCGACTGGCGGCATCCACACGGCCCGAAAAGCAGCGTCCACGGCCTCGACAACCATCCCGTCGTTCACGTCGCCTTTTCAGATGCGCTCGCCTATGCGCGTTGGGTCGGCAAAGACCTGCCGACCGAAGCCGAATGGGAGTTCGCGGCCCGCGGCGGGCTCGACGGCGCGGAGTTTGCCTGGGGTGACCAGTTCACGCCCGGCGGCAGGCACATGGCGAACACCTGGCAGGGCGATTTCCCGCGGCAGAACCTTGCGCAGGACGGGTTCACGCGCACCTCGCCGGTCACCGCCTTCCCGCCCAACGGCTACGGCCTCCACGATATGATCGGCAATTCTGGGAGTGGACGAGCGATTTTTATGCGCCAAGACACGCCGCCGATGCGCCGAAAGCCTGCTGCATCCCGGAAAACCCGCGCGGCGGGCGCGAAGACCAGAGCTACGACCCGTGCCATCCGGAACTCAGGATCCCGCGCAGGGTCCTGAAAGGCGGCTCGCATCTGTGCGCACCCAACTACTGCCGGCGCTACCGCCCGGCGGCCCGCCATCCCCAACTCGTCGACACCTCGGCAAGCCATATCGGCTTCCGATGCGTCCGGCGAGAAGGTCCAGAGAGCTGAAAGAGGAGGATATGTCGTGCAACATGGAATTCTCGCTGAAACGAGCAACACCGGCTCCACGGATAGTCGCCTCAGGCTGAAGTGCCTGCTTGCCAGCGCGCGCGACGCGTCGCGAACGGCTCTGCTGGGCGCCACCGGGCTCATCTGTGCTGCAGCGTTGACGCCGGCTGTCGCCCAGGCCCCTGCGCCGGCGCAGTCAAAGCCGAACATCCTGTTCATCATGGGCGATGACATCGGCATCATGCAGCCGAGCATCTACCACCGCGGCCTGATGGTCGGGGAAACCCCCAATATCGATCGGATCGGCCAGGAAGGCGCGCTCTTCACGCACTACTACGCCGAGCAAAGTTGCACGGCCGGCCGCAATGCCTTCTTCACCGGCATGCATCCGCTCCGCACCGGCATGATCCCGCCCCAACTGCCGGGCAGCCCCTCCTACCTGCGGCCGGGCACGCCGGCACTGGCCAAGTTCCTGCTCGACCTCGGCTACAATACCGGCGAGTTCGGCAAGAACCATCTCGGCGACCACACTGACGCGCTGCCGACCGCGCACGGTTTCCAGGAATTCTGGGGCTATCTGTATCACCTCGATGCGATGCAGGGCGTGAGCTTCCCCGACATCAACAAGAGCCCGACCCAGCAGAGTGTGGCTCCGCCATGCGTCAACACGACGATCCCGGGTCTTCCTCCGGTTCCCGGTGCGGTGGATCCGCGAACCTCGGTTTGCCTGACGCCGCCACGTCCCGTGATGTTCTGCACATCCTCCAACGGCACGGCGGCCAATCAGACCTGCCGCGACGAAGGTCCGCTGACCTTGGAACGCTCGAAGACCGTGGACGAGGAAATCTCCGCCAAGGTGGTCGACTTCCTGGAGCGCAACGACCCGAGACGAACCAACAAGCCGTTCTTCGCCTGGTACAACCCGGCGCGCATGCACATCACCACCGTGCTGTCGCCGAAATACGAGGCGATGATCGGCGAGCCCGGAGGCAAGGACTGGGGCCTCAACGAGGCCGGCATGAAGCAACTGGATGACAATATCGGCGTCGTGCTGAAGAAGCTCGAGGATATGGGCCAGCTCAATAATACGATCGTGGTCTTCACCACCGACAACGGCGCCGAGACGATCACCTTCCCCGATGGCGGCACCACCCCCTTCAAAGGTGGCAAGTTGAGCACCTGGGAAGGCGGCATGCGCGCGCCGCTCCTCGTCCGCTGGCCTGCCGGCGGTATCCGGGCGGGCACGATCAAGAACGACATCTTCGCGTCGCTCGACTGGCTGCCGACGCTCGTCAACCTCGCGGGCGGAGACAAGGGCGACGCGCTGAACCAGCGCATCATGGCCGGCAACTATCCGGGCATCGTCAAGACCAAGCTCGATGGCTTCGACCAGACCGAATATCTTCTCGGGCGGTCGGACAAATCGGCGCGCGACACGTTCTTCTACTATTCCGGCAAGGACCCGTCGGCGGTGCGCTACAAGAACTGGAAGATCTACTTCGCGATGGTGTCCGACTCGCCGGCAGGCTTCATCTCGGGCGTGCAGCCCTTCCACTGGGCCCAGGTCGTCAATATCAAGCGTGATCCCTTCGAGACCTCGATCGGTTCGCAATACAAGACGCTCATGGGCATGGGCGGCACGATCGGCTCACCTTCCACCGCCTATGTCTACGATTGGAACATGTTGCCGATCGGCCAGGCGCTGTGGATGAAGGAACTACTTTCCTACAGGGACTTCCCGCCCATGCAGGACCCGGCGAGCTACAACCTCGATCAGGTCATGGATCAGATCAAGAACGCAAAGGGCCGGTCCGATTGACCGCTCACAATGCGACAACGCGGCCGTCCCGAATGGGGCGGCCGCTTCCCCCGACCTTCGTGCGCATGACTGACTGCCATCAGCACACTCCACGCAGTTTGGAAAATTACGGGAAGGGCGGATGCTTGGGGGCATCGCGGCCGAGCGCCGATGGGACGGAAATCCGGTCGGAACCCCCCTCGCTGGCACCCAGGCGGTCGATGATGGCTCTGCAATCATACCCAGCAGACCTGGTTTCAAAAGGGAGGCGCGACAATGACCGTCATTCGATTGATATGCTTGGCGCTCCTCGCTGGCATCGCTCTGTCAGCCTGCCAGACACCGCAGTCCAGACAGGCCGAGCTCGCCCGGATCTGTGCTGATCCCGTCAATCGGCAGCCCAAAAGCTCTTACTGGGGAGAGTGCCAGTCGCTCTATCCTTCGACGAGCCGGCAGCGGCAAAAGGACTACCTACTCGGGGCCCCTACGGGTGATTGAGTTCGATGCCGAGCCGGACCGCAGCAGCAGACCGAGACGGCCCCGCGCAGGACGATCGCCGAGCTATGCAAGTGAATGCCTGCTCGCGCTGCGCCCGAGCCTGGCAGGAAAGAAGACCGGGAGGCTGCAATGCAAACGTTCAGGTCGAGTTGGCGCGCACAGACCTAATCATGGGAGGACGTCGTGACGAAATATGCCGTAGCCGGATTTGCGATCTCGTTCGGGCTGGCCCTGACAGGCTGCCAGTCCACACAACAGGTGGTGCAGCAGAAGGAAGACCTGCTATCGGCGGCCGGCTTCACGCCACAGCCCGCGAACACGCCGCAGCGCATCGCGGCGATGAAAAAGCTCTCGCCCAACAAGTTCGTCCAGCAAACCAAGAACTCGCAGATCGTCTACGTCTACGCTGATCCGATCGCCTGCCAATGCGTCTATTTCGGCAACCAAGCAGCCTACGCCCAGTATCGTAGCATGGTGTTCCAGCAGAGACTGGCCGACGAGCGGCAGATGACCGCCGCGATGACGCAGAACAGCTTCGACTTCGGCCCCTGGGACGCGCCTTTCATGTATTGAGGCGGATTTCTCACACGTTGACGGGAGACGAACATGAAGCTCACCAACTCCCGGGTCCATCTCAGCCGCCGCGTGCTGCTTGGCACGCTGGCTGCTCTGCCAACTCTTATCCCGCCCCTATGCCTTCTATCATCGTCGGCGTACGCACAGGCTGAGCAGCTTCCGTCCTGGAACGACGGTCCGACCAAGGCAGCGATCATCGATTTCGTCACGCGCGTCGCGACCCAAGGTGGGCCAGACTTCGTCGCGCCCACCGAACGCATCGCGGTGTTCGACAACGATGGAACCCTGTGGGTCGAGCAGCCGATGTATGTTCAGCTTGCGTTCGTGCTTGAACGCGTCAAGGCGCTCGCCCCGCAGAACCCTGGCTGGAAGACCAAACAGCCTTTCAAGGCGGCCCTCGATGGCGACTTGAGGGCGCTGGCGGCATCGGGTGAACTGGGCTTGATGCAGCTTGTTGGCACCACGCACGCCGGCATGACCTCGGAAGAGTTTGCGAAAATCACCTCGGATTGGCTTGCCACGGCGCGCCATCCGCGTTTCAAGCGCCCCTATACCGAGTTGGTCTACCAGCCAATGCTGGAGTTGCTCGCCTATCTCAGGGCCAATGGCTTCAAGACCTACATCGCCTCTGGCGGCGGTGTGGAATTCATGCGTCCCTGGACCGACGGGGTCTATGGAATCCCACCCGAGCAGGTCATCGGCTCCTCGATCAAGACGCAGTTCGAGATGCGCGATGGCAGGCCCGTCATTTTCCGTCTGCCGCAGATCAATTTCATCGACGATAAGGTGGGCAAGCCCATCGGCATCAATCAGCAGATTGGCCGCCGGCCGATTGCGGCGTTCGGGAATTCAGATGGTGATCTCGAAATGCTGCAATGGACGACCATGTCCGGCGGGGTGCGCTTCGGCCTGATCGTTCACCACACCGACGCGGAACGCGAATACGCCTACGACCGCGATTCCCACTTTGGAAAACTCGACAAGGCGCTCGACGCCGCGGCTGTGAACAAATGGGCCGTGGTCGACATGAAGAAGGATTGGAAAAAGGTCTTTGCCTTCCAGGAATGAAGATGGCGTTTCGCACACTTCGCCCGTTCTTAAGCCGTCCTCGGCTTAGCCGGACCGGAGTTGGGATAATGCGACACCTTCCGCAATCGTCGGACGCGTCATCGGCGTGCTCGCGATCGACCTCTCATCGTCGAAGCAAAAGCGGGCGCCCCTTAAGAGAGGTCGAAACCCACAGATATAGATGAGGCGGAAGATCCACCGGAAGGTGACGGACCATGGAAACGATTTGTCGTTCGCCATACCGGCAGTTGAGCAGTGATCGCCGATGGAGGCGACGCTCAGTGCAGATTGGTCATGCCTTGCATTTGCAGGGCTTCGACCACGCCGTCAAAAATCAACCCGCCCCCGATCGCGGAAACGAAGAACCCGACAATGCGCGTGATAGCATCGATCCCCATCGGGCCGATTCTTTGCGTGAGCTTTTCGGCATAGAGCAAGCAGTGATAAGTGGTGAACATCGTCGCGACGATTGCCGCTGATATAGCGAGGAACGAGACAATCTCCTTGGATGAATCTTTAATTGTCGCGGTCATCCCGATGATCGTGGCGATGCCGCCGGGACCGAACATGAGCGGCATTGCCAGCGGCACGAAAGCAATGTTCGCTTCGTCGGTGTCGGTGCCCGAAAAGCCCAGATCGTCGTCCGATTTTCTAGGCATGAACAACTCGAAGCCGATCTTCATCAGGATGATGCCGCCGACGATCCCACAGTGGGACACCGAAAATCCGAAGCAGAAGCGTTCCGAAAATGAAGAAGAATAGAGCATAGACCGAGGCTTTCAACGCGACCTTGCTGTGCGTGACGCTATCCTTGCCGGATAACAGCTTGAGGACGACCGGCAGGACCCTCAAACGGGTTGATGATGGCCAGCAAGGTCGTGAAGGTGCCCACGAAAAGCGAAAGCTCGCTTCTCATCCGCATTTCCCCTACGCGCAGACTGTATTTGTCACGAGGCGTCTCCGGTCGGCGCCATTGCCGCGCGCAGCAAGTTCGACAGCATCCGCCCGCCTTCGAAACCGCAATCTGGCCCTGCTTCAGAATCGCAGGCTGAGCCCGACAACCGGGCCATGCATCAACATATCGAAAGCGTAACGCCGACGTCCCTCTCCCTGCGCATAGTCGGCATAGAGCGCCCGGTAACCAAAGACGCCCGAATAGGTGACCCCGTTCTTCTCGGCGAAATCGAAGCTGTAGCCTGCAATGCCCTGCCACGAGAATTTGCTGCCGCCACCACCAAGGTCGCCGCGCAGGAAGATTTCATGGCCGGGCGCGACGGCGACCCGCATGCGCGCGCCGGCAAAGCCGTCGACCCAGTCCACCGCGCCGGAACGGGCGATCGCGACGTTACGCCCGAAGCTGAGATCGCCGACATCGACGGTCGCGCCCGCATCGAAGGAAAGCTCGGCGCGTTGATACCAGTAGCGCGCGCCCGCCAGCACGTCGAAGCTGACCGATCCGTAGCGCGCCAGCTCGTAGGCCGCCCCCGCTTCGAGGATCGCCATCGAGACCTTGGCATCGCCGGACGCGCCGATCGCCCCCGTGATATCCGGCGTCACGCCGCGTGTCCGGACGCCGCCGCGATCCACGCCGACCTTGAGCGCGGCGAAATTGCCGAGGAGGGAAAGCCGGCCGTTGCGGGCCTCCATATCGGCCATCAGGGCAAATAACGTTCCGCCATCTCCGAGCGTGGCATCGACGATATCGATGAAGCTCGCATCGACCTTCGCAGTTCGCCCCTTCACGGTCTGATCTCCGTTGAGCGAAATCAGCCAGCCATAGGGCGTGAACCGGTAGGTCCATGCCGAGGTCATCACGGGTGGCACGGGTGCAGCCGGGGGCGGCAGGTCGGCGGCCTGCGCCACGGCGCTGCCGAGCCCGAGGATGATCGACATGAAGCCGCAGGCCTTCGCGTGGCTTAGTGTCATCGCAATCCCCTTTTTTGCGATTCATGCTGCGAATTCCACGCCCAGCTTTCGCCGAACACTGCGTCCGCTCAATGCGAAACTTGCTTCCCTCCACAAAGCAGCCATGGCTGTGACATTTTTACTTATCCGGACTACCCGAACTCGGCCCCCCTCGCCTGGCCGACATGGAAATGAATTTCCTGCTGTTCATGACCCGCAGCAAAAACGATCCGTCGAATTCGTGTCCCAGTTTGTGCAAAAGCCTCCGAACATCGCGTCCGGTTTTTTCTCCGGACGGGATCGCAGCCTAACGCCCGATTATTGTCCTCAGGTATAGCGGAAACTCGCTGAAACCCTCGCCGCATGTATCCTGAAAGCAACACAAACTTAGATTTGCGCGACTGGGCGGTGCTTAATCTGGCGTGCCAAAGAGAACTCTGTTCTTCTGCATTCTGGCAGTCTGGACTTCAGACGGAACGCATCATGACTGGACGACGCAAACGCTGCGGACGGTTGGGACTGAAACTCGCGCTCGCCGTCTCAATAGGCTTGCCAAGCTCCTTGGCCATTGCACAGGAGGAACGCGAGAAAAGCAGCGACGATCTGGCCAAGGCGGCGCAGAACCCCGTTGCCGACATGATTAGCCTGCCTTTCCAGAACAACTTCAATTTCAACGTCGGTCCACACAAACAGCTCCAGAATGTCCTCAACATCCAGCCCGTGATCCCGATCACGCTCAACGAAGACTGGAATCTGATCACGCGCTGGATCACGCCGGTGATCGCGCAACCGGCCCTGACGGCGAATGGCGACCGCGAGTTCGGCCTGGGCGACATCAACCCCAGCTTCTTCTTCTCGCCGAAGCAACCGACGCACGGCATCATCTGGGGGGTCGGCCCGACCTTTGTATTCCCGACAGGCACCGACAAGAGCCTGACCAGCGGCAAGTATTCGGCGGGGCCAGCCTTCGTCGCCTTGGCCATCGAAGGGCCGTGGGTCGTCGGAATATTGGCCAATAATGTCTGGTCTTTCGCAGGCAAGAGCAATCGTAGTGCCGTCAACCTTATGACCCTGCAGCCCTTCGTGAACTATAATTTCCACGGCGGCTGGTATCTGACCTCGTCTCCCATCATCACTGCCGACTGGGAGGCCGGCCATGGCGACCGTTGGACGGTGCCGATTGGAGGAGGCTTTGGGCGCGTCTTCCACGTCGGCCATCAGCCGGTCAACGCCCAGTTTGCGGCGTACTACAATGTCGCCAAGCCCAGCGGAGCCGCCAACTGGCAGCTCCGAGCCCAGCTCCAGTTCCTGTTTCCGAAATAAAACCGTGAAAGCGCGATCGCCTCTCGCGGATACGTTCGAGAACCCTCCAGTCGCGAAGCGTGGGGAAGATTGGCAAATGCGCCTTGTTGTGGGGAAGGATGTAAACCGCGCGGATCGGTCTGGGCCGTGAGGCGACCGCTTCTGAGGCCTGCGTCACCGATAGGGCCGTGAGAAGCGCCAAGAGGGCGAACGGTGATCTTCTAGTCATGTCCGCCCTCGTTGTGTTGGCGGTGCCGACATGCCGCCGAGGTGGGTCCACTCGGGCCCGTCTCAGGGCACTATGGAAAAGAACAGAAATGCCCCGAAGATGACTAGGTGAACGGCGCCCTGGAGCACCGTCGTTCGACCGGTACCAAGGGTGATGACACTCATAATGAGCGTCAGCGCCAACAAGAGGCGGCTCTTGTCATCCAACCCGAGTTCCAGGGGCTGACCAAGCACAATCGAGACGACCGCAACCGCGGGGATCGTCAGCCCGATCGCCGCCAATGCGGACCCGAGCGCGAGGTTCAGGCTAGTCTGTAATCGGTTGGCCTTGGCCACATTTAGCGCTGCCAGGACTTCAGGCAGCAGAACGGCGGCTGCAATGACGATGCCGATCACCGCCTTGGGCAAACCGAGCCAGGCAATGCCTACCTAGAGAGTCGGCGTCAAAGACTCGGCGAGCGCGACGATCGGCACGAGCGCAACGAGCAGCAGCCCGACACTTACCAAGGCAATTCGGTTCGATGGCGGAGACGCATGCGCGTCCTCGTCGCACGAGCTGGATGAAAACGAAGGCGCCGTAGAGCACCAACGAAACAATCCCAGCAAACGCCAATTGGGATGGGTTGAAGGCCGGCCCCCCCGGCATGCTTTCAACAAGGTTGGGCTGTGAGATCGCCTGCAATGTTGGCCCCGTGAGGGGCGGTTATCGCTTTGAAGGTTAGCCCCCCTGTTATCGGCTGCGGCTGATCCTTCCGTCTTTTCGGAAGGGTCCGGGGATGACGGGTGTGGAGACGATCGGTCGGATCCGGTTCGAGCATTTCCAGAACGGCAAGGGGATCAAGCGGATCGCGCGGGAACTCGGCCTCGCGCGCGACACGGTTCGCAAAGTGCTCCGCTCCGGCGCGACCGAGTTCATCTACAAGCGCGAGGTCCAGCCGCGGCGGAAGCTGGGAGCCTGGGTCGATACGCTGACGGCGATCCTCGAGGCCGAAGACCGGCTGCCGCGGCGCTAGCGACGCTCAACAATCCGGCTGTTCGAGGAGCTGCGCGGGCGCGGCTACGACGGAGCCCATGACAGCGTCCATCGGTTCGTGAAGGCCTGGCGTGCCGATCGCGCCCGGCTGCCGGCGCAGGCCTTCATTCCGCTGCGCTTCGATCCCGGCGAGGCCTAYCAGTTCGACTGGAGCCACGAGGCGATCGAACTCCACGGGCCGCCCGTGGTGGTGAAGGTCGCTCAGATGCGACTGGCCTATAGCCGGATGCCGATCGTGCGCGCCTATTTCCGCGAGACGCAGGAGATGGTCTTCGACGCGCATGACAAGGCCTTCGCCTTCTATGGCGGGGTCTGTCGGCGCGGCATCTACGACAACATGAAGACCGCGGTGGAAGCCGTCTTCGTCGGCCGCGCCCGGGAGTACAACCGGCGCTTCCTTCAGCTCTGCTCGCATCACCTCGTCGAGCCGGTGGCCTGCACGCCGGCGGCCGGCTGGGAGAAGGGCCAGGTCGAGAACCAGGTCGGCACGATCCGCGATTTGCTGTTCCGCCCGCGGCCGAAGGTGAAGACGCTCGACGAGTTGAACGCCTGGCTCGCCGACCAATGTGTCGCCTACGCTCGGCGGGCCAAGCATCCCGAGTTCCGCGATCGGTCTGTCATCGAGGTCTTCGAGGAGGAGAAGGCGCGGCTGATGCCGTATCTGGGCCCCTTCGCCGGCTTCGTCGAGAAGCCGATGCGGGCGACCACGACCTGCTTGATCACGCATGATCGCAACAAGTACAGCGTCGATGCCCGGGCCGCCGGCCGCGCCGTGCTGGTGCGCGCCTATGCCGACCGGATCGTTGTGTTGCTCGATGGCGAGACGGTCGCCGACCATCCCCGCAGCTTCAAGCGCGATCAGGTCGTCTTTGATCCCTGGCACTAGCCTTCAACGCGATAACGGGGCTGCCCTTCAACGCGATTTGACAGCGCAACTCCTTAGGCGCTTGTAGGCACTGAGATATTCGCCCTTCCGGCCGTCGCGACCGAGTGCGGTGCCGGTCATTTGATCGACAGGCCGCTCAAGGCGAAACACATTCAGCCGAGCTGCGGCTGCGACTGCTCGCGGAACCGACGTGGCGTGACGCCTGTCATCCGGCGAAAGGCGCGGCTGAAATGCGCCGGATCGGCGTAGCCGGAGGAAAAGGCGACATCGATGATCCTGCAATCGGTGTCCCGCAGGAGCCTGCTCGCATGCTCGTACCGTACAGTGTCGAGCACGTCCGAATAGGTCAGGCCCGCACGCGCAAGCCTGCGTTGAAGTGTCCGCGAGGTGACGCCGGCGATCTCGGCGACGTCGGCAAGAGCGGTCGTTCCCTGCTCCAGATATGCTGGCAGCATCAGCTTGAGCAGTCCGACCATGTCATACTGGAAAGCCCTGGCGTCGTGATCTTGCAGGGGAACGCCGGAAGCGGGCGATCGATTGGGGAGACCGAGAAGCGCAGTTGGCAGGCTGATCCATGCGGCATTCTGCTCTGACAGAAAGTGCACGCCAGGCCACGAGGACCGCGTCGCCGGGCTCGGCGCATAAGACGATTCAAAGGCGATCGCCGTCGGCATCCACTCAAGACCGGCGAATTCGCGGACGATGTCGATCGAGAAAATGTTCTGGATCCATTGCGCATACTTCAGATGCAGCAGCCCCCTCGTGCCGCTGAGCCTGCTGCAAACCCGCACGTGATCCGCATCATGCTCGATCCACATGCTCAGAATGGTGTCTTCCCGCGACGCCCAATAGCAGGCGTGCCGGAGCGCGACGAGCAGCGTGGGGGAATGCGCAATCAAGGAGCGTGTCTTTTCCCTCAGGTGGGAGAAATGCAGGCGTTGCGCTGCCAGGAAGCCGAAATCCTCGATGCCCTGTGTTCTCTGGGCGTTGTCGACGAAACGCAGCGCCGGCAGGAGAGGAAGGTAGAGATCGCTTTTCTCGGCGAGAGACGCCGGCAGCCGGCACCGCTCCAGAAGCGTCTCGGTCGGAGCGCCAATTTCCTCGAGGATGCTGACGAAGGGCAGGAGGAACTGGCCGCGCGTCAAGGGGATATCAGCCATCGAACCTCGCCGCGATCATCCGGTCAGCGCCTCCAAGAGATCGAACCGTACCCGGAGGCGATTGTCGCGAAAAGGCAAGACGAGCGGGCTCCCCATGCACGAAATGCTCACAACGACATTCGCTGGCCGATGCGGCCGCGATCGCATGCTGCCCGGCCTGGGCGCTCGCGGAAGTCGGGCAAGCGGGGGGACAAGCAGCAATGTCAGGCGTAACGAGCGCGCGCTATCGCTATCGGCTTGCTGTGCGCTTCCCCTCGCGCCTCGGCTAGGGCAACCGACTTCCCCGAACCCGCTCCATGTCGACTGTCGCAGAGGCGGCTTTTCGTACGACATGACCCGGCTCGGGCCCGCCATTGCCGCAACATACCGGTTTGACCGGAGCTTCATGGATTGAAAGGGATGAGAATGCCGAAGATCGGGAGTGCGGTCAGGCGCGCATCTGTTCCCCTGCTTGCGCTGCTCGCGCTCTGTGGGCAAGCCGTGGCGCAGACGGACGAGGCGCGGCCGAAGATCACCGATCCGCATTTCAAGATTGCGCCGGGCTATCTCAAACAGTCCGATCTGCCGAACAGCCTGGTTCTGCTCGGTCCACCGCCGGAGGCGAACTCGGCCGCACTAGCGCGCGACGAGGAGGCGCGCAAGGCGACGATTCCCCTGCGAAACACCGCACGCTGGAAGCTCGCTCATAGCGACGCCGACTTGGCCTTTCCGCAGGCCTCCGACAATTTCTCCTGCGCGATGGGTTTCCGGATCGATAGCCGACAGACCCCGCAACTCTATGCGACGATGCAGAAGATGCTGTCGGATTTTGGCCTTTCCACCTATGGCGTGAAGAACAGGTACAACCGGGTCCGCCCCTTCGTGGTTCACAACGAGGCGACCTGCCGAGCGGATCAGGAGACCATTCTGCGGAGCGACGGCTCCTATCCGTCCGGACACACTGCCGCCGGCTGGGGCTGGGCCCTTGTCTTCGCACAGATCAACCCCGAACGCGCCGATGCGCTGCTGAAGCGCGGGATCGAATTCGGGCATAGCCGCGTGATCTGCAACGCCCATTGGCAGAGCGATGTCGATGCTGGGCGGATCATGGGCGCGGCGACGGTTGCGCGATTGCAAACCGACCCGACCTTTCTCGCCGATCTCAAGGCCGCAAAAGCAGAGGTGAAGGCGGCGAAGGCGAAGCAGGTGAGCCCGATGCCAGATTGCGCGGCTGAGACGACAGCTTTGTCCGAACAGTGACGGGGTCGTCCGGCGCCTCCGAGAGTCGTGAATGCCCCTTGCGACCTTAGATTAAGCTTCGAACGCCAGGCGTCATCGATAGAGAAAATCCCCGCACCGCACCGCGGCTGCGACTCCTGTTTTTCGTAATATTTATGAAGATAGATATCGTTGAGATTACGATTATCGCAATTCCATTGTTTATTTATACGGATATAACCTGATTTACATTACCAAGCATCATCGCTGATTTTTCATAGATCACATCTCGACCCATCAATCGTGTTCAGCCGAAATGCGCGGGTGGACTGTTCAGCCTCGCTCCAACAAGCAAATGGATCGACGACGTCAATGAGGTACCATTCAATGCGAATGATGATGGCTTGTAGCCTGGGGTTCCTGGTTCTCGCGCCGTGCGTGGCGTCCGCGCAGCCGGTTCCGGTCAATGTCGGCAATTTCAAGCGAGCCGAGTCCGATTTCTACATGGCCAAAACGGCCAGCGACGGCGCCCTCGGCAAGTTCGTCCACAACAGGGCGCCGACTCCAATCGACAAGCAGCCTGTCGTCCGGATGAACCGGGACACGCTCTATTCCCAGGCGCTCTTCGACCTTGACGCCGGTCCGGTGACCATCACCCTACCCGATGCCGGCAAGCGCTTCGTCTCGATGCAGGTCATCAGCGAAGACCATTACACCCCGATGGTGGTCTACAAGCCGGGCCGCACGACGCTCACCAAGGACAAGGTCGGCACCCGCTATGCGTTCGTTGCGGTCCGAATCCTTGTCGATCCCAATGACACCAAGGACCTCGCGGAGGTTCACGCCTTGCAGGATGCGCTAAAGGTGCAGCAGAAGTCGGCCGGCAAGTTCGAGGCCCCGAACTGGGACCTGGCTCAGCAGAAGAAGATCCGTGACGCGCTCGAAGCGCTGTCCGCCGCATCGGGCAGCTTCACCAACGCTTTTGGCCCGAAGGGAAAGGTCGATCCGGTCATGCACCTGATCGGCACGGCGGCCGGCTGGGGCGGCAACCCCGACAAGGACGCATCCTACCCCTCGGTGACCCCCGCCAAAAACGACGGCAAGACGGTTTACAAGCTCAGGGTCAAGGATGTCCCCGTCGACGCATTCTGGTCGATCAGCGTCTATAACGACAAGGGCTTCTTCCAGAAGAACGATTACGACGCCTATTCGGTCAACAGCATCACCKGCAAGAAGAATGCTGATGGCGCCATCGACATCCAGTTCGGCGGCTGCGACGGCAAGATCGTGAATTGCCTGCCGATTACGCAGGGGTGGAATTACACATTCCGGCTCTACCGTCCTCGCGCCGTGATCCTGAACGGCAAGTGGAAGATGCCGGAGGCGCAGCCTGCATCGTAGAAGGCTGCCCGCTAGGGCCGCCGAGGCTGCGGTTCTGTCCGAGCGGAACGAGCCGCCCTCGCTGTGCCCAGGGTTCAAAACGTTCTCCATGCTGGACAACCGTTTGGCGCGGACAGACGAGTGTTGTCGACTTCTACCCGAGACTGAGACCATGGCTGCCGATTCAAGGACCGACGAGCTCGAGGCTGCATCCGCGATGCTCCATCGTTTCTCTATGCTGATCGAGAACGGGCTGGCCGCGAGGTTCTCGGGATGGCTCTCTTCTGGTGGTGCATGGCACGATTTCATCCAGGGATTCGAAACCGCCGGTCATAGTCCCGCGCTGCTGGCTCTCGGCATTGTAGCGACTTGTCTGACTGCCGTTGTTGCAACGGCAGCGGTTGCCAGCTCAATCCTCGGCAGATCGAAGGCCAGGCCGCTTCTAGCTGCGGCGGCCTGGTTCGCGGCCACCTTGCTCGTGATACTGGCCTCGTGGGTTCTAATTCTGAGCCTCGTCACCGATTCAGCGCTGCGCCGCGCCTTGCTGAACTGCGTCGTGATCTCGGCCGTGGCGACAATGATATGTTTCCCATTGACCGCTGATCGCAGGTCGATCTTCTGGCGTTGGCGACGCGATCTTGCTGTCGCGATCGGGATCGCGGCCGGCGGCTTGGTGGTACTAGCCTGTCTGCGTGTTTGGAATGCGGCCGATCCGCTACGCGATCTCTTCGCAACATTCGCGGTGTCCCTGCCGTTCACCGTTCTGGTCGCGGCGGCGCATCTTCGTCATCGCCGGCTGGTGATAAGGGCTCTGTCCTTCGGCGGCAGGGCAGCACCCCTTCGCCGGAAACTGGCCTCAATCTGGCCCTGGCTCGTGGTGGCGGTCGTCACGCTCGCCTTCGTCTTCCTCCAACTGGACTTGACGATCGGAAGGCCGACGCGAGGTGGATTGTTGCTGCTTTCGCTTCTGCTCGTTCTTGCCGGGCCTCATCTCGACGTCGCCATCGAAAGACGCGGCTGGCAGGCGGCTCGGTCGCAGGGCGGCGAACTGACCGGCGCGCTGTGGCGCACGTTCCGCATCGTGGTGGCCGCATCGATCCTCGCGGCCCTGGCCACGCTCTGGCTCCTGCCGATTCTGGATGTCGTCGACATTCCGCGGGGCACTGTCCTGCTGAAAGCGACCGAGATCCTGATGCTCGTGCTGGTCATTGCCTTCTGCTGGAACTGGGTGGCCATCATGGCCGCGCGCATCAGGCCCCAAACCCAGGGCGATCAGCAGGTCCCCACCGCGGTGATCGGCACGCGGCTGACCACCGTCGGCCCATTGCTTGTAGGCCTCACCAAGGCGGCGCTTCTGACGCTGGGGGCCCTGACCGTGTTGGTCATGCTGGGCATCAATGTCTGGCCGCTGATCACCGGCCTCTCGATCTTCGGCCTGGCGATTGGCCTCGGCTCGCAAACACTGGTCAAGGATGTGGTGGCCGGTCTGTTCTTCCTCGTCGATGATGCCTTCCGCCACGGCGAGTACATCGAGACCTCGGGTGCCAAGGGCACCGTCGAGAGAATTTCGTTGCGCTCAGTCTCCTTGAGGCACCCGCGCGGCCCGGTTGCGACAATCCCCTTCGGGCAGATAGGGAAGATCCAGAACTTCAGCCGCGAATGGGTCATAGAGAAGATGCTGTTCCGGGTTGCTTTGGACACCGATGTCGAAGCCGTGCGAAAACTGTTCAAGAAGATCGGGCAGGAAGTCGCGGCGGATCCGGAACTGAACGCCGATCTCCTTGAGCCGTTCAAGAGCCAGGGCATTGCCGCGCTCGAGGAAGGCACTCTGGTGATCCGCGGCAAATACAAGGCCCGGGCCGGACGTCAATTCCAGATCCGCAAGGCGATCCTTTCCAAGGTCCGGATCACCCTGGCGGAAAACGACATCAAGCTAGTGCCAAAGCCGCTTCATGTGCCGCAGATGGGTGGGTAAGCTTGGCTGTCTGTCTGGGTTCACTAGGACCGTCTTAGAAGATGGGCGATGCGGCAAGCGTCGTCAAAATATCGGCGTACCTCGCCGCCTGAACCCTTTCAGATTCAGTTGCTTATGCTTGGTGGTTTTTGCTACCTAATGCCGAAGATTTTCGCGAGTGGCGACATTGCGAGCCTCAAACCGACGGCCGTGGCTCACTGTCCGCTCGTCGGCAACGGATGACCGCCCACACCATCGACGAGACCAACCTGCCGGCGCTGCAGGAGGCGGCGGTGGGAACTTCGGGTTTGATCGAGCGCACGCAGGATAGGTTCGGCACCTGGCCCGAGAAGCTGGTCGCGGATGCCGGCTACGGCTCGGCCGAGAACCTCGCCTGGCTGGTGCACGAGCGCGGGATTGAGCCGCACATCCCGGTGTTCGACAAATCCCAGCGCAGCGACGGCACCGTCAGCCGGTCCGACTTCGCCTATGACCACGCTCGCGATCTCTACACCTGCCCAGGCGGCAAGGAGCTCCGGCAGTTCCGCCGCCGGTTCGACACGCCGCGCGACGGCGTCGATGCCGAAGGCCTGATGCGCTACCGCGCCAGCAAGCTCGACTGCGACGCCTGTTCACTGAAGTTGCGCTGTTGCCCGAAAGCGCCCGCCCGCAAGCTCCTGCGCTCGATCCATGAAGGCGCCCGTGACATGGCGCGCGACATCGCCACCACCAATGCCTACGTCACCTCAAGGCGCGAGCGGAAGAAGGTCGAGATGCTGTTCGCGCATCTCAAACGCATCCTCAAGCTCGACCGCCTGCGGCTGCGAGCGCCATGCGGCGCCCGCGACGAGTTCCTCCTCGCCGCTACCGCCCAGAACCTCAGGAAAATGGCAAAGCTGATGACGCCGCCAGCGCCACCCCAGGCCGCGCATGAGAGCAAACGCTCTCTCACCGATCCACCCAGCCTTGGTCGGGAGGCAATCCAACGCCGACTTCTTCAACACAATCGGTCGAAAGCGGACTATGCGGCAAGCCCTATGCAATCTGCGCAAGCCCATTCCTCGATGGCGTCGTTTAGTCAGGCCGATGACCTCGATAAGTTGACGGCGGCGATCGAAGCTAGCCTCGCATGTCATTCGATGCAAGTGCTGGAGATATGGATTTGAGAATGCAGCCCCGGCCGACTGAGGCCTCAATTGTCCGGTTTGAGGAAGGTGATCCTGCCGAAAACCCCTGGATCAACGGTCAACCAAAGCAAGAACGGATCAAGGTAGAGGCGTACAGCGCTGGGCTGAGCAGTATGAGATTGGCAAGGCAGAGATCAACGCCGCCGTTCCCGGCTTGCTAGAGATCGAACACGTTGGTTCCACGGCAGTTCCAGATCTTCCTGCCAAGCCGGTTATCGACATCGATCTCATCGTTCCTGATCCCGAACGTGAGGAACAGTATGTCCCGGCTTTGCAGGCGCTTGGCTACGATCTGACGATCAGGGAGCGCTCATGGTACCAGCATCGAATGCTGCGCCGCGAGGAGCCGCGCGTGAACCTGCATGTGTTCGGCCCCGCTTGTCCGGAGCATGCGCGACATGTCCTGTTCCGTGACTGGCTACGCCAGCAGCCGGCGGACAGGAAACGCTACGCTGAAGCGAAGATGCTGGCGAAAGATGGGGTGGACACCGCCCACGACTATAATCGACGCAAGCAGGATGTGGTGCTTGATATCTATCAGGCGATATTCAAAAGCCGAGGTTGGATCTGAGCGCTTCACCCGACTTTGCCCTCTCCCGGAATGGAGCCGGCCCCCGCTAAGTCTGCAACGGGGTAGGAAGCAGGCGCTTAGGGACTCAGTGCCGTGGAGGCAACAGTGCTGGCGGGGTCACCAACTCGTCCAAAGCCAGGCCACGCTCCTTCAGGAGGGCTTCGAGCATCGGCCGCAACTCTCCGAGGCTTTCCGCAACAGAGTCTCGGACTGTATCAACAACGACTTGCGTTCCCCGTTCGATCTCGACGTTGAGTGTCTCACCGACTCGCTTGGCATCAAGATTCGTTGCCCGGCGCGTCTCCGGTATCAGCCAAATCTCGAACCAGCCTTCGACCTTGTCGCATTCCGAGACCGTCAGGCTGCATCCGTTGATGGCAATGTAGCCTTTCGCGAAGATGTACCGTTCGAAGGGGCGAGGAATGGAAAACCGGATAGCCTTATTGCCTCCGTACTCCTTGATGAGTTCGATCGGAGCCGCAAAGTCTATGTGACCTGATAGTGGGTGCCCACCGATCTCGGCGCCATCCTTCGCGGCACGCTCGACGTTGACCAGGCTCCCCGGTTCACAGTTCCCAAGCGCAGTGACCGTTAGGCTTTGGAGCATCACGTCGAAGAGGACGCGTTCGCTCGATACGACGGTCGTAACGGTCAGGCAAACGCCATCCACCGCCACGCTAGCGCCGATTGCGAGCCCGTCGGTGAACCACGCGGGAAAATCGAGCGTGAATATCCGAATGCCGTGGTCGTCTTCGATGGCTGCAATCTTGGCCACAGCCTGAACAATGCCGGTGAACATGGCTTCCTCGTCCTCGCGAGCAGTGGATATAGCGCGTAGCCAACGGGACGGGCCAGTCGCAGGACTGCTTGCTATCCTCATAGAAACGAAATAGAGCGCGCGCTCAAAAAGTTAGAATGTAATTCGATCATGCATGTGATTAGACTTTCACGCCCCAGCGATGCTGAGCGCGCAATCGAAATTTGGCGACGCGCCGTTGACGCTACCCATGATTTTCTGACGCCGGAGGATCGCCTCGCGATCGACGAGCTGGTTTGCAGCTTTCTCCCCGAAGCGCCGCTTTGGCTTGCCGTCGATCCAGATGATCACGCGCTGGCTTTCATGCTTATCGACGAGGGGCATATGGAGGCGCTCTTTGTCGATCCAGCTTGCCGCGGAAGGGGCATTGGAGCTGCGCTCGCGCGCCACGGCTTGGAACTCTACCCGAGAATGACCACTGACGTGAATGAACAGAACGGCCAAGCCGTGGGCTTCTACGAGAAAATCGGATTTAGGCGCACAGGTCGATCGCCACTGGACGGGCAAGGCCGGCCTTATCCAATCATTCACTTAGAATACGGTGGCTGAACTGAGTTTCGACGATTGAGGACAGGAGGCCTCGTGCGCAATCTCTTGGCGGAGTGCGATTGCTAGCGCAAACCGCTCTGCTAAGCGCGTTGGAGCGCCCATAGCGGACCTTCCAGAGGTCCGTTTCGCGTCGGAAGCGGACTCTGGCTCCTTGCCCGAAAGCGGACCTTTGCCACATGGTGGAAACCCCTGTCCGAGCAGCTCAGCAAAAGACCAATGTGACAAATGCGATTGCTCGATCGCGGCGTCGAGAATTTCGGCTGGGCCAGCGCCTTCAAGGAGACACGGGGTCTGTCGTCAACGCCTTGTCGAAATGCGTGGAGCCCTCGGCCGCAGCGAATTCGCAGAAGCCCTGTGCGCGCCAGAACGCAATCGTCGCCGCCGTGTCGGTGTTGGCGTGGAGGTAGAGTGTCTCGAATCCCGGTCGCTGGGCTTCTGTCTGTGCGAGCGTGGTCAGCCATTGGCCGATCCCTCTCCCCCGCAGATCCTTCCGAACGTAGACGCGGACGAGTTGCGTGACGCCGGCTGGCGACGGGTAGCGGTCCGCGAAGGCGGCGACCAAGTTCGGTTTCCACATCAGCCCATAGAACCCGGCCGAGGCGACGATCTCTCCATCAGGAGAATGAAGGCTCCAAAACGCGCCGCGGTTCTCTCCGGAGAACCAGCATTGCGCTGGCGGACGCAGAAGCGAATCGAGATCGGCATGCCAGTCCAGTCGATACTCAGTGCCATAGACTTCCCTGATCGTGTCCAAACAGAAGCGGCGCGCGGCGGCGCGGCGCTCCATCGAGGCGTCAGGCGCGGCAGCGCAGGTGAGTCCGTGCGGCGGTAGAGGAAGCTCGAAACCAGTCACGCCCGCCTCACGGGGTCATCATAGAGGAACTGGATATGGGCCGGCCGGCACGCGCCGAGCGGCCGATCTGGGCGCGTACGCCGAAGACGTCCCACAGCAACGCCTGTGTGAGGATGGCGGACGGTGCCCCTGCCGCGACGATGCGCCCGGCCTTCAACACCACGACGAGATCGCAGAATGCCGCGGCGAGGTTGAGGTCGTGAAGGGCGACGATACTCGTCAGTGGCAGGCGCTCGACGAGGGCGAGAATCTCGATCTGGTGCTGGACGTCGAGATGATTGGTCGGCTGGTCGAGGAGCAGTTCGCGCGGCTCCTGCGCCAGGGCGCGTGCGATCTGGACGCGCCGGCGTTCGCCGCCGGACAAGGTGTGTCAGGACTGTCCGCCGCGTCCGCCGAGATCGACCTGATCGAGCGCCCGGCCGACGATCGCTTCGTCCTGCGCCGTCCAGGACGAGAAGCGGCCGCGATGCGGCGTGCGGCCCAGCCGGACGACGTCGCGCACCGTCAACTCCTCCAGCGTCGCCGCCTGCTGTTCGACGACGGCGACCCGTCGGGCAATGGCTATCTGGCTCAGCCCGGCGAGATCATTGCCGCCCAGGGTGATGACGCCGCCCTGCGGCTGCCGCCGCCGGCACAGCAGCTTCAGCAGGCTGGACTTACCGGAGCCATTCGGCCCGATCAGGCCGAGCGTCGCCCCCTCCGGGACGTTCAGGCTCACCTCGTCGAAGATCAGCCGGCTCCCGGCGCCCCAGCTCACATCACGAACCGAGAAGGTCATTCCGGCCTCCTCGCGCGGTAGAGCAGCAAGGCGAAGGCCAGCGCTCCGATCAGTGCCGTCACCACGCCGATCGGCAGGATCTGGCCCGGCACCACGATGCGGGACAGGATGTCCGCGATCACCATGAAGATCGCGCCGGCAAGCGCCGATGCGGGCAGCAGCAGCCCATGGCCGGAGCCCACTAGCATGCGCGCCGCATGCGGGATGACGAGGCCGACGAAGCCGATCGAGCCGACGACGGAGACCATGCTCGCCGTCATCAGCGCCGTCGCGCCGAACAGGACGAGGCGGAGCCGGGGCACGGGCACGCCGAGGGTCGCGGACGCCTCCTCCCCGAAGCTGAAGGCATCGAGCGAGCGGGCATGGCTGATGCAGATGATCAGGCCGACCATGGCGACGGCCGCAGCGAGATAGACATCCGGCCAGCGCACGCCGCCGAGATTGCCGAGCAGCCAGAACATCACGCCCCGCGCCTGCTCGGCATCGGCGGAACTCGTGACGATATAGGCGGTGAGCGCGTTGAAGAGCTGCGAGCCGGCGACACCGGCGAGGATGGTGCGGTCGGAGCCGCCGTGCGCGCCGCGGGCGAGAATCAGAACCAGCCCGAATGCGGCAAGTGCTCCGAGGAAGGCGCCACCGGACAGGGTCAGTGCACCGGCGCCAAGCCCCAGGATCATGACCGAGACCGCCCCGGTCGAGGCACCGGCGGAGATGCCGAGCACATAGGACTCGGCCAGCGGGTTGCGCAGCAACGCCTGAACCACGAGGCCCGTCAGAGCGAGTGCGCTGCCGCGTGCTCGCGAATGACCTGAGCATGTCCGAACGCCTCGGCGGGTGGGGCAATTCCCGGCACGCGCGTCCACGTCGGCAGCCGACGCTCCCGGACAGTCTGCATCTGGAAGGTGCACGGTTCGCTCGACTGGTTCCAGACGCCGACGCGAGAGAGTATCGGCCTACGCGGTGGAATCGAGCCGCCGGCGAACTACGAGCCGCTGATGGTGACGCCCGGCCTCGACAAGTACCGGCTCACTCACACCGAACCGTTCCGCACAATCATCGGCTGTGCGGACGCCGCGCTCGAGGCGGCCAGGGCCTATCTCTGCGTCGGCTACGGCTTCAACGACCAGCATCTCCAGGAAAAGCTGGTCGAGCGCTGCGGCCGGGACAGGGTTCCCCTCGTCATCCTCGCCAAGGTGCTTTCGCCCGCGGCCAAGGCGCTGCTGACGGGAGGCCGATGCCGAAGATACGTGGCCTTCGAGGAATGCGGCGAGGGTGCCACCGCCTACACCCACGACGTGCCGGACGGCTTCTTCATCGAACGGCCCGTCTGGCGCCTCGATGTCTTCCTCGATTTCACCATAGGGAGCGGACCGTGAGCATTCTCGATTTCGACGACGGCGAAGCGCTCGGGCACGTCCAGTCCGTCGACACCACGGTGGTGATCGTCCGTGTCGACGACGTCAGCTCCCTCCGCAAGCTGCAAGTCAACAGGCTGGTCGCGCTACAAAGCAGCCGATCGGGTCACAAGCTCATCGGGATCATCAACAAGATCACGCGAACAGCGCTGGAGGACGTCAAGCTAGCCGACATAGAAGCCGGGACAGGGCGCACACCGAACTCAACCTGGTCCGTGTCGTGCTGATCGGCACGCTGATTGACCGGGACGGATCGCAGTCAAACATCTTCCGCCGCACGCTGGAGACCGTGCCCGAGATCGACGCTTGGTGCTTCGCGCTCGAGGGCGAACGCTTGTCCGGCGAGGGACGACGGCTTTCCCTAGGTGCCTATACTCTCGACCTAGGCGCGGAAGCTTTCGTGGACGGCAACCGGCTGTTCCAGCGTCACGCCGTCATCGTCGGAAGCACCGGATCGGGCAAGTCCTGGACGACGGCGCGGCTGTTGGAGCAGGTGGCGGAGCTTGGCAGCGCCAACGCGATCGTCTTCGACATGCATGGCGAGTACGCTTCCCTAGTCGGTGATGGTTTCGCGCACCTGAAAGTGGCCGGCCCGGCGGACATCGACGCTGACCGACCCCTCGACGAGGGCGTCCTTCATCTGCCCTATTGGCTGCTGAGTTACGAGGCGCTCGTCTCGATGTTCGTCGACCGCTCGGACCTGACCGCTCCCAATCAGGCCATGGTCATGTCACGCGCCATCGTGAAGGCGAAGACCGCCTTTCTCGAACGCGGCGGGCACGCCGAGGCGCTCGCGAACTTTACCATCGACAGCCCCGTTCCGTTCTCGATAGCGGACGTGCTGGCGGAGCTGAATGCACTGAATACGGAGATGGTGCCGTCCAGCCGCGGCGAGAAGCAGGGTGATTTCAATGGGAAACTGAGCCGCCTGATCCCGCGGCTCGAAGGCAAGCTGACGGACCGCCGTCTCGGGTTTCTGTTTCCCGCCGCTGGGGTGGCGGATGGCTACGCGTGGCTGGACGACGTCGTCAGGCAGTTGCTGGGCGGCCGAAGCGCCAGAGGCGGCAAGGGCGGCGTGAAGATCATCGACTTCTCGGAGGTGCCCTCCGACATCCTGCCGCTGATCGTGGGTATGGTCGCGCGACTGGTGTTCTCGGTGCAGCAGTGGAGCCCGCAGGACTCCCGCCATCCGGTGGCGCTCTTCTGCGACGAGGCGCATCTTTACATTCCGCAGGAGGCGACCTCCGGCGTGGCCGAGAACGCGATAGCGACCTTCGAGCGAATCGCCAAGGAAGGTCGCAAGTATGGCGTCGGCCTGGTCGTTATCAGCCAGCGCCCGGCCGAGGTGAACCGTACAGTCGTCAGCCAGCGTAACAACCTGATCGCCATGAGGTTGACGAATGGCGACGACCAGGCCGTCGTCCGTCGCCTCCTGCCCGACAGTCTCGGAGGTTTCGGCGATCTCCTGCCTGTGCTCGATACCGGGGAGGCGCTCGTGGTCGGCGATGCGATCCTGCTGCCAACACGCATCCGCATCGCAAAGCCCATCAATGAGCCATTAAGCGGAACAATCGAATTCTGGGATCGCTGGGCTGACGAAAAGGACTGCGCCAAGCTCGATCGGGCCGTGGAGAGTTGGCGGCGGCAGACAGTCGCGTGATGACCGCCACGGGTTCCGACTTCGTCGGGCGCAAATGGCCCCGCTTCGGGCGAAACCTTATCTCTCCGCTCTCTCCTCCCAGCCTCGCGTACCGCTGACATCGAACGAGCATAGGTGTGATTGTCGCGGATCGATAATTCCGCGACTCTACCGCGCAGGATGTCCAGACCGCGCGACCGCGGCGGGGTTCGTATGAAAGCGCCGAGGGAACGCGGGCCGACTGACATGATCATCGCGAACGAATCCTTCCGCAGTCAGCCGGAATCCTTCAAGGCAGCCACGTTCGGCCTATTGGCAGCCGGCAGGCCTGACTCGACACGGGATACGCCCGCAAGTCTATAGGTCGCGTACCGATGCGGCCGACGACGATCGGCTTGCGTTTTGGCGCCATCTCGCCCCGCCGTTGCCAGCGGGAGCCCGGCCGAAGTCTCGATGCGGGTACTGGCCGCAATCTCGCCACACGTAACCACGGCGTGTCCGTCCATGTTGGGCGGGGTGAAGCGAAGAGTCGCCACGTGCGCAACTAGGGCTCGGCAAGCATGCGGCCCGTCCCCTGCGATACGGGGACAATGTCGGCTCCGATCAACAGCGGAGCATAGCTGAAGGATCCCATGTTCGCTCCCAAGGATTCAGCTCCCTGAATCCTGTAGCGCTCCGCCAGTCTCCCGGAGCTGCGTTCCGGGAGACTCCCCCCCTACCGGAACGCAGATCTGCTGGAGCGAGAGAACGAGACGCCCCCGAAACACGAGATTACCAAAATACAGAAACGCCGATCTCCCACTAATATACGCTCTATATTTTATTAACTGAAGACAATTACAAGTTTCAATCAGATCAATTCACACTTTATAAAGGATTTCCCGCCGATATATACACCGAAATCGGACCTGTTTAGGGTCGGTTATCAAGAATTTCTGCTGTCCGATTCTAGATTTACACTGACAGAAGGATTCAGCGCCCGTGAGAGAGCCACAACCACTTCATCACGCGACGAGCGCTATCAACGTTGAATCGATGCCGTGCGGATGGTCAGCCCGAGGCCTATTCTTACGAAAAGCCGACGGGTCCGTGGAGATTTTCACACCCCTCGTCGACTACATGATGGCGTTTCCAAGCCGGTCTAGAACTTGGCAGGACACCATATCTCGCGGCCTCGGATTGTTCTGGGACTTTTGCCAGACTCGAGGACAGGCAATCGCCGACGATGCCCTAGAGCGTAACCTCAATGTCCAACGCCGACTGTACCGTGCGTTCGCCATTTCTCTTCTCAGCGGCACCATCGAAGCGGGCGATGATCCTGACGGGCTCTTTTGGCCGCGCACGCCGGTCACAAGAGCCAAAATGCTCGCGCATGCCATCGAACGCTTCTCTGACTGGGCTCATGCCGAGGGGCTCGACAACCCGTTGCGTACACTCCCTGTCCGCTGCGTTCCGAGCGATGCATTGTCGTTCTCCGAGCACCTTGTCTGGGCACGTCGACGCCAAGTTTCGATGTTGTCTCACCTGACCCCTACAAACGTGAGGCGGACAACGCCTCGCCTCATCGATCTTGGTCGAACGACGGAAGGACAATCGGCGGAGGAGGTAAAATTCTTCCCGCCTGACCAGTTGGAGCCGCTCCTTTGGATCGGCCATCAGCGACCAGGAAAACTCCACACGACTGATCCTTACCTACGATACAATATCCGGGACCAAATGATGGTTCTGCTTGATGCGTACGGAGGCTTCCGCCGCAGCGAAGGCTTGCATCTCTGGGTCCAGGACGTTGTGGAAGAGCCAGAAAAGCCGGGTCATGCCCTGATCGTAATCAATCATCCGGCCGAAGCCAGGATACGATATTCGGACCCGTTGAGCGGAAGCGAATATTCGCTGTCACGAGCGGAGATTCTTGAGCGCCGATACGGCTTGCGCCCCCGCAATGAAGTTCTTCGAGACCGCTATCACGCGGGTTGGAAAGGTATGGATCTCAACAAAGACAACCAAGCTTTCGTGTACTGGCTCGACGACAATGCCTCGACACTGTTTTGGATCCTATTCCTTGGTTATCTGCGGTTTATCCGCGATCCGATAATGGAAAGACGTCGAAGCCTTGGAGGTAGGGACCATCCATTTCTCTTTGTAACCGAACGAACTCCTCAAGCCAGCGGCGCAATGATTGGAGACCCTTACTCCCCAAAGGGCTACGAACGAAACCACGCGGCCGCCGTGCGCCGGATCGGTTTAGAGCATTCGAAAGCGCGCGGGACGACAACCCACGGACTACGCCATCTCTACGGCCAAACCCTTTCGAACCTTGGTGTCCCCCCCTCTGTGATCAAGAAGGGACTGCACCACCGACACTACCTTTCACATGTACCTTACGTCGTACCGACCAAGGCGCAGATTAACGCGCAGTTAGAAGCAGCCCGCCGACGCATGCTGGGAGAGGTCGTTCAGATCCCTCCTATCGGCCATGAAAGCTCGGCCGCGTTACTTGCTCTCAGCGAGTTTATAACCTCAGGAGGAGCGCGTGTTTGAAACTCGCTTCAACCACGTAACAATTGCGCAGAATCTCGGCGAAGCTTGGTTCAACCCGGACGAACGACGTTTCGCCCTGATACCAAGCATCAACGATACCGACAGCGAGAAGTTAGCTACTCTGATCGAGGAGATGGTGGAGAGCTGTCGCCTGGATGGCAGCCGAGCGGCTCAGGACGATTTCCTATACGAACTGCATGGCCTGCACGCGCAGCGGGCCGTCCTGTGGCCATTGGGTATCCTCTTCGGCCGCTCTGCTATCGGCGATATAAACGCACAATGGTTCCAGTTCTTCCTCCAAGAACTTGACCCCGACTTCGTGCTACTACGTTCCGAAATAGAGAAGCTTTCGCATCTTTCGAAATTCCCAGCGAGACAACGTCAAGATCGCTCATTCGCAATCTGGAAGTGGCTTGCCGTGCTCAAGTTCTCCTCAGACCATATTGATTATCTCGAAAGTATTCAAGAAGCGCACATCGTTGAGCTAGGACGATTGCTGCGGCCCAGCGGGATCTGGGCGGAATGGACATCTGAGTCAAACCGACGAACCCTGAATCGCCTGGTGCGCCTAGTTGCTGATGTTACGGACAATCCGCAATTCTGCATTCAAGTAAATCGACAAGTTCGCAGGAGGAAGAGCAGCCGAACCGAAAGCATTCTTTCTGAAACTACCCACCTGCAATGGCTCCGAGAAAATTTCAACCGTTGGCTAGGCGAGAGAGTGCTACTTCAAAAAAAAGCTTATCTTCGCGCGCTACGCTTGCTGGAAGAATTTTTTAGCACCCGCCCTTCTTTGGAGGTCGACAAACCGGATAAAGCGCTCTCTCGGTCCAACATGCTTGGCCTACTTGAGTTCGCGAAGACCTGGTCAACTTCAACTCAACGCATAAATTCGATCGGGCGGATCTTCGATTTTTTCTGCTGGATGGAAGACGAAAATCGTGATCGAGATGGAAATACTTTATTCAAAGTGGCTCTCTCGTACGGAGACGTTGAACGATTCAGAATGTCTCAGGCGTCGAAAAATACGACATCGAAAAACGGCGATGTCGCGGCCAAGCCGATGCCAACACGAATGCATGTCGAACTGAAAAAAATAATATCCGACAATAACTTTGCTTGGGCAAGAGGCCTTAAATCTCGCGCCGACGGGCGACCGCTCCATTGGATTACGTGGAAAAATCCTGACACTGGGCATGCAGAACCCGTATTCTGCGAGGTATTGCCTAGAATGCTCCTGCTTATGTTGGATTTGCCTCTGCGAAATGTTCAGGTCCGACGGCTCGATAGCGGCGAGGGCGACAGCCGGTACTGGAATCCCACGGAGAATAAATGGGGCCCAGCCGAAGGACCACATGCCGATTACTGGAAATCTGTCGGCGCAAAAAACACCCGACGTGGAGTATTTAGAGAGATTCAGTCCCAATTTGGTGGAAATATCAGCACTCTAACGGGATTCTGGATAAACTCGAATAAAACACAGGACAGGCCCAATCTATTTGACGAAAATTCGGGATATGAGATGCCTTGGGAATTTATTGAGGCGCTAAACAATCTTTCGGAGATGCGAGAATGGCAAGAAGAATATAACCCCGTAGCAGGACCTTTGCCGCTCTCAAAGATTCCATACGGGATATTTATTGACGACCCGACTGACGCGGTGAAAGCCCTGATTCCCGACCGATTCTATATTTTTAGATACCCTCTGAATGTCGGACCAAGAGGCAACGAGGCCAAATTTGAGCCGCCGCATGTAAGTGAAATTCTGACGCGAGCGCGCCTTCAGGCCCTTGCTAAGGCGGCCGATGCCTTCCCGGTCTTCCTGAAGAAAGCGACCTTTGAACAGGCCGCCAGAATGACAGCTCGCCTTCACGATGATGGCCTGGCGCAGTTGAAGGGCCCTTATTCCGACGGCTCTACGTGGTCTCGAATGGACATCGGAATTTGTCCGAATGGAGGAACACTCTGCCATATCGGCGGAGAACTCTGGCAGGCCCGTAATGACCTAGGAGCGAACAAGTCACGCCACAAGCCCGTCCCGGGTGGCTCGAGAAACTGTGTGCGGTGCCGCTTCTTGGTTACCGGGCTACCCTTTCTGATTCCATTGTGGGGCCACTCCAACCTCATTTCTGCACGAGTGGACCAGTTGAAAGAGCGAATTGAGGAACGCGAGGCTGAGATTAAGAAGCTCAAGGCCGAGCGCCGAGATGCCAACGCCAAAGGAGAGCCTGTACCTCCCGTTCTGCGCCAACGGATCGCAGCCCTCGAAGCCGAATGGGATGCTGAGACTCAATCACAGGAGCAGTCTGTGGCTGACGTACACGCAACTATGATGCTCATTGAGATGGTCCGCGCGATCCGAAAAGTAACTGCCGAAGCGGGTGAAGACGGCATCCCGATGGTGATCCGACCAAAGGGTATACCCGAGGTATCTGGGCGAGAATCCACCCGCTTCGAACTCACGGACTCAATCGTCCAGATGAGTCGATTCTTTGTATCTCTAGACAGACCAGAAATTGAAAGGGAGAGAGACGAATTCGTGAACCGCATTCTCTACCAGAACGGCTATATTCCTATAACCTTGGCGCCGCTTTCCCTGGAAGAGCGTCGCGCTGGGGCGGACGCGATGGCGGCCATGCTGCTGGGCGAACTTGGTGCTCAGGAGGCCCAGAATCTAATCGAGGGGCGAAAGACGCTTGAAGAACTCGGTCTCCAGGAGCGCATCCAAGAAGTCGCCCGGAACAGCATCGGGCGTCCGCTTGAGCGGACCACACTCACCCAGCCCGGCCGCGAGATATTGCTCGAATTGAATGCGCAGTAGTTTCGCCGCACCATTCCGCGTGGTCCTTTCGATGGATACCTCATCCGCGATATCCGCTGGGCAAGCACCGTTGAAGATCTGCCGACGGCGTCCTCGTTGAAGGCGACCCGGATCGGTTTCTCGACCTCGAATCATCAGTCCCATCCCTCATCCGATCGGGAGGGCATTTGTTGAGAGAGCTATGTCAATGAACGTCGAAGGGAAACAAGCTTTGGATATTGTGGACGCAACGCTCAAAGAACTTGTTGAGCGCGCCACCAATTCGACAATCAGGTTGAAGCTTCAAAACCTTCACAGCGTACTTCACCATCTCGTCGTCAACGGGAAGCAACGGCTCACCGTACCATTGGTGGTCCAGACCTACGCGGCGCGGATCCATGCCAAGGAGCAGAGCTTAGCTGAGCCGTCGATACGCAATAAGCGAGGTGGGGCAAATCCTTATCATGGTTTGTACCGGGCTTGGGAGGCCGCTTCCGAAGTGATTCTGCGCCCGCGAAAACAGAGGGGTGGCCCACTTGCCGCGGTTGACCTTGTCGGCGACGAAGATTTGGCCCGACTTAACCCGGAGCTGAAGCACCGCGTTGCCCTGCTTGCTGCCCAAAACAGAAGCTATAAGGCGCAGCTTGACATACTCAGACGGGCACGGGAAGCACCCACCATCTATTTGGCCGTGGCGAGCAAACTCGAAGGCGTCCCGCCTGCCGTCGCGAACCGACAAACTTTAAGCGAAGCGGAAGTCAGTGCGCTCAAGGATTTCGTTGCCGCAAGACGGATGCGGGCGCGAGGCTTGCGTCAAGCGGACGATGGCAGCATCGAAACTTTGGAGGGTCGCCGCCTGACCGATCCAGGCTTCCTGGATGCATTAGAGAAGATTGTGAAAATCTACAATACAGGGAGCGTCTGAAATACAGGGAGCGTCTGAGACCCGAGCGCGCCTACGTTCCTTGCGCGGCTTAGTATATCTAAGTAATGGCGCTCCCTAGGGGACTCGAACCCCTGTTTTCGCCGTGAGAGGGCGACGTCCTAGACCGCTAGACGAAGGGAGCGTTACTTACGTTATACTGCGATATACCTTACTATTACTTCTCTTACTTACAAGTCAATTCCATTCGTCTAGCTTGCCAAATTCAGCCCGCCATCGGACCTCATTGGTAACCCTACCACCCTCAATCCCCTGCCCCTACTCACTTGGTAGGCAACCTGGGGGGCAGTCGCGACCTAGACCGCTAGACGAAGGGAGCAGCGCCGGTCGTGGGCGTCTCTGTAGTCGGAGCGCCGCAACGCCGCAACTGCTTTTTTGAAGCTGTCCCGACAAAAATCCTCGGATCGGCCCGAAGGGCTTCAATTGACGCGGCGAACATCCCCGCCTTTCCAGGCGGGCGCGGCCTTGAGATGGAGACGAGCGGAATATCCCGTCGGTAGCCGGCTCAAGCGATGCGCCACGCACGCGAAAAAGAGCGGTGCGAGCCGCGCAGGAAGCGGCCAACAGGTCTTGCAAGCCTGCCGGCGAGATTGAAAATTGCCGAGGCAGCTTGGGGGAGCGTTTCGGTGGACGGCGAAAGCGAGCAGCGACGATCCCTGGCCTTCATCGCCCTGCACCACGGCCGCCTTGCCTTTCGGGCCGGGCTCGGCGGCCTCATCGCGATCGTCTATCCTCCGACCTGCGTCGCCTGCCAGGCCGCGACCGGTGAGGCGCAGGCGCTCTGCCCGGCCTGCTGGGGCGGCATCGGCTTCATCGAGCGCCCCTATTGCGAACGGCTCGGGACGCCCTTCGCCGTCGATCTCGGCCCCGGCCTGCTCTCGCCGGCCGCGATCGCCGATCCGCCGGTCTTCACGCGGGCCCGTGCCGTCTGCCGCTTCGACGGCGCGGCGCGCGAACTGGTGCATCGGCTGAAATATGGCGACCGCGTCGAACTCTCCCTGACGCTCGGGCGGATGATGGCCCAGGCAGGCCGCGAACTGCTCCGCGAGGCCGAGATCGTCGTGCCCATCCCGCTGCACCGCGGGCGTCTCTGGAGCCGACGCTTCAACCAGGCTGCCGCGCTGGCCGGCGTCGTCGCGCGCCAGGCGAAGCTTCCGCTCGCGCCCACCCTGCTCGCCCGCGTCAAGCGCACGCGCCAGCAGGTCGGGCTCACCCGCTCGCAGCGCGCCGACAATCTGCAGGGCGCGTTCCGGGTGCCGGATGCGCAGCGCCCGCATGTCGAAGGCCGCCGCATCCTCCTGGTCGACGACGTGCTGACAACCGGCGCGACCGCCAATGCCGCAGCGCGGGCGCTGTTGCGGGCCGGCGCGCGCGATGTCGACATCCTGACCTTCGCACGGGTCGTGACGGATGGCCGGGAAGGCACTACATGAGAGGGCAGCATCTTATCGAGAGCCCCCAGCCCATGCCGCCGGTCACGATCTACACCACCTCCTGGTGCCCCTATTGCAAGGCGGCCAAGACGCTCCTGACCCGAAAGGGGGTCGCTTTCTCGGAGATCGATGTCGATGGCCAGCCGGAATTGCGGCAGACCATGACGGCCCGGGCAGGCGGACGCACTTCGGTGCCGCAGATTTTCATCGGCGAGCGCCATGTCGGCGGCTCGGACGACATCCACGCGCTCGATGCCCGCGGCGAGCTCGACGAGTTGCTCGCAGCCTGAGGCACCTGGCCTTCACTGCCCCGCCATGCCGGCAGGCAGCACTCCTTGCGTGCCGATTTGCCTTGGCGACGCGGCGCCACCATCTAAGATCACATGATCCGCTACACGCTCATCTGCGACAACGGCCACGAATTCGAGAGCTGGTTCCCCTCCTCCGGCGGCTTCGAGGAACAGGCGAGGCGCGGCTTCGTCACCTGCCCGGCCTGCAACAGCGCCAAGGTCGAGCGCGCGATCATGGCGCCCAATGTCGCGCGCAGCGATCTCGGCGCGCGCCCGGCCGAGCCCTCGCCGGAAGCGCCTGCGCCTGCGGCCGCATCGCCAGCCCCGGTCGCGCTGATGAGCGACAAGGAGAAGGCTTTCCGCGAGATGCTGACCGCGCTGCACCAGCACGTGCATGAGAATGCCGAGCATGTCGGAGAGCGCTTCGCCGACGAGGCGCTGAAGATCCATCATGGCGAGGCGGAATCGCGCGCCATCTATGGCGAGGCAACGGCCGACGATGCCCGCATGCTGCATGAGGAAGGCGTGGATTTCCTGCCGCTGCCGCGCTTGCCCGGCACACGGAACTGAAGCCTCCGGCCGGAGCGGCGCGAAACTCCGCCCGGCGGCGCGCGAGTTCCCATAAATATTCAGGCCGCGAAGCGCCCAATTTTGCGTTCTCTGACAAAGCGTTAGCATGTAGCCCGATGCAAGGGAGGGTCGCTCCGACCGGTCTTTGCGTCGCGGGGCCTTCCTTCCCGGATTAACTTTCTGTTATTGATTTCGGGTTTCTTTGCCGGTGATCCCGGTGCGCCCCCCCGGCTGCCCATGATCCCGAACTCAGGAGGTTGCCGCATGAAGCGGGCCGCGATCGCTGCGCATGGTCTCCGTTCTGGCGGAGTTTTCAGGTACGGCGGACGTGGATCGGTCCCGATTCTGATGGCTCTCCTTGCGCCGGCCCTGGGCGCCTGCAGCATGTCGCCGGTCGATTCGGCCGCGGTCTCCGCGCCGACGACGAAGGAGCCGGCCGCCGCGCGCAAGCGCGCCGTCGCGCTCGCCAAGGCCGATCCGCGCGAGAAGGAGTGCCTCGTCCGCGCGATGTATTTCGAATCGAACCGGTCGAGCGAGGCCGGCCTGCTAGGCGTCGGAACGGTGGTGATGAACCGGGTCGAATCGCAGCGGTATCCTGAGACGATCTGCGGCGTGGTCGGCGCGCCCCGCCAGTTCGCCGCCGGCGTCCTCACCCGCCCGATGCCGGAACACACCCGGCCGAAGATCGAGGCCATCGCGGACGACATCCTCAACGGCCGCCGGAACGAGGCGGTCGGATCGGCCAAGCATTTCCATATGGCCGGCATGCGCTTCGGCTACGCCAACATGCATTACGTGACCGTGGCCGGCGGCAATGCCTTCTATCTCAAGGGCGAGCGCCCCGAGCGCAGGCGGATCGAGGAGCCGACGATCCAGCTGGCCTCGGCATCCACCTCCGCGCCGCTCGCGACCGCCACACCGGCCGTGTCCACATCCTTCGCCTCGGCGCCGCTTGCCTTCGCTCCGGAGACGGCAGCACCGAAGCTCGTAACGTTCCAGGCACCGGCGGTCATGCTGGTCAAGAACGCGCCGCTGCCGCCGGGCCGGCCGCTCGATCTCGATCTGCCGAAAGCCTCCGTCCGCGCCTTCGTCGTGCCTGCGAAGGCCGACAACCGCGTGGCTCTTCTTGCGGCGTCCGAGATCCGGGGCAGCCTCTCCTCGCGATAGCCGCTCGACGCGCGCGGGAACAGTCACCGCCTTCATCCAGAGGAGCAGGCCATCGGCCCGCTCTCAAAGGAGGATGGTTCAGATGGTTCCAGAGCTTTCCTGAAGCATCCTTCGAGACGCGGCCTTCGGCTACTCCTCAGGATGAGGGCTTGAGCATAGGCCCGGCTCAAGCCGAAAACCGTCCGCCTAACGTCGAAGGGGACATCGCGGAAGCTCTGGCGTTATCTTCGCCGCAGTGCAACATTCAGATTGCTCTGCAATACGGGGAGACGCCATGACCGCGACGAAGCTTGGCGGCCAGCAGACGGGCCAGCGCGACAAGCCCTGGATCTTCCGCACCTATGCGGGGCACTCCGACGCGGCCGAGTCCAACCGGCTCTACCGGACCAATCTCGCCAAGGGGCAGACCGGCCTGTCCGTCGCCTTCGACCTGCCGACACAGACCGGCTACGACCCGGACCATGTGCTGGCCCGCGGCGAGGTCGGCAAGGTCGGCGTGCCCGTGAGCCATCTCGGCGACATGCGGGCGCTGTTCGACCAGATCCCGCTGGCGCAGATGAACACCTCGATGACGATCAACGCGACGGCGGCCTGGCTGCTCTCGCTCTACATCGCCGTCGCCGACGAGCAGGGAGCCGACCGCAAGCTGCTGCAGGGCACGACGCAGAACGACCTCGTGAAAGAGTATCTCTCGCGCGGAACCTATGTCTTCCCGCCGCGCCCCTCGATGCAACTCACCACCGACATCGTCGTCTTCACGGCCAGCGAGCTGCCGAAATGGAACCCGACGAATGTCTGTTCCTACCATCTGCAGGAGGCGGGAGCCTCGCCGGTGCAGGAATTGTCCTTCGCGCTGGCGACGGGCATCGCCCTGCTGGATTCGATCCGCGCCCGGCCGGAAGTCAGCCCGGAGGAATTCCCCGGCACCGTCGGGCGCATCTCCTTCTTCGTGAATGCCGGGATGCGCTTCGTCACCGAGCTCTGCAAGATGCGGGCTTTCGTCGAGCTCTGGGACGAGATCACGCTCGGCCGCTACGGCATCGCCGATGAGGCGATGCGCCGGTTCCGCTATGGCGTGCAGGTCAATTCGCTCGGGCTGACCGAGCCGCAGCCGGAGAACAACGTCTACCGCATCCTGATCGAGATGCTCGCCGTGACGCTGTCGAAGAAGGCGCGCGCGCGGGCCGTGCAGCTGCCGGCCTGGAACGAGGCGCTCGGCCTGCCCCGCCCCTTCGACCAGCAATGGTCCCTGCGCATGCAGCAGGTCCTGGCCTACGAGACCGACCTGCTCGAATTCGGCGACATCTTCGACGGATCGACCGTGATCGATGCCAAGGTCCGCGAGCTCAAGGAAGCCGCGCTCGAGGAACTCGCCAGGATCGACGACATGGGCGGCGCGCTCGCGGCCGTCGAGAGCGGCTACATGAAGCAGGCGCTGGTCGAAAACGGCGCACGCCGCATCGAGGCGATCGAGCGTGGCGAGCAAGTCGTCGTCGGCGTCAACAAATTCACCAACAGCGAGCCCTCCCCGCTCTCGGCCGGCGATGGCGCCGTCGTCACCGTGCCGGATTCGGTCGAGACCGAGGCCGTGGCCCGGCTCAAGGCCTGGCGCTCCGCCCGCGATGCGAAGGCCGCCGAAGCCGCACTGGCCGAGCTCGCGGCCAGTGCCCGCGAAAACCGCAACGTCATGCCGGCCTCGATCGCCTGCGCCAAGCTCGGCGTCACCACCGGCGAATGGGCGCAGACCCTGCGCGAGATCTTCGGCGAGTACCGCGCCCCGACCGGCGTCGACACCACCAGGCTCGGGGATGCGAGCGGCCTCGCCACCGCCAAGGCAGCCGTGGCGAAGGCGACCGAACGCCTCGGCCGCCCGCCGCGCTTCCTCGTCGGCAAACCCGGCCTCGACGGGCACTCGAACGGTGCCGAGCAAATCGCGGTGCGAGCGCGTGATGCCGGGATGAATGTGAGCTATGGCGGCATCCGCCAGACGCCGGAGGAGATCGTCAGCGAGGCCCGGGAGAGCGAAGCCGACATCATCGGGCTCTCGATCCTCTCCGGCTCGCATCTGCCGCTGGTGCGCGACGTCACCGCGCGGCTGCGGGTCGCCGGAATGGACGTGCCGGTGGTCGTCGGTGGCATCATCCCGCCCGACGACGAGAACGCCCTGCGCAACATGGGCGTGGCGCGTGTCTACACGCCGAAGGATTTCGCGCTGGACGGCATCATCGCGGATGTCGCAGGGCTGGCGGCGAAGAAGGGCTGATCGCTCTCCGCGTCATGGCCGGGCTTGTCCCGACCGTCCACGTCCGGCGGTCGCAGGTGATGTTCAAGACGTGGATGCTCGCCACAAGGGCGAGCATGACGGCGCAGGCTAGACCATCCCCACGCTCTTCAACTGCTGATAGGCCTTCAGGATTTCCTGAAGCGTGCCTTCGCGCGAGCGGTCGCCGCCATTGGCGTCCGGATGGAAGCGCTTCACCAGCTCCTTGTAGCGCGCCTTGATCACGACCGAGTCGGCGGTGTCGTCGAGGCCGAGCGTATCGAGCGCCTTGCGCGCGACGACGCCCACACGCGTTTCCGGCTGCGCGGCCTGCTGCTTGTTGCGAGCGCCGAACAGGTTGAAGGCGTCGTGCATGTCGGCGCTGGCGTCGCCATTCGCCTTGCGCCCGCGCTGCGACATCCGCGCCGCCTTGGAATTGACGCCGAGCTTCCAGGTCGGCCTGTGGCCGATCTCCTCCTGCTTCGCGTAGGCCGCGAGCGCGTCGTCATCCATGCCGGCGAAGTAGTTGTAGGTCGCGTTGTAGGACTTCACATGCTCCATGCAGAACAGGAAGAACTGGCCCTCGCGGCCGCGCCCCTTCGGCGCACGGAATTCGCCGCCGCGCGCGCAGCCGGGATGGTCGCAGCGCGGCGCATCGCTGTCGACGGTCGCTTCCGCCTCGGAAGAGCCGATCCTGATGCTGTCGAAAAGGCGTGAGTTGATGTTCATCGTCGACGGTTTATGAGACGCAGGGTTCGGGCCGGCAAGTGCGATGCAGCACATCGCCGAACCGAAAGGACAATCATCGCAACGGTGGCACGATCATGACCGCAATCGCTGAAAGAATCACGCGAAAGCTGACCGAAGCCTTTGCGCCACAGGAATTGAAGGTGATCGACGAGTCGCACCAGCATCAAGGCCATGGCGGCTGGCGCGAGGGCGGAGAGACTCACTTCCGCGTCAATATCGTGTCGGAAGCCTTTGCCGGCAAGAGCCGGCTCGAGCGCCACCGCCTGGTCAATGCGGCACTGGCGCAGGAACTGGCCGACCGCGTCCACGCGCTGGCGATCGCAGCGAAGGCGCCGGGCGAGAGCTGAGCGCCGCTCGCCGCGGCCACCGATCCGAGCCTGTGGAGGCCGGTCCGGCGCTACCTGACCGCGGGGGCGGCAGCCTTCGACTCCGACGGCGAGGCCGCATAGACGGCAAGTGTGGCCGCCAGCGCGACGCCCATGAAGACGAACAGCCAGCCGAAGGTGGTCTGCGGCTCGTAGCCGTGCCTGTCGAGGGTGTTGACGAGCCGACCCGAAAGCCATTGCATCACGCCCGCCCCGCCCATGAAGACGAAATTCATGAAGGTGACGCCGCGGCCGATCTCCAGAGGCGACATGAAGGCGCGCGCATGCGCCATCACCACGGCATAGGTGACACCGAACAGACCGATGACGAGGAAGAGGCCGACCGCGAGGCGGGGCGATCCCTGCCCCCAGAGTGCCAGCACCAGGCACGCCAAGACTACGATCACCCCACAACCCACGACTGTGATCTTGGCGCCGATCCGTCGATAGAGCGGCAACACCAGCAGCGCTCCCAGCGCGATGAAGCCGCCCATGGCCATCGCCGCATAGCTGGTCGCGGCAAGGTCGAAGCCGTGCACGGTCTGGAGATACGGCGCGATCCACAAGCCGCGCATCGAGATCGTCACCCCGTAACTCACGAAGGTGAAGGGGAAGATCAGCCAGAGCGGCCGCTTCACCAAGATCTGCCGGATCCCCTCCAGCAGCGAGACATGCCGTTGCGGAGTGTCGGGCAGCGGCGGCGGGTCCTTCAACAACAGGATCACCAGCAAGGCCGTCAGCGCCACGATTCCGGCGAGGCCGAAGACAGTCGCACGCCAACCATAGGCCGCCAGGAAATAGGCGAGCGGCGCGCCGCTCAGGGGATCGCCGACGGAGCCGAACCCGATCAGGAGTGACGACATCGTCGCGAAATGCCGGGGCGAATAGAGCCGCGCGGCGAGATAGAAGCCGGACATCAGGATGGGCGAGCAACCGATGCCGATCAGCGCGAGGGCCGTCAGGGCAGTCGCATAATTTTGCGACAGGCCGAAGATCACCGTTCCGGCGACGGCGACGAGAAGGAAGCCGGCCAGCGTCCGCCGCGGGCCTATCCGGTCGAGCGCATATCCGACCGGGAATTGCGAGAGCGCGAAGGCGATCAGCCAGGCGGCCTGCAGGCTGCCGAGCTGCCCCTGATCGAGGCCGAGATCCCGCGTGAGATCCCCCGAGATCACGGCCAGAAAGGCGCGGAAGAACTGGCTCAGGATATAGGCGAGCAGCAGAACGAGGAAGCTCGTCACATCAGGCCGCCTTTGCTCGGCGGCCTGTGTTCCGGCGCTCCCGCTGTCCGCTAGGCCGCTCTGCGCTTGCCCGGGACGCCCGCCTCACTTGATGCGTTCGAGCACGGAGACGTAGTTCGCGACCGCGGCACCGCCCATGTTGAAGATGCCGCCGAGGCGCGGCTCGCTGAGCTGCATGCCCTCCGGCGCCTCGCCGGTGAGCTGCATGGCCGAGAGCACATGCATCGAGACGCCGGTCGCGCCGATCGGATGGCCCTTGGCCTTGAGGCCGCCGGAAGCATTGACCGGCAGCTTGCCGTCCTTCTGCGTCCAGCCTTCCTTGATGGCGCGGGCGCCGTCGCCTTCCTTGGTCAGGCCCATCGCCTCGTATTCGATGAGTTCGGCGATGGTGAAGCAGTCATGCGTCTCGACGAAGGAGAGGTCGTCGAGCGTCACGCCGGCCTGGGCCAGGGCTTTCTGCCAGGCGAGCGCGCCGCCCTCGAACTTCAGGATGTCGCGCTTCGACATCGGCAGGAAATCCTGGACATGGGCCATGCCGCGGAAACCGACGGCGCGGCGCATCTGCAAGGCGGTCGCCTCGTCGGCCAGCACCAGCGCAGCGGCGCCGTCCGAAACCAGCGAGCAGTCGGTGCGCTTCAGCGGGCCGGCGACATAGGGATTCTTCTCGCTCTCCTCGCGGCAGAAGGCATAGCCGAGATCCTTGCGCATTTGCGCATAGGGGTTCTCGACGCCGTTCTTGTGGTTCTTGGCCGCGATCATCGCGAGCGCGTCGGACTGGTCGCCGTGGCGCTGGAAGTAGGCGGCGGCGATCTTGCCGAAGACACCGGCAAAGCCGGCCGGCGTGTCGCCATCCTCGGGCAGATAGGAGGCCTTGAGCAGGTTCTTGCCGATCTCTGCCCCCGGCGTCTTCGTCATCTGCTCGACGCCGACGACGAGCACGATCTTGGCGTCGCCTGCCTTGATCGCCCGCACGCCCTGATGGACGGCGGCGGAGCCGGTGGCGCAGGCATTCTCGACGCGGGTGGTCGGCTTGAAGCGCAGGGCCGGATCGGCCTGCAGGACGAGCGAGGCGGTGAAGTCCTGTGCCGAGAAGCCGGCGTTGTAGTGGCCGAGCACGATCTCGTCGACCTGATCGGCGGTGATGCCGGCATCGACCAGTGCGTCGGCCGCGACCCGCACGATGAGACTTTCGACGGTTTCGGCATCCTGCTTGCCGAACGGCGTATGCGCCCAGCCGACGATTGCAGCGCTCATGACGGCTCTCCTTATAATGTGTAGCTACACGTCATCTTGGCAGCCTTGCGCCGCCCGGCAAGCCGGTATCCGTGCATGATCGCCGTGCGTGGATCGGCTGACTCTTCTTGTCTCCAGCACTAGCTGGCTGCTGGGCTCATCGCAATGCCACCGAGAGCAGCAGCCCGACGCCGCCGACGATCATCGCCATGCCCAAGATCTCGCGCCGGCTTGTGCCTTCGGAAAAGAGGCGACGCGAGGCGATCTGCGCCAGCGGCACCTCGATCAGCGCCAGCGTGCGGACATTCGCGGCCGTGGTCAGCGAGAAGCCGATGAACCAGAACTGCGAAGCGGCGGCTCCGAGGAAGCCGGCGGAGAGCGACCGGCGCCAGTTCTTGAGGCTCCGTAACAGGGCCTCGCGATTGGCGGCGAGCAGGTAGGCCGTGAGGATCAGCGTCTGCAAGCCGAGGCCGAGCACGAGAATGGTCGAGGCGCGGATCAGGAAGCCGCCCTCCGGCAGCGCCTGAATGCCGCCGCGAAAGCCGATCGCCGAGAGGGCGAAGAAGGCACCCGAGACGATGCCGAGCACGGCCGGGCGCAGGCCGGCGCGGGTCAGTTTCTCGCCGGGTTTCCACGAGACGACGATCACACCGGCCGTCGCGATCGCGATGGCGAGGAACTTCAGCGGCGTCAGCGCGTCGCCAAGCAGGAACGCCCCGAACAGCGCGACCTGCACGGGCTCGGTCTTGGTGTAGGCGGTGGTGACCGCGAAGGAGCGCTCGCGCATCGCCGCCAGCATCAGCGCCGTCGCCGCAATCTGCGTCAGCGCGCCCCAGAGCGTATAGCCCAGGGAAGCCATGCCGACGGCCGGCGGCAGCCGCTCCAGACCGATGCAGGCCAGGACCAGGAACAGCACGGCGAAAGGCAGGCCGAAGAGGAAGCGCACCTGCGTGGCGCCGACGACGCCGATGATGTCCGTGAGGGAGCGTTGCGCCAGATTGCGGGCAGTCTGCAGCAGCGAGGCGAGAATCGTCGCCGGAATCCAGAGAAGGCCAAAAGCCACGGTAAGCTCCGGGAAGGAATGAGCGCCTAAGGTTGCCCGCAGCTTTTGAACCGACGCTCCTGTCTAGGCAAATCGCTCGGCAGAGGGTAGGTATGCATCTGCTGGCTGGCGACTGCGTCGGCCGTCTCGAAAATGCCGCATGCGTCGCGTTGAAAGCTGCGCGTCCCGCTTGGTCCAGACTGCCCGCTTCCTCTTCGTCCCGCCAGTTTCATCCAGACAGGTTCAAAGCCCGCCCGATGACCCCCTCCCGCTTTGCCGCCGTCCTCGCCCTCAGCTTCATCGCGACGGGCCCCGCTCTCGCCGGGGCGAGTCTGGTCGTCGACGCATCGAGCGGTGCGGTTCTCTCGAGCGAAAACGCGACGCAGGCCTGGCGGCCGGCCTCCACCACCAAGATGATGACGATCTATCTCGCGCTGAAGGCGGTGCGGGAAGGGCGCCTCGCACTGGAGACCGCGATCCCGGTTTCGAAGCTCGCAGCCAGCCAGCCGCGCGTGAAGGTCTATGCCCGGCCGGGGCAGGAGATCACGCTCGACAACGCGCTGCGGATCATGATGGTGAAATCGGCCAACGACATCGCCTATGTCGTGGCCGAGGGCGTTGGCGGCGATGTCCCGACCTTCGTCGGCATGATGAATGCCGAGGCTCAGCGCCTCGGCATGCGCGACAGCAATTTCGTCAACCCCAATGGCTGGGACCATCCTGACCAGCAGACCAGCGCGCGTGATCTCGCCGTGCTCGCCATGGCGCTGATGCACGACTTCCCGCAATATTCGGACTACTGGAACACCTCTGCCGTGCAGCTCGGCAAGCAGGTGATGCAGAACACCAATGGCCTGGTCGGCCGCTATCCCGGCATCGAGGGCATGAAGACGGGGTTCACCTGCGCCTCCGGCTTCAACGTCGTTGCGACGGCCAGCCGCGGCGGCAAGACGCTGATCGCCGTGGTGCTCGGCTCGGTTTCCGGGGTCGAGCGCACCGTTAAGGCCGCCCAGCTCCTCGACGACGGCTTCAGTCGCTGGGGCGGCGGCGGCATCACCGTCGCCTCCATGGCGCCTAGCGGCACGCGCGCGCCGAATATCTGCGACGACGTTCGCCATCGCGGCGGCGGCGTGGCGCTGGCTGACGATGCCGACATCTCCGGCCCCATCGCCGCTTCGGCTGCCGCCGGTGGCAATGATTCGGACGGCGGCCGGTTCGGCGGCTTCACGACGCAATCAGCAGGCCCCGTCGCCACGCGCTCGCCGCGCGGGCGCATCGTTCTCGGCCAGCGCGCGCAGGTCGTGCCGGTTCAGGTCTCCTTCGGCCGAACCGCCGGCTCCGCCGCCGCTCCGCTCGCCGCCAACGCCACGGCCCAGCCGGAATCGCGGGTCGCGCGCGGCACGGCCCCGACGATCGAGCCGGGCGCTCCCGTCGCCGCCGGGCTCGCCATTGCGCCGCGCCGCACCGCGTCGAGCAATGGCGCGATCCCGCGTGGCACCACCGCCTTCGCCCCGGCCGATGCGCCGGTCCAGCCCTCCGCCAATGCCTTCGAGGCCGGCCCCTTGCGGCTTCAGGGCGCGGTCCAGCGCGGTGCGGCGAATGCCGCGAGCCTGCGTGCGGGCGCGGCCGCCGGCATCAAACCCGCTCCCCGCAACGCCAAGGCGCAAGCGGCCAAGCCCCAGCCCGCAAAGACTCCGGCGACCAAGCCCCAGCCCGGCAAGGTGCCCGCCAGCACGAGCGCGCTGCCCAAGCCCCGGCCGTCGCAGGCCGCCGTGAAGCCGCAGGCCGACAAGCCCGCGGCCAAGGCGAAGGCCAAGCCCGCCAGCGACGCCTGAGGCCTGATTGGACACGGGGGCAGCCAGCGCTCGCCAGGGTTTGCTGCTGGCTTTTGCCTCGGCGGCCGCCTTCGGCACCAATATCGTCAGCGCGCAGATCGCCGGGCAGGTCGGCCTCAGCGGTCCGCTGCTCGTCTTCTACCGCGTCCTGCTGATGCTGATTCTGGTCGGGGGCGCCGCGCTGGCCTGGCGCAGTTCCCTCAGTCTCGCCCGCGACGAACGGCAGCCCGTCCTGCTCTTCGGTCTCGCGACCGCGCTGGTCGGCACCGCCTATCTCTCCTCGGTCAGCTTCGTGCCGGTCTCGGTCGCGGCTGTGGTGTTCTACACCTTTCCGATCCTGATCGTGCTGACCGAACCGCTGTTCACGGCAGCCCCCTTCCGGGCCGACCGGTTCGCAGTCGCGCTCCTGGCCTTCCTTGGAATCGCACTGGTCGTCGGCCCCGACCTCAGCGGGCTCGATCCGCGCGGGCTCGCCCTCGCCTTCATCGCCAGCCTCAGCGCCACCGCGCAGTTCTTCGCCGCCGCGCGCTGCGCCGAGGTCGCGACGCTGCCGAAGCTGTTCTGGTCGCATATCGTCATCCTGCCGGTGACGCTGGCGATCCTGCTGATCACGGGCGGGCTGCTGCCGCCGCAGACCTTCCTGCTCGCGCCGATCGCCGTCGCCATTACCTATGGCGGCTACATCATCGGCTTCCTCTTCCAGATCCTGGCGCTGGCGCGCATCGCGCCCGGGCCGGCCGGCCTCGCCTTCTGCGCCGAACCGGTCTTCGCCGTGGCGATCGCCGCCATCGTGCTCGCCGAGCGCCTGGGGTCGCTGCAATATGCCGGGGGCGCCCTTGTCATCCTCGCGCTGGTCATTAATGTAATAGTAGAACACTCAAGGCGGAGCGTGGTGCCTGCCTGAAGGCTGGATCGTCGTGTGTCCCAGGATGCATGGCGGGGCTCCGGCTATTTGACGAAGCGTCGGATTTTCCCGGAAGGTGGATTAGCCTTTTCGGTCCGATGCGCTGAGACCGGACGACAGATCATGACCGGCGCCAATGCCCGCCCTGCTCCCATACCGCTGACGCTGCTCACCGGCTTCCTCGGCGCCGGCAAGACGACGCTGCTGAACCGGCTGCTGAAAGACCCTGCGCTCGCGGACACCGTGGTGCTCGTCAACGAATTCGGCGAAATCGGGCTCGACCACCTGATGGTCGAGGGTGTCGAGGAGAACATGATCCTCCTCGAATCCGGCTGCCTGTGCTGCACGATCCGCGACGACCTCATCGTCACGCTCGAGGATCTGCTGCGCCGGAGGGATAATGGCCGGATCGGCGCCTTTGCCCGCCTCGTCATCGAGACGACCGGCCTCGCGGACCCCGCGCCCATCCTGAACATGCTGATCAACCACCCCTATCTTGCCATGCGCTTCCGGCTCGACGGCGTCGTCACGCTCGTCGACGCCGTCAACGGCATGGCTACGCTCGATGGCCATGAGGAGGCGCGCCGGCAGGTCGTCGCCGCCGACCGGCTCGTCCTGACCAAGACCGACCTCGCAGGCCCGGCCGATGCGCTGCGCGCACGCCTCGCCGCGCTGAATCCCGGCGTCGAGATCCTTCCTCCGGATGCGGCGGCGAGCGCGCTGACGGGCGCCGGCCTTTACGATCTGGCTGAGCGCCCGGCTGCGCTGCGCCGCTGGCTGGCCGAAACCGAAATCCCCGATCACGGCCACAGCCATCATCACCATGATCACGGACACGGACATCACCATCACGGGCAGGACCCGCATGACGTCAATCGTCACGACGAAGCGATCCGCGCCTTCGCGTTGACGGCCGATCGGCCTGTCACCCGCAGCACCTTCGATCTGTTCTGGACCCTGCTGCGCTCGGTCCATGGCCCGCGCCTGCTGCGGCTGAAAGGCCTGGTCGATGTAGCCGAGCAGCCCGGGCGCCCGCTGCTCGTGCATGCCGTCCAGCAGATCCTGCATCCGCCCGTCACGCTCGACTCCTGGCCTGATGCCGACCGGCGCTCGCGCCTGGTCCTGATCGTCAAGGATATCGAGGAGGAGACCGTCCAACGCCTGTGGTCGGCCTTCCTCGGCCAGCAGGCGGAGCGCGCCGAGGCCGCGCAATCCTAGCCACCCTTGACTGGTCGCCCTGACACAGCCGCGGCGGCCTGTTTCTTGAAGCATCTCTCCCGCATGGCGAGGCACATGCCCGTGTCTCGCCATTACGGCACAGCCTTGCGCCGGAGCGACGCATCGGGAGCGGGAGCGGATGAGCAAGATCATGGCCCTGGCTAGCGTGGGCGGCACGGCGTCGATGGTGCCGACCGGGGCGCGATCGCATCCCGGCACGGCAGTGCACTGCGAAATCCGCCCGCTCTCCTCCTGCGACGGGATCGTCGAAGAATGGGCTGATCTCGCAGCGCGTGCGATCGAGCCCAATCCCTTTCTCGATCCCGGATTCGCGCTCGCTGCGGCCCAGCATCTCGTCTCGTTTCGTGACGTCGCGCTCATGCTGCTCTGGCAGGGCGAGGCAGCACGGCAACCGCGCCGGCTGATCGGCCTCGTGCCGTTCCGCCGGCGCCAGCGCTTGTTCGCGGCCGAGGCTCTCGACGAATTCGCCGATCCCCGCCTGTTCAACGGTACGCCCCTGATCGACAGCACTTTCGTGGCGCCAGCCCTGTCCGCGCTGCTGCGTGCCTGGCGCCGGGAGGCTGGGCCGACCGCCGGCCTGACATTCCCGGCGGTCGATCCGGCCGGACCGTTCGCGACGGCACTCATCCGCATTGCCCGCAGGCACGGCTTCGCGGCGGACTGGCAAGATCTTGGCTTGTCCGGCCCGCGGCTGGCGGACTCGGCAGGCCCCAAGGAGGCACGGACGGCTTTGGAGGCACAGGGAACGCTGCGCCTCGAAGAACCTTCGACCCTTGCCGGCCGGCGCGACGCCGTCGAGATCCTGCTTGCGCTGGAGGCGTCGGGCCAACGTGGGCAGACCGGCCGGGCAACTCTTCAGGATATCCGCGAGGCCGCCTTCCTGCGCAGCATGAGCCGCAACCTCAGCCGACAGAAACTGTGCCGGATCGCGCTGCTGATGCTGGACGAAAAGCCGATAGCGGCAGCACTGACGCTCGGCCGCGCTCCGTCGCGCTGGCTCTATCTGGCGGCCGGCGATGACGGCCTGGCCCCGGCCAGGCCGCTGGCGCTGCTCCTGGCGATGATGCGCAAGGCCGCTCCCGCGCGCTCGATCAGGCTCGCTGGCGGCCTGCCGATCTTCGAAGCCGTGAGCGGCGGCTTCGGAACGCTGCGCCTCAACCATCGACGGGCCGGCACCCCGGCCGATCTGGCAGCGCGTATTCGCCGGCGGATCGGCCAGTCGCTGTTCAGGCCTCGGCCCGCAGCACACGGCGGATGATCTTGCCCGTCGTGGTCAGCGGCAATTCGCCCCGAAACGCGATCTCGCGCGGATACTCATGTGCCGAAAGCCGTGAGCGCACGAAGTTCTGAAGCTCGGATACCAGAGACGGCGAGCCGTCCTGACCCGGTTTCAGCACAATGAAGGCCTTGACGATCTCGGTGCGCAACGCATCGGGCTTGCCGACCACCGCAGCGAGCGAGACTGCGGGATGTTTCAGCAGGCAATCCTCGATCTCGCCCGGCCCGATCCGATAGCCGGAGGAGGTGATGACATCGTCGTCGCGGCCGATGAAGCGGACATAGCCGTCGACATCCTGCGCGCCCTGGTCGCCGGTGGTCATCCAGTCGCCGACGAACTTCGCCGCCGTCGCCTCCGGATTGCGCCAGTACTCGAGGAACATCACCGGGTCGGGCCGGCGCACGGCGATCTGCCCCTCCTCGCCCGGCGCGCAGACCGAGCCGTCCGGGCGGATGATCGCGACATCATGGCCGGGAACCGCCTTGCCGATCGATCCGGGCCGGCTCACGCCGATGGCGGCGCTGGAGGCAAGGACGAGATTGCACTCGGTCTGGCCATAGGCCTCGTTGATCGTGAGGCCCAGCGCCTCGCGCCCCCAGGCCAGCGTCTCGGCGCCGAGCGCCTCGCCCGCCGCCGCGACCGTGCGCAGGTTGAGCCGCCAGCGGCCGCGCGGATTGCCGGCGCCGCGCAGCATCCTCAGCGCGGTCGGCGGCACGAAGGCGTTGCGGATGCCGAGATCCTGGATCAGACGATAGGCCTCGTCGGGCTCGAAGCGCGTCACCGGCCGCGCGACCACCGCGACGCCGAAATGCAGCGCCGGCAGCAGCATGTTGAGCAGGCCGCCGGCCCACGCCCAGTCGGCCGGCGTCCAGGCGAGGTCGCCCGGCCGCGGCATGAATTCATGCGGCATCTGCACGCCCGGCAGATGGCCGGGCAGGACACGGTGGCCGTGCAGCGCGCCCTTCGGATTACCAGTCGTGCCCGAGGTATAGATCATCAAGGCGGGATCGTCCGGCGTGGTCTCCACCGGCGTGAAATCGGGGCTGCCTTCGGCGAGGAGTTCGTCCCAACCTTGCACGCCGCGATCCGGCCCGTCGGTCGAAATCAGCAAAGCGAGTTCCGGCAGCGGCTGCGCGATCTGGCGGAGCTTGGCGAGGCCGGCTTCGTTGGTCACCACGACCTTCGCGCCGGAATCCTCCAGCCGGTAGGCCAACGCATCCACGCCGAACAGCGCCGCCAGCGGCACCGCGATAGCGCCGAGCTTGTAGGCCGCGAGATGCGCGGTCAGCACCTCCCGCCCCTGCGGCAGCAGGATGGCGACACGGTCGCCGCGGCCGACGCCGCGCGCGCGCAGGGCACTGGCCAGTCGGTTGGAATGCTCGCGGAACCAGCCGAAGCTGACCGGCGTCACCCGCCAATCCTGCGAAACCTCGATGATGGCCGACCGTTCCGGCGCGCTCGCCGCCCAGCGGTCGCAAACGTCGACGGCGATGTTGTAGCGATCCGGAATGCGCCAGCGGAAAGCGTCACGCAATGCGGCGTAGTCGGTCAGGTCTGGCAATATCAAGATGGAGGTCCGGTGGCAGGCGCGGCACGATAGGCACGCGCTCAGCCACTGTCACCTACCCGCAGCGCGGCCTCTCCGTGCGTCACGATGCGCTCAGAACATGCGTTCGCCGGCTGGCGGCAGGAATGCGTCCGAAAATGCATCGCCCGCGCGCGCCTTGTCCCGGAAGCTTCCCGCCAAAGTGAGCTGATCCAGCGCCTGCGACCAGCGCTCGCCATCGATCCCGCCCAGGCCGTGCGCCCGGACATAGGGCGTGAGCACGTTCCGCTCGTTGACCATGCCGAGCTTCTCGCGCTCGATCTCCGGCTGAGCGTCCTCGTTGCGGCGAACCACCAGCTGCGCGCTCGCGCCAGGGTTCAGGACGGCATCACGGACCCCGTGCGTGACGGCGCGCACAAGACCGCGCACCGCATCGGGCTTGCTGGCGGCGAACTTGCCCGCCACGATGACGGCGTTGCCATAAAGCACAAGGCCATGATCGGCCATTTCCATCAGCACGATGTCGTCCGCCGGCACACCGCGCCCCTTGAGGGAAACATAGGTCGAGGTGCCGAAGCCAAAGGCGGCATCGAGTTCCCCGGAGGCCAGCATCGGCTCCCGCACCGGAAGACCTACGGTCTCCAGCCTGATCTTGCTGTCGTCGATCTTGTTCAGGCTCTTGAAGATCGGCCACTGCGCAAAGCTGGCCTCGGCACTCGCCGTGCCCAGCTTGCGGCCCTCCAGGCTCGCCGGCTCGGCCGTGATGCCCCGGCTCTTGCGGCCGATGAGCGCGAAGCCCGGCCGATCGTGGATGATCATCACCGCCTTCAGATCGGCGCCGGGGTTCTCGTCGCGGAAGCGGATGAGCGCATTGACGTCCCCGAAGCCGGCATCCTGCGCGCCAGCGGCCAGCCGCTGCAGCATGGCACGCGAGCCGCTGCCCGGCTCGATGGTGACATCGAGTCCCTCGGCTCCGAAATAGCCCTTGTCCTGCGCGGCCAGGAAAGGCGCGGTCAAGCCGTCGAAACGCCGGTCCAGGGCGAAGCGAACCGGCGTATTGCCCTGCGCACGGGCAGCGCCGCCGCCCGCGATGCAGGCCGCCACAACGCCGGCCGCCAGCTGCCCGAACCCGCGCCGACACAGGACTGGGAAACGAGGGGGCGGAACGAGGGGCATGGCAGGACTCCGGGCGCCTTGCTGACCGCGATGCGGCATCTCCGCATCGTCCATGCTTCTTGACAGCATAAGATGTTGAAATGGCGTCAACGCGGCAGATGTTTCATTACAAGGGCAGTGCGCCGTCGGTTTTCACTTCTTCCATCACCGCATAGGTCCGCGTCTCCCGCACCGCCGGCAGAGCCAGCAGCACCTCGCCAAGGAAGCGGCGATAGGCGTTCATGTCCGCCACGCGCGTCTTGACCAGATAGTCGAAGCCGCCCGCGACCATGTGGCATTCCAGGACCTCCGGCGCCCGCTTCACCGCCGCGGCGAAGCGCTCGAAGGCATCCGGCGTCGTCTTGTCGAGATAGACCTCGACGAAGACGAGGAGGTGCAGGCCGAGCTTCTCCGGATCGAGCGTGGCGCGGTAGCCGGTGATGTAGCCGTCGCGCGTCAGCCGCTTCAGGCGCTCGCCCGTGGCGGTGGGAGAAAGCCCGACCTTCTCGGCAAGCTCGACGCCGGCTATGCGGCCATCGCCCTGCAGCAGAGCGAGGATACGGCGATCCGTCCTATCCAGCATGATAATTCTCTATAAAATTGCCATATAATTGGATTTCATACTGGAAATACCAATGAAATGCCAATTGATATGCGGCGGTTGATCCACCATCCTTCAGATAATCCAGTCCAGCCTCCTTCGGAGCCCCTTATGGTCGCCTCTGCCCCGCGTACCGCCATGCCGCCTTTCCGCGCGCCCTATGCCGAGGATGACGGCGCCATCGCCGGCCGCCTGCTCGCCGGCGCCCGGCGCGACCCCGCCGCCAAGGCCCGGATCGACGCGCGCGCGACCGGGCTGATCGATGCCATCCGCACCCGCAAGGTCGGGCTCGGCGGCATCGAGGAATTGCTGCGCGAGTATTCGCTCTCCACCAAGGAAGGGCTTGCCCTGATGGTGCTGGCCGAGGCGCTGCTGCGCGTGCCGGACGCCGCCACCGCCGACCAACTGATCGAGGACAAGCTCGGCCAGGGCGACTTCGCCCATCACGAGTCGAAATCCGATGCCTTCCTGGTTTCGGCCTCGGCCTGGGCGCTCGGCATCACCGCCCGCGTCATCCAGCCGGGCGAGACGCCGACGGGTATCGTCAGCAGCCTTGCCAAGCGCTTGGGCGTGCCGACCGTGCGCACCGCGACCCGCCAGGCGATGCGCGTGATGGGCAGCCATTTCGTGCTCGGCCAGACGATCGAGGAGGCATTGAAGCGCGCCCGTTCCGGCACCGGCAAGCTCTACCGCTATTCCTTCGACATGCTCGGCGAAGGCGCGCGCACCCAGGCCGATGCCGACCGCTATTTCAAGTCCTATGCTGATGCGATCGACGCCATCGGCCGCTCCGCCGGCAATGACAAGCTGCCCAATCGGCCGGGCATCTCGGTCAAGCTCTCGGCGCTGCATCCGCGCTATGACGCCACCAACCATGAGCGCGTGCTGTCCGAACTCGTGCCGAAGGTGATCGAGCTCGCCCGTCAGGCCAAGGGCTACGACCTCAACTTCACCGTGGACGCCGAAGAGGCCGACCGGCTCGAGCTGTCGCTCGATGTGATCGACGCCGTCTTCGCCGATCCCTCGCTCGACGGCTGGGACGGTTTCGGCTTGGCCATCCAGGCCTATCAGAAGCGCGCCTCGGCCGTGATCGACCATATCGGCCGGCTGGCGGAGACCTACAGCCGGCGCATGATGGTGCGGCTGGTCAAGGGCGCCTACTGGGACACCGAGCTCAAGCGCGCGCAGGAGCGCGGGCTGGCCGATTATCCCGTCTTCACCCGCAAGGCGATGACCGACCTGAACTACGAGGCCTGCGCGGCCCAGCTCCTGAAGCTCAGGCCCCGCATCATCCCGCAATTCGCCACGCATAATGCGCTGACCGTCGCGACCGTCGCCGAGATGGCTGGTAATGCCGAGGGCTTCGAGTTCCAGCGCCTGCACGGCATGGGCGAGGCGCTCTACGAGAAGCTGCTGCGCGAGAACGAAGGCTATGCCTGCCGCACCTATGCGCCGGTCGGCGGCCATCAGGACCTGCTCGCCTATCTCGTCCGCCGCCTGCTCGAGAACGGCGCCAACTCCTCCTTCGTCAGCGCCTCCGGCGATCCCGACGTGCCGGTCTCGCAGCTTCTGCTCGCACCCGCCGACATCATCGGCACGCCGGGCGCGGCCCGCCACCGCCGCATCCCGCTTCCGGCCGATCTCTACGGGCCGTCGCGCAAGAACTCGGCCGGCACTGAGCTCGGCCACGAAGCCAGCCTCGACGCGCTGGTGAAGGACATCGCGGCGGCGAAGAGCTTCCCGGATGCCGCGCCGATCATCGACGGCAGGGCCCAGCCCGGCGCCGCTCGCGACGTGCGCTCGCCGATCGACAACAAGCCGATCGGCAAGGTCATCGAGGCCGATGCCGCGACCGCCGAACGTGCCCTGCTCGCGGCGAAGGCCGGCTTCCGCGCCTGGAGCGAGACGCCGGCCCGCATCCGCGCCGCTGCGCTGCGCAGGGCCGCCGACATCATGGAGGCCCGTCACGGGTTGCTGATCGCGCTGCTGCAGTGCGAGGCCGGCAAGACCATCGACGACGCCATTTCCGAGGTGCGCGAGACCGTCGATTTCTGCCGCTACTACGCCGCACAGGCGGAGGAGCAGTTCGCGGCCCCTACAGTGCTGCCCGGCCCGACCGGCGAGGAGAACCGCCTGATCCTGCGCGGGCGCGGCGCCTTCGTCTGCATCGCGCCCTGGAACTTCCCGCTCGCGATCTTCACCGGCCAGGTCGTCGCCGCGCTCGTCGCCGGCAATAGCGTCGTCGCCAAGCCGGCGCCGCAGACGCCGATCATCGCGACGGTCGCGGTGAAGATCCTGCACGAGGCCGGCGTGCCGGTCAGCGCGCTGCATCTCGTGCCGGGCGGAACCGAGGCCGGCGCGGCGCTGGTCGCGCATAAGGACGTGGCCGGCGTCGCCTTCACCGGCTCGACCGCGACAGCGCGCGGCATCAACCGGGCGCTCGCCGCCAAGGACGGCCCGATCGTGCCGCTGATCGCCGAGACCGGCGGTCTCAACGCCATGATCGTCGATGCCACCGCCCTGCCGGAGCAGGTCGCTGACGATGTCGTGATGTCGGCCTTCCGCTCGGCCGGCCAGCGCTGCTCGGCGCTCAGGCTGCTCGTGGTGCAGGACGACGTCGCCGACAAGATGCTCGAAATGATCGAAGGCGCTACCAAGGAGCTCAAGCTCGGCGATCCCCGCCGGCTCGATATCCATATCGGCCCCGTCATCGATGACGCCGCCAAGCAGCGGCTCGACAGCCATGTCGCCGCCATGCGGCAGCAGGGCCGCGTCGCCTGGGCCGGTGAGGCACCCGATCTCGGCGGCACCTTCGTCGCGCCGCATATCGTCAGGCTGGACCGCGTCACCGACCTCACCGCCGAGCATTTCGGGCCGATCCTGCACGTCGTGCGCTGGAAGGCGGGCGAGCTCGACAAGGTGATCGATGCGATCGATGCCTCCGGCTACGGGCTGACGCTCGGCGTCCACTCGCGCATCGAGACGACGGTCGAGCGCGTGGCCGAGCGCCTCTCGGCCGGCAACATCTATGTGAACCGCAACATCATCGGCGCGGTGGTCGGCGTGCAGCCCTTCGGCGGCCACGGGCTGTCGGGCACCGGCCCCAAGGCCGGCGGCCCGCATTACCTCGCCCGCTTCGCCACGGAGCAGACGGTGACGATCAACACCGCGGCGGCCGGCGGCAATGCCAGCCTGATCGCGATGGGCGAGTAGGACCGGGCTCCCCGTCATTCCGGACAAGCCGCGAAGCGGCGCCAATCCGGAATGACGGCGCAGTTCCGGTTCGTTACGCCGCGCGGTAGCGGGCGAGCCAGTGGGCGTAGGGCGCCGGCAGGGTCTTCCAGGCCGGGTTCTCGACACCGAGCGCCTGCGCGGCGGCATAGGGCCAGTGCGGATCGGCCAGCAGCGGCCGGCCGAGCGTGACGAGATCGACCTTGCCCTCGCGCACCAGCGCGTCGGCCTGCTCGGGCTTGCTGATGTACCAGCTCGTCGAGGCCGGCAACCCGCTCTCGCGGCGCACCCGCTCGGCCACCGGCGCCAGGAAGGCCGGGCCCCACGGAATCTTCGCCTCGTTGGTCGAGAAGCCGACGCTGACGTCGATGAAGTCCAGCCCCTCGTCCTTCAGGCGCTTCACCAGCTCGATCGCCTCGGCAAGCGTCTCCTCGTCCTGGCCGTCATACTCGATCACGCCGAGGCGGGCGGACAACGGCCGATCCTCCGGCCAGACCTTGCGCACGGCGGCCAGCGTCTCGATCAGGAAGCGGCTGCGGTTCTCGAAGCTGCCGCCGTATTCGTCCGTGCGCTGGTTGGCATGGCGCGACAGGAAGTTCTGCGCCAGATAGCCATGGGCGAAATGCAGCTTCAGCCATTCGATGCCGATGTCCCGGGCGCGCTCGGCGGCGGCGACGAAATCGGCGCGGACACGGTCGATATCGGCCTGCGTCATCGCCCGCGGCACACGCGAGAGGCCGCCGCCCTGAGCGATGGCAGACGGAGCGATCGTCTCCCAGCCACGCGGATCATTTGCCGGGATGTGRTCGTCGCCCTCCCAGGGACGGTTGGCGCTGGCCTTGCGGCCGGCATGGCCGATCTGGATGCCAGTCACGGCGCCGGCCTTGCGCATCTCGGCGACGATCGGCGCCAGCGCCTCGGCCTGTGCGTCGTTCCACAGCCCGAGGCAGGCCGGCGTGATCCGCCCTTCCGGCGAGACACCGGTCGCCTCGATGACGACAAGGCCGGCGCCGCCACGCGCCAGCCCGGCGAGGTGGGCGCGATGCCATTCGTTGGCGACGCCGTCCTGCGCGGAATACTGGCACATGGGCGATGTCACGATGCGGTTTCGCAGGGTGACGTTCTTCAGGCTGAAAGGATCGAACAGGCCGGACATGCTTGGCTCCGCGTAGGGAATTTGGTTATTCGATAATTCGATATTTTTCGAACTTTGGCAATATCAAATCCCTGTGATAGGATTCTCCGATGCGACATGCCCGCCTGCCCGCTTCGGAGGAAATCGCGCTGGAAGACGTCTTCCACGCGCTGAGCGACCCATTCCGGCTGGAGGTCATCCGCCGGCTTGCGACGGAAGGAGAGGCGAGCTGCCAGGCCCTTGAAGGTGACCGGCCGAAATCCAGCGTCTCGCATCATTTCCGCGTCCTGCGCGAGGCCGGCCTCATCCGCACCCGCAATGAAGGCGCGACACGGATGAACGCGCTGCGCCGCGACGATATCGAGCAACGCTTTCCCGGCCTTCTCGCCTGCGTTCTTCTGAAGCGGCAAGGTTGAATTTTGCCGGCTGCCATTCTCCGAATTGAGCTGGCTGCGTCAGGTAGCTTACGCTCCGCCTGGCCGTTTCACGGGCCCGGGCTGCGTCGTATGCTCAGCGGATGAGTCTCCCCTACCGCCCCAATGTCGGCATCGCCCTGTTCAACGCAGCGGGGCTCGTCTTTGCCGGCCGCTCGCATAGCGCAGGCCCCGAGGTGATCCTGCCCGGCTTCCACTGGCAGATGCCGCAGGGCGGCATCGATCCCGACGAGGACATCATCGCCGCCGCGCGCCGCGAACTCGCCGAAGAGACCGGCGTCACCCGTGCCACGTTCCTGGCTGCGACCGACGATTGGTGGAGCTACGACTTCCCGCGCTATGACGGACCGCCGCACAGGCTCGCGGCGTTTCGCGGTCAGCGCCAGCGCTGGGTCGCGTTCCGCTTCACGGGCAACGAGGACGAGATCGACATCAGCCAGCCGAACGGCGACGAGCCTGCGGAGTTCAGCGAATGGCGCTGGCATCCGCCGAACCAGATGCCGGGGCTCGTCGTTCCCTTCAAGCGGGTCGTGTACGAGCGGGTCGTCGCCGCCTTCACGGCCTTCGCCAGGCCCATCACGGCGGCAGGAATGGACCGATGAGCATCGTCGAACTCGACCACTGCGTGATCCATGTCGCGGACTGGGAACGCTCGAACGCCTTCTATCGCGATGTGATCGGCGCCGAGATCATCCCGAACACGAATGGCTTCGTCTATCGCGTCGGCCGCGCGCAGTTGAACTGCCACGGGCCGGGCCTCAATCCCACCCCGGTGGCCCGCCTGCCTGTGCCGCCTGGTGGCAGCGATCTCTGCTTCGTCTGGCCGGAACCGATCGCGGAAGCGATCACCCATCTCCAACGGCAGAACGTCGCGATCGAGCTCGGCCCGGTCCAACGTTTCGGCCGGGGCGGCCATGGCACGAGCGTCTATTTCCGCGACCCCGACGGCTCGCTGCTGGAGTTCATCAGGTACGCATGAAAAAGGGCCGCTCGCGCGGCCCCTTGCATTCTCGGCTTGCAGGCGACGCTCAGGCCGCTTTGCGCTGCTCGAAGACGTGCTTGAACTCGCGCAGCTGCACCAGCGCGTCCTGCAGGCGCTTCTGCTCGTCCTCATTGTGCGAGCCGGCAAGGCGCGTCTCGGCGGTCAGGATTTCGGCGTCGAGGACGGCGGTGTCGACGTCCTCTAGAAATCGGCCCTGTTCGGCGAGGATCGTCGTCGAAGCCTGGTTGACCTCGACGAGGCCGCCATTGATGAAGAATTCCTTGCCGTTGCTCTCGGTCGTCTGGACGAAGACGATACCGGCCTTGAGCGTCGCGACGAGCGGCGCATGGCCGGCGAGCACGGTCATCTCGCCCTCGACCGATGGGACGATGACGCTGATGACGTCGCCCGAGAACAGGATGCGCTCCGGCGAGACGAGTTCGAACTTGAAGGTGGCCATCGTTTCATTCTCCCCGGCTCGTCATGGCCGGAATTGCCCCGGCCATCTCGGAAACCAGCAGTTTCTGGTCATGAGATCCCCGGGCTGGGCCCGGGGACGACGCGTTCGGAAGCTTACGCGGCCTCGGCGGCCAGGCGCTGAGCCTTCTCGACGGCTTCCTCGATCGAGCCGACCATGTAGAAGGCCGCCTCCGGCAGGTGATCGTACTTGCCCTCGACCAGGCCCTTGAAGCCCTTGATCGTGTCTTCGAGCGAGACGAGCTTGCCCGGCGAGCCGGTGAAGACTTCCGCGACGTGGAAGGGCTGCGACAGGAAGCGCTCGATCTTGCGGGCGCGCGCCACCGTCATCTTGTCGTCTTCCGAGAGTTCGTCCATGCCCAGGATCGCGATGATGTCCTGCAGCGCCTTGTAGCGCTGGAGGATCTGCTGGACCTGACGGGCGACGCCGTAATGCTCCTCGCCGACGATGTCGGCCGAGAGCATGCGCGAAGTCGAGTCGAGCGGGTCGACCGCCGGGTAGATGCCCTTTTCCGCGATCGAGCGCGAGAGCACGGTCGTGGCGTCCAGGTGGGCGAAGGAGGTCGCCGGCGCCGGGTCGGTCAGGTCGTCGGCGGGCACGTAGATCGCCTGCACCGAGGTGATCGAGCCCTTGTTGGTGGTGGTGATGCGCTCCTGCAGGTTGCCCATGTCGGTGGCGAGCGTCGGCTGATAGCCCACCGCCGAGGGAATGCGGCCGAGCAGCGCGGACACTTCCGAGCCGGCCTGCGTGAAGCGGAAGATGTTGTCGACGAAGAACAGCACGTCCTGGCCCTTGTCGCGGAAGTCTTCCGCGACGGTCAGGCCGGCGAGGGCGACGCGCATGCGGGCGCCCGGCGGCTCGTTCATCTGGCCGTACACAAGGGCGCACTTGGAACCTGCGGTCGAGCCGCCGTTTTCCTTCGGGTCCTTGTTGACGTTCGACTCGATCATCTCGTGATAGAGGTCGTTACCCTCGCGGGTGCGCTCGCCGACGCCGGCGAACACGGAGTAGCCGCCATGGGCCTTCGCGACGTTGTTGATCAGCTCCATGATCAGCACGGTCTTGCCGACGCCGGCGCCGCCGAAGAGGCCGATCTTGCCGCCCTTGGCGTAGGGCGCCAGCAAGTCGACGACCTTGATGCCGGTGACGAGGATCTGCGCCTCGGTGGCCTGCTCGGCATAGGACGGAGCGGGCTGATGGATGCCGCGGGTATGGCTCGTCAGGATCGGGCCGGCTTCGTCGACCGGCTCGCCGATGACGTTCATGATGCGGCCAAGACACTCGTCGCCGACCGGGACGGCGATCGGGGCGCCGGTATCGGTGACCGGCTGGCCGCGGACCAGACCTTCGGTGGAATCCATCGCGATGGTGCGGACGGTGTTCTCGCCGAGGTGCTGGGCGACCTCGAGGACGAGGCGATTGCCGAGATTGTCGGTTTCGAGCGCGTTCAGGATCTCCGGCAGGGCGCCGTCGAACTGCACGTCGACAACCGCGCCGATGACCTGGGCAACGCGGCCGGTGCCGGTGTTGGCGGGCTTCTCGTCGGCGGTCTTCTTGGTGGTCTTGGTAGCGGCTTTGGCCATGGCGGAACCTCGGGACTAGCGCATTCGGATGTTTCGGCAGCCGGCGGTGAGCACCGCCGGCAAGAGTCTAGGCGGTTAGAGCGCTTCCGCGCCGGAGATGATCTCGATCAGTTCCTTCGTGATCATCGCCTGGCGCGAGCGGTTGTAGAGCTGCGTCTGCTTCTTGATCATCTCGCCGGCATTGCGCGTGGCGGAATCCATCGCCGACATGCGCGCGCCCTGCTCGGAAGCTGCGTTCTCGAGCAACCCGCGCAGGATCTGCACAGTCAGGTTGCGCGGCAGCAGCGTCTCGAGGATTTCGCCCTCGTCCGGCTCGTAGTCGTAGACCGCGTCGGTCTGCTGCGTGCCTTCCGGGATTTCGGCCGGGATGATGCGCTGTGCCGTCGGGATCTGGGCGATCACCGAGCGGAAGCGCGAGAAGAACAGCGTCGCGACGTCGAACTCGCCATTGCCGAAGCGGGCCAGGACGTTCTGGGCGATCGTCTCGGCGTTGACGAAGCCGACCTGCTTGAACTCGCGCAGGTCGATGAACTCGATGATCTCCGCCGCGAACTGCCGGCGCAGGATATCGTAGCCCTTCTTGCCGACGCAGATGATCTTGACCGTCTTGCCCTCGGCCTTCAGCGCATTCGCCTTGTCGCGGGCGAGGCGCGCGATCGAGGAGTTGAAGGCGCCGCACAGGCCGCGCTCGGCGGTCAGAACCAGCAGCAGATGCACCTTGTCCGAGCCCGTGCCCGAGATCAGGCGCGGCGCGCTCGACCCGGTCACGCCCGAAGCGAGGTTCGCCAGCACCGTCTCCATGCGCTCGGCATAGGGGCGCGCGGCCTCGGCGGCAGACTGCGCGCGGCGCAGCTTGGCAGCCGCGACCATCTGCATGGCCTTGGTGATCTTCTGCGTCGCCTTCACGGAGGCGATGCGATTACGTAGGTCCTTAAGGGACGGCATCCGGTCTCTATCCCCTACCCGTCAGCCGCTCAGTGCGACGACGAAGCAATCCAGAGAGGCGGCGCGGCGGAGCCTCATCGGCTCGCCGCGCCTGCGGTCACGATCAGGCGAAGGACTTCGCGAAGTTCGTCACGATGTCCTTGAGCTTGGCGGCGTTGGCGTCCGACAGGTCCTTGCTCGTACCGACCTCGTTGAGGAAATCGGCATGCTTCGAGCGGACCAGTGACAGCAGGCCATCCTCGAAGGCGCGGACCTTGTTGACCGGCAGCGCGTCGAGATAGCCGTTCACGCCGGCATAGATCACGACGACCTGCTCTTCCATCTTCAGCGGCGAGAACTGCGGCTGCTTCAGGAGCTCGGTCAGGCGGGCGCCGCGGTTGAGCAGGCGCTGCGTGACCGCGTCGAGGTCCGAGCCGAACTGGGCGAAGGCAGCCATCTCGCGATACTGGGCGAGCTCGCCCTTGATCTTGCCGGCGACCTTCTTCGTCGCTTTCGTCTGCGCCGAGGAGCCGACGCGCGACACCGAGAGGCCGACGTTCACGGCCGGACGGATGCCCTGGTAGAACAGGTCCGTCTCCAGGAAGATCTGGCCGTCGGTGATCGAGATCACGTTGGTCGGGATGTAGGCCGAGACGTCGTTTGCCTGCGTCTCGATGACCGGCAGCGCCGTCAGCGAGCCGAGGCCGGCGGCCTCGCCCATCTTCGCCGCGCGCTCGAGCAGGCGGGAGTGGAGATAGAACACGTCGCCCGGATAGGCTTCGCGGCCCGGCGGGCGGCGCAGCAGCAGCGACATCTGGCGGTAGGCGACGGCCTGCTTGGAGAGGTCATCATAGATGATGACGGCGTGCATGCCGTTGTCGCGGAAGAACTCGCCCATGGCGCAGCCGGCGAAGGGCGCCAGGAACTGCATCGGAGCAGCGTCCGAGGCGGTGGCCGCCACGACGATCGAGTACTCGAGCGCGCCGCGCTCTTCCAGAACCTTGACGAACTGGGCGACGGTCGAGCGCTTCTGGCCGACGGCGACGTAGACGCAGTAGAGCTTCTGGCTCTCCGGGGCGCCTTCGCCGTTCAGCGACTTCTGGTTCAGGATCGTGTCGAGCGCCACGGCGGTCTTGCCGGTCTGGCGGTCGCCGATGATGAGCTCGCGCTGGCCGCGGCCGATCGGGATCAGGGCATCGATCGCCTTGAGGCCGGTCGCCATCGGCTCGTGCACCGACTTGCGCGGGATGATGCCGGGGGCCTTGACGTCGACGCGGGCGCGGGTCTTCGCCTTGATCGGGCCCTTGCCGTCGATCGGGTTGCCGAGCGCGTCGACGACGCGGCCGAGCAGCTCCTTGCCGACGGGAACGTCGACGATGGCGCCGGTGCGCTTGACGGTCTGGCCTTCCTTGATCTCGCGGTCGGAACCGAAGATCACGACGCCGACATTGTCGCTCTCGAGGTTGAGCGCCATGCCGCGCACGCCGGACTCGAACTCGACCATCTCACCGGCCTGGACCTTGTCGAGGCCGTAGACGCGGGCGATGCCGTCACCGACGGAGAGAACCTGGCCGACTTCGGTGACCGAAGCTTCCGAGCCGAAATTCGAGATCTGAGCCTTCAGAATGGCGGAGATTTCAGCGGGGCGGATGTCCATCAGCCGACCTCTTTCATGGCAAGACGAATTGAATTGAGCTTGGTTTTCAGCGAGGCGTCGACCATCCGCGAAGCCATCTTGACGATGAGCCCGCCGATCAGCGTCGGATCGACCTTGATCGAGATGTCGACATCCTTGCCAGCAACGCCCTTGAGCGCCGCGCGGATCTCGTCGACGCGCTTGGCCGTCGGCTCTTCGGCGACCGTCACCTCGGCGGAGACGATGCCCTTGGCCTCGGCGACCAGGCGCTTGTAGCCGGTGATCATGCCCGGCAGCGCGAAGAGGCGGCGCTTGCTGGCGACCAGCCCGATGAAATTGGCGGCAATGCCGGTGATGCCGGCCTTCTCGAGCACGGCCTTGATCGCGGCGACCTGCTCCTCGGCGGTGAAGGCCGGGCTCTCGATCAGGCGAGTGAGATCGGCGCTCTCAGCGAGCAGGCCGTTGAAAGCATCGAGAGCCGCGGCGACGGTATCGATCGCACCCGTCTCCTCAGCCAGTTCGAACAGAGCGGTGGCATAGCGCTGAGCTACGCCCGACACCAATGTCCCCTGCGATCCGCCTTCAGCCACGCTTCCCGTCTCTCGTTTCAAGGGACTGCACCGGCGACCTTCCAGAGAAGGTGGAGTGCATCGTCCCGGCGCTGCGAGTATCTTAGGCGCAAAGTCGGCAAGACGACTTCGCGACCGAAATGTGGCGGTGCACTAGCATGCGGTTCCGGGCCACGCAATCGCTAGTTCGCCATCGTAAGCGGCGATTTTGCCACGGCTTTCAGCAATTCAAAGGAAGCTCTGTGGATCGACGTCGACTGCGACCCTGACCGAGCCCTTGGGGCGCGGCGCCCGTTTCAGCCAGCCGCGCAGGTAATCCTGCAGATTGATCTCGCGCGTCGTTTTGACGATCAGGCGCACGCGATGGCGCCCCCGCAACACCGCAAGCGGCGCTTCCGCCGGCCCCAGCACCATGATTCCGTCTCCGGCCTCCGCACAGCGCGCCAAGGCACGGGCATGACTTTCGGCCTCTGCTTGCGCGCTCGCGGAAACGATCAGCGCCGCCAAACGGCCGAAAGGCGGCAGCCCTGCCGCCTCCCGCGACGCCTCCTCTGCGGCATAAAAGCGCTCCGGGTCGCCGGAGATCAGCGCTTTGAGCACGGGATGCTCGGGGTCATGCGTCTGGAGCAGAGCGCGGCCCGGTTTCTCGCCCCGTCCTGCGCGGCCCGTAACCTGCCGCAGCGCCTGAAAGGTCCGCTCGGCCGCGCGCGGATCGCCGGAGGTGAGGCCGAGATCGGCATCGATCACCCCGACCAGCGTCATACCGGGGAAATTATGGCCCTTGGCGACGAGCTGCGTGCCGATGACGATGTCGAATTCGCCCTCGGCCACCGCCATCAGCTCCTGCTTCAGCCGCTCGGTCCCGCCAGGGAAATCGCTGGAGAGCACAATCGAACGCGCCTGTGGAAAAAGTGTCGCGACCTCCTCGGCCAGCCGCTCGACGCCCGGCCCGCAGGCGATCAGGCTCTCCGGCTTTTGGCAGGCGGGGCATTCATGCGGCCGGCGCTCGACATGCCCGCAATGATGGCAGACCAGCGCGCGCCGGAAGCGATGGTCGACCAGCCACGCCGTGCAGTTCGGGCATTGGAAGCGATGGCCGCAATCGCGGCAGAGCGTCAGCGGCGCGTAGCCGCGCCGGTTGAGGAAGAGCAGCGACTGCTCCTTCGCCTCCAGATTCGCCTCGACCGCCTTGATCAGCGTACCCGACAGCCAGCGCCCGCGCTCCGGCTTGTCGTGGCGCAGGTCGACGAGGCCGAGCTGCGGCAGTTCGCGGCCGCCGAAACGCTCCGGCAGCTTGAGATGCGTGTAGCGGCCACGCTCGGCATTGACCCGCGTCTCCAGCGAAGGCGTCGCCGAGGCAAGCACGACCGGGGCATTCTCGATCCTGCCGCGCACGACCGCCATGTCGCGGGCGTGGTAGGAAACGCCGTCCTCCTGCTTGTAGGCGCTCTCGTGCTCCTCATCGACGACGATGAGGCCGAGATCGCTATAGGGCAGGAACAGGGCCGAGCGCGCGCCCGCCACCACCTTCGCCTCGCCGCTCGCGATCGCCGCCTGGAGCCGCTCGCGCCGCCGGCCGCTCACGGCCGAATGCCAGAGCCCCGGCTTGACGCCAAAGCGGGCCTCAAACCGGTCGATAAACTGCGCGGTGAGCGCGATCTCCGGCATCAGGATCAAGCTCTGCCTGCCCTGCCGGATCGCCTCGGCGACTGCCTCGAAATAAACCTCCGTCTTGCCCGAACCGGTGACGCCTTCGAGCAGCGAAACACCGAACGTCTTCGCCTGCACCGACGCGACCAGCGCCTGCGCCACCTCTCCCTGCCCCTCCGACAGCTCGGGCACAGCATGGTCGGGATCGGGCCGGGCCGCGATGGCGTCCCGAGGCAATGGCTCGACCACGAAGGTGCCGGCATCGACGAGGGAATCGATTACCGCAGCGCTGACCGAGGCGGCCTCGGCCAGCGCCGATTTCGCGATCAGCAATCCGCCCTCGGCCGCTGCAATGGCCCGCGCCCGCGCGGGGGTCATCCTTCCCGGCGGTGGCCCGGCGAGCCGGACGCCGAGCTTGGGGCGCTCGGGCGTATCGTCAGGCTGGCGGCGCAACGCCAGCGCCAGCACCGAGCCCTTGGGCGCCAGCGTGTACCAGGCGACCCAGTCGACGAGCTTGCGCAACGCCGGGTCGAGCGGCGGCATGTCGTATTTGCCGGTGACCTTTTTGAGATTGCCGCCGCGCCCGCTGCCGATATCCCAGACCACGCCGACCGTCTCGCGGGGCCCGAGCGGCACCTGCACGACATCGCCGGGCTTTAGCGAGAGCCCTGCGGGCACGGCATAGCTATAGGCCTGGTCGAGCCCGAGCGGGATCAGCACGTCGACCGTGCCGCCTTCCAACATGTCCGCCATCTCGTCCATGGCGCCAGTGTCTAGCATCGATTCGTGACCTGTTAAGGCGGGAGCGTCATGCTGGATGCTTGGCCACCCGTCATGCTCGCCCTTGTGGCGAGAATCCACGTCTTGAACACCGACCTCGATCAGCCAAAACGTGGATGGTCGGGACAAGCCCGACCATGACGGAACGCTTGCGCATGACCGATTTCGACAGCTTCCGGCAGGAGTGGCTCCAGCATCTCTCGGCCGAGCGGCGTCTCTCGCCGAAGACGCTGGAAGCCTATGGCCGCGACCTCGGCCAGTTCACCGCCTTCCTGACGGAGCATCTCGGCGGTGCGCCATCGCTTGCCGACATCGCCGGGCTCAAGCCCGCCGATCTGCGCGCCTTCCTCGGCCAGCGGCGCCGCGACGGCGTCGGCAACCGCACGCTGATGCGCCAGCTCGCGGCACTGCGTTCGTTCGCCCGCTTCGGCGAGCGCAGCGGCAAGCTCACCGCCGCCGCCTTCGCGGCGACACGCGGCCCGCGCCTCGGCAAGTCCCTGCCACGCCCGCTCGCCCCCCCCACCGCCCGCGCCGTCACGCAGGCCGATACCCGCGCCGGCGAAGAACGCGAGCAATGGATCCTCGCTCGCGACGCCGCCGTGCTCGGCCTGCTCTATGGCAGCGGCCTGCGCATCTCGGAGGCGCTCTCGCTCGCCCGCGCGCAGGCCCCGCAAAGCGCCGGCGACACGCTGACCGTCATCGGCAAGGGCAGCAAGACGCGGATGGTGCCGGTGCTCCCCGTCGTCGTCACGGCGATCGCCGAATATCTGAAGCTCTGCCCCTGGCGCCTGCCACTAGGCGGCCCGCTCTTCGTCGGCGCCAAGGGCGGCCCGCTCTCGCCCCGCATTATCCAGCTCGCGGTCGAGGGCTTGCGCGGCGCGCTCGGCCTGCCCTCCTCCGCCACGCCGCACAGCCTGCGCCATTCCTTCGCGACCCATCTACTCGGGCGCGGCGGCGATCTGCGCGCCATCCAGGAGCTGCTCGGACACGCCTCGCTCTCGACGACGCAGATCTACACCCGCATCGATTCAAGCCGCCTGATGGCGGCCTATGACGCCGCTCATCCGCGGGCCCGCGGCGGCTGACATCTTCCTGCCTTAACGGAAAGCCTTAAACAGCGCCGCCATATCGGCCCTGCAAGGTGATTCGTGTCCGACTCCATCGAAACGCCCGAGGGCGGCAACAAGCGTATCGCCCTGCTGATCGCGCTGCTTGCGCTCACCCTCGCCTTCTCCGAGATCGGCGGCAAGAATGCCGAGCAGGAAGCCGTCGCCAAGAATATCGAGGCCTCCAATCTCTGGGCCTTCTTCCAGGCCAAGACCATCCGCGGCACCACCGTGCGCACCGCCGCCGAGGCGATGGAGGTCGAACTCGCCGGCATTGCCGACGAGGCCGCCCGGCAGCGCCTGAGCAAGCGCATCGAAAGCTGGAAGCAGACCGTCGCGCGCTACGATTCCGAGCCCGAGACCAATGAGGGCCGCAAGGAACTCGCCGCCCGCGCCAAGGCGGCCGAGGCGCAGCGCGACATCGCCGCCGCCCGCGACGACAAGTTCGACATCGCCTCCGGGCTGATCCAGATCGCGATCGTGATCTCGTCCGCCGCGATCATCACCGGCGTCACGCTGCTCGCCTTCACCGGCGGCCTTCTCGGCCTCGCCGGCGTCGCGCTGATGGCGCTGGCCCAGTTCGCGCCCACCGCGCTGTTCTAAGGCTGCCGCGCCTCAGTAGTGGATCGCGCCGCGGATGCCCCCGCCGCAGGCGAGGGCATCGCCATTGATCGCGACGCTGCGCGGCGAGGCCAGGAAGGCGACGATGTCGGCGATCTCCGACGCGTCGACCAGCCGCCCGATGGTGCTGTTCGCCGCCATATCGGCTTCGACCTGCGCCTCGCTCTTGCCGCGGGCGGCAGCCCGCGCCGCGACGACGGAAGCGGTCCGCTCCGTACGGGTCGTGCCGGGATGGACGACGGTGACGTTGATGCCGCGAGGGCCGAGTTCGTCGGCGAGGTTCTTGGTCAGCGCCGCCACCGCGACATTGCGCATCGAGCCGATGGTCGAGCCGGTCAGACGGACGGCGAGCCCGCTGATGTTGATGATGCGGCCCCAGCCATTGGCCGCCATATGCGGTGCGGCCTCCCGCGCCATGCGCAGATAGCCCATCACCTTAACGTTCACATCGTCCCAGAACAGCGCGTCGGTGATCTCGGCGAGCTTCGGCGGCGGCGCCTGCCCGCCGGGCTTGGCCGCCGCATTGACGAGAATGTCGAGGCCGCCCAGCACCGCCACGGTCTCGGCAACCAGCGCCTTCACGGACGCATCATCGCTGGTGTCGACCGTACGGCCGACCACCTTGCGCCCGGTCTCCGCCGCGAGCGCTGCCGCTGCCTCGTCCAGCTCCGCCTGATTGCGTGCAGCGATGACGACGTCGACGCCCTCCAGCGCGAGCTGCCGCGCGATGGCACGGCCGATGCCCTTGCTGCCGCCGGTCACCAGCGCGCGCTTGCCTTCTAGCTTCAGGTCCATGACGTTTCTCCCTCTCCGCTCTAGTCTCAGGCGGACGGCCAGCGGATCGCCCCGCCGCGCATTTTTTCCCAGGCGCGCGCCATCCTGAGCACGCCGAGATCGTCGAAGCGCCTGCCGGTGATCTGCAGGCCGATCGGCAGGCCACCCGTCGTCAGCCCGGCATGAACCGAGATCGCGGGCTGGTCCGACATGTTCGCCGATACCGTGAAGCAGATATGCTCGAAGGGCTGCGCGGGATCGTTGACGGGCGAGGCCCATTCGGCCGGGAAGCTCGGCACGGGCGAGACCGGCGAGAGGATGAAGTCGTAAGGCGCTATCGCCTTCAGCGCGGCGTCGCGCATCGCCATCATCTGGCTCATGCCGCGATAGACTCGGGCGCCCGGCAGCGCCTTGCCGCCCTCGGCCCACTGGAAAATATAGGGCAGCACCTTGGCCTGCTTCTCCTGCGGCAGCGCGCCGATATCGACCCAGGCGCGCTGGCGCCAGAAGTCGTCGAGCCCGTCGAGCATCTCGCGGGTCAGATAGGGCTCGACCGGCTCGACGATGGCGCCCGCATTGGCGAAGGCCCTCGCTGCCGCATCGATGGCCGCTCTCGTCTCCGGCTCGACGGCGAGCCCGATCCCGGCATCGAGCTGCAGGCCAATGCGCAGCCCCTTCAGATCGATGTCGAGCGCCAGCCAGTCGATCTCCTGCGGTGGCAGGCTCATGCCGTCACGGGCATCGGGCCTCGACAATTCCCGCATCATCAGCGCGGCGTCCTCGACCGTGCGCGTCATCGGCCCGGCGACGCGGCCATAATAGGTCGGGTCGATCGGCACGCGCCCGAAGCTTGGCTTCAGGCCGACGAGCCCGCACCAGCCGGCGGGCAGGCGGATCGAGCCGCCGATATCGGTGCCGACATGCAGCGGCCCATAGCCCGCCGCTCCCGCCGAACCGGCACCGGCCGAGGAGCCGCCGGGGTTCTTGCTGACGTCCCACGGATTGCGCGCGGGCCTGTGGAAGCTCGACAGACCGGAGGAGAGCATGCCGTAATCCGGCATCGTCGTCTTGCCGAGGATGACGAGACCGGCTTCGCGCAGCCGCGCGGCCGGCGGGGCATCATCGGCAGCGGGAGAGAGATCGTTCGCGGCCGTGCCGAGGGGCACCGGAACGCCCTTCGTCCTGATGTTTTCCTTGATCGTGCCGGGCACGCCGTCGAGCGGCAGCGCCTGCCCGTTCCGCCAGCGCGCCTCGGAGGCTTTCGCCTGCGCCCGCGCGCCCTCCGGATCATAGGCGTAGAGCGCATCGAGCTTAGGCTCCCAGGCAGCGATCCGCGCGATCACCGCCTCCGTCACCTCGACAGGCGAAAGCGCGCGGTCGCGATAGGCGGAAAGCAGTTCGGCCGCGCTCAGATCGGCAAGGTCGGTCATCGAAACATCCTCATTCCCCTCAGCCCTCATCCTGAGGAGCAAGCCGACGGCTTGCGTCTCGAAGGATGCTCCATGAGGCTCCAGAACCAACTGGAACATCCTTCGAGACGCCGCTTACGCGGCTCCTCAGGATGAGGGCTGCGAATTGCATCCGTTCTCACCGGCTGCGGCGCAGACGCGGATCGACGGCATCGCGCAAGCCGTCGCCGAGCAGGTTGAACCCCAGCACGGTCAGCGCGATCGCGGCACCTGGAAAGATCGCAAGCCAGGGCTGCGTCGCCATGAAGGTCTGGGCTTCGTTGAGCATACGCCCCCAGGACGGGTTCGGCGGCTGCGTGCCCAGCCCGAGATAGGACAGCCCCGCTTCGGCCAGCACCGCGAGCGCGAACTGGATCGTCGCCTGCACCACCAGGATGCCGGCGATGTTCGGCAGGACATGATGCAGCGTGATCTGCCGGTTGTTGAGCCCGGCCGCCCGCGCCGCCTGGATGAAGTCCTGCGCCCAGACCTGCAGCGCCGCCCCCCGTGCCAGCCGCGCGAAATAGGGCAGATTCAGCACGCCGATGGCGACGACGGCGTTGAGCATGCCGGGCCCGGCGATAGCGGTCATCATGATCGCGGTCAGCACGGCCGGGAAGGCGTGGGTGAAATCGGCCGTGCGCATGATGACGTTGTCGAGAATGCCGTCACGCCGGACCGAGGCGATGAGCCCCAGCGTCGTCCCGAGCACCATGCCGATGCCGACCGCGCCCAGCCCCACCGCAAGTGAATTGCGTGCGCCGACCATGATCATCGAGAAGACGTCGCGGCCGAACTGGTCGGTGCCGAACCAGTTGGCGGCCGAGGGACCCTTGAGCCGATTCAGGATCGCCATCTGGGTCGGCGGATAGGGCGTCCAGACGTAGGAAGTCAGCGCCGCTGCGACGACGAGCACGGCCAGTACCGCCCCGATTGCGAAGGAGGGCGCGAGCCACCAGTGCCGACGGCCGCCCGGCGCCTTGTCCTGAACCGCGCTCATGCCTGCCTCAGGCGCGGATCGATCAGCCCGTAGAGCAGCTCGACCGCGAAATTGATCAGGATCGCCAGCCCGGCGAAGAGCATGACGAGGTCCTTGACCACGATCAGATCGTGCTGGGCGATGGCCTGAAAAACCAGCCGCCCCAGCCCCGGCAGCGCGAAGACATTCTCGATGATGATCGCACCGGCGATCAGCACCGAGAACTGAAGGCCGAGGATCGTCACCACCGGGATCAGCGCGTTGCGCAGCGCGTGCCGGCGCATCGTCACGGCTTCACTGAGGCCCTTGGCGCGGGCGGTGCGGACGAAATCCTCCTGCAATGTGTCGAGCATCGCGGAGCGCGTCACCCGCGCGATGATCGCCGCCTGCGGCAAGGCGAGCGCCAGCGCGGGCATTAGGAGCGCCTTCAGCGCCGTACCAAAGCCCGCCTGCCAGCCCGGAAAGCCGCCGGCCGGCAACCAACCGAGCCCGACCGCGAAGACGAGCACGAGCAGGAGGCCGAACCAGAAATTCGGAATGGCCAGCCCAGCCTGAGCGAAGGCCATCACGCCGGCATCGGCCAGCTGACCGCGGCGCGAGGCGGCGAGCATGCCGAGCGGGATGCCGATTGCCATCGCGAGCCCGATCGCCATCAGCGCGAGCGGCAGCGTCACCGCCATGCGTTCGGCGATGAGTTGCGCCACCGGTACGCGATAGGTGTAGCTCAGGCCGAGATCGCCGGTGACGAGCCCGCCAAGCCAGAGGAGGAAGCGCAGCACCGCCGGCTTGTCGAGCCCCATCTCCGCATGCAGCGCCGCCAGTGCTTCGGGCGAGGCGTTGAGACCAAGCGTCACCGCCGCCGGATCGCCCGGGAGCACCTCCAGCACGATGAAGATGACCAGCGCCGCCGCGAGCAGGGTCAGGGCCAGCGCGACGAACCGGCGCAGGATGTAGCCGATCATGGCGTTCTGCCGCCTGTCGCCGGCCTCACCGCCAGCGCAGCTCCGCCAGCGGCGTCACGGGCAATGGCCAGTCGGTCCACACGCCGTCGAGCGCGGCGTTCGCGACCGTGATCTTCGGCAGGATGAAGAGGAAGCCGTTGACCGCGTCCTGAGCCAGCATCCGCTGCGCCTGCTTGTAGAGCTCGTTGCGGGCCCCCTCGTCCAGCGTCCCGGATATCTTGGCGATCAGCGCCTTGAACTCGGGATTCCGGTACTGGAAGTAATAATCGTCCCGCGCGTAGATATCGATGTCGAGCGGCTCGGTATGGGCGATGATGCTGAGGTCGTAGTCCTTGTTGCGGAAGACGCGCTCCAGCCATTGCGGGAATTCGAGCGGCTCGATCGACGCGTTGATGCCGATCTGCGCCAGCAGCGCCGCGACGATCTCGCCAGAGCGGCGGGCATAGGAGGGCGGCGGCAGTTTCAGCGTGCAGTTGAAGCCGTTCGGGAAGCCAGCCTCCGCCAGCAGCGCCTTGGCCTTGGCGGGGTCATAGGGGTAGGTGCCGGTGAGATCGACATAGGCCGGATGCAGCGGCGAGAAATGGCTGCCGATCAGGCTGACGTCGAAGCCGTAGACGCCGAGCGCGATGGTCTTGCGGTCGAGCGCATGGGCAATGGCCTGTCGCACCCTAGGCTTGTCGAAGGGAGGCTTGGCGTTGTTGGTGGCGAGGATGGTCTCGCCCTCGGTGCGGCCGATCGTGACCTTGAGCTTGGGGTCGGCCCTGAGCTGCGGCACCGCCTCGGGCGCGGAGAGATTGGTGTGGGCGTCGACATCGCCGGCCCTGAGCGCCGCGACCTGCGCCTGCGGATCGGACATGAAACGGAAGATCGCCTTGGCCAGCGCCGGCTTCTCGCCCCAATAGCCGTCGAAGCGGGCGAGTTCGAGCCGGTCGCCACGGTTCCAGCGCACGAACTTGAACGGGCCCGTGCCGACCGGACTGGTCTTGTTGCTGGAAGCCGTCGCCGGCGCGACGATCACGGCATCGCCCCAGCTGAGACCGTAGAGGAAATTCGCGGTGGGCTGCTTGAGCTTGATCACCACCGTCGCCGGATCGGGCGTCGCGATCTCGGCGATCGGCGTGAAGAGCTGGCGCTGGGCGTTGGTGGAATCCGGCGCGACAGCGCGCTCGAAGGAGAACTTCACCTGCTCGGCGGTGAAGGGCGTGCCGTCATGGAAGGTCGCGCCCTGCCGAAGCTTGAAGCGATAGGTGACGTTGTCGTCCGCGATCTCCCAGCTCTCGGCGAGGCAAGGTTGGAGCTTGCCGGTCCGGTCCATCTTCACCAGACCCTCGAAGATGTTCTGCAGGGTCACCTCGCGGATCGCCTGGGCAGCACCAGAGGTCGGATCGAGTGTCGGCGGCTCCAGCGTCTGGGCGATGGTGACGCTGTCCTTCGCCTGCGCCAGCGCGACGACGGGAAGCTGCGCCGCCAGCGCCGCCAGCCCCGCGCCAGCCAGGAGTTCACGCCGCGTCGTCATATCCATCGCTCCGATGCCGTTGCGGCGCGAGGATGGCGCGGGAGGCGCGGCGAGCGCAAGCCTGCTTCCGGCACAATCCCCGCTGGGCAGAAACAAGATCTGGCGCACTAGTATACCAGACGATTGACCCCCGTCGCAGCCGGCTCTAGAGCGGGATATGAAAAAGTGGGAAGCGGTCTTTCACATCGATCCCGCTCCGACATTGCGAAATCGATCACGCGACCGATGGAGACACCCATGTTGCTGCACGACGATCGCCTCTTCCCCGCCGATCCGGTGACGCGCGGCATTGCGCGCCGGCTCTTCGCCACCGTCCGCGACCTGCCGATCATCTCGCCGCACGGCCACACCGATCCGCGCTGGTATGCCGAGGACAACGCCTTCCCCGATCCGGCCACGCTCTTCGTCAAGCCGGACCATTACATCTTCCGCATGCTCTATTCCCAAGGCATCCGGCTGGAGCAGCTCGGCATCGCCCGCAAGGATGGCGGCGAAGTCGAGACCGACCCGCGCAAGATCTGGCGCCTCTTCGCCGATAATTGGCATCTCTTCCGGGGCACGCCGACCCGGCTCTGGTTCGAGCACGCGACCTCGACCGTCTTCGGCATCAACGAGCGCCTGACGCCTGAGAGCGCCGACCGGATCTACGACAAGATCGCCGCCAAGCTGGACGAGCCCGAGCTTCGGCCCCGCGCCCTGTTCGAGCGCTTCAAGATCGAGGCGATCAGCACCACCGAAGGCGCGCTCGACGATCTGAAATGGCACGACATGATCCGCTCGTCCGGTTGGGGCGGCAAGGTCGTCACCGCCTATCGGCCCGACAGCGTGGTCGATCCGGAATTCGAGGGCTTCGCCGACAACCTCGAGAAGTTCGGTGAGCTGACCGGCGAGGATATCGGCAGCTGGACCGGCTATCTCGCCGCCCATCGCAAACGGCGCGCCTATTTCAAGGAACGCGGCGCCACCTCCTCCGACCATGGCCATGCCACGGCCCGTACCGCCAATCTCTCGGATGCCGATGCCGAGAAGCTCTACGCCAAGATCCTGAAGGGCAAGGTTTCGGCCAAGGACGCCGACCTCTTCCGCGGCCAGATGCTGACCGAAATGGCGAAGATGAGCCTGGACGACAGGCTCGTCCTCCAGATCCATCCGGGCTCCCATCGCAACCACAACGCGGCACTGTTCGCGCATTTCGGCCGCGACATGGGCTGCGATATCCCGACCGAGACCAATTACGTTGAAGCGCTGAAGCCCCTGCTCGACGCCGTCGGCAACGAGCGCAATCTCACCGTCATCGCCTTCACGCTGGACGAGACCGCATATTCGCGCGAGCTCGCGCCGCTCGCCGGGCATTACCCGGCGCTGAAGCTCGGACCGGGCTGGTGGTTCCTCGATGCGCCCGAAGCCATGCTGCGCTTCCGCGAGCTGACGACCGAGACGGCCGGTTTCTACAACACCGTCGGCTTCAACGACGACACCCGCGCCTATCTCTCGATCCCGGCCCGGCACGATGTCGCGCGCCGCATCGACTGCGCCTATCTCGCCAAGCTCGTCGCCGAGCACCGGCTGGAAGAGGACGAGGCGGCTGAAGTCGCCCATGATCTCGCCTATCGCCTCGCCAAGGAGGCCTACAAGCTGTGACCCGTCTCTCCGCTTCGACCCTTGCCGGCCTGCCGGCTTCCATCCGCCGCCCCGCCTATGACCGCACGGCCCTCAAGCCCGGCATCGTCCATCTCGGGCTCGGCGCCTTCGCCCGCGGCCATCTTGCCGAGTATACCGAGGATGCGCTCGAGAAGCGCTTCGGCGCGTGGGGCATCATCGGCGCCAGCCTCCAGCGCCCCGACCAGCGCGACCGGCTGAAGCCGCAGGACGGGCTCTATACCCTCCTCAAGCTCGCCCCGACCGGACCGGAGCTGCGCATCATCGGCTCGGTACTCGATGTGCTGGTCGCGCCGGAGAGCCCTTCCGCCCTGATCGCGCGGCTGGCCGCGCCCGAAACCCGCATCGTCTCGCTGACGGTGACGGAGAAGGGCTATTGCCACGACCCGGCGACCGGCCGCCTCAAGGCGGATCATCCCGACATTCTGCACGATCTCGAAAACCCCGACGCGCCGCGCTCCGCCGTCGGCATCCTCGTGGCCGGCCTGCGGGTCCGCCGGGCCGAAGGCCGCGGACCGTTCACCGCGCTCTGCTGCGACAATCTTCCCTCCAACGGCCATGTGCTGCGCGGCCTCGTCCGCGACTTCGCCGCGCTGCAGGATGACGAGCTCGCCGCCTGGATCGAGGCCAACGGCGCCTTCCCGGCAACGATGGTCGACCGTATCGTGCCGGCGACGACGGATGCTGACATCGCCGAGGTCGCCAAGCTGATCGGGCTGGACGATGCCGCCCCGGTCATCGGCGAGCCCTTCCGGCAATGGGCGATCGAGGATGTCTTTGCAGATGGCCGGCCAGATTGGCACGAGGTCGGCGCGCAGATGGTCTCGGAAGTCGCGCCCTTCGAGTTCATGAAGCTCAGGATGCTGAACGGCGCGCATTCCTCGCTCGCCTATCTCGGCTATCTCGCCGGCCACGAGACCGTTGCCGAGGCCAGCGGCGACCCGGTCCTCGCCCGCTTCCTCGAAGGCCTCTGGGCCGAGATCATGCCGACCGTGCCGGCGCCGCAGGGCGTCGTGCTCGCGGATTATGCCAAGGCCCTGCTCGCCCGCTTCCAGAACCCGGCGATCCGCCACCGCACCTGGCAGATCGCCATGGACGGCTCGCAGAAGCTGCCGCAACGCCTGCTCGGCACCATCCGCGAACGCCTGAAGGCCGGCGGCGGAATCGACCATCTCGCGCTCGGGGTGGCCGCCTGGATGCGCTACGTCACCGGCACCGACGAGAAGGGCGGCGCCATCGACGTCCGCGATCCGCTGGCGGCCGAGCTGAAGCGCCGCGCCGAGGCAGCCGGGCGGGATGCCAAGGCGCTGGTCGCGGCGCTCACCGGCATCGAGGCCATCTTCGGAACCGACCTGCCGAGTGACACGCGGTTTACGAAGCCGGTGACTGCTCACCTCGCCTCGCTCCTCGACAAGGGCGCGAAGGCGACGGCGGCAAGCGTCGGCTAAGGTCGCTCCGTCATTCCCGGGCGAAGCAAAGCTTCGACACGGGGATCGCAGGACGGGAAGGCGCTGGCTTAGGAGCTGCTCGGGTCAAGCCCGAGCATGACGCGGCCTCTCCCCTTGATCCGCCGCCCCATCCGGCGCCAGATGCGCGTGATGCTTCGTGCGCTGACCGCCCTCGCCGTCTCGATCCTGCTGGCCGCGACCGCCATGGCTCAGGAGCCGCCGCGCATCGCGATCCCCAATCTCTGGGACCCGCGCATCCGGCTCGACCGGCCGGAACCCGGCCCGCCGCGCGTGGTGCGCTTCCTCACCGACGACGACTACCCGCCCTTCCATTTCGCCGGGCCGGACGGGGCGCTGACCGGTTTCTCGGTCGAGCTCGCCCGCGCCGTCTGCGACAGGCTCGCCTGGACCTGCACGATCCAGCCGCGCCGTTTCGACACCTTGCCGGATTCGCTGGCCGAGGGACGTGGCGACGTGCTGGCAGCCGCGATGAACCTGACGCCGGCGCTGCGGCAGCGCTTCGCCGCGAGCCATCTCTATTTTCGCGCCCCCGCCCGGTTCGCCACCACGCGCGGCAATGCGCGTTCGACACTCGACAGTGCCGGCCTGCAGGGCCGCCGCGTCGCCGTGGTCGCCAACTCCGCGCACCAGGCCTTCCTCGAAAGGCTGATGCCGTTCGTGCAACGGCGCGAGAGTGCCGATCTCGGCGCGGCCATCGCCGCCTTGCGCAGCGGCGAGGCGGAATATGTCTTCGCCGATGGCGTGGCACTGTCGCTGTCTCTCGCCGGCAGCAGCGGGGAGTTCGCCTTCTCGGGCGGGCCTTATCTGGAGAGCCGCTATTTTGGCGAAGGCGTCGCCTTCCTGCTGCGCAAGGACGATCCCGCCCTGAAGCGCGCGATCGACTACGCGCTGCAGGGCCTGTGGGATGACGGGACCTATGCCCGCCTCTATCTGCGCTTCTTCCCGGTCAGCCCGTACTGAACTCCGATCCCCCAAGCCCTCATCCTGAGGAGCCATTCCCCAGGGAATGGCGTCTCGAAGGATGCTTCTGGAGGTTCCGGAACCATCTGGATCACCCTTCAAGACGCGCGCCTCGGGCGCGCTCCTCAGCATAAGGGCTCAGATGGACGAAACGGCTGTTACGGCGCGTTGCTGGCCAGCGCCTGCTTCGCCACCGCGGCGAGCCAGCCCGAGGTCGCGGGCAGGATCGCGTCGTTGAAGTCGTAACGGTCATTGTGCAGCTCGCCGCCGTCCACGGCAGGGCCGTTGCCGATCCAGACATAGGCGCCGGGCCGATCCTGCAGGAAGTAGCAGAAATCCTCGGAGGTGGTGCTGGCGGAGATGTCGCGGCGGACCTCCAGCCCGGCGGCCTTGCCGGCATTTGCCGCCATGTCCTCCTCATCAGGCGTATTGATCGTCGCCAGCCCGCCGAGCGAGAAATCGACATCGGCCTTCATCTCGAAGGTCGCGGCGATGTTGTTGGCGATGTCGCGGATGCGCTGCACGACGCGCTCGCGCACCGGAACCGTGAAGACGCGATAGGTGCCCTCGATCCAGACATGGGTCGGGATCTGGTTCGAGGCGAGCCCGCCATGGATCTGGCCGATCGTGACGACGGCGTTGTCCATCGGGCTGACATTGCGCGAAACGATGGTCTGCAGCGCCACGATCAGATGGCCCATCGCCGTGATCGGATCATGCGTCAGCTCGGGCTTGGCGGCATGACCGGCGGTGCCAGACAAGGTGATCTTGAACTTGCCGGGCTCGGCCATCACCGGGCCGCGATGCACGGCGACGGTGCCGGCTTCCAGCCCCGGCCAGTTGTGCAGGCCGAAGACGCGCTCCATCGGGAAGCGTTCGAACACGCCGTCCTGGATCATCGCCTTGGCGCCGCCATAGCCTTCCTCGGCCGGCTGGAACAGGAACTGCACCGTGCCGCTCCAGCTCTCGTCGTTCTTGAGCAGCGCCGCCGCGCCGAGCAGCGAGACCGTGTGGCCGTCATGGCCGCAGGCATGCATGACGTTGGTCTTGCCGGATTTGTAGGGGAGGTCGTTCACCTCCTGGATCGGCAGCGCATCCATGTCGGCGCGCAGGCCGACAGAGCGCTCCGAGGAGCCGCGCGACAGCGTCGCGACGACGCCGTGGCCGCCGACATTGGCGGCGAAGGGAATGCCGAGCTCCTTCAGCTTCTCCTGCACGAAGGCGCTGGTCTGCGCCTCCTGCAACGACAACTCCGGATTGGCGTGGAGATGTCGTCGCCACGCGGTCAGCTTTTCGAGCAGGTCGCGGTCCAAGGCGGCATCCTTTCAAGGCATGGTCTAAAGCGAATAAGGCAGGGGCGACCCTATACCGGCGTGGCAAGCCGGCAAGCCGCTTCGGCGAGGGGCCGCACCCTCGTTTGCCGCATTTCAACCGTGTTCGCGCATTGACGGCGCCCTTGGCAATCTGCGAAAGCCCCTCTTTCGCTTTTGCGATATGGCTTTCCCGTTCAGGAGAGGACACCGCCGCTCATGCCCGCCTTCGACGCAGCCCTCGTTGACGCCGCCCAGCGTTCGGCCTCCTGGCCGTTCGAGGAGGCGCGCAAGCTCGTGGCCCGCATCGAGAAATCCGGCAAGAAATCGGTGATCTTCGAGACCGGTTACGGCCCCTCGGGCCTGCCGCATATCGGCACCTTCGGCGAGGTCGCGCGCACCTCGATGGTGCGCCACGCCTTCCGCGTGCTCACCGGCAACACCATCCCGACGCGGCTGATCGCCTTCTCGGACGACATGGACGGCCTGCGCAAGGTGCCGGACAACGTGCCGAACAAGGAGCTGCTCGCCGCCAATCTCGGCAAGCCGCTGACCGAGGTGCCGGACCCGTTCGGCACGCACGACTCGTTCGGCCGCCACAACAATGCGCGGCTGCGCGCCTTCCTCGACAGCTTCGGCTTCGACTACGAGTTCAAGTCCTCGACCGACGCGTACCGTGCCGGCGAGTTCGACGCGACGCTGCTCATGATGCTGGCCCGCTATGATGCGGTGATGAAGATCATGCTGCCGACGCTGCGCGAGGAGCGGGCCGCGACCTATTCGCCCTTCCTGCCGATCCACCCGAAGACGCGCGTCGTCATGCAGGTGCCGATCGACGAGATCGATGTCGAGGCCGGCACCATCGTCTGGGCCGATCCCGAGACGAAGGAGCGCTTCGTCACCCCCGTCACCGGCGGCCATGTGAAGCTGCAGTGGAAGCCGGACTGGGCGATGCGCTGGGTCGCGCTCGGCGTCGACTACGAGATGGCCGGCAAGGACCTGATCGACTCGGTCAAGGTCTCCTCCCAGATCGCCCGCGCGCTCGACGGCACGCCGCCGGAGGGCTTCAACTACGAGCTCTTCCTCGACGATCTCGGCCAGAAGATCTCGAAGTCGAAGGGCAACGGCCTGACCATCGAGGAATGGCTGACCTACGGGCCACCGGAGAGCCTGGCGCTCTACATGTTCCAGCGCCCGCGCGAGGCCAAGAAGCTCCATTTCGACGTCATCCCACGCGCCGTCGACGAATATCTCCAGTTCCTCAACGGCTATGAGCGGCAGGACTGGAAGAACCGTCTCGGCAACCCGGTCTGGCACATCCATGCCGGCGATCCGCCTGCACCGGAGGTGATTGCTGCCGGCGAGGGCGAGAACGCGGTGAGGACGCAGGTCACCTTCGGCCTGCTGATGAACCTCGTCGCCGTCGCGAATTCCGAGGACAAGGCCGTGCTCTGGGGCTTCCTCCAGCGCTATGCGCCGGGCATGTCGCCGCAGACCCATCCGCGCCTCGACGCGCTGGTCGGCTATGCGATCGCCTATTTCCGCGATTTCGTGAAGCCGGCGAAGAGCTACCGCCCGGCCGACGAGGTCGAGCGCGATGCCTTCACGAAGCTCGACGCGGCGATCGCCGCCCTGCCCGCGGACGCTACGCCCGAAATGGTGCAGGACACGGCGCTCGACATCGCCCGCGCCATCCCGCGCTACCAGAACCTCACCGCCAAGAACGCGACGCCGGAGCGTCCCGGTGTTTCCGGCGATTGGTGGAAGGCGATCTACCAGGTGATGTTCGGCGAGGATCAGGGCCCGCGCTTCGGCTCCTTCGCGGCGATCTACGGCCTGTCCAACACCCGCGCCCTGATCGCCAAGGCGCTGGCGGGCGATCTGGTCAAGGAACACGCCGCCTTCCTCGCGGCGCGCAAAGCCGACTGACGAGCCTACGGAGCCTGCCATGACCTTTCCCGACGACGCGCTCGCGGCGCTGGCGGAGGTGGTCGGCCCCAGTGGCCTGCGCAGCAGCGAGGCGATCCCCGCTCGCAATCGCAAGGACGCCTCCGATACGCCGGAGGGCCTGCCGGCCGTGCTCGTCACGCCGCGGACGACAGAGGAGGTCGCCGCGGTGCTGGCGATCTGCTCGCGCTTCTCGCTGCCCGTCGTCGTCCAGGGCGGCATGACCGGGCTCGCCGGCGGCGCCACGCCGCAGGCAGGCGAGGTCGCCCTCTCGCTCGAACGCATGAACGGCGTCGAAGAAGTCGACCCGGTGACGCGGACGATGACCGTGCTCGCCGGCACGCCGCTCGCGGTCGTGCAGGAGAAGGCTGCGGCGGCCGGCTTCCTCTACGGCGTCGATCTCGGCGCGCGCGGGACCTGCACGATCGGCGGCAATGTCGCGACCAATGCTGGCGGCGTGCAGGTGCTGCGCTACGGCATGACCCGGCGCAGCGTGCTCGGCCTCGAAGCGGTGATGGCCGACGGCCGCATCGTGGGCCATCTCAAGAAGGTGGTGAAGAACAATGCCGGCTACGACTGGACGCAGCTTTTCATCGGCAGCGAAGGCACGCTCGGCGTCGTCACCCGTGTGCTGCTGGCGCTCCAGCCAGCGGTGACCGGCACGCAGACGGCGCTTTGCGCCGCCGGCAGCGTCGCCCAAGCTCTCGCGGCGCTCAACCGTCTCGAAGCGCGGCTCGGCGGCGGCCTGCTCGCCTTCGAGGCGATGTGGTCCGAATACATGAAGGCCGCGATCGAAAAGGGCGGCCTGCCCGCTCCCTTCGCCGGGGAGACCGAGGTCACGCTCGTCGTCGAGGCGGCGATGGGCTCGGATAGCACGGGCGAGGAGAGCTTTGCGGAAGCGCTCGCCGAACTGGCGGAAGAAGGCCTGCTGGACGATGTGCTGATCGCCCAGTCGGGCCGGGACCGGCAGCGCTTCTGGGCCTATCGCGAGGCGAATTACGAGTTCTACCGCGACCTGCCGCCCGGCATCCATTTCGACGTCAGCATTCCCCTGGGCGCCATGGCGGATGCGGTCGCCTTGCTGCGCCAGCGAGTCAAGGCGCGTAGCGGCACGGCCTTCCCGATCGTCTTCGGCCATCTCGCCGACAGCAACCTGCATCTCTCGATCCACGACGAGACTGGGGATCTCTCCGGCTTTGCCGACATCGTCTACACACTGGTCCGGGAGAAGCAGGGCAGCATCTCGGCCGAGCATGGCGTCGGCGTGCTGAAGCGGCCCTATCTCGGCATGAGCCGCTCGGATGCCGAACTCGCCCTGATGACATCGCTGAAGCGGACGCTGGACCCCGGCAACATCCTCAACCGCGGGCGCATCCTGCCGGCCTGAGCGACGACTAGCGGTCTCTGGCGCACGGCCGGCGGCTCTGTCACAACGCGGTGGAGCAAGCAGCCCGGAGACGCGGAGCATGATCGCGGCGATGACACCTATCGAAGCCGTCGAGCACGCCATCCGCTCGCGCCGGGCCGTTCGCGCCTTCCTGCCCGATCCGGTCGAGCCCGATCTCGTCCGCCGCCTGATCGATCTGGCGGCACAGGCCCCTTCCGGCACCAACATGCAGCCCTGGAAGCTCAGGGTGATCGGCCCGCAGTCCCGGGCAAGCCTCGAAGCAGCGCTGCTCGCAGCGCTCGAAACCGGCGAGCGCCCCGGCGTCGAGGAGTACCGCTACTATCCCGAACGCTTCCGCGAGCCCTATCTCTCGCGACGCCGCAAGGTCGGCTGGGATCTCTACGGCCTGCTCGGCGTGGCGAAGGGCGATAGCGAAGGCATGAAGCGGCAGACCGCGGCAAACCTGCGCTTCTTCGATGCGCCGGTCGCGCTGATGCTGACGATCGACCGCGATCTCGAAATCGGCTCCTGGCTCGATCTCGGCATGTTCATCCAGAACCTGCTGATCGCCGCGCAGGGCCACGGCCTCGATTCCTGCCCCCAGGCGATCTTCGCGCAGTTCCATCCGATCGTGCGGCGCGAGCTGGCCATCCCCGAGGACGAAGTCGTGGTCTGCGGCATCGCCATCGGCAAGGCCGATGCGGATGCGCCGGCCAACCGCCTCGTGCCGGAGCGCGAGCCGGTCGAGAGTTTCACCAGCTGGCTGGATTGAGGCTGGGTCAACCGCCCGTCATGGTCGGGCTTGTCCCCACCATCCACGCCTTCCTCCGGCGAGGGCGGTGTTCAAGACGTGGATGCTCGCGGCGAGCGCGAGCATGACGGCGAAATCCCGCTACGATTCGCGCCTGGCATCGGGTGCAGGCCTGCCCGCACCCTTTCTGAACAGTTTCAGCACCGGCTCGACGAGCCAATGCATCGCGACGATCGCGATGCCGCCGACGATGAGCCCGAAGACCGCCGACAGCACCACCCCGGCCAGCCACTCCCCGGCACCGGCGACCGCGGTCGGCAAGGCGCGGCCGGCCGCCACGGCAAGGTCATGGACGCCGCGGCCGAGGCCCGAGAGGCCGTAGCCCTCCAGCCCGTGGATGATGATGCCGCCGCCGACCCAGAGCATCGCCGCCGTACCGACTGCGCCGAGCAGGTTGAGGAAAGTGGGCATGCCGCGCACGAGGCCGCGCCCGAGCGGCCGCGTCAGCCAGCGCAGCGCACGGTCGAGCCTGCTCGCTTCACCCGGCTTCGGCCGCCTGAGGCCCAGCAGACTCGTGGCGGGGCGCTGGTTGGCGGCAAGCGCAACACCGACATCATCCGCCTTCACGATCAGCGCGACGACGCCATAGACCGCAACGGTGATGCCGATGCCGACGATGGCGAGCACCGCCGCCTTCATCCAGAACGACTGGTCGGAGACGCCGGCGAGCGTGATCGCCATGATCTCCGCCGAGAGGATGAAGTCGGTCTTGATCGCACCGGCGACCTTCTGCTGTTCGAGGGCCGCGGGGTCTCCCGCCGTCTCGCCCGCCTTCGCGGTGCCATGCGCGCCATGCGGCAGCACCAGCTCCAGCACCTTCTCGGCGCCCTCGAAGCAAAGAAAGGCGCCGCCTGCCATCAAGAGCGGCGTGATCGCCCAGGGCGCGATCAGCGCGAGCAGGAGCGCGCCCGGCAGCAGGAAGATGAGCTTGTTGCGCAGCGAGCCCAGCGCGATCCGCCAGATGATCGGCAATTCGCGCGAGGCGGCGAAGCCCACGGCATAGCGGGGCGTCACCGCCGCATCGTCGATGACGACGCCCGCCGCCTTGACCCCCGCCTTGCCGGCCTGGGCCACGACATCGTCGACCGACGCCGCCGCAACCTTGGCTATGCCGGCGACGTCGTCGAGCAGCGCAAACAATCCCGAAGCCAATCGCCTCTCCTGAGATGACGCAAACGGCCGCGACCCTAGCCCGCTTTCCGCGAGCCGTCATTCTCGGGCGGAGCGCAAGCACAGACCCGAGAATCTCAGGCCGAGGAGGCTCCGGAGCCTCTCGTGAGAGAGATGCTCGGGTCAAGCCCGAGCATGACGAGCCTCAATCCGACTCAGCCCTTCAGGCTCGCGAAACCCTTGCCCTCGGCGGCTAGGCGCTTCAGCAGCGGCGCCGGCTCCAGCGCCTTGTCGCCGGTCTCGGCGGCCTGTGCTTCCAGCCGCTTCGCGATGACGTCGAGCCCCACCGTATCGGCCCAGTACATCGGACCGCCCCGCCAGGCCGGCCAGTTGTAGCCGTTGATCCAGACCACATCGATGTCGCCCGGCCGCGCCGCGATGCCCGCTTCCAGAATGCGCGCCCCCTCGTTCACCATCGGGTCGAGCAGACGCGCCAGGATCTCCTCCTGGGTGAAACTGCGCCGTGTCACGCCCTGCTCGGCCGAGATGCGGGCGATCAGCGCCTCGACCTCGGGGCAGCGCTGGCCGCTGCGCGCCCCCTGCGGATAGAGGTAATACCCGCGCCCGGTCTTCTGGCCGAACCAGCCGGCCTCGCAGATCGCATCCGCGACGGGCGCCTTCAGACCGCGCGCCTTGCGCGAGCGCCAGCCGATGTCATTGCCGGCAAGATCGGCCATGGCGAAGGGCCCCATCTTGAAGCCGAAACCGACCAGTGCGGCATCGACCTCATGCGGCAGGGCGCCCGCGATCAGCAGCCGCTCGGCGGCGCGCGTGCGCTGCTCCAGCATGCGGTTGCCGACGAAGCCGAAACCGTTGCCGACCACGACCGGCACCTTGCCGAGCTTTCGGCCGAGCGCGACGGCGGTGGCGATCGCATCGTCGGCCGCGCCCTTCGGCCGGACGACTTCGAGCAGCTTCATGACGTTGGCCGGGCTGAAGAAATGCATGCCGATCACGTCCTGTGGCCGCTTCGTCGCCGCCGCGATGGTGGGCACGTCGAGATAGGAGGTGTTGCTGGCCAGGATCGCGCCGGGCTTGGCGACCTTGTCGAGCTCGCCGAAGATCTGCTGCTTGACGCCCATCTCTTCGAAAGCGGCCTCGATGACGATATCGGCGCCGGCAGCCGCAGCGAGCCCGACGGCCGGCCTGATCAGTGCCATGCGCCGGGCCTTCGCCTCCGGCGTCAGCGACCCCCGCGAAACCGAGATGTCGTAGATCGCGCCGATACGGTTGATGCCGTTGTCGAGCGCCGCCTGCGCCGTCTCGATCAGCGTCACCGGGATGCCGGCATTGGCGAAGCACATGGCGATGCCGCCGCCCATCGTTCCCGCCCCGATCACGGCGGCGCTGGCGATCTCCCGAGGCTTCACCTCCGGCCCGATGCCCGGCACCTTCGCGACCTCGCGTTCGGCGAAGAAGACATGGCGCAGCGCCTTGGAGCGCTCGTCGGCGATCAGCGACAGGAACAGCTTGCGCTCGACGGCCAGGCCTTCCGCGAAGGGCATGGTGAAGGCGCTGCGGACCGCCTCGACCAGCGCCGGCACGTTCGGCATGCCGTCGGCCTTCTTCAGCGCGTCCTTGGCAAGCGCCTCGAAAGCTTCGCGATCCGCCTCGGTCAGCCTGTCGTCATCCGCGCTCGTGACTGGACGGCGCCCTTCGGCGGCGAGCCCCTCGGCCAGCCTGATCGCCGCCTTGACGACATCGCTGGAGACGACCTCGTCGAGCAGTCCGTATTCGAGCCCCTGCCCTGCCGAGATCGGCTCCCCGGAGAGCATGATCGGGAAGGCCTTCGACGCGCCGATCAGCCGCGGCAGGCGTTGCGTGCCGCCGGCGCCGGGGATGAGGCCGAGCTTGATCTCGGGCATGCCGAGCTTGGCAGCGGGCAGCGCGACGCGGCCATGGCAGGCGAGCGCGACCTCGAGCCCGCCGCCGAGCGCGATGCCCTGGATCGCCGCGACGACCGGCTTGGCCGAGGCCTCGATCGCGTCGAGCAGGTCCGGCAGCAGGGGCGGCGCGGGCGGCTTGCCGAACTCGCTGATGTCGGCACCGGCGATGAAGGCCTTGCCGGCGGAGGCGATCACGATCGCGACCACCGAAGCGTCGGCGTTCGCCTGCTGGATTGCGCTCGCGAGCCCTTCGCGCACCGCGGCGCCAAGCGCATTGACCGGTGGATTGTCGATGGTGGCGAGCGCGACCGGGCCGCACATCTCAAGCTGAACCTTCGTCATCGACGCTCTCCGCAATTCCTGTCCCGCGCCCGACTCGCAAACCAAGGCAGCGAAGGCGTCTGGCGGGCAAGGGAGAATCGGGACCGCGCGATGTCAAGCACAGGGCGACGACGAAAGACGCATCCGGCCTCGCTTGACCCTGTCCGAAGGGCCATGTCATCCGGGCTGGGCAATCAGGAGCGGACCGATGAGCGAAGTGCTGAGCGAAACCGTCGCGGCCGGCGTGGTGCAGGTCACCATGAACCGGCCCGACCGCAAGAATGCGCTGGATCGGGCGAGCTATGCCGGGCTGATCGCGGCGATCGGCGCCGCCGAGGCCGACGCCTCTATCCGCGCCATCCTGCTGACGGGCGCCGGCGGCTGCTTCACCAGCGGCAACGACATCAAGGATTTCGCCATCGCCGCCGCCTCAGGCGAAGGCCCGCGCATCGCCATCGACTTCCTCGAGGTGATCTCGACAGCCCGGAAGCCGATCGTCGCGGCCGTGGAAGGTTTCGCCGTCGGCATCGGCACGACGATGCTGCTGCATTGCGACCTCGCCTTCGCCGCCCGCTCCGCGACCTTCCGCCTGCCCTTCGTCACGCTCGGCCTCTCCCCCGAGGGCGGATCGAGCTACCTGCTGCCGCTCGTCGCCGGCTCCAAGAAGGCGGCCGAATTGCTGATGCTGGGCGAGGCCTTCAATGCGGAGGCGGCCGCCGAAGCTGGTCTCGTGAATGCCTTGGTCGAGGACGGCACGGCGCTGGAAGCCGGTCTTGCCAAAGCCAAGGCACTGGCGGCTCTGCCGCCGGAATCGCTCGCGCTCACCAAGATGCTGCTGAAGCGCGGCTCGGCGCAGGCCGTGGCCGAGACCATCGCGACGGAGGCCCGCCATTTCGGCGAACGCCTGCGCTCGCCGGAGGCGATGGCGGCCTTCGCCGCGTTCTTGAAGAAGTGAGGGGTCGGCGCCGCTTCAGGGCGCCGCCGTGTCCCCAGCCAGCGCCCCCGCGGGACGGCGCCCGAAGGGCAGTAGCCGCCAGACCATCAAGCCCCAGATGACGAGCGTGCTGACGCCCAGAACGCCGGCGATCGGCCGTTCGAAGAACACCAGGAACGAACCGTCCGACTTGATCATCGAGGTCATGAAGTTCTGCTCGAGCATCTCGCCGAGCACGAGGCCGAGGATCAGCGGCGCGACCGGCACGCCGTGCTCTTCCAGAAGCCAGCCGAAGACCCCCATCACCACCATCAGGACGACGCCGTAGAGCGAATTGGTCATGGCGAAGGAGCCGACCATGCAGAAGATCAGGATGATAGGCAGCAGGATGTTGCGCGGCACCCGGAGGATCTGCTTTGCCGACTTGATCGCCGCCCAGCCAAGCGGGAACATCAGGATGTTGGCGAGGATGAAGATGATGAAGACGGCATAGATCAGTTCCGGCGTCTGCAGAAAGACGCTGGGACCGGGATTCATGCCCTTCATGTAGAGCACGCCGATGACGATAGCGGTGATCGAATCGCCCGGGATGCCGAAGACGAGTGCCGGTATCCAGGCACCGCCGAGCGCGGAATTGTTGGCCGAGGTCGAATCGACGATGCCCTCGATATGGCCGGTGCCGAATTTCTCCGGCTCCTTCGAGAGCTTCTTCGAGACGGCGTAGGAAACCCAGGCCGCGATGTCCGCGCCGGCGCCAGGCAGCGCGCCGATGACGGTACCGAGGATCGAGCCGCGGAAGAAGTTCCTCCAGTATTTCCGCCAGACGGCCCCGACGCCGGCCAGCATGTTGCCGACCTGCTGCTTGACCATCGTCGCGCCGGCCTCCATCGAGACCGCACCGCGCAGGAGCTCGGACACGGCGAACATACCGATCAGCGTCGGAATGAAGTTGATGCCGGAGAGCAGATCGACATTGCCGAAGGTGAAACGCGGCTGGCCGGCCGCAGGGTCGATGCCGATGCAGCCGATGGCGAGGCCGACGAACAGCGACAGAAGCCCCTTCACCGGATCGCCCGTGCCGATGAAGACGGCGCAGGTCAATCCGAGACAGGCCAGCCAGAAATACTCGAAGGACGAGAAGTTGATCGCCACCTCGGCCAGAACCGGCGCCAGCAGGATCAACACGATAACGCCGAAGATGCCGCCAAGGACCGAAAAGACGAGGTTGACGCCCATGCAGAGGTCGAGCTGACCCTTCTTGGTCATCTCGTAGCTTTCATCCGCATAGGCGGCCGAGGCCGGCGTCCCCGGCATGCGCAGCATGGCGGCTGGAATGTCGCCGGCGAAGATCGCCATGGCCGTCGCGGTGACGATGGCGCCGAGCGCCGGCACCGGAGCCATGAAGAATGTGACGGGCACGAGCAGCGCGGTCGCCATCGTCGCCGTCAGGCCCGGCATGGCGCCGACGAACATGCCGAACATCGCGGAAGCGAGGATGACGCCCAGGACCTGGATGTCGAAGACGAGCCCGAAGGCAGTCGTGATCGCTTGCATCGCCAACTCCTCAGAGCACGCTGTCGAGGATGCCGCGCGGCAGGGGCACGAGCATCATGCTGCCGAAGAACCACTGGACGAGCGCCGTCATCGCCGCGGCCACGATCAGCGCCGTCAGCGGGCGGACGCCGAACCACAGGAACAGCACGAGCTGGATCAGGAAGGCGCAGGGAATGAAGCCGAGCGCCTCTGACGCGAGGAGATAGAACAGCATCGCAGCCAGCATCAGCGCGAAGGAAGCGATGTGGCGCGGCTGCCTGACCCAATCGGCGAGGACGAGCCATGGCACCGCCGCAGGCAGACGCCGTTCGCGCAGGATCAGCAGCAGTGAGCACAGGATGATGCCGGTGCCGAGGATGCGCGGGAACAGGCTCGGGCCGTAATTCTGGCCCGGAAATGCCGGGAAGGAAAATGTCAGCGCGATCATGATCGCGGCCAGCACGATGAACGTGGCGCCGACGATGGTGTCGTTGAAACGCATCGGTTCGACCTTGTCCGAGCGGCCTGCCCGCAACGCGGAACGCAGGCCTGAAAGGCATTGCGACGGACGGCCGGGCCGCCCGTCGCGCTTTGGCTGCGTCGGTTCAGCTCGCCTTCTTGGCGAGGCCCGCGGCGGCCATGGCGGTACCCATCGCCTTGTCGCCATCGGCCATGAACTTGGTGAAGCCAGCCTGGTCGGCAAAGGTCATGCCGAAGCCGCGCGCATTCATGAAGTCCTGGAATTCCTTCGATTCATAGGCCTTCTGGAGCTCGGCGATGAGGGTTTTCTGAACGTTCTCGGGCAAGCCCTTCGGCCCGGCGATGCCGCGCCAGGCGCCAACGGAATAGTTGACGCCCAGTGTCTCGTTCAGCGTCGGCACATCCTTGAACTGCGGGTTGCGCTCCTTAGCCATGATCGCCAGCGACTTGGCCTTGCCGGCGTCGAGCATGGCGCGGGCTTCCGGCACGGAGCAGGTGACGATGTCGATGCCGCCGGCAGCGAGATCCTGCATCGCCGGCGCGGCACCGTTCGATGGCGCCCAGGCGACATGGTCAGGCTTCAGTCCCATCGACACCAGCCAGCCGATCAGCGCGAGGTGCCAGATGCCGCCCTGGCCCGTGCCGGAAGCCTTGAGCTTGCCGGGAGGAGCGGCCTTGATCGCCTCAGCCAGCGCCTTGATGTCCTTGTGTGGGCTCGACGCGCTGACCTGCACGCCTGGCGGATCCTCGTTCATCAGGGCGAGCGGCGTATAGCTCGCAGGGGTCAGATCGGTCAGTCCCTGATGGTGCATCATGCTGATCTCGACCGTCAGCATGCCGATGGTGTAGCCGTCGGGGGCGGCGGTCGCGATGGCGGAATGGCCGACCACGCCCGAGCCGCCGGTCCGGTTCACCACGTTGACGGGCTGGCCCAGCCCCCTCTCCAGCATAGCGGCGACGATACGCGCGGTTGCGTCCGTGCCGCCGCCGGCGCCCCAGGGGCAGATCAACGTAATCGGACGGGCCGGCCACTTCGCCTGCGCGATGGCTGGCGCCGCAATCAGGCTGGCAGCGCCCGCCGCGGCCGCGCCCTTGAGCACAGTTCGCCTGTCGATGAAATCACTCATTCCCCATCTCCTCCGCTAAATCGATTTAGTATACGGGCGCTCCTCGTCCGCGACGGGGCTCCCTTGGTACGACGGCTTATCTGAGCCGATCGCGCGGCGGGTGACAACCAGCGATTTAGTCGGATGCTACAGGCCGCAGATGACGGGCAGAACGCTGCCCGAGACGCGTTCGACCACCGCGCCGGTGCTGAGCTCGGTGCCCGCCGCAGCCGGCGATAGCGAAGCGCCGGCTTTGCCGAGCATCGCCTGGATGGCAGCGGCATCGGCCAGCGCGTAGCTGCGCTGCGGCGCGATGCCGGCGATCAGGACCTTGTCGGAGGGGTTGTCGGTGACGATCCCGACCAGACGCCCCTGCCGGTCGAAGGCGGGGGCGCCGGCCTGTCCAGGCTGCAGGGGCGCCCGCAGCGCAGGCTTGCCGCCGGCCGCCAGCACGCTTTGCCCCGGCAGTGCCAGAGCAACCCTTTTGCCGGCATCATTGCCATAGGCGACGAGCACCAGCGCCTCATCGGCACGCGGCGCCTCTGCGCGCAGGCCGGGTGGCTTCGTAGCACCCGTGCCGTCGAGATCGAGCAGGACGAGCCCGCTCGCATCGTCCTTCAGGCGCAGCTTGCCGGCGCGATTACCGACGCGCAGGCTGCGGCAGCCATCGACCGCTGGCGCGACACTCAGGGCCATCCGCTCATTGAGCGCGATCGCGACGCCATAACGTTCGTTGCTGCGCGCGGCCGGCACCGCCTGCGAGGGCAGCCCGGCCTGCGGGCTGGCCGCACCGGCGACCGACGGAGGCGCGGCGGGGACCGCCCCGGTCGGGAAGGGCTCGAAGCTCGCCGCAATCGCGATGACGAGCCTGTCGACCATCGGCGCGACCGCCTTGTCGTAGCCGATCGAGAAGCCGCGCAGCCCCTGCGGCCCGGCCGCGAGCCGGCGATAGAACCGCCCGGTCGGCGTCTCGCCCGTCACAACGAAGAACTCCGGCCGGAGCAGCTTGTAGGTGATCTTGCGGGGACTGTTCGGGTTGACGGCTGTCGCCTTCTCGAAGAGCGCGGCGAGGTCCTCGCCCGGCGGCGAGGCTGAAGTGTCGAGCGTGACCTTCTCGTCGGCGCTCTGCCAGCGGCTGCCGCCGGAAGGCGTCGCGTCACGCCTCGGCAGGAGCTTCGTCGGGATGCCGATCTGAACGCCGGTTTTCTCGTCGACCAGTGTGCGGAAGCCGGCCAGGTCGCGCGCGACCTGCGCGGTCCTCGCCAGGGCGACCCGCTCGGTGGGAAGGAGCATACCGTCGGCCAACCCACGCGCGCCCTTGAAGGTGTTGATCGCGCGGAAGGTCAGGGGACCAAAGGCGCCGCTGACCGCGCCGTTGAACTGACCAGCCCAGATCAAATCGCTCTGGATCGCCTTGCGCTCGGCCTCGGGCAGGGCCTCGAAGCTCGCCTGCGCCGCCGCCATCTGCGGATTCGCAGCCTGGGCCTGCGCGCCGGGCGCCTGCGCCCAAGCGCCTGCATGCGGCGCGGCCACCAGCGCGAGCGCCAGCGCCGCGGCGCGGGCTCGTCCGATTCGCAGGCGGGTCTGGCAGGCGCGCGGCATCATCTCGTCCTCAAGGCGGGGGCAGAGCGGCGGCATTGAGCGTCAGAACGCGCCGCGCCGCAACCATGGCAAAGCAGCTCCGTCGGAAGTTTTGGCGGTTTGCGCCCCGCCGGCGCGACCTGCATTCGCATGACTTGAACGCGCGCCGGGCGGTGATAGCCTGCCGGCCCCGTCTCACGCCGTCATCGGCCTGAAGCCTTTGCCGCTGATCCTGGCGGACCGGCCGACGAAGAGGAACGACGATGACCCTGCTTTCCCGTCTCGCGCTCGCCCTCTGCCTGACCTTCTCGGCCGCACCCGCCTTCGCCCAGAAGGCCTATGTCCGCAACGACCTGCTCTCCGACGGCCAGCGGCTGGAGGAGCGGCTGAAGCGCGAGGTCTCGGCCGGGAACCGCTCCGCCACTGACGCCGTCCGCGCCGGCGAGATCGCGCTCGCCCGCGGCGATGCCCGCTCCGCCCTGCCCCAGGCCAATGCCGCGATCGTCGCGGATTCCGGCAGTTCCGCCGGCTGGCGCCTGATGGCGCGCGCCGCCAACGCCATCGAACCGCGCGACTATCGCGAGCGCTGGGAGCTGCGCGAGCGCGCCATCGCCGCTGCCTATCTCGCCTACAGCCGAGCGACCACCCGCAGCGACGAGGCGGCGTCGCTCGGCGTGCTCGCACAGACCTTCGAGAAGAACGAGCTCTGGCGCCCGGCGCTGACCACCTATCGCCTCAGCCTCGACCTTGCCGCCAACCCTGCGCTGCAGAGTTCCTATGAGAGCCTGCGCGAGAAGCGCGGTTTCCGCCTGATCTCAAACAAGACCGATTCCGACGCCGCCTCCCCGCGCGCCTGCTTCGAGTTCTCGGAAGCGCTGGCACGCGGACGCGTCGACTTCGCGCCCTATGTCGCCATCTCCGGCGGAAAAGGCGATTTCGCCGTCAGCGCCGAGGATCGCCAGATCTGCGTCGACGGCCTCAAGCATGGCGAGCGCTATGGCGTCGTCATCCGCCAGGGCGTGCCCTCGGCCATTCCCGACGAGACCCTTTTGAAATCGGCCGATTACGAGATCTATGTCCGTGACCGTACCCCCTCGGTGCGCTTCACCGGCAAGAACTACGTGCTGCCGCGCACCGGCCAGCAGGGCATCCCGGTCGTCTCGGTCAATTCAGGCAAGCTCGACCTCGAGGTCATGCGGATCGGCGACCGCAACCTGATCAACTCCGTCCATTCCGACGACTTCCTCGGTCAGCTCGGCTCATGGTCGGGAAAGCAGATCTCGGGCGATAAGGGCCAGAGCGTCTGGACCGGCACGATGGACGTGAAGTCCGAATTGAACCAGGACGTGATCACCGCCTTCCCTGTCACGGAAGCTGTCGGCAGTCTCAAGCCCGGCGTCTATGTGATGTTCGCCAAGCCTTCGGGCGGGCCGGCCTCCGCGCCCGTCAGTGACGATAGCGATTCCTATGACGACGGCTCGACCCGCGCGACGCAATGGTTCGTCGTCTCCGATCTCGGCCTGACCTCCTTCACCGGCCCGGACGGCGTGCATGTGCTGGCACGCTCGCTCGCCGATGCGAAGCCCGTGGCCAATGCGGAACTTCGCCTCATCGCGCGCAACAACGAGGTGCTCGGCACGGCGAAGACCGACGCGAACGGCTATGCCCGCTTCGATGCAGGGCTTGCCAAGGGCCAGGGCGGCAATGCGCCCGGCCTCGTCACCGCCTCGCTCGCCGAGGATTACGGCTTCCTCGACCTGAAGCAGACCGCCTTCGACCTCTCCGATCGCGGGGTGAAGGGGCGCGTCGCGCCTGCCGGCCTCGACGCCTATCTCTACACGGAGCGCGGCGTCTACCGTTCGGGCGAGACGGTCTATCTCACCTCCCTGCTGCGCGACGCCAAGGGCGCCGCCGTCACGGGTCTGCCGCTGACCATCGTCGTCAAGCGTCCTGATGGCGTCGAGTATCGCCGCCGTCAGGTGGAGGATCAGGGTGCCGGCGGCCGTGCCCATTCGATCCAGCTCGTCTCCGGCGCCGCGACCGGCACCTGGCGGGTCCTCGCCTATTCCGATCCGAAGGGGCAGGCGATCGGCGAGACCTCCTTCCTCGTCGAGGACTATGTGCCCGAGCGGCTGGAACTGACGCTAACGCCAAAGGCGCCACTGCTTCAGGCCGGCCAGCCGGCCGAGCTCGACGTCGCCGCCCGCTATCTCTACGGCGCGCCTGGCTCCGAGCTCGAGGTCACCGGCTCGATGACCATCCGTGCCGCGGGCGCCAGCGCCATCCCCGGCTTCAAGGACTATCAGGTCGGCCTCACCGACGAGGCCTTCGAGCCCGTCCAGAGCGAGTTCGAGGAGAGCACCACGACCGACGCCGCCGGCAAGGCGGTGATCACCAACCCGGTCCAGCAGCCCGACACCAACCGCCCGCTCGAGGTCGAGATGACCGTGCGCGTCGGCGAACCCGGCGGGCGCGCCATCGCTCGCTCCGTCACCTTGCCGATCGTGCCGAAGGGCGCCGCCATCGGCGTCAAGAAGCTTTTCAGGGACGGCGACCTCGGCAACGGCCAGACCGCCAATTTCGAAGTGATCATGGCGACCGGCGACGGCAAGCGCATCGCCCGGCCCGGCGTCAAATGGGTGCTGTCGAAGGTGCGCCGCAACTATCAGTGGTTCTTCCAGGACGGCCGCTGGAACTATGAGGGCGTGAAGACCACCCGCCGCGTCGCCGATGGCGAGATCGCGGTGGCGGAAGCCGCGGGCGCAAAGATCGCCGCGCCGGTCGAATGGGGCAATTACCGGCTCGACGTGACCTCTGACGGCGTTGAAGCGGCCGAAAGCTCGGTCTCCTTCAGCGTCGGCTATGAGAGCGACAAGACGGCGGATACGCCGGATGTGCTTGACGTCGCGCTGGACAAGGCCGCTTACGCCGATGGCGAGAGCCTGCAGGTTCGCCTCTCGCCGCGCTTCGCCGGCAAGGCGACGCTCGCGGTGATTACCGACAAGGTCGCGGATATCCGCACCATCGACATCGCCGAGGGCGGCACCAGCGCCTCGATCCCGGTGAAGGCGGAATGGGGCGCCAGCGCCTATCTCGTCGTGCTCGCGCACAGGCCCATGGACGCCGCCGCCAAGCGCCTGCCCGGCCGCGCCATCGGCCTTTCCTGGTTCCAGATCGGCAAGGAGCAGCGCACGCTGGCTGTTGATCTCGGCGCGCCGCAGCTGGTGCGCCCGCTCTCGACGCTGTCGCTGCCGGTCAAGGTCACCGGTATGAAACCGGGCGAGGACGCCTACGTCACACTCGCAGCCGTCGATATCGGTATCCTCAACCTGACCCGCTATGAGAGCCCCGATCCCAGCAAATTCTTCTTCGGCCAGCGCCAGCTCGGCCATGAGCTGCGCGATCTCTACGGCTATCTGATCGACGGCATGCAGGGCACGCGCGGCGCGATCCGCACCGGCGGCGACGGGGCTCCCCAGCTTGAAGGCGAGAAGCCGACGCAGGAGCCGCTCGCGCGTTACTCCGGCGTGGTCAAGGTCGGGCCGGACGGCACGGCGAAGATCGATTTCGACATGCCGGCCTTCAACGGCTCGGTGCGCGTCATGGGCGTCGCCTGGTCGGCCGGGCGCACCGGCCAGGCCAGCGCCGATGTGATCGTGCGCGACCAGATCGTCGCGCAGGCGACGCTGCCGCGTTTCCTCGCCATCGGCGACCAGTCGCGCTTCCATCTCCAGGTCGACAATGTCGAGGGGCCGGCCGGCGCCTATACCGTCGATCTCGACGTGAAGGGCCCGGTGCTCGTCGCGGCCGACGCCACCCGCCGCACCATGCAGCTTGGCGCCGGCGCCAAGACTCAGATGACGATCCCCGTCACCGCCGCCGGACTCGGCCGCGCCGAGTTCGACGTGCGCGTTTCCGGACCGAACGGTATCGGCACGGTGCAGAACCTCGCGGTCCGGGTGCAGCCCTCGACTGCTACGATCGCACGCCGGATCGTCCGGGCCATCCCCGGCAATGGCGGAGCGATCACCGTCTCCGCCGATCTGCTGGCCGATCTCGTGCCGAATTCGGGACAGGTCTCGGTGAGCGTCTCGCCCTTCGGCTCGCTCGACGTGCCCGCTCTGCTCAAGGCGCTCGACCGCTACCCCTATGGCTGTACCGAGCAGACCGTCTCGCGCGCGCTGCCGCTGCTCGCCGTCAACCAGCTCGCCTCGCTGGAGCAGCTCGCGCTCGACGACAAGGCCGACGAGCGCGTCGTCAACGCGATCGAGCGCGTACTCGCCCGCCAGGGCGGCAACGGCTCCTTCGGTCTCTGGGGCGTCGGCGGCGACGATCTCTGGCTCGATGCCTTCGTCACCGACTTCCTGACGCGGGCCCGCGAGAAGCAGTTCGCCGTGCCGCAGATCGCCTTCAACCTCGCGCTCGACCGCCTGCGCAACCAGGTCGTCAACACCAGCGAGATCAACAAGGAAGAGGCTGCCGGTATCGCCTATGCGCTCTATGTGCTCGCCCGCAACGGCCGGCCGGTGATGGGCGATCTGCGCTACCTCGCAGACAACAAGCTCGGCGATTTCGCGACGCCACTCGCCCGCGCCCAGATCGGCGCTGCGCTCTCCGCACTGGGTGATCGTGGCCGCGGCCGCGCCGCGTTCGGCAGCGCGCTCGGGCTGCTGCAGCAGGCTGGTGATGACGGCCTGTCGCGGCCCGATTACGGCTCCCGCCTGCGCGACGGCGCCGGCGTGCTCGCCCTGATCGCCGAATCCAACGGCGAGCGCGCCGATATCAGCCGCGCCGTCTCGATCCTCGACGCCACCCGCAACAGCGCCCGCTACAGCTACACGTCGACACAGGAGCAGATGTGGATGGTGCTGGCGGCGCAGGCCATGGCCAAGGACGCCGAGGGCATGACGCTGACGGTCGACGGCACCGCTCGGAAGGGCGCCCTCTACCGCACGATTCCCGCCGAAGCACTGGAGGGGAAGCCCCTGACCATCGCCAATCCCGGCGCGGCCAGTGCGCAGGCGGTCATCACCGTGGCGGGCATCCCGACCGCGCCGGAGCCGGCCCTGAACCAGGGCTTCGGGCTGGAGCGCGTGATCTACACGATGAAGGGCGAGCGCGCCGATCCCGCCCGCCTGCGCCAGAACGAGCGCTATGTGGTGGCGCTGACCGTCTCGGAAGGCGCGCCGCGCTATGGCCGTTTGCTGCTGGTCGATCCGGTCCCAGCGGGCCTTGAGATCGAGAACGCCAACCTGACGGAGGGCGCCTCGGTCGCTGGGCTGGATTGGCTGAAGCAGGAGGTCTCGCCGGTGCATACCGAATCGCGCGACGACCGCTTCGTCGCCGCCTTCGAGCGCTCGGGCGCGAAGAGCGACAAGCTCGCCTACACCGTCGCCTATATCGCGCGGGCGGTCTCGCCCGGCCGCTACGTCTCCCCCGCCGCCGTGATCGAGGACATGTACCGGCCGGATCGCTTCGGCCGTACCGGCTTCGGGACGGTGGAGATCACGGCGGTGCGGTGATGATCGGCCCCGGACCAGAACACCCGTCATTCTCGGGCGCAGCGCAGCGCAGACCCGAGAATCTCGATCAGGAGATGCTCGGGTCAAGCCCGAGCATGACGCCGTGCCCTGGCCGCTTCCGCAAACTGAGGATCGCTGCCGGTGTTCTTGCCGTCGCGATAATCGCGGCAGCCACCGCCCTCACCCTCTACGCCCGCTCGCTCCCCCCGCTCGACCTCTCCGCCGCGGCCGACCGCTCGACTGTGGTACTCGACCGCGAGGGCAAGCTGCTGCGCCCCTTCCTCACCGCGGACGGGCGCTGGAAGCTGCCGGTCACCAACGGCGATGTCGACCCCCGCTACCTCGCCATGCTCAAGGCCTTCGAGGACAGGCGCTTCGACAACCACCACGGCATCGACCCGCTGGGCATGCTGCGCGCCGCCAGCCAGATGCTGGTGAATGGCCGCGTCGTCTCCGGCGGCTCGACTCTCACCATGCAGGTCGCCCGCCTGCTGGAGCCGCGCGAGGAGCGCACGCTCGCCGCCAAGCTCCGGCAGGCAGTACGCGCTGTCGAACTGGAGCGGCGCTTCGACAAGGCCGGCATTCTCGACCTCTATCTCACGCTCGCCCCCTTCGGCGGCAATCTCGAAGGCGTGCGCGCCGCGAGCTTTGCCTATTTCGGCAAGGAGCCGAAGCGGCTCTCGGCCGCCGAAGCCGCCCTGCTCGTCGCGCTCCCGCAATCGCCCGAGACGCGCCGGCCGGACCGCTTCGTCGAGGCCGCCCGCAAGGCGCGCGAGCGCGTGCTGGAGCGGGTCGAGCAGGCCGGGCTCGCGACACAGGACGAGGTCGCAGCCGCCCGCAACGAACCGATCCCGACCACGCGCCGCCCGTTTCCCAATTTGAGCCCGCATGTTGCCGAGCAGGTCGTTGCGGAAGCACCGACATTGCGGGTCCACAAGCTTGCGCTCGACGCAAGGCTGCAAGCCTCGCTCGAAGGCCTCGCCCGCGAGCGCAGCCTGGGGCTAGCCCCGCAAGTCTCGATCGCGATCCTCGCAGTCGACAACGAGACGGGCGAGGTCCGCGCCTCGGTTGGCGGCGTCGACTACTTCGCGGCCGAACGCGCCGGCTCGCTCGACCTGACACGGGCGCTGCGCTCGCCGGGATCGGCGCTGAAGCCATTCATCTACGCGCTCGCCTTCGACAACGGCATCGCCCATCCCGAGACGATGCTGGAGGACCGGCCGGCGCGCTACGGCATCTATATCCCCGAAAATTTCGATATGACCTTCCAGGGCATGGTCAGCGCCCGCAAGGCGTTGCAGCTCTCGCTCAACGTGCCGGCCGTCGAACTGCTCTCGGCGCTGGGCCCGCAGCGCTTCCTCTCGCGGCTGCGCGATGCCGGCGTCGCCATCGCCATGCCCAGGGACAGCGGCGCACCCGGCCTTGCGGTAGGCCTCGGCGGTCTCGGTATCACCCTGCAGGACCTGACCCGCGCCTATGTCGGCCTCGCCCGCGGCGGGGAGATGCTGCCGCTACGCTTCCGCCAGCAGGCGGCCACGTCAGGCCCCGCCCCGCGCCTCGTCGACCCCGTCGCGGCCTGGTATGTCGCCGATACCTTGCTCGGCGCGCCTCCGCCGCTCAATGCGGTGCCCGGGCGCATCGCCTACAAGACCGGCACCTCCTATGGCTATCGCGACGCCTGGGCCGTCGGCTTCGACCGCAAGCACACGATCGGCGTGTGGGTCGGCCGCGCCGATAATGGCGCTGTGCCCGGATTGGTCGGGCGCACGGTTGCGGCGCCGATCCTGTTCGACGCCTTCGCGCGGCTCGGCATCGATCCACGGCCCTTCCCGCAGCCGGCGGACGCGATCGTCGCCAGCACCGGCCATCTGCCGCCGCCGCTCAGGCATCTCCGGCAGGACGTGCCCAAGACCGTGACGGCAATGACGACGCCGACGCTCAAGCTCGCCTTCCCGCCAGACGGCGCGCGCATCGACCTCTCCGCCGCCGCCCTCGACGGCAAGGGCCAGCTCAACCTCAAGGCCGCAGGCGGGTCGCCGCCCTATACCTGGCTGGTCGACGGATCGCCGGTGACCGAGCCGCAGCGCCGGCGCGAGACGCAGTGGCAGCCGCCCGGCAAAGGCTTCATGCGGATTTCGGTGATCGACGGCACCGGCGCGAGCGAGAGCGTCTCGGTGCGGCTGCAGTAGCGAGCCGGCATCACTGCGGCCCCCGCACCGAAAGCCCCGTACAGGACTAGCCTGCGGGGTTTTCGGGCGAGCGTATCCGAGGGATGCGCGGAGCCTTGCGGCGTTCGCAGTCGACGGCTGCGTGCCGATGTCGAGTCGATGTCGATGGGTGTCGAACAGCGACGACCTCGCGCTGCCCGGCTCCGCGCACGGGTATCTGGGGGTCCGCCTCGCTTCGACGCCGGGCGAGGGCGCGGGCCTGCCTGTTTCGGCCCGTGCGAAGTCGGCACCTCCACGCCTGACAGGCCCGCAACGGCCCGGGGCGTGAAGCCCGCAATCCCCTCCGGCCCACGATGCCTCGCGAAGCCCCTCGGTCGGATGGAACGCGCGCAGCATAGGCATGGGTTGGAGGGGCGGGGATAAGTCAGGCGGCAGACGCCGTCATGCTCGGGCTCAACCCGAGCATCTCATGCCGAAAGAGACTCCTGCGCCGTCCCGTCCGGAGATTCTCGGGTCTCCGCTACGCTTCGCCCGAGAATGACGCCGGAGCGTTCTACTCCGCCGGATGCAGCTGCGCCCCGTGCGCCTCTTCATCCGCGCCGTGGCGCGAGCCATGGACCTTGCGGGCGAGATAGCTATAGGCGACCGGCACCACATAGAGCGTCAGCAGCGTGCCGAAGGTCATGCCGCCGACGATGACCCAGCCGATCTGCGAGCGGCTTTCCGCTCCGGCGCCATGGGCGATGGCGAGCGGCACGGCGCCGAGCACCATCGCGCCCGTGGTCATCAGGATCGGGCGCAGGCGCAGCTCCGCCGCCTCGACGAGGGCGTCGATCATCTCCTTGCCCTCCTCGCGCAGCTGGTTGGTGAACTCCAGGATCAGGATGCCGTGCTTGGTGATCAGGCCGACGAGCGTGATCAGGCCGATCTGGCTGTACACATTCATCGTCCCGCCCGTGTAGTAGAGCGCTGCGAGCGCGCCGGTGAGCGAGAGCGGCACCGAGACCATGATCACCACGGGATCGACGAAGCTCTCGAACTGCGCCGCCAGCACCAGATAGATGAAGCCGAGCGCCAGCAGGAAGACGAGGAAGATGCTCGCGCCCGACTGCTTGAACTCGCGGCTCTGGCCGGAATAGTCGACCTGGACGGAGGATGGCAGCACGCGTGCGGTCGCGTCCTCCAGCACCTTGAGCGCATCGCCGAGCGAATAGCCGGGCGCAGGCAGCGCCGTGATCGTGGCCGAGCGCAGCTGATTGAAGCGGACCAGCTCCTTGGGCGCGACGGTCTCCTCGATCCTGACCAGGCTCGACAACTGCACGACTGCGCCGCTGCGGCCCATCAGATAGATCGATTGCAGCGCCTGCGGCGTGTTGCGCTCGGAGCCCGCGACCTGCAGCATCACGTCGTACTGCTTGCTGTTCATGTTGAAACGCGTGACCTGTCGCCCGCCGAGCAGCGTCTCCATGGTGCGGCCGATGACATCGACGCCGACGCCGAGGTCGGCGGCGCGCTGCCGGTCGATCGTGACCCGGATCTGCGGCTTGTCGAGAATGAGGTTCGTCTCGACGTTCGAGAGCGCCGGAGAGTCTGCGACCTCCCGCATCAGCTGGTCGACATAGCTCTTGAGCTGGGCGTAGCTCTCCGAGGAGCGCAGCACGAACTCAACAGGCTTGCTGTTGGCGTTGCCCTGGCCGAGCGAGGGCGGGTTGTTGGCGAAGAGGCGGATGCCGGGGATCTGCCCGAGCTCGCGGGTGATGTCGGCGACCAGATCCTGCTGCTTGCGCTCGCGCTCCTCCCAGGGCTTGAGCCGGGCAATGGCGATGGCGCGGGTCACGTCGGGAAAGCCGACGATGACGAGATAGGTATCCACCTCCTGGAGCTTGCTGAAATATTCCTCGACCCGGCGGGCATAGCTCGCCGTGAAGGACATGGTCGCCCCTTCCGGCGCAACGCCGATCACGTTGATCGTGCCACGATCTTCGACCGGCGCCAGCTCCGAGCGCAGATGGGTGAAGAAGTAATAGCCGCCGCCGGCGACGCCAACCGCCAGCAGGACGATGAGCGGACGCACGGTGAGCGCAGCGCGCAGCGAGGCCCTGTAGCCCCGCGACAGCCCCTCGAAGCCACGCTCCAGCACATTGTACAGCCAGCTATGCTTGTCGTGGTGACGCAGGAGCTTGGCGCACATCATCGGCGTCAGCGTCAGCGCGACGAAGCCGGAGACCAGCACCGCGCCGGCGAGCGTGAGCGCGAACTCGATGAAGAGCTTGCCGGTGCGGCCGGTCGAGAACGCCATCGGCGCATAGACCGCCACCAGCGTCAGCGTCATCGCTACCACGGCGAAGGCGATCTCGTTGATGCCGCGGATCGCCGCCTTGTTCGGCTCCATGCCGTCCTCGATATGGCGGTGGACGTTCTCCAGCACCACGATGGCGTCGTCGACGACGAGGCCGATGGCGAGCACCATCGAGAGCAGCGTCAGCGTGTTGACGGTGAAGCCGAACGCATACATCAGCGCGAAGGAGCCGATCAGCGAGACCGGGATCGTCACCAGCGGAATCAGCGTCGCCCTGAGCGAGCGCAGGAAGACGAAGATGATGAGAACGACGAGGACGATCGCCTCGATGATCGTCTGGAACACCGCCTTGATCGAGCGGTCGATGAAGATCGAGCTGTCGTAGGAGACCGCGATAGACATGCCGTCGGGCAGATCCTCGATGATGCCGGGCAGCGCCGCGCGCACGCCGGACGAGACGTCGAGCGGGTTCGCGGTCGCCTGCTTGACGATGCCGACGGTCACCGAGGGCGAGCCCTTGAACCAGGCCGCGTTGCGCTCTTCGAGCGCGCCGAGCTCGACGCGCGCCAGATCCTTCAGCTTGATCGGGAAGCCGGCGGCATCCTTCACCACGATCTCGCGGAACTGCTCCGGCGTGACCAGGCCGGTCTGCGACAGCACGGTGAACTCGCGGTCGCTGCTCTCGATCCGGCCCGATGGAATCTCGATGTTCTGGGCGCGAACCGCCGCCTCGATCTGCTGGACGGTAACGTCATAGGCGGAGAGGCGCGAGCGATCGAGCCAGATGCGCATCGCATATTGGCGCTGGCCGAGAATGCGGACCTCGGCGACGCCGGTGATGTTCTGGACGCGCTCTGCGATGAAGCGATCGGCAAAGTCGGTCAGCTCGAGCGGGCTGTGCCGCGTGCTGGTCAGCGACAGGTAGAGGACCGGCTGCGAATCCGCCTCGACCTTGGCGATGATCGGTTCGTCGATCTCTTCCGGCATGCGCCCGCGCACGCGGCTGACGCGGTCGCGCACGTCGGAGGCCGCAACGTCGGGATCGATGTCGGGGCGGAAGCGCACCGAAATCTGGCTGCGCTCCTGGCGGCTGGCCGAGGAGATGATCTCGATGCCCTCGATGCCGGCGATCGAGTTCTCCAGGATCTGCGTGACCTGGGTCTCGATGATCTCGGCCGAGGCGCCGCGATAGATCGTCTGCACCGAGACGATCGGCTCGTCGATGTTCGGGTATTCGCGGACGGTGAGGCGGCCATAGCAGACGATGCCGATCAGCATCACCAGCAGGCTCAGAACCGTCGAAAGGACGGGCCTGCGGACGAAGAGCTCGAACAGGCTCATCAGAGCTGGCTCGTCTGGACGGGCTTTTCCTTGACGGAGATGGTGCTGCCGTCACGCAGCCGCATCTGACCGGCGGTGATGATCTGCATGCCGGGCTTCAGCCCGCCGACCACCTCGACCTTGCCGGGCAGGCGCTTGCCGAGCTCGACCGCGACGCGGCGCGCCTTGCCGTTCTCGGCGACGTAGATCATCTTGCCGACGCCATCAGGCACCACCGCCATCTCGGGGATGACCATGGCGTTCTCGCGCTGGTCGACCGTGATCGACAGCCGGGCGAACAGGCCGGGCTTCAGGGCGAGATCGCCGTTCGGAACGTTGGCGCGCAGACGGATCGCGCGGCCGTTGACGTCGACGACCGGGTCGATCGCGAAGATCTGGCCCGTGAAAGTCCGGTCCGGAACGGCATCGACGCGCACCTGGACGGGCTGGCCGACCTTGACGCGGCTCAGATAAATCTCCGGCACCCGGAAATCGACCTTGATCGGGTCGATGCTGGTCAGCACGATCAGCGGCTTGCCGACGGAGACATAATCGCCGATGCCGACCGAGCGCAGACCGACGACGCCGCTGAACGGCGCGACGATGGTCGATTGCGCGAGCTTGGCCTTGGCAAGCTGGACGCGCGCCTCGCTGGACGCGAGCCGCGCCGTCGACTCGTCGAGCGCGACCTGCGTGCCCGAGCCGCGCTGCACCAGCGCCCTCAGCCGCTCGTTGGTGTCGCGCGCCAGCCCGAGATCGGCCAGCGCCTGCTTCAGCTCGGCATCGAGGATGGCGGTATCGAGCTTGACCAGATCCTGACCGGCCTTGACCCGCTCGCCCTCCTTGAAGCCGAGAGCGACGACGCGGCCGGCGATTTCGGAAGCGATGATCACGGATTCATCCGCGGCGAGCGTGCCGAGCGCCTCGACCTCCTCGTTGACGGTCATCGTCTCGACGGAAGCCACCTCCACCGGCACGGCTCGCGGCCCGGAAACGGCGCTGGCCTGGGCCTGCTGCGTGCCGGCGCGCTGGTTGCGGTAGGCGTAATAGCCGCCGCCCGCGAGCGCCGCGACCACGACGAGGAGAACAAACCGCTTCATAAGACTGGACGCTCCAATACCGCGCGACTATCTTAGACTGGACAGTCTAGTTTGATAAGAGGCCAAGTGTGCGGGAGCATGGCTGACACCCCCCTCCGTCGACACCGGGCAACCCCTCTCACCGAACCGGCAGGCGGCGAGGCAAGACCCGTGCCGAAACCCCTCCGGCGAAACGGCGCCAAGACACGCCTGCTCGATTCCGACCAGACCGAAACGAACCCGGCCAAATCCCTTTCCGCCGAACGCGCGCGCCCCGACAAGCACGACGCCATCACCCGCGCAGCCGCCGAAACCTTCCTTGCGGAGGGGTTCGAGCGCGCGAGCCTCGACCAGATCGCCCATCGGGCCGGTGTTTCGAAACAGACGATCTACAGCCATTTCGCCGATAAGGAGGCGCTGTTCAAGGCGATTTGTGCCGGCCTCACGGAAACGTTGACTCTGCCGCTCGAGCAGGCGTCGCCCGCCGCCGATCTGCGCAGCGCCCTGACGCAGCTGGGCGAGGACATGCTCAAGCTCATGCTGCGTCCGGCCTCCCTCGATCTGCACCGGCTGGTGGTCAGCGCCTCGCCACGCTTTCCCGAGCTCGGCCGCGCTGCCTATGAGGCCGGCGCCAAGAGAATGAGCGCCGCCATCGTGACGCTGCTCATCGAACGGTCACGCGTCGGCCACGGCGTTGCCCGCCCGCTCGGCCTTGCCGAAGCCGATCTCCTCGCCGAACAGTTCGTCGGCATGCTGCGCGGCCTGCACCAACTGCGCGGCCTTCTCGGGGTGAAGCCGATGCCGGCCACCCAGCGGAAAGCCTATGTTCGCGCCTGCGTCGACGCGCTGCTGAACGCGCTCTGACGAGGCCATCCAAGGTCACCGGATCGCGCTTTCGGCCACTGTCACGCCGCTGTCATCAGCCGCCGCTAGCTCTCGTCGCCATGGAGATGAGTTGCCCCACGGTCAGGGCCGGACGGGGCTGCGCTCATGCCCGCATCGTGCGCGAGAACCCATCACATGCTGCGTATCGAAGGTCTGACCAAGCGCTTTGGCGACAAGAATGCTGTCGACAATGTCTCGCTGTCGATCCCCAAGGGTGAGATGGTCGGCGTGATCGGCAGGTCCGGAGCCGGCAAATCAACTCTGCTGCGCATGCTCAACCGGCTGGCGGAGCCGACATCCGGCCGGATCGCCTGCGAGGAGCAGGAGGTCACCGCGCTGAAGGGGGCTTCGCTGCGGCGCTGGCGCCGCGACACGGCGATGATCTTCCAGCAGTTCAACCTCGTCGGCCGCCTGGACGTGCTGACCAACGTGCTGCTCGGGCGCCTGAACCACCGCTCCGCCGCCCTGACGCTGGTCAAGAGCTTCTCCCAAGACGACAAGATCCGCGCCATTGCGGCGCTCGAACGTCTCGATATGGGGCATCTGCTGGCACAACGCGCCGAGACCCTGTCCGGGGGCCAGCAGCAGCGCGTCGCCATCGCCCGCGCCCTGGTCCAGGAGCCGCGCATCATCCTCGCCGACGAGCCGATCGCCTCGCTCGATCCCCGTAACACGCAAGTCGTCATGGACGCGCTGTTCCGCATCAACCGCGAGGACGGCATCACCGTGATGTGCAACCTGCACGACCTCGATATCGCGGCAAAGTATTGCGACCGGCTGATCGGCATGGCGGCCGGCAAGGTCGTGTTCGACGACGTGCCGCAGGCGCTGACGCGCGAGGTCGCAGCCGAACTCTACGGCATCGAAGCCAAGGATGCCGGCGCCGAGGCGCTGGACGCGCTCGATGCCATCGCCGCCTCCGAGGCGAAGCGCGCCCGCCAGAAGATCGCCTGACAAGCGAAGGATCGCCGGCGCGGCCAAAGGCCGTCGCCGCGAAAAGAGCATCCCGACAGCAACCAGGAGCAGACCCAATGCTGACCCGTCGTCATACCCTCAAGCTCGCCGTCGCCGGCCTCGCCGCCACCGCTGCCCCGGCCTTTGCCCAGGACTGGAAGGCGAAGTATCCGGAGCTCGTCTTCGCGATCATCCCGGCCGAGAACGCCTCGGGCGTGGTCGAGCGCTACACCCCCTTCGTGAACTATCTCGCCAAGGAACTCGGCACCAAGGTGACGCTGCGCATCGCCAATGACTACGCCGCGATCATCGAGGGCCAGCGCGCCGGCAACATCCATATCGGCATGTACGGCCCGGCCTCCTTCGCCCGCGCCCGCATGACCGGCGCCAAGGTCGACGCCTTCGCGATCGAGACCAACCTCGACGGCACGAAGGGCTACCACTCCGTCTTCTACGTGAAGAAGGACTCGCCCTATCAGAAGGTCGAAGACCTCAAGGGCAAGAATCTCGGCCTCGTCGATCCGAACTCCACCTCGGGCAACAACGTGCCGCGCTTCGTCCTCAACCAGATGAAGATCGAGCCGGAAACCTTCTTCTCCAAGGTCGTCTACACCGGCAGCCACGAGAACGCGGTCATCGCCCTGCAGCAGGGCACCGTCGACATCGCCGCCAACTGGTGGAACGACGAGCAGGAGTCGAACCTGCAGCGCATGGCCCGCAAGAACATGGTCAAGGCCGACGACTTCCGGATCATCTACAAGTCCGAGCAGATCGTGAACTCGCCGATGGCCTATCTCACCGACCTGCCTGATGACCTCAAGGCCAAGATCCGCGACGCGGTGCTGAACCTCGCCACCAAGGACAAGGCCGCCTTCGACAAGATCTATGAAGGCAAGCAGGGCCCGCTCGTCGCCGTCGACAACAAGGCTTACGACCCGATCATCGAGCTCAACAAGTTCGTCGACGACCTCCGCAAGAAGAAGTCGTCGTAATCATCAGCACGTCATGCCCGGGCTTGACCCGGGCATCTCCCGACAGAGATTCCCGGGTCTGCGCTTCGCTTCGCCCGGGAATGACGCCCTTGTCCGGGATCGGCACCAGCCGGTCCCGAGACGGAGTGGAAGCGCCCCCGCCATGACCCTCGCGATCGACCGCAACGACCCGGCCATCCTGGCCCATGCCGAGACATATCGGCAGGCGGCCGTGGCCAAGCGCCGCCAGGCGCTCATCGGCGCCGCCGTCTTCATCGTCTGCGTCCTGCTGGCCGCGCGCGGCTCGGAGGTCGATCTCGCCAAGTTCTTCGCGAACATCCACCGCTTCCCGAAATACATCTACGAGACACTGCCGACGCTGCGCCTCGCCAGCCTCGGCTCAGACCTTGCGGAATGGTATTGGGGCCTCAAGAACTGGCTGAAGCTGCTCTGGCAGACCATTCTGATCGCCTATGTCGGCACCGTGCTCGGCGCCGTCGGCGCGTTCCTGTTCTGCTTCGCCGCCGCCGCCAATCTCGGCCGGTCCGCATGGCTGCGCTTCACTGTCCGCCGCTTTCTCGAATTCTGCCGCACCGTTCCGGAAATCGTCTTCGCGCTGATCTTCGTCATCGCCTTTGGTCTCGGCCCGTTGCCGGGCGTGCTTGCCATCGCCATCCATACCATGGGCGCTCTCGGCAAGCTGTTCTCAGAGGTGGTCGAGAACATCGACCTGAAGCCGGTCGACGGCGTCACCGCCTCCGGCGGCAGCTGGTGGCAGATCGTGCGCTTCGCCGTCGTGCCGCAGGTGCTCTCCAATTTCGCCAGCTATGCGCTGCTCCGCTTCGAGATCAATGTCCGCGGCGCCTCGATCATGGGCTTCGTCGGCGCCGGCGGCATCGGCCAGGACCTGATCGAGGCCATCCGCAAATTCTACTTCACCGATGTCAGCGCCATCCTGCTGCTGATCATCGTCACGGTGATGCTGATCGACTACGGCACCGAGCGCCTGCGCCACGCCCTCCTCAGCCTGGAGCACGGTCGATGAGCCTCGCCTTCACCCCGGCCGAGCGCGCCGACATCGTCAACCGCCACCAGGCCGCGATCCGCGGCTCGCTCAAGACGAAGCTCGCCACCATCGGCACCATCACCGTGCTGCTCGGCCTCTTCCTTTACGGGCTGACGACCCTTGAGACCTCGCTCTGGAAGATCCTCGCCGGGCTCGGCAATCTCGGCTCCTTCGTCGGCCTGATGCTGCCTCCCAACCCCGGCTCCTGGGCCCGCGCCCTGATCTTCGTGCAGGCGCTGTTCGAGACGATCGCCATCGCCTTTCTCGGCACCGTTCTGGCGGCGACACTCGCCCTGCCGCTCGGCTTCATCGCGGCGCGCAACGTCGTCGCCAACCGCGTCGTGCATTTCCTGGCCCGCCGCTCGCTCGACACGGTGCGCGGCGTGGACGCGCTGATCTGGGCGCTGATCTGGGTGAACGTCGTGGGCCTCGGCCCCTTCGCCGGCATGCTCGCGATCATGACCAGCGATCTCGGCGCCTTCGGCAAGCTCTATTCGGAAGCGATCGAGGCCGCCGACCGCAAGGCGGTCGAGGGCGTCGCCTCCGTCGGCGGCGGCAAGGCGCATGAGATCCGCTTCGGCCTGCTGCCGCAGGTGCTGCCGGTCATCGCGAGCCAGGTGCTCTATTTCATCGAATCCAACACCCGCTCCTCGACGATCATCGGCATCGTCGGCGCCGGCGGCATCGGCCTCTATCTCGCAGAGACGATCCGCACGCTGGAATGGCAGCAGGTCTCCTTCCTGATCCTGCTCATCCTCGCCGCCGTCTCCGCCATCGACTTCCTCTCCGGCAAGCTGCGCTTCGCCATCATCGGCAAGCGGGCGAACTGACCTCCTGGGCCGTCGTTCTCGGGCGTAGCGAAGCGAAGACCCGGGAAGCTCCCGCGGCAAGAGGCGGCTCTTCGTCCTGAGATGCTCGGGTCACGCCCGAGCATGACACTCCTCAACGATCCCCGAACGGCTCGATCACCATTTCCATGCGTTCGGCAGCGAAGACGCTCGAGACCAGATGCACCGGCGTCAGGTCCGGCAGCGCATCCACCGCCGTCGAAATCATCACGGCAGCCTCGGGCGCGATCTCCAGCAGTTCTGCCTCCCGCTCATCGGCAAGCCGCGCCGTCAACCGTGTCGAGAGGCGCACATAATCCGTGATGCCGTAGACCTTGAAGGCTGCCGTGATAGAACCGGCCGCCTCACGATAGGCCTTGTCGAAATCCGGGAAGCGCTCGACCGAGAGCCAATGCGTGCCCGTGCCCATCGGCACGCCATCGGCGAGGCTTACGCCCCGCACGCACCAGAGCGGCGTCCCGAGCTTCAGGCCCAGCGCCGTGCAGGCCGCCGCCTCGCCGACGACCGTCTCGGCCGACAACATGCGGCTCGTGCCGGTGATGCCGAGCTTGCCCATATTGGTGCGCATGCTGACGCGCCGTCCGATCGGATAAGGCAGGCGCGGCGCTGTCACCTGCGTGCCGCGTCCGCGCGAGACAGTGACCAGCCCCTGCTCGGCCAGATGCCGGAAGGCCTGCCGCACGGTGTGGCGATGCACACCGTAGCGTTCCGCCAGCGCGACCGAGGCCGGCAGCGTGTCGCCGAGCTTGTATTCGCCGCGCCCGATCGCATCAGCCAGTTCATCGGCGATGCGCCGCCAGGCTGTTCCGCCATCCCGTTCCGCGATTGCCGCATCCGTCATCAAAATTTCATCCGAAAAGTATAGACCTTTGCCATCAACTCTTCTAGCATAGTCTAGACATTCGGAACTGACCAGCGAGCCCGCGCCGATGAGCCAGAAAACCGCGAGACAAGGCTGGATGGCGACGCTGGCGCGCGCCTCCCGCATCGAGATCGAGACCCTGTTGGGCGATCCACCCGACCATGAAGTGCTCAAGGCCCCCGAAACCGGAACCGTGATGGTCGAGGGCCGCGCCGGCGGTGCCGGCCGCCGCTTCAATCTGGGCGAGGCCACGGTTACGCGCTGCGTCGTGCGCCTTTCGACCGGACGGATGGGCTTCTCCTATGCGCTCGGCCGCGACGGCCGCAAGGCGCGGCTGGCCGCGTTGCTCGACGCCCGGCTTCAGGACGAGGCCGAAGGCGGCCTGCATGAAGGCGTCGCAGCTCTCGCGGCGCAGCAGGCGGCCGCCCGAGAGCTCGCCTCCCGCAAGGCCGCGGCCACGAAGGTCGATTTCTTCACGCTGGTCAGGGGCTCGTGATGTCATCGCAATCGATGATCGCTCCCGGCTTCTCCGATCCGGTCTTCCAGTCCCAGGCGGCCTTCCGCGCGCTGCTCGCCGCCCTCTCCGAGCCCGGCACGCTGCAGCGTGTCGCAGCCGAGATCGCACCGCCGGAGGGTCTTGCCGCTGCTACGGCGACCGCGCTGCTGTCGCTCGCCGATTACGAGACGCCGGTGTGGCTGCCCGCAGCCCTGCGCGACGGCGCGGCCGGCGCCTGGCTGCGCTTCCACTGCGGTGTCGCGCTGGTCGACGATCCCGCCGAGGCCGCGTTCGCGGTGCTCGACGGCGCGGCAAATGAACCGAAGCTTTCCGCCTTCAATCTCGGCAACGACCAGTTCCCGGATCGCTCGACCACCGTGATCGTGCAGGTCGCAGCGCTGGAGGGCGGCACCGCCTTCACCCTCTCGGGCCCAGGCATTCCCGGCACGCGCACGGTCGCGCCGCAGGGCCTGCGCCCCGGCTTCGTCGAAGAGCTGCGCGAAAACAACGCGCTCTACCCGCTCGGTGTCGATGTCGTGCTCACTCATGGCGACGGCATGACCGGCCTGCCGCGCTCGACGCAAATCGAGGAGGCCCGCTGATGTATGTTGCCGTCAAGGGCGGCGAGGCAGCCATCCTCGCCACGCACGACCTCGTCGCCGAGGCGCGCCGCGGCGACCCCGCCGTTCCGGAAATCAGCGTCGCCCAGATCCGCGAGCAGCAGGCCCTGGCCTGCGCCCGCGTGATGAACGAGGGCTCGCTTTACGATCAGGATCTCGCCGCGCTCGCATTGAAGCAGTCGCAGGGCGACGTCATCGAGGCCGCCTTCCTGATGCGGGCCTATCGCACGACGCTGCCGCGCTTCGGCTCTTCCCAGCCGCTCGATACGGCCGCGATGGCGATCCGCCGCCGCGTGTCGGCGACCTACAAGGATCTGCCGGGCGGGCAGGTGCTCGGCCCGACCTATGACTACACGCATCGGCTGTTCGACTTCGCGCTGATGGATTCTCCCGCAGTCATGGCCGGGCTTGACCCGGCCATCTCGGGACAAGAAAGCACCGGAGCCTCCGTGTCCGGAGATGCTCGGGTCAAGCCCGAGCATGACGGCCTGAAAGCCCCTCTCGACGCGACCATGCCGCGCGTGCCCGACATCCTCGGCGCCGAGGGTTTGATGGAGGCGGAGGAGCCGCCGGAGGGCGATCCGCGCCCCTTCGACCTCACCCGCGATCCCGTCTCCTTCCCGGCCGACCGCGACGTGCGCCTGCAATCCATGGCGCGCGGCGACGAGGGCTTCCTGCTCGGCCTCGGCTATTCCGTGCAGCGCGGCTTTGGCGGCACGCATCCCTTCGTCGGCGAGGTCCGCGTCGGCGAGGTTGCGGTCGAATTCGTGCCGGAGGAACTCGGCTTCGCGGTCGATCTCGGCGACGTCACCCTGACCGAATGCCAGATGGTCAACCAGTTCCAGGGCTCGAAGGAAGTCCCGCCGCAATTCACCCGCGGCTACGGCCTCGTCTTCGGTCATAGCGAGCGGAAGGCGATGTCGATGTCGCTGGTCGACCGGGCCTTGAAGTCCCGCGATTTCGGCGAGGCGACCAACTACCCGGCGCAGCAGGACGAGTTCGTCCTCTACCACGCCGACAATGTCGAAGCGGCCGGCTTCGTCGAGCATCTCAAGCTGCCGCACTATGTCGATTTCCAGGGCGAGCTCGAACTGATCCGCCGCATCCGCCGGGAGCGCGAGGAGCGAATCGCACGCGAGCGGGAAAGCATGCCGGAGGCTGCGGAATGACCCTTCACCAGATTCCGGCGGATGATACGAAGCCGGCTTATAACTACGCTTATCTCGACGAGCAGACCAAGCGGATGATCCGCCGCGCCTTGCTCAAGGCGGTCGCGGTGCCCGGCTATCAGGTGCCGTTCGGCTCGCGCGAGATGCCGCTCGCCCGCGGTTGGGGCACCGGCGGCATCCAGATCACCGCCGCGATCATCGGCCCGGACGATACGCTGAAGGTGATCGATCAGGGCGCCGACGACACCACCAACGCCGTCTCGATCCGCAAGTTCTTCGAACGCACCGCCGATGCCCGCACCTGCGAGGCGACGGAGGAGGCGACGATCATCCAGACCCGCCACCGCATCCCGGAGGCGCCGCTCAAGCCCGGCCAGGTCATGGTCTATCAGGTGCCGATGCCCGAGCCGCTGCGCCGGCTGGAGCCTCGCGAGGCCGAGACCCGCAAGATGCATGCCTGGGCCGAATACGGGCTGATGCAGGTCAAACTCTACGAGGACATCGCCCGCTATGGCGAGATCACCAAGACCTATGACTATCCGGTCATGGTCAACGATCGCTACGTGATGGCGCCCTCGCCGATCCCGAAATTCGACAATCCGAAGATGCACATGTCGCCCGCGCTCCAGCTCTTCGGCGCCGGCCGCGAGAAGCGCATCTACGCGCTGCCGCCCTATACCAGCGTGCGCAGCCTCGATTTCGAGGATCACCCCTTCCGCATCCAGAGCTGGACCCAACCCTGCGGGCTCTGCGGTGCTGCCGACAGCTATCTCGACGAGGTCGTGATCGACGATCGCGGCGGGCGCATGTTCGTCTGTTCCGACAGCCATTACTGCGAGACCCGCCGGGCCGAAGGCCATCGCGGCACCATGCTGGGCGATGCCGCCGCGAGCGGGCTGGTCGAGGAGACGACCCCATGACCCTTCACGTCGCTCCCGCCGAGCTCGATCTCGAACCCGCTCCCCTGCTCTCGGTCGCCAATGTCAGCCGCTTCTATGGCGAGCGCATCGGCTGCGCCGATGTCTCCTTCGATCTCTGGCCGGGCGAGGTGCTCGGCATCGTCGGCGAATCCGGCTCGGGCAAGTCGACGCTGCTGCGCTGCCTTGCCGGCATCGACAAGCCCGACGAGGGCGAGGTGCTGTTTCGCGGCGGGTCTGAACCGCTCGATATCTACTCTGTCTCCGAGCAGGAGCGCCGCCGCCTGATGCGTACGGCCTGGGGCATCGTCCACCAGAACCCGCGCGACGGCCTGCGCATGGACGTCACCGCCGGCGGCAATGTCGGCGAGCGCCTGATGGATCGCGGCGACCGGCATTACGGCCAGATCCGCGAGCGCGCGCTCGACTGGCTGAGCCGCGTCGAGATCGCCGACGCCCGCATCGACGACCGGCCGCGCCAGTTCTCCGGCGGCATGCAGCAGCGCCTGCAGATCGCCCGCGTGCTGGTCTCGGAACCCCGCCTCGTCTTCATGGACGAGCCGACCGGCGGCCTCGACGTCTCCGTGCAGGCCCGCCTGCTCGATCTGCTGCGCGTGCTGGTGCGCGATCTCGGCCTCGCCGCGATCATCGTCACCCATGACCTCGCCGTCGCCCGGCTCCTGACCGACCGGTTGATGGTGATGAAGGACGGCTATGTCGTCGAGCAGGGCCTGACCGATCAGGTGCTGGACGATCCGCATCACGCCTATACGCAGCTTCTCACTTCGGCGGTGCTGAGTGTGTGAGCTGTACCTCTGTCATTCCGGGGCTTCGCGAAGCGAAGAACCCGGAACCCACGACCGGGTGAGACTTGTGCCAATGGCGATCACGGTCGCTCGCCCAGTCGTGGTTTCCGGGTTCGGGCCTGACGGCCCGCCCCGGAATGACAGAAGCCCCCCGTCACATCCTCGTCACCGCGAAGCGGCAAGGCACTGACACCATGACCACGATGATTCAGGTCGAGAACGTCGCCAAGACCTTCACCCTGCACAACCAGGGCGGAGCGCGTTTGCCCGTCTTCGACAACGTCAATTTCCATGTCGAGGCCGGCGAGGCGCTGGTGCTTGCCGGCGCGTCGGGTGCCGGCAAATCGAGCCTGCTGCGCATACTCTATGGCAATTACAAGCCGACGGCGGGCGCGATCCGCATCATCCATGCCGGCCGCCCCGTCGACATCGTCGCCGCCGTGCCGCGCACCGTGCTCGATGTCCGCCGCCGCACGCTCGGCTTCGTCTCGCAATTCCTGCGCGTCATCCCGCGCGTCTCGACGCTCGACATCGTGCGCGACCCGCTGCTGGCGCGCGGCGCTTCGGCGGAGACCGCAACCGCAAAGGCGAAGGCCATGCTCGCCCGCCTCAACCTGCCGGAGCGGCTGTGGAACCTCGCGCCCGCCACCTTCTCGGGCGGCGAGCAGCAGCGCGTCAACATCGCCCGCTCCTTCGTCGATCCCTCCGCGATCATGCTGATCGACGAGCCGACCGCCTCGCTCGACGCCAATAATCGCGACGTCGTAGTAGACCTCATCTCGGAGGCGCGCACCGCCGGCTCCGCCATCGTCGGTATTTTCCACGACGAGGCGGTTCGCGAACGCGTCGCGACGCGCTATCTCGACATCACCGCTTTCCGGAAGGCCTGACGATGCAAACCGTTCTCACCAACGCCAAACTCATTCTCGAGAACGAGGTCATCACCGGCACCATCGCTTTCGACGCGAACGGCATCGTATCGGTCGATCAGGGCGGGTCATCCCTGCCTGGCGCCATCGACGTCGGCGGCGACTATGTCGCGCCCGGCCTCGTCGAGATGCACACCGACAACATGGAAAAACACTTCATGCCGCGCCCCAAGGTCTTCTGGCCGAACGGGCTCGCGGCGGCGCTCGTCCATGACGCGCAGATGGCCGCGGCCGGCGTCACCACCGTCTACGACGCCGTCTGCGCCGGCACGCCCTTCTCGGCCAAGGACTACCGCAAAGACATCTTCGCCGACGTGATGAAGGCGCTCGCCGAAGGCAAGCGCGAGAACGTCTTCCGCATCGACCACCGCATCCACATGCGCTGCGAGCTGACGAGCCCGGACCTGATCAAGGACATCGAGCCCTATCAGGACGACGAACTCGTCCAGCTGGTCTCGCTGATGGACCACACGCCGGGCCAGCGCCAATGGCGCAACATCGAGCATCTGCGGACCTATGCGATGGGCAACGGCAAGACGCAGGAAGAGTTCGAAGAGGACGTGGTGATGCGCCAGCAGGAAGGCGCCACCAACGTCTCGAAGAACTGGTCGGCGGTCGTCGACGTCTTCCGTTCGCGCGGCATCCCGCTCGCGACCCATGACGACACCACGCCCGAGCATGTCGCAGATGGCATCGCGTCGGGCGCCGTGATCTCCGAATTCCCGACCACGATCGAAGCGGCCGGAGCCGCCAAGAAGCATGGCCTCGCGACTGTCGCGGGGGCGCCCAACGTCGTGCGCGGCGGCTCGCATTCCGGCGGCGTCTCGGTCTCCGAACTGGCCGAGAAGGGCCTGCTCGACGGGCTCTCCTCGGACTACGTTCCGGCGAGCCTGCTGCAGGCCGTCGTCAAGCTCAATGCCGGCCACGGCATCGCGCTGCCCGAGGCGATGGGCATGGTGACCTGGAAGGTCGCCGACATCCTCGGCCTCAAGGATCGCGGCCATCTCAAATCCGGCCTGCGCGCCGACCTGCTGCGCTTCAAAGTGCTCGGCGCCACGCCGGTCATCGGCGCCGTCTGGTCGAAAGGCGAGCGCGCGTTTTGAGCAAGCCGCGCTACGCCGTCTATTACGCTCCCGCCGCCGAAAGCCCCCTCTGGCGCTTCGGCAGCGCGACGCTCGGCTATGATGCGCTCACCGGCGAGGATCTGTCCTTCGCCGTTCCACCCGGCTGCGATCCGGCTCAATGGCCGGCCCTCACCGAGGAGCCGCGCCGCTACGGCTTCCACGCCACGCTGAAGGCGCCCTTCGAACTCGCTCATGGGCGCAGCGAAGAGCAGTTGCGCGCCTTCGCCCGGAACTACGCCGCCGGCCGGGAGGGCGTGACGCTGGCGGGCCTGAGCGTCACGGCGCTCGGCTCCTTCGTGGCGCTGACGCCGTCGGAGCCCAGCGAGGAGCTGCAACGCTTCGCCTTCACGCTCGTGCAGGCCTTCGAGCCGTTCCGCGCGCCGCTGGAGGAAGCGGACCGGGCGCGACGCCTCAAGAGCCCGCTCACCCCCGCGCAGCACGCCTATCTCGAAGCCTATGGCTATCCTTATGTGGGCGACGCCTTCCGCTTCCACATGACGCTGACCGGCTCCTTGCCGGGCGAGCACGCGGCACCGGTCAAGCAGGGGCTGGAAGCGGCCTATGCGGAGGCCCTCCCGACCGGATCGGTCAAACTCGACCGTTTCGCCCTGTTCAAGCAGGACGGCCGCGCCGGCCGCTTCCGCCTGCTCGATTCATATCCCTTCGGCTAAAATGCCCCGCGTTGCCGGCGTTCCACCGTCATTCCGGGGCAGGCCGCAGGCCTGAGCCCGGAACCCATGAACACCGGACAGAGATCAGGAAGCGGCTGCACCGACAGCATTCGGATGGTCGAAAGACGCGTTCATGGGTTCCGGGCGCATCGCTGCGCGATGCCCCGGAATGACGGCCAGCCTCGATCGCCGGATCGCCTACCGACCGAGCCCGCGCAAAACGGCGAGCAGCTCTCCGGCGGCCTCGGCAATGCTGCGATCGTTCATGATCGTGACGATCTCGGCGCTTTCAGCCGTCAGCGGAGCCTCGCGCTTCAGGCGCGCCGCGATATCCGCCTCGCTCTCGCGCCCGCGCGCCGCGAGCCGCTGCGCCAGCACCGGCACCGGGGCGGTGATGTTGAGCACCACCACACGCTCGGCCAGCCGCTCGGCCGCCGCGATGACGGCGCGGGAAATATTGACGATCACCACCGCGCCCTCGGCGATGCCGGCGAGCTCGGCCGCGGGGATACCGTAGCTCAGACCATGCGCCCGCCAGCTCAAGGCAAGATCGCCCTTCACTTCGGCCTCGCGGAAGGCGGCCTCGTCGCAGGAATCGTGATCCTCGGCGCCGGCCATGGCAGGGCGGGTGATCAGCCGGCGGGCGAAGCGGAAGCGCGGATCGCCGGCGAGCCCGGCCCGGCCCGCATCCATCAACGTGTCCTTCCCCGCACCGGAAGGCCCGACCACGAGGACAAGCGCGCCCGCTGCTGAAACGGGGGCCGCAAGATCAGGAGACTGTAAGGACATGGCTGCGAAGAAGCTGGGACTCGAAGCGGTGATCGACCCGACCGCTCAGGTGAGGCAGGCGACGCTCGGGCGCTACACCGAGATCGGCGCCCGCACGAGTTTCGTCGAGTCGACGATGGGTGATTACTCCTATGTCGTGAACGACGCGAATGTCATTTACACGACGATCGGAAAATTCTGCTCGATCGCGGCGATGACCCGGATCAATCCCGGCAATCATCCGATGCACCGGGCGAGCCAGTCGCATTTCACCTATCGCGCCTCCGCCTATTTCGACGATGCTGAGGACGATGCCGCCTTCTTCGACTGGCGCCGGGCGCATGCGGTGACGATCGGCCACGACGTCTGGATCGGCCATGGTGCGATCGTGCTCGCCGGACGCAACATCGGCACCGGCGCGGTGATCGCGGGCGGCGCCGTCGTCACCAAGGACGTCGCCCCCTACACCATCGTCGCCGGCAATCCGGCCCGGCCGGTCAGGCGGCGCTTTTCCGAGGAGGTCGCCGAGCGGCTGCAGACGCTTGGCTGGTGGGACTGGGACCATGCGCAACTGCGCACAGGGCTGGACGATTTCCGTCATCTGCCGGTGGAGGCGTTCCTCGACAAATACGAAGCGCTGAAGGGCGAGGCCTGAGGCGGTCGGCCGCAGCAGATCGATCCAGATCGGCCCCCCTCCTCACCGGCCGTTAACCCGTGATCGGCGAGAGAGGGCCGCGGGCTCGAACAGTCACGGGCCCAAAAGGAATTGCCGTCTCATGTCCGCACCGGATCATCTCGCCAAACGCCTAGCCTTCCTCGGCCTCGACACCGCAGCGAACAGCCATATCCGTGACGTCCACGAGACCCTCAGCGCCGCCATTCCGGGCGCGCTCGACGCTTTCTACGATCAGGTGCGCGCCTTTCCGGAAACCCGCGGCTTCTTCGGCAGCGACGAGCATATCGAGGCCGCCAAGCAGCGGCAGGTTCAGCACTGGGGCGGGATCGCGACCGGGAAGTTCGACGAGAACTACGTCAATGCCGTGACCCGCATCGGCAAGGTCCATGCCCGCATCGGACTTGAGCCCCGCTGGTATATCGGCGGCTATGCGCTGATCCTCGAGAAGCTGCTCGGCGCCGTCCTGCAGGCGCGCTGGCCGAAGAACGCGCTCGGCAGGCGCATGTCCGGCGCCGACGAGCGCGCGGCCGAGATCGGCGCCGTCGTCAAGGCCGCCATGCTCGACATGGACTATGCCATCACCGTCTATCTCGAGGCCTCTGAAGCGGCTCGCCTCAAGGTGGAGGCCGAGGCGCACGCCGCCGAGCAGGCCAAGGCCGCCGAGCGCGATCAGGCGATCGCCTGCGTCAGCAAGAGCATGGCCGCACTGGCCGAGGGCGACCTGACCCATCGCATGAGCAACGAGATCCCGGCCGAATACGCTGAAATCCGCGAGCATTTCAACGCGGCGATGGCGCGGCTTCAGGAGATGGCTGCAACGATCAAGACGACTTCGACCGCGATCGCCGCCTCCTCGCAGGAAATAAATAGCGGCGCGCAGGACCTGTCCATGCGCACCGAGCAGCAGGCTTCGGCACTGGAAGAGAGCGCCGCGACGACCGAGCAGCTCGCGGCCTCGGTCAAGACATCCTCGCAGGCCTCGCGCGAATCCGTCGCGCTGGCGGACGAGGCAGCCAATGTCGCCCGCACCGGCGGCAACATCGTCAGGGACGCTGTCGACGCGATGGCCCGGATCGAGGGGGCTTCGAAGCGAATCTCCGAGATCACCGACGTCATCGACGGCATTGCCTTCCAGACCAATCTGCTGGCGCTCAACGCCGCCGTCGAGGCCGCGCGCGCCGGCGAGGCCGGCCGCGGCTTCGCCGTGGTTGCGGCCGAGGTGCGGGCGCTGGCCCAGCGCTCGGCCGACGCCGCCAAGGACATCACCGGCCTGATCGCCTCCTCCGACGTCGAAGTCGCCGAGGGCGTCAAGCTCGTCAGGCAGGCCGGCGAGACGCTCAGCCGGATCGTGGCCGCCTCCGCCAAGGTGTCGAGCACGGTCGAGGAGATCGCGTCGGCCGCCGGCGAGCAGGCCAACGGCATCGACGAGATGAGCCAGACCGTCAGCCACATGGACGAGATCACGCAGCAGAACGCGGCGCTGGCCGAACAGAGCGCGGCTTCGGCGCGTACGCTGCTCGACCAGATCGACCACCTCAACCGGCTCGTCGCCGCCTTCCGGACAGAGCCGACCGCTGAAACCTCGGCCCGCCGCCGCACGGCGTGAACGAGCGGCTTCGGATCAGACTGGCCAGCGACAAAATCCCGCCGTCATCCCGGGCTTGACCCGGGATCCATGCCGGAGCGCTGTCGATTCAGGTCCGGGCGTGGATCGCAGCTCTGCGCTTCGCTGCGGCCGGCCACCGATATGCGTCAACCGGCCAAGCGCCAGACCGAGCTGCGCTTGATCTCGGCGTCCTCCAATGCGCGCGTCACCGGCACCTGGTAGGTCGCGACCGTCTCCAGCCGTCCCTTCGGCAGATAGCTGCGGCCGGGATCGCCGATCAGCACGGTCGCGCCGCGGGCAGATAGGGCGGAGAGCCAGGCGATGACGCGCTCGGCCATGTCGCGCTCGTAGCAGACATCCCCGGCGCAGACGACCTGCCAGCCCTCGTCGCGGCCGATGAGATCGTCGGCCCGCGCCGTCACCGTGACGTCGTTGGCGGCAGCGTTGATGCCGATCGCAGCAACCGCGAAGGCATCGATATCGCAGGCCTCGACCCGCGCGGCGCCCGACTTTGCGGCAGCGATCGCCACCAGCCCGGAGCCGGAGGCGAAATCGAGGACATGCCGGCCCGCCACGATCTGTGGATTGTCCAGCAGATAGCGCGCCAGCGCCTGCCCGCCGGCCCAGGCGAAAGCCCAGAAGGGGGGCGGCAGACCGATGACGGCAAGCTCCTCCTCGGTCTTCTGCCAGAGTTCGGTCGCCTCCTCGGCGACATGCAGGGAAATCTCCGCGGCGTGCGGAACAGGCAGCAACCGCGTATGCGCGCGGATGAAGCCCTCGCGGTCGAGAGCCGACGCCGCCTCGCTCACGCGACCTTCTCCGTCGCAGGCGCGGCCAGCAGCCCCTGATACAGCGCCTTCACAGCGTTCATCACATCGCGCTCGGTATGGCCGTCGAGCAGGCGGGCGCGGGCATTCGCGCCCATCCGCTCCGCGAGACCGGGCGCGCGGGCGAATACGGTGAGCGCTTTGGCCAATGCCGCCGCATCGTCGGCCGGCACGACCATGCCATCCTGTCCCTCGCGGACGAAGCTGCGGCAGCCCGGCACATCGGTCGTCAGGATCGGCCGGCCGCAAGCGGCCGCCTCCAGGATCGTGCGCGGCAGGCCTTCGCCGCCACGCGAGGGCAGGATGCAGAGATGATGCGCCTTCCAGACCGCCTCGACATCCCGGGTCGGGCCGGCCCAGTTGATGCCGGGCCGTGCCGCCCACTCCTTCAATGTCGCCTCGGGGATCGCCTTCGGATTGGACGGGTCGGGCGCACCGTGGATGGTGAGTTCAACCCTGGCCCCCTCGGCACGGGCGAGCCTGACCGCCTCGACCGCAAGGTCGACGCCCTTGGACCAGAGCATGCGCGCGACGAGCGCGGCCTTGAGCGGCGGCGCCGGCGGCATCGGCGACGGCATCAGCATCAGCGGATCGACCCCGGCCCCGCCGACGATCGCGACCTTGGCGGCGTCCTGCGGGTCCAAGCCCAGCGTGACCGGATCATCCGGGTTCTCGAAGAGGAAGCGCACCTGCGGGCCGTCGATCGCCCCGCGCAGCCAGGCGATCGCAGCGAAGCGGGCTGCGGCGGCCAGAGCCCCCTGCCTGGCGCCGAGGAAGCCGAGGCCGGTCAGCGCATAGACCCGCCGGTCGATACCGGCGAGCTTGCCGGCAAGGCCGGCGAGCGCGATCGGCTTCAGCGCAATGCAATGCAGGATATCGGGTTTTTCAGCCGCGATCAGCCGTCTCAGCGCGGCGACCTGCTTGACCAGCGCGCGCGGATCGAGGCTGCGCCGCTCTGCCTCCAACGCGATCAGCCGCGCACCCGTCGCCTCGATGGCGCGCCGATGGTTGCGCTCGCGCGCGATGACGGCAACGTCGAGGCCAAGTTCGCGCGCCGCCCGCGCCATCGGCAGGAAATGCGAGGCGAAGAACCAGTCCTCGGTGGCGACGAAGAGAAGTTTCGGGCGTGGCATCGCGCCATCAGGCCGATGCGGGGGCGCAGGTCAAGAGCGCCGATAGCTCAGAGTCCTTTCGGACACTTCCGAGCCCTCCTCCTGAAGGGCAAGCGAAGCTTGCGTCTCGACGGATGCTCCAGATAGTTCCGGAACCTCCTGACCATCCTTCGAGACGCAGCCTCCGGCTGCTCCTCAGGATGAGGGCTGGAGGATAAGGGAGGCTTCTGCGAAAGAACCGATCAGGGCCGTGCCGTCGCGACCGGCAGAACGCGCGCCAGCGCTGCCGCAGGATCGATCCGCCCGGCGCCGAAGACAGGGTCGCGCCCCTTCGAGCCGAGATCGGTCGCGCTCTCGGCGAGGATGCGGCGGGCGCTGTCGGGATCGAGCTCAGGCTGCTTCTCCAGCAGCAGCGCGACGAGCCCGGAGACATGGGCGGCCGCGATCGAGGTGCCGGAGGTGAACGCGTAGCGCCCTCCCGGCTCAGCCGTCAGCACATCGACGCCCGGCGCGGCGATGGCGACGTAAGCACCGCGGTTGGCATCGATGAAGACCTTGTCGTCGGCATCGGTCGCCGTCACGGCGATGACGCTGGGGTCGGCGCCGGGGTAGAGCGGTGCCGAGCGGATGCCGCCATTGCCGGCGGCCGCCACCGCAATGACGCCGCGCTCCTTTGCGCCGGCCAGCGCCTTTGACAGCAGGCGATCCTGCGGCCCGGCGAAGCTGAGATTGACCACCTTCGCCCGCTGCTGAACCACCCATTCCAGCGCCGTCAGGATCTGGAAGGACTTGCCATTGGCCGAGCTCGCCTGCGGGCCGCCGAAGGCGCGGGCGACGATCAGCCGGGCGGCCGGCGCGATGCCCTGCAATTCGCCATGCGCGACGATGGCCGTCGCCATGGAGGTGCCGTGCGCGTGCGGGGTCGCCAGCCCGTCGACGGCGTCGAGATAGGCGAGGACCGAGCCGCTGATCTCGGGATGCTCCATGTCCACGCCGGAATCGATCATGCCGACGCGAATGCCGCGCCCGAGCGCGAGCTTGCGGGCTTCGCCGAGACGCAGCTTGTCGACGACATATTGCGGCGGCAGCACGCGCCGGACGGCCGCCGTCCCGCGCGCCGCCGTCGCGGGCTCCCCAAGCCGCAGGCTGGGGGCCGGCGGCCCGCTTGCCTCGGAAGACGCCGTCGTCGGCGCAGCCGAAGCGTTCGCGGAGCCCGGCCCGGGCGGCGTGCCCTGCTGCAGATCGAAGAGGAAATTCGGCTGGGCGCCGGCGATGCTGCTGTCGTCACCCATCTGGGTCAGCACGGCCCGCAGGTCGCGGCCGGCCTCCAGCCTGGCGCGGATGATGGTGACGTTGGCCAGTTCGAAGCGCTGGCGGGCGATCAGGGTCGCGCCATAGCGACGCAGCACGATATCGGCCTCGGCGTTTGGCGCCAGCTCGAACAGCACCTCGTCCGGGACGAAACGGGTCTCGTCCGGCGCCGGCACGATGGCGCGCGGCTGGCGCTGCATCCAAGACCCCGGCGGCACGCGCATCGAACGGTTGGCCCCGTTGGCGGCGGGCTGCTGGGGCCCGGCCGCGGGAGCCTGGGCACGAGCGGCGGCAGGAACAAGCGCCGTCGCCCATATGAGCAATGCAGCGCCCGCGAGGCACCGCATCAGCGCGGTCCCGCTTGTGAAGCCGGATCGCAGCATGGCCTGGCCCTCCCGCCGCAGAACATCATGCCATGGCGCCGGCGAGCGGCGCCTCAAAAGGATCGATCAGGGCGCGGGCGCGACGAAGCTGACGATGCCGCTCTCGCTCTTCATCCGCGTCGCGATCGCATCGACCTGGGCTGATGACAGCGAGGCATCGCCGACACGCACCTTGAAGAAGCCGTTCGCGCGCGGCCCGTCAACGACCGAGGCATCGAAGCGCTTGAAGAAAGCGGCGATCTCGCCGGCTTTCGCCTCCGGAGCGAAGCTCAGCAAGACATAGCGCTCCGAAGCCCGCGAGCCCGGGGCCGAAGCCGTCTGGAAGCCGGCGCCCCCGTCCCGCAGCGCGAGCCCGGTGATGGCGACGCCCTGCAGCGCGATCAGCGCGATGGCGGCCGCGCTGGCATAGGCGAGCCGGCGCGGCGGCAGCGACGCGAGCAGGCCGCCGAGCCAACCCAGGAAGCCGCGGCCCATGCTGTCGGTCGCCCGGGTCAACAGCGGCGCCTGATGGGGAGCCGTGTCGATCTCGGCCATCAGCTTTTCGAGGGCACGATGCGACGGGGCGCCGAGGCTCTCGTTGAGCAGAACCGTCTCGGCCATGTCGTCGCGGATGATGTCGAGCCGGGCGGCGAGCTCGGCGTCGCCGGCGAGCGCGGCTTCGACGCGGCGCTTGTCGGCGTCCGAGATGCGGCCATTGGCATAGAAGGGCAGCAGCTCCTCGAGCTCGCGGCGCTTCGGATCGCTTGCGATGCTGTCGGTCATCACGCCACTCCTCCGGCGGCCTGGCCGCGCTTCATAACACGCAACGCCTCAAGGCCAGCCACGGTCGATACCGGCAGCCTTGAGCATCTCGCCCAGCTTCTTGCGGGCATGGAAAAGCCGGGTCTTGACGGTGTTTTCGGGAATGCCGACGATCCGCGCGACCTCCTCGACGGAGGTCTCGTGGTAATAGACGAGGTCGACGACCTCGCGGTGCTCGGCCGAAAGGCGTTCGAGGCAAGCGCGGATCGCAAGGCCCTTGTCCTGCTTCTGGAGCACGATCTCGGGGCCGTCGGATTCATCCTCGATGCTGCCGGCGTAATCCTCGTCCAGCTCGGCGTCGCGGCGCTTGCGCAGGAGCGACCACGCCTTGTTCCGGGCGATGGCGAGCAGCCAGGTCGAGACCGAGGCGCGTGCCTCGAAGCGATCCGCCTGTCGCCAGAGATCCATGAACACGTCACTGATCACATCCTCGGCAAGCGTCTCGTCGCGGACGAGCCGCAGCACGAAACGGTAGACCCGCACCTGATGCCGTGAGAACAGCACCTTCATCGCGAGCCGGTCGCCCGATGCGATCCGTTTGACGAGATCCTCGTCCGATTCCGTATGCATTGCCCCTCGAAGGCCAGGCATCCCGGCTCGCACCCATTCGTCGCGGCGAGCAGGGAAAAGGTTCAACCCAGGCGCACATTAATGTGCACGAGCGGATTTGCCGATAGGTCATCGGGGAGAGAACGAGCTTTTTTGCCCGAAAACCAGCCATTTCAAGACTGTCGAACCGCCGTCGCGGCCAGGCGGACATGAAAAGGGGCGCCCGCGGCGCCCCAGATCGCATTGATGACATGCGCGAATTCTTGGCGCTCGGCTGGCATCAGCCGAGCGGAAAGTGCGCTAGCGGCGCTTGCCGGCCGTGCGCATCTGCATGTACTGGACCGCTTCGAGCAGCACCTTGCGCGGCCGCTCGGCATCACGCTTGGCCTGCTCCGCCTTGCGGGCGGCCTCGCGGGCGATCTCTTCCTGGCGCTTCTCTTCTTCGATCCGCGCGCGCTCGAGCGCCTCGAGGCGCTCCTTCTCGGCCCGGATCTTCGCCTTCTCGGTTTCGCGTTCGGCGCGAGCCTGAGCGATGGCTTCCCGCTCCTCGCGTCGCTGCACCATGACCGGGTCATCGACCTTGGGCCGTGCCTTGAAACGCTCAAGCAGCGCCTGCTTGGCTTTGGCGGAGTTGGCCTGACGGTCGGTGAAGCTGCGGTCGCTCGGATTCTTCAAGGGTGATCTTCTCTCGGGTTGTTACGGGTTGTTTATCGGCCCGCGCGGGCGCCTTAAGCCAGATCGAGCCGAATTGGTATCGAAATCAACGCGCGGCACCCCCGCTTCCAACGCGGAGCGGGCGATTTTTCGGGCGTGGCGCCGCGATCAGACCTTCCTGGCGCGCCTGCTTGAGGGCCGCCTTGCGGGCCCGCCGCACGGCTGTGGCCCTTTCGCGGATGCGGCGCTCCGAGGGTTTCTCATAGGCCGTGTGCCGCTTCACTTCGCGCATGAGGCCTTCGCGCTGAAGTTTCCGCTTCAGCACGCGCAAGGCCTGGTCGATGTTGTTGTCGCGAACAAGAACCTGCATCGCAGCTCCTTTCTGCGTTGATCGATCGCCGCGCCCCGCTCGGAACGTGAACCGGCGATCCATCTCATCGGTGAAGCATCCGGTCCGCCCGAGACGTAAAGTCCACGGCTCGGTCAGATGCTCCGCTGCCTTCCTGCGCGACCGCAAGACGGGTCCTGTCGTGACGCCAGGCACCACGCATATCCCAAAAGGCTCGCGGGGCGAGGCTTCGGAGCGGAACGGCGCGGTCGGCAGAACGTTGATATGGGTCTGAACGGCCGTTTTTTCAACATGGGGTAACGGTCTGGCTGCTCTTCTTCGGAGGCCGATAGGATTGTCTCCGCTGCAACAGAGGAGATCGATCATGGAATACTTTGCTGGGCTGGACGTCTCGATGGAGGAGACGCACATCTGCCTCGTCGATCGCGACG
>NZ_JBFTJP010000014.1:0-125952 GCF_056395485.1 Allobosea sp. 10L417
ACGCTCCAAGTCACCCATGCGACCGATTCAGACACGAATGCGGAACGCAACTACGTCGTCACCCAGTTAAAGGCAAAGCGGGTGATCGGGGAGGTCGCATTGCACCAATCCGGATCACGGTTGCAGACCGGAAAGGTTAACCACTACATCACCGATGGTGAGATCGCCTTCGCTAGCCTGATGGAAAATTGAACAAGGATCTGTACGACCGCTACTCTCGCTCGGATTCGTGGATCCGCGCTGGAATCGGTGAGCACCCAAGGCGGCAGTCGAGCTTGAAACCGCTTGCCGACAAGAATTGCAAGACCAGCGACGTTCTGGCTCGCGGTCTCTGCACTCGCGTTGGAAAAGTCCGCGCGATGATCGGCTTCAGTGAGCCATCGCTCAGCCCCTCCAGGACGAACGCCTTGGGCGCACCGGATCTCCTGTGATTTCGTGGACCAGATAGCCGCGCAACGGCAGACCTTTGCTCAGCACATTGAAGAGGGGGAAGGGCGTCGCCTCGGAGCTCTTGCCGCCATAGTTGATGAGGATGCCGCCTCGGATCATCGCGGCGGTGAGCGGCATGAAGGCGGGGACGCCGACTGCGTCGAAGACGGCCCGAATGCCAACCTCGCCGGTGATCTCCTTCAGCCAGGCTTCAATATCCGCCTCGGCGGAAGCAACGACACGCGCGGCGCCGGCCTTGCGCAGCGCCTCAGTAGGGGCGGCTGCCCTACGACGTGCACGCACTCTGGTTGCAGACGCCGCATTTGCCGCCGAAGGTCGTGTCGCGATCGACGCGCTGGCGGCAGAGCTGCCGGGGCTGATGCGAAGCAGCACCGGCGCTGGTTTTGCCCAAAGCGGATCAGTCGCGGCGCCGACCGTTTTTCGACCAGGAAGATCTCTCCTAAGACGCTTCCATTCGGCTGCCGTAGCCAAAGGGTCGAAGCAACTCCCCGAAGGTCTCAGCGTCCACTTGCCGGCAAGGCGCCAAGTTCCGCTTATGGCGTCCTGCGCTACCTCGGTCCCGCAGCTGAGCACGCCTGCCCAACTCGGCCGATCGCGAGAGCCACATGTCCGCAGGCGCAGCGAATAATTCATGGTGCCTATCCTCCGCGACCTTGCGGGAAGGGTTCGGCGAACGGCATCAATCTCAGGCTAAGATGCGGCAGTGCCTGCGCCCGACCATGAAGTGCGAGCCGGGTGCCGAATGGATCTTAGCCGACCCAGCAACAGCTGATCTTTGCAGGCTCCGAGCGGCGCCGGGCCGAACAGCATCTGGCCGACCGCCTCGAGCGCGCACATTCTTCCTCGCTTCCTCTCGATGGCGCGAATCCTATCGGCGAGAATGGGCTTCTGGGCATCGCCATGCGTGTCGAGGACGGTGGCCAAGCACGGAACCCCGATGGCCCCAATCAACGCGATCAGGCAGGTCGCGACGGTCCCCCGGGCGATTTCGTCCAACTAGAACAGAAACTCGTCGACCTCGGCTTCCGCCGCGACGGTAACCGGCGTACGCGCCTCCTGCGCCAATCCGCATCGTTCGAGCACAGCATTGTGGATCTGGCGTTCTGCCGCCATGGTGTAGCTCGGCCAGATCACTCGCGCGATGAAATCCCCCGCCTGCGCGAGCAGATGCGTCTCCGGGAGTTGCGCTCCGGCCGCGAGCAACAGCTCACGGGCCGCCCCCATGATGAGATCGCGCATAGCTCCGGTGCTCGAGAAGGATAGCCCGGCCTGCTCGATCACGGCGCCGAACCTCTCGCCCTGCCGCAGCAACTCGTCCAGGCTCGCACCGAGCCGATCGCCGCTGTGGCGCATGATGGCGAGCGAGTTGCGCATCATCTCGTCGCACGCGGCGAAATAGGTAGCGTCCAGCTTCCCTTCGCGCTTCAGCACCGACGAGGCGGCCTGCATCTGCGTGAACGCTGGAGTCAGCTTCCGCGAATCGGTGGCCACCTGGTCGGCCGCGAATTTCAGCTCCTGGGCGATCACCACGAGACTGCGCCCGCCGGTGCCGATCCGCGCCGCGCGCAGTCCCGCATTCATCCCGATCAGGACGATGTTCGTGGCGGTCGCAGCAAGCGCCTCGACCGTGCCCTGGCAATCATCGAGAACGCTCGCGACAGCTTTGGTGACGCGGTCGACGCCGGCGCGGGCGATGTCGCAACGGCCGAGGAGCTCAGAAGCCTCTGCCAGATCGGCCTCCAGCTCTACCAGGAACGATGCGGTGCCGCCACCGCGATAGAGCGACCTGACGAGATCGATCAGTTGCGTGGTCTCGCGGTCAAGCAGGACGAGCGCGCTGTTGATCTCTTCGACATCGGGACCGAGAGCGCCGGCTGCGCCTTCGAGCTGCGCCGATTGCAGCCGCAACAGCATATCGCCGCAGGCGAGGCGCACCGCGCCGTCCAGATCGGCCGCGCCCCCCGGCACCTCGCCCAGACGCAGCCCGGAAATGGCGTGTTCAAGCCTCTGGCGTATGCTGTCGCCGGCCTGGAGAGCGATAATGGCGCCACCGGTGGCCAATGTGATTCGGCCCGAGATCGCGGCCGCCTCGGCGGTCAGCGCGACGCTGCGGCGCTGACGCTCGGCGACCTCCGCCAGCGTCTGGTCGAGCTTGCCTGCCAGCGCCGCCAGCGACTTTCCGTACCGCCCTTCGAATTCTCGCTGTGCCTTCAGCGCGGAATCGAGGAGGCTACAGAGCCGCGCCTGATCGCGCGCGCAGCGTGTGATCGTGCGCTGGGCTTCTGCGGTCAGCGTGCCGATCTCGCCGGCAAAGTCGCCGAAATCACTCCCCACCATCGGAATGGATATGGCCTCGATCCGTGCGCCGCGTGCGAGGATGGTGATGAGGCGCATCTGCTCGAGCAGCCGTTCGAGAGCCTGAGAGGCGATGTGGCTGTGGATCGACAGGTCCTGAAGCGCGCAGGTTTCGGAGGCAAGGGCGTGGTTCAGCACACGCAATTCGCCGGCGAGACGATGCAGCGCCGTGCGGGCCTGTTCGATCTCGGTGCCTGCCAGTTCGCGCGACAAGGCTCCAAGCCGCTCATTCAGCGCCTGAAACAGTTCCAGACCGTCGCCGAGCTGCTGCCCGGCGGTGGCGAAGGTCACATCAATCGCGCGCGCATTCGCATCCAGCGACAGGATCAGCCTCGATAGTCCTTCGTTATCCCGAAACATTCTGCCCCCGACGCAATGCTACTCATCCTCAGGCGGTTTGTGCGATCTCGCCTGCCCCGCCGCGCCCGTGATGCGGCCAGGCCATGATCTCTTGGGGCACGCGCGCGAGGCCGATCACGCGCTGGGCGGCACCAAGCTCGATCGCCTCCTTAGGCATGCCGAAGACGACGCAACTCTCCTCGTCCTGCGCCAGCGTGTGCGCGCCTGCCTTGCGCATTTCGAGCAGCCCGCGAGCGCCGTCATCGCCCATGCCAGTCATGATCAGGCCGAGTGCGTTGGCGCCGGCATATTGGGCAGCCGAGCGGAACAGCACGTCCACGGACGGACGGTGGCGCGAGACATGCGGGCCGTCCTTGATCGCAACGCGATACTGCGTCCCGGCGCGCTGCAGAAGCATGTGACGATTTCCCGGCGCAATCAGGACGCGGCCGGCCCGAAGCTCGTCGCCGTCCTCCGCTTCCTTGATCTCGACCGCGCAAATGCCGTTCAGCCGGCGGGCAAAGGCGGCCGTGAACTTCTCAGGCATGTGCTGCACCACCGCAATGCCGGGACATGTGACCGGCAGAGCCGTCAGGACCTCCCGAAGGGTCTCGGTCCCACCGGTCGAAATGCCGATGCAGACGATACGATCCGTCTCGCTGCGGACGCGGACGGGAACCGGTGGCGGCATGATGACATCCGCGGTCAGCTTCTTTTCGACCGGCGAACGCGCCGCCCTAGGGCGCAGCCGCGCCTGAGCGGCCGCCCTGACGGAGTGCCTCAGCCGATCCGCCGTCTCGATCAGCGCGTTGCGCGTGTCGATGCGCGGCTTCGGCAGCACGTCGACCGCCCCGGCTTCCAGCGCATCGAACAGCGCCCGCGACCCCGCCTCGGTCAAGGTCGAGCAGATGATCACCGGAATGGGCCGCTGCGCCATGATCTTGCGCAGGAAGGTGAGCCCGTCCATCCCCGGCATCTCGATGTCGAGGATCATGACGTCCGGCAATTCGCTCTGCAGACGGCGCACCGCGGCAAAGGCATCGGCTGCCGTTCCCATGACCTCGATGCCCGGATCGGCACTCAGGATCGAGCTGAGCACCTGGCGCACCGAGGCTGAGTCGTCGACGATGAGCACGCGGATCGGTTGACGGGTCATTCTGCTGCCCTCCTGAGCGCGGCGGGAGCGGCCTGATAGACGGTCGGGACGATCTGCTGCACTCCGGCGATGCCGCTGCCCGCCATCGATTCCGAATGGCCGAGCATCAGGTATCCGCCGGGTCGAAGATGCGACACCAGGCGTTCGATGACGGCCTTCTGAGTCGGCCCGTCGAAATAGATCAGCACGTTGCGGCAGAAGATGACGTCCACGTCCCGGTCGAATGGATAGCTTTCGTCCATCAGGTTCAGCCGCTCGAAATGGACTTTTCTGCGCAGTTCCGGCGCGACCCTGACGACTTCTTGCCGCGGATCCTTCGATCGCATGAGGTAGCGCTGCTGCATGGCCGACGGCACCGGCGCAACGAAGGCGCGCGGATAGATGGCCGCTCTCGCCTCGCGCAGGACCTCCGTCGAGATATCCGTGCCCAGGATCGAGAAGCGGATCGGCTTGGCGGCATTCACCAAATCCTGCAGCACCATGGCGACCGTGTAGGCTTCCGCCCCCGTCGAGCAGGCGGCGCTCCAGACCTTCAGGCCGGCCGGGAGCGAGTCATGCCGCTGCAGCAACTGCGGCACGGCGACATTGCGCAGAAACTCGAAATGGCTCGGCTCGCGAAAGAAATCGGTCTTGTTGGTGGTCACGCAATCGATCAGGTGTACAAGCTCGTCGTCGAGCCCGCCGCGTTCGAACAGATGGGCGCCATAGCCGGACACCCCTGCCAGGCCAAGCGCACGGGCGCGCTTTCGCAGCCGCCCCTCGACCATGGTGCGTTTGGTGGGTGGCAGCTTGATGCCAACCCGACTCTCGATGATCGCAGCGATGGCCGAAAAATGCTTATCAGCCAGATAATCCGAGGTGTCCGACATGGTTGGCCTCATCGGCGTCAAGCTGCCTTGCCGGCAGCGAGATCGGCCAGAGGAAGACCATCGGCTTCCATCAGGCGCTCGAGATCGAAGATGACGATGAAGGCTTCGCCCTTGCGGCCGATCCCGGCGATGTAGTTCGATTGCCAGCGGCCGCCGACATCGGGGGCGGCCTCGGTCTGGTCGGCATCGAGGCCGGTGACCTCGAAGACGCGATCGGCGACGAAGCCGACGCCCCGGGTGCGGCCCTTGACCGGCACGTCCAGGATGATGATGCGCGTCGCCTCGGTTGGCTCGGCGCGCGGCAGGCCGAGCTTCGTGCGCAGATCCACGATCGGATAGCCGGCACCGCGAACATCGATCATGCCGAGCAGGAAGGCCGGCGCATGCGGCAGCTTCGAGATCGGACGCATGTCGAGGATCTCGCGGACATTGCGGATATCGATGCCGAAGAGCTCATGATCGATGCCAAGGGTCAGGTATTGTGCGGTGTCGGCCATGGGAGACTCGCGATGCGGCTGGGGAGCCAGGCGGATTGAGGCGCGGAGAGGCCGGCCCCGCCGCCTGGGCGGGGCCGGCATGCGCTCAGGCGCGGTGGAAAGCGGCGTCGTGCTGGTCCTCGCCGTCATCCATGTCAAAGGCGAAGCCGCCATTGACGACCTTCTTGGCCGGACGTGTGCTGGAGGCAGGCGCCCGCTTCGGCTGCAGCGCGCTCGCCATGGCCGTGGCCTTGCCGCGCAGCATGGTGACGGCCCTGTCGACCCCAGCCGGGCGCGGCCCGTCCTTGCGCGCGCCGCCTTCGCCGAGCCGGAAGAAGGCAATCGTGGCCTGTAGCGTCTCGGCCTGAGCCGAGAGTTCCTCGGAGGTTGCGGAGACCTGTTCGGAGGCTGCCGCGTTCTGCTGCGTCACCTTGTCGAGCTGCTGGATCGCCTGATTGATCTGGGCGGCGCCGACATCCTGTTCGCGGCTGGCGGAGGTGATCTCCTCGACAAGCTCGGCGGTCTTCTTGATGTCGGGCACCAGCCTGGCCAGCATCGAGCCGGCCTCCTGCGCGACCTTGACGGTATCGGACGACAAGGTCCCGATCTCGGCTGCAGCCGCCTGGCTGCGCTCGGCGAGCTTGCGCACTTCCGAGGCGACCACCGCGAAGCCCTTGCCATGCTCGCCGGCACGGGCCGCCTCGACCGCCGCGTTCAGCGCCAGCAGATCGGTCTGGCGGGCGATCTCCTGGACGATGTTGATCTTGGCGGCGATCGTCTGCATCGCATCGACCGCCTTGCCCACCGCAACACCGCTCGCCTCGGCATCCTTCGCGGACTGCGTGGCCATCTTCTCCGTCTGGCTGGCGTTCTCGGCGTTCTGCTTCACATTGGCCGCCATCTCCTCCATCGACGAGGAGGCTTCCTCCGTCGAAGAGGCCTGCTCGGTGGAGCCTTGCGAGAGCTGTTCGGCGCTGGCCGACAGCTCCTGGCTGCCCGCCGACATGTTCTCGGCGGCGCTGGTCACCTGGCCGACGACATCGCGCAGCTTCTCGACCATGTTCTCGAGAGCGATGCCGAGGGTGTCCTTCTCCGACATCCTCTTCGCCTCGACGGTCAGGTCGCCATTGGAGATCGCATTGGCGACAGCGGCGGTATCGCTGAGATTCGCCGTCATCGCGTTCAGCGCGGTGACCAGATCGCCGATCTCGTCCTTGCTCTTCACGGAGATCGACTGTCCGAGGTCGCCGATCGCAACCGCGTTGGCCAGTCCGACCGCGCTCGACAGGCCGCGGCTGATCGAAAGAGCAATCCAGGTGGCCGCGATGATGGCGATCAACAGCGAGCCCAGGACGATGCCGATGAGGAGCGTCTTCGCGAAGGCCGCCTGTTCGCTTGCTTCCTTGGCGGCGGCGGCAGCCGACTGCTTGATGAAGTCGGTATACTCATCAAGGCCTGCCATCATGTCGGTGACGGCCTCGCCGCCCTCGCCCATCGAAACCGTGCTGGCCTTGATGTTCCCCGCCTCGCCCGCAACGGCTGCGATCCGGAGGGCAGCATCGATCCCCTTGTCGAAGGCAGCGAGCATGTTTGCCGGCGACACCCCCTGCTCCGCAAAGGGGGCGGCCGCCTTGGCGAGCGCGGCGCGGACGTCGCGGGCCTGCGCCTCGGCCGATTTCTGCAGCTTCTCGACCTCGGCCACGCTCGTCGCGCCGAACAACTGCCCGATCGACCGCGTCAAGCGCAGCCATTCCAGCCGCACCGACTGGAAATCGAGAGCCAACCGCAGCGCCTCCGGCGAAGCGGAAGGCTTGGTGAGCTCGTTCAGGACCGCCGTGGAGGCGACCGTGACGCCTTGGATGAGCGGCGTCATCTCGCTGCCCCAGAGTTCCGCGGCACGGTTGTTCGAATTCAGCTTGGCGTTGCGGATAACCTCGTCCTGCGCTGCGAAGAAGCGGTTGATCTTGGGCGTCAGAGCCTCCCAGCGGCGTTTGCCGGCCTCGCCGGCCTGGGCCTGGATTTGCTCCTTGAGCTTCATGGCGTCGAGGCGATTCTGAACCGCACTCGCGGCTTGAGCGAGTATCTCCTTGTCGGTTGCCGCCATGACGGCATTCTTTTCAGAACGCACCGATCTGTTCATCATGCTGCGCACGTCGCTGATCTGATCCAGCCGGTTGGTCCAGTTGATCAGCACGCCCTGCGTCTCGGACATGTCGGACAGCTTTTGATAGGAAAGCCCGCCTGCCACCATGGACAAGGCGATGACGATGCCGAAGGCACCGGCCAGTTTGGTCTTGATCGTCAATCTCATACTCAGTCCCCGATAAGCAACGTAAGGATTTCATGCGCTGGATTGGCAGCGCTTCAGCTCAGAATCTTCTCGAGATCGGGAACGATCACGAATTCGTCGTTCCACTTGGTGATGAAACGGATGAATTCAGGCCGCCAGTGCATTCCCAGGCGCGGCGTCTGCTGAATCTGGGCCGTCGAGATTTCGGTCACCTCGTAGACCTTGTCCGCCATGATCCCGAGCGCGACGGGATCACCGTCGATCTCGATCTCGACGACAACGATGCGCGTGTCCGCCGTGTCGGCTTGCCGTCCCATGCCGAAGCGCAGACGCAGATCCGCCAAGGGGATGACATTGCCGCGCACATTGATCAGCGCCGGCAGAAAGGCGCGCGCCCCTGCAACCCGCGTCGCAGGGACCGGGTCGATGATCTCGCGCACCGCCTCGGCTTCGATCGCGAAGATCTCGCCACCGAGGCCAATCATCAGGACCTGAAGCTGCATCTCCCCGGCAGGCTGCGCGCCATGGCTGGCGCTGCCCTGTATCTGAATCCGCATCATGCCGCCTCAGGAGTCTTTTCGGTTTCGGCGCGGCTCTGGCCGAGCGAAATGAGTTGAGCGACGTCAAGAATGAGCGCAGCGGAACCGTCGCCGAGGATCGTCGCGCCCGAGAACATCGTGACATCGGAATGGAGCTTGGAGAGCGACTTGATCACGGTCTGATGGCTGCCGATGATCTGGTCGACGACGAGGCCGGCGCGCGTGTCCCCCGTCGTGGTGATGATGACCTTCTGGTGCGGGTCGGCCTCGCCATCAGCCTCGAAGAGATCGCGCAGCCTCAGGAAGGGCACGAGGTCGCCGCGGACGTTCAGGAAGTTGCGCCCGCGCGCCCGGGCGTCGTCGGCCGCGGTCAGTTCGACGCATTCCTCGATCGCCGAGAGCGGAATGATGTAGCGCCCCTCGCCGACGCGGATCAGCAACCCCTCGATGATGGCAAGCGTCAGCGGCAGCCGCAGCGTCACCGTGCTTCCATAGCCAGGCACGGTCGCGAGATCGATCGTGCCGCGCATGGCTTCGATCGTGCGCTTCACCACGTCCATGCCGACACCGCGGCCTGACAGCGCGGAGATCGTCCGAGCGGTGGAGAAGCCGGGATGGAACAGGAACTGATGGATCTCGTGCTCGCTCAAGGGCGCTCCAGCCGCGATCAGCCCCTGCTCCTCGGCTTTGGCGCGGATGCGGGCTGTGTCGAGCCCGGCGCCGTCATCCTGCACGGTGACAAGCACTTGAGCGCCGACATAGCGCGCGGCGAGTTCGATGCGCCCCGTCGCCGATTTGGTGGAGCCGGCGCGTGTCTCGGGCGCTTCGATGCCGTGGTCGATCGCGTTTCGGATGAGATGGACCAACGGGTCGGCAAGACGCTCGATCATGGTCTTGTCGAGTTCGGTATCCTCGCCGACGGTGATGAAATCGACGGGCTTACCGAGATCGCGCGAGAGGTCGTGGACGAGACGGCGGAAGCGGCCGAAGAGCGAGCCCATCGGCACCATGCGCACCCCCATCGTCGAATCGCGCAGTCCCGACGCCAAGCGCTCGATTTCCTCGGCGATCGATTTGATCGCGAGGTCGGTTCCGGAATGAGCGAGCTGGCTGAGCCGCGCCTGCGCAATGACGAGTTCGCCAACGCGGTCCATCAACTCATCGAGACGCTCGGCCTGGACGCGGACGGTCGAGGTCTTGTCCTCGCCACGGCGGACGGCGTCGCTCCGCTCACCCGTTGCACGCTCCACCGGCGCGGGTTGCGACTCTTTCGCAATGGCGACAGCGGGGGCCGCGGCGGCAACCACCTCCTCGTCCTCTATCCTCGTGAGCTGCTGCGCATCCGCGCTCGCGGCCGGGCCGCGCGGCGCGATGCCAAGCTTCATCTCGTCGCGGACGAACATGAAGACATCCTCGATGTCCTCACGCGAGCAGCCGCTTTCGAGCTCGACCGACCATGCGATCATGCACGTCTCCGGATCGAGCGTGCCGAGGTCCGGCAGGGCGTCGAGATGCGCGGCAACCGTGCATGAGCCGAGCGCACGGAGATCGTCCAGCAGCACCAGCGGATTGGTGCCGTTGCGCAGGATATCCGGCTCGAAAGCGATCTCGATCAGCCAGCCCGTGCCAGATGCGGCAGGCGCGGCAGGAGTCTCGTCGGCAGCAACGCTGGCGGGGGATGCTACGGCTCCTGCCGTGCCCGAGGCGATCAGGGCCTGGAGTTCTTCGACGATCGCCTCGCCAATGATCGGATCGGTCGAGTCGGGATCGTCGATCAGCGCGCGAATATAGTCCTTAGCGGCCAAAGAGACGGTGATGATGTCACGCTCCGCCGAGATCTTGCCCTTGCGGATCATATCGAAGGCGGTTTCGAAATCATGGGTGAAGGCGGCGACCCGGTCGAAGCCGAACATCGCCCCCGACCCCTTGATCGTGTGCAGCGCCCTGAAAGCCGCATCGATCAGATCGCTGTCCTGCGGCGTCTGACCGAGATCGAGCAGCGCCGCTTCCAAACTGTCCAGCAGGTCGCTGGCCTCCTGCCGGAATGTTTCAGCCGGGTCCAGCTCCATCATGTCCGCACCAGCTTGGCGACGACCGCAAGCAGTTGCTCCGGCTTGAAAGGCTTGGTGATCCACCCGGTCGCACCCGCGGCCTTTGCCTGCTGCTTGATCCCGTCATCGGACTCGGTTGTGAGGAAGACGATCGGCACTCCCGTGAAGGACGGGAGCGCACGCAAGCTGCGGATCATCTCGAGGCCGTTCATCACAGGCATGTTCAGATCGGTGATGACGAGTTCGAAGCGCTCCGCCTTCGCCTTGGCCAAGCCTTCGGAACCATCGCCCGCCTCCACCACCCTATGGCCGGAGGGCGCCAGCACGAGCTTGATCATCTGCCGCACGCTCGGGGAATCGTCGACAGTCAGAATTGACGCCATGCCACTCAAGCCTTGTTGGTGAGATTGCAGTCACCGAGCTGCGCGGGCGAGATCCCTGCGCGCGCCAGCGCGGCGTTCAAGATTTCGGACGGCCCCCGCAGACTGATGCGCTTGCCCGCGGCACGTGCGGTGCGGCCGGCCGAAACCAGGAGCTGAAGCCCGGCGAGGTCGATCATGCTGAGGGCCGAACAATCGATTTCGACCTCCGCCTCCGCCTGGACAGCAGAGCTGATCTCATCGAACAGGTGGCGCACCGTTCGGAGCGAGCAATCCCGCGGAAGCATTAACGTCAGCACGAATCGAACCTTTTATGCTTGGGCGCACGTTCCTTCCGGTCACCGAGATCTCATCTGCGATCTAATGTGGAATTCAGCCATTAGTTGGCAGAATTACACGCGAACAATTGAGATAGTTTAGACCTGAAACGTTTGAACAAGCCCAGCTTTACGTTCAATTCTGATCAATATATTAATCGCGAATCAGATGTTGCGCTGTTTGTCAGGCGGTTGCGCCCGGCGAATCCAAGTTGCGCAATCTGTCTCCTTGCTACGCCTACCGCAAAAAAAACGACGGCGGATTCAGGCGATCCGCCTGGCCTAGGAATTTCTGGATGGGTCGACACCTGGGATATCCGGCGCCGCCATGCGGCCAAGCGCGCGGCAGCAAGCTTGCCGCCGTTAATTGTCCGGGCCGCGCGCCGAGACCGAGAGTGGCGTGATGACACGACACTATCACCGCGCACCGGCGCGGCGGCAGGCACTGCATCACTTCGTCACCCACGACCCCAACGAAGCGATGGAGCACTTTGCAGCATTCGGAGCGAGCATCGCGATCTCGCAGCCGAACAGGCCCTCGGGACGCATTGAGATCAGCACGCTCAATCATGCGTCGGATGGCATTGTCTTCACCCGGACGAGCTTCGAGGATCCGGTCGAGATCCAGCCGCGGCAGAGCCCATGTGGATACGAGCTTCTGCTGGCGCTCAAGGGGGCGACAAACATCGAACTTGAGGATCGCGTCATTCGCTGCGAAAGGCTGCAGGCGGCGATTTTCGACGTCGGCGAGACCAAGGCGCTGCATCGCTCGGCTCACTCCGAAAACTATTCCGTCCTCCTCGACAGAAACCTGCTGACCAACCGCCTGTTCGAACTGACAGGGGCGCCGGTCATGCACAAGCTCAGATTCGAGGCCGAGCTCGACCTCGAGCAGCCTTCGGTCGGCGCCCTGCGATGCTTCCTGATGGGGCTCGATCTGTCGATGCTGGTGGAATTGCTGCAGGATTCCCGGCATGGCGCGAGACGTTTGAGCGCTCTGCTGGCGGATCTCATTCTCGAGGTGCTGCCCCATAACCATACCAAGGCGCTGGAACGGAGTTCCCATGTCATCGCGCCAAAGCACGTCAAGCGGACGATCGAATTCATCCGGGAGAATGCCCGCCGGCCGATCACTCCCGAGGAACTCGCTGCGGTCGCAGGCGTCAGCTTGCGGGCTCTGCAGTACGGCTTTCAGAAGTTTCTGAGGGTATCGATCTCGGAGTACGAACGGTCGGTGCGGCTGGAGGGCGTCCGACGCGAGATCGAAGGCAATTCCGGTGAATCCGTCGGAGAAATTGCCCGCCGCTGGCGCTTCTCCAATTTCACCCGCTTCAATGCTCAGTTCGAGGCAGCCTTTGGCGTGAATGCGGTCGCGCTGCGCGCTCAACTCGGCCAATTCCCGTAATCACGAGCACCCGCGAATTGGAATCGGATGCAATGATCGGCACGTTTTCGTCGTGCTTGCGCCCGATACCACCGGTCGCCCGTGGAATGCCCGACCGCGACGGAACTGGGACGCGATGAGGCAGGGCTTGCGGCCGGCCTACGCGCCGCGGAATCTGGGCGTATCGTTCTCATTGGAGCGCGATCGCGCCCGATGATCCGGATGGGCCGATGGTCCGGCCGCGACGGTCGGCCCGGCACGAGCATGGGATTCCGGCGAGCGGGGACCCGGTGCAACAACTGCGTTCGCCACGCCGTCATTCCTGCGGAGGGTCTGGCGGAAGATCTGGCCACTGCCGATATTGCTTTGGATATCGGTGCTCTCCGCGGTTCCATGAACCTGACAGCGCCGGGCGATGTGCTCAGCACGATGAGCGCGTCGGTGCGGCGAAAAGGGGAACGAACCCAACTCCGAAAGGTGAATCGCCATGACGAAGCTGATCATCCGCAACCCGGAGGAATGCGTTGCCGCGGTAAAACGCGCCCAGGCTTTGAGCGGCGCCACAGCGGGAAGCGAACAAGAGCAAGAGTTTGAAGCGCTCTCCCATGCGATCAAGGTCTATGAAGATTCGATCGCGATGATGCGCGGCGTTGGGCGGAAAGCCTCCGAACAACCAGAAGAGGGCGTCTCCGATATTGCCGGGCAGGAATGATAGCCGAGACTGCCAACCCGCTGGCCGCAACGGCTAGACCGTCATCCGCGTGCTTCGGTGGCAGGCGCGCAAGATCGTTCAAGTGATCGAGCGATCTCCCGGCAGCGAAATGGCAGGCCTCGCTTCGGCGGGACCGGCTCGTTGGCTTAAGGCGTGATCTCGCCCAGCGCTTTTCAAGCGGTACTCGCTGCCGATATTCTGGCGGCGACCCATTGCTTGCGGGAAATCAAAACAAAAGAAGGGGGCCGGAACATTAAGGCCGGCTCCCTTCAGGTGGCGCGGTGCTAGGCTTATACGCCGCGCAACGGAATAACGCGGACCACGCTGCACAAGTTCCCTTTGGGTAAGCATATGCGCTGGGGAGCCGCGGTTTTCCGGCAATCCTTCCGGCAGATCGCACGGCGTTAGACCTCGCCGGGGCCGGCCCGTCTTCGAGATCGAAGACCCGACCTTTCGATCGCGCGTGGCGCTGGCGCCGGGCTGGCGAGACGGCGCCAGCATCGGCGATTGACAACGCAAACGCCTATATTTCAAACTTAAAATATTAGACCCAGGGGAACGGGCATATGCGGGTGATCATCGTAGGTGGCGGCATCGGCGGATTGACGCTGGCGCTGATGCTTCACGCGCGCGGGGTCGCAGCGACGGTCTACGAGCAGGCCAGCGAGATCCGTGAGGTCGGCGTCGGCATCAACACCCTGCCGCATGCGATCCGGGAGCTCGCCGATCTCGGCCTGCTGCCGGCGCTCGACGAGGCCGGCATCCGCACGCGCGAGCTCGTCTACATGAATCGCTTCGGGCAGGCGGTCTGGCGCGAGCCGCGGGGCCTGCATGCGGGGGCGCCAGTGCCGCAGTTCTCGATCCATCGCGGCAGGCTGCAGCGCGTCATCCGCGACGCCGTCGCCGAGCGTCTGGGTGGCGACGCGATCCTCACCGGCCGTCGCCTGCTCGGCTTTATCCAGGACGAGGGCGGCGTCACCGCCCATTTCAGCGACGCGCGCTTCGGCGAGGCCGGCGAGACCGCCCGCGGCGACGTCCTGATCGGCGCCGACGGCATCCACTCTGCCGTACGGGCCTGCTACTTCCCGAACCAGGGACCGCCGTGCTGGCAGGGCGTCCAGATGTGGCGCGGCGCCTGCGATTGGCCGGTCTTCCTCGACGGCGAGAGCATGATCATCGCTGGCGGCATGGCCGGCAAGCTGGTGCTCTATCCGATCGGCAAGGGAGCGAGCACGACCACGCGGCTCACCAACTGGGTCGTCAATATCCGCAACGGCGACCCCGAACGCCCGCCACCGAAGGAGGCCTGGTCCAAGCCCGGCCGGCTCGAGGACGTGCTGCCTTTCGCGCGCCGCTTCAGCGTGCCGGACATGGATATTCTCGGGCTGATCCGCGCGACCTCGACCTTCTGGGAATATCCGATGTGCGACCGCGACCCCCTGCCCCGCTGGACCCATGGCCGCGTCACATTGCTTGGCGACGCCGCCCACCCGATGTATCCGGTCGGCTCGAACGGCGCCTCGCAGGCGATCCTCGATGCGCGCTGCCTCGCCGACTGGCTGGTGAAGGCCGAGCATCCGCGCCAGGCGCTCGCGGCTTATGAGGCACAGCGCCTGCCGGCAACGGCCGAGGTGGTGGCGATGAACCGGGTCGGCGGGCCGGAGCGGGTCATCGACGCGGTGGAAGCGCTGGCGCCGAACGGCTTCGACGATGTCGAGCGCGTGCTGGGCTATGCCAAGCGCGAGCAGATCGTGAAGTCCTATGCCGGCAAAGCAGGGTTTTCGGCCGAGCAACTCGCAGTCCGCAAGGGCTGATCAGCCGGCTTCGGTCAACTGGCGGATGCGAGCCTTCAGGCCGACATTGGCCGTCTCGCAAGCCTTGAGACGGCGCATCAGGTCGAGCGGCACCGCCGCGGCCGGCTCGGTGAAGACAATGCCGATCCGTTCGCCGCTACGCCAGACCGCGCGGGCCGAATATTGACGCTGCCGCGACGGGATTTCGATCTCGAAGGCCTGCGGCAAGGCGACCGCATCCGACAGAACCATCAGGGCGCCGGCCTCCGACAGATTGCGGATCGTGCAATCCAGGGTGGAGCGCCCGCCGTTGAAGGCGGCCACTCCGCTCAGCAGGGTGCGCTGGCGCGGTGCTCGGCGACGTTCGGCATCCATGGTGACTGCCCCTCCCCGGCTTCACAACCTTAGATTGCAAAACATTAAGCAGAGGCTGCGCGCCTTTACACGCTCAACGATGGATTATCCTTAACGGCAGCGCCGGTCGGGGCTGAAGCGGCCGGTGGCGAATGGATGCCGCCCGCGCGCGGCCGCCCGCTCATGCCCCGTCGGGTGGGGGCGGCAGGAAGTCGACCTCGTGCCTCGCCGAAAGCGCGACGACATCGGCCGGCTTCTGCTCGGCCATGGAATGGATGCCCCAGAACAGATCGTAGAGCCGACCGGTCGGCGAAACCCAGAACAGGCACTTCACCGTCGCATCGCTCTTGTTGAACAGGCCGTGCGGCACATTGCGCGGCAGGCGGATCAGGTCGCCGGCAGTGGCGAAGCTCTCCTGCCCATCGAGCACGAGATCGAGCCGGCCCTCCAGCATGTAGACGAACTCGTCCTGCGTCGTGTGGATATGCGGCGGCACGAAGGTGCCGGGCGGGAAGGTGGCGTGCCAGGAGAAGCTGTCCTCCGACAGCGTTTTCGGCACATAGGTCTGGCCGAGGATGTTCCAGGAGATTCCGTCGAGGCCCTCATTGGCGCGCGTCACGCCGGCGGTCAGCGGTTTCATGGGTGTTTCCTCTCTGTTGAAGATCGGTTGATCGTAGAACACATGGTCATCCCGGACGCAGCGAAGCGGAGATCCGGGATCCATCGTCGAGCGCCGGCGTCCTTCGATGGATCCCGGCTCGGCGCGGCTTACGCCGCTTGGCCGGGATGACGGCGCGGGTGAGTGAGATGTCCGGAGACGCGAAAACTCGATTGTCCTCTGCCCTCAGAAATGCAGGAAGCGATCCTTCACGGCACTGTCGCTGCGTAGCTCCGCGCTGGTGCCGCGCCAGACGACGCGCCCCTTCTCCAAGACGACATGGCGGTCGGCGATCCGGACGAGAGCATCGACGTTCTTGTCGATGACGAGGATCGATTCTCCTTCAGCCTTCAGCGCCGTCAGGCAGTTCCAGATCTCCTCGCGGATCAGGGGTGCGAGCCCCTCCGTCGCCTCATCGAGGATGGTCAGCTTCGGGTTGGTCATCAGGGCGCGGCCGATCGCCAGCATTTGCTGCTCGCCGCCGGAGAGCTGATTGCCGCGGTTCTCCCGCCTTTCCCTGAGGCGCGGGAAGAAGGCGTAGATCCGCTCCAGATCCCAGCGCTTCTTGCCTGAGCGATCGGCCGCAGTGGCAATCAAATTCTCTTCGACCGAGAGCGTCGGGAAGATCTGGCGCCCCTCTGGCACGAGCCCGATGCCGGCCTGCGCAATGCGGAAGGGCGCGGCGCCAGTCAGATCGCGGCCGCCGAAGGCGATGCGCCCGGCCCGCGCCGGCAACAGCCCCATGATGGCGCGCACCGTCGTGGTCTTGCCCATGCCGTTGCGGCCGAGCAGCGTCACCACCTCGCCTTCGCCGACAGCGAGATAGACGCCGAACAGGATCTGCGCTTCGCCATAGCCGGCATCGAGCCCTTCGACGCTGAGCATCGCTAGCCCTCCTCGCCGAGATAGGCCTGCCGCACGGCAGGGTCGGCCCTGACCGCCGCCGGCTCGCCCGAGGCGATCACGCCGCCATAGACCAGCACGGTGACGCGGTCGGCGAGCGCGAAGACGGCGCTCATGTCGTGCTCGACCAGCAGCATGGCGAAGCGACCCTTGAGGCTCTTCAAAAGAGCGATCAGCCGCTCGCCCTCCTCATGGCCGACGCCGGCCAGGGGTTCGTCGAGCAGGATGAGCTTCGGTTCCAGCGTCAGCGCCATCGCGATCTCCAGCGCGCGCTTCTCGCCATGGGACAGGCTGCCGGCGGGCGCATGGGCGCGACCCGCGAGACCGACCGCCTCCAGAGCCTCCCAGGCGGGTGCGTTGAGCGCCTCGTCACGCGCCGCGTCGCGGAACAGCGAGAGCGGATGAGCGCTGCGCGCTTGCACGCCGAGCGCGACATTCTCCAGCGCCGAGAGCGAGGCGATGGTCGAGGTGATCTGGAAAGTGCGGGCGAGCCCCGCTTGCGCCCGCTTTTGCGGCGGCAGGCGGGTGATGTCCGTGCCGCCGAACAGGATAGCGCCGCTGTCCGGCCGCAGCGTGCCGGAGATCTGATGGACGAGCGTCGTCTTGCCGGCGCCGTTGGGGCCGATCAACGCATGGAGCTCGCCCGGCGCGATGGTGAGGTCGACCCCGTTGGTGACCTTGAGCGCGCCGAAGGATTTGGCGAGCCCCTTCAGTGCGAGCGCCGGTTCAGCCATTGCCGGGCCCTTTGCGCTTGGCGATGAGGCCGGCGATGCCCCCACGGGTGAACAGCACGAAAAGCACGATCAGCGGGCCGTAGATCGCCTTCCAGTTCTGGGTCAGCGATGACAGCACATCCTCCACGGCCAGAAGGGCGATGGCGCCGACGATCGCGCCATAGAGCGAGCCGACGCCGCCGAGCACGACCATGAAGATCAATTCGCCCGAGCGCTGCCAGGACATGAAGGCCGGGCTGACGAAATCGGTCTGGTTGGCGAGCAGGAAGCCGGAGACCCCCGCCATCATGCCGCTGATCACATAGGCGGCGAGCCGGACATGACCGACATCATAGCCGGTCACCGTGACGCGCACGGCGTTCTCTCGAGACGCCCTGAGCACGCGGCCGAAGCGCGAGGCGACCAGCCGGCGCGCCAGCCAGTAGCAGACCGCCAGCGTGCCGAGCGCGATGTAGTAGAAGTCGGTGCGGTTGGCGAAGATCTCCCGCCCCAGGAACGTGCTCTTCTCGTAGAGCGTCAGCCCGTCATCGCCGCCATAGGCCGAAAGCGCCTGGGCGAAATAGAAGGCCATCTGACCGAAGGCGAGCGTGATCATGATGAAGGCGACGCCGCGCGTGCGCAGCGAGACATAGCCGGTGACGGCCGCGAAGATGCCGCAGACGATGAGGATCAGCGGCAACGCGACCAGCAGTTCGGTCTGGCCTTCGGTGATTAGGATGCCCGCGCCATAGGCCCCGATGCCAATGAAGGCCGCGTGGCCGAAGGAGACGAGACCGCCGACGCCGAGAATGAGATCAAGCGAAAGCGCCGCGATCGCGAAGATCATCGCCCGCGTCACCAGCGTCAGCCAATGCGAGGGCAGGCCGAGCGCGGTCGCGATCGGCAATAGCGCCAGTAGGCCGAGGATGACGAGCGGCGCCAGCCGGCGGGCGGTGGGAAGCGCCGGGGGCCCGATGGCCGAAGGCGTCGTAACCGCGCTCATGAGCGCCCCTTGGCCGGCAGCAGCCCCTCCGGCCGCACGAACAGCACGGCCGCCATCACCAGATAGATCAGCATCGAGGAGAGGGCCGCCCCGGTCGCCCGCGCCGAGGCCGGCGCCATGAACAACCGCAGCAAATCGTTCATGAAGGAGCGGCCGAGCGTGTCGACGAGGCCCACGATCAGCGCCCCGACGAACGCACCGCGGATCGAGCCGATGCCGCCGACGACGATGACTACGAAGGCAAGGATCAGCACGGTGTCGCCCATGCCGGGCTCGACGGAGAGGATCGGCGCCGCCATCACCCCGGCAAAACCGGCGAGCATTGTGCCGAAGGCGAAGACGATCATGAACAGCTTGCGGATGTCGACGCCGAGCGCGGAGACCATCGGCGCGTTCGAGGCCCCTGCCCTCAACAGCATGCCGGTCCGGGTCTTCTCGACGACGAACCAGAGCAATGCGCCGACGCCCAAGCCAGCCGCGATCAGGGCGAAGCGGTAGACGGGATAGAGGACGTCGCCGAGCAGCCGGACGTTGCCTGAGAGGAATTCCGGCACCGGCACCGAGAGCGGCGCCGCGCCCCAGATCATCTTCACCGCCTGGTTCAGCAGCAGGATCAGCCCGAAGGTCGCCAGCACCTGATCGAGATGGTCCCGTTCATAGAGGTGGCGGAAGACCAGGAACTCGAAGGCCAACGCTAGTAGCAGCGCCGCCGCGAGCGCCAGCACGAGCCCGAGCATGAAGGAGCCGGTCAGACCGACGAAGGTGACGGCGAGATAGGCGCCCAGCATATACTGGACGCCATGGGCGAGGTTGATGAAGTCCATCACGCCGAAGACCAGCGTCAGGCCGGCGGCGACCAGGAACAACAGGATGCCGAACTGGAGGCCGTTCAGGAGCTGGACGATCAGGAGGCTCGTGGTCATCGCGCGGTCCTACGTCAGGGCCGGTCATGAGACGTCATGCTCGGGCCTGACCCGAGCATCTCGTGACGAAGAGATCCCCGGGTCGAAGCTTCGCTTCGCCCGAGGATGACGCTTCGCGTCACTTCAGCGCGCAATCCTTGGCGTGCGGATCGGCATAGTCGGCAAACACCTTTTCCGCGATCTCGGTCTGGAACTTACCGTCGGCGCGCTTGGCGACCTTGACGAGGTAGAAGTCCTGGATCGGATAGCCGTTGGTGTTGAACTTGAACTTGCCGCGCAGCGAGGTGAAGTCAGCCTTCTTGATGGCGTCGCGCAGCTTGTCGGGATTTCCGGTGCCGCCGGCCGCCTTCACGGCCGAATCGATCAGCATCGCCGCATCATAGGCCTGCTGGGCGTAGGAACCCGGCACGATCTTATAGGCGGCTTCATAGGCCTGGACGAACGCCTTGGTCTGCGGGTTGTCCATATTGGGCGCCCAGGTCATGCCGCCATAGAGCCCGACCGCCGCATCCTGCTGCGCCGGCAGGGTCGATTCATCGACCGTGAAGGCGGAGAGGAAGGGGATCTTGCCCTGCAGCCCGGCCTGCGACCACTGCTTGACGAAGTTGACGCCGAGGCCGCCGGGGAGGAAGGCGAAGACGACGTCGGGCTTCGTCGAGGCGATCTTGGCGAGGTCAGCCGAGAAATCCAGCGCGTTCAGCGGCGCATAGACCTCGTCGACGATCTCGCCCTTGAAATAGCGTTTGAAGCCGGCGAGCGAGTCTTTACCGGCCTGGTAGTTCGGCGCGATGATGTAGGCGGTCTTGTATTTCTGGTCCTGCGCGTATTTGCCGAGGACCTCGTGCACCTGATCGTTCTGGTAGGAGGTGACGAAGAAATTCTTGTTGCAGGCCTTGCCGGCCATGGTGGAGGGGCCGGCATTCGGGCTGATCAGGAAGGCACCGGAATCGAGCACGGGCTTGGCGATGGCGCCAAGGATGTTCGAGAAGACCGGGCCGACGACGAAGGCCGGCTTCTCGCTTTCGACATAGCTGCGCACCCGGTCGACCGCGACGTCGGGCTTCAGCTCGTCATCGATCACCGTGATCTTGACCGGCACGCCGCCGAGCTTGCCGCCGTTCTTGTCGACCGCGAGCTGGAAGCCGTCGCGGACCTGCTGGCCGAGCGCCGCCCCGGGGCCGGTCAACACGCTGACCACACCGATCTTCATCGGCTCCTGCGCGTGTGCGGATGCAATAGAGAATGCCAGCGCCCCGCAACCCAGCGCGAGTGCGAATTTGAGTGTCGTCATCGATACCCTCCCGGGACGAACGAGCGAAAAGGGGGCGCGGCCGGGTTCCCTTGGACTTCTATGGCTCGCGCCGGAGCATAATGTTTCAAGCTTAAAATATCTGCAAGGGTGTGCCCGGCAGAAATTTTGCGCCGCCGCGCCCAAATGATTCACACTCTGATGCCGGACGCCAGTGGGGCGCGCGCATTCCAACGCGACCGCTTGCGAATTCAAACGACGCTAATAATCTGGGAACCTCCGTCCTCCGAGCCGGGTGTCGCCGTGTCATTTGTTACACAGCCCGTCGTCGCCCTCTTCATTTCGCTGGCTCTCGGCTATCTCATCGGCAAGATCAGGGTGGGGCCCGTCCAGGTCGGCGGCGTCTGCGGGACCTTGTTCGTTGCCCTCGCCCTCGGGCAATTCGGGGTGACGATCAGCCCGGATCTGAAGAACGTCGCCTTCGCGCTCTTCATCTATGCGCTCGGCTTCACCGCCGGGCCGCAGTTCTTCAACAATATCCGCGGCGGACTGCGCTACGGCGTCCTCTCCTTCGTCGAGGTCGCGACGGTGCTGGCCCTGGTCGCGGTCGCCGTGCTGCTGTTCAATCTGGATGCGGGCACGGCTTCGGGCCTGTTCGCGGGCGCGGCGACGGAATCGGCAGTGCTCGGCACGGCTTCCGACGCAATCTCGCGCCTGGCCCTGCCAGCGGCCGAGATTTCCCGGCTGCAGGCCAATATGGCCACCGCCTACAGCGTCACCTATCTGTTCGGGCTCGTCGCCATCGTGGTCTTTACGACGCAGATCGCCCCGCTTCTGCTCGGGATCGATCTGCGCAAGGAGGCCACGGCGCTGGCGCAGCAGCTTGGGGCGGAGGGCGACAACGGCACGGAGAACGGCGTCCCCGAGATCGTCTCGCGTGCCTTCCGTGCCGGCCCCGTCAGCGGCAGCACGGTCGGCGCCTTCGAAAGCAGCGTCAATGGCGTCGTCACGATCGAACAGGTCGGGCGCAGCTCGGGGTTCATCAAGGCGACGCCGGAAACCCAGATCGAGCCCGATGACGTCGTTCTGATCATCGGCCGTCGTCGCTCGGTCATCGCGGTCAGCGAGCGCTTCGGCGCCGAGGTGCCGATGCCGGCCGGCGACAATGTCCCCCTGGTCGAGCGTCAGGTCGTGCTTGTGCGCCGCGAGGTGACCGGCCTGCGCATCCGCGACCTGCGCCGGCTCGCCAGCGACGAGCAGCGGCGGGGGGTCTTCATTTCCCGCGTGCGGCGCCTCGGCCAGAGCATCCCGGCCCTGCCCGGCACCGTGCTGGAGCAGGGCGATATCCTGACGCTCTATGGATCCGAGGATGCGATCACGCGCGCGGCGACCGAACTGGGTCATATGCTGCCGACAACGTCGGCGACGGATTTCGTCATGCTCGGTCTCGGCGTCGTCGCCGGCCTCCTGCTGGGCGAACTCGCGATTCAGGTCGGTCCGCTCAATCTGACGCTCGGCACAGGCGGTGGCGCCCTGATCTCGGGGCTCGTCTTCGGCTGGGTGCACATGCACCGCCCACTCCTCGGCGCCATTCCGCCCGCAGCGGCCGAGTTCATGAAGGATTTCGGCCTGGCGACCTTCATCGCGGCCATCGGCCTCTCCGTCGGCCCGGACGCCCTCGCGCTGCTCAAGCAATACGGGCTGATGCTGCCGGTGCTGTCGATCCTGGTTTCGGCCGTACCGGGCCTGATCTCTCTCTATATCGGCCACCATCTCCTGAAGATCGAGGCACCGATCCTGCTCGGGGCGATCGCCGGCCAGCATTGCAGCACGCCTTCGATCAGCGCGCTGGTCTCTCTTGCAGGCAATTCGACGCCTGTGATCGGCTACACCGTGACCTATGCGATCTCGAACGTGCTGCTGCCGCTGATGGGGCCCGTCGTCGTCGGCATGATCGAGCTGATCCACTGAAACAGCGGCAGCCGCAGCACGGGAAGACCGCGACACGTGATCCTGGCCGACCGGCCGCCGGTCAGCCTTGACCTCGTTTTCCGTCTTCTCTTTAAATCCGAAGCGGGGGGCGCCGCAGGGATCACCATGCTACGCGCCATCATTCTCGCTGCCGGGCTTCTCGCTCTTTCAGGGCCGGCTCATGCCTATAGCAATGCACTCAGCCGCGGCCTCGCGGATTTCCTCAACATCTTCAGCGAACAGCCGATTCCGCGCCAGGTCGTGCCGTGGAGCGGCCAGCAGCCTCCCGGTACGGTAGTGATCTCGACGAGCCAGCGGCGTCTCTACTACGTCCTCGGCAGAGGCCAGGCGCTGCGCTACGGCGTCGGCGTCGGGCGGCAGGGTTTCAGCTGGGCCGGCACCAAGACGGTCTCGATGAAGCGCGAATGGCCGGATTGGCAGCCGCCGGCGCAGATGCTCAAGCGCCGCCCGGATCTGCCGCGCCATATGGCCGGCGGCATGGATAATCCACTTGGCGCGCGCGCGATCTATCTCGGATCGAGCCTCTACCGCATCCACGGCTCCAACGAGCCCGACACGATCGGCGCGGCGGTCTCCTCCGGCTGCATCCGCATGACCAACCGCGACGTCATGGACCTCTACGACCGCGTCCGGCTCGGCACGAAAGTGGTGGTGCTTCGATAGGGTTGCCTAACCAACCCGAAGCCCGCTTCAGTGCACCGGATTCTGCCGCCCGCCATGTCGCCGCATGGGCCGAGGCGGAGCGAGCGAGATTGCTGGCACGCGGTTCCAATCTCGGCAGGAGGGCGAAGAGTACGGTCATCGCCATCGCGAAGACCGACATGGCGAGAAGGGCGATCAAGGGATCGGCGAATCGGTCCGGCTGCCCGGCTGCATCAGATTGGATCGCGTTTCCTGCGTCGGGCGGCACCTGCCTGAGCGAAGGCGGACGCGGCGAGCATCGCGGCGATCACGAGACGGCTTTCGAGGAGCGACGACCGGATCACGGCTGGTGTGACCGTCGTGCCACGTTTGCCGCTCTCTGGATGAGGTCGGCTTCGGACAGGACTGCGACATGGCCGCGGCCTCAAGAACGCAAAAGCCAGCCGGATAAGGGCTGGCTTCGGTCATCTACCAATGCTGATGAATAGTGATTTGGTGGAGCCAGGCGGAATCGAACCGCCGACCTCTTGAATGCCATTCAAGCGCTCTCCCAACTGAGCTATGGCCCCACACGCGACGACCGAGTTGGGATTCGGCCGTCAAAACCGGATCTTTCGAACCACCTCGGTGGTTCCGTCCGGGCCGCCGTCCAGCGACGCAGCGGTCTATAGGCGGCCCGGGCTGAAGACACAAGCGCTTAATGTCGCCTTGTCGTCATCTTTTTTCGAGGCTGTGGATCAGTTGTCCTCGTCGCCCTCGATATCCCCGTCGATCAGGTCGGAAACGTCGTCGTCGCCTTCCTCATCTTCCTCGAGGAAGGTGTCGTCGTCCTCAGCGCCGATGTCGTCTTCGACCTCGATGTCGTCCTCGGTCGTGACGACGGCGTCCTTCTCCGACGCTTCCGCATCGGCTTCGTCGAGCGAGACGATCTCGACCGCGCCATCGGCAACCTCGGTCTCCTCCTCCTCTTCGGCCGCCGGCTTGCTAGGCGCCTTGGCCTGCGGCTCGAACATCGTCCGCGGATACGCCTGCCCCGTATAGGGCGAGACGATGGGATCCTTGTTCAAATCATAGAACTTGCGCCCCGTGACCGGGCAAACGCGCTTCGTTCCGAGTTCCGGTTTCGCCACTGCGTCGGACCCTTCAATCATCATGTTCTGAAAAGCAGGCGCGTCCGTTAGTCGGGGCGCGCCGCGCTGTCAAATGCTGATTTGATCTATGCGGCAACTGCGCGCAAGAGCGGAACCGTTTCAACCGCCCGTCAGGCGACGGCGCGACCGCGCATTGGCGCGGCTTGCGCCAGCGTGCTAGAGCCGAATCCGGTCAGGTTGAAGCAACCTGATCGGTGAATCCGTCTCTCACATACCGATAGAGAACGCGTGATCCGATCAGGTTGCATGGCAATCCGATCGGCGCGTGCTCGAGGCGGGCACGCATACGTTGCTTCCGGAGCGCAGAGACCCCGACCCCGTGTCCCACGACCACGAACCCGTCCCCGTCACCGCCCGCGCAGAAGGCCCGCTCAAGGGCCGGGTCCGGGTGCCCGGCGACAAGTCGATCTCGCACCGGGCGATGATCTTCGGCCTGCTGGCGATCGGCGAAACCAAGGTCATCGGCCTGCTCGAAGGCGAGGACGTGATGCGCACTGCCGCTGCAGCGCGGGCGCTCGGCGCGATCGTCCATCACGATGGCCCGGGGACGTGGCGTGTGCAGGGTGTCGGCGTCGGGGGCCTGCGCGAACCGGCTGATGTGCTCGATTTCGGCAATGCCGGCACCGGCTCGCGGCTGATGATGGGCGTCTGCGGCTCGCATCCGATCACCACGACCTTCGATGGCGACGCCTCGCTGCGCAAGCGGCCGATGCGGCGTATCCTCGACCCGCTCGAGCAGATGGGCACGGTCGTCGTCTCGCAGCAGGAGGGCGGGCGCGTGCCCCTGACCCTGCGCGGGCCGAAGGAGACGATCCCGATCGTCTATCGCCCGCCGGTCGCCTCGGCGCAGATCAAGTCGGCCGTGCTGCTCGCCGGCCTGGCCGCGCCGGGCGAGACGACCGTGATCGAGGCGGAAGCGACGCGCGACCATACCGAGAAGATGCTCACTCATTTCGGTGCCGAAATCATCGTGACGCCGGAGGGCGAACATGGCCGGCGCATCGTGCTGAAGGGCCAGCCCGAGCTGCAGGCGGCGCCGATCATGGTGCCGGCTGATCCCTCCTCCGCCGCCTTCCCGCTGGTCGCGGGCTTGATCGTGCCGGGCTCCGACATCCTGATCGAAAGCGTGATGACCAATCCGCTGCGCTCGGGCCTGCTGACGACGCTGCTTGAGATGGGCGCCGAAATCACCATCGAGCGCGAGGCCAATGAGGGCGGCGAGACGGTCGCCGACCTGCGCGTGCGAGCCTCGAGCCTGAAGGGCGTGACCGTGCCGCCCGAGCGCGCTCCATCGATGATCGACGAGTACCCGGTGCTGGCGGTGGCCGCGTCCTTCGCTCACGGCACCACGCGGATGCGCGGATTGCAGGAGCTGCGCGTCAAGGAATCGGATCGCCTCGCGGCGGTGGAGGTCGGGCTGAAGGCGGCAGGCGTCACCTGCGCCATCGAGGGTGACGATCTGATCGTAGAAGGCTCGGGCGGCGCGCCCGTGCGTGGCGGCGGCCCGATCGCGACCCATCTCGACCACCGCATCGCGATGAGCTTCCTCGTCATGGGCCTCGCGACCCAGGAGCCGGTCGTGGTCGATGACGGGCTGATGATCGCGACGAGCTTCCCGAGCTTCGTCTCCCTGATGAACGGCCTCGGAGGCCGGATCGGATGAGCTCCGGCAAGCGCAACCTCGTCATCGCCGTCGACGGCCCTGCCGCCTCCGGCAAGGGCACGCTGGCGCGCCGGCTCGCGGCCCATTACCGCCTGCCCTATCTCGACACCGGCCTGCTCTACCGGATGGTGGCGCGAGCTATGCTCGACGCCGGCCACGACATCCGCGACGCCGCGGCGGCAGAGCAGGTCGTCGGCAGCTTCGACGAGACCGCCTTTCCGGAGGACCGGCTGCGTGGCCGCGAGATCGGCGAGGCGGCATCGGTTGTCGCGGCCGTACCGGCCGTGCGCGCCGGCTTGCTCACAAGGCAGCGGCGTTTCGCGGCGCAAACCGGCGGCGCCGTGCTCGACGGACGCGACATCGGCACGGTGATCTGCCCGGAGGCGCCGGCGAAGCTCTTCGTCACCGCGACGCCCGAAGTACGTGCCGCGCGCCGGCACAAGGAACTCGCCGGACGCGGCGAGGCCGTGACCTTCGACGGCATCCTCGCCGATATCCGCCGGCGCGACGCCCGCGATTCCGGGCGCAGCGACGCCCCGCTCAAGGCGGCGGAAGATGCCGTCACGCTCGATACCTCGGCCCTGACAGTCGAGGAGGCCGTCGCGGCCGCCATCGACATCGTCGAAGGGCGCCGCGCCGGCTGAGACCCTCCTCCTCGCGCATTTGCCATCGAACCGGGCGCAGTCAGCCGGATTTTCCAGCTTGGCGATCATCGCAGCCGGAGGCACACTCCTTTCCGCGACAGGACGAAGGAGGTGGCGATGCGGCGCTGGCTGTGCGGTCTCTCATGTCTGGCAGTGGCGGCGCTCTGGCAGCCTGCCCTGCCGCGGGCCCAGACGGCCGGCGCTCCGCCCGAAGAGGTCGATGTCGCGCTCGTGCTCGCGGTCGACGTCTCCTATTCGATGGACCTCGACGAGCTTGCCCTGCAGCGCAACGGCTATATCGAGGCCTTCCGCTCAAAGCAGCTCCATGACGCGATCGCCAAGGGCGCGATCGGCAAGATCGCCGTGACCTATTTCGAATGGGCGGGCACCAGCTTCCAATACGTCGTGCGGCCATGGAAGGTGATCGATGGCCCGGCCGCGGCCGTCGCCTTTGCCGAAGAGCTGGGCGAGGCGCCGACGCGGCGCGGACGACGCACCTCGATCTCCGGCGCGATCGATCTCGGCGTGCAATTGCTCGAACAGGCCAACGTCACGGCGATACGGCGCGTCATCGACATCTCCGGCGATGGTGCCAACAATGACGGGCGGCCAGTGACGGCGGCGCGCGACGAGGCAGGCGCCAAGGGCATCGCGATCAACGGCCTGCCGGTAATGCTGAAGCAGGCCGGCTATTTCGACATCGACAATCTCGACGTCTACTACAAGGACTGCGTCGTCACCGGCATCGGCGCCTTCGTCATCCCGATCCGCGAGAAGCACCAGTTCGTCGAGGCGACCAAGACCAAGCTGCTGCGCGAGATCGCCGAGGCGCCGGCCGATGCGACCGTTCACAGGGCTCAGGCGGGCGACACGGCCTCCTGCCTTGCCGGCGAGCGGCAATGGCGCGACCGCATGGGCAATTGAGGGGAGGCGACGCCGTGGCAGCCCGCCGTCATGCTCGGGCTTGACCCGGGCATCTGGAAAACCAGCGCCCTCCCGCCCGGAGCTTCTCGGGTCCGCGCTTCGCTCCGCCCGAGAATGACGCTGGCGCTCAGGTGCCTCTGGGCTTGGCCCGCGTCGTCGGCAGCGCGGCGGCGGGATCGTCCGGCCAGAGATGGCGGGGGTAGCGGCCTTTCATCTCCGATTTCACCGCTGCCCAGGAACCGCGCCAGAAACCGGGCAGGTCGCGCGTCACCTGGATCGGGCGATGGGCTGGGGAGAGCAGCTCCAGCACCAGCGGCACCCGTCCACCGGCCAATGCAGGATGCGTCGCAAGACCGTAGAGCTCCTGCACCCGAACTGAAATAGTCGGCCCGGCCTCGGCGGCGTAGTCAACCGCGAGCGACGAACCCGTCGGCGCAGTGAAATGAGTCGGCGCTTCGGCATCGAGCCGGCGCTTCAACTCCCAGGGCAGCAGGCTCGCCAGGGCCGAATCGAGATCGGACGGCTGGATCGAAGCGAGTGAGGCGCGGCCGACGAGATGCGGCGCCAGCCAGAGTTCAGGCTCTCGCGCAAGCCCCTCATCCGACAGGTCGGGCCAGTCTTCCTCCGGTTCCGCTTTGCGCAGGAAGGCCGCGCGCTCGCGCAGCTGGTTCTGAGCTTTCGTCCAGGGCAGGAGACCGATGTCGAGCGAAGCGATGCCCTTGGCCAGCGCCTCGGCATTCCCCAGCGTATCCGCGACGGAGAGCGGCCGCTCGGACAAGGCGAGCCCGCCATAACGCCGCACCGCCCGAACCCGCAGCGCCCGGGCCGTCCGGTCGAAATTCGCCTCCTCGCGCTCGGCGATGGTGAAAGGCGCGAGCCCGTGACCAACGAGCGTCGCGATCTCGGCCTCGGTGATCGCGGCGGCGGCCATGATGCGGGCCTGCTGGGCCGCACCGGTCATTTCCGCGACGACGATATAGAGTTCGCGCGCCAGACGTTGCGACGGTTCCAGCGCGCCGCCCCGGCCATTGGCGAGGAGATATTGCCCGGACCCCGGCGAGCGGGTTTTGGCGACGCGGTCCGGATAGGCGAAGGCGAGCAGGAGACCGGCAGAAAGCAGTTCGCCTGCTTCGACCCTGTCCTCAGCGCTTCGCTCTGCGGTTCGTGCCCAGCCTTCGGCGAGGCGGCGCATGTCCCCGGCCCGGCCGCCGCGCTCGCGACTGAACCGCTCCAGTCTTTCACCGAGATCGACGGCATCGCCGCCGAGCCCGCGCTCGACCAGCACGGCGGCGAGATCGGCCGCGGCGTCCGCCTGACCGAAGCGGGCGGCCGCCACGACCATGCGGGCGAGCCGTGGCGGCAATGGCAATGCCTGCAAGGCGCGCCCGTCCGGCGTGATGCGGCTGTCGGTATCGAGCGCGCCGATATTGCTCAGGAGGGAACGCGCTTCCTTGAGGGCGGTGGCGGGCGGTGGATCCAGGAAAGCCAGCGTCGTCGGATCAGCCACGCCCCAGGCCGCGCAGTCGAGCAGCAATGGGCTCAGATCGGCAGACAGAATTTCGGGCCGGGCGAAAGCTTCCAGTGCGCCGGTCGCGGCCTCCTCCCAGAGCCGGTAGCAGACACCCGGCTCTGTGCGGCCGGCGCGGCCGCGGCGCTGGTCGGCGGCGGCGCGGCCGACGCGGCGGGTCTCCAGCCGGGTCACGCCGATATCGGGCTCGTAGACCGGCACGCGAGCGAGGCCGGAATCGATGACGACGCGCACGCCCTCGATAGTCAATGAGGTCTCCGCGATGGCCGTCGCCAGCACGATCTTGCGCATGCCGGCCGGCGGCGGCAGAACGGCGCGGTCCTGATCGCGCTGGTCGAGCGCGCCATAAAGCGGCGCTATTTCGACGGCGGGGTCGCGCAATTTCTCGCGCAGGCGCTCCTCGACGCGGCGGATCTCGCCCTGCCCGGGCAGGAAGACGAGCTGTGAGCCCGGCTGCTCGTTGAGGGCGAGTAGGATCGTCTCGGTGACCTGATCCTCGATGCGCTTCAGCGGGTCTCGGCTGCGATAGCGCGTCTCGATCGGATAAGCGCGACCTTCGCTCTCGATCACCGGGGCATCGCCAAGCAGCCTCGCGACACGCGCACCGTCGAGCGTCGCCGACATGACGAGGATACGCAGGTCTTCGCGCAGGCCGCCCTGCGCATCGAGCGCCAGCGCCAGCCCGAAGTCGGCATCGAGCGAGCGCTCATGGAACTCGTCGAAGAGCACGGCGGCGACGCCCTCCAACGCGGGATCGTCGAGGATCATCCGGGCGAAGACGCCCTCGGTGACGACCTCGATGCGGGTCCTCGGACCGATCTTGGAGCCGAGACGCACGCGCAGGCCGACGGTATCGCCGACCCGTTCGCCCAGAGTCTGCGCCATCCGGTTTGCGGCACCGCGCGCCGCCAGCCGCCGCGGCTCGAGCACGATCAGCTTGCCGCCCCTGGTCCAGGGCTCGTCGAGCAGCGCGAGCGGCACGCGCGTGGTCTTGCCCGCGCCGGGCGGGGCGACGAGCACGGCGTTCGGCCGCGCCCGCAGGGCGGCTGCGAGGTCGCCGAGAACGGCATCGATCGGGAGGGCGGTGTCGAAGGCGCGCATGCCCGGCCGATGTGGCGCAGGCTCGCGCCGCGCGCAAGCCACTCGCCAGCCAGCCCTTCCCATGCTAACCGCAGGCGCATGACAGAGACCGGCCAGACCCGCATCCAGAACCGCTTCCAGGCCTGCGCCCGCGAGGGGCGAGCAGCGCTCGTGACCTTCGTCACGGCCGGCGACCCCGATTTCGCGACGGCGAGCGCCATTCTCGGGGCGCTTCCCGGAGCCGGCGCCGACGTGATCGAGCTCGGCGTGCCCTTCACCGATCCGATGGCGGACGGCGTGCCGGTCCAGCTCGCCGGGCAGCGCGCGCTCAAGGCCGGTCAGACCCTCAGGAAGACGCTCGCAATGGTCGAGAGCTTCCGCAAGGCCGGGCACGACACGCCGATCGTGCTGATGGGCTACTACAATCCGATCTACGTCTATGGCGTCGAAGCCTTCCTGACCGAGGCGCGCCGCGTCGGCGTCGACGGCCTCATCGTCGTCGACCTGCCGCCTGAAGAGGACGAGGAGCTCTGCCTGCCGGCGCTCAAGGCCGGCGTCTCGTTCATCCGCCTGGCCACGCCGACGACCGACGACAAGCGCCTGCCCAAGGTGCTGCAGAACACCTCGGGCTTCGTCTACTACGTCTCAATGACCGGCGTGACCGGCGGCGCCATTGCCGATTACGGCGCGGTCGGCGATGCCGTTGCCCGCATCAAGCGCCATACCGACCTGCCCGTCGCGGTCGGCTTCGGCGTGAAGACCGCGACTGACGCCGCCACCATCGCCAAGAGCGCGGACGGCGTCGTCGTCGGCTCGGCGCTTGTGGAGCGCGTCCGGCTGTCGCTCGACAGCGAGGGCAAGGCCACGGAAAAGACGGTTTCGGCTGTCACCTCGCTGGTCAGCGAACTCGCCCAGGGCGTCCGCTCGGCGGCCAAGGCGGCCTGAGGCCGGTTTCGTTCAACAGTCGCGTCGCTTGCCCGCCGGCAGGCGCGACCCCATTTTTCGGCGTGACGGCGCCAAGGCCCAGAAAGCCTCCGCCGAAAGCCCATCAGGGATTCATCCGATGAACTGGATTTCCGAAGTCGTCCGGCCGCGCATCAAGACGCTGTTCAAGCGCGAGACCCCGGAGAACCTCTGGGTCAAATGCCCCGATTCCGGGCAGATGGTGTTCCACAAGGATGTCGAGGCCAATGGCTACGTCATCCCCGGCTCCGAGCACCATATGCGCGTCACCGCGCCGGAACGGCTGCGGCTGACCTTCGACGACGGCAAATGGCTCGACGTCGCGCTGCCCGAGGTTGCCGTCGATCCGCTGAAGTTCCGCGACGAGAAGCGCTATGTCGACCGGCTGAAAGACGCGCGCGCCAAGACCGGCGCGCAGGACGCCTTCAAGATCGGCTATGGCCGGGTCAAGGGTCTGCCGATGACGGTCGCCGTGCAGGACTTCCACTTCATGGGCGGCTCGCTCGGCATGGCCGCCGGCGAGGCCTTCGTGAAAGGGGCCGAGACCGCGCTGGAAAAGAAAACCCCCTATGTCGTCTTCGCGGCCTCCGGCGGCGCGCGCATGCAGGAAGGCATCCTCTCGCTGATGCAGCTGCCGCGGACGACCGTCGCGGTGCGCCGCCTGCGCGCAGCCGGCCTGCCCTATTTCGTGGTGCTGACCAACCCGACCACCGGCGGCGTCACCGCCTCCTACGCCATGCTGGGCGACATCCACATCGCCGAGCCCGGCGCGCTGATCGGCTTTGCCGGGCCGCGCGTGATCGAGCAGACCATCCGCGAGAAGCTGCCGGAAGGCTTCCAGCGCTCGGAATATCTCAAGGATCACGGCATGGTCGACATGGTCGTGCATCGCCGCGACATCCCGGAGACACTCGCCCGTCTCGGCCGCCTGCTGACGAAGCAGCCGGCCGTAAAGAGCGAGCCGGCCCTGGCCGCGCCCGCACGCCCGGTGGCCGAAGCGGTCTGACGGTTCCAGAGCAGAACCGCGTTTCTCCGAACCGCGAATCTGCTTTAGCCTTTTATTTTCTGCATTCTCTTCAAGCGAACCGGTACGCACTTCGCTTGAAAATGCTCTAGGCCGGGAGCGGTCTCATCATGGGGTCTTCCGACACGCTGCTGGCGCGCTTCATGGCGCTGCACCCCAAGCTGATCGACCTCTCGCTCGGCCGCATCCTCACCTTGCTGGAGCGGCTGGGCGATCCGCACAAGCGCCTGCCGCCGGTGATCCATGTCGCCGGCACCAACGGCAAGGGCTCGACCATCGCCTTCATGCGGGCGATCCTCGAGGCTGCGGGCCTCTCCGTCCATGTCTACATCTCGCCGCATCTGGTGCGCTTCCATGAGCGCATCCGGCTCGGCGCGCCGGGTGGCGGGCGCTTCGTCGACGAGGACACGCTCGTCGAGGCGCTGCAGCGCTGCGAGGCCATCAATGCCGGCGACCCCATCACCTTCTTCGAGATGACGACGGCGGCGGGCCTTCTGCTGTTCGCCGAGAACCCCGCCGATGTGCTGCTGCTGGAGGTCGGGCTCGGCGGGCGCTTCGACGCGACCAATGTCATCGCGCACCCGGCCTGCACGGTGGTGACGCCGGTCTCGCTCGACCATTCCGAATATCTCGGCGACACCGTCACCAAGATCGCAGGCGAGAAGGCCGGCATCTTCAAGCGCGGCGCGCCGGCGGTGATCGCGCCGCAGGAACCGGAGCCGACCGCGGTTCTCGAAGCCGCAGCCGAACGGGCCGGCGCTTCCAAGATCATGATCGGCGCGCAGGACTTCAATGTCCATGAAGCCGGCGGGCGGCTGGTCTATGAGGATCAGGACGGATTGCTCGACCTGCCGCTGCCGCGATTGGCCGGGCGGCATCAGCACATCAATGCCGGAACCGCGATCGCGGCGCTGCGTGCGGCTGGCTATGGCGCCCTGCCTGCCCATGTTTTCGAGGAAGGCATGCGCAATGCCGACTGGCCGGCGCGGCTGCAGCGGCTGGCGCGCGGGCGCCTCGCCGAGATCGTGCCGGAACGCGCCGAACTCTGGCTCGACGGCGGCCACAACCCCGATGGCGGGCGCGTGCTGGCCCAGGCCATGGCCGATCTCGCCGACCGCAACCCGGCGCCGCTGGTGATGATCGCCGGCCTGCTCTCGACCAAGGACGCAACCGCCACGCTCGGCCATTTCAAGGGGCTGGCTCAGGCGCTCTATGCCGTGCCGATCCAGAACTCGCTGGCCGCACGCCCGGCCGAGGAGGTTGCCGATGCCGCCCGTGGCGCCGGCCTCGCGGCCGAAGTCTCCGGCTCCGTCGAGCAGGCGCTCAGGACGATCGCGGCGCGCGACTGGCCGGCACCGCCCCGCATCCTGATCTGCGGCTCGCTCTATCTCGCCGGCGAGGTTCTCTCGGCCAATGGAACCCCGCCGACCTGAGCAGTGCGGCGACGGCAAGCCCGGCTGTCGCGGGCCCGACAGCTTCGGCGCGCGCGATAGTGACGGCTCGATCCGCCATGCGCAGTTGGGGTCGAGGTCTACTCAGGCTCAAATTCCGCTCCAGCATCAGGGGAGAGCGTCATGAAGCGCAGCTTCGGAGCCGCGGGGCCGACCGTTTCCGTCATCGGCCAGGGCAGCTGGTACAGCGAACAGGGCGACCGGCGCGAGGCGATCACCGCCTTCCGGCGCGGGCTCTATCTCGGGCTCGATCATATCGACACCGCCGAAATGTATGGCGACGGGCGCTCCGAAGCGCTGATCGGCGAAGCCATCGAAGGCCGGCGCGACGAGGTCTTCCTGGTCTCGAAGGTGCTGCCCCACAACGCCTCGCGGCTGGGGGTGCGCGCCGCCTGCGAGCGCTCGCTCAAACATCTCAGGACCGACAGGCTCGACTGCTACCTGCTGCACTGGCGCGGTCCGCATCCATTGGCCGATACCTTCGCCGCCTTCGAGGCGCTGAAGCAGGAAGGCAAGATCCTGTCCTGGGGCGTCAGCAATTTCGACGAGGACGATCTCGACGAGGCACTCGCCGCTGCCGGCAATGGCAGGATCGCCTGCAACCAGGTGCTCTACCATCTGCGCGAGCGCGCCATCGAGCACGCGGTGATCCCATGGTGCGAGCGGCACGGCGTCGCCGTCACCGCCTACAGCCCCTTCGGCCATGACGATTTCCCGGTCTCCGGCAGCGCACAGGGCAAGGTCCTCGCCGAGATCGCCACGGCTCATGGCGCGACGCCACGGCAGGTCGCGCTCGCCTTCCTCACGCAGCGATCGAGCATCTTCGCTATCCCGAAGGCGGGCAGGGTCAGCCATGTCGAAGACAATGCCGGAGCGCTGCATCTTGCCCTCGCGGAGGCCGACATCGCCCGCATCGACGCCGCCTTTCCGCGCGGCCGCAAACCGCATTCCCTGCCAATGATTTGATCGGTGCCGGAAACCACGTTCCGCCTTCCCACTTTACAGGCTCCGTCGCCCGCGCTTTCCTAGGGTCAAGGGCGATGGCCGCCAGAGCCTCACGAACGCCCGCTCAGCAGTAGCGTCTTCGGAGTTCGGGCGATGCGTCGCGTTCTCGGCATCTTGGCCGTCTTGTTCCTGTCCATGCTCGGCGCCGCACAGGCGCAGGCCGGTGTCGACGTCAGGGTCGACATCGCCGGCCAGCGCATGAAGGTCACCACCGGCGCAGGCGAGGTCTATGACTGGAAGATCTCCTCCGGTCGCAGCGGTTTCCGCTCGCCCAACGGCGTGTATCGGCCGACCCGCCTCGAGAGGAGCTGGTATTCGCGCAAATATGGCGGAGCGATGCCCTACGCGGTGTTCTTCCGCGGCGGCTACGCCATCCACGGCACGACAGCGGTCGGCGCGCTTGGCCGCCCGGCTTCGCATGGCTGCATCCGGCTGCATCCCGCCAATGCCGCCAAGCTGTTCGCGCTGGTCAAGAAGTACGGTGCCGGCCAGACCCGGATCGCTCTGAACGGCGCTGCGACCGACAACCTCTCGCGCTTCGCCAAGGCGTCCGCAACCTCGAAGGCCAAGTTCGCCAAGGCCGCGCCCTCCAGGCAGACGTTTGCCAAGGCGAAGCATCGCGGCCAGGACAGCACGATCGCGCAGCAGCGCCAGGGCAATGGCTGGGAGGCGGCGCGCGGCCAGATCCTGCTGCGGCCCGCCCTGCCCGCCAATGCCTATGGCTATCAGCCCTACTATCCCAGCGGCTATGGCTGGCGCTGAGCCGGCGCCGAAAGCTAGAGCGCTTCCGGCACGATCCTGAGCCAACCCTCCAAGGCCTCGCCGGGCGCAAGGCGCTTTAACGGCGCAGCCGCCCGTGCCGCCGGCTCGCTCGGCGCGCCGATGGCATGGCTCTGCGGCTCGACACAGAGGAAATCCGCTCCGGCCGGCGCCCAGACGACAGGGCAGTTCAGGCTTTCGCTCGCCGTCAGCGTCACGGCGAGCCCGGTAGAGGGCGTCTCGATCCGGGCAAGGCCGTCCCAGCCGAGGAAGCTCCAAGCCGTTACGGACCCGGAACGGAACGGGTGCGGATCGACAAAGGGACCGCCCTGCATAAAAGCCTCCTGCCCCGTGGCGCGAAAGGCTTCGCCGAAGATCAGCGCGCCGGAGGCCCGCATCGCCAGTCGCGTATCGGCCGCGCAGGGGAACCAGGGATGGTGACCGATCCCGAAGGGTAGTGCCGTTTCAGCCGCGTTCTCGATCGAGAGGCGGATGGTCATCCCGGCTTCGTCCAGGACAATCTCCTGGCGGGCGCGGTAACGATAGGGGTCAGGCCCCTCCGCGCGTCGATGCTCGAGGAGGGTATGACCGCGGTCATACCGCAGCACCTCCCAGACCGACTGCCAGCCGAAGCCATGGATGGTGCCGGCCGGATCATTGGCCGGAACCTCGAAGCGGCGCTCGCCGTCATCGATGACGCTGCCGAAGGCCCGGTTGGCAAAGGGGAGCATGGCCCAGCTGCCGAAGAAATTGGGGGAGGCGATCGAGGGCTCGCTCGCCGGCGGGCGCAGAATGTCGTGCCGGCGTCCGTCGGGCCCGGTCCAGATCAGGCGCGAGACGATGCCGCCGATCTCGGGAATGACCACGGCCTCCAGACCGCCAGCTTGCAGCTCCAGCATCGAATTTGTCCGATTCGTCCGTTATCCGAGGGCGCAGCGTTGCCGCGATTGCAGGGCGGGCACAAGCCGACCCGCCTTGACCCGGCCCGGCACCGCAGTGACAGTCGCACGGCTTAACCGGAGCCTGCCATGCCCAAACCTCTGATCGCGCTCGACTGGGGCACCACCCGCGCGCGCGCCTTCCTGATCGCGGAGACAGGCGAGGTTGTGCAGCGGCGCATCGCCGATCAAGGCATCCAGTCCGTACCGGCCGGCGGCTACCCCGCCGCCTTCGAGGCTCTTGCCGGCGATTTCCGGCGCGCCGCTCCGGACGCCGCCATCGTGCTCGCCGGCATGGTGGGCAGCCGCAATGGCTGGATCGAAGCCCCCTATGTTGCCTGCCCGGCCTCGCCGGCCGCGATCTCCGCCTCTGCGATCCGGGTCGAGCTCGACAGGGGGACCACGGCAACCATTGTCCCCGGCCTGAGCTGCGACGATGGCGCCTTCGACGTGATGCGCGGCGAGGAGACGCTGATCGTCGGGCTCGGCCTCGAGGATGGCATCGCCTGCCTGCCCGGCACTCACTCGAAATGGGCCGAGATCAAGGGCGGACGGATCACGCGCTTCACCAGCTTCATGACGGGCGAGATCTACGGGCTGCTGCGCAACGGCTCGATCCTGGGCCGGCTGGCGGAAGAGCCTGCCGAAGGCGACGCCGCCAGCGGCGCCGCGCGCGGACAGGCCGGCGCACAACGCCCCGGCGGCCTGCTCAATACGGCCTTCGCCGCGCGCACCGAGGTTCTCGCCGGCCGGATGCGCGGCGGCGAGGTCGGCCCGTATCTGTCCTCGCTTCTGGTCGCACAGGAGATCGCCGGTGCCCAAGCCATGTTCGGACGGCAGAACCACGTACACCTCGTCGCTGACGGCGCTCTGGCCGACAGCTATGGCGGTGCGCTGGATGCTGCGGGGCTCGCAGTGACCGTGGTCACGCCCGAGGCCGCCTTTGTCGCGGGCATCCGGCGGCTCGCGGGCGATATCGCCGGATAGGCGTCGCCGACGTCCCGGCGCAGCTATGCCAACTGCCGAAAGCTCGGCCGGTAAGCGCCGATTAAGTCTACGGATAATCCGCGCCCCGGCACCGGCCATTGCGGAGAATCCCGTCTAACCTCTTCACCCTTCCTCAGGCACGGCGTGCAACGGTGTCGCCTGGATAAGGTTGGGGAAGACCGTGACATCGCACTCGATAGCTTGGGCCTTGGGCGTGGCCGGCTTCGCCGTCGTCGGCTCTCTCGGCTACGCGCAGTGGCTCGCCCCTCGCCCCGGGAACCAGGCGCCTTCGCTGGCGCTCGCCTCCACCGAGCCGGCCCCTCCGGGGCCGCGCCAGCCCGTCACGCTCGCCGTCGCAGCCGATTATCGCGGGCACTACATCGTCCATCCGAGCGTCGACAACTATCGGATCAAGATGATGGTCGACACCGGCGCCAGCATCGTCGCGCTGACCGCGGCCGACGCCCAGGCGCTCGGCATCAGGTCAGATACCAATGCGCGCAAGATGATGCTCAGCACGGCCAATGGCACGGTCACCGGCTATCGTACTGTGCTGCGTGAAGTCCGCCTCGGCGCCATCGTCGTGCGCAATGTCGACGCCGTCGTGCTGCCCGCGGGCGCCCTTTCGATGAGCCTGCTCGGCAATTCATTTCTGAGCAAGCTGCAGGGCTACGAGGTGCAGACGGGGCGAATGGTGCTGCGCGGCTGAAACAGGTCGCCCCGGACAACCCCGCTGCGTTTGCGATCCGTTTCGACCGACCTGTCCGCTTCAGTTGAACTTGGGACACCCGGTCACGTCGCCGCGCACGATCTGCTCGATGCTGTTGTCGCCGGCGGGCCTGCCGTTGCGGGGACGCGTGTAGATCGGGTTGCCGCCGAGCGTGACAGCGCCGTTTGTCGCTTTGCCGCCAAAGAACTCGAAAACCTTGTCGCTCACAGGAAGCGCGAATGCGTAGCTGGCCTGGGCCATGATCACGGAGGTGTTGGCGACGCGGGCGCTGGCGGGAACAGTCACCGTGTCTCCGCGCGCCGGCATCGATGTGCCGAGCGGATAGCTGCTGGCCCAGCAGACCTTGGCGACGCTGTTGGCGTCAATGACGATGCTGGCTATGACCATCTTGGCCTTTTGCCCATCGTAGGGGAGCAGGACCGTCATCGCTGCATTGAAGATATTGCTGATCTCTGATGTCGACACCGTCGGAAGACGTGCCGTCAAATCGCTCAAGGTCGATGTCAGCTGCGTCATCTTGCGATTGACCATGACCATCTGGGCGATGTTGACCATCCCAACATAGGCCACCAGAATAACGGGCAGCACCATCGCGAACTCGACGGCAGCCACGCCACCATGGTTGCCACAGAAGCGGCGCCATAGGCTTAAAGATTCAGCCGAGCTCGTCTTTGCTCCGAAGCGCATCATGGGACGAACGGCTCCGCGCGAAAGGCCACGCTCGCGACGATCCCGCGTCGGCCAGAGCCTATGTTGGCAAGATTGCTCGACGCCCAGTTCGTGAGAAACAGCTTATAGTCGAGCACGGCCCTGACAACGACGATCTGGTTGGTATCCGGCTGGCGGTAGGAAAAGCTGCTGGTATCGAGATTGCCACCAGCCAGAGGGTTGCTGCTGGACGTCCCGGAACTGGCCGCTGAAAAGTCGCCATAGGTGCGGACGTCAATAGCTAGCTTGCTGCAGTCGATCAGCTTCATCGCTGCGCGCGCGCAGACATCGTCGCGGAATGCGGCAGCATTGACGGATGCGGTTGTGGATGTGTAGCGGCTACGCGATTCACCGGTCAGCAGGAGGCGCGACGCCTGCGACAGCGATTCCTCGAGAACCTGAGTAGTCCAGAACATCAGCCCGGTCTCGATGATCGCCCAGATCAACATGAAGAAGGGCAACGCAATGAAGCCGAACTCGACCGCTGTCGCTCCATTCTCGGAGCGCCGGAAGCGCCCGATGACCGAACGCATGCCTCGCGGCTTCCGTCCGGCTGTTCCGTTCGCTTTCTCCGCTCGCGCAATAGGGTGAAGCATTCGCTGACCTCGCCGAGCCCGTCACTCCGACCGGCCGATATGTACGGCAAAACGATTTCCGATCGGTTAGGGCCAATTCGCTGGCACAGGCGGAACGGCAAAGATCTTATTTACCTTGCGCGTCGAACGGCCGGCGCGCTCAAGCATGCAAATCCGCAGTGGACGACGTCGGCTGCCGCCGCCGAGCCGGAGATTCCGGCAGCTCGCGCGCGCCGCAGGCTGTTTGCCGGGTCTCTACTTGGACGAACCGGTCGCCTGGGCATTGCGGCTCGTCGCCTGCGCCTCAACCTCGCCGAAATATTTCTGGCCGTCACCTAGCTGGGCCGAAGGCTGGCATGTGGGGGTGCAGGAATAGCTCTCGCGCTCCATACCACGCTGCACTGTCAGAACGTTATCCGACGCCGCACCTACACGGACCAGCGATTCCGCAAGCAACACGCCGGTCCCGTCGAGCGCAATCAGATTGGTCACACCGAAGCTCTTGCCGGTAACCACCATGACGCCGTTGCGCTGAACGGACACATCGGCGATGGCCGGGTTGCCGACGATGACGGTCTGAGCCTTCTCCGGCAGGCGCACGACCTTGGCGTGATCGACCAGGACGAGCACGCTCTCAGCCTGCGTTTCCTGAGGCGCGGCGACCGCTGAATCGGTGGCTGAGCCGGCAAGGGCCAGGATCATGGCGACCGCCCAAGGCGCGGGCAGACGGCACCTTTCCGGCGTGTGATGGGTCGACATGGCAATGCCTCAAGCTCTGCGATACCGTCAGACAAGCGCAAAATGATAAACCGAACCTTAAAACCGTTGGCGGCAAGGAAATTCACTGCCGTCATCGCAGTCGAAGAAGCGGAACCCGCGCCGCGAACGCAGCACATTCGCTCCATCAATCCAAATGCAACGAACGTATGACGTTAGTTCAATAAATAATTTACCGATACTTTCATAGATTAAATCTTAGATACCATACAATATTTGTTCTATATATTCGTTAAATGACACGTTAACCACGACGAAAACATCGCAATGGAACGTTCAATTCTTTGATCGCCTTAACTGATCAGCAAGACGAGCGAGCTAAATTGGTTCCTGTCGCTGACCGAAGCCGCTTCAGAGCGAAGGCAGCCGTCAAACCGTGGTGCAAAGGAGTTCCATCATGACCAACGTTTTCAAGCGCTTCGTTAAGGACGAGTCGGGCGCCACCGCCATCGAGTACGGCCTGATCGCCGCCCTGATCGCCGTCGTCTGCATCAGCGTCTGGACGACCGTCGGCACCAACCTGATCGCGCGCTTCCAAGAAGTCGCCACCGGCCTGGATAAGAAGTCCTGAGGTTTCGCCACAGCGGTCTACAAACCGCCAAGCGTATCAGGGAACGCTCCGGCTCTGCCGGGGCGTTCTGCCGTTTAGGGCACGTTCCGACGATTTCCGCCGTTGCCGTAAGGCTTTGGTGAGACCTGCCTGGGACAATGCGAGGGATAGTGGACCGGAACCAGTGCCTATGTCGCTCCCGCTGATCATCATGCTCGGTGTGTTCCCCTTCGCCATGGCCTATGCCGCGGCGAGCGACCTCATCTCGATGACGATCTCGAACCGCCTCTGCCTTTCCCTCATCGCCGCCTTCGTCCTCTGCGCCGCCTTGCTGGGGCTCAGCCTCAGCGACGTAGCGTGGCATGTTGCGGCCGGCTTGATCGTCCTGGCCGTATCCTTCGGGCTATTTGCCGCCGGCTGGATCGGCGGCGGCGACGCCAAGCTGGCGGCGGCCACTGCCTTGTGGTTCGGCTTCGACCAGCTCATCCCCTATTTGATGATCGCCGGCATCTTGGGAGGGTTGCTGACGCTGTTGATCCTGCGCCTGCGCGCATATCCCCTCCCCTTGCCTGCCGCCGATTGGGGCTGGGCGCGGCGCCTGCACGCGGCCAAGGAGGGCGTTCCCTACGGCATCGCCCTGGCATTCGCCGCCCTGCTCGTCCTGCCTGACACCGCCATCTGGCGCGCTGCGATCGGTCTCTGAGAGAGCACGGCGACCTAACGTCACCTCACGTCAAACAATATACGTCCGATTAACCATAAGTTGACGTTTCGCGGCGACGATCCGGGATGAGGGCCAGCTCCGCCTGGCTGAGGATCGTTCGTCGATGAGTCCCGCACGCATCATCATTCTCGTGGTCGCCCTGGCGGCAGGCTTAGCCGCCGCAGTGCTCGTGCAGCGGCCATCGCAGGCACCGGCTCCGGTCGCCAAGGTGGAGCAGGCGCCGACCGTACCCGTGCTCGTCGCCGCCAGCGACATCCCGATCGGCAACACCGTAACGGCCAACGACCTGCGCTGGCTGAACTGGCCGATCGCCGGCGTGCCGGGCGGCGTCATCCGCAAGGACGAGGCTCCTGAAGCCGAGAAGGAGATCATCGGCCAGGTCGCCCGCTACGCCATTCTCGGCGCCGAGCCGATCCGGCGCGAGAAGCTGATCAGGACCGACGGAACCGGCTTCCTCTCAGCCGTGCTGCCCTCCGGCATGCGCGCCGTGGCGATCAGCACCGACAGCCGCGGCGCCAATACCGCCGGTGGCTTCATCCTGCCCAATGATCGTGTCGACGTGATCTGCACCTGGCGCGGGGAGTCGACCTCCGGCCGCGGCGAAGCACAGGTCAGCGAAACCATCCTCCGCAATATCCGCGTTCTGGCGATCGGCCAGAACGTGCAAGAGCGCAACGGCGAGAAGGTCGTGGTCGGCGAAACCGCGACGCTCGAGGTCGATCCCGGCCAGGTCGAAGTCCTGATCCAGGCGCAGAAGAGCGGGACACTCTCGCTGGCGCTGCGCAGCCTGAAGGACGTCAACCAGCCGGCTCCCCCGCCCTCTGCCGACAATTCGGTGACCCTGGTGCGCTACGGTGTCATCTCGAAGAGCGTGAAGCCATGACCAGATGCTCGTTTCGCCTCGCAACGGCTGCCGCGCTCGTCCTGATCGCCGGCGGCGTCCGTGCGCAGTCGCCCGCCCGGGACGCCGCTCCGGTGCTCAATGTCGGAACGAGCGAGCACGCGATCTCGCGCAAGCTCGACCTCTCGATCGGGCGCTCGCTCATCGTCGAACTGCCACGTGACGCCAAGGAGGTGTTCGTCGCGAATCCGAAGGTCGCCAATGCGGTTGTACGGACGGCGCGCAAACTCTTCGTCATCGGCATCGCCGACGGCGCGACTTCGATGTTCGTGATGGACGGCGAGGGACGCCAGATCACCGCGCTCGAAATCAATGTCGGGCGAGACCTCAATGTCCTGCGGCAGACCCTGCGCACTGCGCTGCCGAATTCGCAGATCGAGATCAAGCCGGCCGGCGATTCGATCCTCCTGGTCGGGACCGTTCCCAACGCCTCGGAGGCGACGCAGGCCGTCGACATCGCCAACGCCTTCGTCGGCGTGTCCGACAAGAGCAATGCCAAGGGCGCAGTGATCAACTCGCTGACGATCCGCGACCGCGATCAGGTAATGGTCAAGGTGACGGTGTCGGAAGTCTCGCGCAAGGCAATCAAGCAGCTCGGCATCAATTCCACCGGCGAGTGGAAGCTCGGTAACTTCTCGGTGACGCCCACGATCGACAACCCCTTCTCTCTGTCCCCCCAGGCCCTGTCCGCCACGGCGATCAAGGCCGGCATCGGCAATTCGCAGAATTTCAGCCTGCGCGCCCTCGAGCGCGCAGGCCTCGCCCGCGTTCTGGCCGAGCCGAACGTCACCGCGATCTCGGGAGAGAGCGCCAAGTTCACGGCAGGAGGCGAAGTTCCCATCCCCACCGGCTACACCTGCGACCCGGCAAAGGCCGTCTGCTCGCTCGGTATCCAGTACAAGCCGATCGGCGTCGCTCTCAACTTCACGCCGATCGTGCTTTCGGCCAACAAGATCAGCCTTCGCATCGCGACCGAGGTCACCGAACTCGACTTCGAGAACCAGATCGTGCTCCAGGGCGACCGAAACCAACCCACCGTCACCGTCCCCGCCTTCCGCGTGCGCAAATCCGATACGACGGTCGAATTGCCTTCCGGCGGCACGCTGGCCACCGCCGGTTTGATCCAACGTGTTTCCAAGACATCGATCAACGGCCTGCCCGGGCTGATGAACCTGCCGATCATCGGCGTGCTGTTCCGCTCGCGCGACTATCAACGCGAGGAGACCGAGCTGATGATCGCGGTCACCCCCTATATCGCCAAGCCGATGCAGCCCAACGAGGTCCAGCGGCCCGATGATGGCTTCGTCGAGTCCCACGACGCCCAGGCCTACCTGCTCGGCCGCCTCAACAAGCTCTACGGCAGTGGCGGCGGCCCGATCCCACAGGCCTACAAAGGCCGCGTCGGCTTCATCGCAGACTGACCGAACCGGATGGATAGCATCATGATGGATGTCCCGACCACGACGGTCCCCCTCCGGGAGAAGGCCATAGCACCGCGCCTGCTGACCCTCGCTCTGGCTCTCGGCGCCCTTGTCGGCGGCTGCGCCGGCAAGGGTCCGAACGCAGATCCAGCCGCCCTAGCCCCCGTTGATGTCCGGGAGCGGCATCCGATCGTTCTGCGCGACGCGCCGCGTTCGCTCGACGTCTTCGTAGGCCGGGCCGGCGCCGCGCTCGACAGCCGCCAGGCGGAAGATGTCGCCGATTTCGCCGAGGCCTATCGCAAATCCGGCAAAGGCGGCCTCGTCGCGGAGGTGCCGACCGGTTCCCGGCGCGAGCGGGCCACCCACGACACCCTCAATGGAATCCGCGCGGCGCTCGCCCGCAACGGCGTGCCGGCGGGCGCCCTCAGCATCCGCAGCTACCCGATCCAGGATCCCGGCCTTGCCTCGCCGATCCGGCTGAGCTTCGCTTCGCTGCAAGCCGTCGTGCCACATCAGTGCGGCCAGTGGCCCACCGATCTCGGCGTTTCCGATTTGAAGTTCTCGGCATCGAACGAGCCATACTGGAATTTCGGCTGCGCCTCCCAGGCCACGCTGGCCGCGCAGGTTGCCGATCCGATCGATCTGGTGAGAGCGCGCGACGAAGGCCGCCCCGACATCGTCAAGCGGATGGGCGCCATCGCGAAGATCCGCGACGGAAAGGACCCGTCGACCCAGTATCGCCAGCAGACGCCGCAGATCAATTCGACGGTCGGAGGCAGCAACTGATGCAGCCCGCGACAAGCGAAACACCCTCGGTCGAGGCGGCCGGCGACGCGATCATCGCGCCGCTGCCGCGCATCACGCTGCAGGCCTTCTGCGAGACTCCTGCCGTCGCCGCGACGATGCAGGCGGCGGTTGCCGACCGGCGCATGGACAAGACCCATGCCCGCATCCAGATGGGCGGAGCGGCCGCTGCCGTGGAAGCATTCCGGACGGCGCCTACGCCGAACGTCATCGTGCTCGAGACCATGTCCGACGCAGCGACCCTGGTCGGGCATCTCGACGCGCTGTCGGAAAGCTGCGACCCCGGCACGAAGGTGGTGGTGATCGGCCATGTCAACGACGTGCAGCTCTATCGGGAGCTGCTGCGCCGCGGGGTCAGCGAATATCTGATCGCGCCGCTTGAGACGCTCGACCTGCTGCGCACCCTGTCGGAACTCTACGTCGCTCCGGAAGCCCGCCATCTCGGCCGCGTCATCGCAGTCGTGGGCGCGAAGGGCGGTGTCGGCGCCTCCACCATCGCACACAACATGTCCTGGGCGATCGCGCGGAATCTCGACGCCTCCACCGTGATCGTCGATCTCGACATCGCCTGGGGCACCGCAGGCCTCAACTTCAACCAGGATCCGCCCCAGGGCATCGCGGAAGCGGTCTTCGCCCCGGAGCGCCTCGACTCGAACATGCTGGACAGGCTTCTTTCGCGTTGCAGCGACAATCTGGCCCTGCTCGCGGCGCCAGCAGTTCTCGACCGGACCATCGATCTCGACGAGGACGCGCTGGAGCAGTTGCTGGAGTTGCTGCGCGCCAGTGTGCCCTGCATCGTCCTCGACGTGCCGCATCAGTGGAGCAGCTGGGTCAAGCGGACGCTCGTCGGTGCGGACGAGATCGTGGTGGTCGCCGAGCCGGAGCTGGCTTCCCTTCGCAATGCCAAGAACATCGTCGATCTGTCGCGCGCGACCCGGCCCAACGACGCGGTCGCCCGTCTCGTACTGAACAAGGTCGGCGTGCCCAAACGGCCGGAGATCAGTGCCGGCGAGTTCTCCAAGGCGCTTGGCATCGACGTCCTCTGCACGATCCCCTTCGACGCGCAGCTCTTCGGCACGGCTGCCAACAACGGGCAGATGATCGCCGAGGTCCAGGCCGGCAGCAAGGCGAGCGAGGCGTTCACCCAGGTCGCCAGCGCGCTGACCGGCCGCGGCGAGGCCAAGCGCGGCCGACGCAGCCTGTTCGAGCCCCTGGTCGCAAAGCTGAAGCGTCGCAAGGCTTCCTGATGACGCGAAACGGGCCGGACGGACAGTCTGTCGGAGGATCGGGCCGGGCAAGCAGGAATGTGCGTGCGCACGCGGCACGCGCGGGAGTGTGTTGAGATGTTCGGGAAGCGATCCGCGGGCGCGACCGTCGCGCCGAACCTGAGCCCAAGGAGCCTCGCGGCCCTTCAGCCGGCGCGCATGCCGGAGCAGGTCCAGCCCTCGGCCGAGGAGCGCAAGCTGGCGCCGGTCGAGGCGGCGACGCGCTCCGAAGAATATTATCAGATGAAGAGCATGATCTTCGGGGCGCTGATCGAGGCGATCGATCTGTCGCAGCTCGCGAAGCTCGACTCCGAATCGGCGCGCGAGGAAATCCGCGACATCATCAACGAGATCATCTCGCTGAAGAATGTCGTGCTTTCCATCGCCGAGCAGGAAGAACTGCTCGACGACATCTGCAACGACGTCCTCGGCTACGGCCCGCTCGAGCCGCTGCTGGCGCGCGACGACATCGCCGACATCATGGTCAACGGCTCGAACCGCACCTTCATCGAGACGGGCGGCAAGATCCAGCTCACCAACATCCGCTTCCGCGACAATGCGCAGCTGATGAACATCTGCCAGCGCATCGTCAGCCAGGTCGGCCGGCGGGTCGACGAAAGCTCGCCGATCTGCGACGCGCGCCTGGCCGACGGCTCGCGCGTCAACGTCATCGCGCCGCCGCTCGCGATCGACGGACCCGCGCTCACGATCCGCAAATTCAGGAAGGACAAGCTGACGCTCGACCAGCTCGTCAAGTTCGGCGCGGTCTCGCCGCCGGCCGCCGAGATCCTGAAGATCATCGGCCGCGTCCGCTGCAACATCGTCATCTCCGGCGGCACCGGTTCCGGCAAAACGACGCTGCTGAACTGCCTGACCAACTTCATCGACCATGACGAACGCGTCATCACCTGCGAGGACGCCGCCGAGCTCCAGCTCCAGCAGCCGCATGTGGTGCGCCTCGAGACGCGCCCGCCCAATCTCGAGGGCACCGGCGCGGTGACGATGCGCGATCTCGTCAAGAACTGCCTGCGCATGCGTCCCGAGCGGATCATCGTCGGCGAGGTGCGCGGACCGGAGGCCTTCGACCTTCTCCAGGCGATGAACACCGGCCATGACGGCTCGATGGGCACACTCCACGCCAACTCGCCGCGCGAATGTCTCAGTCGTATCGAGTCGATGATCACCATGGGAGGCTTCTCGCTGCCGTCGAAGACCCTGCGCGAGATGATCTGCTCCTCGGTCGATGTCATCATCCAGGCGCAGCGCCTGCGCGACGGCTCGCGCCGCATCACCCACATCACGGAGGTGATGGGGATGGAAGGCGAGGTCATCACGACGCAGGACCTGATGCTCTACGACGTGCTCGGCGAGGACGCCGCGGGCAAGCTCATCGGCCGCCACCGTTCGACCGGCATCGGCCGTCCACGCTTCTGGGAACGGGCTCGTTATTTCGGCGAGGAGCATCGGCTTGCCACCGCCATCGACCAGCTCGAGCAGGTCAATGAAGGCTTTGCAGCCTGAGCGGAGGCCCTTGTCGGGAGTCAGCCCATGAATTCGAGCACGCTCGCCATTGCCGTCCTCGCCATGTTCGCCGTCGGCGGAGTCGTCTATGCGCTGCTGTACCCCACGCTGAGCGGCGAGAAGCGAGCCGAGAAGCGGCGGAAGGAATTCGCCGGCCCGAGCACGATGCGCAGCATCGACCGGGAAGCGCAGGCCAGGGCGAAACGCGGGCAGGTCGCGCAAAGCCTCAAAGAGATCGAAAACCGCGAAAATGCGCGCAACAAACTGACGCTTGAACAACGTATCGGCCAAGCGGGTCTGGGCTGGACCCGCCGGAAATACTACATGACTTGCGCGGTGACCGCCATCGTCACAGGCCTCGTCCTGCTGATCTTGAGCGGCAATATGATCATGGCGGCCGTCGGTCTTTTCATCGGGGGGCTGGGCCTGCCGGCCTGGTTCCTGAAGCACTGCAAAACGAAACGTCTGAAGCGGTTCGCCATCGAGTTCCCCAACGCGCTCGACGTTATCGTCCGTGGCATCAAAGCCGGTCTTCCCGTCAATGATTGTCTGCGCATCATTGCATCGGAAGCCACTGAGCCCGTCAGGGGGGAATTCCGGCAGATCATCGAGGCCCAGACGCTCGGCTTGCCGCTCGCCGAGGCTGCGGGAAAGCTCTACGAGCGGATGCCCTGCGCGGAAGCCAATTTCTTCGGCATCGTGATCGCCATCCAGCAGAGAACCGGCGGCAACCTGTCCGAGACCCTGGCTAATCTCTCGCGCGTCCTGCGCGAGCGGCGCAAGATGCGCGACAAGATCCAGGCGGTCTCGATGGAGGCCAAGGCGTCCGCCGGGATCATCGGCGCCCTGCCGCCGACCGTGGCTCTGCTCGTCTATATCACCACCCCGCGATATATCGAGCTCCTATGGCTTACCCAGATGGGCAAGCTCGCGCTCGTCGGCTGCGGGATTTGGATGCTGATAGGCGTCTTGATCATGCGCAAGATGATCAATTTCGAGATCTGAGGTGGAAGCGTGATTTCMCAGATCGTCGACAGGCTCACCGATCCGCAATTCATGCTCGCGCTGCTGGCCGCCGTCGCCGCGGCCGCCACGGTGCTGACCGTCGCCATCCCACTGACGGAGGGCAACACCCTCCAGAAGCGCATGAAGAACGTCGCGACGGAGCGCGAAAAGATCCGAGCCCGCGAGCGCGAGCGGCTCAATCGCCAGAACGAGAGAGTGAGCCTGCGCCAGGAGCCGAAGGCCTATATGAGGCGCATCGTCGAGCAGTTCAAGCTCGGCGACTGGCTCGGAACCGAGAGCGCCAGGAGGCAGCTCACCATGGCAGGCTATCGTGGGCCGCAGTCGGAAATCACCTTCCTGTTCTTCCGGCTGGCCGTCCCCGTCGGCTTTTTCCTGTTCGCGCTGTTCTATCTCTTCCTCATCAACGGTTTCGGTCAATCGCTGCCGATGAAAATCGCGATCGCGATCGGCGGCGCCTATCTCGGCATCAAGGCGCCGGAGGTCTTCCTGTCCAACCAGATCAGCAAGCGGCAGCTCTCGATGCGCCTGGCTTTTCCGGACGCGCTCGACCTGCTGCTGATCTGCGTGGAATCAGGCATGTCGATCGAGCAGGCCTTCCGCAAGGTCGCGAACGAGATCGGCGGCCAGTCCGTGCCGTTGGCCGAGGAGTTCGCTCTCTGCACGGCGGAGCTTTCCTATCTGACCGACCGCAGGATCGCCTATGAGAACCTTGCGATGCGGACCGGGCTCGAAGGCGTCAAGTCGGTCTCGACGGCCCTGATCCAGGCGGAACGCTACGGAACTCCGCTCGGCACGGCGCTGCGCACCCTGGCGCAGGAGAGCCGCGATCAGCGCATGAACGCCGCCGAGAAGAAAGCCGCGTCCCTGCCGCCGAAACTGACCGTGCCGATGATCCTGTTCTTCCTGCCGGTGCTCTTCGTCATCATCATGTTTCCGGCGCTGGTACAGGTTTTCGGCTGGAAGTGACCGGGCCCGGGCGGATAGGTGTCGGATCTCGTCCAAGGACAGATTGTCTGGGCGGCTAAGAGGACGAGGGTCCCGGCCCGGCACCGACCGACTGTCACGGCGATGCGTTCTGGGGTCCGATGTCTCGCGCTAACACGGCGCAGTCCGCCGTCATGTGCAGCTTGAGAAAATCAACGAATGCGCTGCCCGCAGTTGGCGAGATAGCGGCAGATGCTGAGTTCCAGTTCGGCCCGCTCTCGTCCTCTGGGAGCATCGCCGGCCTCGAATTCAAGACACCGCAGCCGCTCCAGTGCGTCTCGAAATTGTTCGGGCGTTTCGATCGGATTAGGGGCAATGAATGGGCGATTTTCTGTCACGATAAGCATCGTCATCCTCCAGCGAGGATACGGCGTGGATGATCTGTCGAGCTTTGTGGAAGCCGTAAACTAACAACCCTTGCCCGGCAGCGAAGTTCCGACCTGCGACACGCCATGCACGATCGAAACAAACGCGGCTGAGACCTGCAGGCGGCGCGGGCTGCACTGACGGACCGTCCGCAGATGTAGCCTGAAAGCCGAGAGCCGGGACGGCGGATTCTAACCGTGCCCGCGCCGTCGCAGCCCAGATGCTGCCGAAGAGCCGCCCGGAACCTTGTCCTTCGCCATTCTCAGCGAAGCCGGTCTATTGGACGTTTCGAGGCCCCGCGCCTAGCTGCTAACAATCGCGCGAGTCGAACGCTAATTATTTCAGATGGTTATACCGAACCGCTTATTTGATCACGGGTCCTTCATGCGATAGCCGGCCGGCACGCCGGCATGGGCATTTTGCTGGACATCCTGACCGGGGGACCTAGTAAGCCCAGAGACGTCTATCGAGAGGGCGGATCGCTTGCCGTATTCCCCTGGCAGAATACGAATTATCCGGCGCTCCCGCGCCTTGGCGGTGACGCCGCGCTACTGGCGCCAACGGCTGGTCTTCTGGCTCGGCGCGCTGGCCATCGGCGTCGTCAGCGCAGCGTTTGCCATGCTGGCCGACAAGGCGCAGCTCCTGTTCGAACTGGTCTCCGGCCGGGAGGGCGGCCTGCGCTTCCTGCCTCTGTTGGTCACGCCGCTTGGGTTCTTGTCCTGCGCCTTCGTGGCGGCTCGCTTCGTGCAGGGTTCGCAGGGGAGCGGCATCCCCCAGGCCATCGCCGCGCGTCACCTGCGTGAGGATAGCGACCGCTCCGGCTTTCTGTCCTTGCGGATCGCCGCGGGCAAGATCGTCTTGACGGTCATGGGCTTGCTCTGCGGCGCGTCCATCGGCCGCGAGGGGCCGACCGTGCAGGTCGGAGCGTCGATCATGCTGCAAGTGGCCCGGTGGGGCGGGATGGCCCGGGCGCGGGGCCTGATCCTCGCAGGCTCCGCCGCCGGCATCGCCGCCGCCTTCAACACGCCGCTCGCGGGCATCGTCTTCGCCATCGAGGAGATGAGCAAGACATACCAGGCCCGAACGAACGGCATCGTCCTCTCGGCGGTCATCATCGCCGGCCTCGCCTCCCTCGCCATCGTCGGCAATTACACCTATTTCGGCATCACGGATGCAACCGCGGATCTCCGGCGGGACTGGTTGCTGGTCGTCGCCTGCGGTGTCGTCGGGGGCGGCTTCGGAGCCTGCTTCAGTATGGGCTTGATCGCGCTGACGCGACGCATTCGGCGCTGGCGAGGTTTCACGCCCCTGGTCCGCACGCTCATTGTTGCGGCCTTGACCGGATTGCTGGTGGCCGTCATCGGCATCGCCTCCGACGGGATGACCTTCGGCACCGGCTATGCACAGGCACGAAGCGCGATCGAGGGAACACCGCTGCCGTTTTCGTTTTTTCTAGCGAAGTTCTTCGCGAGCCTGGCCTCGTCCGTCTCAGGCATTCCAGGCGGGCTGTTCGCGCCGTCGCTATCCGTCGGCGCCGGCCTCGGCAGCACTTTGGGCACTGTCCTCGGCTCTCCGGTCGGCCTTGCCGCAGTGCTCGGCATGGCGGGATATTTCTCGGGCGTCGTCCAGGCTCCGATGACCGCCTTCGTCATCATTCTGGAGATGACGGGGAACCACGACAATGTGTTGGCACTGATGGCAGCTTCGATGCTGGGCTATGGGACCGCGCGCCTGATTTCGCGTGAATCGCTGTATCACGCGCTTTCCCGCCTTTTCATCGCGGACGTGCTTCGCAACAAGCGCGCACAGACGATCGCGGCCGGGCCACCGGCGACGAGTTAGCCGGCAATTCTCTGCGGCCGGGCGGCTAGCCGTTTGCGCTCGCCTCGCGCGCATCCTGGATCGCGCGCCAGATCCGGGCCGGTGTAGCGGGCATGTCCAGATGCGTGACGCCGAGAGGCCGAAGCGCGTCGAGGATGGCGTGAATGACGGTTTGGGGAGCGCCGATACAGCCGGCCTGCCCCGCTCCCTTCGCGCCGATCGGATTGGCCTCGGTCGCCAATTCCACCATGGATAGCTCGAATGAAGGCAGGTCCACCGCGCGCGGCATCGCATAATCCATGAAGGTTGCGCTCAGGAGCTGGCCGCCATCTGGATCGTAGCGGGCTTCCTCCATCAGTGCCTGCCCGATGCCTTGCGCCAGCCCGCCATGCACCTGCGCTTCGGTCAGCAGGGGATTGATCAAGGAGCCGTAGTCGTCGACGGCGACATAGCGCCGCAGGGCGACTTCTCCGGTATCGGGATCAACCTCGACCTCGGCCGCCTGCGCGCCGTTCGGAAAGGTCAATGGAGCGTCGCGCCGCGCGCCATGGCTGGCGAGCGGCCGGCCTGTCGTCTCCGCGACGTGGCGCGCAACACCGGCGAGACCGACTTCGCCGGCTCCTGGAGCACGAAAGCGGCCCCCCTCGAAGGTGACCGCGCCGGGATCGCTCTGGAGGAGTTGGCCCGCAGCGAGCTTGCCGGCCTCGACCAGCGCCCTCGCCGCGAGGACCAGCGCGCCGCCGCCCATATGCAGGGAACGCGCGCCGCCATGGCCGCCTCCGCTGGGCACGCGCGCCGTATCGCCCTGGACGAGATGAAAGTGCTCCAGCGGCAGGCCCAACTCGCGCGAGAGCAGTTGAGCGAAGCTTGTCTCGTGACCCTGGCCGTTCGACTGGGTACCGACCGCCATGTCGACACCGCCATCGACGCGCAACGACAACCAGGCGTCTTCGTTCGGGGCGCCGCGCGAGGTTTCCAGGAAGCAGCCGATGCCAAAGCCGCGCAGCTTGCCGCGCCGACGCGATTGCGCCTTGCGGCTGCGAAAGCCGGGGCGGTCGGCCGCGGCCAGCACGCGGTCGAGATTGCCGCCGAAGCTGCCGCAGTCGAGCACGGCGCCGAAGGGCTTCCGATAGGGGAAGCGACGAATGAAATTGCGCTTGCGCAAGGTGGCGGGGTCGATGCCCAAGCGATGGGCCGCTTCGTCCACCAGCCTTTCGATCAGATAGTTGGCCTCCGGCTTGCCGGCGCCTCTATAGGCGTCGATCGGAACGGTATTGGTGAAGATGCAGCGGACATCCATCGTCATCGCCGGGATGTCGTAGAGTCCTCCCATGGCCGGAGTGGGCGCCGTCGTAGCGCTGCCCGGGCCAAGCGAGGAGACATAGGCGCCGAGATTAGCGATGGTTTCGACTTGAAGCGCCAGGAAGCGCCCCTTTTGGTCCAGGGCAAGCCGCCCCGTCGTCAGATTGTCCCGGGCGTGGACACCGCCCGAAAAATCCTCGATGCGCTCGGCCAACCAGCGCACCGGCCTGCCGAGGCGTTCGGCCGCGACGAGCACCAGCGCATATTCCGGATAGGTGACATTCTTCATGCCGAATCCGCCACCGACATCGGGGCAGGCGACATCGAGTCGTTCGGGCGCGATGCACAGCACTGCCGCAAGCTCGCGGCGGATGTCGTGGACCGAAGCGCCGCTGAGCGACAGCCGGTAGCGGCCGCTGGCCGGATCGAAACGTCCCAGCGCAGCGCGCGGCTCGAGAGCGGCCGCCACGATCCTGTTGTTCACGACCCGGCAGCTCACGATGTGAGCAGCCCGCTCGAAGGCGGCAGCCACGACGGCTTCGTCCCCGAGGCGATAGCGCAGCGCCAGATTGCCGGGCGCCTGCGGCCAGATTGCCGGTGCGCCGGGCTCGGCGGCGGCAGCGAGGTCGGTGACGGCCGGCAGGATATCGTAGTCGACTGCGATGAGCTCGCAGGCTTCGCGAGCGTGATCGAGCGTCTCGGCCACGACGAGGGCGACGGGATCGCCGACATGCCGGGCGCAATCACGCGCGAGAGCCTCCCTGGTTGGCACGATCAACGGCGCGTCACCGGCAATCGCCAGCGAGCAGGGCAGCGCGCCGAGGCCGGCGATATCCGCCGCGGTGTAGATCGCATGGACACCCGGAAGCTCGCGGGCGGCCGAGGCATCGACGGAGAGGATCGCGGCATGGGCGTGCGGCGAGCGCAGCACCATCGCATGCAGCACATCGGGGACGAGCTCGTCGTCGACGTAATGGCCTCGCCCCGTCAGGAAGCGCTCATCCTCGAAGCGGCGCAGGGAGCGCGGGTCCGCCGAGGCCGAATCCACGACGGGCGCCTCATTCTCGTGGCTCGAAACGCTCGCATGCATCAGGCTGTCACTCGTCCACCGGCCATCAAGGCCATACTCCGATTCTTACGCCAGTGTCCGCCTCGTCGTTGGCGGGGGGCACTCAGGCGAAGCGGGCGAAAGCCGCCGCTTCCCGTCCGGCGATGCGGCCGCTGAAGCAGCTGGGGCCGACCATCATCCCTTCGAGCGGCTTGATGCCGCCGATATGGCCGCCGGCCATCCCCGCCACCTCGCCCGCAGCATAGAGGCCGGGCAGAGTTCCGCCGAGCTCCAGCAGGGCGCGGCATTGCCGGTCGGTCTGCACCCCGCCCATCACCTTGCGGCCGATCGGCACGAAGCGGACCGCGTGGAAGGGCGGTTCGGCCAGCGGCGAAAGGCCGGCGAGCGGCCGATGCGTCGCGGGGTCGCGTGCCAGCCCTGCGGCAAGCGCGGCGTTCCATTGCGCGACGGTATGTCTGGCGCCATCCGCATCGATGCCGGCGCGGCGGAAGAGTTCGTCGAGCGTATCGGCCTGCCACGCCCAAGGGGAATGTGCGAGATGGCGCCTCGCAGCCTCGTTGCCGGTTTCCGAGCCAGGCGGGACATGATGGTCGTCGACGGTGATCGCAGGCAGCATGGCTTCGTCGAAGATCGCCCATGCCGTCGCACCGGGCTGGGCCAGCAGGCGCGGCACGGCGAGGTTGCCGCTGGTCGACTGGCTTTCGTCGTGGAAGCGCGCGCCGACCCGATTGAGCCAGAGCCAACCGGTATTGCCCCTGAAGACGACGCCGCGCTCGCCGGCCGGGTCGCGATAATCCGGAACGCCCGTCGCGTAGCAGTAGAGTTCGTCGAGATGGTCGAAGCGAACGCCATGGCGTTGCAGGATGCTGATCGCCTCGCCCTGGGCGCCGGGGCCGCCGCCCGCCAGAACCTGCGGCACGCCCGCGAGCCGGCGGGCATGGCGGCGGATCATCGCCAGGCTGCCAGCGAAGCCGCCGATGGCGATCACGACCGCCGGGGCGCGCAGCCGCTGCTCGCGCCCCTCTCCGTCATGGCAGATCACGCCGCCAACCCTGCCATCGGCGATAATGAGTTCGGTCAGCCGCCAGCCGAAGCGCCAGGCCGATGGCGAGCCGCATTCCCTGATGCGCTGCCAGAGCACGTCCATGAGCCCGGCACCCCCGTCCAGCGGACGGTGGAAGCGCGGAACGCTGTCGCCTTCGAAATGCCTGATGTCCGGAAAGCTCACGCCGAGCCCGGTGAGCCAATCGATCAGTTCCGCGGAACCACGCTCGAAATAGCAGCGAGCCCAATCGCGGTCGAACTCATGACCACCGGCTTCGAGGTCCGCGAGGGCGAGATCGGCCGAGTCGACGATGCCGCGCGCGGCCTGAAGCGATGTCCCCGGCACGCACATGCCGCCGCCAGCGAGCCGGGCGGTGCCGCCGAAACCGGGAGCCGCGTCGATGCCGATGACGACGGCACCGGCCATCGCCGCTTCGAAGAAGGCGCTGGCGCCGGCCACGCCTGCGCCGACGACGATGACATCGGCGTCCTTGCCCTTCTCAGGCGCCATGGCAGTCCTCCGTTTGGCCGGGTCCGAGCAGATCCCGCGTGAGCTCGCCTATGGTGCGACTTCCGGTCAGCGCCATCGTGCGGTCCAGTTCGGCTTGCAGCAGGCCGAGCACGTGACTCGCGCCCGCCTCGCCCGCGGCCGCGACGCCGTAGAGCGGGGCGCTGCCGGCGAGCACCGCTCGGGCGCCCAGCGCGAGCGCCTTCGCGATGTCGCTGCCGCGGCGGATGCCGCCATCGACCAGGACGGAGCCGCTGCCGCCGGCCGCGGCGACGATGCGGGGCAGAGCGTCGAGCGTGCTGGCGGCACCGTCGAGATTGCGTCCGCCGTGGTTGGAGACGACGACGCCGTCGCAGCCGAGGGCGAAAGCGCGCCCCGCCTCCTCCTCGCGCATGATGCCCTTCAGCAGCAGCTTGTGCGGCCAGCGCTGGCGAAGCCTGGCGATGTCGTCCCAGGTCACGGATGGGCAGAGCGAGGTGCGTCGGGCAATCTCCTCGGCTCCGAGGCCGGAAGCCGGCGGTGGACGATTGACAACGCGCGGCAAGCCGCCGGTTGCGAGATAGCGCAGGGCAACGCCGGCGAGCCAGCGGGGATGGCGCAGCATCTCCACGCAGGATGCCAGCGAGGGGCCATAGGGCGGTAGCAACCGGTCGCGCCGGAGATATTCGCGCCGGCCGAGCACGGGCGTGTCGACCGTCACGACAAGGACGCGAAAGTCCAGATCGCGCGCCCGGTCGACGATGGCGTCGGTGAGCGAGCGGTCGCTCCAGAAATAGAGTTGTTGCCAGACGGTCGCCCCCGTCGCCGCGACATCGGCCATGGCGACGGTGGAGTAGGTCGAGAGGGTGAAAGGCAGATTGGCGCGTTGCGCGGCCTTGGCCAGCGCAAGCTCGCCGCGATACCACAACAGGCCGGCCGGCCCGGCTGGCGCGACCGCGAGCGGCATGGCATGGCGCCGGCCGAACAGCACGCATTCGGTCGAGCGTTCCGCGACGTCGACGAGCGTGCGCGGCAGAAACGTCAGCGCGCGGAACGCGGCGCGATTGCGGTCCCGCGCCAGATCGTCTTCGGTTGCCCGGTCGATGAAGTTGAACAGGCCCTTCGGCAGCCGCCGCTTTGCGAGGCGGCGCACATCCTCGACATCGAAGCAGCGCGCGAGCGCCATCGCCTCAGGCTTTCGACATCGCGGTTTCCTGCGCCGTGATGAACTCGAGCAGGACCGGCTGGCCTTCCTTCGTCCTGGCGATACCGCGCTCGATCGCGCCGCGGATCTCGGACGGGTCGGTGATGCGCTCCGCATAGGCGCCAAAGGCGCGCGCCATCTCGCAGTAATTGCCGGTGATGCGATTGGCGGCGTAGAGGCGTATCGCATTGGGGATGCTGTTCAGCTCAGTGGCCATGCCGCCGTTGTTGAACAGGATCGAGAGGATCGGGATGCGCTCGCGCGCCGCCGTCTCGATATCCATGCCGGTAAAGCCGATCGCCGCGTCGCCCCAGACATTGATGCAGAGCTTGTCCGGCCGTGCGAGCTTTGCGCCCATGGCGATGCCGAGGCCATAGCCGAGCTGGGTGGTCTTGCCCCAACCGACGAAGCTCAGCGGGTCGCGCGCGACCCAGAAGGGCGTGAGCTGGTCGCGCGGGCGCCCGGCGTCGTTGGTGATGATCGTTGGCTCGTTGCGCGTCGCCGCCATCAGCTCCCAGACGACGCGGTAGGGATTGATCGGCGTCTCGGCCGAGGTCAGCTTCGGCATCCATTCGGCGAGCCAGGCTTCGCGGGCCCCGCGGATGCGGGCGGCAACGGCCTCGCCCTTGTCGGAGTGTACGCCGCGCCGCTCCAGCTCGGCGAGCAGCCCCTGCAACGCCAGTTTCGCATCGCCGACGAGGCCGATGTCGGCGGGCACATCCTTGTTGAGATGCCCCGAATCGAGCGTCATGTGGATGATGCGCTTGCCCTTCGGCACCGGCACGGCGAACAGCGTCTCGGTGAAGCTGCAGCCAATGCCGAGGATGACGTCGGCCTCGTCGAGGAAGGCCTTCACCGGCATGGGATAGGTCAGGCCGCCGGAGCCGAGCGAGAGGGGGTGATCCTCGGGGAACGCGCTCTTGCCGGGCAGCGTGGTGACGACCGGGCAGGCGAGGCGCTCGGCCAATGCGCGCAGCTCGTCCCAGGCTTCGGCGTAGTGCACGCCCTGGCCGGCGTGGATCACGAGGTTGCGGGCCGCGCCGATCAACTCGGCAGCGCGGATGATGTCGTCGGGATCGGGCGCCGTGCGGTGGCCGCGGACCGGGACGTAGTCCTCCGGCTGCGCCAGCTCGGCGGTCCAGAGATCGTTCGGCACCTCGACGAGCACGGGCCCACCGCGGCCGTTGCGAAGCTGGCTCAGGGCACGGCGCATCACATTGACGACCTCGCCGGGGAGATTGAGCTGCTCCGCCGACTTGGTGATGTCGCGCATGCTCTGGACGGCGTTGAAGTTGGGCTTGATGCCGGAGACCCGCTGCGGATAGCCCTGCGGGATCACGAGAACAGGCACCGAATCGGCATAGGCCTGCGCGACGGAGCCGTAGGAGTTCTCGATGCCCGGCCCGTGCTGCATGGCGAAGACGCCGAACTTCCGGCCTGAAGACAGCCGCGAATAGGCATCGGCCATATGCATGCCGGTGCGTTCCTGGCGCACGACGATCGGCCGGATGCCGACGAGGGCGGCCTCGTCGATCAGCTTGTTCGTCGGGTAGCAGAACAGCAGTTCCACCCCTTCCTTCTTGAGGATGGCGGTCATGGCCTGGGCAACGTTCATTGCGCACTCTCCGGTTCTCAGGCCTGATCGGCCGCTCGACGCAAATCGGCGAGGGCAGGCGCCCCCAGCATTCCCATGGTGATCCCGAGTTCGTTGGCGAGGATGTCGAGGATGCGGCCCGCTCCCTCCGCTCCCCCGATCGCCACGCCATAGAGCGGCGCGCGCCCAATGAGGACGCCGCTTGCGCCCAGCGCGAGGAAGCGGGCGATGTCGGCGCCGCGGCGCACGCCGCTATCGGCCAGGATCTCCAGCCGGCCGGCGACCGCATCGGCGATCGCCGGCAGCACCTGCGTCGGGCCGGGGGCGCAGTCGAGATTGCGCGCGCCATGGTTCGATACGACGATGGCGTCGACGCCGTGAGCCGCCGCCGCCTGCGCATCGTCCACCCGCAGGATGCCCTTGAGCACGAGCTTGCCGCGCCAGTGCCGGCGCAACAGCTCGATGTCCTTCCAGGTCACGTCGGTCGCCAGGCTGAGTTCGTCGGAAAGCGAGGCGCGCCCGAGCTTCGTGCGGAACTCATCGGGATAATGCGCATAAGTCGGCACGCCGCCCGTCGCCAGCGCGCGCAGCATGACAGAGGCGGTCCAGCGCGGGTGCAGCGCGAGGTCGAGGCCGGCCCGCCACGAGGCCTTGAGAGGGATGCCGAAGCCGTTGCGGAGGTTGTATTCGCGGTTCGGGCCGACGGCGGTGTCGACGGTCAGGACAAGCGTCTCGGCGCCGGCAGCCCAGGCCCGGTCGAGCAAAGCGAGCATGCGCTGCCGGTTCTTCCAGACATAGAGCTGGAACCAGAGCCGGGCGCCTGACTCCGCCGCGATGCGTTCGATCGCGGTGATCGACTGGGTCGAGACGCAGAACGGAACGCCCGCGGCCGCCGCCGCTTTGGCGATCGCGATCTCGCCATCGTGCCAGACGAGGCCGGCGACGGCGGTTGGCGCGATGACCAGGGGAAGCGGCTGGCGGCGGCCGAGGATCTCGGCCTCGGTCGAACGTTGCGAGACATTGACCAACACGGCGGGAGAAAGCCTGATCGCATCGAGCTGGCTGCGATTGGTCGCGATCGAGACCTCGTCTTCGCTGCCGCGATCGACATATTCGAACAGACCGCGGGGCAGCCGCCGCGAAGCGGCGCGGCGCGCATCGGCAACGTTGAGGATATGGGCGAAGGCGGGCCTGGCATTCATCGCGGCAGCATCGTCCCGATGCCGCGTTCGCGCGCTTGGCCGACGACGAGATGCGCAAGCGCCAGATCGGCAAGGGCAAAGCCGCGGAAGCAGAAGAAGGAACGGCTGCCCGGCGCCGTGGGATGGGCTGCGTTCGCAAGCTCGACCAGATCGTGGCCGAAGCGGACCGTCGTCACCGGGTTGCCATCGATGTCGTAGGGCGCCTTCGACTGCGCCAGGCTGTCCGTGACCAGCACGTCGAAGGCCGGCAGGTTCTCGGGCATCCAGCTGCGGCCGATATCGACGGCGGCGGCAAAGGCGCTCGGCTTCATCAGCCGGACATCGAGGAAGGGCTTCAAACCCGGCGCGCCCGGCACCATCGAGATAACGATGTCGCTGCGGGCGAGCAGCGTGTCGGCCTCCGCGACGATTTCGGTGGCGAGCCCTCGTTCCGAGGCAGCCTCTGCCAGGCGTTCCGCCGAGGAGCGGCTGCGGCTCAAGGCCAGCACCGTGGTCAGGCCGGGATAAAGGTCGAGGAAGGCGGCGAGATGGGCATGGGCCTGTAGACCGCAGCCGACGAAGCCGATGGTCTTGGGCGCGGCTGGCGCCATGCGCGCGGCGGCGGCGGCCGAGAGCGCTGCGGTGCGGATCAGCGTGATCTCGTCGCCGTCGAGCACGGCCAGCGGCGCGCCGCTGGCGTAGTCGCTGACGCAGATCAGGGCGTTGATGCCGGGCACCGCGCTGCCCGCGCCGACCGGCGCCATCGCGACCCATTTCAGCGTGGCGATCCCGTCCGCCTGCGAGGCGGCCGTCATCGCCTGGAAGCCATGGCCGGGACCGAGCCCCAGCGCGCTCTTGGGCAGGCTGCGGTTGAGGCCGGCTGCATGGTCGCGAAAGGCGCGGAGCACGGCCTCGCGCGCTTCGCCGGGGGCGACGGCGAGGCTCTTCACATCGTTACGCGAAAGATAGAGCAGGCGCTCGCTCATCGGCCGAATCTCCGGGCGGAATAGGGAGCAGGATCGAAGGGCGGCTCGCGGCCGTCGATCAGCGCAGCGACGAGCTTGCCGGTCGCCGGCGCCTGGGTGAGCCCGGTATGGGCATGGCCGAATGCGTGCAGGATATCGGGCGAGCGGGACGCAAAGCCAATACAGGGCAGGCCATCGGGCGTGGAGGGGCGGTTGCCCATCCAGCGATCGATTGCGGGGGTCCCGAATCGATCGGCCTGTCCGGGAAACATCTTGCGGGCAAAGCCGAGCAGGATCTCGGCGCGGCGCCAGTCCGGTTCGGCGGCAGGATCGGCGAGTTCGACCTGCCCGGCGAGCCGCAGCCCCTGTGGCGTCGAGACGACGCCCATCTGGCCATCCGACGGCATCAGCCCGGCGCCCAGCTCGACGCCCGGCTCGGGGATGACGATGTGATAGCCACGTTCGGAGATCAGCGGCACGCGGTCTCCGGCGAGCCGGGCCAGGCCGGCAGAGCCGATGCCCGCTGCAAGGACGGCGCGCTGGCAGGCGACCGGCCCTTGGTCGGTCATGACGGCGCGCAGCTTGCCGTCGTCGAGAACAAAGCTGGCCGCGCGCGCGCCGACGCGCTGCGCTCCGCGCGCCTCCAGGAGCCGAGCAAGGGCGGCGCAATAAGCGCCGGGATCGGCGATCTGGCCGGCATCGTCGAGCCGCGCGCCGAAACGGTAACGCGGCGACAGCTCCGGCTGGAGGCGGCGCAGTTCGGCTTCCTCGACCTCGCTGAAGCGCACGCCCAATTCCTGCCGCATCGTCCAGATCCGGCTCTCGGCAGCGAAGGCTGACCGATCCGGATAGACATAGACCAGGCCTTGCTGCCGGATCAGGTGGCCGACGCCGGCCTCGGCCGCATAGGACTGATGATCGGTCACCGTATCCTTGCAAAGCGGGTAGCGCCGGCGCGCGATCGTCGCGATGCGATCCCAGTCCCGGCCAGCCGCGATGAAGCGKGCGAGCCAGCCCGCATGCCGCGGCAAGTCCCGCCATCGCACGGTGAACGGTCCGGTCCGGTCAAGCAGGAAGCCGGGTACCTTGCGCCACAGTCCGGGCAGGGAAATCGGCGCGATCGCGCCGGGGTTGATCCAGGTCGCATTGCCGTAGGAGGCTGCCTGCCGGCCACCGGGATCGCCTGGTTCGATGAGGATCACATGATGACCGGCGCGCTGGATTTCCAGCGCCGCGCACAAGCCCACGATTCCGGCGCCGATCACGGCGACGGTCAGGGGCGCATCCTTCTCCATCTGCCCGCCTCAGCCGCGATTGTGGAAATGGCTGAGGAAGATCCGCGTTGCTTCGTGCTGAGGCTGCTCGATGACATCGCGTGCCGGGCCTTCCTCGACGATCACGCCATCGCGCATGAAGACGACCTTGTCGGCGACCTCGCGAGCAAAACCCATTTCATGGGTCACGATGATCATCGTCATGCCCTCGGCGGCGAGATCGCGCATCACGCCGAGGACCTCACCCACGAGCTCGGGGTCGAGCGCCGAGGTCGCCTCGTCGAAGAGCATGACCTCAGGCTCCATGGCGAGGGCGCGTGCGATGGCAACGCGCTGCTTCTGGCCGCCGGAGAGCTTGTTGGGGAAGACGTCGACCTTGTCGCTCAGGCCGACCTTGGCCAGGAGCTTGCGGGCCAGTTCCTCGGCCTGCGGCTTCCGCATCGCCTTCACGGAGACCGGACCTTCCATGACGTTCTGGACCACCGTCATGTGCGGAAACAGGTTGAAGTGCTGGAAGACCATGCCCGTATTCGAGCGGAAGCGGGCCTGCTCGCGGGTGCCGGGCAGCTTCGAGCCGTCGCCGAAGGCGAAGCTGTCCTCGCCGATGCGGATGCGGCCGCCCTCGGGCATGACCAGCAGGTTGAGGCAGCGCAGCAGCGTCGACTTGCCGGAGCCGGAGGGGCCGATCAACGCGACGACCTGCGCTTCCTCTACCCTGAGGTTGATGTCGCGCAGCACTGTGAGCGAGCCGAAGCTCTTGCGCAGGCCGGAGACCTCGATCTTGTAGCTCATCGCTGCGCCCTCAATTGCTCTGGGCAAGCCGCTTCTCGGCTTGCTTGACGATCGCGGTCAGCGGCAGCAGCACGATCACATAGATCGCAGCGACCACCGTGTAGACTTCGAGCGCGCGGTAGGTGTCCATCGCCGCCACCTGGCCCTGATAGAGCAGGTCCGGGACAGCGAGGACCGAGACGAGCGAGGTGTTCTTGAACTGGATGATCGACTGGTTCATGAGCGGCGGGATCATCCGCTTGATCGCCTGCGGCAGCACGATGCGGCGCATCACGCGCGCCGGCGTCATGCCCAAAGCCAGCCCCGCCTCGCTTTGACCGGGATCGATCGAGACGATCCCGCCGCGAATGACCTCCGCGTAGAAGGAGCCGCCATACAGCGTCAGCGTCACGATCGCGGCGGTGATCGCGTCCAGCTTGATCCCGGTCAGGATCGGCAGCGCGTAGTAGAACCACAGCAACAGCACGAGCAGCGGCGTCAGCCGGAACATTTCGATATAGGCCCAGGACAACCATCGTAGCGCCGGGGAACGCGAGAGCTGCGCGATGCCGGCGACCAAACCCACGATCAGGCCGAGGATCACGACCGCGATCGTGATCCCGATCGTGACGCCGGTTCCGGTGAGGAAGATCCAGCGGTAACTCCAGACGATGTCGAAGTTCCAAGTATAGGACATGCCAACCCTGCCCGCGCCCAGCGCGGCCTCGCGGACCGAAGCCGTTCACAAGAATGGATGGGCTTCCCGCGGGCGAGCGCGGGAAGCCGAGGAAGCGTTAGAGGGTGATCCCCGCGGGGATGTCCTCGGGCTTGACGCCGACCTGGTCCAGGCTCTCGACGACGGCACTGCGGACGAGGCCGAGGCCGCGCGCATAGCCGACCCAAGTGTTGACGAAGAAGAGCCAGGTCTTGTCCGCCTCGCGGCGCACCGCCGCATTCGATGTCGATCCGAAGAACGGCTGGGGCACGACCACCTTGCCGAGGCTGGGGTCCGCCTTCACGGCACGCACGCCGCCCATCCAGAAGATGCACTGCGCATCGACGCGGCCGCTGCGCAGCGCCAGCATCGCCTCGTTGATGGTCTTGAAGCGCGTGATCTGGGCCTTGGGGCACAGGAGCGTAGCGATCTGGTCATGCGCCGAGCCGACGTCGACCGAAATCTTGACCTCCGGCTTGTTCAGATCGGCCCAGCTCTTCGGCTCGAAGCCCGGCTTGGCGATGACGACCAGCGCGCTGTCATAGACGCCATTCGAGAAATCGACGACCATGGCGCGCTTCGGCGTCGGATTGAGGCCGAACATGATGTCGATCTTGTCGGCCTGCAGATCGAGCACCGCGTTGCCCCAGGTCGTCTCGACCAGCTCGAGCTCGACGTCCATGTCCTTGGCCAGCGCCGAGCCGATCGCATAGAAGTGGCCGCTCCATTTGCCCGAGGCGGGGTCCTTGGTGAACCAGGGGGCGCTCGAGGTCACAGCGCCCAGCCGCATCTTCTTGTTGGCGATGATGCGGTCGAATGTGTTCTGCCCGGCAGCCTGTGCGCGTGCTCCGTTGGAAGCCAGCGTCAGCGCGCCGGCAGCAACCGCGCCAGCGCCGATAAGGCCGGCCAGATCCCTGCGTGTCGTCATTTTTCTCTCTCCCGGCGTTGTGAGGCGAACCCCGTTCTGTCTGGTGAGGCAGGCTCCCGCTTCCCCCGCGGGCTTTCCGTGATCTTCCGCCCCTCACCGGAGGCGGCAGCGGATTTTTCCGTCGTTTTCAAACCGCTTTCGGCGCGAGCAGAACACCCGGATTCATCAGGTTCTGCGGGTCGAACAGCGTCTTGACCTTGTTCATCAACTCGTAGCGCAGCGGATCGGCGAGGCGTTCCAGCTCCTCCGTCAGCTTGCGGCCGACACCGTGTTCGGCGCTGAAGGTGCCGCCGAAGCGCGCCGCGACGTCATGGATCGCCCGCTCGACCTCCAGCGCGAAGGCCTCCGCATCAGGCAGCGCCGCCCAGAATGCGTGCGTGAACATCAGGATGTAGTGCACGTTGCCGTCGCCGAGATGGCAGACCACCTCGCTGTAAGCTTCCGGAAACAGCTTCGCCGCGACCTCGTCGGCCGCCGCGATGAAGGGCGCGACATCCGAGGAGCGCACGGCGACGTCATGCGTGATGCTCATGCCCTCCTTCTTGTTCGCTTCGGAGACGGAGTGGCGGATGTGCCAGAAATCGGCGGCCTGCTGCGCGGAGGTCGCAACCACCGCATCGAGCACATCGCCCTTCTCCAGCGCCGCACCGAGGACCTCTTCGAGGATCGTCGACAGTGCCGCCGTCGCGTCCTCGCTGCCGAGCTCGATGAGCACCGACCAAGCCGGAATCTCCGCGAAGGGGAACCGCGCTCGCTCCGCATGCTTACGCACCAGCTCGAATTGCGAGGCCGAGACCAGCTCGAAGGCCTGGATGTACGAGCCGGCGCGATCCTGCAGGGAGGCGAGCAAGGCGACTGCAGCAGCGGGATCTGGAGCAGCGACCCAGGCATGGGCGGTGTTCGGGGTCTGCGGATGCAGCCGGAGTGCCGCACCGGTGATGATACCTAGCGAGCCTTCCGCGCCGATGAAGAGATGGCGCAGCATGTAGCCGGTATTGTCCTTGCGCAGCGCCGCGAGGTCCGCGAGCACCCGCCCGTCCGGCAGCACCACTTCCAGCCCCGCGACGAGATCGCGCATCGGGCCGTAGCGGACGACGCCGGTGCCGCCGGCATTGGTCGAGATCAGCCCGCCGATCTGGGCGCTGCCCTCGCTGCCGAGATGCAGCGGGAACTGTCGCCCCGCCTCGGCGGCGGCGTTGTGCAGGTCGCCGAGGACGACACCGGCATCGACCGTGGCGATGCCGGTCGCCCGGTCGATGGCGCGGATGCGGTTCAGGCGGCGCAGCGAGAGCACGATACCCGGCTTGTCGCTGCGGTCGCTTTCCGGCACGGCCCCGAAGCACAGCCCGGTATTGCCGCCGACCGGGAAGACCGGTTGCCCCTCGGCCGCGCAGAGCGCGACCACGGCGGAGACTTCCTTGGTCGAAGCCGGCTGGACGACGGCGAGCGCGCGGCCGCGACGGCGCTGGCGCCAGTCGGTGAGCCAGGGCTCCATCTCCGCCGGATCGGTGATCAGCCCCTTGTCGCCAACGATGCCACGAAGCGTCTCGATCACGACACCGTCTCCGCTCAGGCGAGGCTGACGGCTTTGGCCCGCTCGGCGGCCAGCTTGAGCTTCGCCAGCGTGTCCGGGCTCGGCCCCAGCAGCGGCAGGCGGACTCCGCCGACCGGCCGGCCGGCTAGCGCCATATATTCCTTCAGGGGCCCCGGGTTCGTTTCGACATAGATGGCGTCGACCACCGGATCGATCTTGTCCTGAAGCTTGAGTGCCTCCTTCAGCTTGCCCTGACGGGCAAGTTCGAAGATCTCGATCCAGATTCGCGGATAGATCGTCGCCGAAGCGAGCACGCCGCCGCGCGCGCCGAGCGCGACATGGGTGGCGAAAAGCGGCTCCTCCCCCGAGAGGATCGCGATCTTATCGCCCGCGAGCTTCATCGTGCGGATGAAGTCCGGCATGTCGTAGGACGAATACTTCATGCCGATGATCGAACCATCCTCGGCCATGGCCTGCACGGTCTCGGCGAAGGCGGCGACCGTGGTGCGGCGCGGGATCTGGTAGAGCATCACCGGCAGATCCAGCGCATCGCGATAGCGGGCGAACCAGGCGCGCATGCCCTCCTGGGTGCCGGGCGCGTAATAGGGTGTCACCGTCATCACCGCCGAGGCGCCGACCTTGGCGAAGTCGCGGCCCGCCTCCAGCGCATCCTCATAGCCGGTCGCGAGCACGCCGGGGATCACCGGCTTGCCGTCCGCGGCGTCGACGCAGGCAGCGACGATGTCCCGGCGTTCGGCACGCGAGAAGACTGGATATTCGCCCGTGCCGCCGATCGGCACGATGCCGGCGGCGCCGGCGTCGAGCTGGAAGCGCACCAGCGCCTGGAGCCCCTTGATATCGACCGCCCCATCGGCGGCGAGCGGCGTGACGATCGCGGTGTACAGACCGCCGAGGGAGTCGTGCGTAAGCGTCATCTAAGCATCCCCGCAGTGATGCTGCCGGTTCCCCGCGTGTCGGCCCCTCGCCAACCGCGCTCAGTTTCTTGCCGGCGCATCGTTGGGAATGGAGCCTCTTTCAGGGGCGGGAAAGTGTCAACACAAAAATACATAAATGTCGGATACGACAATTATTGGATCATGCGGGACGTGATTCTCTTTCCCTCCTCGCAACCAGAGATTATGACAGGACGATCCCCATCAGGGGGGCGAGGAGAATCGGGATGCCGGAAATCTCGGCGGCGGAACGCGGGGATATCGAACCACCTGAGGCTTGGCAGGCCGGCGACGAGTCGCGCGGTGGCGTCGATATCGGTGTCCGGCTGCTCAAGCTGCGCAAAAGCCGGGGGCTGACGCTTCAGGACGTCAGCGCGATGACGGGAGTTTCCGCCTCGGCCTTCTCCAAGATCGAACGCAACGAGCTATCGCCGACGATCTCGACGATGCAACGCATCGCTCACGGGCTCGATGTCGAGCTGGTGACACTGCTGTCGAGCGGTCAGGACAACGGCACGGTGAGCTTCGCCGGACGCCGCGCCATCAGCCGGGCCGGCAGCGGCAGCAAGCATACGACCGGCACGTGCAACAACGTCCTGCTCTGCGCCGATCTCAAGAACAAGCGCGCCACGCCGATACTGACGACAGTGACGGCGCGTTCTCCGGATGAATATCCTGCCTGGGCGAAGTCCGAAGCGGAGATCTTCGTGATGGTGCTGGAAGGCACGCTCGTCGTGCACAGCCGACTCTACGAGCCGCTTGAGCTGAACAAGGGCGATTCCGTGTATTACGACGCCACGACGGAACACACCTGGACTTCAAAAGGGGTCGCCAACGCCGTGGTGCTGTGGGTTCTTGTCGATCTCTGAGGATAGCGCCCGAGACGCGGCTTGCCCCATAGATTAGGTGAATCTGCAAAATTTGGAGCTAGAACAAGACTCGCCAAGATCGACGTCCGGTCTCTCAGGATTGGGCAAGCGTACCGTCAGAAGCATTAAGGGGCCGATCGCGGGCACATTCGGCATCTCGAGCCAGTCGTCCGTTCGTGGAACGGATCGTGCTTAGCGCATGGCGTTTTTCGCACGAGACCCATCACGATGGCCGCCGCCGCTTGTTCCGCCGGACTCGACACCGGATTCGCCGCCCTCGACTTCGGGCAGGTCGCCGTGCTCGGGCTGGTCCAGGGTGTCAGTGAGTTGTTGCCGATCTCCTCGACGGCCCATATGCGGGTCGTGCCGGCCCTGCTCGGCTGGCCCGATCCCGGCTCCGCCTTCTCGGCGCTCATGCAGCTGGCCGCACTGGCGGCCGTGATCAGCTATTTCAGGCGCGATGTCGGCAGCATCGCCGTCGGGGGGCTCGCGGCGCTCAGGACCCGCAAGTTCGACACGGGCCCGGGCCGGCTGGCGCTCGGCATCGTGGTCGCGACGGTCCCGATCGTCCTGGCTGGTGTCGCGCTCGCGCCCATGCTCAACCGCTGCGGCTCGCCTTTGCGTTCGCTGGAAGTGATCGGCGCGACATCGCTGGTGATGGCATTGCTACTGGCGGCGACGGAATGGTTCGCTAGCCACCGCCGCTCGGTGGAGCAGGCGCGCTGGCCGGATTTCCTGCTGGTCGGTTTGGCCCAGGTCGGAGCCCTGATCCCGGGCGTCTCTCGATCCGGCTCGACCCTGACGGCGGCGCTGGCGCTCGGCTTCAAGCGCGACGAGGCCGCGCGGCTGTCCTTCCTGCTCGGCCTGCCGGCCATTGCCCTGGCCGGGCTCAAGGAAGCCTGGGAGATCGCCAAGGTCGGCATAGACGCCCATGCCGTAGCATTGCTGGCGGTCGGCCTGATCGCGGGCTCGCTGGCTTCCTTCGCCGCGATCTGGGGCTTGATGCGGTATCTGGAGCGGATGTCGAGCTGGGTCTTCGTGATCTATCGGGCTGGGATGGGCATCTTCCTGCTGTGGGCCGTCGCGACCGGACTGTTCGTCTAGATCCTGCCGTGCGAGGCAAAACGCAATCAGCAGGAGCGTCCGGATGAAGCACTTGCTTGGGAGAGGCGAGCACCGATTCGCGATGTTTGCGCTTCTTCTGATGTATGCGCCGGCCCTGCCTGCGCTAGCTGGCCCGGCGGCTGGCTGGCGCTTCTGCTATGCAGGCTCGGAGCAAGACCGTCATTTCTACGTTTCGCAGCCCTTTCCGACGACCGAACCTTTGGAAACCCTTGAGCGGAAATGGGTCGTCTGGTTGGGTCGGCAGGCGCTGCGATACGATACGACCGGATGTCCGCGCGGAGCCGATCCTTCCGAGGTCGAGGCCTCCGTCAAATCCGCCATTCGCTACAATGCCAGGCAAGGCCGCAGTGCGGTCGAACTCGACTGGAAGCCCGCTCCCTGAGCGCCAGGCCGTCAGCTGGCTCGTCCCGGCCTGCGAAAAGGCCGCTCGACGCGCCAGTTGCCGACAGCCCTGCGCCGCAGGCCTACCGACATGACGGAAAATATTTGAAAGATGCCCCTTCCGGAGCGATTCCATGCAAGTCATCGTTGACGGGCTCGATCGGGGCCTGGGTGCGATCTGTCTGGCGGCCCGATGGCTCGCCTTGCCGCTGATCCTTCTGCTGTTCCTGCAATGGCCATTGCGCGATCTGTTCAAAGGTTGGTCGCGTGAAGCCAACGATCTCGGACAATGCGTGTTCGCCCTCTATGTCGCGGTATCACTGACGGCAACCACACGCTCCGGTGCCCACCTGGCGAGCGATGCCCTGGCGCATCGGCACGGGGAGAGGCTGCGGCGGGCGCTGGAGATCGGGCTCATCGTGCTTGGGCTTCTGCCCTGGTCCCTGTTCCTGCTGATCGTCGGGTGGCCGGCGTTGCTGGCCAGCCTTCGGGTCCTCGAATCGTTCCCGGATACCGGCAATCCCGGTTATTTCCTCATTCGCGCCTCGGGCTTCATTCTGGCTGCGCTCGTCTTCGCGTCCGGCTTGCTCGGTTTGCTGCGGAGGCGCGCGTGAGCCAGTGGGTCGGCCTTGCCATGCTCGGCGGCGTCGCGCTGGGCGCGATCGCGACCGGGCTGCCCGTCTGGGGCGTTCTGATTTGCCTCGCGGCGGTAGGTGCCGCCGTGTCGGCCGTGCTCGATGCTTCCAGCATCGCGCTCTTTGCGGCGCTGCCGAGCCGTCTCGTCGGCCTGCTGGAATCCGATCTGCTGCAGGCGTTGCCGCTGTTCGTCTTCATGGGAGCGCTGCTGAACCGCTTGCCGCTCGCTCGCATTCTGTTCCACGCGGCGCTGCGTCCCTTCGGTGGCGCATGCGGAGCGACGCTGGCGCTCGGCGCCATTCTGGGACCGATGAACGGTTCCGTCAGCGCCAATGCGATTGCCCTGACACGAGCGATCGATCCGGCACTGGCCGAGCATGAGGTCCCGCCCGCCGAGAGCGTTGCATTGTTGACGGTTGCCAGCACGCTCGGCGTGCTGGTTCCGCCTTCGCTCGTCCTGATCTTGCTCGGCGATGCGATGATGACAGCTCATACGATCGCGCTCAATGCGACCGGGCGGGTAGATCGCATCGTCAACACGCAGGACGTTTTCCGCGGCGCCATGTTGCCGGCCGGGTTGTTTCTCGCGGCCTGTCTCGCCCTGACGTTTCTGCGCCGGGAACCCGGCCGGCGCCTGCCGGTGCCGACGCTGGGGGAGACCGCTCTCGCGCTCCTCACCGTCGGCTTCATCGGCGGCCTGCTCGTCGGCGTCGCGCTCGGCTATTTCTACGCGGTCGAAGCCGCGGCGATGGGCGCGGTCGGCCTGCTGGTCGCGGGAGTGTTGAGCCGTCAGCTGGATCTTGTGCGGCTCAAGGCGGTCCTCGACGACACGCTGGCGATGACCGGTGCATTGATGGCGCTGCTGGTTGCGGCGACGACTTTCACACTCGTCTTTCGCGTGCTCGGAAGCGACCGGCTCGTCGCTGGCTGGATGGAGGCGGTGCCAGGCGGCCCTCTGGGAATTCTGGGGGCGGGTCTCGGCCTGATCTTCCTGGCGGCCTTCGTTCTCGATGCCTTCGAGATCATCTTCGTGCTGATTCCGATCCTGCTGCCGCCGATCTTGATGCGGGTCGAGGATGCGCAATGGGTCGCGGTCCTGACCCTGCTCATCCTCCAGACGAGCTTCTTGCTTCCGCCTCTCGGCTATGCGCTGACGATGACCCGGGCGGCCTCGACCCGGCGTGCGCCGTTGCGGGCCGCTATGGCGTCGCTCGCTCCCTTCATCCTGGTGCAGCTATGCGTGACGGCGGCGGTCGTTTGCTGGCCGAACCTGGCGCATTTGGGGAGGACGCCTGAGCAGGCCGTTGCGGCTCCTTCCGAAGCCGACGCCACACGCCGCCTGCGCGAGATTGCGCCTCCCGCCGACCTGCTGGAGATCGGGCCGCCAAAATTTTGAAATAGAGATTGCTGTGCTGCACCGTTCATGGGGGCGTCGGCTGCGCCTGTTCCGCGCGATTGAACTGCTACGCGGCGGGAGGGCCATGATCGATACCGCACTCGCTCGGTCTGAGACGAGGCCCGCTTCAGATGCTGTCTTCAAATCGCCTCCCTTGGCGGCGGAAGGACTGCTGCCGTTCGGTCCCTTGCCATCGCGGCGACAATCGCGTTCCTTGAGGCATCCGACCGGCAACGGTAGGCGTCAATCCGACGCGCAGCGAAAGAGTTTGCCGAGCACGTGCGCATCCTGTTGGTCGAGGACAATCGTGAGCTTGCGGACTGGCTCTCGCGCCTGCTCCGGAAGAGCCGCTACGTGGTTGATTGCGTCCATGACGGGCTCGACGCCGATGCGGCTCTCGCGACGCACAGCTACGATCTCATTATCCTCGATATCGGCCTGCCGAATATGACCGGGCTTGAGCTGCTGCGCCGCTTCCGTCAGCGGCGCGGATTGGCCCCGGTGATCATCCTGACAGCCAACGATGCCGTATCGAGCCGGGTCGCAGGGCTCGATGCTGGCGCCGACGATTATCTCGTCAAGCCCTTCGAGCCGGATGAGCTGGAGGCACGGATTCGGGCTCAGCTCCGCAGGCGTCAGAATAGCCGCACCGCACATGTCAGCTTCGGGCCCCTGGTCCTGGAAACGGATGCGCGCCGCTTCATGCTCGGTGGTGCTCCCCTTGACCTGACGGCGCGCGAGTACAGCGTGCTTGAAGCGCTGGTTCTAGCGGGTGGTCGCATCGTCCCCAAGGCGAGCCTGATCGATACCGTTTTCGGCCTCGACGATGATGCGACCGACAATGCGCTCGAAATCTATGTTCACCGCGTTCGCAAGAAGCTCGGCGGCGGAGGGGTCTCGATCGGCACCTTGCGCGGCCTGGGCTACGCCCTGAGGCTGAAAGGTGAGTAGGAGCCTGCGCGCCGAGCTTCTGGCTTGGCTGCTGCTGCCATTGGCCGCCGTCGTCGCCTTCAACGGCTGGACCCTGCGCCGGGACGCGACGCGGACGGCAGATCTGATCACCGATCGAACCCTGCTCGCTTCGGCGCGCGTCATCGCGGAGCAGGTCAAGGAGAGCGATGGGCGGGTCGAGTCGCTGATCCCGCCCTCGGCGCTGGAAATGTTCGCCTCGCCCGACCGCGAAAAGGTGATCTACCGGGTGCTATCGCCGTCCGGGGAACTCATTGCGGGTTTTCCTGATGTGGTGGAGCCGCCAGCGCCGCCCCAAGGGTTGGAGCCCGCCTATTACGAGGGCCAATTCCGCACAGAGCCCGTGCGCGCGGTCGCCCTGGCTCAACCCGTGATCTCGAAGGTGGAAGGCGGCAACGCGCTCGTCATCGTCGCGACGACCCTGCATGGCCGTGACCGGCTGGTGAACGAGATCTGGCAGAGCTCGCTGCGAGACCAGCTCGTGCTGGTCGGCATCGCCGCCCTGCTGGCCCTGCTGGGGTTGCGGCGCGGCCTGGCGCCCTTGCTCCGGCTGCGCGACGAACTGCGCAATCGCGACCCGGAATCGTTGACAGCGCTGGACCGCAATCGCGTGCAAGGCGAGCTCAGGCCGGTCATCGATGCGCTCAACCATGCGCTCGAACGCGTGCGCGTCTACATCCTTCTCCAAAGGCGCTTCGTGGCCGATGCTTCACACCAATTGCGCACGCCGCTGGCCGTCCTGAAAACGCAGGTTGCGATGGCGCGCCGCGACGACGATCCGCAGTTGCGGCACGAGGCGCTCTCAGCCATCGAGCGCGGCGTCGACAACATGGGCCGGGTCGTGAACCAGCTCCTGACCCTGGCGCGGGCGGAACCGGGCGGCGCGGCGCTGCGGAAGGAACGGCTCGATTTCGGCGCAATCGCGCGCGACGTGCTCGTAGGCCTTGGAGCCATTGCCTTCGATAAGGACATCGACCTTTCCTTCGAGGCTCCCGATGCCGCCCTGCCCATCAACGGCCACGTCACCTTGCTGCGCGAGCTGGTGACCAACCTCGTCGACAACGCCCTGCGTCACATCCCTGAAGGGGGCAGCGTCGCCGTGAGGCTGGCATCGTCAAACGCCGCGATTCTGCTCGTCGTCGAGGACAACGGCCCGGGTATTCCAGAGGCCGATCGCGAGCGGGTTTTCGAGCGGTTTCACCGCCTTGCCCCCTCGACGGTCGAGGGCACCGGGCTTGGGCTCGCGATCGTGAAGGAGATCGTTGCGGCCCATGACGGGACGATCGCGCTCACGGAAACGCAGCCCCCGCCGGGGCTGCGTGTCGAAGTCAGGCTACCGATGGCCGAGGACCAGCCGTCACCTTCGGTTTGAGCCTCACTGCTGATCCTGCAGTGGCTTCGGGCGCCAGGTCGCGAGCCGGCCCTCGACCCAGGTCATCAGATACTCGGCTACGAGCGCCACGATCATGATCACCACGATCGCCGCATACATGCCGGCGGAGTCGAAGGTGCCCTTGGCGATGTTGATGAGCAGGCCGATGCCGTGGCGCGAGCCGACGAATTCGCCGACGATCGCGCCGATGATGGCGAAGCCGAAGCTCACATGCAGCGAGGCGAAGATCCAGCTCATCGCCGAGGGGATCACCACCGAGCGGGTGAGCTGCCAGCCGCGCGCGCCGAGGATCTGGGCGTTGGCCATCAGGTTGCGGTCGGCCTCGCGCACGCCCTGGAAGGCGTTGGCGAAGACGACGAAAAAGACCATTACGAAGGCGAGCGCCACTTTCGAGCCGATGCCCAGCCCGAAGATCATGATGAAGATCGGCGCCAGCACCACGCGCGGGATCGAATTGAACACCTTGATATAGATCGAGAAGATGTCCGCCAGCATCTGGTTGCGGCCAAGCGCGATGCCGACGACGATGCCGGCGACGGAGCCGAAGACGAAGCCCAACGTCGCCTCTTCCATCGTGACGTAGAGGTGCAGCCAGAGGGAGCCTTCCGAAGTGCCCTCGATCGTCCATTCGACGAGCCTGCTCCAGATCGCGCTGGGGCTCGAAAAGAAGAACTCGTCGATGATACCGGTACGGGCCCCGAGTTCCCAGCCGCCGAGGATGGCGAGCAGGATGGCCCAGCGCCAGAACAGCACCTTGTGACGGCGAAGGCGGGCAGCCTTGGCCGCGGCGGCTTCGATTTCGGCGTCGGACGTTCCGGGGCGGAAGCCGGTAGAAGTGGTGAGAACTGCGTCGGTCATGGCGCCCTCCTCAGGCTGCGCGGGCTTCGTCGCGGGCAGCGCCGCGCTCGACTTCGGCGCGAAKATCGTCCCAGATCCGGCGGGACAGCGCGATGAAATCGTCCTGGTAGCGGATCTCGCTCACAATGCGCGGCCGCGGCAGCTCGACGGGGTAGATCGCCTTCACCGTGCCGGGGCCGGATGTCAGCACATAGACCTTGTCGGCGAGCGCGATGGCCTCCTCAAGGTCGTGAGTGACGAAGATCACCGAGGCCTTGGCCTCCGACCAGAGGTTGAGCAACACCTCGTGCATGACCACGCGCGTCTGCACGTCGAGCGCCGAAAACGGCTCGTCCATCAGCAGCACTTGCGGTTCGTTGATGAAGGTCTGCGCCAACGAGACGCGCTTCCTCATGCCGCCGGAGAGCTGGTGCGGATACTTGGTCTCATGGCCGCTCAGATGCACGCGGGCGAGCCACTCACGCGCCTTGGCGTAGGCTTCGTCGCGCGGCTTGCCGCGGAAAAGCGGGCCGGCGACGACATTGTCGATGACGCTGCGCCAGGGAAACAGCGCGTCCGTCTGGAAGGCGAAGCCGATACGCGGGTCGATATCGGTGACCGGCTGGCCGAACAGCCGAACTTCGCCGCTCGATGGCCGCGCGAGGCCGGTGACCAGGTTGAGCGTCGTGGATTTGCCGCAGCCCGTCGGGCCGACGACGGCGACGAATTCGCCGCGCGCCACGCTCATGTTGAAGTCCCGGATCGCGGTCATCGACTTGCCATCCGGCGTGATGAAGCGGCGCGAGACGTTGATGAGCTCGATGACCGGGCTATTGGCCGTGTCGGTTGCAGGCATGAGGCCTCCTTCGCCGCGAGGCGGCGTCGCTCGATTGCGCTTGATCAGAGGGGGCGGTGAGATGCGGCCGGCCTGTTCCGGCCGCTCTCCGCGCCGAAGCTTACTTCGCAGCCTTCACGAACTCGGTCGTATAGGTCTTCGACAGGTCGATCTGCTTGCCCTTGATGTTCTTCGAGAAGCCGGAAAGCACGGCGAGAACGGTCTCGGGGCCGCCCTGCGGCATCACGCCGTCGGCGGTGAACATCGCCTTGCCGTCGGCGAGCGCCTTCACATAGCCGTCCTTGTCACCGACATAATAGTCCTTCGGCATCTTGTCGGCGATATCCGCGGCGCTGTGGGTGTTGATGTATTTCAGCGTCTTGACGAAGGCGTTCGCCAGCTTCTGGACGATCGGCTTGTTTTTCTCCACCCAGGCGGTCGGCATGTAGAGCGAAGCGGCAGGATAGGTGCCGCCGAGCGCGGCCTTGGTTTGCTCGATCGTGCGCATGTCCACGAGAATGCGCGCCTCGCCGGTCTTCAGCAGGCGCGAGATCGTGGGCTCGGTGGTCATGCCGGCCTGGATCTTGTCCTGCTGCATGGCGGCGATGAAGGTGGCGCCCGCGCCGACCGGCAACGAGGTGAAGTCGCTGAGCTGCACGCCGGACTTAACCATCAGATATTGGGTCAGGAAATTGGTCGAGGAGCCGAGGCCGGTGACGCCGAGGGTCTTGCCCTTGAGATCGGCCATCGACTTGACGTCGGGGTATTTCGATGAAACCAGCTCGACCTCGCCCGGGGCCTGGCTGAACTGGACCACCGACTGAACGAATTTGCCCTTGGCCTGCAGGTCGACGCAATGATCGTAGAAGCCGACGACCCCCTGGACCACGCCGGCGAGCATCTCATTCTCGGCATCGACACCGGCGGCTTCATTGAGAAGCTCGACATCGAGACCTTCATCCTTGAAGTAGCCCAGGCTCTCGGCAAGCTTCGCGGGCAGGTAGATCTGCTTCTCGTAGCCGCCGACCATGATGGTGACCTTGTCGGCGGCGAAAGCCGAGGTGGCGGCGAAGAGCGAAACGATGGCGATAGAACGAATGGCAGCGCGCATGCGCATGGCGAGGCTCCTTGTCTGGTTTCCTACCCGGTTCGCCCCACTTTATGAGGAGGCTTGTCGCCGGGTTATCGGCCAGTAGCCCGCCAACCTTTCGCCAACCTTTCGACCGAGCGTTCGGCGTTCGCTCCAGAGCATGGCTGTCGAATCTTCCGCTTCCCTCCATTCGGAAACGCTGGCCGGATCATCCTCGATATCGGCTTCGCCACCGACTCGCTTGGAAATTCGCAGATCTCATCCATCGGATCGACCGCATCGCGACACGAAACAACGCAAATCTACGATCGATTTCAATGACGGATGTCACGGCCTGACATAGGTCCAGCCTCGCTCCTGCAACTCCATCACGCGCACCACGCCAGATTTCACCAGCGACGCCTCGGGCACGAGAGCAATTTCCTTGTTCTCAGCCTTGGCCATATTCTCCTGCGTATTGCCGCAGGCCTTGAAGGAAATTGCCGGGGTGCTCGCCGCGATCGCCTTGATCCGTGCCTTGACCGGGGAGGTGTCATCGCGAAGCATGTGCAAGCCTGGGCCGAAAGTGACAATCTCTATTTCCACCGGCTCTCCAAGATCCTTGTAGTATTGCGCAACGTTCGTCGCGTTGTTGAGCGCCAGATTCATCGTTGCAGGCTCGTTGGAGTTGACCTGCAGGATAAGGCGGTGCGTTTTTGTTTCCGACGCGTTTCGCTTTGATGCCTGCGCAGTGGCCTGCTTCCTTTCCTGCGCCACTGACGGCGGCATGGCGATCAGGAGCGCAGCGACGCCGGCCAGTGCAGCCCGCGCGATTTTCACATAGCCAGTCATCACTGCTTCTCCCTTGTCGGTTCGAGGATTATCGACTGTTTGGCCTGGCAACGACGTTCGGCCACTTGCACGCTGCGGCGACCTTGGCTCGCACGACCTTCAGCCCGGCCAGCGCAAACTGCCCCTCATAGGTGCCGGCTCGGGCCACGAGGCGGATATTGAGGCCGCCTTCGTCGGGCAAGGAATACAACAGATGCACGACATCGGCCCTGAATGCGGTGCCGGAACCGAATGACGACGCCCCGGCTGCGACCTGCAGTGGCTGAGCGCCGTTGATGCGGTAGATGATGATACCGTCGGCGCTGCCACCGGCCACGGCCGGCCCTGAAACCGCCAATTCGGTTCGGCCGCCACGGCAATAGATGGACAGCCGCGTCAACGCGCCTTCTGATCCGCCGCTCGCAAGCGTCGTCGCGGTGACGATGGGAGCATAGTCGATCGGCGAGGTGGTCTCGCTGACGATCCAGTTGTCTTCGCCAGGCGCCGGGCGATCGGTCGGCGCGATGCTACGCGACAGCTTGTCGAGGCACTCCAGCCGCGCAGCGGGCTCCAGCACGGCGCAAGCGCGAAGATGCATCACCGGATCGACCACATCCTGCGCCAGCGCGGCTCCGCAAGCGATCTCGAAGACGATGGACAGCATGGCCGCCTTCATCGCAGAGCCCGCGGTGCTCGCGTTTGGCGGTCCAACCACTCCTGGGCGGCCGGAAAGCGGTCGAGGCCCGGGACGGTCGCGGCCAGGTTGATTGACTTCCATTTCGCGTCGAAGCCGGGACCCTGAAGCCTGTCGATGCGGGAGAACAGCACATCCACAAAACGGGCTACGCGCTGATAGCGGTTCGTTTGCGCCGCCCAGTTGAACGCGACGAGCGCGGTCGGCACCGCAATCGTCTGCACGCGCTCTCCCGGCTTGATCAGCCCCGGATACTCGCCCGCCTCCAGCACGGCCGGAAGATAGTAATCCTCGAACTTGCTGTCGTATTTGACCGGAAGGAACTTGAAGCCGGGCTCGAAGCGCCCGCGCACGAATGCGTCGACCGGCTTCGAGGTGATGAAAACGACCCCGGCCATCTCACCTTTGCGCATCTGCTCGAGCGCCACCTGATGAGGGATGAACGTCTTGTCGACGTTGATGCCGAGCCGGCTGAAGATCAGCGGCCCCGAATAGGCGGCAGCGGTGCCCTGCGTGTTGAAGTTCACCTTCTTGCCGGCGAGATCCTCCAGGCTCTGGATCTCTGGCCGAACGAAGATATGCAGCTCCGACGGGAAGAGGTTGAGGACATAGGTAATCCGACGCCGGATCTGGGGCAGCTGCGCCTTGTATTCGTCCAGAGCGTCGGAATTGATGATGGCCGTATCGACGCCGCGCAGGTAGAGCAACGAGTTCAGGTTCTCGGTGGCGCCCCGCGTAACGATCGGCAGGACAAGCAAATTCGGCCCGTCATCGACGACGCGCGCCATCTCCGCCGCGAGACGAAGGGGCGCTCCTTCAATCAAACCGCCGGCAAGACCGACGGTCCAGGCGTTCATCTTCTCCTGTTCCGTCGCCTGCGCCGGGATGCGACGCGACGAGGGAGTGGCCTGGGCCTCGACCTTGGCTGTCTGCGCGAACAAATCAGCCGGCTGAAGCCCCGGCATAAGCGCTATCAAGGCAGTCAGCAGGAGCAGGCTTCGTCTGGCAAACCTCGTCATCCTCGAACTCCCTCGCGAGCGCACTAATCGGACGATGAACCGAAGCCGCACGGCCTGGCAGGCGCATCATCGGCTCAAAGTCTCGAACCTCTCCTTCGCCTCCCGAATGCCGCCCGCATGCGCCTTCGCGTAGAGCTCGCGCGCCCTCGCCACCTCGCCCTGCGTTCCAAACGTTTTCCAGGTCGAGAGAACGTTGGGGTCGTATGTCTCGGCCAGCATGAAGACCGCGCGCGGACTGCCCATCTCCGCGGCACGCTCAAGCACGATCCGCGCTGCACCGATGTCGCCTTGGCCGAGCAGCGCGGCAGCGCGCGCAATCATCCTCACCGCCTCGCTGCCGCCCGGCACGTCCGGGGCAGCGGGCGACGCGATGGCCGTGCCGGTGGCAGATGCGACCTGCCGGGCAACGGGACTGCCTGTCGTCGCTTCCGGCTGAATGCGCGCGGCAGCCGCGCTTCGCGCGGCATCGAGATCGGCGGCCCCGGCTGCCGCCTTGTCGCGCTCCTGGCTGAGTGCCTGTTGAAGCGCCGCCACGTCTTTCTCATAGGCTCGCCTGCGGAGTTCCGTCTGTTCGCCGATCAGCCGGAACTGCACGGCCAGCTTTTGGTTCACCTGCTGCGCCGTTGCCAACTCGCTCGCCATGGCGCCATTCCGGGCTCGCTCTTCGTCGAGCGCCTGACGGAGCTGCGCCGTGTTAGCCGTCAGTTCCTGCCGCGCAGCCGCCGCATCCGCGAGGGCAGCAGCCATTTGCTGGCGTTGCTGTTCGAGTGATTGCGCGGCGTTGGCGGTGTCCGCTTGCTTGAGCGGCGCCGTATCGGGGTCGGCTTGGTGCGATTGCGCCGTCTGCGCCTCGATCTCACGCCGCGCCATCGCCAGCTCGCTCGCCAATGCGGCGCTGTGGGCGCGCTCCTCGTCGAGGGCCCGGAGGTGCTGCGCGGTGCTTGCGAGCAACTCCTGCCGCGCAGCCGCCGCGTGGTCCGCCAGGATCGCGGCCCGCTCGCGCTCCTGCTTCAGCACCTGCTCGGCCGCCGGCCCCGCTTGCAACTGCGCTTCCAAGCGCTCGATGGTACGCCGAGCTCGATCCAGCTCCTGCGCCAGGGCCGCCTCTCGCGCCAGACCTTCCGGCGGGTTCCGGCCCGTTGGTTGCGGCTCATCCGGCCCGGGCGCCGCCGCAGCTCGTTGCTCCCGCATAGTCGGCGTCTCCGACGCGGGCGGGCCGGGCTGCCTGTCGACGGTTCGGAGGACTTCAGGGACGGCGGTCTTCGAGTCCCTGCTCGGCAAGCCCGCATCCTGAGCGACCACGCCATCGCCCGCAGGCGGCTCGGCAGCGACTTGCTTTACACAGCACAGCAGCAGCGTCGCCGCAGCGATGACAGTGACGACGGGCGTAAAGAAGCCTCGCCACATCCGCTTTACGGCAGGATCAGCGTCAACCGATCCTGCGCCGTGTGGCTGGAAATGAACTCCGCGGGCGACCGGATGCCTATGCGTCCGCGTGAGCCTGATAGGGCCATCGTCCTTCCCGTCGGCCCAATCGCCCGCTTCCGGCGACCTGCCGCCGACGTCGCAATCAGCACTTGCATCGTCCTCGATGACGACGCAATGCCCGTCTTTCGGTGCGGTCTCGATCGCGTGGCGCATGTAAAGGACGCCTGCATTGACGGCGTTATCGAACCATAACTTCTCCGCTTTGCCTGAGAAAAAGCCCAAATCTCCTCATGGCAAGTATCCGGCACAGTATCGCGAATTGCCACGCCACGCCACACCGACTTCGCGGCCTGTCGACGTCTTGCGAGGGCCTGACCTTATGAAACGGCTCCGGCACCGACTGATGGGGCGGATGACCGCTCCGCGTGGATATATTCCCGCCAGAGGGACTGCCGGTGCCGGATCGCGATCATCATGCCCTTTTGAGTAGCCGAAGCGCATTCTCGCGCTCGATCTGCGTGAGGTCGGCAGGGGACAGCAAGCTGATCTTCTGGAGGCCATCGGCGACGACCTTGCCGGAGAGATAGGGAAAGTCGCTGCCGAAGAAGAGCTGCTGGCTAGGCACCAGCTGGAGAAGCGCTGCGACCGAAATCGGGTTCGCCATCGACACGACGTCGTAGTTGAGCCGCTTCAGTTCATAGAGCATGCCCTTCGGCAATTTCTCCGGCAGTCCCGGCGTGAAGAACATCGCCGCGTTCAGGCGCCCGGCCAGGAAGGGCAGCGTTCCCCCGCCTTGGGCGAAGATGAAGTTGATGTCCGGGCACCGGGTCAGCGTCCCGCTGAACAGGAGGCTGGTGATGCAGCGCGTCGTGTCCGTGGGGAACTCGATCAGCGCCGAGGATACGCCTTCCTGCAGATTGCTGCAGCAATCCGGCGCCAGCGGATGGACGAATACCGTCGCCTTGCGCCGGTTCAACTCGTCGAAGACCGGCGCGAAGGCAGGGTCTCCCGGCCAGCGCGTGCCATAGCTCGTCAGGATGCCGATGCCGTCGAGCTTCAGCACGTCGAGCGCATATGCGATGGCTTTCAGGCTGCCTTCGATATCCGGCAGCGGGATCGGCGCGAACATGCCGAAGCGGCCCGGATATTTCTGCATCATCTCCGCCCCGTAGTCGACGCAGACCCTGGCGAGCCGCCGGCCCTGCTCGACATCCCCGAAGAAGATGCCCGGCGCCGCCACGGAGACGATCGCCTGGTCGACCCGGCTGCGCTCCATCTCGTCGAGCGAGCGCTGAGGCGTCCAGCCGATCATGGTCTCGGTCGGCAATCCCTGAGCCTGGGCGATGATCCGCTCGCGCACCTCATCGAGGTATTTCGGCGGGAAGATGTGGTGATGGGTATCGATCCGGAAGCGGCCTTCCGGCTGCGCCTGCGCGAGTCCGGCGCCCGCTGTCGCCGTCGCCGCGAATGCTGCGACGGTTCCCAGCAGCATGGCACGGCGGGACATGGTTTCGTCAGAGGTGGTCATTTCGAAATTCCCCTTTTGGTATTGTTGTCGTTGCCGGTCGAAACCGGCGCCTGCTCATGGTCAGGCAGGAGCGCCGTTGGGCTCGCCCAGCCCCTCATGCTGCCGCGGGGTGTGGGCCTTGCCGGGCAGGCAGCAGACGCCGATGAGCCCGATCAGCCCGACGAGGATGACGTAATAGGCCGCTGCCGCCTTGTCGCCGGTGGTGGCGACGGCGTAGCTCACCATCAGCGGCGCGGCGCCGCCGAAGATGCTGTTCGAGACGTTGAAGTTGAAGCCCAGGATCGAGGCGCGGATGCGCGGTTCGAACAGCGCGGCGTTCATGACGATTCCCAGCCCGACGATCACGCTGCCGGGAATCGCCAGCGCCACCTGCAGGGCCACAAGTCCCCAGAGCGTCGGCGCCTGGATGATCCAGGCATAAAGCGGGTAGACGATCAGCAGGATCGCGACCGTGGCGATACCGTAGAGCAGCCGCGGCGAGGCGCCGCGATCGACGCGGCCGGCCCAGAAGATCGCGCCCGCGGCCGAGAGGAGACCCGCCACCAGCGTGCTGATGAAGGGCGCATTCAGGCCGAGATTGAGCTCGCGGACCGCGAAGGTCGGCATGTAGATGAACATGATGTAGAAATTGCCGCCGCCGAAGGCGAGCAGGGCGAAGGACGCCAGGAAGGCGCGGCGCTGCTTCGTCCAGATCTGGCGGATGTCGTCCGACCAGGACGTCCTGGCAACACTCGCAACGTCGAGCGTCTCATCGACATGGCGCCGGATGTAATAGCCGACCGGGGCGATCAGCAGCCCGAAGATGAAGGGCAGCCGCCAGCCCCAATCGCCCATCTGCTGAGGCGTCAGCGTGTTGAACAGCAGGAAGCCGACAAGGCCGGCGAAGACGACGGCGAGCAGCGTGCTCGCCATCTGCCAGGCGACGAAAGTGGCCTTGCGGTTCGGCGGCGCCGATTCCGCCAGGAGCGAGACCGCGCTGCCATATTCGCCGGAGGCGGCGAAGCCCTGCATGAGGCGGGCCGTCAGCACGATCACCGGGGCGAGCAGACCGACGGTGGCATAGGTCGGCGCGAAGCCGATCATGGCGGTGGCCAGCGCCATGATCCAGATGGTGATCGTCAGGGCGCGGCGGCGGCCTTTCCGATCGGCGTAGTAGCCCATCACAAGAGCGCCGACCGGCCGCATCACGAAGCCGACGGCGAAGGTCGCGAGCGTCAGCATCAGGGCGACATTCGGATCATCGGCGGGAAAGAACAGCCGCGACAGGATCACGGCCAGATAGCCGTAGATGATGAAATCGAACCACTCCAGGGCGTTTCCCAGCGCGGCTGCGACGACGACGCGAACCGACGACCGTTGCGATTGCGTACGCACCGACATCTCAATCTCTCCCGTGATGAAATCGAGCTTTTGCTCTTGTTATGCGGCCATCGGCACATAGCCGGATTCCCGGATGATCCGGGCGGCGGAGGCTTCCAGCTCCCCGGCCTTGCGGCGCAGAAGAGCCGCATCATACCCGAGCACGCCGCCACGCTTGAGGACCTGCCCGTCGACGATGACGGTATCGACATTATGCGCGCAGCCCTGCTGCACGACCGTCCCGACCGGGTCGTGCACCGGAAACAGGTTGAAATCCGTGGCCTTGAGCAGGATCACATCCGCCTTCTTGCCGGGCGTTAGGCTCCCGATCAGATGCTCTAGCCGTATCGCCCTGGCGCCGCCGATCGTCGCCCATTCGAGCGCAACGCGTGAGAGCACCGGCAATTGCGTCAAAGGCGGCAGCCCCTGCGCATAGTTGGCGCGATGCTCGAGCGCCCGCTGGTAGAGCATAGCGAAGCGCATCTCGTTGAACATGTCGCTATTCGCCGCCGGAATGCTGTCGACCCCGAGTGAGGGCAGCGCGCCGAGGGCACGGATGCGTCCGGTCACCGGATCGGCAGGGTGGACATGCAATTCGATCATCGACGTCACCGTGAAGGATGCGCCGGAATCGACGATCAACTTGAGCTGCTCGTCGTCGATGTAATTGCCGTGGACGACGTTGTGGTTCTCGTCGAGCAAGCCCAGCCGGGCCGGGATCCGATACCCTTCCGGCGAGACCTGATCGGCCGGCCGGCGCGCGGCATGGGAGCTCGACAACAGGCCAAGCTCGCGCACCAGCCTGAAATCCTGCTCGACCACCTCGGGGACCGAGAATTGCGGGCCGAGGATCGCCGCCGCGAGGGTGACGCGGCGGTCGTCGGAGGAGAAGCGCTCACGCCGCAGCCTTACCAGCCGCTCGCGCGGATGGGGCTCATGGGTGAATGGGATGTCGGACACGGTCTTGAGCGGTTTGGCAGTGCCGTGGCCGAAGACGGCCCTGAGCCCGCTTTCTTCCAGCGCGTCGACCGAACGCTCGGCATGCTCGAACGAGGTGATGTTGTGGCACCAGTCGAAGAGCGTGGTGACGCCGGCATTGAGCTGCTCGAGGGCGCCGGCCAGTGTGCCGATATAGTTGTCCTCGGGCCGGAAGCGGGTGGCCATGTTGCCATGCATGATCCGGTGGTAGTCCGGGCCGGTCCAGTCCGCTCCGATCGAGCGCAGACCCGTCTGCCAGGTGTGGAGATGGGCGTTGACGAGGCCGGGCATCACGATCATGCCGCTGGCATCAATCACCTCGTCGGCATCGGCCTCGATTCCCGGCGCCACCGCGGCGATGCGATCGTCCTCCAGCAGAACGTCGGCGATGGCGAAATCGCCGATGGCCCGATCCATCGTGACGACCTGCCCGTTCCTGATCAGCTTCCTGCCCATGATGGCGCTCCGTAAATCCTCGAGATCGCAGTGCAGCGCCCGGCTATTCGCCGAAATGGGCGTAGGACGGATCCTGCCGTCCGATCGCGCCGGCATTGGCGTACTCGGTCGTGGCGGCGAGTTCCGCGGCGGTGAGGACCCTGACCTGGCGGTAGTCGCGGATGGTGCGGCGGTGCGCCAGCGACCAGCGCCCGCCATCGCAGCGCCAGCGGTCGAGATAGCGAGTGTGAACGGTGCGTTCCTCGATGTCGCCGTCGTCACGCTTGACGATCAGATGCGCGGTCGCCGAGGTCTCGCTGACCGCCCCCTCGCCCTTCAGCGCGACGAGGATGTTGCTCATGCTGTGCCGGTTGTAGAGCATGCTCGTATGCGCCTTCATCAGGAAGGCGACATAGTCGGCCCAGCTTCCGGAGAAGAGCGGCGGGAAATCCACGGTCGCGGTTTCATGCGCCATCGAGAGCAGGAGCTCCCGGTCGAGCCGGTCGAGCCCGCGCGGATAGGTGTGGATCAGCCGGTTGATCTCGGCCTTGCACATCAGTTCGTGGACGGCGTCATGCCCCATTTTGGGTCTCCTGCCGGCCGCCTATCGAACGGCCGATGCGTGATGGATCAGAGGACCGTCGTCGCGGCCGGAACGACGGCTTGCCGGGCGGCGTGAATGCAGGCCGGCAGAGGCCGGCAAGGCGCCTGCCGCCAAGAGGAGGCCGGTGGGCGACGACAAGCTGAGCCCTCGCCCACCGGCGTGAGGCGGCTACTTCTCGTCGCCGACCACCGCGACGCACTGGACCTCGATCAGGAAGCCGGGAACAGCCAGGGCCGACACGGTGATCTGCGCGCTAGCCGGAGGATTCTTCGGGAACACTTCCTTGCGAACCGCTTGGAACTGGGCGCCGTTGCGCGCATCGGTGAGGTAGACCGTCATCGTGACGACATCCTCGAGCTTGCCACCCGCTTTTGCGAGCTGGCGCTCGATCTCGCGGAAGATGAAGCGGGTCTGGCCCTCGACATCACCGGCCAGGGACTTGCCCTGCTCGTCCTGCAGCGTGGTCACGCCCGCCAGCCAGACCTGCTTGCCGCCATGCGTGACGACGCCGGGGGAATAGCTTCTTCCGGCAAATTCCTTGGGGAGCGGCAAATACTCCCGTGCATAGACGCCGCAGCAAGCAGAGATGGCGGCCGCAAATGCCAGGACTACGGATGCAGGCCTGACGTGATCCCGAAATTTCATCTTCTTCACCCTCGGCGTTGTTTTTAGGACCCAGTAGAAGAGCCGACATCATTCCAGAACAGCGAATTGAGACGGGTCTATGCCCGGTATCGGCCGCTCAAAATCTTTATTCTTGGGGGCATTATGCTCAGCGGCCGGCCGCCAGGGGAAATACTGATTTCAGCTCAATGCATCGGCTTCCACGATCAATCGCCGGATGGGATGGAGCTCTGGCGATCGCGGGCATACGGCTCTGCGTTACCGACCCACGCCTGTCGTGCGCCGGCCTGGAGCCGGCTCGGGGCGCCTCATCCCGCGCGGACGTGACGCCATCCCGCCCCCCGCGGCTCAACCCATCCCGTTCCCGGAGTGGCGTTCCATGTCGGGTTCCCGGGTGCGAACGCGCCTTGACGGCCTGCGGCACGCCGGCGGCGCCTCAGGACGGGTCGATCAGGGCTTTGCCTTGCTCCCTGACGACATCGATGAAGGCCTCGACCGCCGGCGAGGGCGCCCGTTCCTTCGACATCACGATCGAGACCGTATGAAAGGCCTCGGGCCGCACCAGCGGGCGAAGCACCAGATCATAGGCGCTTGCCAGCGTCGCCGCCCAGGACGGCCAGGTCGCCACGCCCATCTGGGCCGCCACGAGGCCGAGCGTCGTGGTCATGTTCCTGACCTCGAAGGCCGGGCGAATTTCGACTCCGGCGAGCGCGAGATAGCGATCGATGCGCCGGCGCGCCGCGTTGTCCGGGTTGACCGAGATGAAGTCGTGATCGGCCAATTGCCGCCATTCGACCTCCTGCTCCGCCGCCAGAGGGTGATTGCGGGGGCACATCAGCATCAGGCGCTCGCTGAAGGCGGAGATGGCGGTCAAACCGTCATCCATCGTGTCGAAAACGCCGATGCCGCAGTCGAACAGGCCGCCGGCCACCCGGGACGACAGCAATTCGGGCGAAATCTCCTCGATGGCGACGCTGATCCCCGGATAGAGGCTACGGAAGCTCGCGATGATCTTCGGAAGCAGCGCAGCCGCCGCCAGCGGAGAGGCAGCGAGGCTCAACCGCCCCTTCTTGCGAGCAGCAAGTTCGCGGGTCGCAGTGAAGCCATTCTCAAGCTCCATCAGCATCCGTTCCGCGAAGGGAGCGAATTCGCGGCCGGCCTCAGTAATCTCGACCTTGCGGGTGGTGCGATCCAGGAGACGCGTCCCGAGTTCGGCCTCCAATTCGCGGATCAGCACGGAAAGCGACGATTGCGTCGTATTCAGCCGATCGCTGGCGCGCGTGAAGCTGTTTAGCCTGGCAATCTCGAGGAACGCCCTGATCTGCTTCAGCGTGATGTTCATGGGCGTTCGGTGGGGGCGTCGTTCAGCCAGCTTCCCACATGGGCATCGGGTCCACAAGCCGCCCCCGCCCCTGCGAACGCTGTTCGTCGGCGTCGCCTGGCGCATCTGCGCGTCTCGCCTCGGCAGTTGGCCTGAATGCCTGCTTTGCCGGGACGCCAATGCCCGCTTCCGGCCAGCCGGGACAATGCACGACGCTTGCCGATACGGCCGAGGGGAACCGGGGGAAGCTTCTTCAGCTCGGCCTCAGCTACGGCGATCCGTATCGGCCGAGCCATCGGGCGCCCGGGCCAGCGGAGGCTTGGCGGCGGGTTGCTGCTTGCCCTTCGCGCCCTTGAGCAGGTCCCAGCTGTTCTGCTGGCTGACGCTGCGCTTGAGATAGGCGATCGTCGCGGCGGCTTCCGCCGGACTCTGGTCGCGCCGGGCCATGGCTTCGGCCTCGGCAAAGCGGCCCTGAAGCCCGAGCACGAGCACGAGGTTCTGACGCACGCGCGCATCGGCGCCCTGCGAGGCCGCCGCCTCGGCGAGAACGCGCTCCGCTTCCGGCAGATGTCGGGACAAGGCGAGCGACAGGCCGTAATTGGACATGACCGTCGGCTCGCCCGGGGCGAGCTTCAGAGCCGCCTGATAGATCTGCTGGGCCCTCTCATGATCCCCCAGCTGGTCGGCGACCGTGCCCTGCGCCGAGAGAATGCGCCAATCTGGCCGCTCCGGCGAATGGGCACGCGAGAGCACGTCGTCCGCCTCCCGAAACCGCCCGTTATCGGCGAGCGAGCGGCCATAGGCGCCCAGCAGCTCGCGATCGTCCTGGAAAGTCAGGACGGCGCTCTGGAGCACAGCCAGCGCCTGCGCATTCTGATCGAGCGCCCGGAGCGCCCGGGCATAGGCGAAGGCGGCGTTGCGATCCTTCGGATTGGCTTCATAGCGTTTCGCCCAGTTCTCGCGCTCGGCCTGCCATTCGGCCGCGGTGCGTGGCTGCGCCGCCGGGCTGCGGGAGATGGACCCCGTGACATCCCCGAGGCCGCCACGGCTCTGGCAACCCGCCAGGGCCAGCGCCCCGAGGCAGACCGCGATCGTCAATCCAAGTCGGCGAGCACGGAAGGCCGGCAGGTCGGAGGCGAGCTTCGTTCGAATCATGGGCCGGATCGCCTCGCGACAACGTCGTCTGACTGGGTTCCTCTGGTGGTTCGGTGATAAAACGTTAACCCTAATGCATCCTTAATTCCGGCAGCCGCCGCTGTCCCAGAACCGATCGACCGCCCCGTGAACAGTCTTCTGATCCCCACCTCCGACACCGCCGTTCCGATTCACGTGGTTTCTGCCGAGAGCTGGCCGGCCTTACAGACGCGGCTTTCCCCCACCCACCGCAATTTCGCGCTCGCCCAGGGCTTCGCGGCCGGTGCCGGCCAGCATTGCCTCCTTCCGGATTCGCAAGGGACACTCGCGGCCGTCCTCCTTGGTGTCGAAACCGCGCGGCGGCAGCGCGATCCTTTCGGGCCGGCGCGGCTGGCAGCCCTGCTGCCGGCGGGCGACTATGCGCTGGAAGGCGAGATCGACGATCCCGGGCTCGCCACGCTCGGCTGGCTGCTGCAGGGCTATCGCTTCGACCGCTACCGCAAGCCGAAGCCGCCGCGGGCGCGCCTGTCTCTGCCGGACGGCGTCCACGGCCAGGAGATCAGCCTGATCGCTGAATCGGCCGCACTGGCGCGCGATCTCATCAACACGCCGGCCAATGCGCTGGGGCCGGGCGAAATCGAGGCGGCGATCCGCGGGCTCGCCGCCGAATGCGGCGCAACGATCACCAGTATCGTCGGGGACGACCTGATCACCCGGAACTTCCCGATGATCCATGCGGTCGGCCGTGCCTCGACGCGGGCACCGCGGCTCGTTGATCTGGTCTGGGGTGATCCGGCCCATCCCAAGGTCACGCTGGTCGGCAAGGGCGTCGCCTTCGACACGGGTGGGCTCAACCTCAAGCCCGACGCCTCGATGCTGCTGATGAAGAAGGACATGGGCGGGGCGGCAGCCGCGATCGCAGCGGCGCGGATGATCATGCTGGCGAAACTGCCGGTGCGGCTGCGGCTGCTGGTTCCCGCGGTCGAGAACGCCGTTTCAGGCAATGCCTTCCGGCCCGGCGATGTGCTGGCGAGCCGCAAGGGCCTCTCGGTCGAGATCGGCAATACCGACGCCGAAGGCCGGCTGATCCTGGCCGATGCGCTGACGCTCGCCGACGAGGAGATGCCGGAGCTGCTGATCGATTTCGCCACGCTGACCGGCGCGGCGCGCACTGCGCTCGGCCCCGAGCTGCCACCCTTCTACACCCATGATGAAGGGCTCGCCGCGGAAATCGCGCGGATCGGTATGGCCGTAAACGACCCGGTCTGGCGCATGCCGCTCTGGCGGCCCTATGACGGCCTGCTCGATTCCAAGATCGCTGACGTCAATCACGTTTCCAGCGGCGGCATGGCCGGCTCGGTGACGGCAGCGCTCTTCCTCAACCGCTTCGTCGAGAAGACGGAATCCTACGCGCATTTCGACATCTACGGCTGGAACCCCTCGCCCAAGCCGGGACGGCCCGAGGGCGGTGAATGCCAGGGTGCGCGGCTGATCCATGCGCTGGTGCAGCAGCTCTATCCAACCGGTTAAGGCTGATCGCCAAAGGCGATTGCGCCATCACGACCGTGGGATAATGATACGGCTCCGTAACGATCGGGAACCGTGCCTTCATGCCCCTCGAGATCAAGCCTTCGCAGGCGCTCAAACTGTGGCGGCAGGTCCATCTCGATCTGGTACGGGACAGCGAAGCCGACCTCTCGGCGCGCCAGACGGCGATCCTGCTGACGGTCTATCTCGAGCTGCCGCCGCATACGGTGCGGGGGCTGGCGAAACAACTCGGCGTGACCAAGCCGGTCATCACCCGCGCGCTCGATACGCTCGGCAAGCTCGGGCTGCTGACGCGCAAGCGCGACGAGGCTGACCGCCGCAACGTCGTAATCCAACGCACTGTCGCCGGTGCGCTCGCGGTCGAAAGACTGGCCGACCTCGTCACCGAACATGCCAAGGAGATCGGCGGAAGCTGACGGCTCTCCCAGCACTGGCCTCGCCGCCGCTACAGCATCAGACCTGCTTCAGGAATCCGGTCCGATACCGCAGCCCTTTGTTGCCGCATCGTTTTCCGCCGAAAACCGGATCCACTTTTCGGCACGATGCTCTAGATTGCACCCATGACGATTCTCGACCGCCGCATCCATGCCTTCCGCCCCGATCTCGCCGCCCGCCAGCTCGCGGGGAAGGTCGAGACCGCTCGCTTCGCCGATGCGCAGTCAATGCGCGTCGTTGTTCCCTCGGCGCCGCTGCGACGTGAGCCGCGCCCTGACGCCGCGCTCGATACCGAGGCGCTCGCGGGCGAGCTGGTTGATGTCTACGAGCGCGAAGAGGGATGGGCCTGGGTCCAGCTCGCCACGGACGGCTATGTCGGCTACCTGCCCGACGACGCGCTGCGCCCCGACCAGCCGGCGCCGACGCATCGTGTCGCGGCGCTCAGGACCTTCGTCTATCCCGGCCCCTCGATCAAACTGCCGCCGCTTGCATCGCTTTCGCTGAATGCAGGCGTCGCCGTGCTGGAGACCAAGGGCGACTTCGCCATCCTCGCCGATGGCGGGCACGTCTTCCTGAAGCACCTCGTCCCGGCCGACCGCTTCGAAGCCGACTTCGTCGCGGTCGCCGAACGTTTCCTCGGCGTACCCTATCTCTGGGGTGGCAAGACGAGCCTGGGCCTCGACTGCTCGGGGCTGACACAGCTTGCGCTCACTGCTGCCGGCATCGCCTCGCCGCGCGATTCAGACATGCTGGAAGCCGCACTCGGCAGCCCCGTTCCCTTCGATGAGAGCCTATCCGGGCTTAGACGCGGCGACCTGGTCTTCTGGAAGGGCCATGTCGGCATCCTGACTGACCCGGATACGCTGCTGCATGCCAACGGCTACACGATGACGGTCCATCGCGAGCCGCTGCGGGAAGCGCGCGACCGCATCCTGACGAAGAGCTTCGGCGCGATCACAAGCATCAAGCGGCTGGGCTAGAACAGAAACTCAGGCCAAACCTTTCAGCCGGTAGAGCGCTTCCAGCGCCTCGCGCGGTGTCATCTCGTCCGGATCGATCCCGGCCAGGGCATCACGCAATCCGTCGGGCTCGTCCTCAGCGACGACTGGTGCGGGACGACGCTGCGGCGCGGCGAAGAGCGGGAGATCATCGACCAGCGAGGCAACCGGCTTCTCGCGCTCGGTCTTCTCCAATTCGCCGAGGATGGCGCGGGCTCGCTCGACCACGGCCGGCGGCAGGCCGGCGAGTTTGGCGACCTGGATGCCGTAGGAGCGGTCGGCCGCCCCCGGCACGACCTCGTGCAGGAAGACGACCTCGCCCTTCCATTCGGTGACGCGGACGGTCGCGTTGGCGACCCGGTCGAGCCGGTCTCCGAGCGCGGTCAATTCATGGTAGTGCGTGGCGAACAGGCTGCGGCAGCGGTTGATCTCGTGCAGATGCTCGATCGCCGCCCAGGCGATGGAGAGGCCGTCGAAGGTCGCGGTGCCCCGCCCGATCTCGTCGAGGATGACGAGCGCGCGCGGGCCGGCTTGATTCAGGATCGCGGCGGTCTCGACCATCTCGACCATGAAGGTCGAGCGGCCGCGGGCGAGATCGTCGGCCGCGCCGACGCGCGAGAATAGCCGGTCGACGATGCCGACATGGGCGCGTGCCGCCGGCACGAAGGAGCCCATCTGAGCGAGAACCGCGACCAGCGCGTTCTGGCGCAGGAAAGTCGATTTACCGGCCATGTTCGGGCCGGTGATCAGGCAGATGCGCCCGCCCTTGGCCTCGGTGCCGGGCGGCGACAATTCGGTATCGTTGGCGACGAAGGGCTTTCCGTCCCGCTTGAGCGCGGCTTCGACGACCGGATGGCGGCCGCGCTCGATGGTGAAGGCGACGCCATCATCGATCAGCGGGCGGCTCCAGCCCTCGCGAGCGGCGAGATCGGCAAGGGCAGCGGCGACGTCGAGTTCGGCCAATGCCAGCGCGGCGGCCTTGATCGGCTCGGCCTGAGCCAGCACGGCTTCGCCGAGCCCGGCGAAGATGGCGAGTTCGAGCTTGAGCGCCCGGTCGGCCGCGGAGGCGATCTTGGCCTCGAGCTCGCCGAGCTCGACCGAAGAGAAGCGCATCGCATCGGACATGGTCTGGCGATGCACAAAGGTCGCGCGCCAGGGCTCCCTGAGGAACTCTTCGCCCATCGCCTGCGGCACTTCGACGAAGTAGCCGAGCATGGCGTTGTGCTTGATGCGCAGCGTGCGGCAGCCGGTTTCGCTCGCGTAGCGGGCCTGCAGTTGCGCGATGACCTTGCGCGAATCGATCTGGAGGAGGCGCAGCTCGTCGAGCGCCGGATCATGCCCCTCGCGCACGAAGCGGCCGTCGCGGCGGTTGAGCGGCAACTCGTCGGCCAGTGTCGCGTTTAGGCGAACCGCCAGATCGGGATTGCTCTCGCCCAGCGCCTGCATCGCGCCGGAGAGCTCCGCCGGTAGCTCGCCGCGCCGGACGAGCAAGGCGGCGATCGCGCGGGCGGTGTCGAGCCCGGCGCCGAGCGCAGCGAGGTCGCGCGGGCCGCCGCGATCGAGCGAGAGCCGCGCCAGCGCACGCGCGACGTCCGGCACCTTCTCCAGCGCCTGCTGCAGATCCTCGCGCAGGGCGCCGTCCGCCACCAGGAATTCAACCGCGTCGTGACGCGCCGCGATCGCCGCCGCATCGGTCAACGGGCCGGCGAGGCGCTCGGCCAGCAGGCGCGCGCCGCCCGGCGTCACCGTGCGGTCGATCGTAGCGAGCAGGCTGCCCTGCCGCTCGCCGCCGAGGGTGCGCGTCAATTCGAGGTTGGCGCGGGTGGCGGCGTCGATCAGCATTGTCGCCGAACCGGAATCGCGCACCGGGGCGGAAAGGGGTGGGCGCGCTCCGAGCTGGGTGCGCTCGACATAGGCGAGCGCTGCACCGGCCGCCGCGATCTCGGCGCGGCTGAAGGCGCCGAAGGCGTCGAGCGTGGCGACGCCGAAGAACTCCTTCAGGCGCCGCTCGGCCGAGGCCGCATCGAGTCCGTCGCGGGCGAGCGGCGTCACCGGCACCGCGATCTCGCGCCAGAACTCCTTGAGTTCGGGATCATCATGGATCGCGTCGGGGCAGACGATCTCGCGCGGCTCCAGCCGCGAGAACTCGATGGCGAGCCGTTCCTGCGGCGTCTCCATCACCGTGAAGCGACCGGTCGAGATGTCGATCGCCGCGAGACCGTAGAGCGAGGCCGCCTCGCCCGTCTTGCGGCGCGCGACCGCGACAAGCAGGCTCGCGCGGCCGGGCTCGAGCAGCCGCTCCTCGGTGATGGTGCCGGGGGTGACGAGGCGCACCACATCGCGCTTCACAACCGATTTGGCGCCGCGCTTCTTGGCCTCGGCCGGGTCCTCGGTCTGCTCGCAGACGGCGACACGATGGCCGGCGGCGATCAGGCGCTGGAGATAGTCGTCGGCGCGCTCCACGGGGACGCCGCACATCGGGATGTCGTCGCCCTGATGCTTGCCGCGCTTGGTCAGCACGATGCCGAGGGTGCGCGAGGCGATCTCGGCGTCCTTGAAGAAGAGCTCGTAGAAATCGCCCATGCGATAGAAGAGCAGGCAGTCCGGATTGGCAGCCTTGATCTCGACGTACTGCGCCATCATCGGCGTGACGCGTTCGGCGGCAGCGGCCGGCGCGGCGGAAAGGGTGGCTTCGCTGGGGGAACTGTGACGCATCGGCCGGCACGCTAGCAAAAAGCGGCGCCAAGACCATCCGTTAGGACGGCTTTCAACAATTGAAAGCAAGGTCCATCGGCCGAATCGGCCGAAGGTCTCGACATTGCTGCTGATCAATCTCGTCCAGAGCCTGTTCTTCCTGCTCTTCGCCGGGCTCGTGCTGACGGTGATCGCCCCCAGGTTCAGCGGACGGGGCTGGCTACGGCCCTGCGCCGTGAGCCTGTTGTTCGCAGGCGGCGCGCTTGTCAGCATGGCGAACCCCGTCGAGATCCAGCCCGGCCTGCTGATCGATTCACGCAATACCTTCGCCATCCTGGCCGGGCCTATCGGTGGGCCCTGGGCGGCCCTCCTGACGGCCACTCCGCTGGTCGTCGCGCGCTTCCTGGCAGGCGGCGTCGGCATGGCGACCGGAATCGGCGGCATCGTGCTGCGCATGCTGATCGGAATCGCCTTCTCGGCCTGGCTGGCGCGGCGCCGACGCCCGCTGATGCCACGCGACCTTATCCTGCTGAGTTCTCTCGATGCCCTCTGCCTGCTGGCCTCGGCCCCTTTCATTCCGGGCGATGCGGGAGAGCTCTTCCTGCGCGAGGCAGTGCCAGCCATGATACTGGTGGGCACGATCGGCATCATCCTCACCGGCATCGTCGTCATCCACGACAACGACCGCCGCGAAACGGCTTATCGCTTGCGGACCCTGATCCAGCGGGCGCCCGGCACGCTCTATCAATGTCTTTTGAGGCCGGACGGCAAACTGTCCTACCAGTTCGCGTCATTCTCCATCGACAAGGCGCTGGGCATCGCGCGGAAGGATGCCGAAAAGGATCCGGAAGTCTGGCTCGGCAAGATGTTCGCCGAGGATCGCGCGCGCTTCGAGGATCGGCGCCGCGAGACGCCGGGCGACGACCATGTCTGGCGTTTCGAGGGGCGCTATCATGCTCCAGATGGCGGCACGGTCTGGCTTCGCAGCGAGTCGACGCGGCGCCGGCTTGCAGATGGAACATTCATCTGGGACGGCATCCTGCTCGACATCACCGCCGAGAAGACGCTGGAGGCGCGCCGTGCCGAAATCGAGACGCTCCGCAAGACCGCGCTCGACGAACTGGCCGGCAATCTGGAACGCACCGTCGGCAAGGCGCTCGCCGATGTCGGGGTTTCGATGCGCGACATGCGCGCCGCCGCCGGCCAGATGGTGCAGAGCGCGAGCGCGACGACCCTGCGTGCCGAAGGCGTGACCCGGGAGGCGGAAAGCGCATCGCAGCGGGTCGGCAGCGTCGCAACCGCGGCGGAAGAGATCGAAGCCTCGATCCGGGAACTCACCCGCCAGACCAGCCATGCCGACGAGACGGTGCGCGCGGCCGCCAGCTATGTCCGCAGCACGCGAAGCGACGTCACCGGGTTGACGGAGGCGGCCGACAAGGTACGCGCGGTGCTCGATTTCATCGAGGAGATCGCGGCCCGCACCAATTTGCTGGCGCTGAACGCCACGATCGAGGCCGCGCGGGCGGGTGTCGCAGGGCGTGGCTTCGCCGTCGTGGCGGGCGAGGTCAAGACGCTCGCAGAACAGACGCAGAAGGCGACGCGCGACATCGCCGAAACTCTCTCCGGCATCCGCGGTGCTGCCGCGGCCGCCGTCCAGGCCGTGGCCCATATCGAAGGCACGATGACCATGATCGAGCAGACGTCCGGCGCGATCGCCTCCGTCGTCAGCCGGCAGGCCGACATCGTCTCGACCATTGCCGCCGATGCGCAGGCCGTCGCTCTCAGCGCCGACGCCGTCACCGCAAATGTCAGCACGGTCGGCACCGAGGTGCGCGTCACCGGGGATGCCGCCGTCGGCGTGGCGGATGCCGCCCGCAGGGTCGACGAGCAGGCGGAAGCGCTCGACCGCTATGTCGGTGATTTCGTCCGCAGCGTGCGCAACCGGCTGTAGCCTTCCGACGCCGCCGCAATTCCACCGTTGCCCGGCAAGAGTTCTGTGGGCCTATAACGGCTTGTGGTCCCGTGGGGCGCGGCCGTATGGTCGCTTCCCCCGAGGAAACGCTCAAGAAAAGACTCTTCGATGAACGACCGCCCGACGACCAAGAGAACGCGCCCGACCTTCACGGACCAGGAAGCCCTGCTGTTCCACTCGCAGGGCCGTCCCGGCAAGCTGGAGATCGTCCCGACGAAGCCGATGGCGACGCAGCGGGACCTCTCGCTGGCCTATTCGCCGGGCGTGGCCGTGCCGGTGCTGGCGATCGCTGAGGACCCGTCGCGCGCCTATGACTACACGACCCGTTCGAACCTCGTCGCGGTGATCTCGAACGGCACCGCCATCCTCGGCCTCGGCAATCTCGGCGCACTCGCCTCCAAGCCGGTGATGGAGGGCAAATCCGTCCTGTTCAAGCGCTTCGCCGACGTCGACTCGATCGACCTCGAGGTCGACACGGAGGACCCGGACAAGTTCATCGACGCGGTGCGGTATCTCGGCCCGTCCTTCGGCGGCATCAACCTCGAGGACATCAAGGCGCCCGAGTGCTTCATCATCGAGCAGCGCCTGCGCGAATTGATGGACATCCCGGTCTTCCACGACGACCAGCACGGCACCGCGATCATCGCCGCCGCCGGCCTGGTCAACGCACTCGATCTGACCGGACGCGACATCACATCGACCAAGCTCGTCATCAACGGCGCCGGCGCCGCCGCCATCGCCTGCATCGAGCTCCTGAAGGCGATGGGCTTCAAGCCCGACAACGTCATCCTCTGCGACACCAAGGGCGTGATCTACCAGGGCCGCACCGAGGGCATGAACCAGTGGAAGTCGGCCCATGCCGCCATCACCGACAGGCGGACGCTGGCGCAGGCGCTGGAGGGGGCCGACGCCTTCTTCGGCCTGTCGCAAAAGGGCGCGGTGACGCCGGAGATGGTCGCCGCGATGGCGCCGAACCCGATCATCTTCGCCATGGCCAATCCCGATCCGGAAATCACGCCGGAGGAGGTCCATGCGATCCGCGACGACGCCATCATGGCGACCGGCCGCTCGGACTATCCCAATCAGGTCAACAACGTCCTCGGCTTCCCCTTCATCTTCCGCGGCGCGCTCGACGTGCGGGCGACCACGATCAACATGGAGATGAAGATCGCTGCAGCGGAGTCGCTGGCGATGCTCGCCCGCGAGGACGTGCCCGACGAGGTTGCCGCAGCCTATCAAGGCGCGCGGCCGCGCTACGGCAAGGACTACATCATCCCCGTGCCGTTCGATCCGCGCCTGATCCAGGTCGTGCCGGCGGCGGTGGCGAAGGCGGCAATGGAATCCGGCGTCGCCGGCAAGCCGATCGTCGACATGACCGCCTATAAGGCGCAGCTCTCCGCCCGCCGCGACCCGGTCGCCGGCACGCTCAACCGCATCTTCGAGCGGGTAAAGCGCTATCCGAAGCGCGTCGTCTTTGCCGAAGGCGAGGAGGAGCAGGTCATCCGCGCCGCAGCGTCCTTCGTCAATCAGGAGCTGGGCCAGGCCATTCTCGTCGGCCGCGAGGAGCGCATTTACGAGACCGCGACCTTCCTCGGCGTCGATCTCGAAGCCAAGGGCATCTCGATCCAGAACGCCCGGCTCTCCCACCGCAACAGCGCCTATGCGCAGTATCTCTACGAGCGGCTGCAGCGGCAGGGCTATCTCTTCCGCGACTGCCAGCGCCTGATCAACCAGGACCGCAACCATTTCGCCGCGGCGATGGTGGCGCTCGGCGATGCCGACGCGATGGTGACGGGCGTGACCCGCAACTATTCGATCGCGCTGGAGGAGGTTCGCCGCGTCATCGACGAGAAGCCCGGCCATCGCGTGATCGGCGTCTCGATCGTGATCTCGCGCGACCGCACCGTCCTCGTCGCCGACACCGCAATCACCGAGATGCCGACAGCTCTGGCGCTTTCCGAGATCGCGATCGAGGCAGCCGGCGTCGGCCGCAGGCTCGGCTACGAGCCGAAGGTGGCGATGCTCGCCTTCTCGACCTTCGGACATCCAGCCGGCGAGCGCTCCGAAAAGGTGCGCGAGGCGGTGGCGATCCTCGACGGCCAGCGCGTCGATTTCGAGTATGACGGCGAGATGGCGGCAGATGTCGCGCTCAACCGCGAGATCATGACCCAGTATCCGTTCTGCCGCCTGTCAGGACCGGCGAACGTGCTGGTGATGCCGGCCTTCCACTCGGCCTCGATCTCGACAAAGCTGCTGCAGGAACTCGGCGGCGCAACCGTGATCGGCCCGCTGATCGTCGGCCTCGACAAGCCCGTGCAGATCGTGCCGCTCGGCGCGAAGGATTCCGACATCGTCAACATGGCGGCGCTGGCCTCCTTCAACATCGGCGGCTGAGGCAGGCAACTCCGGGGCGGCAAGCCGCCCCGGTTCAGGACGCCTTTTTCTTCCGCGTCTCGGCCGCCTTCTTCGCCGAGGCCGAGCGCTCGGACTTCGGGCGCGCGGCCGCGGCCTCGCCGCCGATCCGACCGCCACGCTTGGCGGAGACATTGGTGTCGGGCTTGCCCCGGCCGGAGCCCGACTTGTTGCCACCGCCGCTTTCCTTGTTCACGGTAGCCCAGGCCCGGCGCTCGGCTTCCTCGTGCGAGACGCCGCGCTCCTGGTAGCCTTCCTCGATATGCTCCGCCTTGCGCTTCTGCTTGTCCGTATAGGCCGATTTGTCGCCACGCGGCATGATGAGCCTCCCTTGCTGGAGTCGAGCGTTGAACGCCGGCGAGCAGCGGCTGTTCCCCCCATTCCAACCTTGCCGGCCCGCATCGCTGACGCTCGGGCACGGGGGCTCGGCCCGAGGCGGCTGTCGCGACCAGCCTCCTCATGGGGCTCATTCGCCGCAGCGGCTTGTGCATCGCTGCCAACGCGCTATCTCTCGGGCCGGGGCGCGGCCGCGCCCTCCCATCCCCCCGTGCTGCCGCGATCCGGCTGTGGCGCGCAACCCAGAGAGCGCATGTCTTTCGGCCCGCATGAGCCAGGAATGCACCTGCGCAAGCGCAGCCGCTGGTGGTGGCTCGGCCCGCTGGCGAGCATGGTCATCTTCGGCGCTTCGCTCGTCGTGCTCTGGCACATCATCAGCCAGATGGAGCCGGGCCAGCTCGCCGGCGCCTTCGCCAATGCCAGCCTGCGCCAGCTCGGACTTGCCTGCGGTTTCACGGCCCTGAGCTATCTGCTGCTCACGGGATACGATGCGCTGGCGCTGCGCCGGCTCGGACTCTCGATCCCCTACCGCACCACAGCGCTCGCCTCCTTCACCAGCTATTCGGTGTCCTTCACGCTCGGCTTCCCGATCGTGACCGGCGGCACGGTGCGCTACTGGATCTATTCGCCGAAAGGCGTGCGGGCTTCGGAGGTCGCGAGCCTGACAGTGATCGCGGGCATCACCTTCTGGCTCGGGCTCGGCGCCATCCTCTGCGCCAGCCTGGTCTATTCGGCCGATTCGGTCGCCATGCTCGCGCGGACCTCACCACTCGTCGTCCAGATCGTCGGCGGCCTCGTCGGGCTCGGTATCATCGGCTACCTGATCTGGATCGCAACGGACGAGCGCAGCTTGCGCGTGCGGGGATGGAACCTTCATCTGCCGGGGCTGGGCACCACGCTCGGCCAGATGGCGCTCGGCGCCTGCGAAGTCAGCGCCGCCGCAGCCGTGCTCTTCGTGCTGCTGCCGGGCGGCTACAATCTCGACTACCCGACCTTCCTGGCCGCCTACATCTTCGCCTGCCTGATCGGCATCGCCAGTCACGCGCCCGGCGGCCTCGGGGTCTTCGAGGCGACGATGCTGGTCGCGCTCAACCGGCTTCCCTACGAGCAGGTGCTCGGAGCGCTGCTGATGTTCCGGGTGATCTACTACGTCCTGCCCTTCATCCTGGCGCTGGCCATGCTGGCGCTGAACGAGATCATCCGCCGGATCCGCCGCCACGAGCCGTGAGGCGCACGGCTATTTCAGGGCGATGATGATCATCAGGAAGGCAAGGAGAAGCAGGAGCTGCCTGAAGCTCCAGTTAATCTTGCGCAGCTGCTCGGCACTGCTCTCCTGCCAATCCTCATCGGGTTCGTGACCGTGCTCGGCTGCAACCCGGTGCACCGGCACAGCCTCCGCCAACGGCTCGGGACGGGCCTTCGGCATCCATTCGATGCTATCGATGAAGCCACGGGCCGGGACAGCGGCCTTTCCATCGCTCCCAGGCGCGAGATACCAGCCGACCGGGCTCCCTGCGGGCAGCTCGCGATCCTCCTCCCGTACCCAGAGGCTCGTCGTGGCGCTGAGCGAGAGCTCCTGCGCAAGCCCTTCGAGCATGTCGGCCTTGAGCGCCTCGAACACCAAGGGAGCCAGAAACACATCGGCAAAGGGCATCTCGGCCCCGCCTTCTTCGCGATAGCCGAGCATCAGCAGGAGGCGCGGCTGTTCGCTCGACGCGGCAAGCGGGCGCAAGGTGAGGGCAATCGCCTCGGCCTCGCCGTCGAAGCCGGCGCGCCGCAGCACGCCATCCGCCACATGGGCCTCGGCAAGGATGCGCCGCGCGTCCTCGAGGCGCCCCTCGCGACTCTCGAAGCCGCCGACGATGCGAAGCGCCGCGGCCTGCAGCCGAAAGCGCCGGGCCGAGCCCTGGACGTAGCGGGCCAACGAGCCCTCGATCGCCATCCGCCCTTCACTCACGGAGACGCTGCGCAATGGCGATGATTCGTTCATGCTCCCGTCCTGTTTCGCAGCAAGGATAGCAGTTCAAACCGGCGCCGTCAGGCGATGTATCCTGACAGCATCGCGACAGCGCTAGAGCGACACCGCACCGCAAGGAGGCAATATCCATGACAGACGAACTCGTGCTGTACACGAATCCCATGTCGCGCGGCCGGATCGCGCGCTGGATGGTGGAAGAGGTCGGCCAACCCTACCGGACCGAGATCCTCGGCTTCGGCGCGCCGATGAAGAGCGCGCAATACAAGGCGCTCAACCCGATGGGGAAGGTGCCGACGCTCGTCCATGGCGACACCGTGGTCACCGAATGCGCGGCGATCTGCGCCTACCTCGCCGATGCCTTCCCGCAGGCGGGGCTGGCGCCGGAGCCGACCAGCCGGCTGCGCGGCCCTTACTATCGCTGGCTGTTCTTTACGGCCGGCCCGGTCGAGGCCGCCGTCAGCAACAAGGCCTTCGGCCTCGAAGTGCCGCCCGATCGGGCCCGTGCGATCGGCTACGGCACCTATGCGGATGTGATGGACACGCTCGAACAGGCCGTCAGCCAGGGGCCATACCTGCTCGGCGAGCGCTTCAGCGCCGCCGACGTCTATGTCGGCTCGCAGGTCCAGTGGGGGCTGCAGTTCGGCACGATCGAGAAGCGGCCGGCTTTTGAGGCCTATGGCGCAAGACTGGCTGGCAGGCCAGCCGCCAAGCGGGCCGACGACATCGACAACGCGCTGATGGCCGAGATGCAAAAGGCCGGCTGAAGCGGGAAGCGCGCCCGGCGCATGGCGCATGGCTGGCAGGGCGGGTTGCCGCCCCCCTGTCGGGAGGTCTAATGCTGCCGCCTGATCATTGCCTGCCGCTGCCCTCCGCTCGCAGCCGCCGGGCCAGCTTTCGCGATCGCCATGAACGACATGTCCGCCATCGCCCGGCCGCGCCACGGCATGGGCTTCTATCCCTTCGTAGGCCTCACCGCCGCGCTGATGGCCACCAACGCGCTGGCGATCGACTCCATGCTGCCGGCTTTGCCGCAAATGGCCGAGGCGCTGGGCATCGCCGAGGCCAACCAGCGGCAGTGGATCATCACGGCCTATCTGCTCGGCTTCGGCGTCTCGCAGATCTTCTACGGCACGATTTCCGACCGCTACGGCCGCAGGCCGGTGCTGCTCGCCGGCCTGATCGTCTACGTCTTCGCCAGCATCGCCGCGGCATTCGCCGGCTCGTTCGAGGCGATGATGGCGGCGCGCGTGGTGCAAGGGGTCGGCGCCGCGGCGACGCGCGTGCTCGTCGTCTCGATCGTGCGCGATTGTTATTCCGGGCGCGACATGGCGCGGGTGATGTCGCTCGCCATGATCGTTTTCCTGGCCGTGCCGATCCTCGCCCCGTCGATCGGCCAGGCGATCCTGTGGGTGGCGCCCTGGCGCTGGATCTTCGGCGTGCTGACCGCCTTCGGCGCCACCGTGCTCGTCTGGGTCGCGGTGAAGCTGCCCGAAACCCAGCATCCGGAAGACCGCAAGCCGATCGCCCCCCGGAGCGTCGCCGCCGCCTTTCGCACCACGCTGACGAGCCGCATCGGCGTCGGCTACATGCTGGCGATGGCCTTCGTGCTCGGCGGGCTGTTCGGCTTCATCAATTCGGCGCAGCAGGTCTTCGTCGACGTCTTCCATACACCCGAACTGTTCACCACCGTCTTCGCGCTGATCGCGATGTTCATGGCGGCATCCTCGCTGCTGAACTCGCGCATCGTCGGGCGGCTGGGCATGCGCCGGGTCTCGCATACCGCGCTGCTGGGCTACATCGCGCTGACAAGCCTGCATGCGCTCCTCGCCCTGGCGGGCCATGAGTCGCTGTGGAGCTTCGCGATCCTGCAGGGCGGCGCCATGTTCTGCTTCGGCCTGCTCGGCCCGAATTTCGGAGCCATGGCGATGGAGCCACTCGGCCATGTCGCGGGGACGGCATCCTCGGTGCAGGGCTTCGTCACCACAGTGATCGGCGCGCTTCTGGGCTTCTATATCGGCCAGCACTTCAACGGCACGGTCATCCCGCTGACGCTGGGCTTCGCACTCTGCGGCATCGCCGCGCTCGTCATCGTGCTGATCGTGGAAAAGGGCCGGCTGTTCCATCCGGCGCCGGGCCGCGCCTGAGCGGCTCTCTTTCGAATCCGTCGCCAACGGCGACGGGCATGCCTGGAATCGCCTTCAGTCCGCTCGCGAGCGAAAGAGATTCGCCGTGGCTCGGGAACGGCGCCGCCATCGCCTTCCCGCTGTCGCTGCCTGCCCTAAGCGACCTTCAGATTCACCGCAGCGCTCTTGCCGGTCTTGCGATCAGGCTCGAGGTCGTAGCTGACCTTCTGGCCTTCGTTCAGGCCACGCAGCCCCGCGCGCGTCACTGCGCTGACATGCACGAAGATGTCGCCGCCGCCCTCGTCGGGCGTAATGAAGCCGTAGCCCTTGGTCTCGTTGAACCATTTCACGGTTCCCGTACTCACATGCCGCTCCTTCCTTGAGACTTGCCGGACCAGCCCGGCACGGCAGTGTAGGAGGCAAATCGCGGTGGTTGCAATGGCGCGCCGCACAAACCATTCCGCGCATGCGAAGAGCGCCTGCAATGCCGCTCACGCAGGCCCGGTGACGGTGCAAGCTGCTTGCGGACGGCGCGCGCCTCCCGCATGAACAGCGCAAGCAGGTGCCAGGGCATTGCGCGCAAAGGTGGATGCCGGTTTTTTGCCGCAGCAATGTTCTGAACTTTAACGACCGAGGGAACCGTCCGATGAGCAACTATGTGATCGATCCGCAGGCCATCACGGCCGTTCCGGTCGCTGGGGGCGGCTCCTTCCCGGTGCGGCGCGTCTTCTGCGTCGGCCGCAACTACGCCGAGCACACCCGCGAGATGGGCGGCGATCCCGACCGCGAAGAGCCCTTCTTCTTCACCAAGCCGGCCGACGCGCTGCTCGTCAACGGCGCCGACATGCCCTATCCGACGAAGACGAAGGATCTCCATCATGAGATGGAACTGGTCGTCGCCATCGGCACAGGCGGCAAGGACATCCCCGAAGCCGAGGCGCTCGCCCATGTCTATGGCTACGCGGCCGGGCTCGACATGACCCGCCGCGACCTGCAGGCCGCCGCCAAGAAGGCCGGGCGCCCCTGGGACATGTCGAAGGGCTTCGACCTCTCCGGGCCAATCGGCGAGATCGTTCCCGCGAGCCAGGCCGGCCATCCGAGCGCCGGCAAGATCGAACTCACCGTCAACGGCGTCGTGCGCCAGAGCTCCGACCTCGCCAAGCAGATCTGGAACGTCGAGGAGACGATCTCCTATCTCTCGGGCCTGGTCGAGCTCAAGCCCGGGGACCTGATCTTCACCGGTACGCCGGAAGGCGTTGCCGCCGTCGGCAAGGGCGACGTGCTCGAAGGCGAGATCGCCGGCGTCGGCACGGTCCGAACCCGCATCGTCTGAGGCGTCATTCTCGGGCTCGCCCCGAGAATCTCATGACCAGCCCCGCTGGTTTCCGAGATGGTCGGGTCAAGCCCGACCATGACGAGGTTCCAGCCTTCCTCCCCGACAAGACCGAGAGCAGAAACCATGCGCCTGACCTCCGACGCCAGCGGCGTCTTCCCGATCGCGCCGACGCCGTTCAACCCGGACGGCAGCATCGACTGGACCTCGGCCGACCGGCTCTTCGAATTCTACCAGGGCATCGGCTCCGACGGCGTCACCGTGCTCGGCATCATGGGCGAGGCGCCCAAGCTCGAGCCCGAGGAGTCGGTCGAGCTGGTCAAGCGCGCCGTCGCCAAGATGGGCGGCAAGCCGATCATCGTCGGGGTCTCCGCGCCCGGTTTCGCGGCGATGCGCTCGCTCGCGCGGCAGGTGATGGACCTCAGCGCCGGCGGCGTGATGATCGCCCCGCCGCCCGCGCTGCGCACCGACGACCAGATCACCGGCTACTACGCCCAGGCTGTCGAGGCGATCGGCACCGACATCCCCTTCGTCATCCAGGATTATCCGCTGACGCTCTCGGTGGTGATGACGCCGGCGGTGATCCGCAAGATCGTCATGGACAACCCCTCCTGCGTGATGCTGAAGCACGAGGACTGGCCGGGGCTGGAGAAGATTTCGGCGCTGCGCAAGTTCCAGAAAGAGGGCTCGCTGCGCCCAATCTCGATCGTGACCGGCAATGGCGGGCTCTTCCTCGATTTCGAGATGGAACGTGGCGCCGACGGCGCCAATACCGGCTATGCCTTCCCGGAACTCCTGATCGACGTGGTCAAGCTGCAGAAGGCCGGCAAGCGCGACGAGGCCCATGACATCTTCGACGCTCATCTGCCGCTGATGCGCTACGAGCAGCAGCAGGGCGTCGGGCTCGCCGTGCGCAAATACACGATGATGAAGCGCGGCATCCTCAGCCATGACGCCCAGCGCAAGCCGGGCGCCGCCTTGAGCGCAGTTGCCAAGGCCGAGGTCGATTATTTGCTGTCCCGGATCGCGAAGCACGATCCGCGCGCGAAGCTCTGAGCGGCCAGACCGTCATTCCCGGGCGCCGCAGGGCGGCGACCCGGGAATCGCCCGCAAGAGATGCCCGGGTCACGCCCGAGCATGATGCGCGGGAAACAGCGCTCAGTGGCCCTTGTGCTCGCCTTCGCCGCCCTTGGCGGCTATCGAATCCACCTTGAACTCGACATCGACCGAGCCTGCCTTCTCGAAGGTCAGCGTGCCCTTCATCATCTCGCCCTGCTTCAGCGGCTGCTTCAGCTCCATGAACATGATGTGGTAGCCGCCGGGCTTGAACTCGACCTTGGCGCCGGGCGGAACCTCAACGCCCTGCTCGAGCGGGCGCATGGTCATGATGCCGTCCTTGGTCGCCATCTCATGGATTTCCGCGCGAGCGGCGAAGGGAACGGAGATCGAGACCAGCCGATCGGGCGTGGTTCCGGTGTTTTCGATGCTGAGATAGCCGCCGCCGACCTTGGCGCCGGCCGGGGTCGCCCGCGACCAGGGATGGCCGATCTTCAGCGCGCCCGCCTTGAAGTCGTGGGCGGAGGCCATGGTGGCCGAAAGCGCGAGCACGGCCGTCGCGAGCAAAAGGGAAAGCTTCATGGCTTGTGTCCTGAGCGGAAAGGACTGCTGAGCAGCCCGAATGGCAAATGCGCCGGCGTCGATGGCCGGCGGGATATCGGCAGGCGGTGGGAAGCGTCAGGCTGCGGGCGGAGCGCGCGAATCCGCAAGGCCGACAGCGAAACCATGCGCCACACCTTCGGCGACCGGGTGCAGCGAGGCCAGCCTGGCGATGGAACGCGCGGCGAAGAACAGATCGCCCCATGGCGGACCGGCCAGCACGGGATTGAGCGGACAGCCCTTGCAATGGGCGAGATCGCCGGCCGGGGCCGGCGCACCTTCCGCGGGCACCGGAGCGCCGGAACAGAGGACGGCGCCGTCTCTTGCCGAAAAGGGCGCCAGCGCCGAAGCCGGCGCGATTGCCAGAACAAGCGCGCCCCAGCCATAGGCGACCGCAAGCCAGACTCCGAGGCCGGAGCGGCGCAGGCGATCGAGAAAGGTGGCACGAGCCGGCATGGGCCGCAGATGGCGCCCCTTCCAGGGCTCCGTCAAGCAGCTCATTGCCGCATCATCGCCGACGGGTAACGAGCGCCGGAGAATATTCTTCTCTGGCCTGCGGTTTCTTTAAAAGAACGAAGCGATTGACAAAGAGGACGATCGCCGCCAGATTGCACATTGTCTCCGGAGCGATCCGGATACCGCGGAGATTTGAGCAGCAGCTTGCGCCGCGTCACCAAACGCTAAAGCGCCACGACTGGGTCGTGGGCTCCAGATTGAGGAGACTGACATGACCGTTGCGAGAATGAGCCGAAGCCAAACGCGCTTCCACCCCGCCCCCTGCTGTTGTCGACGCTGAGATCGCAAGGCCGATAGGCCGCTTTCACCCGATCGCTTCGACGAACACGCCGCCAGATGCGGCAAAAGGCAGAGCCATGTCCCAGTTTCATTCCGTTTCCAGCCGGCCTAGCCCGGCGCTGCAAGCCTATGTCATCGAGCTTGGCGAGGACCAGATCGGCCTCGTCAGCCGGCGCGCCGATGAGCGCGACTTCACCTTCATCGCCGCCTCCTCGGCCTTCCGAGCCCTGGAGGGGCAGCGCTTCGCCACGCCCGGCGCGGCAGAGAGCGCGGCGCGCCGCCTCGCCCGGCGGCCCCGCCACAGCCCGCTCCGGCTGGCCTCGTGAGGCGGTGATGCAAGTCCTGTCATCGCTCTGGAACGCCGTCGCCGCCTGGTTCAACCGGGCGGTGCCGGCAACCTTCGACCCGCTCGACGCCGCGCGCTCGGACGATCGGCGCCGCTCGATCCATGACGTTACCATCGAGCAGCTCGGTATCGCACACTGGTCCTGCCACACCCATTTCTGAGGACATGATGAACGCCCCCGTCAGCCCTGGCGCGTTGAGCGCCGGCGCCCTGCCAGTCGCCATGGCCGAGCCCGCGATCCGTTTCGAGCAGGTCGGCAAGACCTATGCGGCACGCAGCGGCCAGCAGCCCGTGAGCGCGCTCGCCGGCATCGATCTCGACGTGCCCGCCGGCAGCATCCTCGGCGTGATCGGCCGCTCCGGTGCCGGCAAGTCGACCCTGATCCGCCTCGTCAACGGGTTGGAGCGCGCCACCGCCGGCCGCATCTTGATCGAAGGGCAGGATGTCACCAACCTGACCGAGGCCGGCTGGCGGGCGCAGCGCCGCCGCATCGGTATGATCTTCCAGCACTTCAACCTCTTGTCTTCGCGCACCGTCTTCGACAATGTCGCGCTGCCGTTGGAGATTGCCGGCACGCCGCGCGCCGAGATCACCGCCAAGGTCGAGCGGCTGCTCGAGCTCGTCGGTCTTGCCGACAAGAGCGCGCGCTATCCGGCGGAACTCTCGGGCGGGCAGAAGCAGCGCGTCGGCATCGCCCGCGCGCTCGCCACCGATCCGAAGGTGCTGCTCTGCGACGAGGCGACCTCGGCGCTCGACCCGGAGACGACCCGCTCGATCCTGGCGCTGCTGCGCCAAGTCAATCGAGAGCTCGGGATCACGATCCTGCTGATCACCCACGAAATCCCCGTCATCAAGGAGATCTGCGACCGCGTCGCGGTGATCGAGGGCGGACGCATCGTCGAGCAGGGCGAAACCTTCTCCGTCTTCACCAACCCGCAGCACCCGACCACGGCGCGCTTCGTCGAGGCCGTCACCGGCGTCGAGGTGCCCGAGCATCTCGCCGGCCGCATCCGCACGCAGGCGCGCCCGGGCGACAATCTCGTGCTGCGCATCACCTTCATCGGCGAGAACGCGACGGCACCGGTGATCAGCCGGCTCAGCGCGGTCGTCGGCGTCGACGTCAACATCCTGGCCGGGCGGATCGACGCCATCGCCGGCCAGCCCTTCGGCAGCCTGCTCGTCTCGGTGCCCTCGCGCGCGCCGGAAAGCGACGCGGTGCTCGGCGCCCTGAAGAGCCTCGGGCTCAAGGCGGAGGTTATCGGCCATGTCTCCTGAACTCATCCGCCTGATCTGGCAGTCGACGCTCGACACGCTCGCCATGGTCGCCGTCTCGGCCGGCATCGGCACGCTGCTCGGCCTGCCGCTCGGGGTCTTCCTCGCCACCAGCAAGCGCGGCGAGCTGTTCGCCGCACCCGCCGCCAATGCCTTGCTCGGCGTGCTGGTCAACGCCACCCGCTCGACGCCCTTCATCATCCTCGTCGTCGCGATCATCCCGTTCACGCGGCTGCTCGCCGGGACGTCGATCGGCACCGCCGCGGCGATCGTGCCGCTGACCGTTGCCTCGACGCCCTTCATCGCCCGGCTGATCGAAGGCGCCGTGCGCGAGGTCGATCAGGGTCTGGTCGAGGCCGCGCGCGCCATGGGGGCAACACCCATCCAGATCGTCCGCAAGGTGCTGGTGCCCGAGGCGCTGCCGGCCATCGTGCTCGGCCTCACCCTCGCCGTGGTCAGCCTTATCGGCTTCTCGGCGATGGTCGGCGCGGTCGGCGGCGGCGGACTCGGCGATCTCGGCATCCGCTACGGCTACCAGCGCTTCATGCCCGACGTGATGGCGACCGTCGTCGCCGTACTCATCGTTCTCGTCCAGCTCGTGCAGAGCTTCGGCGACCGCCTGGCGCGCCGCCTGAACAAGCGCCTGCGCCACGCCTGATCATTTTCACCCGCTTCATACCGAAGGAAACCACGATCATGACGACCTCTTTCAGCCGCCGCGCCGCGCTCGCAGCCGGTCTCGCCCTGGCGCTCGCAGCCGGCCCCGCCTTCGCCCAGCAAAACCAGGTGCTTCGGATCGGCGTCACGCCCGGCCCCCATGCCGAGATCCTCGAGAAGGTGAAGCCGCTGGCGGCGCAAAAGGGCCTCGACCTCAAGATCACCGAGTTCTCCGATTATGTCGTGCCGAACCAGGCGCTCGACGCCGGTGAGCTGGACGCCAACTCCTTCCAGCACGAACCCTATCTCGACAATCAGGTGAAGGATCGCGGCTACAAAATCGTCAAGGTCGGCCTCACCGTGAACTTCCCGATCGGCATCTACTCGTCGAAGTACAAGAGCTGGGCCGAGCTCCCCGACGGCGCCACCATCGCCATCCCGAACGACCCGACCAATGGCGGGCGCGTGCTGCTGCTGCTGCAGGACAAGGGCGTGATCAAGTTGAAGGACGGGGTCGGATTCAAGCCGACCGTGGCCGACATCACCGGCAACCCGAAGAAGTTCAAGATCATCGAGCTCGAGGCCGCCCAGACGCCGCGTTCGCTGGCCGACGTCGCCGCCGCCGCGATCAACACCAACTACGCCGTCGACGCCAAGATCGACCCCGCCTCGGCCATCCTGCGCGAGGATGCCAAAGGCCCCTATGTCAACCTGATCGCAGTCCGCGCCGCCGACAAGGACAAGCCCTGGGTCAAGACGCTGGTCGAAGTCTATCAGAGCCCGGAGATCAAGAGCTTCATCGCCGAGCGCTACAAGGGCGCCGTGCTCGCCGGCTGGTGACCGTCTCCTCCCACCTGGCTTCTTCATGGGCCAGGCGCCTTGCCCCGGATGCATCGCATCCGGGGCTTTTTTTATCATGCGTCATGGTCGGGCCTGACCCGACCATCTTGGAAACCAGCGTCCTCCGGTCATGAGGTTTCTCGGGTCTGCGCTTCGCTTCGCCCGGGAATGAGCGGGCGGCTCGTCAGTTGCCGATCTTGCCGAAGGCGAAGAACTGGGTCTCGCCGGAGGAATCGTCGACGCCGTCATTGTCGGTGATGACAAAGAGGTGCCCGGCCTTGTCGACGGCCATGCCCTCGACCTTGTCGAGACCGTAGCCGCCGGCCTTCATCAGATCGGGCGTCAGGTCGCGCAGCAAGGTCTTCGTGACGGTCGGGATGTCCGCCGCGCCGATGGCGGCGGGCTTCAGGCCCTTCACCGAGAAGGTCTGGAGCGTCTTCGCCGCCTTGGCGCCGAAGCCGTTGTCCCGCTCGATCACGGCGAAACGGTCGTCGCCAAGGGCAACCAGCTCGGAGAGGCCCATCCAGAAGCCGGCAGCCGGCTGGGAGAGCGGGTAGTGCAGCACGCCCCATTCCTTGGTCGCCGGCTTGTAGGAGAGGATCTTGGTCTTGCCCTTCGGATCGTCCTTCCACTCGCGCTGCACCGCGAGCCAGACGGTCTCCTCAGGGCCCGTACCGGTCACCGCCACGCCCTCGAAGCCAAAGCGGACCGCATGCTTCGCCAAAGCCTCAGGCAGGACGATCTCTTCCTCGACCTCGCCCTTGGCCGAGACGCGCAGCAGGATGTCGGCGAGCGGCGCATCCTTCTTCTCGGGATTGCCCTCGGAGGCCAGCCAGAAGCCACCGCCCTCGCGGGTCGCAATGCCTTCGAGATCATAGGAAGCGGGCTTGCCGTCCCTGGTCACGGTAATCGCGCCGATGATGCGGGCGGGCTTCTGCGTCCCGTCGATCTCGAGGATGCGCGAGGGCGTGTAGGCGCTGTCGGTGATCAAGAAGAGCTTGCCCGGCGCGGTGCGGTCCGCTGCAAGGCCGGAGAGCGCACCCCAGCCGATCGGCAGGCCGTTCTCGTTCTGCGACTGGATGGTCGGGTAAGCCGCGGCCTGCTCGGCGCGGCGATAGATCATCACCGCCGAACGCGCGCCGCCCTTCTCGCCGGCATCGGTTTCCGAAGCCGAAACGAAAAGGTCGCGCTGCGGGATGGCGAGAAGCCCCTCCGGACCGATGCCGGTCGGCAGGGCCTGCAGGTAGCGCGGCGCCTTGCCGGGTCCTTCGTCCTTGTAGACCAGCACCAGCGACGCCCGCTCCAGCCCGACGAAGATCAGCCGGTCGTTGCCATAGGTCGCGACCTCGATGCCCTCGGGCTCGCTGCCCTTGGCGGCCGAGCGCTTCTCGGGGTAATGGCCGAGGCGCATGGCGATGTGGTCGACCTCCGAAGCGGAATCGAACTCGACGGTGCCGTCCTTGCGGAAGATCGTGAAGCCGCGCGAGCCGCCCTTCCAATCGCCCTCATTGGCGGTGACGAAGCGGTCGTTGTCGATCCAGCGCACGGCGTCCGGCTCGCGCGCAACGCCCTTCAGCTCCTCGGTCGGGCTGATCTTGCCGTCGCGGGTCTTGTCGATGTTCTTGAGATCGACGCTGCCCGCCGAGAAATGGGTCACCACCTTGCCCGTCTTCGAATCGACGACGATGAGGTGGTTGTTCTCCTGCAGCGTCACCACGACGAGCCCGTCCTGATTGACGTCGACGAATTCCGGCTCCGGATCGGTCGGCTCGACGGTTGCGAGGCCGGTCAGGTCGACGACCTGGCGGGTGGCGCAGTCGATGGCGCCATCCTTGATGCCGATCAGGGTGAGGTTGCCGGCGGGGAGCTGCGGCAAGGCGCCCTTGTTGAGCTTCTCGTCGCGCTCGTTCTCGATCGCGATCGCGACCTTGCCCTTGTCCTTGGTGAGCGTCACCGAGTCCGGCTGGCCGCCGAGATCGCATTTCGCCACGACCTGCCTGGTCTTTAGGTCGACCGTGGCGAGGTGGCCGGCCGGCTCCTTGAAATTGTCGCCAGAGGTGACGACGGCAACGAAGGCCTTGTCGCCGAGGATGGTGACCGAGGTGGATTCACCGTCGAGCGGCACGAAGCCGGCCGGCTTCGGATTGGCCGGGTCGGCGATGTCGATGATGCCGAGCGCCTTCTGCTCGCCATCGGTATAGGCCAGCAGCATGCCGTCCTCGCTGGCTGCGATGATCTCGGAGACGGTCTTCTTGGCGGGATCGCGGTCGGCCGGCAGGTTCTGCGGCACGGAGAAGGTGGCGATGCGATTGAACATCGGCTCCGCGCCGGCGGTGCCCGCGAGGAGGAGGGAGGCGAGAGCCGCGAGGACGAAAGGCTGGCGCATGGAACGGACCCGCTGACGGAAAAGGATATCCGCGGCTAGAGAGCCCATGCGACAGCCGCGTGACAGCGTCAGCCAAGACTTGCGCCCAATGCGGCATTATCGTGGGCCGGCGAGCGCCGGAAGCCGATCACCTCCAGCTCGGTGACGATGGCGACGGCCGCAGCCTGGGCGAGCACGAAGGCGATGCCGAGCCCGGTCGGCGCCAGCCAGCCCGTCAGCAGGATCGCGATGCTGTCGACGATCCAGAGCAGGTTGATGCCGATGACCGCATAGACGGCGAGGCGCGGCAGAATCGTGCGGCTGGCGAGGAAGCCCAGCAGCGCCGCGCAAGGCAGCAGCACGATGCCCGCTCCGCGCAGCAACCCCTCCGGCAGGCCGAGGGGCACGGCGAGCGGGCCGGCGGCCGTAGCGAGCAGCAGGCCCATGCCGGCGCAGGCCGCGGCATCGAGCGCGAGGGCGTTGCGAAGCAGTGGTGAGGGTTGGATGAGCGACATGGCATTCTCCTTCCGTTTCATGGGCAGGCAGCCCGTTTCGATGCGGGGAATGCTGCCGATTTCGGGAGAGCCCGTCGATTAAGCGGGAGGTAATTGGAACGGCCCGCAGGGATCGCTAGCTTGCCTGCCATGAACAAGCATCACGCCCCCTCCTTCGGCACGCTGCTGCGCGACTGGCGCCAGCTGCGCCGCTTCAGCCAGCTCGACCTCGCGCTCGAAGCCGAGATCTCGCAGAAGCATCTGAGCTTCGTCGAAAGCGGACGCTCGCGCCCGAGCCGCGAGATGGTGCTGCTGCTCGCCGAGCATCTCACGGTGCCGCTGCGCGAGCGCAACGCCCTGCTGCTGGCGGCCGGCTATGCGCCGGTCTATCCCGAGCGTTCCCTGGAAGATCCGTCGCTGAACGCCGCCAGGGGCGCGATCGACTTGATCCTCAAGGGGCACGAACCCTACCCGGCGCTCGCCGTCGACCGGCACTGGACGCTGCTCGCCGCCAATGGCGCGGTGACCCGGCTGCTCGGCCTCGTCGCCGATGCGGCGCTATTGCAGCCACCCGTCAATGTTCTGCGCCTGTCGCTGCACCCGGATGGGCTTGCGCCGTTCATCGTCAATCTCGACGAATGGCGCGGCCATCTGCTCGCCCGGCTGCGCCAGCAGGTTCGGGCTACGGCGGACGGCACGCTTGGCGCCCTGCTGGAAGAACTCTCCACCTATCCGCATCCCGGCAAGGCCGGACAGGAGCGGCACGACCCGGACGCCGAAGCCGGCATCGTCGTGCCGATGCAGTTGCGGCTCGGCGAAACCGTGCTGTCTTTGATCTCGACGACGACGGTCTTCGGCACGCCGGTGGACATCACCCTGTCCGAACTGGCGCTGGAGACGTTCTTCCCGGCGGATACGGCCACGGCTGAGGTGCTACGCGCGCTCGCCGCGAGCGGAAGCGGGACGGTGTAGTCGCCCGGAACCGATCCGGCGCAGTGCAGTTTCTTGGAGGGACGCGACCGAGGTCGCACCGGAACCAGGAGGAGCCACGCAATGGGTAGCACGACCGACAAGATCAAAGGCATGGCCAACGAGGCCGCCGGCAACGTCAAGCAGGCCGCTGGCAAGGCGCTCGACAAGCCGGAATGGGAGGCCAAGGGCAAGGCTCAGGAACTGAAGGGCGAGGCCCAGCAGGCACTTGGCAAGGGCAAGGACGCGGTCAAGAAGGCCGTCGACAAGGCCTGAAGCACCGCCCCGAAACACAAAGGGCCGCCGAAAGGCGGCCCTTTTTTACTGCTCGACACCGAGGCTCAAGCCGTGCCGCCGAGCCCGCCGAGGAAATCCTTGACCCGGCCGAAGAAGCCGGCCGTCTCCGGATGATTGTTGTGCGAGCTCTCGCGCTCGAACTCCTCCAGCAACTCGCGCTGGCGGGCCGTCAGCTTCTGCGGCGTCTCGACCACGACCTGGATATAGAGGTCTCCGACATCGCGCGAGCGCAGCACGCTCATGCCCTTGGCCTTCAGGCGGAACTGCTTGCCGGTCTGGGTGCCTTCCGGGATCTTCACCCGCGCCTGCTCGCCCGAGAGCGTGGGAACCTCGATCTCTCCGCCGAGCGCGGCCGAGACCAGCCCGATCGGCACGCGGCAGAACAAATCGGCACCGTCGCGCTGGAAGATCGCGTGCGGCTTGATCGAGAGGAAAATGTAGAGATCGCCCGCAGGCCCGCCGCGCAGGCCGGCCTCGCCCTCGCCGGCAAGGCGGATGCGCGTGCCGTCCTCGACGCCGGCAGGAATGTTGACCGAGAGGGTGCGCTCGCGGGTGACGCGGCCGGCGCCCTGGCAATTCTTGCAGGGGTCGTCGATGATCTCGCCGCGACCGGAGCAGGTCGGGCAGGTCCGCTCGACCGAGAAGAAGCCCTGATTGGCGCGGACGCGGCCATGGCCGCCGCAGGTCGGGCACTGCCGCGACTTCGAGCCGGGCTTGGCGCCGGTGCCGGAACAGGACTCGCAGGAGACCGAGGTCGGCACGCGGATCGAGGCGTTCTTGCCGGTGAAGGCCTCTTCCAGCCCGATTTCGAGATTGTAGCGCAGATCGGCGCCGCGCTCGCGGCCATTGGCGCTGCGCGGGCCGCCGCGGCGGGCATCGCCAAAGAAGGAATCGAAGATGTCCGACATGAAGTCGGAGAAATCGGCGTTGCCGCCGGGGCCGCCGCCATTCTCGAAGGCTTGGTGGCCGAAGCGGTCATAGGCCGCGCGCTTCTGCCCGTCGGAGAGGACCTGATAGGCCTCGTTGATTTCTTTGAACTTGATCTCGGCTTCCTTGTCGCCGGGATTCTTGTCCGGGTGATGCTGCATCGCGAGCTTGCGGAAGGAGCTCTTGAGCTCGACCTCCGTCACGGTCCGGCTGACGCCGAGGATCTCGTAGTAGTCTCGCTTCGACATCGAAACGTCTGCCCCTTGCCTTTGACGCGCCATGGCCGGGCGCGGCGGCCCGGCCATGCGCGACAGGCGTTGTCCATCCTGCCTTCACGCCGCCCCGGAACGAGATGGCCGGGTTCGAGCCCGGCCACCCCATCGCGTTCCGCGACGAACGCGGATTACGCGCTCTTCTTCTTGTCGTCCGAGACGTCCTTGAAGTCGGCGTCGATGACGTCGTCCTTCTTGGCTTCCGCAGCAGCTTCGCCTTCAGCACCGGCGGCAGCGCCCTCGGCCTGGCTGGCGGCATACATCGCCTCGCCGAGCTTCATCGAAGCCTGCATCAGCTCGTTGGTGCGAGCCTGGATGACTTCGACGTCCTCGCCGGTGAGCGCGGTCTTCAGCGCCTCGGCCGCGGTCTCGATCGCCGACTTGTCGGCCTCGGTGACCTTGTCGCCATAGTCCTTCAGCGACTTCTCGGTCGAGTGAACGAGGCTCTCGCCCTGGTTCTTGGCCTCGACCAGCTCGCGGCGCTTCTTGTCCTCGGCGGCGTTGGCCTCGGCATCCTTCACCATCTTCTGGATGTCGGCCTCGCTGAGGCCGCCCGAAGCCTGGATCTTGATCTGCTGCTCCTTGTTGGTGGCCTTGTCCTTCGCCGTCACCGAGACGATGCCGTTGGCGTCGATGTCGAAGGTCACCTCGATCTGCGGCATGCCGCGCGGGGCCGGCGGAATGCCCATCAGGTCGAACTGGCCGAGCAGCTTGTTGTCGGCCGCCATTTCGCGCTCGCCCTGGAAGACCCGGATCGTCACCGCGTTCTGGTTGTCCTCGGCGGTGGAGAAGACCTGGCTCTTCTTGGTCGGGATCGTGGTGTTGCGGTCGATAAGACGCGTGAAGACACCGCCCAGCGTCTCGATGCCGAGCGACAGCGGGGTCACGTCGAGCAGCAGCACGTCCTTGACGTCGCCCTGGAGGACGCCGGCCTGGATCGCGGCGCCGATGGCGACGACCTCGTCGGGATTGACGCCCTTATGCGGCTCCTTGCCGAAGAACTGCTTCACGACCTCCTGCACCTTCGGCATGCGGGTCATGCCGCCGACGAGAACGACCTCGTCGATCTGGCCCGCCGAGAGGCCGGCATCCTTGAGCGCCTTCTTGCAGGGCTCGATGGTGCGCTGGATGAGATCGTCGACCAGGCTCTCGAACTTGGCGCGCGACAGCTTGATGGCGAGGTGCTTCGGACCGGAAGCATCCGCCGTGATGTAGGGCAGGTTGATCTCGGTCTGGGCGGTGGTCGAGAGCTCGATCTTGGCCTTCTCGGCCGCTTCCTTCAGGCGCTGGAGAGCGAGCTTGTCCTTCTTCAGGTCGATGCCCTGCTCGCGCTTGAACTCGTCCGCGAGATATTCGACGAGGCGCATGTCGAAGTCCTCGCCGCCGAGGAAGGTGTCGCCGTTGGTCGACTTCACCTCGAAGACGCCGTCGCCGATCTCGAGGATCGAGACGTCGAAGGTGCCGCCGCCGAGGTCATAGACCGCGATGGTGCCGGCGGACTTCTTCTCAAGCCCGTAGGCGAGCGCAGCCGCCGTCGGCTCGTTGATGATTCGGAGCACCTCAAGGCCGGCAATCTTGCCGGCATCTTTGGTGGCCTGGCGCTGGGCGTCGTTGAAATAAGCGGGAACCGTGATGACGGCCTGGGTGACGGGCTGGCCGAGATAGGCCTCCGCCGTCTCCTTCATCTTGGTGAGCGTGAAGGCCGAGATCTGCGACGGCGAATATTCCTTGCCGTCGGCGGACACCCAAGCGTCCCCGTTCGAGGCCTTGGTGATCTTGTAGGGAACGAGCTTCAGGTCCTTCTGCGTCATCGGATCGTCGTAGGTACGGCCGATGAGGCGCTTGATCGCGAAGAAGGTACGCTCCGGATTGGTGACGGCCTGGCGCTTGGCAGGCTGGCCGACAAGGCGCTCGCCATCATCCGTGATGGCGACGATGGAGGGCGTGGTGCGCGCGCCCTCGGAATTCTCGATGACCTTCGGCGTGGTGCCTTCCATCACTGCAACGCAGCTGTTGGTCGTGCCGAGGTCGATACCAATGACTTTACCCATGGATGGGATCCCTTTCGATTGAGCAGATCGCCGGCCTGCGACGCATTCACGCCGCCTGCCGGCCCATGGACCGGGTCGCCCCCGCTTCAGCGGCGAACGCTCCGGCATTCCACGTTTGACGGTGGTTAAACCGCCCCTTGGGCGCGTATATAGTGAGGGTGTTCCCGCCCTTGCAAGACAGGCGAGCCGATTAAGAAGCGGGGATCGTGGGGTTTTGGGCTGCGCCGGCGCTTTCCGCAGCGACTGTGTCCTTGCGGCCCTTGCGCGGAATTGCGCCCGCCTTCATGCAGGAAGGCCGTTCCGTTTGCGCATGGACACCATGAGCCGATCGACGCGCATCGCCCCTATGCTGGTGGCTATCTCGGCCGCGATGACGGCGCTCGCGCAGGCGCAGCCCCTGCAATTGCCGGGCGCACAGCCATTCAATGCTCCCGGCACGCAGCAGGGTGCTCCCTCTGCGCCCGGCGCGCCGGCAGCACCGCGACCACCGAGCATGCCCGCGATCAAGATCCCGACCGAGGAGGCAATCCTCGGAAAGATCCTTCACCGCAACGGCCATCACGGCGAAGCGACCTTCACGAAAACCGCCAACGGCTTCGGGATGAAGCTCGGCCTCGACGGCTTCCAGCCAGTCAATCTGGTCGAGCCCTGCTCTGTTTCCTTCGGCGACGCGCCCGTCCCGGTCACGGCGCTGGGACGGCCGGCCGGCGTGCCCCGCTACCGGCTGGAGGCGCCGATCTGCCCGATCGTCTTCGACGTCCTCGACGGCGCCGTCCTCGTCGTGGAGCCCACCGAACCTTGCGTCGTCGAGGCGGCCCAGTGCCGGATCGATCCGCGTGGCCTGTGGGGCCCGGACGCCCGAACGATCGCCGCGCAGGCAAGGGAGATCGAGCGGGCGCGCGGCACCGCCGAGCGCGCCGTCCGCGAGGGGTACCGGACCCTGACGGCCAAGTCTGACGCCGTCGAGCAGCGCTCGATCGCCCGCGAGCAGGCGGGTTTCTCCTCCGAGCGCGAAACCATCTGCCGCGATTTCCAGCGCGAGGGTCAGATGGGCTTCTGTGCGGCCCGGATCACGGAAGCCCGCGCCGCCGCGCTGCGCGTGCGGCTCGGCCTTGGCACCGAGTCCAAGCCCGCCCCCAAGCCGAAGCCGCGTCCGGCAACGCCGAAGCCGGCACCGCTGTCGCTCGCCCCGACGCAGTAGAAAGTCGGCCTGGCCCTTGCCGGCGGCGCCGGGTTCGTCGCCTGTTAGGGCTCCATTCACCAATTTTTCCGGCTCTCCTTCCGGCCCCCAGAAGGCAGCGCGCTTCTTTACGATTGCTGCGTGAGTGACCGCGTACCAAGCCCGGGCACACCGCTTTGGGGGATAGAATGCGTCTTATGAATTGGGGTTTCGCGAGAAAAGGCCTGTCGGCCCTGCTCGCCGGCCTGCTCGCCAGCGCCGCGCCGGCTCAGGCCTGCACGAATATTCTGATGATTGCGGCCGACGGCACGCCGGTTTACGGCCGCACGCTCGAATACGCGCTCCAGACACCGTCCGACGTCGTCGTCGTCCCGCGGAACTACGCCTTCGTCGGCACCCGCCCCGCCAACATGCCGGCTCCCAAGTGGAACACGCGCTATGCATTCGTCGGCGTGATGAGCTTCGGCCAGCCTTTCGTCTCCGACGGCATGAACGAGAAGGGACTCGCTGGCGGCGCCCTGTATTTCCCGGATTTCGTGGGCTACACGCCCGTGGCGCAAGCCGACCCGAACACCGCGCTCGCGCCCTGGGAATTCCTGAGCTGGGTCCTGTCGAACTTCGCTACCGTCGCTGAGGTCAAGGAAGCGCTCAACAAGGCCGTGATCGTCGACCTTCCGGCGCCGATCGTGAATTTCACGCTGCCATTCCACTTCCCGATCCACGATGCGACGGGCGCCTCGATCGTGATCGAGCCGGTGGACGGCAAACTGAAGGTCTATGACAACCCGATGGGCGTTCTGACGAACTCCCCGACCTTCGACTGGCACCTCAACAACATCCGCAACTACGTCAAGATTTCGCCCGTCGCGGCCGATCCGCTGAAGATCGGCGGCAAGACCTTCGAGCCCTTCGGGCAAGGCTCCGGCCTGCTCGGGATTCCCGGCGACCCGACGCCGCCCTCGCGCTTCATCCGCGCGCTCGGCTACGTCGCCTCGGCGAAGCAGGCTCCCGACGGCCCCCAGACCGTTCGTCTCGTCGAGCACATCATGAACAATTTCGACATCCCGGTCGGCTTCATCAACTCGGCGGCGAAGGGCGGGGAGCTCGAATATACCCAGTGGACTTCGGTCGCGGATCTCAGGGCCAAGAAGTACTATATCAAAAGCTATCAGGATCAGGTCCTGCGCATGGTCGACCTGACCAGCTTCGACCTCGACGCCAAGGCACTTCAGGTCGCGCCGTTCAAGCCGAACCCGGTGCCTCCGGCTCTTCAGTTCGCGAAGCCGTAATGCCGAAGCTGCCCGCTCTCCCCTTCGAGAGCGGGCATTTTCTTCTCCGGGCCACCCAAGGACCGAGAGAACCAAGCCCGCATCACGCGGGCTTCTTTTTGCGTCAGGGAGAGGTCGTCAGCGGCAACGAGACCGTGAGCAGGCCGACGGTTCCGCGCGCGCGGTTCTCGACGGCGAACTCGCGCAGAACCTTGATGCGGGTAGAGATCGGCGTCTTTCCAATCGTGAAATTATAGGCCAGCGTGCCGCCGAGCGCGGTCACGCGGCCCTTATAGGCACCGAGCTGCGCGCCCGCTCCGCTGTCACCGGTGACCTGCTGATAGTGATAGCCGATCACTCCGGCGGAAAGCGCGCTGGTCAACGCTTTCGAGGCGGCCCATTCCAAGTGAAACTCGGTGCCCGTCCGGTAGTCCGTGGCCGGATTAGTGCCGTTGAACGTCACCCCGGCGATGCCTGAGAGATCGATGCCGGTTTCCGGATCGAACCAGGTGAGGGCGCCGGACAGATCCGTGGCCCAGCGGTGAAAGGCAAGATTGGCCAGTTCCCCGTTGCGGTACTCGCCCGCAGGCGCGTTCACCATGACGGTTGCATTCCAATGGAACTTGCCGGCATGCCAGCCGAGAATCGTCGAGAATACGGGATCGCCGACCATCGTGGCCTTGTCGCGCAAATTGGAGCCGACAAGGCGGTTCGTTTGCGGCGAATCGTATTCGACACCGGCCGCGACCCGGACGCGGCCGACAGGCAGAGTGGCCCCGAAGGCGAGATTGCCCCCGGCGAGTTCCCAGGGCGTCACCCACGTTCCGCTCAGGAAATCGGCCCGTGCCTGACTCCGCACACCGGCAACGAAGCGACCGCCGGAAGGCAATGACTTCCGGGCGTCGAGCTTGGCGTCGTAGCTGTAGGTGTCGCTCTCGAAATAGACCCCGGGAGGCGGCAGATAGCCAGCCATCGCGCCACGGCCGCCGAGCAGATAGAAGCCCGTGCCGTTCTCGGCCGCCCGGACATCCTCCGGCAGCCCGACGCAGCCGGCGGCCAGACCAAGGGCCATCAGGGCGACAAGCCGAAAGGGCCTGTGCGATTGCCCGCAGGCTTCGTTACGCATCATGTTGTCTGTTGCCCCCCGGCGCGGCCGTCGCCAGCCGGGCGAATCAGCCATGCGACCCTAGGATGCCTGCGGGCGGCGGTGAATCCCGGCTACATCATGTCTTTCATGTGTGACATTCGCGCCATACGTGCTTGCAGCATTCCGGCCTCGAGGCCAGCGACCGCATCGATCAGTTCGACGGCAAAGCTGCCGGGGCCATGGCAACGCTCGGCTGCGATTTCGCCCGCGATGCCGTAGGCCGTCAGCGCCGCAGCCGCTGCAATCACGGGATCGGGCTCGACCGCGAGGCAGGCAGCCACCAGCGCGCTTGAAGCGCAGCCCAGTCCGGTTACCCGGCTCATCAGCGGATGCCCGAAGGCCACGGAGAGCTTGCCGGAAGGACCGTCGATCGCGTCGACAGCCCCTGTCGTCGCGCGCGTGACGCCGGGGGAGCGCTCCAGCAGCCAGGCCAAGGCCGCCATCTCGGCGGCGTTGCCACGCACGACGACGCCCGGCAGCCGCAAAACGTCCTCGGCCAGCCGCAGCCGCAGGGGCGACAGCTCGACGAAGACCGGGTCGAGCACCAGCGGAATGCCGCGTTCGCGCGCCACAGCGACGAGCTTCGGGATCGCGCGCTCGCCCTCAGGGCTGATCGTGCCCAGATTGATCAGGATCGCGCTTGCCCCGGCCGCGACCGCCGCAACCTCCTCGGGATGACCAGCCATCGAGGGCACGGCCCCGAAGGCGAGCAGCATGTTGGCGGTGACGTTCTGCGCTACGGTATTGGTCAGGCAATGGATGCGCGGGCGGCGCTCGGACACCCGCGCGAGGATCGACGCGACCTTGGCCGCGTCGAGGCTGTCGTTCATGCCGCTCATTCGGCCGCAGGTAGATAGATGCTGCCACCCTTGTCGAGGAATTCCTTCGACTTCGCCGCCATGCCTTCAGCAGCCATGGCCTCGAGACTTGCCCTCTCATTGTCGCTCATCGCGAGAACCTCAGCGCGCAGGTCCTGCGTGATCTTCATCGAGCAGAATTTCGGCCCGCACATCGAGCAGAAATGCGCGACCTTGTGGGCATCCTTCGGCAGCGTCTCGTCGTGGAACTCGCGCGCCGTGTCGGGGTCGAGCGCCAGGTTGAACTGGTCCTCCCAGCGGAAGTCGAAGCGGGCGCGGGAGACCGCGTCGTCCCTGATCTTCGCCGCCGGGTGGCCCTTGGCGAGATCGGCGGCATGGGCGGCGATGCGATAGGTGATGACGCCGGTCTTGACGTCGTCACGGTTCGGCAAGCCGAGATGCTCCTTGGGCGTGACGTAGCAGAGCATAGCGCAGCCATACCAGCCGATCATCGCCGCGCCGATGCCAGAGGTGATGTGGTCATAACCCGGCGCGATGTCGGTGGTCAGCGGTCCGAGCGTGTAGAAGGGCGCCTCGCCGCATTCGCGCAGCTGCTTGTCCATATTCTCCTTGATCTTGTGCATCGGCACATGGCCGGGGCCCTCGATCATGACCTGGCAGCCCTTCTTCCAGGCGACCTGAGTCAGCTCGCCCAGCGTCTCCAGCTCGGCGAACTGGGCGCGGTCATTGGCGTCGGCGATCGAGCCCGGACGCAGGCCGTCACCGAGCGAGAACGAGACGTCGTATTTGCGCATGATGTCGCAGATCTCGTCGAAGCGCTCGTAGAGGAAGCTTTCCTTGTGATGCGCCAGGCACCAGCGCGCCATGATCGAGCCGCCGCGCGAGACGATGCCGGTCACACGGCTGGCCGTCAGCGGGACATAGGGAAGGCGAACGCCGGCATGGATGGTGAAGTAGTCGACGCCCTGCTCCGCCTGCTCGATGAGGGTGTCCTTGAACACCTCCCAGTCGAGCTTGATCGGATCGCCGCCGACCTTCTCCAGCGCCTGATAGATCGGCACCGTGCCGATCGGCACCGGCGAATTTCTGAGTATCCAGGAGCGGATGTTGTGGATGTTGCGGCCGGTGGAGAGGTCCATCACCGTGTCGGCACCCCAGCGGATCGCCCAGACCAGCTTCTCGACCTCCTCGGCGGCACCCGAAGTCACGGCCGAATTGCCGATATTGGCGTTGATCTTGACCAGGAAGTTGCGGCCGATCGCCATCGGCTCCAGCTCGGGGTGGTTGATGTTGGCCGGGATGATGGCCCGGCCGCGCGCGATCTCCTCGCGGACGAATTCGGGCGTGACGAATTCCGGAACGACAGCGCCGAAGCTCTCGCCGTCGGCATGGCGCTCCCTGGCGCCTTCCATCATGGCGGCGCGGCCGAGATTCTCGCGATGGGCGACATAGATCATCTCGGGCGTGACGATGCCGGCCTTGGCGAACTCGTATTGCGTCGCCATCTGGCCGGGCTTCGCCTCGAGGATCGGGCGCTCGGCCGGGCAGGCCGGCACGAGCTGCGCTTCGCTGATATGGCCGTTATCGGCGGCGGTGACGGCGCGGCCGGGCACGGTCTGGAAGCCGCGGGCATCGAGCCAAGCGCGGCGCGGCTGCGTCAGGCCGGCATTCAGGTCGATCCTGGCGTCGGTCTCGGTATAGGGGCCGGACGGGTCGTAGATGCGCACCGGCGGCTCGGCATCGGTCGTCAGCACGACCTCGCGGAAGGGCACGCGCATCTCGGGATGCTCGGGCGCGGCGACATAGATTTTGCGCGAGCCGATGATCGGGCCGGTCGTCACGCTTTGCGGCGCGGTCTTGACGCTGTTCTTCTGGGGTTTTGCGTGGGCATTCATGAGGATCTCCTCCTTGCGACAGGTCAGGAGATCCGGGTTTGAAAGCGGTACAGTCGCTGTCTGCGGACAAGGCTCGGCCCTGTGCACGCGTTCCAGTCCCTCCGCCGGTATGACCCGGATCAGGTTCGACGGGTTCGGCTTCGGAAGCCATCTCAGCCCTTGCGGGCACCCCTCGGAACAGAGGCGAGGTTAGGCGCAGAGAAGTCGCTTGGCAACGGCCTCAGCGACAAACGATCGAAGCTGGGGAAAGGAGATCAGGCGGTGCGGTCGACGAGGCCGCCCTGACCGGCCGGGAGCGTCGCCTGCGTCTGCTCGACGCTCTGCTGGAGCATGGTGACGAGGCTTTGGTCAGCCTGCGCGTTCTGCTTGAGCATCTCGACCGACAGCGCCTGCTGCGTCGAGGCGGCCTGCATCGTGACGATGCTGCGGGAAACGGAGGCTGCGTCGCTCATGCCGGCGACGCTAATGCGCCCGCCTTGCCAAATCCTGAACGACCTTCAGGGCCTGATGATCGACGGCACCGAGCGCGCATCGGCGGGTCGCGACTCGGCTGCGGCGGACCAGCCTGCGCCCTGTCATAGCGCTGCTCACGCCTGTCGGCGCGAGGCCGCATACCGCGTTCCCCTGCCGGCGGCCGCACGGCCTCATCCGCACGCGGCGCCACCGGCACGCCTGGAGCAGGCTGTTTCTCGGCAGGCGGAGCATTCTGAGCCCATGTCGGAAACGGCGCGAACGAACCGGCAAGCACCAGACCTGCCATCGCCAGAGCGGACATCTTCATGGCTGCATCTCCCATCAGCGCCTCCTCCGGAAGAGAAACCGCTGTGGGGGTGCGGGGTTCCCCACACCCCCACAGCGAACGGGGCTGCTCAACGGGCAGCCCCGTTCGAGAGGTCAGCGGTTCTGGCCGGTCAGCAGCGGCGTGATGCGCCGCAGCGTCACACGCCGGTTTTCGCGGGATGCCCCTTGCGTCTGCACCTTCAGATACTGCTCGCCATAGCCCTGGGTGGTCAGGTTTTCCGGCGGGATCTGGAAGTCGCGCGTCAGGATCTCCCCGACCGACTGGGCCCTGCGATCCGAGAGCGAGAGATTGTCGACATCGGCACCAACCGCGTCGGTGTGGCCCTCGACGAGGAAGACCTCGTTCGGCGAGCCTTGCAGCACGCGCCGGATCGAATCCGCGATCACTGCGAGGCGCTGCGCCTGGTCGGGCGTGACCTGCCAGGAGCCGGTCTCGAAGTTGATCGTGTCGATATCGACGCTGCGCATGCGGGCGCGCAGATCCGGCGAATAGCGGACCTCGTCCAGCGTGTAACGGCGCGGGATCGCGGCGATCGGCGGCGCCATGATCGTCTCGTAGATCAACGCCTCGTCGGCCTGGTCGGCATCGACGATATAGCGCTCGCGCGGGATCGGCAGCGGCGGCGGCGGCAGCACGACGATATCGTCGGCGAAGCGCCCCGGGCGATCGCGCAGGGTATTGTCGATGATCACCACCTCGCGGTCGTCGCGATCGATGCGGGTGCGGCGGATCAGCCGGCCCTCCTCGTCGGTGACGGTGACGATGCGCGTGCCGTCGGGCCGCTCGAACACGGTCCGCATCTCGCCGTCGCGGCGCTCGGAACGGCCTTGCCAGCCGAGATCGCGGAAGCGCTGGTCCTCATCGCGGCGGATGATGGCCCGGCCGTCATCGTCGCGGATGATGGTGCGGCCGGGCTCGCGGATGACGGTAACGTCACCCTCGCGCCGTTCCTCGCGCCGCGCCCGGATGTCGTCGAAGCGCTGCGCTCCCTGAACGGCCATGATGCCGCCGATCGCGCCGACACCGAGGCCGATCGCACCGGCCACACCCGGCGAGATGCCGCCGCGACGGCCTTCGCGCTGCGGCGGCTGGCTGGGGAAGACCCCGCCAGACGGCGGCTGCGCGGGAGCCGTGCCGGGCTGCGTCGGTGCGACACCGGGCTGCGCCGGAGCCGGCACCCCAGGAGCGGCTGCCGGAGGCACGCCCGGAGCGGGGCGTGCGGGCTGAGCGGGCGCCAGCCCCGCGGGCGGCGTGCCCGGGGGCGGCGTCGGAGACGCGGCGCCGGGTTGGGTCGGAGCCGGAGCGATCGGAGCCGTGGCCGGAGGTATTGCCGGGCGCAGCGGCTGTGCCGGAACTGCGCCGGCCGGCGGAGACGGAGCTGTAACGCCCGGCTGCGCCGGAGCGCCGGGAGCGGCGCCGGGCTGCGGCGCTGCGCCCAGCGGGCGCTGGGACGGAGCCGCAGACGGCGGAACAGCCGGCCCACCGCGCGGAACCGCGGAGGGCGGCGCGCCGGCGCCGGGCTGAGCGGGTGTGCCGGGAGCAGCGGAAGGTGGAGCTCCGGGCGGACGCGGCTGCCCTCCGGGAGCCGAGGGAACCGCACCTGGCTGCGGAGCAGGCGCTGGAGGACGAGCCTGAGGCGGCGCAGCAGAGGGGGGCACAGCAGGGCCGCCGCGCGGCACGGCCGAAGGCGGCGCGCCGGGCCGGGCCGGCGCCGGGGGAGCTGCTTGCGGTCGCTGGCCGGATTGCGC
>NZ_JBFTJP010000015.1:0-100987 GCF_056395485.1 Allobosea sp. 10L417
CAAGGAATCGCAAAATCTTTGTCCTGTCTGGCAGGAGATGAGCTCGTCGCAGCTCTGTCTGTTCGTATGCAGGTTTCACCGTCCAGCCCGGCATTAGGCCTCGGATCCGACGCCCGTTCAACGGGTAAAGGCGACCGAGGCCACGCATAACCGTGCGTGTCGGCTCGTGACACCTTGAGACCGCAAAATCGGTAGAGTGCGGGCCTAACATTTGGCGAGATCGTCGCGCCATGAAGGAAGGAACGATGCGGCATTCAGCAGCAAAGACCACCAAACGCTTGTTAAGAATCTGAATTGGAAGGGGGTTATTGCCAAGAAATTAGGTGGCGTGCTGCCCGCCTTTCCCGTGATGCGGCGTTCCGGACATCGCAAAAGCGCCACTTGCGCCAGAACCGAACCCTAGCTCCTCGTCCGAAACCGGACCTTCCCGGTGCGGGACGCGATGCGCATTGCACCCAGTTGCGGAGGCCGAATTCGCGCCCACAAACACGACGGCGGCAGCCAAAATACCAGCGGCCATCGGGCGTAGTGCCGGGCCGGCTAAATTACCTGCAACCCAGCTCGCTCAGGCGCTGCCTCTCTGTACAAGAGCATAATCTACATTCTTGATCGCCGCATCGATCGGCGAGCCCTCGATGCGGCAGATCAGCATGTCAGCGGCCGCCCAACCCATCTGATAGCCTTGGGTCCTGATGGTCGTCAGACCGGGAGGGATCTCGGCCGCGATCTCGAAGTCGCCAAATCCTGCAACGGCGAGATCCTCCGGGATCCGCATGCCGCGGCGTTGCGCCTCGAAGATGACACCGACGGCCAGGAGATCCGATGCGCAGAGCACGGCCCGCACACCGCCAGCATCGAGCAACTGCTGCAGCCCGCTCGCTCCTCCACGAAAGCTAGATGCATCCTCCGTCCCGTCCGAAGACACGGGTGAAACCACGATATCGGCCGGCAGGCCCGCCTGACGCAGCGCTTCCAGCGCTCCGTCTCGGCGGGCCTCGTAGCGCCGCAGGCCGGATACGGGGTAGTCGACATATCCGATCCGATCGTAGCCCCTGGCGATCAGGTAGTTCGCAATCTCGGTTCCCGCCTCGCGGTTTCGGAACCCTGTCGCCATGTCGATGATCGGCCCTTCAGTCTCCCAGACCTCGACCACGGGTAGGCCGGAGCCGCGCAGCAGCGCGTAGGTCTCATCGCTGTGGCGGGTGCCCGTCAGCACGAGGCCGTCCGGGCGCCGGCGGATGAACGCCTCTACCGCCGAGGCCTCCGCATCCGGCGAATAGCCGGTGTTTGTGATCATGAACTGATAGGAGGCCTGCCTGAGGCGATCAGCCATGCCCTGAATGCTGTTGGCGTTATTGGAGTTGCGCAGGGATGGCACGACGATCCCGATCATGGCGCTGCGGCCCGAGGCGAGATTGCCGGCGAGCATGTTCGGAACGAAGCCCAGGCGCTCGCCTTCGTTCAACACGCGCGCGCGCGTCCCGGCGCTCACGGCGGACGGGTTCTTGTAGACGCGCGAGACCGTCATAAGCGAGACGCCGGCGGCATGCGCGACATCGGACATGGTGGCCCAGCCCGGTAGTCGCTTCACGGGATCATGGTTCATTGATCGGCTCTGCTGCACGCCTTTTGCGCATCGTTGAGGCTGTTTGAGTCGTACCCTACTTGACAGCGGGCAAAACATAAACCTGGATGTTAGCGATAACGTTAGCGCTAACAAGCGGATTTATCGTGACCGAAGCAGATAGTTTGAAGCAGCGCGTGCTCGGTTGGATCGAGCGTGATCGCGAAGAGATCATCGCCTTCCTCTCGGCGTTCCTGCAGGCCAAGTCGCCGAACCCTCCCGGCGATACGCGGCTCGCTAGCGCCCATGTGGAGCGCTTCCTCACCGAACGCGGATTGCCGTTTCGCGTGTTGAGCGCCCAGGAGCATCTGCCCAACATCGTCGGCTCGGTCTCGGCGGCGCAACCGGGGCGACACCTCGTCCTGAACGGGCATATGGACGTCTTCCCAGCGATCGAGGAATTGCCGGGACAGCGCAGCCAATGGAGCGGCGAAGTCACCGACGGCCGCATATACGGGCGCGGCGCCGCGGATATGAAATGCGGTACGACGGCCTCGATCTACACCTACCGCTACCTTGCCGAGCTGATGCCGGTGCTGCGTGGACGCCTGACGCTGACGGTGGTGTCCGACGAGGAGACCGGCGGCCGCTACGGCACGCGCCACCTCATGGAGTCAATCCCCGAAGAGGTGATCGGCGATTGCTGCCTCAACGGCGAGCCGAGCGGGCTCGCCACGCTGCGCTTCGGGGAAAAGGGCGCACTGCGGATGGCGCTGACGGTTCGCACCCGCGGAGCCCATGGCGCCTACCCGCATCTCAGCGAGAGCGCGATCAAGATTGCCTGTCGTTTGGCGACGGATCTGGAGGCGCTAGCGGAGCTCCTGCCCGAACTGCCGGAAACGGTCAGTGCCGTGATCGGCTCCGCGCCGGCACGTGAGGCGATGAACATCAGCCTCGGCGACGGCGCGGCCGACATCGCCGACCGCACGACGGTGAATATCGGGGTGATCCGCGGCGGGCTCAAGGTCAACATGCTGCCGGACGAGTGCCTGCTCGAAGTCGAGGTCCGGATGCCGCCCGGCCTGAGCATCGAGCGGGTCGAGAGCGAACTCGCCGGCATTATCGCCCGCTATCCGATGGTGACGCGGGAGACGCGGCCGGACCACAGCTATCCCTCGAGCTGGTGCGACCCCGAGGGCGACATGGCCGGCATCTTGCGCGCCAACACACGGCAGGTGACCGGGCGGGAGGCGGTGCCGATCGTCAGCCTCGGCGGTTCGGACGCTCGCTATTGGCGCTGGCGCGGGGTTCCGGCCTATCTCTACGGCCCCTCTCCCAAGACGATGGGCCACCGCGAAGAGCACGTCACGCTCGACGAGCTTTTCGCCGTTCTGCGCGTCCATGCGCTGTCGGCAATCGACTATCTCGCAACCAATAATGGAGGAGAATAATGGCTATGGCTCGGGCTTGTCTTATCGCAGCGGCGCTTCTTCTCGGCGCCCTGCCGGCACCGGCAGCCAATCCGCCGGCGAAGGAGCGGACGGCGACCATCCTGGTCAGGAACGATTCCGTCGGCTTCGACCCGCACAAGTCGACCGGCCGCGGCGCAGCCGAGATCCTGTTCATGATGGCGGACACGCTGGTCTCGGTCGAGGACGACCAAAAGACGCTCCATCCCCTGCTGGCGAAGTCGTGGACCCTGTCCGGTGACGGCCTGACCTATACATTCAATCTGCGCGACGACGTGAAGTTCTGCGATGGCAAGCCGCTCACGGCCGCCGATGTCGTCTATTCGCTGAAGCGTCTGATCGCGCCCGAGACACGGTCCCCGGCCGCCTGGCGCCTCGGCAAGGTCGCCGACATCACGGCCAAGGACGACACGACGGTCATCTACACGCTGAAGGAGCCGCACAACGAGCTCCTGCTTCACCTCGCGCAGAGCTTCGGCTCGATCATCGACCGCGCCAATGTCGAGAAGCTGGGCGCCGATTTCGGCGTCAAGGGCCTGAACGGCACCGGCCCATTCTGCTGGGGCGAGTGGCGTCCGCGCGACCAGTTCGTGCTGACCCGCCACGACGCCTACAAATGGGGGCCGGCGATCTACGACAACAAGGGCCCGGCCAAGGTCGAGGCCATTGTCTGGCGCGTCATTCCCGAGGAGAGCGCGATCCTGGCCGCGATGCAGACGGGCGCGGGCGACATCTCCTATGTCCTGCCGGAATGGTCGATCGATCAGCTCAGCAAGCTCCCGATGCTAACCAAGGCCGAGCCGCGCATCTCGAACTATTCCGCCTATCTGGGCCTGCGTCCGAACCGCAAGATGACGAGCGACCTGCGCGTCCGTCAGGCGATGATCCTGGCGGTCGACCGTGAGGCTCTCGCCAAGAGCATGTGGTTCGGCCAGGCCCGGCCTGCAAAGACGCTCGTCAGCCCCGGCACCATCGACTATTCGGGCGCGACCGAGGCGGGCTACAATCCGACGAAGGCCAAGGCGCTGCTGGACGAAGCCGGCTGGAAACTCGGCAATGACGGCTTCCGCTACAAGGACGGCGAGCGTCTCGCGCCTTCGATCCTGGCCGCTGGCACGGCCGGGTGGCGGTCCCGCCTGGAGGCCATCCAGGGCTACATGAAGCAGGTCGGAATCGACCTGAAGCTCGTCCTGGTCGAGCCCGCGGCCGCGATGGCACAGATCAACACCTCGCCGGACTTCGACGGCTACGCCCTGTTCTCCCCCTACGCCACGGCGGGCGAGGTGCTGATGATGTTCCATTCCGCCAACGTGCCGGCGCCAAACCGATTTAACTGGAAGGACAAGACCACGGACGATCTACTCGCGGCCGGCCAGACCAGCCTCGATGCGACGAAGAAGGCAGAAGCCTATGCCGCCGTCCAGAAGATCGTGGCCGACCAGGCCCTCCTGATCCCCCTGGTGCACGAGCGCCTGTTCCTGTTCTCGACCAGGCGGGTCAAGGGCGTCGATGTACATGGCATCTACAACAGCGCCGTCTACAAGGGCCTCGACATCGAGATCGCGAAGTGAGCGGAACCCTGCTGGCGGAAGGCTTCAAGGCCGAGCCTTATTGGTGGGAGGCCGTGCCCCAGGGCACGGCCGCTCGCCAGCCGGCCCCTGCCGAGGCCGATGTCGTCATCGTCGGCTCCGGCTATGCAGGCCTCTCGGCGGCGATCGCGCTCGCCCGCGCCGGCCGCGAGGTCGTCGTCATTGAGTCTCGCAGCGCAGGCCACGGGGCCAGTACGCGCAGCGTCGGCATGATCGGCGGTCGCCTGCGGCAGGGCTACGCCGCGCTGGCCAGGGATTTCGGGGCGGAGAAGGCGCATGCGCTGCTCAGCGAGACCTGGGGCGCCTATGGCTGGTTCCGCGGCTTCATCCGCGACGAGAACATCGATTGTGACCTCTCGTTGTCGGGCCGGCTGATCTGCGCCTGGACCGCGAGGGACATGGAGTTGCTCAGCCGCCAGGCGGCTTTCCTGACCACGACCTTCGGTATTCCGGCCCAGACCATCGACAAGGGCGGATTGGCCGCGCATGTGGTGACCGATCTCTATCACGGCGCGATGGCGCTGCCCGAGGATGGAGGCATCGACCCCGCAAAGTACCATCTCGGCCTGCTGCGCCTCGCGCGCGCGCAGGGCGTCCAGGTCATCGAACAGACCCCGGTGACGGGGTTGGCCGAGAGCGGCAGGACCACCTCGGTCATGACGGCGGCCGGCGATATCCGCGCTCGGGACGTCATTCTCGCGACCAACGCCTATACCGGACGCGAGCTGCCCTGGTATCGCCGGCGCGTCATCGCCGTCGGGAGCCATATGATCGCAACCGAACCGCTGGCGGCGGGCGTCGTCGAGCGCCTTCTGCCAGGAGGGCAACTGGTCAACGATACGCGCAAGCTCGCATTCGCGTTTCGCGTCAGCCCCGATCGGCGGCGCCTGCTCGTCGGCGGGAGGGCGCTGCAGGTGGACCGCGTCGACCCCGTCGCGATCGCGCGGCGCCTCAAGCAGGTGATGGTGCAGTCCTTTCCCTCGCTCGCCGAGGCTCGCGTCAGCCATGCCTGGGAAGGCCGCGTCGGCTTCACTTTCGACCGCATCCCGCACATCGGCAGACGGGGCAACATTCATCATGTGCTCGGGTGCAACGGCTCGGGGATCGTGATGGGCAGCTATCTCGGCCGCTGCACAGCCGAGTTGGTCCTGTCCGGCCATTCGACGAGCCATTTCGCCCGGCAGGAGCTGCCGAGCCGTCCCTACTACAACGGCATCCCCTGGTTCATGGCGCCGATGACCATGGCCCTGTCACTGCAGGACAGGGCGCGGTCCTGGCTCCGCTGATCCCGACCCATTGTTCAATTCAGGAGAACGAGATGACATTTTCTTTGATCGCCCGCGATGAAAAGACGGGGATGTTCGGCATCGGCATCGCCACGTCGAGCATTGCCGTCGGAAACCGCTGCCCCTGGGCCCGCGCCAAGGTCGGTGCCGTGACCTCGCAGCACCGCAGCGACATCCGCCTCGGCCCGAAGGGGCTCGACTTCCTGTCGGCCGGGCTCAGCGCCGAGGAGACCGTGCGTCGCCTCATCGACGAGAGCGAATTTCCTGATCAGCGCCAGGTCGCAGCGATCGACCGGAACGGCGGAACGGCATTTTATACCGGGCCAAAGATCCCTTCGATCAATTCGGGCTATCAGGGTTTCAACTGCGTCTCGACCGGCAACGTGATCGCGAACCGCGACGTGCCCAAGGCGATGGTCGAATATTTCGAGGGCGCCGCTGGCGTGCCGTTCGTCGAGAAACTGCTGGGCGCGATCGACGCCGGCCTGGCCGCGGGGGGCGAGACGCAGCCGATCATGTCGGCCGCTCTCCTCGTCGTCGACGAGCAGGACTGGCCGCTGGTCGATCTGCGCGTCGACCTCGAGCCCGAGCCGCAGGCGAAGCTGCGTCAGCTCTGGCAGGCCTATGAGCCGCAGCTCGAACACTTCCTCGTGCAGGTCCTGCGCCCGAACGACGTCAAGCCTCGCCAGGCCCCCGAGCCGGTTCAGGCCTGATCGCAAGCGAGCCCGAAAGGCAGTCCCATGCTGAGATACACGGCGCAGCGCCTGCTGCTTGCGGTCCCGGTGGTTTTTGGCGTCCTGCTGATCGGGTTCACCCTGCTCAACCTCGTCCCGTCGGATCCGGCAACCGTGCGCGCCGGGCCGACGGCCAGCGCCGCGGTCATCGCCCAGATTCGCAGCGAAATGGGGCTGGACCGCCCGCTCTGGGAGCAATTCCTGCGCTATGTCAGCAGCATCCTGCAAGGCGATCTCGGCACATCGCTGGTCAACAACATGTCAGTGGCGGAAGAACTGTCCCGTTCTTTCCTGGCGACGCTGGAGCTAATGGCCCTCTGCCTGGTCTGGGCCGTGCCGCTGGCGATCCTCCTCGGTGTCGCCGCCGCGGTAGCGAGAGGCGGCTTCCTCGACCGGCTGATCATCGGCGGGGCCGTCGCCGGCATTTCCCTGCCCGTCTTCCTGATCGGCATGGTCCTGCTGTGGATCTTCGGCTTCCAGATGCAATGGCTGCCCTTTACCGGGCGCGGCGGCCCGCTCTGGACCCTCGACGGCTTTCGCCATGCGGTGCTGCCCTCGCTATGCCTGGGCCTGATCTTCGTCGGCCCGGTCGCGCGGATCACGCGCACCTCCATGCTCGAGGTCTTGGGGGCAGACCACATCCGGACGGCGCGGGCCAAGGGGTTGGAGGAGCGCCTGATCGTCGGACGCCATGCGTTGCGCAATGCCATGATCCCGGTGACGACGTTGATCGGGCTCCAGATCGGCTATCTGATGGGCGGCGCCATCGTCACGGAGACGATCTTCTCATGGCCGGGCGTCGGCCGCCTCGCCGTGGGCGCGATCGTCGCCAACGACCTTCCTGTGGCCCAGGGCGCGATCATCGCCCTGGCTCTCGGTTTCATCGCGATCAACATCATTGTCGATCTGCTCTATGCCGTGCTCGATCCGAGGATCCAGGCCCGATGACACTGGTACCGGGCTCCGCCCTTCCGCAGAGAAATCATGCGCGGCTGCTGCGACGCCTCGCGGCCGATCCGCTTGCCGCCGCCGCCCTCGGCATGCTCGTCGTGTTGGCAGCCGGGGCGCTGTTCGCACCGGTCCTGGCGCCATACGACCCGCTTCGGATCGAGATGACGCAGGTGATGCAGCCCCCGAGCGCGGCCCATTGGTTCGGCACCGACGGCCAGGGGCGAGACATCTTCAGCCGCGTTCTGTTCGGCCTTCGGCTCACCGGTCTGATGGGCTTCTGCGCGATCGCCATCGGCGGCGCACTGGGCACCGCGGCGGGAATGCTGGCAGCGTTCTATCCGCGGCTGGACGGGCTGATCATGCGCCTGATGGACGTGCTGCTCTCGTTCCCGGCCATTCTGTTCGGGCTCGCGATCGCCGCGATCATCGGCGCGGGCACGCAGTCGGTGATCATCGCACTGGCGATCTCCACCATCCCGCTCATGGCGCGGATCGCTCGCGGCGCGGCGCTGACGGTCATCGCACAAGACTATATCGCCGCCGGACGGGTCATCGGCCTGACGGATAGAGGACTGCTGGTTCGCTACATCCTGCCGAATTGCCTCTCGACCATCGTCGTCTTCCTGACGCTTCGGCTCGGTCAGGCCATCCTCCTCGCAGCCTCGCTCGGCTTTCTCGGCCTCGGCACGCAGCCGCCGGCGCCTGAGCTTGGAACAATGGCGGCTCAAGGCATCAATTTCTTCTTCTTCGCGCCGCATGTTGCGATCATCCCGAGCCTTGTGATCTTCGCTCTCGTCCTGGCGACCAATGTGCTGGGTGACTTCCTGCGCGACATCCTTGATCCAAGACTTCGCGGGTAAAGACGCTTCGAGCCGAGCGGACAGACGGCAGGCTGGCGCCATTTGCGGACATTAGGGCTCTGCCCGAAAGCGGACGGTTACCTCCGGCGTTCTGAAGACCGCCTCCACAGTTTCAAACATTGCTCCTTGCAGTGCCGCCTGGCTCGGCGTCATCCTGCAAGATGTTCGACACATGCTCGATACCGCCGGCGGGCGCAGCCGATTGGCAGCGGAAAATGTCTCTGCGCCATGCAGTTCACCTTGCCTCGCCGGACATCGAGAAGATTTTCAGCGCCGGCTGGTGGCAGCTCAACCAGATGCTTTCGCCCGGCCTGGCGTCCTGGCCGCCGCGCTGCTCGATGGTGACGAGGTCTCCGTTGGCGAGTTTGCAATGAACATATCGCGTGCTGCCGAGATATTCGGCGAACTCGACCCGTGCCGGCAGCGCATTGTCCTGGCTGTCCGTGATCGCCCAGTGTTCAGGGCGGATGCCGAGCTTGATCGCCTCCTGCGGCGCGGCGGGCATGGGGCGGTCGAGCGCGATCTCCGTTCCTGCGATGCTGACCCGGTTCGCGGTCAGGCAGGTTGCGTCGATGATGGTCATGCGCGGCGAGCCGATGAAGCCCGCGACGAAGAGATTGGCGGGATGCTCATAGACCTCCCTGGGCGAGCCGACCTGCTCGATCCTGCCGTCACGCAGCACCACGATGCGGTCGGCCAGCGTCATCGCTTCGGTCTGGTCGTGCGTGACGTAGATCATCGTGTTGCCGAGTTCGCGATGCAGACGCGCGATCTCGACGCGCATGCTGACGCGCAACTCGGCATCGAGATTGCTGAGCGGCTCGTCGAAGAGGAAGACCAGCGGTTTGCGCACGATCGCGCGTCCAATCGCGACGCGCTGCCTCTGCCCGCCCGAAAGTTGGCCGGGCCGGCGCTCCAGCAAGGGGCCGATCTTGAGGATCTCGGCCGCCGCCTCGACCTGCCGCCGGATCTCGGCCGCAGGCGTTTTTGCGATCTCCAGGCCGAAGGCCAGATTCTCGCGTACGCTCATATGCGGGTAGAGCGCATAGGACTGGAAGACCATGGCGATCCCGCGCTTGGCCGGGTCGAGATCCGTCACGTCCCGGCCTGCGATCAGGATGTCGCCGTCGGTGACCTCTTCCAGCCCAGCGATCATGCGCAGCAAGGTCGACTTGCCGCAGCCGGACGGTCCGACGAAGACGACGAATTCGCCGCCCTCGACCTTGAGGTCGAGGTCATGGATGACGTCGACCGAGCCGAAGCTCTTGCGCACGCCCTTCAGTTCGATGGTGGCCTTGTCCTGCGCCGGATCGTGCTGCGCGTTCATCGGCCGCCCCTGATCCAGACCAGCATCTCGCCGGGTTCGCGATTGTCCCAGAGGTGATAGGGCACGAGGCGCGCCGTCGTCGCGGCATGATCCGGCGGATGCGTATCGTAGAGGCGCCCCTCCCGTCGCGGCCATTGCTCGCGCCGCACCGGGAGATCGATCGCCACTGCCCCGCCGAGATCGGGCATCTGAACCGTCTTGGCGCCAGAGAGGTCCGCCGGCGCGATCAGGGCGTTGAGGTCGGCGGCATTGTCGACCTCCTCGGCGCAATAGATCAGCGGCCCGCGCGCGATCGCGACCCGGCCGAGATCGGCCTTGACCGCCGGATGGGCATGGAGCGCGCGCACCGGCATCGGCAGGTCGAGCGCGAGCCGGTCGCCATCCTTCCATTCACGGGCGAGATGCACATAGCCATCGCGGCCCTCCGTCATCGGCACAGTCTCGCCATTCAGCGTGACGGAGGCTTGACCGCACCAGCCAGGCATCCGCAGGGACAAGGTGAACTGCACCGGCCGATCCAGCCCGATGGTGACGGCCACCTTTCCGTCAGCCGGATAGTTCGTATCCTGCGTGAGCGTCACCACCTCCGCGCCGACACTGAGCCGCGCCGTGCTGGCGCCGTAGAGATGCACGGCGATTCCGTCCGCCGAGACGCCGTACATATAACTGCCGATCGCCGTCACCGTGCGGGCGATGTTGGGCGGGCAGCAGGGGCAGCGATGCCATGTCCAGCGATGATGGCCTCCGCGGCTCTCCAGCGGGTTGTCGTAGAAGAAGCGCGATCCGTCGATCGAAAGCCCCGACAGCGCGCCGTTGTAGAGCGCCTGCTCCATGATGTCGGCGTAGCGCCGATCCGGCCCGCGCCCGAGCATGCGGCTCGCCCACATCGCCAGCGCCACCGCCGCGCAGGTCTCGGCATAGGCGCTTTCGTTGGGCAGGTCGTAATAGTCGGTGAAGCCTTCGTTGCTGGCCGCCGGGCCGATGCCACCGGTGACATACATCTGCTTGGAGGTCAGGTCCTCCCAGAGCCCGCCCAGCGCCGCCGTCAGGCTGTCGTCGCCGAACTCGGTCGCGACATCGGCCATGCCGGAATAGAGATACATGGCCCGAACCGCATGGCCGACGACCTTGCCCTGGTCGCGCACCGGCAGATGCGACTGGTTGTAGAGATAGGTCTTGTGGCGCCATTGGGCGGGATCGACGCCGCGCGCCGCCGCCTCGACATCAAAGTAATGCGGCTGCTGGCCACGCTGCTCGACGAAATAGCGCGCGAGGTCGAGATAGCGCTGCTCGCCGGTGGCGCGACCGAGCCGGATCAGCGCGAGCTCGATCTCCTCATGCCCGCAATAGCCGGGCTTCTGGCCGGGCTTCGGCCCGAAGGTTGCGTCGATATGGTCGGCATAGCGGCACATCACGTCGAGCAGCCTGCGCCTGCCGGTGGCGTGGAAATAGGCCACCGCCGCTTCCATCAGATGGCCGGCGCAATAGAGCTCGTGGCAGTCGCGCAGATTGGTCCAGCGCCGGCCCGGCTGCATCCTGACGAACCAAGAGTTCATGTAGCCGTCCGGCTGCTGGAGGCCTGCGAACATCTCGATAATCGCGTCCATCTTCGCTTCGAGATCGGCATTGGGCTTGCGGTAGAGCGCATAAGCCGCAGTCTCGATCACCTTGGCGACGTCCGAATCCCAGAACATCTGGACGTTGACGGTGTCGGGTGCGCCATCCGCGCGCATGTGCCAGGGCATCTTCACCGGCGGCACCGGCCGGGCCGGATCGATCTGGTCGAACATGCCGGCCGCGACGCAGCGGTCATAGAGGATCATCGCCGTCCTGTCGGCGACGGCGTCGATGCGCTCGCCCCAGAAGCCGCGAACATCGACGTCGGGCACGGCTGGCGGCCTGTAGCCGCTGGCCCGGGGCTGGTCGTGAGAGGTCATGATGTCACCGCTTGGTTGTCGAGAAGGTTCACTTGACGGCGCCCGCGGTGAGCCCGCGGATGTAGTAGCGCTGCAGCAGAAGGAAAAGTGCGAGGCACGGCGCCATCATCAGCATCACGCCGGACTGGACCGCGCCCCAGTCGATGGTGCCGAACTGCCCGGAACGGACGGCCGCCATCATCACCGGCAGGGTGTATTTCTTCTGATCGGTCAGCAGGATCAGCGCTGCCAGGAACTCGTTCCAGGAGGCCAGGAAGGCGAAGATCGCGACCGTCGCCACGCCCGGCAGCACGAGCGGCAGCATCACCTTGCGCAGCATCAGCAGGACCGAGGCGCCATCGACGCGGGCGGCGTCCTCGATCTCCTTCGGCACGGCGTCGAAGGCGTTGCGCATCATGAAAATCGAGAACGGCAGATGCAGCGTCACATAGATCAGGACGATGCCGGGGAGCGTGTTTTGCAGGCCGAGCTTGGTCAGGATCAGGAAGAGCGGCGTCAGGATCGACTGGAACGGGATCATCACCGTCGAGATGATCAGCACGAACAGGACGTTCTTCAGCGGGAACTTGAAGCGCGAGAAGCCATAGCCCGCCAGCAGGCTGATAATGACCGTGACGACCACGGTCGCCGCGGCAACGATCAGGCTGTTGCCGGCATAGGTCCAGATGCCGACGCCGTATTTCGCCAGATTCTCGTAGCTTTGCGTGCTGAAGCCCTCGACTGGCCAGGGCGGCAGCGGCGGGCGCGCGGCTTCCGCCGAGGATTTGAACGAGACCAGTGCGCTCCAGGCGATAGGCGCGATGAAGAGGAGCGATATGAACAGGCCGATCGCATGATAGCGCGTCGCGGCGAAAAGGCGGCGTCGAGCAGTGGCCACCTTACGGACCTGGCGCGCGGACATCATGCGCCCTCCGGCGTACGCAGCAGGCGCAGTTGCACGACGCTGATGGTGACGAGGATGAGCAGCAGCACCATCGACATCGCCGCGCCGTAGCCGAGGCGGAAGGAGACGAAGGATTGGCTGAAGATCCAGTAGACGGCGGTGACCGTGCTGTTCTGCGGCCCGCCATCGGCGATGATGTAGAACTGGTCGAACGCAAGCATCGAACCGGCTACCGAGAGGATCAGCGCCAAGGCGATCGTCCGCCGCATGAGCGGCAGGGTGATGCGGCGGAAGCGCTGCCAGGACGAGGCGCCATCCATGCGCGCCGCCTCCTGGACCTCCGAGGAGATGCCCTGCAGACCGGTGAGCAGAATGATCATGTTGAAGCCGGCCGTCTTCCACACGACCATGGCGGTGATCGACCAGAAAGTCGTGTCAAAGGAAGCGAGGAGATTGACCGGCCTTTCCGTCAGCCCAAGCCGGTAGGCCAGCGGCGAGAACAGGCCGACATCGACATTCATCAACCAGGCCCAGAGCAGGCTCGCCGAGCCGAAGCCGATCACGACGGGCAGGAAGATCGCCGTGCGGTAGAGCTTGATCAGCGGCCGCGCCTTTTCGGCGAAGAGCGCGAGAGGGAAGGCGACGGCGAAGATCGCGATGGTGACGATCACCGTGTAATAGCCGGTGAAACGCATCGCGTTCCAGAAGCGCTGGTCGCCCATGAGGTTGAGGTAGTTGGCGAGGCCGATGAAGCGCGGCCGGCCGAGCAGCGGCCAGTTGTGCAGCGACATCCAGAACGCCATCCCGAGCGGGACGAGGAAAAAGACAGTCACGAGCAGCACCGCGGGCGCCACGAACAGCAGCCCGGCCATTTGCTGGCGGCGCAGGCGCGAGCCGCGCCGCGTGGCGGATCGTTGCAGGGCGGGAACGGGCTGGGTCATCTCGAATGATCCGGCAAGGTTTGGAGGGCGGGCTCCGGCAGGCGCTGCGTCATTCCGGGACGGCTCGCAGGGCCGGGCCTGGAACCCAGAGCCGATGTCATCGGAATTGAAGTCGAGCGTCATCCGCAGCCTCCCCATCGGACGCATCGGTTCTGGGTTCCGGGCTCGCTGCTGCGCAGCGCCCCGGAACGACGAGGGCGGCGAGCTATCGCCCGCTTACTTCCCCGACTGGTCGATGATCGACTGCATCGTCTTCTCGGCCTTGACGAGCGAGCCCTGCACATCGTTGCCGAAGAACACCTCGTTGAGCATCTGCTTCCACGGGCCAGTACTGCTGTTGATGATGTCGTTGTAGACCGGCGACGAAGGCGTCCGGCCAATCTTCATCGCTTCGGTCGCGATCAGATAGCGCTGGTCGAGGTCCTTCACCGCCTCGGGCGCGACGTCGGCCCGCGTCGGCAGGCTACCGAGCTTGGCCAGCAGGGTCTGGCCTTCGAGGGAATAGACGAAGGTCAGGAATTCCTTCACGGCGGGGAGGTTTTTGCGACCCGCGGTGACCACGAAATTATCGCCGCCGGCGAACGAGGCTTTGCCGCCGGTTTTGCCCGGCAGGAAGGTCACGCCGAACTCCACCTTGGGGTAGTTCTTGACGAGATTGCCGATCGCGAACGCCCCGATCGGCGACATACCGATCCGGTCAGTGGCGAAGCCGCCGAAGAAATTCGAGCCGGGATCGGTCTTGGCGCTCTCGGGCACATAGCCCTTGGCGACGAGGCCGCGATAGAGCGCCACCGCATCGTGCATCTGCGGCGTGTTTAACGTCGCCTTCTTGCCGCCATCGGACAGGATCTGGCCGCCTGATGCCCAGACCAGCGGCATGAAGGTGAAGGCGTTACAGCCACCGCAGGCACCGGAGAAATAGAAGCCGCGTATGTCGCTGCCGATCGCGTTGACCTTGCCGGCATAGTCCTCGATCTCGGCCCAGTTGGTGGGACCCTTCTCGGGGTCGAGGCCGGCCTGCTTGAACAGCTTCTTGTTCCAGAGCATCACCGAAGCGTCGGCCGACATCGGCACGCCGTAGATCCGGCCTTCATAGGTTCCGGCTCCGAGATGAGCCTTGGAGAGCTGGTCGAAGAAGGGGAAGCCCTTTACCAGGTCGGTCAGGTCCTCGAGTTGCCCGGACGCGGCGAAGGCCGGCGTATAGACGAGATCGAGCGAGAGCAGGTCCGGCGCCGAGCCACCGGCAGCCGAGATCGCGTATTTCTGCACCATCTCGGTATTCGGGACGATCTGCAGCTCGATCTGCGTCTTGTGTGCGGCGTTGAACGCCTTCACCAGCGAAGGCATGAAGGCCTCGCTGCTTGAGCGCGACCACATCGTCAGTTTCTGCTGTGCCAGGGCTGTGCCGGCCGATGCCTGCACGGCAACGAGGGCGAGCAAGGCTGCCTTGAATCCCTTCATCTGTGTCTCCTCCGATTGCGGCCCTGGTTTTTGTGGCCGTTTTTGTTCGCGTATGGGGCTCGCTAGGACGAGCGTATGATCAGGCTGCAGGGTAGCTTCCAGACTCCTGTTTCGATCGCCTCGCCATTGACCAGCCGCACCAACGCCAGCCCGGCCTGCCGGCCCAGTTCCTTCAGGTTCATATCGACCGTCGTCAGCGGCGGGCGCGTCTCCTTGGCGACGATCTCCCAATTGTCGAAGCCGACCACCGAGACGTCGCGGGGCACGTTCACCCCGCGCTCGCGCAGCGCGTCCACCACGCCCCGTGCGATCTGGTCATTGCCGCAGAAGATGCCGTCCGGTTTCTCGTTGCCAGACCATAGGGCCTCGACCGCCTGATGGCCCCAATGCTCGGACCAAGAGCCGAACAGGACCTTGTCCTCGGCCGAGACCCCGGCCTCTGCGAGCGCCTGCGTGCAGGCGAGCGCCCGTTCATGCACCACCTCGAATTCGGACGGGCCGGTGATATGGGCGATACGACGGCGCCCTTGAGCCAGCAGATGATTCGCCGCCGCCGTCGCACCCTGGTGGTCATCCGGGACCAGTGTGACACCATCGCTCGGGCCGGCGGTCAGCGCATAGACGACGGGCACGGAAAGATGGGCGAGATCCACCGGCAGCGGCTTGTCGATGCGCTTGCCGGTCGCGATGATACCGTCGACCTGCTTGTCGAGCATGGCATCGACATGAATCCTGGCGAGGTCGGGATTGTCACCGATCGCGCAGAGGAAGACCGATACGCCGTGGTCGATCAGCCCTTCTGAGATCCCGGCCATCAGCGGCAGGGTGAAACGGCCATAGGTATCGTTCGTCAGCAAGCCGACGCTGAAGCTGCGCTTGCGTGTCAGACTTCGCGCCAGAGCGTTGGGCCGGAAGCCGAGCTCCCGAGCGACTCGCTTGATGCGGTCGCGCGTTTCGAGGGAGACGCGCCCGGTGTCGTTGAGCGCCTTCGAGGCCGTGGCGGTGCTGACGCGCGCAGCTTGCGCCACGTCGTAAATCGTCACCCGCTCGCTCGACACTGTGCTTGACATTCGCCGCATTGACCTGAGAAACCGGTTTCTCAAGTGGCTTACCAAAGATATGCGCAATGAGAAACCGCTTTCTCAATCTCGATTGCAGTTCTTCTGATTCCTGCGGGTGCCCTGGGCTCTTGTGCCTGCCGTCCGGCGCCGCGAATTCCTCCCGAACTTGACCAAGCGCATGAAACCGATCCGTCTCGCCCTGGTCGGGCTCGGCAAGATCGCGCGCGACCAGCACCTGCCGGCGATCGCGGCCACGCCCGGAATCGAGCTCGTCGCGGTGGCGAGCCGCAATGCGCGTCTGGATGGCGTCGATGGTTTCGCGACGGTCGAGGAGCTTCTGGCCGACGTCGCCGATGTCGATGCGGTCGCGCTATGCACGCCGCCCATGCCGCGGCGCGATCAAGCGCTGGCGGCGCTCGCTGCCGGAAAGCATGTCCTGCTGGAGAAACCGCCCGGCGCTGCCGTGAGCGAGCTCGCTCCCTTGAGGATGCTGGCGGAGCAGCGGGGTCGGACGCTCTTCGCCGCCTGGCATTCGCGCTTCGCTCCCGCGGTCGAGCCGGCGCGCGCCGTTCTGGCGCGGCATCGGGCCTGCCGCGTCACGATTCTCTGGAAGGAGGATGTTCGCGTCTGGCACCCGGGGCAGGACTGGATCTTCGAGCCCGGCGGCCTTGGCGTGTTCGACCCCGGCATCAATACGCTCTCGATCCTGACGGCGATCCTGCCTGAGCCGGTCTTCATGGCCGGCGCCAAACTGGATTTCCCGGCCAACCGGGAAGCGCCCATCGCGGCGGAACTCGAACTCGCGACCGCGTCGGGCTTGCCGATCCACGCAGTATTCGATTTTCGCCAGAGCGGCGAGCAGATCTGGTCCATCGAGGTCGAGACCGATGTGGGTCGCCTCGTGCTGAGCGCGGGCGGAGTCCAGCTGAGCCATAATGGCGAGGCTCTCGTCGACGAGCCGGAGCAGGAGTATCGCGGCGTCTATCACCGCTTCGTCGAGCTGGTCCGCTCCGGCGCCAGCGATGTCGATACTGTGCCGCTGGCGCTGCTGGCCGACGCGTTCATGCTCGGCCGGCGATCCATCGTCGAAGATTTCGCGTGGTGAGAACGAGGTTGCCCGAGATGTCGGAGCCTATTTCGCGCGATGTTTTTGGGGACCTGCCCGACGGGCGCCCGGTCGAGCGCATCACGCTTCGCGGCGAGGCCGGCTTCGCCACCTCGATCATCACCTGGGGCGCGGCCGTGCAGGCTCTCTGGGCGCCGCATCGCGACGGGCGGTGCGACGACGTGGTACTCGGCCACGACACGCTGGAGCCCTATCTGACGCGGCGGGATTTCTTCGGGGCGACGGTCGGGCGCTATGCCAACCGCATCGCCGGCGCGACCTTCACGCTCGACGGCGTCCGGCACGAACTCGACGCCAATGACGGCAGGAACACTCTGCATGGTGGCGCGGATGGCTTTGACCGGATGCTCTGGACCGTCGAGAGCATCGGTTGCGACCCGATGCCGTCGCTGACGCTCAGCCATACGAGCCCGGATGGGGCGGGCGGCTTTCCGGGCGCCCTGGCGGCGCGGGTCCATTTCCGGCTCACCGGCCCGCAGGAACTGACGATCGCATTCGAGGCGACGGCCGATCGCCCGACGATCCTCAGCCTGACGCATCACGGCTACTTCAACCTCGGCGGGGCGGTCGGCGGCGGCGACATCCTGGATCACGAACTGACGCTGTTCGCCAATCGCTATCTGCCGGTCGATGCCGGCCTGATCCCGCTCGGCGCACCAGCGAATGTCGCCGGTACACCATTCGACTTCCGCTCGCCACGGACGATCGGCGCCGCCATCCGCGCCGACCACGAACAATTGCGGCGCGCTCGCGGATACGACCACTGCTTCGTCCTGGCCGACGAGGTCTCGGCCGCGCCGCGGCTCGCGGCCCGCGTCGTCGACCCGGTCTCCGGCCGTGCCCTCGACCTGATCACCGACCAGCCTGGCCTACAGTTCTACTCGGGCAACTTTCTCGATGGCGGTTCGGGAGGGAAAGGCGGGCGCCTCCATCGCCAGTCCGAGGCCTTCTGTCTTGAACCACAAGCTTGGCCAAACGCACCCAACCGGCCGGACTATCCGTCCACGAGACTGGATGCAGGCGAAGCCTACCGCCGCAGCACGACCTTTCGTTTTCATACGGTCTAGGTTCGCCAAAAGCTGTGTCGTTGCCGTCGAGCGCCAAGAGCTGACTTCAACTCAGCGCCAGGAAGCGGAGTATGCACGTGCTAGCAGCGCAGCGGAAAGTTCCCCCGCTCGCCGCGACCGAAGAAAGTAGGTGGGACCTGTCCGCGCTCATCTGAAATTGCATCATTCAGCCTTTTCCGGCTCTCGCGACCACTCTGCCCACCCGTTCGGCGAAACCGCACGCATCGGCGGGGGGCTCGTCATCGAGCACGCGGGCGGTGTCGAGGAGAAGATGAGCGATGTCAGCGCGCAGGGCACCAAAACAATCGGCCGGAAGCGGCCATCGAGGAACGGTTTAACGAGACCGGGCCCCTGCAGCCAAGCCCGCTCAGCCCTTACCCTGAGTGAGTCGGGCGGTTCAGTAGTTCTTGCGAGATCAGCTTCGCAACCCCGGTGACGGCGGTGCGCAGCGTCTCGATGCGCGAGCGATCTTGGATGCGCAGAAAAGGGATGCTGACCGCTGCCACAACCTTGTTCTGCCGATCATGAACCGGAGCTGCGACCGCCATCACGCCAACTGAGAATTCACCATCGTCGAGGGCCGAGCCTGACCGCCTGATCTGGGCGAGACTCCTGCCGATCTCCTCGGGTTCGCACATCGTCCTGTCTGTATAGCGCGGCAGTGGACTGTTCAGGATCCGAGCAATGTCGCCGCCGTCCATATGAGCAAGCAAGATCCGGCTGGCTGCGCCGGCATGCAGCGGCAGGCGCCGACCAGGTTTGACGGTCAGCCCATAGGCGCCGGAACTATGCGCAACCGCGATGACCAGGACGCCGTCGCCATCCAGCACCGAGAGCTTGCTCGCCTCGCCTGTGGCTTGAGAAAGGCGCTCGAGATGAGTGTTGGCGAGTTTGACCAGCTCGGAATCATGCCCGGTCACGACATTGGCGGCCAGGGACAGAAGACGCGGCCCGAGCAGGTAGGAGCCCGAAACGCTCCTCCTGACGACGTCTCGCGCCTCAAGGGTATTCAGGATGCGGTAGACGGTCGAGCGCGGCATATCGAGAAACTCGCTCAACTCGCGGATCGAGGTGCCGGCCGGGCGCCGCTCTATGATCTCCAGCAGGTCGAGCATGCGCTCGATCACCGGAACCTGGTTTCCCTCGCGCCGCTTCGTGCCCGCCGCGTCGGTCGCTTCGCTCATCGTGATCAACCTTGTCTCCCTTGCGGCCGGCGCCGCTGCAGGACGTCGGCGGCGGTGTCAAACTTTAGCCGGCCGAGGCAACCGACGCCCAGCATCGATTTACAATTGACAGCCCGAACAATCGGCAGATGATTACACAGGAACTGATAAAGTTCAAATGGGAACTGATAACCGCTGGTGCTCCTCGCGTCGTCCGATGCGACGGGGGACGGACCGGCCGCGAGGAACGACATGACGGGCACTACAACGAACGGCTTCAGGATCATGCACACGATGATCCGGGTCGGAGACCTGGATCGCTCGGTTGCATTCTACTCGCGGCATTTTGGCATGACCGTCGTCAAGAAAGTCGATGTGCCCGAGGCGAAATACACCAACGTCTTCATCGGCTACGGCCGCGAGTCGAATGATCCGATGATTGAGCTGACATATAATTACGGCATATCAACCTACGAACCGGGCAACGGCTTCGGCCATCTCGCGATCGGTGTCCGCGACCTCCACGGTGTGTGCCAGGCATTGCGGGAGGCCGGCGTTCGGATCGTGCGCGAACCCGGACCGCTCAAGTTCGGCACCGTGCACATCGCCTTCATCGACGATCCGGACGGCTACCGCATCGAGCTGATCGATCTCGGCACCGGCGATTACGCGGGGCCCGCCGCCTGAACCGAGGCGGCCTTCAGGGTGACACTTCAACCACAGTTCCAACAGATCGGCACCCGAGCCGGCTCCCGTGAGGACACGACCATGACGGCTTGCAGCCCCGAAACGATCCAGTTGCTGAAGCGTGTGCCGACGGCGGCGATCACCGGCATCCTGCTGAAGAAATACGGGCTGCGCATGCGCGCCATTCCGGGCATCGGTCCGATCGATCCGGCCCATTGCCGCTTCGTCGGCCCGGCCTTCACCCTGCGCTATGTCCCGATGCGCGAGGATATCGCCTTGACGGTCGACATCGGCAATCCCGCCAATGCGATGCTGCAGGCGACGCAGCAGATCCCGGCCGGCAGCGTGTTCGTCATGGACATGTGCGGCGTCGGCGCTGTCGGTGGGCTAGGCGACGTGCTGACCACCCGCATGAAGGTGCGCGGCGTGGTCGGCGTCGTCGCCGATGGCGGCATGCGCGATGTCAGCGAGATCCGAGCCTTGGGGATGCCGACCTTCTGCAAGGGGCCGGCCGCCCCGGCGAGCCCCTCGGCGCTCATCCCGATGGCGATCCAGCAGCCGATCGGCTGCGGCGGCGTGCTCGTCTTCCCCGGCGACATCATCGTGGGCGACGAGGATGGGGTGGCCGTCATTCCGGTTCATCTGGCCGCCGAGGTGGCCCAAATGGGCGTCGACAAGGAGGCGCTGGATGGATGGGTCCGCGACCGCGTCGCTGAGGGCGGCGACATTCTCGGTCTGTATCCGCCGAACGAGGCGAACCTGGCCAAGTTCGAGGCCTGGAAGGCAATGCAGGGTTGATCTTCCGGCAGCCTTCAGAAGCAGAACATGCGCGTCCACATCCAGAACCATCCCGATGACGGCAATCCGCGTGCGACGCTGGCTCAGTGGCAGGACGCGGTGGCGAGGGCCGGGCAAAAGGCTCATGGCCTGGAGATCAGCTTCGGCGAAACCGCAGCCGATTTCGCAGCCGTCATCGGCGAAGTCGACGCACTGATCACCACCTCCCGGGTGGTGCAGAATTACCTGCCCTCCGCCGAGCCGACGCAACTCAAGCTGATCTTCCTCACCCATGCCGGGGTCGATTCACTGGCGAAGGGCCGCTTTATTCCGGCGGGCGTTACGCTGCTGAACAACAGCGGCGCCCATGGCGTCAAGGCGGCCGAATACGCTCTGATGGCCGTGCTGATGCTGGCCAACCACATGCCGCTTTTTGCGGGGCAGCAGCGCGAGGGCCGCTGGCACCGGAAGCTGGCCTCCTCGGTGGCTGGCCGCCGGGCGACGATCGTCGGCCTGGGCGCCATCGGCGGCGTGATCGCGCAGCGCCTGAAGGAGCTCGGCCTGCATGTCACCGGGGTCAGGACGAAGGCCGAGCCGCACCCGCATTGCGACGACGTCATCGCGACGGATGATCTTGACCGCATCCTGCCCGGCACCGAATTCCTTGTCCTGATCGCGCCGTTGACGCCCCAGACGACGCATCTGCTGGACCGAAGGCGGATCGCGCTGCTGCCTCCGCAGGCCGGCGTGGTCAATATCGGCCGAGGCGAACTCGTGGAGCAGGATGCCCTGCTCGATGCACTGGATGCCGGCGCGCTGGCAGGCGCGGTTCTAGACGTGGCGACGCCGGAGCCGGTCCCGGCCGGGCACAGGCTCTGGACAACGCCCAATCTCGTCCTGACGCCGCATATGTCGTCCGGCGACCCACTGACCTACATCCCGCGCAGCCTCGATATCTTCCTAGACAATATCGAGGCCTTCCGTGCGGGCCGCCCCCTTCCCAACGCCGTCGATCTTGCACGCGGCTACTGAACCGGACGGGTCTTCTCATGCGCTTCAAGCCTTTCGGCAAGACCGGCCTTTCCCTTTCGCAGATCGCGCTCGGCGGCCATGAATTTCTGAAGAGCGGGCTGTCGCGCGGTTTCAACGAGAACTTCGCCCAGGCCGTCACACGCGGATATGTCGCGCCGGGTTTCGGCGGGCCCAAGCGGCTCGAGATCCTGAAGGCGGCCTATGATCTCGGCATCAACCTCTTCGACGTCACGATTGACTCGGAGAAGGAGGCGCTGGGTCGCAACCTGTCCGAACTGCCGCCGCCCTATCCGGTCTATGTCCAGACCCGCCCCGAAGGCATGTGCTACGGCTACGATCCCGGCAACCGGCAGATGCTCGACTACTCATTGTTGCGAGCCGAGACCGAACGCGTTCTGAAGCTGATCCGCCGCCAGATCGTCGACTTCTTCAATATCGGCCTGATCAATGGATCGATCGACGAGACGCCGGACTATATGGCGCGCCTCGCCGACAATCTCGCCCGCCTCAAGCAGGACGGCCTGATCCGTTTTGCAGTGGCCGACTCCCATGCCGGTGAAAGGCTTTACCTCGCCGAGCTGGGCTCCGGCGGCTTCGATGCGGTCAATCTCGATCTCAGCCTCGGCGAGTTCGACGGTTTGCACGCAGTGGTTCCACGCGCGCGGGAACTCGGCCTCGGCGTCATCGCGCGGGAGGTCTTCTTCAAGGGGGAACTGTTTCCGATCGCCGAAGAGGTGGGATTGACCGACCGTGCGGCCGTGGCGCGAACCGCGCTGGCCTGGGTCGGCCGCCAGGACACGGACGTGATCATACTTGGCGTCGACAATGCAGAGCAATTGCGGGCCAACGCCGCGACCCTCGACGCTGGACCAGCGGCTCTCGACGAGAACCTGCAGTCCAGGCTCCAGGCGGGCGCCGGCTTCAAAGCCTATCGCGACAGACGAACGGAGCTGTTTTTCGAGCGCCGATAAACGGCCGCCATCGCAGACGCATCGGGCCCGCCCCGATGCAAGCAAATTCTTGACAGGCCGCGCCCGACCGCCCACGATCATAACAGAACACGATCTATTCAAATAGGAACAGATACACCCAACCTGGTCGCCGCCAGAGCGACCGGAATCAGAACGATACCGTCCGGGCAAAAGACCCGGCGGCAACAAAAATAAAAACGATCTCAGGGAGGACCGACAGTGAGATACAGGACGTTCAAGCTCCGCCTGGCGATGGCCGCGGCTGCTATCATCTCGGTGACGCCAGCGCTGGCGGGCGAAATCAACTGGTGGGTGTCGGAGCCCGGCCGGGTCAAGGCCCAGCAGCTTGCGACCGAGTTCGAGAAGGAGAACCCCGGCATCACCGTGAAGCTGCAGGCCAACCCCTATGGTGGCCTCGAAGGCAAGGTGATGATCGCGGTGAGGTCCGGGCTGCCGCCCGATATCATCGAAGTTCAGAACTCATGGATCCCGTCCTATCAGGCCACGGGCGCCCTCGAGGAGGTCGGTGCCGCGATCGGGCAGAGCGTGCCCTTGGGCGATTTCGTGCCCGCGACGCTGGCAGCGACTTCAGTCGACAACAAAGTCTATGGCCTACCTTTCCAGGCCGAGGCCTTGGCGATGCTCTACCGCAAGGATCTGTTCCGCGAGGCCGGCCTCGATGACGGAAAGCCGCCCCAGACTTGGGACGAGATGATCGAAGTCTCGAAGAAGCTGACCTATACCAGCAAGACGGGCCAGCGCCGCTATGGCTACGGGATCGCCGGCGGCGGAGCCGAAGGCCAGGGCAACACGCTGTATCGCTCGCTGCCCTATATCTGGATGAATGGCGGCGACATCCTCTCCCCCGACATGAAGAAGGCGACGCTCAGTTCGCCCGAGGCGGTGGCGGGCGTGAAGTTCTATACGGACATGCTGACCACGCTGAAGGTCGCGCCTCCCTCGACGCTGGAGAATGGCGGCCTCGAACTGCGTCGCCTGTTCATGGCCGGCACCATCGCGATGTATCAGGGCACGCCGACGGAACTGGAACGCTTCGCGCAGGACGCGCCCAATTTGGATTACGGCGTCGCGATCATGCCGTATCCCAAGGGCAAGCAGACCTCCGCATTGCTGGGGGGCTGGGGCTTCATCGTGCCCAAAGCCGGAAAGAACAAGGCCGAGGCGCTGAAGCTGCTCCAGTTCCTCGCCAAGCCCGAGCGGCTCGCGCTCTACACGCGCACCTTCCCGACCACCACGACAGCGATGAACCTGCCGCGCTTCGCCGATCCGAGGCTCGACGCGTTCAAGGTGATGCTGACCCATGCCCGGCCGCAACCGGCCATCGGCACCTGGCTCGAGATTTCCAGCGTCTACTACAAGAGCGTCCAGGAGATCCTGATCGGCGGGGCTACGCCGCAGGCCGCGATGGCCGCCGCCGACAAGGCGATCGACGCGATCCTGAAGAAATAGCCGCCAAGGCGCCACGTCAGGCGCTCGCATGCGCCGACGTGGTGGCCCCGGCATGCCCCTCCGCGCCGCAGCGTGACGATGATGTCCAACACAGCACAGAGCTTGGCCCCGATCCCAGTCCATTCGCCGCCGCGCCCGCCGGAGCGTCATGCCGACGCCCCACGCGGGCGGATCGGGCGCTATATCGCCGCCCATAAGGACGGGCCGATCTTCTTCATCCTGCCAGCGATCGCACTCCTGGCGACCTTCATCATCTACCCTATCATCTCCACGCTGATCTTGAGCGTTACTGACGGCAGCGGCGCCTTCGTGGGCGCGGCCAACTACGTCAATATCATCGAATCCGACCGCACGGCGCGTGCCACCGTCAACACGATCTATTTCGTGGCTTCGTCGATCATCCTGCAACTCGTGCTCGGCACGGCGGCCGGGATCGTGCTGAACGAGCGGTTCCGGGGGCAGGCCCTGGTCCGCGCGCTGACGCTGATCCCCTGGGTGATTCCCGGGGTCGTCGGCGCCATGACCTGGGCCTGGATGTTCCATACCGACTATGGCGTGATCAACTATGTGCTGATGTCGAATGGGCTCGTCGACGAGCCGGTCCGTTGGCTGACCAATCCCAGCATCGTGCTGCCGGCGCTGACGGCCGTGAACGTCTGGAAGATGTTTCCCTTCGTGGCGATCATGGTTTTGGCCGGGCTGCAGTCGATCCCTGTCTCGCTCTACGAGGCGGCGAAGGTCGATGGCGCGACCTTTCGCGACGAGGTCCTCTACATCACCTTGCCGCAGCTGCGCCCGATCCTGGCTTCGATCACCCTGCTGCTGATCATTGCCGGCGTGAACTCCATCACGATCATCTATGCGATGACCAAGGGCGGTCCGGCCGACCGGTCGCTGATCGCCTCGATCCAGATTTTCGTCGAGGCGTTCCAGTACTTCAACTTCAACCAGGCCAGCGCGCTCTCGGTGATGTTCTTCATCGTCTCCACCGTGTTCATCGTCGCGCATATCTGGTTCGACGGCCGCCGGAAGGACCGCTGAGATGAAGGCGCGCAGTGCCTGGGTCTATCTGCCGGTCCTGATCCTCGTGGCGATCACGGTCGTGCCGTTCTTCTGGATGATCGTCTCGTCGTTCAAAAGCCTGGCCGAGCTCTACCATATCCCGATCACATGGCTGCCGAAGCAGACGACGTTCGCGAACTACCAGAAGGTGCTCTTCGACTCGAACGTGCCGCGGTATTTCTGGAACAGCACGGTCGTCTCGCTGGGTTCCACCATCATCGCGCTGATCTTCGCGACCCCGGCAGCCTATGGCTTCTCGCGCTTCGAGTTCAGGGGGCGCTCGCTCTGGCAAATGCTCATCCTGATGTCGCATCTGCTCCCGTCGGCCGCCCTGATCGTGCCGCTCTACATATTCCTGGGCTACCTCAACCTGCTGAATTCGCTGATCGGGCTGATCCTGGTCTATCTGGTTCTCACCCTGCCGCTCGCGATCTGGATGCTGACGGGTTACTTCAAGAACATCCCGGTCGAACTGGAGGAAGCAGCGATCATCGACGGCGCCTCGCGCTTTACGATCCTGCTGCGGATCATGCTGCCGCTGTCGCTGCCCGGTATCGTCGTGATCTTTCTCTATTCCTTCGTCGCGACGTGGAACGAGTTCATCTTCGCCCTGTCCTTCGCCAACGATACGTCGGTGAAGACCTTGCCGATCGGGCTCGCCGAGTTTTCGACCGAATACGACACCGACTGGGGGGCGATCATGGCCGCGTCCGTGATCATGAGCCTGCCGATCGCGGCAATCTTCCTCGGCCTGCAGAAGGTCTTCGTCGGCGGCCTGATGTCGGGCGCGACGAAGGGCTGACCGGCAGCACCCCTAACGGTTTCAATCCCTTGCACATAGCGGGCAGCGCCGATCGCCGCCCACCGGAGCCAGCGTCATGAAGATCTCGTCGATCACGCCCTGGATCGTCAAAGCCGAAGGCACCTTCTTCGGTGAATTCCTGTTCGTCGAGGTGCAGACCGACGAAGGAGTCACCGGCTGGGGCGAGGTCACGACCTCAACGCGGCTCGCCAACCGCACGGTCGCGTCATCCCTGTGCCACCTGAACGAGCTGCTGGTCGGCGCCGATCCACTCAACATCGAGAGCATCTGGAACCGGACCTATCGGAACTTCACCTATATGGGCAGTCGTGGCGCCGCCGCGCTCTGCCTCAGCGGGGTGGACATCGCGCTATGGGACATCAAGGGCAAGGTTCTGGGCCAGCCGATCTACGAGCTTCTCGGCGGCAAGGTCCGCGAGGAGGTGCTGCTTTATACCCACCCCGACCAGAACAAGTTCACGACCAGGGAGGGGGTCGTCGAGGAGATCACGGGCATCGTCAACTCCGGTCATACGGCGCTGAAATTCGATCCCTTCCCCCATCTGAACGGGCTCCAGATCCGCCGCAACGGCTATCTCGACGGTGAAATGTCCCGCAAGGGCGAGCGCGTTGCCGCCGAGTTGACCGCGCTGATCCGCGAGACGACAGGCCCGGATATCGAAATCCTGATCGATGCGCATGGGCGCTTCAACGTGCCGACCGCGATCCGCCTGTGCAACAGCCTGCAGGATGCCGGCCAGATCGACTGGTTTGAGGAGCCGGTGCCGCCCGAGAGCTATCACGCCCTGCGGCAGGTGCGCGACAAGGTCAGCGTGCCGATCTCGGTCGGCGAGCGGTTGCACACGCGTTGGGAATTCGTGCCGATCCTGGAAAACCGGCTGGCCGACTACATCATGCCGGATGTCACCTGGACGGGTGGGATCAGCGAGATGAAGAAGATCTCGACCATGGCCGAGGCCTACTACATCCCAGTCTCCCCGCATGACGCCAGCGGACCGATCAATGTCGTCGCAGGCGGGCAGGTGATGATCACGGTGCCGAATTTCTATCGCATCGAGACTTCGATGCATGACCTCTCCTGCTACAACCGCTTCATCGACACGCCCCTCGACAACAAGGGCGGCAGCCTCAGGCTGACGGGCAAGCCCGGCCTCGGCATCGAGATGGACATGGATTTCCTGCGCGGCAACGTCATCGACGGCTTCGGCCGCTAGGCGCGTCGCGAAAGCGCAGCGGGAGCCCGCCTCGCACTCCCCGAACACCTTGCCTCCAAGCAACGCGCCGGCACCGCATCCGGTCATGACCACGAAGGACCCGACATGTCGCTGATCACCTATCTGACCACCGTCCGGTTTGAGGCGGGCGCCCTGTCGGGCCTCGGCAACGATCTGAACGAGCTGGGCATGAAGGCGCCGCTCATCGTCGCCGATCGGGGCATCGAACGGGCCGGCCTGCTCGACCGTCTTCGTGACGCGCTCCCCAATGGCAGCGGCATGGCTACATTTCTCGACACGCCGCCTAATCCGACGGAAAGCGCGGTTCTCGCCGCGCTGGCCGTGTTTCGTTCGCAAGGGTGCGACGGTCTGATCGCCATCGGCGGCGGATCCGCGATCGACCTGGCCAAGGGTGTCGCGCTGCTCGCCAACCATCCCGAACCCCTGGCGCAATATGCGGCGATCCTCGGCGGCATACCCAAGATCACGGCCGCGGTCGCGCCGTTGATCGCGATCCCGACGACCGCCGGCACAGGCAGCGAGGTCGGGCGCGCCGCCCTGATCAGCCTGGACGACGGTCGCAAGCTTGGCTTCATCTCGCCTCATCTAATCCCCAAGCGGGCGATCTGCGACCCCGACCTCACGCTCGGGCTGCCCGCGTCGCTCACGGCCGCGACCGGCATGGATGCGATCACGCATTGCATCGAGACCTATCTGAGCCCCCGTTACAATCCGCCCGCCGAGGCGATTGCACTGGACGGCTTGGTCCGCGCGATCGGCTCGATCGAGCGGGCGGTCGCAGACGGCAGCGACCGCGAGGCGCGGCGCGAGATGATGATGGCGGCGCTGGAGGGCGGCCTCACCTTCCAGAAGGGCCTCGGCGCCGTCCACGCGCTCTCCCATCCGCTCGGCGGCCTGAAGCAGGTTTCGCTCCACCATGGCACGCTGAACGCAGTGCTTCTGCCCCACTGCCTCACATTCAATGAGTCGCATTGCGCACAGAAATATGCGGTCATCCGGCAGCGGCTCGGACTAGCAGCCGGGCACGATCTGGCTGCGCATTTCCAAGCTCTGAACACAAGGCTCGCGATGCCGTCCACTCTGTCCGAAATGGGCGTCCCACCCGACTGTCTATCCCGCATCGCAGAAGCTGCTACGGCCGATCATTCATCCGCCACCAATCCGAGGCCCGCAGATCGGGATGCCTACCTGGCAATCCTGAAATCGGCTTTTTGAGAGTTTCACCGCAGGAACCGAATGGCCGGGAGCAGCCATACCTCGGCCCGCCGCGACGGCGGCGCGCTTCGTCGGCGTTCTGGACATAGGGGATGAGCAGAGTCTGTGCGCCCAGGTCTAGGAACCGCTTGATGAGCACGGTGTCGTTGCTGGCCGGCCGGACAATGGCCGACACGTCATAGGGCGCAACGGCCTGGAGTTGGGCGAGGACCGTCAGCGGGTGCGAGTGTTCGGTGTCGAACAGCAGCCAGTCATAGCCCGAGCCCGCCACGGCTTCCGCGGCATAGCTGCCGGGCAGGCTGCACCAGAGGCCGAACTGATGGCGGCCTTTCCGCAGGGAAATGGTTTTCGGGCAGTTTCATCACGCGGCCTCAGATGAAGGAGACGCCGATGGCGCCCAGCGGCCCGTAGTCCGCATGGATGACGTCGCCTTTCTTGATATCGACGGGGCGCGTGAAGGAGCCGCCAAGGACGATCTGCCCCTTCTTCAATCCAGCCCCCACATCGTGCAGCTTGTTGACGAGCCACGCGATGCCGGCCGCCGGATGGCCCATGATCGCGGCCGAGACGCCCGATTCCTCGATGATGCCGTTTTGCGAGAGCGTCGCCCCGATCCAGCGCACGTCCACGCAGAACGGGCGGATTGTGCGGCCGCCGAGGACGATGGCACCGAACGCCGCATTGTCGGCGATGGTGTCGACGATCGCCCGGGGAACCTCAGTGCGATAGTCAATGATCTCCAGGGCCGGAACGACGAATTCGGTCGCGCGCATCACGTCGTGGACGCGGCAGGCCGGGCCGGAAAGATCCTCACCCATGATGAAGGCGAGCTCGACCTCGAGGCGCGGCTTGATGAAGGCGTCCGTCTTGAGCCGGGCGCCGTCGTTGTAGAGAGCGTCGTCGAGGATACGACCGTAATCCGGTTCGGTGATCTTCGACGCCATCTGCATGGCGCGCGAGGTCAGGCCGATCTTGTGGCCGGCGAGCCGTGCGCCATTGGCGATCCGGGCCTCGGCCCAGAGATCCTGGATGCGATAGGCGTCGGCAATCTCCATGTCGGGAAATGTCTTCGAAAGCTGGATGCAGGGCACGCGGTCGCGCTCGGCTTTCAGGATGGCTTCTGCGGCCTTGCGGCGATCGTCTTCCGTCAGCATTGGGGTGCATCCTCCCTGTCAGGAAACGGCAGCGCTACTTGATGGGCGCGCGCGGCAGAACGGGCTCGCCCGGCTCCATCACATAGGTGTATTCGAGCGCGTACCAGGGAGGCGCGACGTCCGGCCGCGACGGATGCGGCTCGTCATGGCGGACGAAGTCTCCTATCAGGGCCCTGGTCACGCCGAACTGGACATCGGTTTCGATGTGTGGATCGGTGCGGTCGTAGACCTGCGAGATCAGCACCTTGAAGCCCGGCTTGAAGATCAGCGCATGCAGGTGGGCGGGGCGCATCGGGTGGCGATTCTGCGCCTCGAGGAGACGACCGACCACGCCGTCAGTCGGGATCGGATACCCCACCATCATGACCGAGCTGAACCAGAAGCGGCCATCGGCATCGGTCGTGAACTTGCCGCGCAGGTTCATCTCGGCCTGTTCGGGATCCTGATTCTCGTAGAGCCCGACCGGGGAGGAATGCCAGACGTCGACCTCTGCCCTTTCGATCGGCCGGCCGCCTCCGTCGACGACACGCGCACTGACGAAGAGCGACGCTCCGGGCGTGTCGGAGCGGACTATCGAGCCGCCGTTTTCGACCCGAGGTGAATTCAGCCGCCAGAAGGGGCCCAGCAGGGACTGGGAGGTTTCGGTGTTGCCGCCGTCGCCGTTGTTCAGCAGGCAGACCAGCGAGGACACGCCGAGCGAGCCGGCCATCAGCACGAACTCATTGTGGGTGTCGGAGGCGAGCGCGCCGATCTCGTTGAGGATCGCCGTCGCTTCACGGAATTCGGCTTCCGTGAGCCGGACGTCGCGCACGAAGCCATGCAGATGCGTCACGAGCGAAACCATGATGTCCCGCATGCGCGGGTCCCGCGTCCGCTTCATGACGTCCAGTACGGCTGGCGTGACGTCCTGCTGGCGCTCGATGAGCATGCGCGAACCTCCCTCAAAGATGTGCGGGGCGAGGAGCTTATGTTGAATAATCGATTATCTGTCAAATCGAAGCCGGCCGGACCTATGCCCGATTGAGCGCCAAAATACTTGCAGGTAGGCACATTTCGAAGGTTTTCCTTCAGGAGCGGGAGGCCTGTTTGACACTCAATAATCGTTTATTTATAAGGTCTGGACGTTCCGCGCAGCTCCGAAAGGTCTGGTGTTGAAACCCGCCAGCGCGCCGACGATGTCTGGAAGGGCGCCTGCCGAGTCGGCGGCGGCCGGTGGCGTTTCCGCCGCGCTGTGGCGGACTGCCCTTATCGACGACGGCAAGAACACGATTGCCAGTCAACTGGTTGAGCGGTTGCGGGAAGCGATCGTCTCGGGGCAGCTCGAGGCCGGGGCCAAGATCAACCTCCATCGGGCGCGCGAGATCTTTTCTGTCTCGTTGAGCCCTCTGCGCGAGGCTCTGGCCCGGCTCATCCCGGATGGCCTCGTCATTTTCGAGGACAATCGCGGCTATCGCGTCGCTCCCGTTTCATTGGCCGACCTGCGCGAGATCACGCGGTTGCGCGAGGAGTTCGAGGCGCTCGCCTTGCGCCAGGCGATCGCGAATGCGCCTGCGGAGTGGGAGGGCGAGGTGATGCGGACCTTGCACCGCCTCAACAGAGCCGAACGGAACCCCGCGGATTCGGCCACGCTGGAGCGGTGGGAAGCTCTGCACCGCGAATTCCATCTGTCCCTGCTGGCGGGGTGCGGCATGCCGCTGCTGCTGGGCTTCTGCCGAACGCTTCTCAACTTGAACGATCGTTATCGGCGCAGCTTTCTCGTGCGCACGCCCGGCGACCGGAATGTCAGCATGGAGCATAGTGAGATTGCGCAGGGGGCGGTGGCCCGGGATGCTGATTTTGCCTGCGAACGCCTGCGCGAACACATCCATCGGACCGGCAGCAATCTCGCCGATCATCTCGCTGACAGGGTCGCGCCATGACGCAGTTCATGCCGCCGCTCGGTATCGCACACTTCTCCTGCATGGACGTGCCGCCGGTCGAGTTGGTGCATCTTGCTGCCGAGGTCGGATACGCCGCCGTCGGGTTGCGCCTTCACCCTGCATTTCCAGGAGCGCCCTTCTACACGGTTCCAGCGGGAAGCTCGGAGATGCGCGCGGTGAAAGCTGCGCTGCAGGCCAGCAGTGTCCGTGTTTGCGACATCGAATTCGTCGTCATAGACGACGAGTTCTCCGTCCGCGAACTTCTGCCAGTGCTCGAGAGCGCGGGGGAACTCGGCGCACGCCGTCTGAGCGTCTGCGGGGATGATCCGGACGAGGAGAGGTTCCGCGCCAACCTGGCCATGCTTGCCGAGCAGGCTGCCGGATACGGCATGGGGGTCGATCTGGAGATCATGCCCTGGCGCCGCATCGGGTCGCTGAAGGCCGCTGTCCGGGCCGTCGAGGCCACCGGCATGGCAAATGTCGGCGTGCTGATCGACGCCTTGCATCTGTCGCGCTCCGGCAGCTCGCCTGCAGCGTTGTGGGATGTTCCGCAACCCTTGATCCAGAGTGTCCAGCTCTGTGACGCGCCGGCGAGGCGTCCGACTGACAATGACGGGCTCGTTGCCGAAGCTCGCGGCGGCCGGCTCCTGCCGGGGGAGGGGGCGCTGCCATTGCGAGAGCTGCTGGCCGCCATTCCGCCAAGGGCGTCGCTTTCGGTCGAGGTTCCGAATCGGGGCCTGCCGGCCCTGACCCATGCGCGGGCTGTTTTTGAAGCGGCAAAAGCGCTGCTCCAACCCCAGAGCGGGGAGAATCCGGCGACCCGATAGAGCGGGCCTTCGATGAGCCTCCTCTCGAGAAGTCGACGATCGTAGGAGCCAGAGCCCAGCGCCCCTGCCGCCAAAGATGGGCCAAGAGCAGAAGTTGGGACCCCACCGGGAAGCGGACCTCCTATTTGTGCGGCGCGGTCTTCGTACCCATGCAAAACCTGCAGGCCAGACCTCCCCCGGCGTGATCTCGACCGCACCGGCAGAATTGCACATGAGCTGTGCAAGCCGACATCGCGCAGCGCGGCCGAGGGTTGCGTCCGACCTCAACAATACGGCGGGCTGAGGGGAGACGTACCTTGCGATTGCCGCTATGGGGCAGCGCGCTGAGCGCCACGCTGCTCGTACAGATCATCAGTTCGTTTGCTGCAGCCGCGGTTCCTTTGCTCGGCCCGGTTCTGACGCAGCGCTGGGACCTGCCGCCGGAAAGCATCGGCTATATCTCCGCGACCACGTCGATCGGCATCTGCTGGTGCCTTGCCTGCGGAGGTCCGATGCTCGACCATCACGGACCGATCCGTACTCTGCAACTCGGTTTGGCCGCCATCTGCCTGGCGATGATCCTCCTGTCGCAGCCGGTCGCCCCTCTCGGCTTCGTCGGCGCTCTCCTTCTAGGGCTTGGTCTGGCACCAAACAATCCCGCCGGCAGCACGATGTTGATGCGTACGGCGCCTCCTCGGCACCGCAACTTGATCTTCTCGATCCGGCAAGCCGGCGTGCCTCTCGGCGGTGCTATAGCCGGTGTGTGCGTGGCTCCAGCAGTAGTCAGGCTTGGCTTCGTCTATACGATAGGACTTATTGCAGCCATCGTCCTGCTGAGTCTGCTGGCCGTGCAACCGTTCCAGAAGCGCCTCGACGTCGAAAGGGGGAAGGCGAATCCGCGATGGGCGCGGACGTTCCTGTTGCCTTCGGCCCTGCGCAATGCGGTCAAGGTCATCGGTTCCCATCCATCCCTGCCGCTGCTCACCGGCATCGGAATCTCGTTCTCGCTCGCCCAGGCCAGCGTCACCGCCTTTACCGCGACTTATCTGGTCACGCAGCTCGGCAAGGATCTCGGCCAGGCGGGTTTCCTTATCGCAATGATGCTCACCGCCAGTACGGTCTCGAGGATCGGCCTCGGTTGGCTCGCGGATCGATGGCGCCGTGGCCCGCTCCTGCTCTGCCTGCTCCTGCTCACTACGAGTGCCGCGATCACGTTGCTGATTTGGTCGGCGAACGCATCCTCCTGGGCTCTCTATGGCTCAATCGCCTTCGTTGGCGCGACGTCTTTGGGCTGGAACGGAGTCTACATGGCGGAGCTGGCACGACTGTCGCCACCTGCACTCGTCGGCGACATTACATCCGCTGCGAATCTGTTCGGCTTTGCTGGGTCCTTCTGCGGTCCCCTGATCTTCGCGCTCATCGCCAGCCGGACGGCGAGCTTCGACTGGCCCTACATCCTCGTCGCGGCGCAATTGGCCACTTGCGGCATCTTCTCCTTGTGGCGGCGCGGCTGGCGCTGAGCCTAGGGCGGTTTGCTCCCCTGCTTCCTCTGGTAAAGCCGTACGAGGGGGGAGCGTGCGCCAGCAGCGGACTCTAGCTTCTTGCCGAAAAGCCGACCTTAGCGCTTTAGCTGGAAGCAGAGCTTCGTACCGACGTAGGCAGGCGACGGCCTTCTTTAGAAACCGGTTTCGTTATCAGCAGACAGATCGCCGGCGAAGCGCGCGATCGCAAGTCTCATCACCTCTGCGATCTCTGCGGTTCTGTCGAGGCACCGGAACTGCGGGCCTGCAACGACGATCGAGAGTCGCCGGTGGCGGACGGGAAGCGGAAATGCCACGCCGACGAGGTCGGGGCTGAAGTCACCGTTGCTGAAATGATAGCCGCGCGCCGCGGAACGCCGGATCTCGGCCTCGACCGCTTCGATGCTCATCGGTGTCGTTGCCGAATAGCGCTCGAAGCTGAGCTTGCGGTAGAGCGCCTGGCGCTCCGCCGGGGAATATTGGGCTAGGATGGCGCGGCCCGTCGAGCTGGCATGGATCGGCAGGCGATGGCCGACGCGGGCGAAATAGCGGATCGGCGCCCTCGATTCGACGACATGGATGAAGAGCGCATGCGTGCTCGCGGGCGCACCGATCGCCGTGGTTTCCCCCGTTTCCTCGGCGATCTCGGTCACGAGCTGGAGGGCTGCCTCCGGCAGGGGTTCCGCCTTCGAGACCGCCTGTGCCATGGCGAGCCATCGCGGGCTGGGGTAGTAGCCGCCCCGCGCCCGCGGCTCGTAGAGATAGCCCTTCTCCGCGAGGGTGCCGATCAGGTTGAACGTACTGGATCGCGGCCAGCCGAGCTCGTCCGAGAGCTCGGCCAGGGTCGCCGGGCGCTGCCGGCGGGCGAAGAACTCGAGAAGCTCCAGAACATTGGCAGCCTGCTTGACCTGCATACGTCTTCCTGTGCGCCTCGATCGTGACTATGACGGGGAGAGCGACGCCAAAATGCGCTCGGCGGCGCGCAGATGCGGCTTGTCGATCATCTGGCCATCGATTTTCACTACGCCGAGATCGGCCTGATTGCCAAATGCATCGGCAATACGGCGTGCCCATGCGATCTCCTGCTCGCTCGGCCTGAAGGCGGCGTTGACCGGCTCGACATGCTTGGGATGGATCACGCCCTTGGCCATGAAGCCGTCGCGCCGCGCCTCGCGCGCCTCATGTTCCACCGCGGCGAGATCGTCGATCATGACGGCGACCGTGTCCACCGCGACCACGCCGGCTGCGGCCGCGCCGGCGAGGCAAAGGTTACGCGCGAGCTGATACGGCGGCAGCACGCCGCTGGCATCGCGATTGGCGGTCGCGCCGAAGGAGGCCGCGAGGTCTTCCGCCCCCCACATCATCCCCCAGAGGCGCTCGCTGCAGCCGCGATAGCTGCCCAGCCCGAAGAGGGAGGCAGCCGTCTCCGTGACGATCGCCAGGACGAGGGTGCTCCCGGCGGCGATGCCATTGGCGGCTTCCAGGGCGTCCAGCATATGTGCAAGGCGCCGCACCTGGCCCGGCCCATCGCATTTCGGCAGGGCGACGCCGTCGGGACGATAAGGCATTACGGCTGCGAGGTCGGTGGCGCTGAGCCCGGTCTCAAAGGCGTTGATGCGCACGAAGAGCCTCTGACGGCCGCGCGTTGCCTGCAACATGGCGGCCGTCTCGCGCCGGGCCGCTTCCTTGGCATCCGCCGCGACGGAATCCTCCAGATCGAGGATCAGCGCATCGGCGCCACACTCGCGTGCGCGAGCGAATTTGCGAGTGCTGTCGCCGGGAACGAAGAGGAGGCTGCGCATCACGCCGCCGCCTGCCGCCGGTGCATCATCGCCATGCGCCGGCACACCGCCACCACTTCGCCGCGCTGGTTGAGGCATTCGTGCTCGAACTCGACCAGCCCCGCCGTCTGCCGCGACTGGCTCTCCCGCTTGCCGAGGACTTTGGTCCGAGAGCGCAGCGTATCGCCCTGGAACACCGGTTTCGGAAAGCGCACGTCGCTCATGCCGAGATTGCCGATGGTGGTGCCGAGCGTGGTGTCGGAAACGCTCATGCCGATCATGATGCCGAGCGTGTAGAGGCTGTTGAACAGCGGCTTTCCCCATTCCGTCCGGCTCGAGAAATCGGCGTCGATATGGAGCGGCTGCGGGTTCAGGGTCATCAGGCTGAAGCTGATATTGTCCTGCTCGGTGACCGTCCGCGAATAGCCATGTTCGAAGACCTGCCCGATCTCGAATTCCTCATAGTAGAGTCCGGCCATCATCGCGCTCCTGCAGTTCCGTTCGCTTCGGTGATATCGGCGCCGGCGCGGAGAACGCCGGCCTGTTCCAGCCTATCGATCTCTGCCGTGGGCAATCCCCATTCTCCCAAGGCCGCCCGCCCGCCTTCGCCCGGCGCCCGCCCCGCGGTCGGCCTTGCCGCGGGCGTCCCGCTGAAGCGCGGCTGGGGCGCAGGCTGGAGCACGCCCTCGATCGCGATGAAACTCTCTCGCGCTTTCGCATGCTCGTGCACCGGCGCCTCGGCGAGGCTGAGCACCGGCGCGAAACAGGCATCCGTCCCCTCGAGCAGGGCGCACCATTCGGCTCGGCTGCGCTCCGCGAAGCGCCGGGCCAGCAGGTCGCGGGCCTGCGGCCATGACGCGCGCTCGTCGACATCGGGGAAATCTGCGGGATCGAAGCCGATCCGGCGCAGCAATTCGTCCCTGAACTTTTTCTCGATGGGCGCCACGGCGATCCACTCGCCATCGGCGCAAGCGTAGGTCTCATAATGCGGGGCGCCGGAATCGAGGAGGTTGGTTCCGCGTTCCGGTCGGTGCAAGCCGGCCGCCGCTAGGCCGAAGAGGCTCGCCATCAATGTCGCGCTGCCCTCGGCCATGGCTGCGTCGACGACTTGTCCCGCGCCGGATTGCCGGGCGACGAGCAACGCGCAGACAATGCCGAAGGCGAGCAACATGGCGCCGCCGCCATAGTCGCCGATCAGATTGAGCGGGACGCTCGGCGCCTGGCCCGCCCGGCCGATCGCGGACAGCGCGCCCGAAAGCGCGATGTAGTTGAGATCGTGCCCGGCGGCCCGGGCGAGCGGCCCGCTCTGGCCCCAGCCGGTCACGCGCCCGTAGACGAGGCGCGGGTTGCGTTCGAGACATATTTCGGGGCCGAGGCCCAGGCGCTCCATCGTACCGGGCCGGAACCCTTCGATCAGCGCATCGGCCTGCGCGATGAGCGCGAGCGCGCAGGCGATCCCCTCCGGCCGCTTCAGGTCGAGCGCGATTGAACGGCGGCCCCGGCGCGTGACGTCGAAGCGGGGCGGCCTGGCGATGCCGAGGCCGCTCGGCTCGAGCCGGTCGAGGACGACGACGTCGGCGCCGAGATCGGAGAGCAGCATCGCGGCCATCGGGGCGGGACCGATGCCTGCGAATTCGACGATCTTCAGTCCGGCGAGGGGGCCGCTACGGCTTTGCGTCATGGCACGCGCCCTTCGACGAGGCTGCGTTCCAGCATCTCGCGATGTTGCGGCGCCGCGATCGCGATCAGGGCGCGGGCACGCTCGGCGGCACTGCGATGGGCGAGTTCCGCAACGCCATATTCGGTCACGATCGTATCGGCATCGGTGCGGGCGAGCGTGACCGCGCCGACGCGCGGCACGATCCGCGAGACCGCGCCCGTCCGGCCGGTCGCGCGCAGAGCGACGATCGAGCGCCCTCCCATCGAGGCACGAGCTCCGCGTGAGAAATCGCAGAGCCCGCCCGTGCCGCCGACCGGAGCGCCATCGGCGGCCTCCGCATTGACCTGGCCGGACAGGTCCACTTCGATCGCCGCATTGACGGCGATCATCCGCTCCTGCCGGGCCAGAACGGAAAAGGCATGCGTATGGGCGGCGGGGCGCAATCGGATCGCTTCACTGCAATGGAGGAAGCCGAAAGCCGGACTGGAACCGACGACGACATTGGCAATGCCCAGTCCGGGATCCACAGTCTTGCGGGCATTGGTGAAGACGCCGCGCGCCGCGAGGGCCGCCATCCGGTCGCCGAAGACGCCGGAATGGATGCCGAGCTCGCGGTGGCCGGCAAGGCCGTCGAGGATGGCATCGGGAATGGCGCCGATTCCGATCTGGATGGTCGCGCCATCGGGAACGAGCGCCGCCACATGCCCCGCGATCGCGCGCTCGACCTCTCCGGTCGCCACGGCCGGCGCCGAGACCGGCTCCCGGTCCGTCTCGACGATCGCATCGATGCGCAGAGCCGATGGAATTTCAGCCCCGGCGCACCAGGGTGCCCGTGCGTTCACCTCGGCGATCACGCAACGCGCCCGACGGGCGGCGGCCAGGACATAGTCGTTGGCCAGTGTCGCGCATCGGCCACGGGGCCCTTCCGCGAGCTGGATCAGCACGACATCGGCCCGGATCGTGCCCGATGCGAAGCCGGCTTCGAGCGCGCTGTAGTGCAGAGGCCAGACATCGAGCCGCCCACGCCGGGCGATGCGGCTCGCGCGACCCATGGCGCCGTAGCCCGCGAACGGCATCTCCGCCGGGGCTGTATCGAAGCTGTTCGACACCACCGTGCCGAGGAAGGTCTCGAAAGGCCCGACGGCCCCGAAGGCGGCCGGCAGCGCGGCCGCCAATGTCTGCGGTTCGGCAGAAACCTGACCGCACAGCACCCGGTCGCCAGGCCTGATGAAGGCGGCCAGATCCAGCGAGTCTGGTTCGATCCTGCGCATGCCGCTCAATAGGATTTGGGCAGGCCGAGCACCTTCTCGGCGATGAAGCACAGAACGAGCTGCGGGCTGATCGGCGCGATACGCGGGATCATCACCTCGCGCAGATAGCGCTCGACATGGAACTCCTTGGCATAGCCGAAGCCGCCATGGGTCATCACCGCCTGCTGGCAGGCATCGAAGCCGGCTTCGCCGGCGAGGTATTTGGCGGCGTTGGCGCTGGCGCCGCAGGGCAGGCCGGAATCATATTCCCAGGCCGCGCGCATCACCATTAGCCAGGCCGCTTCGAGCTGCATCCAGTTGCGGGCGAGCGGGTGCTGGATCGCCTGGTTCTGACCGATCGGACGATTGAAGACGACGCGCTCCTTCGCATAGGCCGTCGCCCGCGAAAGCGCGAGCTGGCCGAGGCCGATCGCCTCGGCGGCGATCAGCACGCGCTCGGGATTCATGCCGTGCAGGATGTATTCGAAGCCGCGGCCCTCCTCGCCGATGCGATCCTCGACCGGAATCTCGAAGCCCTCGATGAAGAGTTCGTTCGAGTCCACGACCTTGCGGCCCATCTTCTCGATCTCGTGCACCTTGATCCGGCTGCGATCGAAATCGGTGTAGAACAGGCTGAGGCCATGAGTCGGCTTCTTCACCTCCTCCAAAGGAGTGGTCCGGGCCAGCAGCAGGATCTTGTCGGCGACCTGCGCGGTCGAAATCCAGACCTTCTGGCCGTCGACGACATAGCGATCGCCCTTGCGGACCGCGCGCGTCTTGAGCTGCGTCGTGTTGAGGCCGGTATTGGGCTCGGTCACGGCGAAGCAGGCTTTCTCCTTGCCCTGCACCATCGGCGGCAGCATGCGCCGCTTCTGCTCCTCGGTGCCGTTCACCAGGACCGGGTTGAGTCCGAAGATGTTGATGTGCAGGCAGGAAGCGCCCGACATGCCGGCGCCGGATTCGGCGATGGCACGCATCATGATCGCCGCTTCGGTGATCCCCAGCCCCGAACCGCCGTATTCCTCGGGGATGCAGATGCCGAGCCAGCCAGCCTCTGCGAAAGCCGAATAGAAATCCTGCGGAAACCCTCCCTCGCGGTCGCGCTTCAGCCAGTAGTCGTCGCCGAAGCGTTTGCAGATCGCGGAGATCGCCTCGCGGATCGCTTCCTGGTCGTCACTCAGTCTGAAATCCATCGGGTCGTCCTCAATTTTCCGCCATGTCCGGGGTGCGTTCCGTGACGAGCAGAGCCCTCTGCAAGGCGAGCTTGTTGATCTCGCCGTCCGAAAAGCCCGCCTCGCGCAGGATTGCGACCCCGTCCTCGCCCTTGTGAGGGGGCAAACGCGTGATTTCCGACGGCGTGCGGGACCATGTCGTGGCGAGGCGCATCATGCGCAGGCGCCCTTCGGTCGCATGGTCGACAGGCTGGAAGAAGCCGGTTTGCACGAGGTGCGGATCGTTGAGCACGCTGTCGAAATCATGCATCGGCATCGACGGGATGTCGGCACTCTCGAGCAGCTCCAGCCATTCCGCCGTGCCGCGCTGCGTGAAGATGCGCCCGAGCTCGCCATAGACATGGTCGATATTCGCGATGCGGTTGGCGAAATTCGCAAAGCGCGGATCGCGCTGTGGCAGATCCGCCTGGCCGATGGCATCGAGGAAGCTCGCCCATTGCTTGTCGGTATAGATCAGGGCGCAGACATAGCCGTCGCAGGTCCGGTACGGGCGCCGCTCCGGTGAAAGCTGGCGTCCGTAACCCCCGCCGCCGATCGGCGGCTCGAAGGTCAGGCCGCCGAGGTGGTCGCCCAGCACGAAGCCGACCATAGTCTCGAACATCGGTATATCGACTTGCTGACCCATGCCGGTGCGGTCGCGATTGACCAGCGTGGCGCAGATCGCGCCGACAGCGGCGAGCCCGACCACACGGTCGGCGATGGCGGAGGGAACGTAGCCCGGCGTGCCGTCGCCTGCCTTCGCGATCAACGACGACATCACCGAAGCGCCCTGGATCAGGTCGTCATAGGCCGGCTTGGCGGCATAAGGGCCGCTCTGGCCGAAGCCGAAGAGGCCGGCATAGACGAGGCGCGGATTGAGGGCCGCCAGCGTCTCGTAGCCAAGCCCCAACCGCCGCATCGCCTGGGGGCGGATATTGTAAGCCAATACATCAGCGTCGCCCGCCAGCCGGAGCAGGGCCTCCCGGCCAGCGTCCTGCTTGAGATCGAGGCAGATGCTGCGCTTGTTCCTGTTGGCGTTGAGATAGATCGCGCCCATCCCCGGATTGCGCGAGGGGGCGATCTGCCGCGTGACGTCCCCGTCGGGGGCTTCGACCTTGATGACGTCGGCTCCCATGTCGCCCAGCATCTGAGTCGCGTAGGGACCCATCAGAACCGACGTCATGTCGATGATCTTGATGCCTTCGAGCGGACCCATGCCTCATCCTTTCCGAGCTTCGACGGCTCGCTTCGAATTCATATACAGAGATTTTTTATTCAGAAAAGGCCAAATTACTGCTGCAATGCAGCGACGATTTGTTGCGATGCAAGGTCAATTCCTACCGAGTTAAACATGGAATAATTATTGAATATCAATATGATAACCCCAGCGATGTGCTTTTTCGCGCCTCTCGCAACCAGTTGACACTTGAATTCATGGATGTGTACACATTCGCCAAGCTCATGAACAGGAGGCGCTCGTGACCGTCGCGTTGAACTCCGGACTGCGCCCGCATACGCAGGAGGGTTCCCTGCGCCGCTACGATCGCCTCTTCATCGGCGGGGAATGGGTCGCGCCGCTGGATGGCGGGCTCGTCGAAAGCATCGATCCGGCGACGGGGCTGCCCTGGGCCGAGGTCGCGTTCGGCGGACCGTGCGATATCGATCGCGCCGTCGCGGCGGCGCGCGAAGCCTTCGAGGGGCCGTGGCGCCGCATGCCCGGCTGGGAACGCGCGGCACTGCTGCGGCGCCTAGCCGACCTCTACCGCGACTTCGCCGGCGAGATGGCGGTGCTGGAATCGCGGGATTCCGGCCGCGCCATCCGCGAAGCGCGCAGCGATGTCGGCGCACACCACCACTGGTACCAGTGGTTCGCGTCGCTCGCCGACAAGATTTCCGGCCGCACCATTCCGATGGACGACTCGGTGCATTGCTTCACCACCCGCGTACCGGTCGGCGTGGTCGGTGCGATCACGCCTTGGAACGCGCCGATGCTGACGACGACCTGGAAGGTCGCGCCGGCTCTCGCCGCCGGCTGCACCATCGTGCTGAAGCCGGCCGAGCAAACACCTGTCACGGCCTTGGAGCTCGCGGGGCTGATCGAGAAAGCCGGCTTCCCGCCGGGCGTCTTCAATGTCGTACCGGGCAATGGGCACGATGCCGGCGCCCATCTCGTCGCCCATCCGGGCGTCGACAAGATCGCTTTCACCGGCGAGGGCCGCACGGCCAAGACGATCCTGCGCAACGGCGCCGAGAATCTGAAGCGCTTCTCCTTCGAGCTCGGCGGCAAGGCGCCTCATATCATCTTCGCCGATGCTGATGTCGAGCAGGCCGTCAACGCGGCGACATCATCGGCTTGGGCGGTCTGCGGCCAGAGTTGCGCGCTCGGCTCTCGCGTGCTCGTGGAGCGACCGATCTACGACCGAGTCGTCGGCGCCTTCGCCGAGCGCGCCACGAAGGTCCGCGTCGGCATGCCGCTCGAGGAGACCACGCATATGGGCCCGCAGGCCCATGTCGAGCAACTCGACAAGACACTGTCCTATATCGACATCGACAAGTCCGAGGGGGCCGAGCTAGTTGCCGGCGGCAAGCGGCTGTCCGACGGCGCGCTGGCGAAAGGCTTCTTCGTCGCCCCGACGGTCTTCGCCAATGTCGCCAACGACATGCGGATCGCCCGCGAGGAAATCTTCGGACCCGTCGCCTCGCTCATCCCCTTCTCCGGCGAGGAAGAGGCGGTCGAGATCGCCAACGACACGACCTATGGGCTGACCGCCGGCCTCTGGACCAGCGATGTCGGGCGGGCGCACCGCGTCTCCGCGCGCATCCAGGCCGGCATCGTCTGGGTCAACACCTACCGCTACATCCGCTGGTCGACGCCCTATGGCGGCTTCAAGGGCAGCGGCTGGGGGCGCGAGAACGGGCTCGAAGCGCTCGACAACTTCCTGGAAACGCGGACCACGGTCGTCAGCACGACCGGCCAGTTCCCGGATGCCTACGCACAATAGAACAGCCGGAGGAAACGACCATGCGTCTTGCGGGCAAGCTTGCCGTCATCACCGCGGCGGCATCGGGGATGGGGAAGGCCGGGGTCGAGCTGTTCCTGCGCGAAGGCGCCAAGGTCGTCGCGATCGACGTCGACGCCGAGGCCCTGGCGCGCCTCGCCACGGAAGCGAAGGCGAGAGGCCAAAACGTCGAGACGCTGCAGGCGGACCTCTCCCGACAGGAGGTGATGCGCTCCTCCGTTCACGAGGCGGCGGCGCGCCTTGGCGGCATCGACGTCATGTGGGCGCATGCCGGCATTCCCGGCCCCGCCGGTATCGAGGACCTCGATCTGTCGGCCTATGACCGGGCAATGGCGCTGAACATCGATTCGGCAGCGCTCGCCGCCGGCGAGGTCATCAAGCACATGCGCAAGCGCGGAGGCGGCTCGCTGATCTTCACGGCGTCGGTCTCGGGGCTCGTCGGCTCGATGTTCAGCCCGGTCTATTCGGCGGCCAAGTTCGCCGTCGTCGGGTTGACCAAGTCGCTGTCGCAGACATTCGCACCCGACAAGGTCCGCGTGAACGTGATCTGCCCGGGCCTCACCGATACGCCGATGGCGTTCAACTTCACCAGCCGCTCGGGCGATCCGGCCGAGGCGGCCGCGAACGAGAAGAAGCTGCTCGCAGCCGTGCCCCTCGGACGGCTCTGCCGCCCGGACGAGATCGCCCATGCCGCGCTCTGGCTGGCATCCGACGACGCGTCCTTCGTCAGCGGCGTGGCCCTGCCGGTCGACGGCGGCTTCACGGCCCGCTGAGCGCAAGGGGGACAGCATGCGCTTCTTCTGCATCGAAGAGTTCGGCGCTCCGCTCGCCGCCGGCGAGAAGCCACAACCGGTCCCGACAGGCCGCGAGGTCGTCATCCGGGTCAAGGCGGCAGGCGTCTGCCACAGCGACATCCATCTCTGGGAAGGCGGCTACGATCTCGGCTCCGGGCGCAAGCTCTCGCTCCGGGACCGCGGCGTCGCACTGCCGATCACCATGGGCCACGAGACGGTCGGAGAGGTTGTCGCTCTCGGGCCGGACGCCGAGGGCGTCGCGCTGGGCGAACGATGCCTGGCCTATCCCTGGATCGGCTGCGGTCAGTGCCAGACTTGCCGGGACGGTTTCGAGAACTACTGCGCCAAGGCCGGCTATCTCGGTGTCCACCGCGACGGCGGCTATGCCGAATATTTGCGCGTGCCGGATGCCCGCTATCTCCTGCCAATCGGCGATCTGGACCCTGCGCAGGTGGCTCCGCTCGCCTGTTCCGGCGTCACCACCTACAGCGCACTCAGAAAGCTCGGCGACCAGATCGAGCGCCAGCCCGTCCTGGTGATTGGAGCCGGCGGCCTGGGGCTGATGTGCATCCAGATCCTGCGCGCCCTCGGCGGCGTCGGCGCCGTTCTCGTCGATCTCGACCCGGCCAAGCGGCGCTCGGCCCTGGAAGCGGGAGCGCTCGCGGCCATCGACGGCGCCGCGCCCGATGCCCTGGCACAGATCGCCGAGGCCGTCGGTGGCTCCGCCCCGTCTGTGATCGACCTCGTCGGGAACGAGACATCGGCCGCGCTGGGTTTCGATGCCCTCGCCAAGGGCGGGACGATGGTGATCGTGGGGTTGTTCGGAGGCACGGCACCCTGGTCGCTGCCGCTCATCCCGATGAAGGCGGCCCGCATACAGGGCAGCCTGGTCGGCAACCTCGCCGAACTACGCGAGCTCCTCGCGCTGGCCCGCGCCGGCAAGATTTCACCGATTCCGGTGACGCGGCTGCCGCTCGAGAACGCCAACGAGGCTCTGATCGGTCTTCGCGAGGGCCGCTTCGTCGGCCGTGCGGTGCTGTGCCCATGAGCTGAACAACCAGAACGGCAACGGGCGGAAGAATCCGTCGCCGTATTCACCAGGGAGGGAAGGCAACCATGACGAAATCAGGAATCGACCGCAGGCAGACGCTGCTGATGGGGGCGGCGATAGCCATGCCGGCCATCATTCCGTCCCGCGGCCATGCCGCGACGGACGCGCTGAAGATCGGCGTGCTGGTGCCCACCACCGGCGTTCACGCCTCGGACGGCATCCGCATGCTCAAGGCGCATCAGCTCGCCGCCAAGATGATCAACGACGCGGGCGGCCTGAAATCGCTCGGAGGCGCCAAGGTCGAGCTGCTGGTCACCGACATCCAGTCGAAGCCCGAGGTCTCGCGGGCCGAGGCGGAGCGGTTGATCAGCCGCGAACGGGTGAGCGCGCTGACCGGCGCCTGGGCCTCGGCGACGACCATTCCCGCCGCGCAGATCGCCGAGCGCAACCGCACGCCCTTCATGATCACCAGCGCGGTCAATGACGCCTTGACCGAACAGGGCATGAAATACGTCTTCCGGACGGCGGTGAAGGCGAAATGGTTCGGCGGCTATATCGCCGATTTCCTCGACTACCAGAAATCGAAGGGTATTTCGGTCGGCAAGATCGCGCTCGCAACCGAAGACGGGCCCGCCGGCCAGGCGGTGCGCAGCAACTACACCTCGGTCATGCCCGGACGCGGTTATCCGATCCTGACGGACGAGACCTTCCGCACCGGCACTCCCGATTTCAGCACCATCGCCACCAAGCTGCGCACCAGTGGGGCCGAAGGGCTGCTGACCTGCGCCTATGCCGAGGATTCGACGGTATTACTGCGCGCCCTGGCGGCCCAGAATTTCCGGCCGCTCTATGTCGGCTTCGGCGGCGCGCATGTGAACCAGACGGTGCTTGCCGCCGGCAAGCCGAGCGACCGGACCTTCGGCGTCGTCGAATGGTCGCCCGACCTGAACAAGCCCGCGAGCCTGGCCTTCGTCAAGGCCTTCGCAGAAGCTCATCCGGGTGAGACGCCGCTCAGCAACCAGGCCCAGGCCTTTGTCGCGACCTACGCGCTGGCACTCGCCGCAGATGCCGCCAAATCGACCGACCGCAACGCGATTCGCGAAGCACTGACCACGCTGAAGATCACGGACGGGCCCGCCGCGGTGCTGCCGGCCCCCGTTCTCTCCTTCGACGAGCAGGGGCAGTCGCCGGCTACCTGCGTCATCGTCCAGGCCATCGACGGCAAGTTCGTTACCGTCTGGCCCGAAGCCGTCGCCGTCCGTCCGCCAGAACCCATCAAGGGCTGACCGGCCGACCCGTCACAAGCCGCCGCGCCAGTGCCACAAGGCGATCGCGCGGTGCATGAGGAGCCGCATGTCGACGACCATATTTCTCCAGGCCCTGCTCAGCGGGCTCACGAACGGGGCGATCTATGCGCTCGTCGCCGTGGGGTTGACGCTGGTCTTCGGGGTCATGCGCATCGTCAACTTCGCCCATGGCGAGTTCCTGATGCTCGCCATGTATGGCGGCTACCTCGCCTTCACCTTCCTGGGGATCGACCCGATCCTGGCCGTCTTCCTGGTCGCTCCGGTGTTGATGCTGATGGGCTATGTGCTTTTCGGCGGCCTGATCCGCCCTGCGCTCAAGGTGCCGGAAATCAATCAGATGGCGGTCACGCTCGGCCTGTCGCTGTTGTTGCAATACCTCGCGCTCGTCGTCTTCAAGGCCGACAACCTGCTGGTGACGCAGGAGCGGTCCACCGCGAGCATCTGGCTCGGCCCCGTGCTGATCCAGATGCCGCAGGCGATCGCCGCGCTCGCCTCCGTCACCCTGCTCGGACTGTTCTACGTCGTCCTGCGCAAGACTGATCTCGGCCTGATTATGCGCGTCGTCTCGCAGTCGCGCGACGGCGCCGCGCTATCCGGCATCGATATCGGCGGCACCTATCGCTGGGCGATGGCGATCGGCCTCGGCACGCTCGGCGTAGCCGGACCGCTGATGGTCTCGGCGCTCTACGTCAATCCGCACGTCGGCCAGCTCTTCACGCTGAAGGCCTTCGTCATCGTCATCGTCGGCGGCATGGGCTCCTTCGGCGGCGTCCTGATCGGAGCGCTGCTGGTCGGCATCGCCGAGAGTATCGCCGCGTCCTGGCTGACGGCGTCGGTCGCAGCCGCCGTGCCCTTCGCGCTGTTGATTCTGGTCATGCTGCTGCGGCCGGAAGGCCTCGTCCCGGCCGGAGGGTCGCGCTGATGCTCCGCCGCTTCCTTCCGGCGCTGGTGCCGACGCTGCTTGCGATCGCCGGGTTCGGCGTCAGCCTCACCGACCCGTATTTCATGGAAATCTTCATCATGGTCGGGCTGATCGGCACCGTAGCGGTCGCCTGGAATCTGATGGCGGGCTTCACCGGTCTGGTCTCGCTCGGTCATTCGCTGTTTTTCGGCATCGGTGCCTACACCGTCGCCTTTGGCCAGGTCGGCTTCGGGCTCGGACCGCTCGCGACCTGGCCCATCGGCGTGCTGCTGGCGGTCGCGAGCGCGCTCTTCATCGGCCTGCTCTGCTTCCGCTACGGATTGCGGGGCTATTTCTTCTCGATCGCCACGCTCGCCTTCAGCGAGGTGGCGTTCCTGCTCGTCTCGGCCACGCTCTGGCTCGGCCGGTCGGACGGCATGATGCTGCCCTCTTCATCCGAAACGCTGCGCTATCTGCAATTCGATCACAAGTGGCCCTATGGACTGATCGTCGTCACCTTTCTCGCCGTGACGCTTTTCCTCTCCCAGGCATTCCTGACGGCCCGGCCAGGCTATTACTGGCGTGCCTTGCGCGACAACGAAGGAGCGGCCGAAGCGCTCGGCGTGCCGGCGATGCGTTACAAGCTGCTGGTCTTCGCACTCAGCGCCGCGCTGACCGCGCTGGGCGGCGCAATCTTCGCCAACACCTTCGCCTTCGTCGATCCGCGCTCGACGCTCGGCGTCGAACTCTCGATCCAGCTCTTGGTCTTCGGCATCATCGGCGGCCTCGGGCTGCTCTGGGGGCCGTTGCTCGGCGCCGCCCTGCTGATCCCGGCCGGCGAGCTGCTCCGGACCTATCTCGGCTCCAGCTTCCATGGCGTCAACATCGTCGCCTATGCACTGCTGATGATCGTGCTGGCGCTGGTGCTGCCGCAGGGGCTCGGAGGTGTGCTGAACGCGCGGCTCCGGCGCGTTCTTCCAGAGAGGCGGGAAGCGGCCGGGGAGACGGTTGCCATGGAGGCCGCGCCGTGAGCCAGCAGCAGCCACTACTTGCCGTCACCGGGCTCGGCAAGTCGTTCGGCGGGCTGAAGGCGGTGTCCGATGTCAGCTTCGCAGTGATGCCCGGCGAGATCTTCGGCATCATCGGGCCGAACGGCGCCGGCAAGACGACCCTGTTCAACTGCCTGTCGGGCCTGCTCCCGCTGTCCACCGGCACGGTGCATCTCGACGGGTGTCGCATCGACGGCCTGCGCTCGCACGAGATCTGCCGGCTCGGCCTCGCTCGGACGTTCCAGATCGTGCGCCCCTTCCACGGCATGACCGTTCTGGAGAACGTCAAGGTCGCCGCCTTCGCTTGCCACCAGGCATCCGCCGCCGCCGAACAGCACGCGCGGCTCGCGCTGGCGCGGGTCGGCATGACGCATCTGGCCGATCTCGACGCCGAGCGGCTCAGCGTCGCCGAGATGCGTCGTCTCGAGATCGCGCGCGCCGTCGCAACGGAACCGCGCCTGCTGCTGCTCGACGAAATGCTGGCGGGCCTCACCGCGACGGAGGCGGCCGCGCTCTGCGAACAGATCCGGCGGATCAACGCGGAGGGGATCACCATCATGATGGTCGAGCATTCCGTGCCGATCATCAGCGAGCTCTGCGGAAACGCGATCGTGCTCAATTTCGGCGAGATGCTCGCCAGCGGCGCCACCCGCGCGGTGCTGGCCGATGTCCAGGTGCAGGAAGCTTATCTCGGGAGTGCCGTGTCGTGAGTCGCCTCGTCCTGCAAGGCGTCGCCGCCGGATACGGCAAGGCCAATGTCATCCGCGGCATCGACCTGACCATCGAAAGCGGCCGGCGCGTCGCGCTGATCGGCTCCAACGGCGCCGGGAAAAGCACGATCGTCAAGGCGATCAACGGCCTGCTGCCCACGCGCGCCGGAACGATCGCCTGGGACGACGGCGTCCTCGGCACGATGAAGGCGTCCGACCGGACGCGGGCCGGCATCGGCACCGTGCCGGAGGGGCGGATGCTGTTCCCCGACTGCACGGTGAAGGAGAACCTCGTCGCCGCCAGCACCTTCGGACATGCGAAGGAACATCGCGAACAGGGGCTCGATCGGGTCTACGGGCTGTTCCCGCGCCTGCGCGAACGCTCCAGCCAGCGCACCGGCACACTCTCCGGCGGCGAGCAGCAGATGGTCGCGATCGGCCGGGCGCTGATGACGCGGCCGCGCCTACTCGTCCTCGACGAACCCTCGATCGGCCTCGCCCCCAAGGTCGTCGCCGAAATCTTCGAGGTCCTGAGCACGCTCACCCGGGAGGGGCTCAGCCTGCTTCTGGTCGAGCAGAACGTCCAGCTCAGCCTGCGCTCGGTCGACGACGGCTATGTGTTGCGCCAGGGCGAGATCGTACTGCGCGGAGAAGCGGCCGAGCTGCTGGCCGATCCTCAGGTTCGCGCGGCCTATCTGGGGCTATGACGCATGAACATCGCATCTCTCCTCGGCCGCGCCGCCAAGCTGACACCCGGGCGCATCGCCGTCTTCGACGGCACCGCGCCGGTCTGGTGCTATGCGGCATGGGGCTCGCTGGCGGCACGGCTCGCGGGAGGGCTCGTCGAAAATCACGGCCTGAGGCCCGGTGACCGGGTCGCGCTGGTTATGCGCAACTGCCCGGACTATCTGGCGCTGCTCTTCGCCTGCTGGCGAGCCGGGCTCGTCTGCGTGCCGGTGAACGCGAAGCTCCATGCCAGGGAGATCGCGCATATCCTCGACGATTCCGCTGCGGCCCTCGTCTTCGTCACTGCGGATCTCGCCGGCACGGTTTCGGAAGCGCTGGACTTCATACAGCAGCGCCAGCCCCCGGTCGTCGCCATTGGCAGCCGGGATCATCGCGCGCTCGCGCAGTCGGATGAAGCAGCCGAGCGCGATGTCGCCGCCGGAGATCCGGCCTGGCTGTTTTACACCAGCGGCACGACAGGGCGCTCGAAAGGGGCGGTATTGACCCACCGCAACCTGCGGGCGATGACGCTGGGCTATCTAGCGGAGGTGGATACGGTTTCGCCGGGAGACTGCATCCTGCACCCGGCGCCGCTCTCGCATGGCTCGGGCCTCTATGCCCTGCCGCATGTCGCCGGCATGGCCGCCCAGGTGGTACCCGAGAGCGGCCGGTTCGACCCGGCCGAACTCGCCTCGTTGCTGCGCAGCTATCGGGGCTGCGCCTTCTTCGCCGCGCCGACGATCGTGACCCGCCTGATGAGTGCCGGCGTCATCGGCGATGCCGAGCGTGYGGGCCTGAAGGCGATCATCTATGGCGGCGGTCCGATGTATGTGGAGGACAGCCGGCATGCGCTCGAGGTCTTCGGCCAGCGCCTCGTCCAGATCTACGGGCAGGGCGAAAGCCCGATGACGATCACGGTGCTGCCGCGCAGCCTTCACGAGGATGTGGGCGACGGTATGCTCGATCACCGGCTCGGCTCCGTCGGCTACGCACAGGCCATCGTCTCTCTGCGGGTCGCCGGCGATGACGGCGCGACCCTGCCTGCGGGCGAGATCGGCGAGGTGCTGGTCCGCGGCGACAGCGTCATGAGCGGATACTGGAACAATCCGGAGGCGACCGCGGCGGCGCTGCGCGACGGCTGGCTCCATACCGGAGATCTCGGTTCGCTCGACGAGCATGGCCTGCTGACGCTGAAGGACCGTTCCAAGGACGTGATCATCTCCGGCGGCGTGAACATCTATCCGCGCGAGGTCGAGGAGGTGCTGCTCCTGCACCCGGCCGTCGCGGAAGTCGCGGTCTTCGGGCGCCGGCACCCGGATTGGGGCGAGGAGGTCGTTGCGGCGCTCAGCCTGCATGAAGGCGCCTCCGTCGCCACTGCGGAGCTGGACGCCCTGTGCGGGGCACACATTGCTCGCTTCAAGAAGCCCAAGCACTACCGCTTCTTCGACGCCCTGCCGAAGAACTCCTACGGCAAGATCCTGAAGACGGAGCTGCGCCGGCAGGCCGATTGAACCCACCCACCTCAAGAGCGCGGCTGCAACGCGCCTTCCATTCGAGACGGAGGAAAAAACATGAACAGGTCCCTGACGGCGGCGTGCGTTGCCGCGACCGCGCTCGGCGTGCTGAGCGCTTCCGCCAAGGCGGAAACCCGCAAGCTGCGCGTGGCGGATTCCTTCCCCGCCGGTCATTACCTCGTGAAGCTGATCATTCAGCCCTGGATGGCTGAGGTCACCAAGCGCACGAACGGAGGCATCACTTTCGACTATTTCCCGAGCCAGCAGATCGGCAAGGCGGCCGACATGCTGAAGCTGACCCAGACCGGTGTCGTCGATATCGGCTATGTCGCGCCGGCCTATGTCTCCGACAAGATGGTCGCCTCCGAGGTCGCGATGCTGCCGGGCGGCTTCACCACGGCTTGCGAGGGCACGAAAGCCTATCTGGAAACGGCACGCAACGGGCTCGTCGCGGCCGAGGACTACGCGCCCAACAAGATCAAGCTGCTGCTCGCCGTCGCCTTGCCGCCTTATCAGATCCTGACGGTGAAGGCACCTGTGGCATCCGATGCGGACCTGAAAGGGCTGAAGCTGCGCACGACGGGCGGTGCGCAGGATCTGACCCTGCGCAGCATCGGTGCGACGCCGGTACGCATGGCCGCGCCGGACACCTACGAGTCGCTCTCCCGCGGCACGCTCGATGGCGTTCTGTTCCCGCTCGACAGCGTGATCTCCTACAACGTCGACAAGCTGGTGAAGTATTCGACGGAAGGCGAGAATTTCGGCAGCTTCATCGTGGCCTATTCGATCAGCGACGCGGCCTGGAACAAGCTCGCGCCCGAGACCCAGAAGGCCATGACCGAGGCAGCGGACGCGGTCAACAAGAGCGCCTGCGCCGAGGTCGACCGCCAGGACGACGAGACCCGGCAGAAGCTGAAGACATCCGGCGTCACCTTCGCCCCGCTGCCGGCCGCGATGCATACCGGCATCGCTGGCAAGCTCAGCGCCGTCGGCGACGAATGGGCCCGGGGTCTCGATGGGCGCGGCAAGAAGGGCAGCGAGGTGCTCAGAGAGTTCCGGGCCCTTCTGAAGAAGCAGGCCGGCGGCTGATGCGCCGCGCACGGTGTGGAGAAGCCCACACCGTCCGCGTTCACCGAAAGGAGTTCAGATGAAGCCGATCCTGCGCGCGCTGTCCGCCATCGAGGATGTGCTCGGCTGGCTGTCCGCCGCCGCGATGTTCGTGATCATGCTGATCGTCTTCTGCGATGTGATCATGCGCTATTTCTTCCACAGCCCGCTGTCCTGGGCCTATGATCTGATCTCGCTCTATCTCGTCGCCGCGGTCTTCTTCCTCTCGCTGTCGGCCGCCTATACCGAGGGAGCGCACGTCAATGTCGACATCCTGCAGCAGAGCTTTCCGCCGCCTGCGATCCGGCTGACCGAACTCCTCACCACGGCGATCGGCGCGCTCGTCTTCGCGCTCATCACCTATTTCGGCGCGCTGAGGACGATCGATGCCTATGCATCGCGCGATGTGCTGTCGGGCGCCATACCCTGGCCGACCTGGCCTTCGCTGGCGCTGGTGCCGCTCGGTTGCGGGCTCATGACGCTGCGGCTCGCAGTCCAGTTCATCGCCCAGTTGCTCAGCCTCGCCACAGGGCGTGAGGTCGTGCCGGTCAGGATCGGGCATGGCGAGGGAGAACATTTCGAATGATCGTCGCCATCGGACTGGGCGTGCTGTTCTTCCTGCTCGCCATCGGCACGCCTGTCGGCTTCGCCATGATCGCATCGGGCGTCCTCGGCCTCTGGCTGGTCGGCGGCATGTCGATGCTCTCAGGCATCCTCGAGACGGCTCCGCTTTCGACCGTCGGAGCCTATGAGCTCATCACCATCCCGATGTTCCTGCTGATGGCGGAACTCGTGCTCCTCAGCGGCGTCGCGGACGATCTCTTCCGCGCGACGGCAGCGTGGATGGGGCGGGTGCGCGGCGGCCTCGCTATGGCGACGGCGCTCGCCGGCGCCGGCTTCGGCGCCATCTGCGGGACGAGCACGGCGTCGGCAGCCACGCTGTCGGCAACGAGCCTGCCGGCGATGCTCAAGCAGGGCTACGAGCCGGCGATGGCGGGCGGCGTCGTCGCGATCTCCGGCACGCTCGCGATGCTGATCCCGCCCAGCGTCGCGCTCGTGATCTTCGGGCTGCTCGCCGAGGTCAATATCGGTGCGCTGCTGATCGGCGGCATCATACCCGGCATCCTCGTCATGCTCACGATCATGGCGACGGTCTATGTGCTGGTGCTGCTCGATCCCTCCCGTGCCCCGCCTGCAAAACCCGTCCCCTGGCGCGAGAAGATCGCCTGGCTTAGGGTCGTCGGCCCGATGGTCGTCCTGTTCGGGGCGGTGACCGGCGTCATCTATACCGGCATCGCCACGCCGACAGAGGCTTCGGCACTCGGCGCCGCCGGCGCTCTTGCCATCGCAGCCTGGTACGGCAAGGTCACGCTGCCGGCGCTGGTGCGCGTCCTGCGCCGTTCCGCGAACGGCACCTGCATGATCGTGATGATCCTGCTCGGTGCCCAGATTTTCGGCTATTTCTTCACGCTGACCCAGGTCACGCAGACGCTTGTCGGCTGGGTGGGCGCGCTAGAGGTCTCGCGCTGGCTGATCATCGCGATCATTCTGTGCGGGTACATCGTCCTCGGGATGTTCATGGACCAGATCGCCATCCTGGTCCTGACCGTGCCGATCGTGCTGCCGCTGATCAAGGTGCTCGGCTTCGATCCGCTCTGGTTCGGCATCATCAAGATCGTCACGGCCGAGGTCGGGATGATAACGCCTCCGATCGGGCTCAACTGCTTCGTCGTGGCGCGTTATTCGGGGCGGCCGGTACAGGAGATCTTCCGCGGCTCGCTGCCGCACTTCATCGCCCACATCGTCATCATCGCGGTGCTGGTCGCGTGGCCCGAGATCATACTCTGGCTGCCACGCAAGATGATGGCCGGCTGACGATCTTTCCTTCACTCATTTCAGCAGTTCAGCGTGGCGCAAAATGACAGAAGCGGGGTTCTCTACCAGGATGCTCGTCAGGGAATCGTCACTCTGACCCTGAACAGGCCCGAGCTCCGTAATCCGATCTCGGACGAAGATATAGTCACAGCGCTGCTTGCCGCCTTCGACCGGCTCCAGGCCGATCCGGCTGCCCGTGTCGCCATCCTGACCGGAGCCGGCACGGCCTTCTCTTCCGGTGGCAACCTCAAGAAGATGCGCAGCGGCGGCGGCCTTAACGATCGGCTGCCGGTGCGAACGCGACGCAATTATCGCAGCGGAATCCAGAAGCTGCCCCTGGCGCTCGAAGCACTCGAAATCCCTGTCATCGCGGCGGTCAACGGGCCGGCGATTGGAGCGGGCTGCGACCTGACATTAATGTGCGACCTTCGCATCGCCTCCGAAAAGGCAAGCTTCGCCGAGAACTTCGTCAGACTCGGCCTGATCCCGGGAGATGGCGGAGCTTGGTTGCTGCCGCGAATCGTGGGTTTCGCCAAAGCCTGTGAGATGGCCCTCACCGGCGAGGCGGTAGCGGCGCACGAAGCCAAGACTATTGGGCTGGTTTCAGCGGTCGTGCCGCATGGCGAGCTGCTGGATGCTGCCCATCGTTTGGCCCTGCGCATCGCGGCATGAGACATCCGCTGAAGAAGCGACTTGTCCCAAAACTGTCCCAAACCGATGAAAGTCACACGCCGGCAATGCTGCAAAGGCCGGAAAATACTGGCGCGCCCGACACGATTCGAACGTGTGACCTTTGCCTTCGGAGGGCAACGCTCTATCCAGCTGAGCTACGGGCGCTAACCGTGAACGCTGGATAGCCGATCCCCGCCGCTTCGGCAATGCAGGATTTTGCAGGAGGGCGGAGACCGAGGCGGCAAGGTCATTCATTCGCATCGCGTCGGCGTGCCGCGGCTGCTCATTGTTCGTGGTCGATATTTGCCCATCGACCCCTGCGATGGATATCCCGCCTCCGGCACCCTTGTTTACCGGTGATGCCGGTATATCGCGCGATCGCTGGTGGGGTAGAAGACGATCAAGGGGAGGCATGGCGACGCACGCAGATGTTTGAGGTGTCGCCATGGGCATGCCGCTGCGTCGAAGGCGCGCATCCGGCATGCGGCGGCGGACCCAGCCAATCTCCATTCCGGCAGTATGGTATCGCCTATGCCGTCCAGATACCGGGAGCTTGCTCGAATGAACCGCCACGACACGATCCGGCTCGCGATGCTGCCGACGCCCTTCGAGCGATTGCCGCGCCTTGCGAGCGCGCTCGGCGGCAATCGCCGGGCTCCGTCGATCTGGATCAAGCGTGACGACTGCACCGGCTTTGCCGGCGGCGGAAACAAGGCCCGCAAGCTTGAATATCTGGTGGCCGATGCTCTGAAACACGGCGCCGACATGTTGGTGACCATGGGCGCCATCCAGTCGAATCACGCCCGCCAGACCGCGGCGGCGGCGGCACGGCAGGGCCTCGGCTGCCTGCTGCTGTTGACCGACTCGGTCGCAAATCGCGGCGAAGCCTATCGAACCAACGGGAATTGGTTGCTCGACGGGATCTTTGGCGCGGAAATTCGCCTCCTCGCCGCGAGCGAGGACGGTGCCGCGACCGCTGAGGAGGCGATGGCAGGGCTGGCGGCGCAAGGACGGAGGCCGTATTTCATCCCGGTCGGCGGTTCGAATGCGCTTGGAAGCCTGGCCTATCGCGACGCACTTCTGGAGTTGGCTGCCCAGGCGAAGGATGAAGGCTGCCGCATCGACCGCATCCTTCTGCCGACGGGAAGCGGCGGCACCCATGCCGGCATTCTCGCCGGCGTGGAGCAGGCCGGCTTGCCCTGGCGCGTGCACGGCATCAGCGTCTCCCGCTCATCCGAGCAGGCGCGGGCCATCGTCTCCGGGCTGGTTCAGGAGATCTACGGTCTGGAGGATCGCCGGAGGGACGCGATGTCCGCTCTTGAGATCGATGATTCCCGGGTGGGGCCGGGATATGGCCAGCCCACCGCCGAGATGATCGAGGCCGTCCAGCTGGTTGCCCGCACCGAAGGCATTCTCCTCGATCCGGTCTATACCGGAAAGGCGATGGCTGGACTTCTTTCACTTGTCAGAACCGGCGCCATCCGCCCTGACGAGACCGTCGTTTTCTGGCACACGGGCGGTGCGCCCGGTCTCTTTGCCTATCCGGAGGTGTTTCAGCGGTAGAGACATCCAGGCCGGGTTCGGGAACTTCGCGTCACGAGCCAGCCGCGAAGAAGGTCAGCCGGCTGAAGAGCGTGTAGTGCGACTCGAACATCATGATGCCGACGAAGATGATGAGCGCCAGCGGCGGGGTGAGGATCGCATAGGTCAGCGCCAGCCGCTCCCAGGCCATATGCATGAAGACCGCGACGATCAGGCCGGCTTTCAACATCATGAAGAGAAGGATCAGCGACCAGCGCAGGTAGCCGACGAGGCCGAAATAATCGACCAGGTAGGAGCAGGTGCTGAGGATGAACAGCCAGACCCAGACCACGAGGTAGAGCCTGATCGGGTGCTGTTGCGCGTCGTTGTGAGCTGCAGGCTGTGCCATGTCGCCACCTCACCAGAGATAGAACAGCGCGAAGATGAAAACCCAGACGAGATCGACGAAGTGCCAGTAGAGGCCGGTGATCTCGACGATCTCGTAACGACCCTTCCGGCTCGTGAAGAAGCCGTGCCGACCCTGGTCGAAATCGCCGCGCCAGACCTTGCGGGCGATGATGAGGAGGAAGATCACGCCGATCGTGACATGAGTGCCGTGGAAGCCGGTGATCATGAAGAAGCTGGAGCCGAACTGGTCGGCGCCCCAGGGGTTCCCCCATGGGCGCACGCCTTCCCGGATAAGCTTCGTCCATTCGAAGGCCTGCATGCCGACGAAGGTCGCGCCGAGCAGAGCGGTCGCGAGCATCAGGATCGCCGTCTTCCTGCGGTCGCGGCGATAGCCGAAATTGACCGCCATCGCCATCGTGCCGCTGCTGCTGATCAGGACGAAGGTCATGATCGCGATCAGGATCAGCGGAAGGTGGTGGCCGCCGATCTCGAGCGCGAAGACCTCGCTCGGATTGGGCCAGGGCACCACCGTCGATATTCGGACCGTCATGTAGGAGATGAGGAAGGTGCCGAAGATGAACGTGTCGCTGAGGAGGAAGATCCACATCATGGCCTTCCCCCAGGAGACGTTCTTGAAGGCCCGCTGATCGGACGACCAATCGGCCGCGATACCGCGCCAGCCGGTGGGGCGGGCGATGTCCGTGTTTACGGCAGTCGGCGCAATCTCATTCATCGGCCCCTCCTCGATGGGAGCTCATGAGGCCAGGCTCTAGGTCAGCAATCCCCGGCAGATCTCGATGAGGTCGTCGGTCCAGCGCATCAGCAGGCTGAACAGGACGAGCCAGACCAGCAGCAGGAAATGCCAATAGATGGCGCAGAGCTCGACGCTGAGGGTCAGCTCACGCGGAATCTTCGGTGCAAGGTCCTTCGGCGTAGCGAAGGCGCTGACGGAGGTTCGGCCAAGCGCGACGAGCCCGCCGAGCACATGCGCTCCGTGAATGGCTGTGACCAGATAGAAGAAGGCGCTGGCGGGGTTGGTCGCGGCGAAATAGCCGGAGACGACAAGCTCACGCCATGCCAGTGCCTGCGTCGAGAGGAAGGCGAGCGAGCAGACGCCCGCGGCGAGAAGGCTGGAGCGGAGCGGGCCCGGCTCGTCGCAACGCGCGGCGACCACCGCCATGTGCAGGGCGATGCTCGCCAGGATCAGCAGCCCGGTGCTGAACCAGAGCACGGTCGGCATCGGCAGCGCGCGCCAATCCGCCATGCTCATGCGCATCGAATAGGCGCTGATGAGAAGCGCGAAGAGCGAGCTGGCGACGACGAGGAAGGTGCCGAGGCCGAGCTTCGCCGTCATGGGCGAGGTCGGCTCGGCCGCGTCGCCGATCACGCCGACCTCGAGCCAGGGCTTTGCCGTCAGGCGTTGACGCGAGAGCCACCAGCCGGCGAAGGCTGCCACGACGACGATGAAGCTGAGGACCACGCCCATGGCGACATCTCCTCACGCGGCCCGCGGATCCGGCGGCTGGTTCTGCGGCAGGAAATCCTCCGCCGCACCGGGCACGCTGTAGTCATAGGGCCAGCGGTAGACCACGGGCAGGGTCTTGCCCCAGTTGCCATGGGCGGGCGGCGTCTGCGGCGTCTGCCATTCCAGCGTGGTCGCGCGCCAGGGGTTGCCGCCGGCGGGCCGGCCGTGCCGGAGGCTCCAGATGAGATTGAACAGGAAGACGAGCTGGGTGGCGCCGACGATCAGCGCGACGACCGTGATGAATTCGTTCAGCGTTGCCGCCGACGACGGAACGAGGGCTATCCCGCCGATCTCGTGATAGCGCCGCGGCACGCCCATCAATCCGATATAGTGCATCGGGAAGAAGATCAGATAGGCCCCGAGGAAGGTGACCCAGAAATGGAGCTTTCCGAGCCGATCGTCGAGCATGCGCCCGGTAACCTTCGGATACCAATGGTAGATCGCTCCGAAGATCACCAGGATCGGCGCGACGCCCATCACCATATGGAAATGGGCCACGACGAACATCGTGTCGGAGAGCGGCACGTCGACGACGACATTGCCGAGGAACAGGCCGGTGAGCCCGCCATTCACGAAGGTGACGATGAAGCCGAGCGCGAACAGCATCGGGACGGTGAAGTGTATATCGCCCTGCCAGAGGGTCAGCACCCAGTTGTAGACCTTGATCGCGGTGGGGATCGCGATGATCAGCGTCGTGGTGGCGAAGAAGAACCCGAAGGCGGGATACATGCCGCTGACATACATATGGTGCGCCCAGACGACGAAGCTGAGCGCGCCGATCGCGATCAGCGCCCAGACCATCATGCGATAGCCGAAGATGTTCTTGCGCGCATGGGTGCTGATCAGGTCGGAGACGATGCCGAAGGCCGGCAGCGCCACGATGTAGACCTCCGGGTGCCCGAAGAACCAGAACAGGTGCTGGAATAGCAGTGGGCTGCCGCCCTTGTAGGCCAGCGGCTCGCCCATCGCGATGATGGCCGGCATGAAGAAGCTGGTGCCGATCAGCCGGTCGAGCAGCATCATCACGGCGCCGACGAAGAGCGCGGGAAAGGCGAGCAGCGCCATGACGGTCGCCGTGAAGATGCCCCAGATCGTCAATGGCATGCGCATCAGCGTCATGCCCCGGGCGCGCCCTTGCAGCACCGTCACGACGTAGTTCAGCCCACCCATGGTGAAACCGATGATGAAGAGGATCAGCGATGACAGCATCACGATGATGCCCCATTGCTGGCCGGGCGTGTTGGCGAGGATCGCCTGCGGCGGGTAGAGGGTCCATCCGGCTCCGGTCGGGCCGCCCGGCAGGAAGAAGCCGCCGAGGAGCACGAGCACGGCGAGGAAATAGATCCAGAAACTCAGCATGTTCACATAGGGGAACACCATGTCCCGCGCGCCGAGCATCAGCGGGATGAGATAGTTGCCGAAGCCGCCGAGGAAGAGGGCGGTCAGCAGATAGATCACCATGATCATCCCGTGCATGGTGATGAGCTGGTAGTAGCGATCGGGGTCGATGAAGGGCAGCGCGCCGGGGAAGCCGAGCTGCAGCCGCATCAGCCAGGACAGGACCAGCGCGACCAGCCCGATCGCCAGCGCCACGCTCGAATACTGGATGGCGATGACCTTGGCATCCTGGGAGAAGACGTATTTCGTGATCCAGCTCCTCGGATGATAGAGCTCGACATCGTCGATCTCGGCCGCCGGTAGCGGTTCGGGGACGCCGTGCATCACGTCGACCATCGGGCCATCTCCCACGCCTCGCAGGACGAAATCCCCGTTCGGAGCTCGCCCCCTCGCTCATCCCTAGTTTTTCGCCTGCGTCCTCGTTGAGCTCTGGAGTTGGGCGAAGGTTTTCTGCTGCTGCAACCAGTCGCGGTACTGGCTCTCGGGCTCGACCACGACGCCGCCGCGCATGAAGGTGTGGCCGGTGCTGCACAGCTCGGAGCACAGCGCCTCGAAGGTGCCCGCGCGTGTCGGCGTGAGCCAGTAATAGGTCACTGTGCCCGGGATCATGTCCATCTTGGCCCGGAATTCCGGGACGTAGAAATCATGCACCACGTCGAGCGAGCGCAGCAGCAGCTTGACCGGCTTGTCGAGCTGCAGGTGGAGCTGATCGCCCTGAATGACGATGTCGTCCTGCCCGCGCGGGTCTTTCGGATCGATGCCGAGCGGGTTCTCGGGCGTGACTTGGGCGATGTCGGTGGCGCCGAGCTGGCCGTCCGCGCCCGGGAGCCGATAGGCCCATTGCCATTGCTGGCCGACGACCTCGACGACGGAAGCGTCCTTCGGCACCGTGACGAACCGGTGCCAGACGACGAGGCCGGGCGCCAGCATCGCTGCGACGCCAATTCCCGTGCCGATCGCGAGCCACCATTCCAGTCGCTTGTTCTCCGGCTCGTAGGCGGCGCGGCGGCCTTCGCGATGGCGGAACCGGAAGACGCAATAGGCCATGAACAGCACGACCGCGGTGAAGACCGCGCCGGTGATCCAGAACGTGATGATCATGGTGTCGTCGATATAGCGCCAGTTGGAGGCGATCGGCGTCCACCACCACGGACTCAGGAAGTGGAAGACCACCGAGCCGATCACGACCAGAGCCAGGACGACCGCGATACCCATCCCTTTTCATCCTTGCCGAGGGCGGCGATGAACAGGAGCAAGGCAACGCTGCGGCGCAGGAAAATGCGCCGCAGCGCTAGGCAGACGAACTCATCTTCGACATCGAAACAACGCTGCAGCCCGCGGCCGGCCGGATCCTCTGCTCGAAACGAACGAGGCCGATACGATCGGGGGTGGAGCAAGGCATCTGCCGGGCGCGAACGCCGCCGAGCGGAGTGGAAGGCTCAGCCTTGTGCTTCCTGCTCGCCATCGCCGAACCCTCGGCCCGCCTCGGCAATCACGCGCCGCCAGCGGGGGCATACACTTCGGACCGGGTCACGGGGCAGTCAAGTCTCCGGCCAAAAGTCATCATCATGTTGTCGCCCTGCGTGCGGGAGTTGTCAATCGACACTGCACCGCAGAACAGCTTGGTCGCAGCCGAAACCGGGAGGGGAACCGGCTATTTTTTCTTTCCGTCAGCATCGAATTGCTTGAGGAACGCGACGACGTCGTCGATTTCCTGGTCGGACTTGAGGCCCGGGAACGTCATCTTGGTGCCTGGGATCTTGGCCTGCGGTGCCTTGATGTAATCCCGGAATGTCGGCTCGTCCCAGACGATGCCGGAGTTCTTGTTGGCGGGGGAATAGCTGTAGCCCTCGATCGAGCCCGAGTGGCGGCCGAAAAGGCCATTCAGCTTTGGCCCGACGGCGTTCCTCGCGGTCTCGCCGATCTGGTGACAGGCCCGGCATCTCAGGAAGATCTTCTCGCCTGCGGCGGTGTCGCCGGCCGCCATGGCTGAATGAGGCCATACGGCCAGTATCGACAATGCTATCACGGCCCTGCATGCCATCGGACACACTCCTCAAGAAACAGAGGTGATCCTTCCGTCAGACCCGTCGACCGCGCCGCATTCGCGGTATGTTTATACTGCCAATACTTGATCGCTCCAAATCGCCTGAGAGACCGTCTGGAAACTCCGGCCCTCATCCCGAGGAGCCGCGTGAGCAGCGTCTCGAAGGATGAGGGCTCGGGGGATTCTCAAACGGTCTCTGAGGGCGTTTTGTCGGCGAGCTTTTCCGGCGTTGGCGCTGTCGTCAGCGCTCCTGCGGCGTCACGCCTCAAACCGCTTCGCGAATGAAGCGGCTCAGGAACAAGCGCGTGCGGCTATGCTTGGGAGAGGCGAGCACCTCGCCCGGCGGCCCCTGTTCGACGACGACACCGCCATCCATGAAGACGACACGGTCGGCCGCCTCGCGCGCGAAGCCGATCTCATGGGTGACGACGATCATCGTCAGCCCCTGTCTGGCGAGATCGCGCATCGTCGCCAGCACTTCGCCGACGAGCTCGGGGTCGAGCGCGGAAGTCGGCTCGTCGAACAGCATCAGCTTCGGACGGATGGCGAGCGCCCGCGCGATGGCGACGCGCTGCTGCTGGCCGCCCGAGAGCTGGCGCGGATAGGCATGCGCCTTCTCGGTCAGGCCGATGCGGCCGAGCAGCTCCATGGCGTAGTCGGTCGCCTCCTTGCGGCTGTGACCGTGGACGCCGACGGGCGCCTCGATGATGTTCTCCAGCGCCGTCATATGCGGGTAGAGGTTGAACTGCTGGAAGACCATGCCGATCTGGCGGCGCTGCGCCGCGATCGCCCGGTTCGACAGCTTGATCAGGCGCTCGCCGGAGAGCCGGTAGCCGATCTGCTCGCCGGTGACCATGATCGAGCCGCGATCGATCGCCTCGAGATGGTTGATGCAGCGCAGGAAGGTCGACTTGCCCGAGCCTGACGGTCCGAGGATCACCACGACCTCTCCGGGCGCGACATCGAGGTCGATGCCCTTCAGCACCTCGTTGGCGCCGAAGGATTTGTGGACGTTGCGGGCGCTGACCAGCGGCGCGGCCCCGGCCTTGATAGCGTCGCGGCTCATGGCGTCGGCTCCGCGATGACGGGTTTGGCCTGCGTCGCGCCGCGCTCGCCGCGGGCGTAGTAGCGCTCGATGAAGCCCTGGCCGATATTCAGCACCGAGGTAATCGCGAGATACCAGATCACCGCCACCATCAGCATGGGGATGACCTCGAAGGTGCGGTTGTAGACCGCCTGCACGGAATAGAGCAGATCGGCCATGGCGATGACGCTGACCAGCGAGGTCGCCTTGATCATGCTGATGAGCTGGTTGCCGGTGGGCGGCACGATCGAGCGCATCGCCTGCGGGATGATGACGCGGCGCAGCGCCCGCCCCCGCGTCATGCCGAAGGCGTCGGTCGCCTCGACCTGTCCCTTGTCGACGGAGATCAGGCCGCCTCGGATGATTTCGGCCATATAGGCGGCCTCGTTCAGCGAAAGCCCGGCGATCGCCGCCGTCATCGGCGTGATCAGGTCATTGGTGTGCCAGCTGACGAGCGTCGGCCCGAAGGGGATGGCGATCGAGATCTCGGGGAACAGCGTCGAGAGGTTGTACCAGAAGATGAGCTGCACCAGCAGAGGCGTACCGCGGAAGAACCAGATGTAGAGACCGGCGACGCCGCTGAACAAGCGGTCCTCCGACAACCGGGCGATGGCCAGCGCCAGCCCGATGGCGACGCCGATCACCATGGCGACGACCGTCAGCCCGAGCGTCACCGAGAGCCCGCGCAGGATCGACTCCGCGGTGAACCATTGCGCCACCACCGGCCAGCCGAAATTAGGATTCCAGGCGACGATCCAGGCGAAGTTGGCTGCGACGGCGAGCACGAAGGCCCAGAGCAGCCAGCGTCCCCACTCGACCGGGCGGTGCGCCTTGGCGACGTCGCGTAGCGCCAGTTCGCGCTCGGGCGTCGCCTGCGTTGCGTTGCTCATTCTGTGCTCGGGCTCAGTTCGCCGACCGGTTGATGCCGGGTTCGTCGATCATGTTGTTCTCGATCCCCCATTTCTTGAAGATCGCGGCATAGGTGCCGTTGGCCTTCAGCGCCTTGATGCCGCCGACCAGAACCTCGCCGAGCGGCGAGCCCTTCGGCACGACGGCGCCCTGGAACAGATCCTGGAAGCCGTTCGCCTTGCCGATAGCCGCCAGCTCGAGATCGCCCTTCGCCTGCTGTACAAAGTAGGTGAGCGGCGCCTGCGACGAGAAGAACGCATCGGCTCGGCGCGAGCGCACCGAGAGGATCGAGGTCGGCTGATCGGTGAAGGACATCACCTCCAGCGCCGGCTTGCCATCGGCAGCGCATTTCTCGGCCTGTGCCTTGATGACCTTCTCGGCCGAGCCGGCGGACATCACGGCGATCTTCTTGCCGCAGCTGTCCTCAAGGCTGTTGATGGCCTTCGGATTGCCCTTCTGCACGGCGAAGACCACGTATTCGCGGACATAGTCGACGAAGTCGTTCGCCTCCTGGCGCGACTTGAAGTCGCCGATCGGGCCCATGGCGAACTGGAAGCGGCCGGCGGCGATGCCGCTCAATGACGAGGCGAGGCCGTTGACCGTGGCATGCTCGATCTTGACGCCGAGAAGTTCCCCGAGCGCCTCGGAGAGATCGGCGCTGGCGCCGATCATCTTGTTGGTGTCGGTGACGATCTCGTAGGGGGGGAAGGAGCCGTTGTTGACCGAGATCATCTTGCCGGCGCTGCGGATCGTCTCCGGCAGCTTGGCGCGCAGGGCCTCGTCGACCTTCTGCTTCGGGATCTGGATCGACTGATCCTGCGCCTGCGCCGCGCCCTGCATGAGCGCAACGGAAAACGCGACGGCACCGGCAAGTTTCACGATCGTCTTCATGGCGGCATTCCCCTGTTCGTTATTTCTCAAATTGGTTCGCGCTCAGGCAGCCTGTTCGGCCCCAGCGCCGGCGGCCGGGAACAGCGTCTCCGGCGTCAGGTCGGTCTCGGCGAGTTCCTGGATCCGCAGCTGTTCCAGGAACGCCGTCACCATCGCCCGGTTCGGGCCGAGGCCGCTCGCATTCCACTCGGCCGGGAGATCATGCCCGCTGCGCACGAGCTCGTCGATCAGCCATGGGCTGGTGTCGGCATAGCGGCGGCGCTTCTCCAGCCAGACGCGCAGGCTCTCGTCGAGCAGGTCGCTGAGGGCCTGCGGCAGCCAGGGCTCGCGCCCCACAAGCTCCGGCTTGAGCCCGATGATGTGCATGCCGGGCACGAAGCCGACCTTGCGGAAATAATCGACCTCAGCCGCCCGGACATCCGGCAGCAGGGCGCGGAATGCCGAGCCCGGCGCGAAGAAACCGTTGGGCATGAATGGCATCAACACGGCGTCGATCTCGCCGGCGGCGAGCAGGTCGAGCAGCGGCGGCTGGCCGGGCAGCGCCTCGATCCGGCCCGGCCGCGCATAACGGCCGATGCGATCGGTGACCGGATGGCCCGCCGCGAGGCGGCTGACGGCCCAGAACGCATCCTCGATGCCGATCCCGGCCTCGGCCAGCGCAGCGCGCGTCCAGGTGTTGCCGGAATCCTGCCAGCCGGCGATGCCGATGCGCTTGCCGCGCAGATCCTCGAAGCGCGTCAGCGGGCTCTTCGCCGCCGTGACGACGCAGCGATGCCGGAAGCCGCGCATGATGAAGTTCGGAATGCCGAAGACGCCGGTCTCGCCCCGCGCTTTCCCGGTCGTGTAGCGGCTGAACGAAATCTCGGAGGCGTCGAAGCGGGTATCGCTGGCGAAATCGTCCGGCAGCGCCGCAAGCCGCTCGATCTTGAGCTCGAATTGGTCGGAGGCGACGTCGCCGAGCAGCAGCGGCGTGATGAAGTCCCAGTCCCGCAGGGCCAGCCGGATGACAGGTTTCAACGCATACCTCGTTCCAAGCCTTGAATATCCGGCAGATTAAATGTTCACTTGGTCTGATCAATCGATATTACGTTCCTGAACATTAATTTCAGAATCGATGAGCACCGAACCCGACGCGACCTGGCTGGCGAGCCGCTTGACGCAACACACCGCACGCGGGATCGCGCTGGAGGTCAGCGCGCTGATCCGCTCGGGCGCACTGCCCGTGGGCACGAGGATGCCGACCGTGCGCGACCTCGCCTTCACCCTCGGCGTCAGCCCCGGCACGATCTCGGAAGCCTGGAGCGAGCTGAAGCGCCAGAAGATCGTCTCGGGGCGCGGCCGCGGCGGCGCCTGGGTCAGCGGCGACAGCGCCACGCCCCGCCCGGCCCGCATGGGCAGCGTCGCCCATTTCGGTCCCGATGTCCTTGACCTCTCGCTCGCCATCCCGGATGCCAGCCTGCTGCCGCCGCTGCGCGCGGCCCTGGCGCATGCGGCCGAAACCGAGAACCTCAACAGCTACGAGCGCACGCCGATCCTGCCGGCGCTGCGGCAGGCCGTACTGCCGCAATGGCCCTATGCCCCCGATGCCTTCCTCGCCACCAATGGCGGCTACAACGCGGTCTATTCGGTGCTGCACGCGACCGTGCTGCCGGGCGCGTGCGTCGCGATCGAGGATCCCACGGCGATGCGCCTCCTCGATATCATCGAGGATCTCGGTGCCGAGCTCCTGCCGATCGGCTGCGATGCGGAGGGGCCGCTGCCCGACCAGCTCGCGGCCGCGCTGTCGCGGCGTCCCGCCGCCTTCATGTTCCAGCCGCGCACCCATTCCGTCACTGGGCGGCATGTCAGTGCGCGACGCCTGCAGGAACTGGCGACGGTGCTAGCCGGCAGCGATACCCTGGTGATCGAGGATGACGGTGTCGGCGACGTCTCCATCCACCCGCCGATCAGCCTGGGCGCGACCATGCCGGAGCGGGTCGTCCATATCCGCTCCTTCTCGAAATCGCTTGCCCCCGACCTGCGGATCGCTGTGCTTTCGGCCCCGGACAAGGTCATCCGCCAGATCCAGTCCTATCGCAGCTTCTCCTCCGGCTGGACGAGCCGGTTGCTGCAGGCCGCCACCGCCTGGCTGCTCGACGATGCGGCGACGACGCAAAGCGTCGCCAATGCGCGCCAGATCTATGCGGAGCGCCGGCGGACCTTCCTGGGACATTTGGCGGAACACGGCATCGCGATGCCGGAGACGGATGGGCTGTGTATCTGGATTCCGGTCGAATCCGAGCAATATGCGCTGGTGACGCTCGCTGCTCATGGCATCGCGGTCCTGCCCGGCAGCAAGTGCTCTCTACAGCCGACCGAGCATGTCCGGCTGGCGACGGCGGTTTTGGCGCAAGGGCATGAGCGGGTCGCCGCCGCCGTGGCGCGCGCCGCGCGTCGCGGCGACTGATCCTGTTGCTACGCCGAGCCGCCGCGCTTCCGTCAGCCCATCTTCGGTGGCGCTTGGAGTGGACGATGTAGACGACAGAAAGCCCCGCATCGGGCAACCGATGCGGGGCTTTCTGCGAACGACGTCCTCAGGCGACGAGAGCGAGTTCGGCGTTGGCGTTGCGGATCGCCTCCTCGCGCGCCTCGGCGCCATAGCCCAGCTTCTCGGCCCGAATGAAGGTGACCTCGGTGATGCCGGCGAAGCCGAGCATGGTGCGCAGATGCGGCTCCTGCGAGTCCATCGCCTGGGCCGGGCCGCTGCTGTAGAGGCCGCCGCGGCTCTCGACGATGATGGCGCGCTTGCCCTTGAGCAGGCCCTCGGGGCCGGCTTCGCTGTAACGGAAGGTGACGCCGGCGCGCAGCACGTAGTCGAACCAGCTCTTCAGCGTCGACGGAATGCCGAAATTATACATCGGCGCGCCGATGACGATGGTGTCGGCGGCCTTCAGCTCCTCGACCAGCGCGTTGGAGAGGGCGAGCGCCTCGCGCTGCGCCGCGGTCTCCGTGATGCCGGCGCGTACGGCCGCAGTGGTCTCGGCATTCAGATGCGGGATGGGGTTGGCGTCGAGGTCGCGCTCGACGACATGCACGCCGGGGTTCTGGGCACGCAGCCGGGAGACGGTGCTCTGAACCAGCTGCCTGGAGACCGAATCGGCGCCCGAAGCGCTGCTGTTGAGGACGAGAACGGTAGCCATGATGGAACTTCCTGTTCGGAGGGGTGATTTCGATCACCGCAAGATAGTGGTTCACGGATCGCACCAGAACTCGCATAATCGGCACCAAGCTGTTGCAGCCTGAGGAACACCTATGTCGGAGCTCGATGACATCCGCAGCTTCATCGCCGTGGTCGAGGCCGGTGGTTTCGGCCGGGCGGCGCAGAGCCTCGGCTTGGCGAAGTCGATCGTCAGCCGCCGAGTCAGCCGGCTGGAGGAGGAGCTCGGCACGCGCCTGCTCAGCCGCACCACGCGCGGCGTGAGTGCGACCGAGGCGGGGCTGGAATTCAAGGCGCGCAGCGAGCGCATCCTGGCCGAGCTCGACGAGGCGCGCGAGGCGGTGGCGCAGCAGGCTGGCGGGGTCGCCGGGCGGCTGCGACTCTCGATGCCGCTGACCTTCGGCAACAAGCATGTCGCGCCGCTTCTGGGCGAGCTGGCCCAGAGGTATACGCGGCTCGAGATCGACGTGCAGGCGAGCGACCGCTATGTCGATCTGATCGGCGAGCGCTTCGATGCTGCGATCCGCATCGGCTCGCTGAAGGATTCGAGCCTGATCGCCCGGCGGCTTGCGCCGGTCCATGCCACGGTGATCGGCAGCCCGGCCTATCTCGCGCGGCGCGGGCGCCCCGTCATTCCCGCCGATCTCAATGACCATGACTGTCTGCTCTATAGCGGCACCAACGATCAGGACTGGGTGTTCCGCACCGGCAAGCGCTGGATCACGGTGCGGCCGCCGGGGCGCATGAGCTCCGACAATGGCGACACGCTGTTGTCCTGGGCTGTCGCGGGGCTGGGGCTTGCCGTTCTGCCGACCTTCATCGCCTCCGATGCGATCCGCTCCGGTGCGGTCGAGCCGATCCTGCTCGACTATCCCATGCCGACGCGCGCGCTCTATGTGGTCCGTCCGCCGGGAGCCTATGTCCCCGGCAAGGTCAGGGTGCTGATCGACCTCTTGGTCGAGCGCTTCGGCGGCACGCCCTATTGGGATCCCTGCCAGATGGAGGCGCATGAGCGCGGGATCAGGCTGGATGAACCGCTGAGCGATCAGCTCATGCCGGCCAAGAAGCCCGAGCATCAAGCAGCGTGATCCGGCGCATCACGCGAATTCGCGTGGTTTCTTTCGCGCGTCTGGGCACTGTTGCGCGGCCCTAGAGCATTTTCGAGCGAAGTGGACACCGGTTCGCGTGAAGAAAATGCGATAAAACAAAGACATAGAGCATTTCCGCGATTCCGAGAAGCGCGGAAATGCTCTCGTCAGGAGGAAACGATGCTGCTGGTCGGAATGCTCGATAGCCCCTATGTCCGCCGCGCGGCGATCACCGGCACGCTGCTGGAGGTGCCGTTCGAGCATCGCTCGGTCTCTGTGTTCCGGCATATGGACGCTTTCCGGGCGATCAACCCGCTGATCAAGGCGCCGACGCTCGTCACCGACGACGGCATCGCCATCAGCGAATCCCTGCTGATCATCCAGCATTTCGAGGATGTCGCCGGCCGCTCGCTGCGGCCGATCGAAGGCGTGGCGCGCCGGCGCGACCTCGCGCTCACCGGCATCGGCATCGTCGCGGCCGACAAGGCGGTCTCGGTCGAATACGAGCGCAAGCGGCCTGAGGCGCAGCGCTACGCACCCTGGCAGGAGCGCATCGTCAGCCAACTGCATGTTGCGCTCGACCTGCTCGACAAAGCGGCGAAGGAGGGCGAGCTGACGGCCGGACCGGAACTACTGCCGAGCGACATCGCCGCTGCGATCGCCTGGGGCTTCTGCCGCTTCGTCATCCCGGAATTCGTGCCGGAAGAGCGCTGGCCGGCGCTCTCGGAGCAGGCGGGCGCCTGCGAGGCGCTCGACGTCTTCAAGGCCTGGCCGATCGACCGGGAGTAGCCGAACTGCCAGGCGTCATTCTCGGGCGACCGCAGGGAGACCCGAGAATCTCGAGCCGAAAGGGGCTTCGGGTTCATGGCACGAGATGCGCGGGTCGAGCCCGAGCATCACGGGCAAGCGAGTGCTCAGTTCTGCACGAAGCTCGTCGGCAGCGGGCGCACCGCCGGGCCGCTGAAGGCGCCGGGCTTCGGCGCGCCGGAATCGGCATGGCTGAAGCCGAGCGCGGCGGCGGGGCTCGGGCCGGCGATCGGAGCGGCGGAGGACCCCGTGGTCCTGGCGCGCGCGGTTGCGACATTCACCGGCTTGCCTGCGGAAACGCTGGTGCGCGTGACCGTCGCGAACAGCGAGTTCAGGCCGGAGCGGTCCATGTCCGCGGGTTCCTCAGGCTCGGCCGCGACGGGGACTGAGCGTTGGCTGGCCGGAACGAAGGTGACGCCGCCTTCACGTGGCCGGACGGGGGGCAGAGCGGCCGTCACGAGGCGGCCCTCGGGCGCTGCAGCCGAAGCCTGTTCCGGGGCGCCGGTGCCGCGCAGGCTGGCGATGGCGGAGTCGGCCAGCGCCGTCGGCCGGATCGGCGGCAATGGCGCGTTGATCGGGCTGCCGGCCGGGCTGCCGGCAAGGGCGGAAGTGGTTGCCGCGACCACCTCGTCGGGCCGCCGCGGCGGCAGCGAGGCGAGGATGAGACGCGGCTCGGCCGCGGCGCCCGATTGCGGCGCGAAGGCGAGCGCGCCGCCGGTCGCGGGCAGGGCCGCGACCTGGACCGGATCGTCTCCCGGCAGGGAGAGACCGCGTGGCCGCGCCAGAGGCAGCGGCGCATCCATGAACTGCGGCCTGCTCTCAGGCGCGCGCTGCTGCGGCGCGGGCAGGATGGTTGGTTCCGGAGCTGGAGCGGGGGCGGGGGCGGCCGGCGCGGGAGGCGGCGCTGCAGCTGCCTGCGGAGCGAGCCGCTCGGAGCGTTCGCGCGCGAGCGTCCGCGTCGTCGGCTCCGGTGCCATGGCGACGGCGAAACGGCCGCCATCGCCCGAGTTGCTGTCGGCATAGCCGGGGCTGGCATAAGCGATGACGGCCGGCTGTTGGCGCGGCGCGGCGCGGCGGCCACCGCGGGCCGGCCGGGCATCGGCCTCCTCATCGTCGCCGCCGAAGAGCGAYGCCCAGAGGCTCTTGCCGCCGGAGGCCGCGACCGCGCCCTCGTCGGCATCGGCGACCGCATAGCCGCCCACTGACCCGCCGCTGGAGAGGACCTCTGCCTTGGCGAGTTCGTAGCCAGCAAGGGGTTGGCCGTCGGCCGGGATATGGACCGTCTTCTCGTCCGGGAAGAGGCGCACGAGCTGGTCGCGCGTCATGCGTGGCCAGGAGCGGACCGAACCGACATCGAGATGGACGAAGGGGGTATGGGCGTTGGGGTAGAAGCCGACGCCGCCGCGCTGGAGCCGCATGCCGATCTCGCGGATGCGCGCCGTGGGAACGTCGGGCAGGTAGAAGTCCATCGCCTTGCCGAGCATGTGCTGGCTGTGCTTGGCCACCGCGCGCGAGCGCCGCCGCAGCATGGCGTTGGTGTTGGGCGAGCGATAGGCGGAGACGACGTGGAAGGGCTGGTCGGAACCGAGCTGGCGCTGCACCTCCCAGACCACGTCGAACAGGCGCGGATCCATGCGTATCGGCTCGTCGCTGCGCCAGTCGCGCAGGGCCCAGTTCAGCTTCTCCAGCGCCGAGGAATCGTAACGGCCATCACGCTTGAAGGTGATGGTCGTCTCTTCCTTGGTGTGCATGTGCCGGATGGTGATGGTGCGGGTGTCGCCGTTGGCGATGGCGTCCTGCGTGCTGCGGACGGCCAGGAACGAAGCGGCGCAGGCCAGGCCGAGGGACAGGACGCGCCGCATGGCTGGCTTAAGGCCGGACGGCAACCATCCTGCAAGCTTGGCGTTGATCCTGCCCAATCTGTCTGACCCGTCTCGGTGCCCCCGCCGAAGCGGTACGATGAACGTGAACGAACAGTTGCGGAGAAGCGTTAACGGCTCGTTAGCGAGCCGACAATCACTGCGTCGGAAATTGCTGTGACGAGTTGGCTAAAGACGGATCATGGCAAAAAGGTGCCCGCCTTGCGGCGGGCCCATTTCAGCCACGTTGTTCGAGCGCCTGGCGAACGAGCCGGTGGAAGCCGTAGACATCGTCGAACCGGGTGATCCTGCCGTCCGCGCCGACGACGATGGTGTTGTAGACGAGGTGGATCGGCAGCGGCTGCGGCAGGTTGATTCGCCGCTCACCCGAGCCGATCAGCCGCTTCAGCCGCTCATGCGTCCATTCAGGGCCAAGCACCTGATCCGCCAGCGCGAAGGGGTTCTCGACGCGCACGCAGCCATGGCTGAGCGCCCGCCGCTCGCCGGCGAAGAGCCGGCGGTTCGGCGTGTCGTGCAGATAGACGGCGTGCTCGTTCGGGAACATGAACTTGATCCAGCCGAGCGCGTTGCGCTCGCCCGGCGGCTGGCGCACCGAAATGCCGCCGCCCTTGGTGCGGGTGACGACATAGCCGCGCTTGGCCGCATAATCGGGATCGGCGGCGAGGCCCGGCAGGAATTCCTTCTTCAGGATCGAGGGCGGCACATACCAGGACGGGTTGACGATGACGTGGTCCATCTTGTGCGAGAAGATGGGCGTCGCCGATTCCGGCTTGCCGATAATGGTGCGGGCCTCGTGCACCACCTTGCCGGAGCGGATCACGCGGACGCGCATCTCCGGCACGTTGACCATGATGTGGTCTGTGCCGAGATCGGGCGGCAGCCAGCGCCAGCGCTCCATCTGGGCGACGATATCCTCCTCGCCGCGGGCGGCGGCGGGCTTGCCCAGCGCCGCGAGCGTGCGCTCGCTCAGGATGCCGTTGGCGGGGAGCCCGGCCTTCTTCTGGAAATCGGCCAGCGCCAGCGAGGTCGAGCGGTCGAAGACCTGATCCTCGTTCGGCCCGAGGCCGAGGCGAGCCCGCACCAGCGGGACGCGCTCGTCGCGCATGCCGAGCTTGAGCGGCGGCCCGGCGGGAATGCGCACCAGCGGCGTGTCGTCGAGATGCTCGCGCATCTCCGCGAGCTTGGCCTTGAGGCGCTGATAGCCCTCATGCGGCGGGTTGTAGGCGGCGAGCACCGCGCCGGCGTCGGTCGCACCGGCGAGCTCGGAGAGCACCTCGGTGGCCGAGGGCAGGTAGAGGGTCGGCGTGATCAGCTTCGAGAGGCGGCGCGGATCGATGCGGCCGCCGCGCGCATCGCGGGCATAGAGCACGGCGAGCGCCGAGAGGCGGATATCGGCCTCGGCAAGCTTGGCCTTGTCGCTCGCCTCGAAGACCGGAAGCGGATAGTCGGTGGGCCGCAGGCCGTCCTCGGAGGCGCGGCCGAGCTGCGCGGCGATGCGCTTGCCCGCCTCGTTCCAGCCCTTTCCGTCGATCCAGAACGGCTTGTTCTCATTGGCCTGATAGGCGGCGATGATCTCGTTGCGCTCGCGCTCGGACAGCCGCGGGACCGCAACCGCGTCCTGAAGGTGCTCGGCCACGGCCGCCGCGAATTCCAGGCCCGGCGGAACCGTGATCACGACCTGCGGCATCTCGGGCGGCGGCACCAGCGGCTCGACGCTCTGCAGAGGGCCGGTCTGCGGAGCAGGCGGCGGCGCCGGCTCGACGGCCTTCGAGGCCGGGACAAGCGCCGGATCGGCCGCCGGCATCTCGATTGCCGGAATGTCGAGCGTGACCGGCTCGTCCTCCGCGTCCGCGGGCGCAGTGGCGTCGAACTTGGCCGGATCGCGCAAGCGGCTGCCGGCCGAGACCGTGCCGGTGACGATCTCCGGCTCCGAGGCGGCGCCGGAATGGGCGGTCGCGGCAGGTGAGGAGGCCGGGTGCTCCGAATCGAGCAGCTTCAGCTCCGGCTGCTCGGGCAGCGGAACGCCGAGCGTGGCGTCGATCTGGATCGGCGTTTCGGCACGGAGCGGGAGGCATCCCATCATGATGGCCAAGGCGGATGCCGAGGTCAGTTTCGCCCAATGGCGAGGACGCATGGTCACTTTCCCGATCGCTGTCGAAGTCGCGCCATTCCTGCGTGACTCGGTTGGTTGATACAAGATGCGGCGGCGCAACAGGCCGCTGCATTCGGCAGGAGCCGGCCCCGCCCGCCGGGCCGAACCGGCCTGAGCGGTAAATCCGCCTCCAACTTTCTTAAGAGAACGCTTAAGCCGGCCGGATTGCTCCGCGATCTGGTCGGCGCGTGCTCTTGCGCGGCTCAGGCCGCGTCGGTTTCATCGGCGCCGTTCTCGTTCTCGATCAGCCCGTATTCCTTGAGCTTGCGGTAGAGCGTCGAGCGGCCGATGCCGAGCTTGCGCGAGACCTCGGACATGTGCCCGCGGTAATGCGCTAGCGCGAAAGTGATGATCTCGCGCTCGAGCTCGTCGAGCTTGCGCATGTCGGAGCCGGCGACAAGGTCGAGGGCGTTGGGGTCGCGCACCGGCATCTGGATGATGCGCGGCGGCGGCTCGCCCTGCGCTTCGCCGCGGGCGATAGGGGCCGGCGCCGGCGGAATGCTGACGTCGTAGCCTTCCATCTGCGCGGCGATCTGTGGGAACTCGCTGACTCCGAGCTCGTCGCCATCGGCGAGGACAACGGCCCGGAACACCGCGTTTTCGAGCTGCCGGACATTGCCCGGCCAGTCATAGCTGCTGATCAGGGCGACGGCTTCCGATGTGATGCCGCTGAGCTTGCGCCCCTCTTCTGCGGCGAAGCGGGCAAGGAAGCCGCGCGCCAGATCGGCAATGTCCTCGCGGCGCTGTCGCAGCGGCGGCAGCGTGATCGGGAAGACGTTGAGGCGGTAATAGAGATCCTCGCGGAACTCGCCACGCTTCACCTGGTCCAGCAGGCTCTTGTTGGTGGCGGAGATCAGCCGGATGTCGACGCGGACCGATTTCTTGCCGCCGACCGGATCGACCTCGCCCTCCTGGATGGCGCGCAGCAGCTTCACCTGCGCGTCGAGCGGCAATTCACCGACCTCGTCGAGGAAGAGCGTGCCGCCATTGGCCTCGACGAATTTGCCGAGATGGCGCTCGGTCGCGCCGGTGAAGGCGCCCTTTTCGTGGCCGAACAGGATCGACTCGACGAGATTATGCGGGATCGCGCCGCAATTCACGGTGACGAAGGGCTTGCCCCGGCGGTCGCTGGAGCCTTGGATGGCGCGGGCCAGGACTTCCTTGCCAACGCCGGATTCGCCTTCGATCAGCACGGGAATGTTGGACTTCGCCGCGCGCTCGGAGAGCCTGACGACGCGCCCCATATCGGGGCTCTTGGTCGCGAGATCGCGGAAACCCAGCGTGTTCAAGGCGCGGTGCTTGATATGGCGCAGCTCGTGTTCGAGCGCGCCGAGCTTGAGGACGTTCTTGAGCGAGACCTGCAGACGCTCGGCGCCAACCGGCTTCACCACGAAATCGGCCGCGCCGGCGCGCATCGCCGCAACCACGGTCTCGATCGAGCCGTTCGCGGTCTGGACGATGACGGGGGTCTCGATGCCGCGCTCGCGCAGATTGGCGAGCACGCCCATGCCGTCGAGGCCCGGCATCTGCAAGTCGAGCACGATGGCATCGACCCGTTCGCCGTCCGGCCCGCCGAAGAGGGAGACAGCCGCCTTGCCGTCCTCGGCCACGATCACCTCATAGCCGAAGCGCTTCAGCATCGCGTCGAGCAGGCGGCGTTGGACGGGATCGTCGTCGACGACGAGGACGGTGGCGGTCATGACACCTCGAAAGACGATGCAGTATGAAAGAAATGCTTTGTGCCGACGGAATCACCTGTTCCGTTCTGGGGCATCGTCGGCCAGAAGGGTTAAGCGGGATTTAAACCGCGGCACGCACCGGCGTTGATCCGTGGGCAGAGCCCGGCCTATGGAGTAAGCCCAAGTCAGTGCGGCAAGGTGTCGAGCGAATGAGCTTCCAAGAGACGATCTGGCAAACGGTCCGGCGCTCCGGTGCCAAGGCGGGCGCGGCCAAGCCGGCGAGCACGCCCGGCGATCTGCCGGAATGGGATCTGAGCCACCTCTATCCGGGTGTCGGTTCGCCCGAGCTCAAGAGCGATCTCGAACGGGCGCTCGCCGAGGCACAGGCCCTTGCCGAGCATTATCGCGGCAAGCTCGCGGACCTCGCCGCCCAGTCGGACGGCAGCGAGAAGCTCGCGGAAGCGGTCAAGCGCTATGAGGGCTTGAGTGATTTGCTCGGGCGCATCGGCGCCTATGCCGGCCTCGTCTATTCCGGCGACACCACCGACCCGCAGCGCGCCAAGTTCTATGGCGACACGCAGGACAAGGTGAACGCGGCGATCACCGAACTGCTGTTCTTCGAGCTCGAGCTCAACCGCATCGCGCCCGAGGTGATGGCGAAGGTCGCGGGCGAGGCCCCCCTGTCGCACTGGAAGCCCTGGCTCGACGACCTCGCCAAAGACAAGCCGCATCAGCTCGACGACCAGATCGAGGCGCTGTTCCACGAGAAGTCGATGACGGGCGCGGCCGCCTGGAACCGGCTTTTCGACGAGACGATCGCTTCGCTGCGCTTCGATATCGACGGCGAGGAGCTGACGCTCGAACTGACGCTGAACAAGCTTCAGGACAGCGACGGCGATGTCCGCCGCAAGGCGGCGGAGGCGCTGAGCACTGTCTTCCGCAAGGAGCTGCGCACCTTCGCGCTGATCACCAACACCCTGGCGAAGGACAAGGAAATCTCCGACCGCTGGCGCAAGTTCGAGGATGTCGCGGATTCCCGCCATCTCGCCAACAGAGTCGAGCGCGAGGTCGTGGATGCTCTCGTTTCCGCCGTGCGCGAGGCCTATCCGCGCCTGTCGCACCGCTATTATCGCCTGAAGGCCAAATGGTTCGGCCGCGACGCGCTGGATTTCTGGGATCGCAACGCGCCGCTGCCGCAGGTCGAGCAACGCACCATCCCCTGGACCGAAGCGCGCGACACCGTGCTCTCGGCCTATGGCGCCTTCTCGCCGAAGATGGCGGATATCGCCAGGCGCTTCTTCGACGAGCGCTGGATCGACGCCCCGCCGCGCCCCGGCAAGGCGCCTGGCGCCTTCGCGCACCCTACGGTGCCATCAGCGCATCCCTATGTGCTGCTCAACTACCAGGGCAAGCCGCGCGACGTGATGACGCTGGCGCATGAGCTCGGCCATGGCGTGCATCAGGTGCTGGCGGCGCCGAACGGGGCGCTGATGGCGCCGACGCCGCTCACCCTGGCCGAGACGGCCAGCGTCTTCGGCGAGATGCTGACCTTCCGCCGGCTGCTCGACATGACCACCGACCGCCAGCAGCGCAAGGCGATGCTGGCCGCCAAGGTCGAGGACATGATCAACACGGTCGTGCGCCAGATCGCCTTCTACTCCTTCGAGCGGAAGGTCCATCAGGCCCGCCGCGAGGGCGAGCTGACGCCGGAAGCGCTGTGCGAGATCTGGATGAGCGTGCAGGCGGAGAGCCTCGGCCCGGCGATCCGGCTGACGGCGGGCTACGAGCCGTATTGGTGCTACATCCCGCACTTCATCCATTCGCCCTTCTACGTCTACGCCTACGCCTTCGGGGACTGCCTGGTGAACTCGCTCTACGGCGTCTACCAGAACGCCGCGGAAGGCTTCCAGGAGCGCTATTTCGCGCTGCTCTCGGCCGGCGGCAGCAAGCCCTATGGCGAGCTGCTCGCGCCATTCGGGCTGGATGCGAAGGATCCGGGCTTCTGGCAGATCGGCCTGAGGATGATCGAGGGCATGATCATCGAGCTCGAAGGGATGGAGTGAGGCGGAACGTCATTCCCGGGCGAAGCGAAGCGCAGACCCGGGAATCTCCCGCAGGAACGGCGCTGGCACCGCTGGTCGTGAGATGCTCGGATCAGGCCCGAGCATGACGACGCCGGTCAGAACTGCATCCTGAGCCCGACCATCGAGACGTTCGCGGTGTAGTCGTTGCCTGGCTGCGTCGAGTTCAGGCGCTCGTGGGTGAAGCTGGCGCGGATCGCGAAGGTGCGGGTCAGCTTGTACTCGATCCGCGCGCCGACACTCATCTGGTTCTCGCGCAGGTTCTGCCCCTCATAGTCGGTGCGGACGAAGCCGGTGAAGCCGGTGACCGTGAGGTTGCGGCGCAGAGCGTGTGCGATTTCGAGCCCCACCCCGCGCACCGTCGTGCCCGAGGAACCGGCAACGGTGGTATCGCCGAGCGTGGCTGAGCCGCGCAGCGTCACGGTCGTGAGCGGGGTCGGCGACCACAGCACCGCCGCATCGCCGACGAAGCCGCGCAGATTCTTCAGGCGCGGGTCCTCGTAGCTGCGGTTCTGGTAGCCGCCTGAGATCTCGCCGGTGAGCTGCCGGCTGACCTCGAAGGTCGAGCCGATGCGGCCGCCCACCCCGTTCGACGAACGCATATAGCCGCCAGCGTCGATCTTGTCGTCGTATTCGCGCTGGTCGATTTCGCCCTGGATGAAGGGCCTGAGGCCCGGTGTGACCTCATAAGCGGCGCGCAGGCGCAGGCCGTACTGCGTCTGGTTGCGGTCCTGCTGGGAGAGGATCGCGCCGTTGGTGAGCTGCGCGTTCTCATAGTCGGCGCGATCGACCGAGCCGCGCAGGGTCAGTTGCAGCCGGTTGAAGTCATGTGTCACGCCGGCTGAGCCGCCATATTGCCAGACCAGCGGCCGGCCTTCGACGGCGGCGGTCAGGTCGGGGGAGCCGGGACGCTGCGTATCGAGCCGCAACCGCGTTTCGAGCAGGATGCGGGTGTCGCGCGTGGCGTCCAGGCGCAGGTCGAGATTGCCTTCGGCATCGGGGCGCGAGGCCTGGCTGTCCCTGAAATACTGGAAATAGCCGCCGCGCAGCCGGCCGCTGAGCTGATGCACGTTCCAGTCGGACTGGATGTCAAGATCGCCCTCGTAGCGGGCGAAGGGCGAGCCCTTCACGCCGGGCGGGGCAATGCGCTGCGGGTTGGTGTCGTAGCCGATCGAGTTGGTGAAACCGGGCCGCAGCGTCACCGAGCCGATGCGCACCCCCAGCGCGGCATAAGGGTCCTCCTCCGCGGCGGTGCGGCGACGAGGGGGCGGCGGCGGGAGAGGCGGTGCCGGCTGCGGCAGCATCGCCACCGCGGGTGGGGGAGCGCGGAATTGGCGTTGCGTGACGCCGCGCAGGGCCGGCGCCTGGACGGGTTGGCTGGCGCGGGAAGGCTGGCGCGTCGAGACGGCCGAGCCGGGAGGCTGGGCTGGAGCGGCCGGATCGCGCCGGGCGCCGGGCTCGGTCGAGCTCGGGTCGAAGGGCGCCTCCGTCGAGGCCGGCTGCTGCGCGATATAGATCGGCGTGCCCGTCCGGAGCGCGTTTGCCTGCTGCGCCGCGGCCGTCGTCCAGCCGAACGCAATTCCGGCCAGGGCGGTGCCGGATAGAAGCAGGATCGTCGTGCGAGCGGACACGGGGTTCGCCAGGCTCCAGGCAACAGCTCACGCGCCCTGGAGGGGCGCGCATGGTTAACGGAGTTAGAACGAACAGGGTTAAGGACCCGTCAACGAAGCGGCCGCGCTGAGCAGCTTCCGGAAAGCGGCCGCACGGTTTCCGCCCGGGATCAGCGACAAATCGAGCGGCCCCGGGGGAGCGTTGTTTGGCTTGGCGACGAATCTCTGCCGAGCCTCGGCGGTGGCAATCGCGGGCCTCCCCGTGCTAGAGCGCCGGCCATGATCGCCGATATCCGCGCCTCCGCCCTTCGCACCGTTGCCACCGAGCGCGCCGGCCTCGACGCGCTCCATGACGCGCTCGCCGACGGGCTCGGCCAGCCCTTTGCCGATGCCGTCGCGATGATCCGGGCCGCGAGCGGGCGCGTGATCGTCTCAGGGATGGGCAAGTCCGGCCATGTCGGCCGCAAGCTCGCCGCGACGCTGGCCTCCACCGGCACGCCCGCGCATTTCGTCCACCCGGCAGAGGCGAGCCATGGCGACCTTGGCATGGTGCAGCCGGAGGATGTGGTGATCGCTCTGTCCTGGTCGGGGGAAGCGGCAGAACTCGCCGCGCTCGTCGGCTATACCCGGCGCTTCCGGGTCGGGCTGATCGCCATCACCGCCAATCCCGAGAGCACGCTCGGCAAGGAGGCCGATATCGCGCTCGTGCTGCCCAAGTCCGCGGAAGCCTGCCCGAACGGGCTTGCGCCGACGACCTCGACGACCATGCAGATCGCGCTGGGCGATGCTCTCGCCGTGGCGCTGCTGGAGGCACGCGGCTTCTCGCGGCAGGACTTTTTCGTCTATCACCCCGGCGGCAAGCTCGGCGCGCAGCTCAAGACCGTCGAGAGCATCATGCATCGCGGCGCCGAATTGCCGCTGATCGGGCTCGACACGCTCCTGCCGGACGTGATCGCGATGATCTCGGAGAAGAGCTTCGGCTGCGCCGTCGTGATGGATCTGGACGGCAGGCTTGCCGGGGTCGTCACCGACGGCGATCTGCGCCGCAAGGCGGCGATGGGCGGCGGCGGCTCGCTGCGCGCCCGCGATATCATGACGGCAAACCCCCGGCGCATCGGGCTTGATACGCTCGCCGTCGAGGCGCTGGAGCTGGTTAACCGCATGCGGATCACCGCGTTGATCGTGGTGGACGAGCAGGACAGGCCGGTCGGGCTGGTACATGTCCACGACCTGCTGGCGATGGGCGTGGCGTAGTCTTCGCGCATCATGCTCGGGCTTGACCCGAGCATCTCCTGACGCGGAGGCTGCGGAGCTTGTCTTGTCCAGGATTCTCGGGTCTGCGCTTCGCTGCGCCCGCAAATGACGATGCGGTTCGTTTCGCGCGAAGTGCTCTTGCCACGGGCACACTGCGACCTATCTGAAGCTGTAGAGACTATAGCTTCAGAGGGAGCGCCATGGCTGCACTGGACAAGCTCGAACGCGTAATGCCGATCGGCACCCTTGCCGAGCGCACCGGCGTCAAGGTCGAGACGATCCGCTACTACGAGCAGGTCGGCCTGCTGCCGCCGCCGGAGCGGTCCGAGGGCAACCAGCGCCGTTACGGCCGGCGCCATGCCGAGCGGCTCGCCTTCATCAAGCATGCGCGCGATCTCGGCTTTGCCGTCGACAACATCCGCACGCTACTCAGGCTCTCCGACACGCCCGGCATCGCCTGCGACGAGGCGCATGCGATCTCCGTCTCGCATCTCGAAGAGGTGCGGGACAAGATTGCGAAATTGCGCTCGCTGGAGAAGGAGCTGGAGCGGATCGCCACCACCTGTTCGGGCGGCGTCGCGGCCTGCGACTGCGCGATCATCGAGGCGCTGGCCGACCACGGGCAGTGCGACCATGCACGCCATTGAAGCTGGCCAGCGGCCTTAAATGTCGATTGCCCCTCGTTTCAGGAGCGGAAGGGTTTAAATAGGCATCGTGCCGAGCGGCCTTTTGCGCCGCCACGGCGGTTCTGTGGGAGGGCGCGCTATGCCGGGATGGCCCATGCCGAAGGGAGGGCAGCCCCGAACGGGGAACAAATCCCGATTCTGCCGGAGTCCGCGATTCGGCCTCGCTTCGTTCCAGAGGCGTTCTCGCCAGACCCGTTCCTGATTCCCGTCCACGCTCCCGCCCGCATGGGCGGGCGAGATGATCGGCTCCGTCGCCTTGCTTCCGTTTCGTTCGCTGCCGCCCGCCGCCCGCGCCCATGGCGTCACCGCGGTCCTAGGCCCCACCAATACCGGTAAGACCCATCTGGCCATCGAGCGCATGGTCGCTCATCCCACCGGGATGATCGGCCTGCCGCTGCGCCTGCTCGCGCGCGAGGTCTACCAGCGCGTGGTCGACAAGGTCGGCCCCGAGGCCGTGGCCCTCGTCACCGGCGAGGAGAAGATCAAGCCGGAGCGACCGCGCTTCTGGGTCTGCACGGTCGAGGCGATGCCGCGCGACCTCGCGGTCGATTTCGTCGCGATCGACGAGATCCAGCTCGCTTCCGACCTCGACCGCGGCCATGTCTTCACCGATCGGCTGCTCAACCGCCGCGGCCGGGCCGAAACCATGCTGATCGGCGCGGCGACCATGCGCCCGCTGATCGAGCAGCTCATCCCCGGCGTCAACGTCGTCACGCGCCCGCGCCTCTCCAGCCTGACCTTCGCCGGTGACCGCAAGATCACCCGGCTGCCGCCGCGCTCGGCCATCGTCGCCTTCTCGGTCGAGGAGGTCTACGCGATCGCCGAGCTGATCCGCCGGCAGAAGGGCGGGGCGGCCGTCGTGCTCGGCGCGCTCTCGCCGCGCACCCGCAACGCGCAGGTCGATATCTATCAGTCCGGCGATGTCGACTACCTCGTCGCCACCGATGCGATCGGCATGGGGCTCAACCTCGACGTCAATCACATCGCCTTTGCCGCCGACCGGAAATTCGACGGGCATCACTACCGCAAGCTCAACCCGGCCGAGTTGGGCCAGGTCGCCGGCCGCGCGGGGCGGCATTTGCGAGACGGCACCTTCGGCACCAGCGGGCGCTGCCCGCCCTTCGACGCGGAATTGGTCGAGGCGATCGAGAATCACCGCTTCGAGCCGGTGCGCCAGATGCAGTGGCGCAATTCCGACCTCGACCTGCGCTCGATCGCCGGCCTCCTCGATACGCTCAATATCCAGCCCTCGGAACCCGGCCTGACCCGGGCGCTGATCGCCGAGGACATGACGACGCTCGAGGTGTTGGCGAGAGACCCGGATGTCGCGTCGCTGGCGCATGGGCGTGCTGCGGTCGAGCGGCTCTGGGAGGTCTGCGGCCTGCCCGATTACCGCAAGATCTCGCCGATGCAGCATGCCGATCTTGCGACCACGCTGTATCTCAGGCTGATGCGCCATGGTCGGCTCGACGCCGACTGGTATGCGGTGCAACTCGCCTCGCTCGACCGCACCGATGGCGAGATCGACACGCTCTCCGCCAGGATCGCGCAGGTCAGGACTTGGACCTATGTTGCCAATCGTCCTGACTGGTTACCTGATCCTGAGCATTGGCAGGGCATGGCTCGTCTTGTAGAGGACAAACTGTCGGACGCTCTGCATGAGCGTCTGGCCCACCGATTTGTCGATCGGCGCACCAGCGTGCTGATGCGCCGCTTGCGGGAGAATGCGATGTTGGAGGCTGAGGTCACCGCGACGGGCGACGTGCTCGTCGAGGGCCAGCATGTGGGAATGCTGCAGGGCTTCCGCTTTACGGCGGACCCGAAGGCGGGAGGCGCCGAGGTCAAGGCGCTGAACCTGGCGGCGATGAAGGCGCTCGGCGCCGAGATCGAGTCGCGGGCGGCGCGCGTCGTGCTGGCGGGCGATGATGCCTTCGTGCTCTCGCATGACGGGCTGGTCCGCTGGACGGGCGAGCCGGTGGCGCGCCTCGTCGCCGGCGAGAAGGTGCTGGAGCCGCGCCTGCGCCTTCTCGTGGAGGAACACCTCTCCGGCGGAGCGCGCGAACAGGTCGAGGCGCGCCTCAATCTCTGGCTGAAGAATCACATCACCCGCCTGCTCGGCGCGATCCAGATCCTCGAAGCGGCCGAAAGCGTCACCGGCATCGCGCGCGGCATCGCCTATCAGACGGCCGAGGCGCTCGGCGTGCTCGAGCGCTCCAAGGTCGGCGAGGAAATGAAGGCGCTCGATCAGGAGGGCCGCGCCGCGCTGCGCCAGCTCGGCATGCGCTTCGGCGCTTTCCACATCTACATGCCGGCGCTGCTGAAGCCGGCGCCGCGTGCGCTCGCCGCCCAGCTCTGGGCGCTGAAGCATGGCGGGCCGGAGACGGCCGGGCTCGACGATATCGCCCATCTGGCGGCGTCGGGGCGCACCTCCTTCCCGGTCGACAAGGCCGTGCCGAAGGGGCTGTATCGCGCGGCGGGCTACCGCGTCTGCGGCGAGCGGGCCGTGCGCGTCGACATTCTGGAACGCCTCGCCGATCTGATCCGCCCGGCGATCGCCTACCGCCCCGGCGCCACGCAGGGCACCCCGCCCGCCGGCGCTGCCGATCAGGACGGCTTCGTCGCCACCGGCGCCATGACTTCGCTCGTCGGCTGCGCCGGCGAGGACTTCGCTTCGATCTTGCGCTCGCTCGGCTATGTGTCGGTGAAGCGTCCCGGCCCCGCGATCACGGTGCCGCTGGCGCCGCCTCCGGCCGCGACCGAGCCGGCACGGCCGGTTGAGGCTGGTGAAGCGGCCCCGGAAGCGGCATCTGCCGAGGGCGATGCCGCGGAAGTCTCCCCCGAGGCCGAGGGTGCGGGCGAGCCGGCTGCGGCGCTGAACGCCGATGCGCCGGCGGGCGGCGAGGCGCCTGCCGTCGAGGCTCAGGCCGCCGAGGCTCCGGCGGTCGAGACGGCTGCCACGCCGATCCTGACCGAGGCCGAGACCGAGCTGGAGCAGGAGCGCGAGCCGGATCCGGCCGACGCGCTCGTTGCCCTGCCGGTGGCGGCCGAGGCCGTCGAAGCGGCCTCCGTCGAGGTTGCTGCCGCTGAAGTTCCCGTCGCTGAGACCGCGTCGGCAGAGCCGGAGCTCATCGAGGTCTGGCGGCCGCATCGCCATCAGGGCGGCCGCCGGCCCGAGCATGGCCAGCGCGGCCGGCATGACGGCCCGCGCCGCGAGGGCGAGCGCCGCGGCGGCGACCGCCCGCAGCGCGAAGGTCGTCCCGGCGGTCCGCGTCGCGACGGACGCCCCGAGAACCGGCCGGCGGCAGCGGCGGCTGGCGAAGGGGCGGCACCGCAGCGCCAGGAGCGGCCGCGCCACGACGAGCGTCCCCGCCACGATGAGCGTCCGCGGCGTGACGATCAGCAGCCGCGGCAGGGGCGTCCCGAGGGCGGTCGTGGCCCGCGGCCGGACTTCAAGCGCGAGGGCCGTCCCAGCGGTCCGCGGCGAGAGGAGCGGAACAACGAGCGCTTCCAGCAGCCGCAGCGTTCGCGCCCGGCCAATCGCGAGCCGGATCCAGATTCGCCTTTCGCCAAGCTGGCCGCCCTCAAGGCACAGCTCGAAGGCAGCAAGAACTGAGCGAGCCGGGGAGGCGCTGACCGCTTGCAGGAGCACCGCCAACGCCTCGACAAATGGCTCTGGTTCGCGCGCTTCGCGCGGACCCGGCCTTCTGCTGTGCGTCTGGTGGAGGACGGCCATGTCCGAATCGAGGGGCGGCGCGCCGAGAACCCGGCGCAGGGCATTCGGGTCGGAGCGGTGCTGACCCTCGCGCTGCCGCACGCCACCATGGTCGTGAGGGTCCTGGGCTTTGCCGAGCGGCGCGGCCCCTTCGAGACGGCGCGGGAGCTCTATGAGCGGCTCGACGGGGGCAGCGGCGATGCGCCGCTTGCGGAGGCGGACGGCGAGGTCTAAATCCGCGCCCTGCCATAGGTGGGCGCCGGAATCCGGCTGGGGATGAAAATCGTCTCCACGGTGCCGTCGAAATGAAAAATCGTTCTGCCGAAGATCACGAAAACAGCCTTGAAACCTGCGCTGGGCAAGGGTTTATGGGGCTGTTTAGAAGCGTTGGAAGGGCCGACCCATGACCTATGTGGTCACCGAGAACTGCATCAAGTGCAAGTACATGGATTGCGTCGAGGTCTGCCCGGTCGACTGCTTCTATGAAGGCGAGAACATGCTCGTCATCCATCCCGACGAGTGCATCGACTGCGGCGTCTGCGAGCCGGAATGCCCGGCCGAGGCGATCAAGCCCGACACCGAACCGGGCCTCGAAAGCTGGCTGCAGCTCAACGGGAAATATGCGTCGAGCTGGCCTAACATCACCCAGAAGAAGGAGCCGCCTGCGGACGCAAAGGCGTTCGACGGCGTGGCTGGAAAGCTCGAGATGTTCTCCCCGGAGCCGGGCGAAGGCGACTGATTTAGACCCTCGCACGACCCCTGCGCTGCGTTAACCACGGCTTTGCCATGCCTTCACGAGGGAACGCCCATCGGCGTTTACCTTTGATTCGGCGTGTTTTTTGTGCTACAAGCTAGCCGCAGTCGAATTGGTTCCGCATGCCCCTGCGAGATTTCCACAAATGGGGTGCCCCCAAAAGATCGGAACGACATGATCACCGGCCTCAGAGCCGGATTTTAATTGTCGTTCTTGTCCGGGGCGAATGAAACAGTCGACTAGGGAGCGTGAAGCGGTGCCTTTTCAGCGTCGCGTCAGGCGGAAAGTCTCCGGCCAGCCGGACGGAGACAGATCATCGCGTGCTCGCGTCGAGCGGGCCGGTCAGGAGTCGTAACGGCATGTCCACTGTGAAGAAAGCTGTTGTGCGCCAGGGTTTCAAGACGGGCGAGTACGTCGTCTACCCGTCCCATGGCGTCGGCCAGATCACGGCGATCGAGGAACAGGAAGTCGCAGGCTTCAAGCTTGAACTCTTCGTGGTCAGCTTCTCCAAGGACAAGATGACGTTGCGGGTCCCCACCGCGAAGGCGGCCAGCGTCGGCCTGCGCAAGCTCGCCGACGCCGAATCCGTCGGCAAGGCGCTGACCACGCTCACCGGCCGCGCCCGCATCAAGCGCACCATGTGGTCGCGCCGCGCGCAGGAGTACGAAGCGAAGATCAATTCGGGCGATCTCGTCGCCATCGCCGAGGTCGTGCGCGATCTCTACCGTTCCGAGGCACAGCCCGAGCAGTCCTACTCCGAGCGTCAGCTCTATGAGGCCGCTCTCGACCGCATGACCCGCGAGATCGCGGTGGTCGACGATGTCACCGAGACCGAGGCGCTCAAGAAGATCGAAGGGCAGCTCGCCAAGTCGCCGCGCCGTGCCGGCAAGGCCGAGGCGGCCGATGCCGATGCGGATCTCGAGAACGACAACGAAGATCTGCAGGAAGAGGCCGCCTGAGCGGCGTTTTTCCTTCCAGGATGCGAAACCCGGCGGGCGACCGCCGGGTTTTTTGTTGGCTTGATCGGGGTCATCGGCCCGTCATGCTCGGGCTTCGGCCCGAGCATCTCTCGCCGGAGAAGGCTCCGGCAGCTTCTCATCACGAGATTCTGGGGTCTGCGCTGCTCTCTGCCCGAGAATGACGCTGGCCCTCTCACGTCGTACCCGTTCCCGCCTTGAGGAAGGCGACCGTCCGCTGCCAGGCCTGCTTGGCTGTCGCGGCGTCGTAGCGCTCGGCGCTGGTGTCGTTCATGAAGGCGTGGTCGACATTCGGATAGACGATCGCCTCGAACGGAATGCCGGCTGCTTTCAGCGCCTTCTCGTAATCGGGCAGCATCTGGACAAGGCGCTTGTCGCGCGCGGCCTGCTGGATCAGGAGGCGGGACTTGATCAGCGGCACCTTGGCGAGATCAGGCGAGCGCCCGTAGAAGACGACACCGGCGGCAAGCTCCGGCGCGGAGACGGCGAGATCGTTGACCGCGCCGCCGCCCCAGCAGAAGCCGACGGCCCCGACCTTGCCGTTCGCGTCCGGGCGGGAGGCGAGGTATTTCAGGGCCGCGCGGCCCTGTTGGATGACGGCGTCCGTGGACAGCTGCGGGAAGAGTGCGCGGGCGGCGTCGGCATCAACAGGTGTCCTGCCGAGAGGGGTGAGAAAATCGAGCCCTAGCGCGGTAAAGCCTTCCAGCGCCATGCGCCGGGTGATGTCCTCGATGTGAGGGTTGAGCCCACGGTTCTCGTGGATCACGAGCACGCCGCCGTGCTTGGCCTGGGCCTTCGGCGTGACGAGATAGCCCTTGAGCGTCACGCCATCGACGGTGGTGTCGAGGCGCGATGCCGTAATGCGGGCATCGTCGGCCGAGACCTGTTCGGCCCGTGCGTAGTTCGGCTCGAGCACGGCCAGCGCCGCTTCCGCCGCGGCGGCGGAGCCGGCAATCGCCAGGAGTCGGTTGAAGAAGACGCGCCGGTCGAGCGGCTTGTGGGTGTATTCGTCGTAGAGTTCGACGATCCTGCGATCGAGTGCCATATCCGCTCCCTCTGGCGTTATGGCGGCGATCATAGCGGCGGATTCGCCGCTTGCAGGAGGCCAGCGCCGAAACTCGCGGCCTTGTGAGGAGCGGTTACTCCGCGACGATCTTGTAGCGCTGGCCCGGCATCAGCGCGGTGTTGCGGTCGAGCCCGTTCAGGAGCTGGAAGAGCTCGCCGGGGCGGTCCTGCTCCGGCATGCGCTCGGCCATGCTGGCGATGCTGTCGCCCGCCTCGGCCGCGACCAGCCGGATGACCATGGGCCGCACAGCCTGTGCCTCGGCCGGGGTCAGGATGCGGAAGCTTTCGGCGATGGCACGCATCGCCCGCTCGGGATCGCTCGCGCCGCGCGCGGCGAGGATGAAGCGGTAGACCCGCTCGCCCACCTGCACGGCGGCGAGGCGGAACATCCAGTCCGTGCCCTTGCCATGGGCGATCACGGCCGGCTGCCCGCCGATCTCGATCTTCTCGATGCCGGTCGTCTCGACGCCCTCGATCCAGCCGGCTGCGACATAGGATTCCAGGGTCTGGCCACTCTTCAGCGTCACCGAGTCGAAGCGCAGCGCCTGGGAGCCGCTGGCGCTGACGCCGATCACCATGTCCTGCGCCGCTTCCAGGCTGAAGCCTTCCGGCGCCGTGAAGCCGATGCGCAGGGTGCTGTTGAGATAGCGCCGGCCGCGCACCACGCCGTCGCGCGGATCGTCGCCATAGGCCAGGCCCTCGATCGCGTTGAGCCAGCGATTGGCATCGTGCTCGCCGATGCCCGGAGCGCTGATCTGGCGGGCCGCATTGGTCACGGCGGCGATGCGCTCGGGCGTCTGCGGGTGGCTGGAGAGGATGTCCAGTCGCTTGTCGTCGGCGCTCTGGTTCTGGCCGCTGCTGCGGAAGGCGGTGTTGCGGCCCAGCGTCGCCAGGAAGCGGCTGGCGCCATAAGGATCGTAGCCGGCCCGCGCGATGTTGCGCACGCTGATCTGGTCGGCGGTGAGTTCCTGCTGGCGCGAGAACCGGGCCAGCGAGAGCTTCGAGCCGGCCTTCACCGCTGCGCCCTGGGAGGGGTCCTTGAGGACCTGCGAGACGACCTGGCTCACCAGCGCCGATTCCGCCTCCTTCTCGGCGCGCTCGACGGCGTGCTGCGCGGTGACATGGGCGATTTCATGCGCCAGGACCGAGGCGATCTCGGAGGTGTCGTTGGCAAGCACGAGCAGGCCGCGGGTGACATAGAGCCGGCCGTTGGGCAGGGCGAAGGCATTGACCACCGGCGAGTTCAGGATGGTGATCTCGTAATGGCCGATCTGGCCCTCGCCGGCCTTGGCGAGCCGCTGGACGACCTCGTCCAGCGCCGCCCGGGTCTTGGGCGCGCGATATTCGCCGCCGAAGGCGGAAAGTAGGCGCTGATGCTCCTGGTCCGCAGCGCGCTGGACCGTGTTGATGCGCGGAGCGATCTCGTCGCCCGAGCCCGCCGGCGCGAGCGGGCTCTGGTCGCCGAGGCAGCCGACGAGCAGCAGGCCGGGCAGCATAATGGCCGCCAGCCGCTTCGAATGCCGCGAGAGCGATGTCCGCCAGAGCTTCAGCATATCCTCAGTCGATCAGTTCCAGCGCCGCACGGGATGTCGCCTCCAGCAGGAGGCCATCGCGTCCCGACAGGACGCCATAGGCGCGCACGCGTTTACCGCCGAGGTTGCCCGCGGTCCAGCCGGTGCCCTTCAAATCTCGCCACAAGGCCCGCGAGACGACGATCGAAGCTGCCTCCCCAGGCCGGCGAGAGAAGTTCAGATAGGTCCGCTGGGAGCGTTCGCCGACAGAGGCGATCCTGCCTTCCAGCATGACGTAGCGTCCTTCCTGCGCTTTTACAGCGGCGAGATCATGACCGTCGATGGCCATTGGCCGGGAGGGTGAGGGCGAGGAACTTAACGCTGCCTGAACGGGCGCGACCGGGCAGGGCGACGCCAGCGGCTCGGCGAGCGGAAGGGCTGCACCATCGCGTCGGAGAACGAGAGCCAGCTCCTGCGGCTCTCCGCCCGGGCGATCTGCGGGGATGAACAGCTTCGACGGCCAGCGTCCCCAGCGGTCGGGCTCGCCGACGACGGCGAGATCGAGCGAGCGGTCGCGGAACGGTTCCAGCCCGGCGCGAAAGCGCGCAGCCTCCTCACCGCTCTGACGCGGCGCCAGCCCGATCAGGCGCAGCGTTCTGCCATCGCTCAGGACCGGGTCGCCGGCGGCGTTGAGACCGGCCAGCCGGGCGGCCGTGGTTTCCATCTGCTGGGCGGCTGCGCAATCCGATGCCGCCGCGGCCGGCATGTTCGGCAGCGCTGCGATCATGACAGTTGCAAGAAGGGACTTCACCCGCATCGCGATTATGCTACACGAGTTTTTGTGCGTCCCGGTAGCTCAGCAGGATAGAGCAACGGTTTCCTAAACCGTAGGTCAGGGGTTCGAATCCCTTCCGGGACGCCATGGATTCTACATACGTCATTGAATTATATCGTGAATTTTGGGGTTGATTCGCGACATCCAACATTTGCCCCAACGCCGTCCGAGGCTAGCTGATGCCGAGCGCGAGCTAGGCGAGCGTCCTTCACCAGCTTCTCCAGGGGGAAGCGCGCGACGCAGCGGTTGCCGCTGATCTAGTCCGACTTCGTGGTCTGACGCGATGGCCGCCGCTCAGTCGTGCCTTTGCGGAGATGGCGACGCATGGCGCTCAGGACAGGCAGCCATCGCCGCAGCATTGAGAGCCGATACATGACCAGCGCGCTCGCCCGTCGCCTCGATCGACTGAAAATTGCGCGGAGGCCTCGTATCCCGCTGCGTTGCCTCGTCCTATGCGAGACGATGGACGAGAACCGCGCCGGGTATCGCCGCGTCTTCGCGGAAGGGCGGATCACAGAGCGCGAGCCCGTTCTGATCCTCAATCATTCCGCGGGCTCTCAGCGAACCCTGCAGGTCGGCGAGCGCTTGATTTCTGATATCCGCGAGTGAGATCCAGGGCTATTTGAAGCCCGGACGCCGCCGCGACTTCTTGTTGATCTGTGCTGCGAGCCCGGCCTGTTTGACATTGGCCTCTTTCGCCAAACGGAGCCCGCGCAGTTTGAGCATGTTGTCTTCGCGCTGCTGGGTTAGCTTTTCCGTTTCGGACATGATCCTCGCGTGAGAGAGAGCCCGGGTCTGGATCTTCAAGAACTGATTGTCGGCGGTTAAGCGCTGCTTTGAAATTTCGAACATCATGATTTCCATTCATGTTTGGATTGAAAAGCAAAAAGGCCGAGCAGGTGCCCGGCCTTTCGAGTGGCTAAAGTCGCTGGTGCCAGTACATCCGTGGTCAACGGCGACGATTGCCTAATCACGCAGTCTGGAGCTGTTCCGCGGCCATCTTGCCGGAACGGTTGTCGCGAGCGACTTCGTATCCGAGCTTCTGGCCTTCCTGGAGGTCCCGCATGCCAGCGCGCTCGACGGCGGAGATGTGCACGAACACGTCCTGGCTGCCGTCATCGGGCTGGATGAAGCCGAAACCCTTGGTGGAATTGAACCATTTCACTGTGCCGGTGGTCATGAAAAACCCTCCTTTTGGCAAGACCTGTCGCTCGCCGACAGAATGTTCGACGAGTTCAGAACGATTTCGAAAGGGGGAGTTTATCAGAGCCGCGCCAAAAGCGCGAAAATAACAACGGCCGTCCAAGCAATCTCGATGAGGATATATCTATTTTATTTTGGAGAGGATTTCAATTAGTTTTCCGGGGTGATCTCTTTTATTTATTTTCTTGATCACTTTAACTGTCAGATCGGAGGGCGTTTTCCGGCGAAAATTTCTCTGCATCGCAACCCCATTCAGGCACGTCGCGAGGCATGGAATAGCTGGCGTGATGAAAAGGACCTGGCGGGAGCTGTCAGCCTTGAAAACCGCGTTTTGGGCGGGCGGATTCCCCTTTCCGGCGCGGTGTTCTAAGCAGATCGCATGGAGACGATTTCGCCGCATGAGCTCTTCCCCCATGTCCGCATCGTCATGGGCATGGTCATCGGTCTCGGCATCACCCGGATGCTGACCGGCATCGCCAGCTTCATCCAGCATCCCGACCGCTATCGCCTGTCGCTGCTCCATTTGCTCTGGGTCGGCTCGATCCTGCTGGAGCTGGTGCTGTTCTGGTGGTGGGAGTTCGGGCTCTCGCGTATCCCCGCCTGGAGCTTCGGAATCTATCTCTTCCTGATCGGCTACGCGGTCGTGCTTTACCTGCTCGCTGCGCTGCTCTTCCCGGACAACATTTCCGAATATGCGGGCTACGAGGACTTCTTCATCAAGCGCCGGCGCTGGTTCTTCGGCCTGCTGGCGACAGCCTTCCTGCTCGATATCGTCGATACGCTGATCAAGGGCACCGAGCGCTGGAGCCAGCTCAGCGCCGACTATCTCGTGCAGGTGCCGATCGGGCTGCTGCTTTGCCTCGTGGCCTTCATCTCGGCGCGGCGCTCCGTCCATCTTGCGCTGGCGTCCGTACACATCGCCTATCAGCTCTACTGGCTCGGGCGCGTCGTCTACACGATGGGCTGAGCGCTGCCGACGAGAGCATTTTCGAGCGAGGCGGACGCCCGCTTCGCGTGGGAAAACTGCGACGTAGCGGTCGGTTGGAGCGATTCTGCGATTCGGGAAAGCGCGGCGATGCGGCTCAGCCCTGTGCGAAGGGCGCGAAATGCCTGACGACCTGGCGGTAGACGCCCTGCTTGAACGGGATGATCAACTCCGGTGTCTCGTCGAGCCGCGCCCAGCGCCAGGCGTCGAATTCGGCCTTGTGGCCCCCGGCCGGGGTCAGGATGTTGATCTCGTCATCGGCACCTAGGAAGCGGAAGGCGAACCATTTCTGCGCCTGCCCGCGCCAGCGGCCTTTCCAGGCTTCCTTGCCGATATAATCAGGCAGGTCGTAGCTCAGCCAACCCGGGGCTTCGGCGAGCAATTCGACGGATGTGACGTTGGTTTCCTCCGCCAGCTCGCGGCGGGCCGCCTCCAGCGGCGTCTCGCCCTTGTCGATGCCGCCCTGCGGCATCTGCCAGGCATGGCCCGGCGCGACATGCTCACGCTGGGTCTTGTTGGCGCGCCGGCCGACGAAGACCAGCCCTTCGGTGTTGAAGAGGGCGAGCCCGACGCAGGGACGGTAGCCTTCGGGAGCGCTCTCGGTCATCGCTGTGGTCCGGTTGAAACTGATCCGGTGGTCTTGGGATTGCGGAAGCCGCGGGCTGCGCTGACCGGCACGAGCGCGATCTTCTTGGCTTCCAACGACTGAGCCCAGCGATTGATCCGCTCGATCGAGACCGGCAGGGCACTGGCGGCGGCGACGACGACGCCCTGATCGCGCGCCAGCGCCTCCAGCGTCGCGAGTTCCTTGTCGATGGCATCGGGGCGAGTGACGGCGTCGACGACCCGATCGATCTTGATGGCGGGGATCTGGGCGCGCGTGGCGGAGCTGGCGAGAAGGCTGCGCGCCGAGGAGCCGTCATCGATGACCATGAGGCCACGGCCGGCGAGCTCGCGCAGGAGCGGAGACAGGGCATTTTCATCGGAGGTGAGGCGCCCGCCGAGGAAGTTGACGATGCCGACATAGCCGGTGAAGCGGCCGAGCGACCAGTGCAGCTTGTCGATATTGTCCGAGGCCTTCGGGCCGGTCAGCAGCGTGTGCGGACCGGGATCGTTGTCCGGATAGTCGAACGGCTCCATCGGCAGCTGCAGGAAGACCTCGTGGCCTTCGCCACGGGCGCGTTGGACGGTGCGCTCGAGCTCGGTGCCATAGGGCGCGAAGGCCAGCGAGACCGGCCCCGGCAGCTTGGCGATGGCGTCGGCCGTGCCGGTCTGGCTGATGCCGAGGCCGCCGACGAGCAGGGCGATGCGTCCGGCCGGTTTGACCGAAGGCTCCGGGCCGAGCGGGCGGGCATAGATCTTGGCCGGAGTCGCGCCATCCGGGCCGAGCTTGGGTAGCAGGCCGTAGCGGCTGCGCTCCACCAGACGATTGTCGGGGGCCGGCGCGAGCTTGATCGCGCCCGCTTCATCCGGGACGGTGATGATGATCGCGCCCGGTGCATCCTCGCCCGCGCGCACGACGGTCACGCCGGCGCTGTTCTCGAGCTGGGCAGCGCTCGCCGGGCCGCGCGCGGCAGATAGCGCCGCGTCGGAGCTCGGCGGGGCGGAGGAAACGGGCGCGGCGCGCTTTTCGATGGCCGCATAGCCGACCGGCTCGCCGCCATCGGGGTCGCGGCGCAATGCGGCGACAAGCACGAGACCGAGGATCACGCTGCCGACACAGCCGGCCGCAGCAGTCGCAAGCCAACGGCCCCACGGTTTGCCGGAAGGCACGGCTCGATCCTGGCCGAGCGGCCGATTGAGCTCCGTCAGCGGCGTTCCGGCCAAAGTCAGCCGTCCTCAAAGTTGCGCCGCGGGCCCGAATCAGTGGCCCGCGCGCTAGTCTTGTCGCCTAAGCGGCCCGGCGTCGAGCCCGAAGGCTCCCGTCAGGGCTCAGTTCTTCGGCGCTTCCGGGGCCGCGGGGGTCGGCGCCGTCGGCGCCGCCGGGGCCGGGGCGGCCTCGGTCGCCGGCTTCTCGACGATCTGGGCGGTGTCCTTCTTGATGCCGCGCAGCTGGTTGAAGGCGGCGATCAGCTGGGTGTCCTTCGCCGGATCGTTCGGGACGTAGGAAGCGGAGCCGGACTGCTCCTCGCCCTCGCCGGCCTTGAGATGGCCCTTGAGCGCGGCTTCGCCCTTGTTGTCGACGAGCTTGTCCTTGATCTCCTGCGGGATGTCCTGCTGGACCTCGATGTCCGGCGTGATACCCTTGGCCTGGATCGAGTTGCCCGACGGCGTGTAGTAGCGCGCCGTGGTCAGACGCAGGCCGCCATTCGAGCCGAGCGGGATCACCGTCTGCACCGAGCCCTTGCCGAAGGAGCGCGTGCCCATCACGACCGCGCGCTTGTGGTCCTGCAGCGCGCCGGCGACGATCTCCGCCGCCGAGGCGGACGAGCCGTTGATCAGCACGACGAGCGGCTTGCCCTTTGTCAGATCCCCCGACTTGGCGTTGAAGACCTGGGTCTCCTCGGCGTTGCGGCCACGGGTCGAGACGATCTTGCCGCGCTCGAGGAAGGCGTCAGAGACCAGCACGGACTGGTCGAGGCGCCCGCCGCGATTGTTGCGGAGGTCGATGACATAGCCCTTGAGCTTGTCCTGGCCGATGTCGTTCGAGAGCTTGTCGATGGCCTTGCGCAGGCCGTCATAAGTCTGCTCGGAGAAAGTACCGATGCGGATATAGCCGATATCGCCTTCGACCCGCTCCTCGACCGCGGGCACGACGATGGTCGAGCGGGTCAGGGTGAATTCGAGCGGGTCGGTCTTGCCCGGCCGCTCGATCTTGAGCGTGACCTGGGTGTTGATCAGCCCGCGCATCTTCTCGACCGCCTGGGTCAGGGACAGGCCCTTCACCTCGGTGCCGTCGATCTGGCGGATGATGTCGTTGGCGAGGATGCCGGCCTTGGAGGCGGGCGTGTCCTTGATCGGCTTGGCGACCTTGAGGACGCCGTCCTCCATCGTCACCTCTATGCCGAGCCCGCCGAACTGGCCGCGCATGTCGGTGTCCATATCGCGGAACGCCTTGGCGTCGAGATAGGACGAATGCGGGTCGAGCGAGGAGACCATGCCGTTGATGGCGGCCTCGATCAGCTTCTGCTCGTCGGGCTTGTCGACGTAATCGGTGCGGATCTTCTCGAAGATGTCACCAAAGAGGTTCAGGCTGCGATAGACCTCGGCCGAAGCGGCGACAGCGCTGGTCGAGCTGAGCAGCCTGGTCTGAGTGGCGAGTCCGGTCAGGCCCGCGCCCATGATGGCGCCGGCGAGAACGAGGGAAACCTTGCGCATCATCCGCGAACCTTTTCGCCTTGCGATTTCGTCCACCACGGAGTCGGGTCGACCGAAACACCGTCTTTTCTGAATTCGATATAGAGGACCGGCTGCCCGGTTCCTACTCCTACTGTCGTCGCGGCAGCTTCCGATGTTTCGCCCATCGTCGCAACCGGTTCCCCCGCCAGGACGAACTGATTGAGCGCGACATCGATCCGCTGCATGCCGGCAAGCAAAATGTAGTATCCACCCCCTGCGTTCAGGATCAAGAGTTGCCCGAACGAACGAAACGGCCCCGCGTAAACAACCCAACCGTCAGAAGGCGCCGAAACTAGGGCGTTCGGCCGGGTTTCCAGTGAAATTCCGCGAATTGTGCCGCCGGCGCCGTCGGCGTCGCCAAAACCACGCAATCGTGATCCCGCGACAGGCAGCGAGAGCAGTCCCTTGGCGTCGGCGAAGGCGATCTTGGGGGCGAGGCGCGCCGGGTCCTTGAAGGCGAGCGCCGTCATGCGCTCGCGCTGCTCGCGCGTCTCCTGCTCGATGGCCTGGCGGGCCGCCTCCGCCGCCCTGTTGGCAACGGAGATCTCCTTCTCGATCTTCTCGACGAAGTCGCGCATCGAGCGGGCCTGGCCGGCGAGTTCGTTGCCGAGCGCGCGCTGGGCTTCGACATCCTTGGCGGCGCTGGCTTCGCGCGCGCGCCTGGCATCGATCAGCGACGCCAGCCGCTGCCGTTCGCCTGCGAGCTGCTCCATCTCCGTGCCGATCTTGAGCTTCTCTGCGGCGATGTTGGCGCGCAGCCGCACCAGCTCGCCGAGATCCGTGGCGAGGATTTCGATCTCCTGGCGCAGATCGGGCACGACGGCGCCGAGCAGCATCGAGGCGCGCACGGCTTCGAGGATATCCTCCGGCCGCACGAGCACTGCAGGCGGAGGGGCCCGGCCGATGCGCTGCAAGGCGGCGAGCACTTCTGCGATCAGGCCGCGCCGACCCTCGAGGGAGCGGCGGATCGCCGTCTCGCTGGATTGCAGCAGCGCGAGGCGCTTCTCCAGCGCACCCAGCCGTTCCTCGCCGGCCTGCGTCTTCGCGGTGGCGTCGAGCAGGGCGTTGTTGAGCGCGGCACGGTCGGCGCGGATCGCGGCGATTTCTTTTTCAAGCCTGGCGCGGGCGTCGGCGTTTCCGGCGAGGCGTTGCTCGATCGCCTTGAGCTCGGCTTCGCGGGCCTGTTTCTCGACGAGCTTCTGCATCGCCTCGCGCGACAGGGCCTCGGGATCGGGCGTGCTCGTCTGAGCGAAGGCCGGCGCAACGAGCGGAGCAGCCAGCAGAGCGGCGAGGCTCAGAAGGCGCAGCCCGGAGCGAATCAGCGGCGCGGCGAAGGTCATGCGCGATGATAGGGGTGCCCGGCGATGATCGTCATCGCCCGATAGAGCTGTTCCAGCACGAGCGCCCGGACGATCTGGTGCGGGATGGTCAGCGCGCCGAAGGCGAGCGTGATGTCGGCCTTGTCGCGAATCTCCTCGCTCAAGCCGTCGGCGCCGCCGATGATCAGGCTGGCATGGCCGGTTCCGGCGTCTCGGGCGGCGGCAATCCGGCTGGCGAAGGCTTCGCTGCCGAGCTGGCGGCCGCGTTCGTCGAGCGCGATCACGAGGCCGGGCAGCGCCTTGGCGAGGATCGCCTGCGCCTCTTCGCGCTTGCGCTCCTCGGGGCGCCGGCCCCGGCTTTCGGCGATCTCGACGATGTCGAGTCCGCTCAGGCCGATGCCGCGCCCGAGCGCGACCCCGCGTTCACGATACCGCTCGCAGAGCTCGCGTTCCGGCCCATCCTTGAGCCGGCCGACGGCGATGACAGCGAGCCGCATCCGCGAACGACGTCAGCTATCGAGGCGTTCGTTCGGCCGGTCGGTGCCCCACATCTTCTCGAGATTGTAGAATTGGCGCACTTCGGGTCGGAAGACGTGGATGATGATGTCGCCGGTATCGATCAGGACCCAGTCGCAGGCAGGCATGCCTTCGACGTTCGGCGTGGGAAGTCCGGAGCCCTTGAGGGCTTCGATCAGGGCATCCGAGATGGCGGCGACATGGCGGTTGACGTTGCCGGACGCGATAATCATCGCGTCGGCCAGCGACGTCTTGCCAACGAGGTCGATCACCGTGATGTCCTCGGCCTTCATATCCTCGAGGACACGTTGCGCGAGGGCGATGCTATCGGCAGAGGGATTTTCCGAGATAGCGGCCTGGGGAAGCGGCTTCGGCTCGGCCTCACCAAGGGTTTGACGGGTCAGTGACGTATCCTCTCGATCCAGACGCACTCTCGGCGCGACACAGGCAAAATAAGCCGGGTAGCCTCGGAATTCAATCGCGGCCGGCCTGAAGGCGCAGCATGGTGGAGGATAACGTCGAGCGCTTGCCGTGCAGGAAAACCCAGGCCGGAGGCCGGGAGCGGGGCAGACTCGCAGCCTGATTTTCCGAAATGCGCCAGCGCGACAGCCAGTTGGCGGCGGGCGAGGCCATGGCGCTGTGGGTCGAGCCCGGCCGGTCGATCACCGCAATCGGCATCATGCGGGCGATTGTCCGCCACTCCGCCCAGCGGTGGAAGCCGGCGAGATTGTCGGACCCCATGATCCAGACGAAGTTGACGCCCGGGCAGCGTCGCTTCAGCGCGCGCAGCGTGTCGGCGGTGTAGCGCGTGCGCAGCGTCGCCTCGATGCCGGTGACGTTGATGCGGGCATGGTTGGCGACATCGCGCGCCTGCCGCAGGCGCTCGCCGAGCGGCGGAAGCTTCGCATTGTCCTTCAGCGGGTTGCCTGGGGTGACCAGCCACCAGATGCGGTCGAGCTGCAGGCGTCGCAGCGCCGTCAGGCTCGCCAGCCTGTGGCCGTCATGGGCAGGGTTGAAACTGCCGCCGAACAGGCCGATGCACAGGCCCGGCGCATGGGGCGGCAGGCGCAGATGCTCGCTCGTCATCCGTGCTGCACGGCTCAGGGGCGCGTCTGGCCCGCGCCATGGACGCGGTACTTGAATGAGCAGAGCTGCTCGACGCCGACGGGGCCGCGCGCATGCATGCGGCCCGTGGCGATGCCGATCTCGGCGCCGAAGCCGAACTCGCCGCCATCGGCGAACTGGGTCGAGGCATTGTGGATGACGATGGCCGAATCGACCTCTGCCAGGAAGCGGGCGGCGGCGGCTTCGTCGGCGGTGACGATCGCGTCGGTATGATGCGAACCGTAGCGCTCGATATGGTCGATTGCGGCTTCGAGCCCCGGCACGACCTTCGCCGCGATGATCGTGTCGAGATATTCGGTCGCCCAGTCTTCCTCGCTGGCGGGCGTCACGCGCGGGTCGACGGCCCGCACGGCCGCATCGCCGCGCACGGCGCAGCCGGCATCGAGCAGGGCTCTGACGAGCGGGGCGAGATGGGTCGCCGCACAGGCCTGGTCGACGAGCAGCGTCTCGGCCGCGCCGCAGACGCCGGTGCGGCGCAGTTTGGCGTTGAGCAGGATCTCGCGGGCCATGGCGAGATCGGCCTTCGCGTCCGCATAGACATGGCAGTTGCCGTCGAGATGGGCGAAGACCGGCACGCGCGCCTCGCTCTGGACGCGGGCGACGAGGCTCTTGCCCCCGCGCGGGACGACCACGTCGACGTTCCCGTCAAGGCCGGTAAGGATTTCACCGACCGCAGCGCGGTCGCGCGTCGGCGCGAGCTGTATGGCATCGCCCGGCAGGCCGGCGGCCTCCAGCCCCTCGCGCATCGCGGCTGCGATCTCGGTCGAGGAGCGGAAGGAATCCGAGCCCGCGCGCAGGATCGAGGCATTGCCGCTCTTCAGGCAGAGCGCGCCGGCATCGGCTGTGACGTTGGGGCGGCTCTCGAAGATCACGGCGATGACGCCAAGCGGCGTGGCGACACGCTCGAAGCGCAGTCCGTTCGGCCGCGTCCATTCCGCCAGTACGCGTCCGAGCGGATCGGGCAGGTCGGCGACCTCGGCGACGGCATCGGCAATGGCGGCGAGGCGCTTCTCGTCAAGGGCGAGGCGGTCCATGAAAGAGGCGCTGAGACCCGCCGCTCTGCCGTCGGCGAGATCTTGAGCATTCGCAGCGAGGATGCGGGCGCTGCGGGCGCGCAGCGCATCGGCCATGGCGATGAGGGCGGCGTTGCGCTGCTCGGTGGGGCTGAGCGCGACCTTGCGTGCGGCGGCGCGGGCGCGCCGGCCGACCTCCTGCATCACGAGCCGGACATCGCCGGTCTCGTTCGTCGCGATGATGCGCAATGCGCTGTCGCCCGTCATCTCACCCAGCCCAAAAACCCCGCCGGCAAAAGCCGGCCCGGAAGAAAGCTTAGCCTAGCCCGAGCGCCATGTCGTCCCGGTGGATCATCTCGGCGCGTCCGGGGTAGCCGAGCGCGCTTTCGATGTCCCGCGAGGCCTTGCCGAGCACGAGCGCGGCCTCGGCCGCATCATAGGCGACGAGGCCGCGCCCGAGCAGCTGTCCGTCGGGATCGCGGATCAGCACGGCGTCGCCGCGCGCGAACTCGCCTTCGATGCGGGCAACGCCGACCGGCAGCAGGCTGGCGCCGCCGCGCAGAGCGCGTGCCGCGCCGGCATCGACATGCAGCGTGCCGCGCGGCTCCAGCGTGCCGGCGATCCAGGTCTTGCGCGCCGTCGCGGGTGTCGAGGCGGAGAGGAACCAGGTGCAGCGCCCGCCGGCGGCCACGCTCGCCAGCGGATTCTTGGCTCGCCCGTCGGCGATCAACATGTGGGTGCCGCCTGCAGCGGCGATCTTGCCGGCCTCGATCTTGGTGCGCATGCCGCCGCGTGACAGCTCGGAGGCCGCGCCGCCGGCCATGGCATCGATCTCCGGCGTGATGCGCTCGACCACGGGGATATGCCGCGCGCTCGGGTCCTTGTTCGGCGGGGCCGTATAGAGCCCGTCGATATCGGAGAACAGCACCAGAAGGTCGGCGCCGGCCATGGTTGCGACGCGGGCGGCGAGCCGGTCGTTATCGCCATAGCGGATCTCGGTGGTGGCGACGGTGTCGTTCTCGTTGATGACGGGGATGGCGCGCAGGTCGAGCAGGCGCCCGAGCGTCGCGCGCGCGTTAAGATAACGGCGTCGCTGTTCGGTATCGGCCAGAGTCAGCAGGATCTGCCCGGCGGTAAGGCCGTGGGCGGCCAGCGCCTCGGCCCAGTTGCGGGCGAGCGCGATCTGTCCGACGGCGGCGGCGGCCTGGCTCTCTTCCAGCCGCAGCGGGCCCGAAGGCAGGTTGAGCACGGTGCGCCCGAGCGCGATCGCGCCGGAGGAGACGACGAGCACGTCGGCTCCACGCTGGTGCAGCTCGGCGAGATCCTCGGCGAGGGCGGCCAGCCAGGCATGGCGCAGGCGGCTGCGGGCCCGGTCGACCAGCAGGCTGGAGCCGACCTTCACGACGATGCGGCGGAAATCGGAAAGCGAAGGCGTCTTCACGGGACACACGATCTGTTGCAGCGACCCCCTGCCTGTTGGGGAAAACCCGGCGATTGTAAAGCGGTGGGACCATCGGGGCCGGCGTGCCCGGCGTGCATCTGCAGTCGATCCCGTTCTCTAACGGGTCAAGGTCTGGCAGCTTGGTCCTGAGCGGTTGATGCCGTTGGGTGCCTGCGTTCTCTGCGTGCTCATCGGCACTTGATGGGGTCAGCTGGGTGCAAGGTGGCTTGGTTGAAAGCGCAGTCGGCCGACCTGGTCG
>NZ_JBFTJP010000016.1:0-70118 GCF_056395485.1 Allobosea sp. 10L417
GCGTCGAGCCGCCCTCCCGGTTCTCCAGAACCTTCTCGGCGATGAAGCAGCGCAGATGCACGAGGCCCTGGCGAAAGGGTCGCCGGCCAAAGGTATCGAAACCGCCTTTCTCGTCGGACTGGGTTCCAGCGATGACGTCGAAAGCGGCTGCTTGGGCGTTGGGTCGATCGTCGAGTTCAGCCGCGCAGACCCTGAAATCAATGCTCTCAACGAAGCTGCCAGCATGACCTTGGTCAAGGCATTCGCGGCTCGCGTTCGCGCTGGTATGGAAGACGGCGAACTCGACGAGAGGCTCGACGCCGACGCCGCCGGCAGGATGTTGCTGATGCTGCGCTCGGGTCTCAAGGTGGCGGCGCGAGGAGGCGTCAGCGGTTCTGAACTTCGTGACGCCGCATGTCTGGCGTTGCGCAGCCGAACACGCAGCCGCTAACGCCCGCTGCCTGACTAGCCACAAGGCGGGACTTCCACAGCAGTAGCATTGCCGAAAGCGACAAGACACAGAGCGCCATGACCGGACGTTGAGCCATTGCCTGTGCGACTCCGGGCTGAATGGCAGCGCAGGTAGCCGGGGGACCGCGACGATCAACAGATCTCGGTGATCCCCGTCAAAACTGCCAGCGACGAACAACAGGACGAGGATGCGCAGAGGTCGCGCGTGCCCGACAATTGGGAAAGCGGCTGGCCACGTCATGCCGGCTGCAAGGAGGGTGGAGGCTCTCTGAATGCCGGTCCCGCCCCGCCAGACGGGCGGGAGAAGGCAGACGAACGCCTTTACCTGAATGACGAAATCGTCTGTTGAGCGTAGGATTTCGCTGGAAGCATTCTGCGAGGACGATTTGCGAAAGAGCCTGAGGCACAGCAGACGCCCGCGTTCTAGGCATTAGCTATGGAGTCATCGAGGTTCGCGCCGATGACTGCRCTCCGAATGCTCGGCGCGGTCTGAAGAGAATGGACTGCAAATGTGATGTGGCGAATAGCTCAGCTATTTCGACGACGCGGCGGCTGGCGATCGGTTATGTAAATGCACGGCTATAAAAATTAACATCAGATATTTTGAATAATTGTTTAAATCATTTATCACATAAGCTAATATAATTGAATATGACTTATAAAAATTATCTGAATTATGGTTTAAACAAATATAGATCGCCCGAAGCATAAGGAATAGACCTATGCCTCTGCTGGAACTTCGGGGAATTTCAAAGCACTTCGGCGCGATCGAGGCACTAAAGGCCGTCGATCTAGCAATTGACGCAGGTGAAGTTGTCGGCCTCATGGGTGATAATGGTGCGGGAAAATCGACGTTAGTGAAGGTTGTCGCCGGTAATTATCTTCCGTCCGAGGGAGAGCTTCGCCTCGATGGCATGGTCAAGCACTTTCGCAGGCCAGTTGATGCCCGGACTGAGGGGATTGAGGTTGTCTATCAGGACCTCGCCCTGTGCGACAACCTGAGCGCGGCCGCGAACGTATTCCTTGGAAGGGAACTGAAACGCCGCATCGGTCCGCTTGCGGTCCTCGACTACAAGGGGATGTACGCCCGCGCCGCCGAGCTGTTCAAAGAGCTGAAGTCTGAGACCCGCCCCCGCGATCTCGTGAGACTGATGTCCGGCGGCCAGCGCCAAGCTGTGGCAATTGCACGGACACGCCTTGCCAACGCGAAGATGGTGCTCATGGACGAGCCAACCGCGGCCATCAGCGTTCGTCAGGTCGCCGAGGTGCTGGATATGATCCACCGGCTCAAGGATCGCGGAATCGCAGTCGTCCTCATCAGTCACCGCATGCCGGACGTGTTCGCCGTTTGCGACCGGGTGGTCGTCATGAGACGAGGCCGCAAGGTCGCCGACAAGCCTATTGCGTCGAGTTCGCCTGAGGAGGTCACGGGATTGATCACCGGGGCCATCCAGACCGCCTGATGCTGCGCAAGGAGCCGCCCATGTCGAGCGCCGTTACCCGCCCGCTTCAAGGCAGTGTCGCGATCGAGGACGTCACTGGCCTCAGGGAGCGGAGTTTTGGGCAGAGGCTGCTCTCCAGCCAGCCCTTCTGGGTGACGATCGCCCTCATCGTCATGACCCTAGCCATGACCTGGTATCAACCGGAGGCGTTTGCCTCGGCCGACAACTTCTTCAACATCACGCGAAATTTCGCCTTCATCGGCATCATGGCGATCGGCATGACCGCCGTCATCCTCACGGGCGGCATCGATTTGTCGGTCGGGTCGATCATGGGGCTCGCCGGCGTCGTCTGCGGCCTCGTTCTCCAGGCCGAGGGGCATTGGGCGCTCGCAATCCTCGCCGGTCTTCTCACCGGAGTGGTCGTCGGGGTCGTGAATGGCGTCCTGATCTCCTATGTCGGCCTCCCGGCCTTCGTCGTCACGCTCGGGATGCTGTCCGGAGCCCGCTCGCTCGCCATCGTCCTGTCTCAGAACAAGATGATCTACGAATTCGGTCCCTCGGGAGACGCTTTCAATGCGATCGGCGGCGGCTCCATCTTCAGCATTGCCAACCCGGTCTGGGTGCTGCTCGTGCTGGCCGTCACCTTCAGCATCATTCTCAACTTCACGAGCTGGGGCAATTATCTCTACGCCATCGGCAGCAATGAGAACGCAGCCCGCCTGACGGGCGTGCCGGTCCGGCGGATCAAGCTGCAGGCCTATATCGTCTCGGGCCTGACAGCCGCGCTGAGCGCCGTCCTCATCGTCGGCTGGCAGGGCTCCGCCATCAATGCGCTCGGACAGGGTTACGAATTGCGCGTGATCGCTTCGACCGTGATCGGCGGCGCGGACCTGATGGGCGGGCAAGGCGGGGCCTACGGCGCTGTGATCGGCGCCGCGCTCATCGAGGTGATCCGCAATTCTCTTCTCATGGCCGGCGTCGACGCCAACTGGCAAGGCGCCTTCGTCGGCCTGTTCATCGTGTTGGCGGTTCTGCTGCAGCGGATCCGCGGCAGGCGTTCGGCATGATGAATGCCGGACAACCATAACCACCAGGAGGAGACCCTCATGAAAACGCTGACTTTAGGTGTCGCCGCGCTCGCACTGCTCGCTGTTGGAGGAGAAGTTCAGGCTCAGGGCAGGAAATACGTCTTCGCTCTGGTTCCCAAGAACATGAACAACCCCTTCTTCGACCAGGCCCGGGACGGCTGCAAGAAGGCCGAGAAGGAATCCAATGGCGCGATCGAATGTCTCTATATCGGCCCCGGCGAGCATGGCGGCGGCGATGAACAGGTCCAGGTCGTCAACGATCTCATTACCAAGAAGGTCGATGGCATCGCCGTCTCTCCGTCGAATGCAGCCGCGATGGGCAAGGCGCTCGAGGGCGCAAAGAAAGCGGGAATTCCGGTCCTGACCTGGGATTCAGACCTGCTCGCGAAGGACAAGGCTCTGCGCACCGCCTATGTCGGCACGTATAACTATGACATCGGCGTCAACCTCGCGAAGCTCGTCCAGCAGATCAAGCCGAAGGGCGGGACGATCTGCATCCAGTCCGGTGGCGCGGCTGCTGCAAACCATAACGAGCGCATGCAAGGAATCCGCGATACGCTGTCAGGTGCGAAATCTGGTTCCGCTCCCGGCACGAGGCTCTCGGGCCAGAATGGCTGGACCGAGGTCGCAGGTTGCCCGCTCTACACCAATGACGATTTTCCGCTCTCGGTGCAGCAGATGGAAGATACGCTCGGCAAGAACCCAAAGCTCGATGCTTTCGTGCCGACCGGCGGCTTCCCGCAGTTCATCCCGCAAGCGTATCGCAAGGTCGCAGAGAAGTATAAGGCCCGCATCGACGACGGCTCTCTTGCACTCGTCGTCGCCGATACGCTGCCCGTCCAGATGGATCTTCTGAAGGCCGGCCTGTCCAAGGGGCAAGTTGGTCAGCGCCCATTCGAGATGGGTTACAGGACCATGCTGTTCCTCAAGGACATGAAGGACGGCAAGCCCGCGCCGAAGGATCCCACCTATACTGGCCTCGACGTCTGCACGCCGCAGAATGTCGCAAGTTGCGTGGGCTCCGGTAGCTAGCTGTCGAAGCTATGAAGGTTGTTCATCCGGGGGCGGCGCTGGACTGCTGGGACTGCGAAGCTCCAGCACCTGCGCTGGAGATCCCCGGATGAACCCGCCTACGAATGCGCGTTCGATGCCTTGCCGGGAAGCAGACCTTCCGTATGTCGGGAGAGGGCCAGCTTCACCCATAGTGGCGTCGCGAGGACAGGATTGCCGGAAAGCGGACTTTCCGAACGGCGGCTAAGGGCCACTTTCGCGTCCTCTGGGTGGACGGCCAGTCTTCATGGAGCGGGGCGGTCACCGAGCCCCGAGCCACAGATGGGTATCTGCCAATGTCCAGATATCGGCGTGTGCCAGCTTTGATAGCCATCGGCAGTTGAGGGTGATTTGCAGCGTGGTCCTGCGGCGGTATATCGAAGCTCCGAGGTGTCGCTCTTACATTGTCAACGTTGCCGCCCGAGCGAGAATCATCAGCCCCTTTTTGGGTGACTGGGGACGTTTGCCCCCGGCGGACGTGAACCTCAGAGGATCTGGAATTCGAATGACAAACGAGAGCACACGGCTGGTCGATCTGGCCGCGATGGTCGTTGCGGCCTACATCGCCCATAACAACGTCACTCGGGCCGACCTAGCCGACCTCATCGCCAACACCCATGGCGTGCTGGCAGGCTTGGGCATTGCACCGCCTGCGCCGGCCGCCGAGCCGCGGGTTCCGGCAGTGCCGATCAGAAAGTCCGTGACCCCCGACGCGATCATCTGCCTTGAAGATGGCAGGGCGTTCAAATCGATGAAGCGGCATCTGAGCACAAGTACGACATGACGCCCGCGCAATACCGGGCGAAGTGGGGCCTGCCCGCCGACTATCCGATGGTAGCGCCAAATTACGCCGAAGCGCGCTCGGCCATGGCGAAGGCACTCGGGCTTGGCCGCAAACCTACGGCCGCGGTGGCGGAGCTGGCTGCGGCAAAACCGGTGCAGCGCGCGAAGGCCAAGGCGACAACCTAACCGAAAAGTGGCGCTCGTCATCGGCCGCCACAGCGATCATTTGCAGAGGCATCATGAGCCGCGCCAGGACCCGCAGACCCACCAGCGCCCGCGACGAGGCCGAGGCGTTGTTCAAGCCCGCGGCTCCCAAGGCAGCAGCGCCGATCGACAAGCGGCCGGCGATCCCCGGAGCCAAGGAACTGGTGTCACTAAGGATCGATCGCGACGTGCTCGAACACTTCCAAAACGCCGGGCCAGGCTGGCAGGACCTCATCAATAATGCACTCCGGGCGGCCGCTGGCATGGCGCCACGTCCTGACAGCTTGCCGCCGGACGAGCCGAATTCGTCAAACGTCGGCTGAGGTGGAATTACCGCCTGCGCCGCCGCGCCGGGGCGTGCAGCAAGCACATCGAACCCGCATCTTGGGCTTGCCGAATTTACTCGCCATGCCATGTTCGCCCGCCCAATAAGCGAAAGGTGGATCATGGCGACAGGAACGGTGAAGTGGTTCAATGCGACCAAGGGCTTTGGTTTCATCCAGCCGGATGACGGCGGCCAGGATGCCTTTGTCCATATCAGCGCGGTCGAGCGGGCCGGTCTGCGCGAGCTTCGGGAAGGTCAGAAGATTTCCTACGAACTTGTGCAGGACAAGCGGTCTGGTAAAACCTCGGCGGACAATTTGCGCGCCGAGTGAGGTGTTAACGCCGGGCGCAACCTTGGAACGGCGCTTGCCGTTCACGGCTCCAGTCCGTCCGACACATTCGGCTCGTCGACGACATCCTGGGAAACCTCTTCATCCTCGTTGTCGTCGATTCCGATCGGAACATCGACGGCCAGGAGATTGTCCTTAGTCAGCAGGCCGGCGTCCTCGAGCTTCTCGATGTCGGGCAGATCGCGCAGACTGGCGAGGCCAAACACCGACAGAAACTTAGGCGTCGTGACATAGGTATAAGGCGCGCCTGGTTGCGGGCTGCGGGGGCCGGCTGCGATGAAGCCGAGCTTGCGGAGATGGCCGATGGTATCGCGGCTGATCTCCTTGCCGAAGACCTTGCCGAGCTCGGCGCGGGTGATCGGCTGAAAATAGCCGATACAGAGCAGCACGAGGCTCTCGGACTGGGACAGGGCCTTGCTGTCGGTTCCGCCGAGCCCGGTCGCGGTGCGGATCGCGACGGCGAAGCTCTTCTTCGTGCGATGCTGCCAGCCGCCCGCGACCGAAACCAGCTCGTAAGGACGACCACGCAATTCGTCGCGGATGTCGGCGATCAACAAATCGAGGCTGCAGTCGCGACCGACGACCCGCGCCAGGGTTTCGCGATCGACCGGCTTGGGTGAGGCGAAAATCACGGCCTCGACCCGTCCCATCCACTCACGCCAGCGCATGTCCGGCGGCAGGTCAGTGAGCTCGGTGTCAAACAGTTCCTCCGCTTGGGTGCGCCTGGCCATCGCGTCAAAGCCCGTAGAGCCGGAAACTCGCGCGACCGCTGAGCTCGCGCACGGCCTGCAGGACGATCAGCCGCTCGAACAATCGGCGCGCGCCCCAGCGCGTCAGATTTTTCGTCTGCAGCGTGCCGGACACGGCATCCTCGTCGAGCAAGCGCCGGATCACTTCCCCTGCCCCCTTAGCGCGCAGCTTCGGCGTGACGGCGGTGAGACGCGCGGCTTGCGGTGCGATGTCGCCAGCGATCCGGCAGGCCTCGGCCGCGGCCAGCGCGAGCGCCACGCAGATCGCACGCTCGAACCCCTCCCCTCCCGGACGAATCCGGCTGCGATCTCCCGGGTTGCGAAAGGCGGCGCCGCCCGCTTGCATCACCAGCAAAGGCACGGCCATCGACCAGCGCATTCTCTGGGCCAAGGCTAGATCGGCGAGCCACCAGCCGAGCAGCCCAGCGTCGGGACGCAGGCACTGAACCTCGATCAAAATCTGGGCCGCGATCAATGGCGCAGGTCGGCCGGAGCGCGTCACCTCATCGAGATCCTCCGGCAACCGGCCGAGATCATTGCTCCAGCGCAAGCCGAGCAGTTCGATCGTCGAACGCAACATCGTCTCATCGAGCGCGGGGGAACGCGAAGCCAGCCAACGCCACGCCGCGAAGATGTTGCCGGCGGGTCCGAGTTCGGCTCCCGGTTGGCGAAGATGCCAGGCGTCGCGCAACTGCGCTTCGGTCTCGGTCCGTCCGACGAGCGCGACGGCCACGGCAGCGCTTTTCAGGGCAAGGCGCTGACGCCAGGCTCCAACCCAAGGCGGGTCGGCAAGCACCAGATTGTTGAGCGAATTCAACGCGGCGCCAGCCAGAAACGCCGCTTCGGCGTCGGTTGTCACGAGCCCACGCGGCACGGCCCAGCCGGGGACAACCGGGGGCGTGAAAGCGACACTGGCGGTCGAATCGAGAGCGGCCATCGTCCGAGGATCATGTCACGCATGTGCGCTTTAGGCTATGCCTCTCAAACAAAACCGCACGTCCTGTCGACGCGAAAGAATGACCGATAAGGTTGCATTATCGGACGTTTTTCTCTTTATATAAGGAATGGCCGAAAACGACGTCAGGAACACCGAAAATCACGCTTCGAACGACTCCTGTCAGCTGACCGGAATTCGTGAGACTCGGCCGCCGTTCAGGCACTTTCAGAGCGCTTTTGCTGAGACGAAATCAGCAGCCGGATCGGCAATCGCCACCTAACCGATTGGATTTGCTCGCCTCCAGGATGGCGAAGCGAGAAAATCCCCCATTAGTTACGTAGTCTCATAATTTCCGACTCTGACGCAGCGGACTTGCCACGCTGTTCTCGCCAGGTCCAGGATTGGGCGCGCTGCGGCTTTCTCCGGCATCAAAAGCCGCCGAAACGGCCAAAAGCCCCCCAGAAGCCCGTAGAGGCCCCTTCTCGGCTTTTGCGACCCAACCCATCGGATCAGTTCGATCGGCCTCTATGACTCTCTGAATCGGTCGATAAAACACGTCTGCAAAGGACCGTTTCCTCAAATCTGTCGTGATTGTACAAAGGGGTCGGAATCACCCCGGAAACGCTATGGCCAGCCCCTACCCCGCCCCCCTCCGGCCGATCCGGCGCCTGATTGGCTACGCCCGGGTCTCGACCGACGAGCAGGCAACCGATGCCCAGGTCGATGAGCTGCGCGCGGCCGGGTGCCAGATCATCCATCAGGAGCACGGCTCGGGCGCTTCGCGGGCCCGGCCGGTCCTAGCCAAGCTGATGCGCGAGCTCGGCGCCGGCGACGTCCTCGTGGTCGTGCGCCTCGACCGCCTCGCTCGCTCCGTCAGCCACCTGCTCGCGGTGATCGAGGATCTTGAGGAGCGCAAGGCGCATTTCCGCTCGCTGCGCGACCCGATCGACACCTCGACCCCGCAAGGCATGTTCTCGCTGCAGGTCCTCGGCGCCGTCGCCCAGCTCGAGCGCGCCCTGATCGCCGAGCGCACCAAAGCCGGCATGCGGGCCGCCAAAGCGCGCGGCAAGCTCGCCGGCAACCCCGGCCTGCGCGAGCGCCGTCCGGAGGCGATCCGCGCCGCCTCAGCCGCGCGCCAGCGCGTCTATGTCGGCGACCTGATCGCCTCGGCCTCGAGCTGGCTGCCGATCGTGCGGCGCCTGCGGCCACAGCACAATTGGGACGATGTCGTGCGCGTGCTGAACCAGCGTGGTCAGAACTGGACGATCGAGAAGCTGCGGCGCGCTGTGCACCGGCTGGTGCGCGAGAAGATGGCGGAGCCGGCACTGCTCCAACGCTCGCCTCGACGCCCGCCCGAAGACCGGCTGATGACACTGGCTGCCGGAATCGCCATCGCCGATCCGGATCTCAGCCTCCGCGACATCGCCGCTCAGCTCGAGCGGATGCGGGAGCGGACGCCCCGCGGCGGGCGGCAGTGGGCTGCCTCCTCGGTGAAATCGCTGCTCGACCAGGCGCGGCAACTTGGTCTCGTTGTCCAGCAGCCGCGGGAAGACGTCTGAGTTTCCGGCATCCGCAATCTGCAATGGAGCCGACCAGAATTTTCAAGCCACAGCACTCATGGCAACGCGGCCCGGTTTCATGTCGGTGGCGACAGGCCCCGATCTGGTGAACCGGATCAGGAAATTCATCTCAGACCCGACCGTGAGATTGGACCAATCGTCGGGAGTTGCCTGGTCCTGCCGACCATAGATGTCCTTCGGGTAGGCTGATGACCTCACGAAGAGATAGTTCAATTCCTGCTTTCTCACAGTGCCGCTGTATCGGCCGAGGAGCGCCGAAATTGGAGAATCCCGCCGAGGAATGGATGATCTCCAATCGGCTGGCGTCCGCTTATCCACATCGGAGAAGATTTCCGCAGCCTCAGCGGCCGATCCGATCAGGAACAGAAACTGCGCATGGAGGTGCCGAGATTCGAAGTTGTGGTCGCCCTTGCTGTAGCTGCGAGCCAAGTGTCCTCCGATTAGATTGCGATCACCACCGACGGCGAGGAGCAATTTGGACATTTCCAAGTGCAGCTGCTTATCGTCAGGGAGTCGCTCCAAGGCCGCCGTGTAGACGCGTTCCGCTTTCTCAGTATTGCCTCGTGCAACATAGGCATTCGCAAGCCTGATCGCGACACCAGAGCCCTTGGCGCCGAGCGCAAACGCGCGTTCCAATGCCCGCAGAGCCTTCTCCGGTCGTTCAAGTACGTCGTGGAGTCGCGCTTCAACCTGCTCGACATCTGGACTTTCGGGAGCAATCTGTCGAGCACGTGCGAGCTGATCCTCGGCAGACTTCACCTGGGTGGCAAAATAGGCAACATCGTGCTCCTTGCTGTCCTCGGTAAGGCTTTCGCCTAAGGTCTCGATTTCGTCGATGATAAGCTTGCAGCGACTGGTTGCGGTCAGCGGGTCTTTCGACGAGCTCATTTCATCGAGGCGCTCGCGCGCCTGCCGCCGAAACTGCTCCTTGAGCGCGATCGAGCGCTCTGCGTTGGCGCGGTGGCGCGCGACCTCAGCTTGCGTATGGATGATGGAGCCTGACTTCGGGGACAGTTCACGGGCGCGGCGAGCGAGGTCCTCCGCCTCGGCAAGCGAGCCATGCTTGTGATGCATCTCGAAAATTGCCCAGTGCTGGAGAATATGCGCATTCTCCGGGACAGCGGCGACTGCGGCCCGATAAAGCGCCCGTCCGGCCTCGACACTCGACAAGTCCTCGCTCAGCTTGCGCCCACGCACGATGTCTTGGAGCACTTGGCTATCGGTTGAATAACCAGGATCAAGACCGTTGATGATGCGGGTGAGTTGGGCGACCTTCTCCTCGTCCGTTGGGCAAGCCCCTCTGAACACGAACTGCGCAACGCGCGAGTGGCGCGCGCGATACTGGAAATCGCCAGTGTAAGGGTCGCGCAGCGTCATCACGACGTTCTGCAGAGGATCAAAAAAGTCACGCTCATAGTCCTCGAAGCGGATACCGGAAATGCGCGAGATTGTTCCAGCACGCACGGGCACAGCGAATTGGTTCATGGTTGCGATGTCTAGGTAAAGACGCTGCGCCTGCCCTGGGACAATGCGCTGATATTCCTCGAAGACGATCTCCTCGAACCGTTTGCCTTGCGTCGCCTCGTGCAGGGCCACGAGCAACTGGCGCTCTGCTCGCTGTTGAAAGGCATGAACTTGCTCAGCTCGCGTCATCGTGGCCAAAAGCCCGAGAGATTGATGACGGGTGAGAAGATCCAGGAGGCGCTCGATCTCTCCCGTGGACAGGTTTGCAACTCGCAGCTCTGTCGGAGCGAAAGGCTTCAGCGCGTCAGCATAGACATTCCAGTCGGTATCCCGCTCCGCAGCGATCACGGTCAGCGGCATCTTGCGAGATTTCGCCAGTCTCAGAACGGCAGCCACCCGGTCGGCATGGAGGGCGACGCGATCGACGAACAGGAAAATCCGGCGTCCAGTTAGTTCATGCAGCTCGACCAGGCGCTCACCTATGAGCGCCCCACCCGGCTCGAGCCAAAGCACAAGCGCGCCACAGACGGTGGCCGCATCCCAGGCTGCACGCTTGAGAGCGATGGTCTTTCCAGCTCCACCCGGGCCGCGTAGCAGAAAAAAGCGCAGGTCCGCGGAATCGGGCTTTTCGTCGGTGACGGCCTTAAGCACGAGATCGCCAGTCAGGCGTCGCTCGACATCGAGCCGCTGGACTATCGCGCCCCAGCCGGTATCGAAGCCCTCGTAGAACTTCCTGGCATCCTGAGGCGGGTGCGGCAGATCCTGGTGCAGAAAGGTGAAATCCCGCTCCAGCGTTGCCTTAAGCTGCGGTGTCTCGAAGGAGTTGACACGATAGAGCTTGCGGATCGGCAGCTCCTTGACGTCGGCCGCCACCGCAAGCGAACGAAACAGAGGGTCAACCGCTCTATCAAGCGCCTCCATGAACTCACCGAATCGAGCATCGATGACGGTGACATTCATGCTCGACCAGTAGGCAACCTCAGGCTCTGAAAGGTTGGGAACGACGAGGTAGTATCGAGGACGATTGCCCAGCCCAACGAAGCGATGAACAAGCTTGCGGATGTGCCCGTCCGCCATGCGGTAACCGCAGAAAACAATTGGGCTCTCGCGAGCGCGATCCTCCAGACGACCGAAGAGACGGGTGCGTCCGCTGGCGTAGCGGTCATAGTGCTCGTGGGAGAGAATCGGAGGCAGAGCCGGATCGTGCAGTTGCTCAAGGCATCCATGGAGCTTCAGGAACTCGACGCCACGAGTCGCTGCCTGCATCCGCTCCTCAACCGGCTCGGTATCCCGAACGAACGTAACGAGATTCTGCACACGATTGGGCGTCGCCGCATAAGCCCGCTCGACAAGCAGGTCGTAGTTGGTGGAGGCGATGGTCCGCCAGCGAAACGTCGGCAGGAGCCTGTGAGCGTCGGATGGCTCATAACTTGCCAAAAGGGTGCGCAAATATTCGAAGACGACGCCGTTCCCGTGTGCTTGCAAAGCCATTTCCGCAACCGACATCAGGTCGTAGCCGTCCATCTCGGTGCCGAAGAACTGCTTTGCTAAAGAGGCCCGAAGAGCGTCGCCGGAGGGTGCACCTGCCTCCATAGACGCGCCAGCCCCCAAAAACATAATCACCCGCTGCTGCTGCATCGAAGCTACCAAAGCGGCAGGAATTTCGACGGTCTTCCGCGAACGTTTCGCAGCCATGATTGCGTGCCCCAAGCGCCATCAGTTGCTTCAGCCCTCGCTATCTTCCGGCATGAATCAACCATAGCTATCAAGGGACCATATAGGACGCGCTCTTTGCAAGGTGAGGTAGCTGCTGCGTACCGGCCACCTACCCAGTGTTCTTGGCGACCGCCAAATATTCCGCTTGCGAGCGGCAACATAGCTGGTTGTGCGAAAGGGCTGAGAGCGCATGGCCGAAAGCGCAGGCGGAACCTGACGTGCCTCCATAAGTCGTGTAGCCAACCTCAACAAGCCCGTAGGTGATGGGCTGTATCTGCGCGCCGGCCTCAGACCCGATCTGCGACCGAAACTCAAGGTGACCCGACCGTCCTATCCATCGCGCTAGGTCGCCGCGACCCGCGCGACAGAGCCGGCAGTCGTTTCCGGCTTGGCGGGACGGGCATTGAGGGCGGGGCCTTTCAAGCCAGGGGCTCGGCGGCGAACACCTTCTGAACGATCTACCAGCGCCCGTTGAGGCAAAAGCACGACAGCAGGTCCGTCACCTCGCGGGCTGGGATCCGCAAGCGGAGCTTGAGGAGTGCCATGTCGCGGATCACGGCGATGGAGAGGATCTGGTCGGCGCGCACGCTGCCGGCATCCTGTGGCGAGGTCAGGCCCGGACGGCATTGAGCCAGGCGGCGATAGGGTTCACCACCACGCTGTCGCCATCGCCGCGCCGGGTTACCAAGGCGGTGGGGTCGAAGATGGTCGCGAACATATCGGCATCCATCGCGTAGGCCGCATCGAAGTAGGTTTTCGCCAAGGCGACTAATCCGTCTATGTTTCCGGTCGAGAGTGTGTCTTGCGCTGTCATGGCGTTTTCCTTCAGATCTAATGCCCAGCAGGGTATAAAGACGATGGCGGAAACGTTTAGTCCGCGCGCGCTAATCAGCCTTGTAAGCTGGGCTAAGCAATCAAAGGCGAATATGAAATCCTCTCTTCTGTCGACCGGAGACTTCAACCAGCTCCGTGCCTTCGCGGCTGTCGCCGATTCGCTAAACTTCAGCCGGGCGGCCGAGAATCTCGGCGTGTCATCCTCGGCGCTGAGCCAGATGGTCCGAATGCTCGAGGAGCGGGTCGGCGTCAGCCTGTTCAACCGCACCACACGTAGCGTCTCGCTGACCGAGGCAGGGGTCAAGCTGTTCGAACGGGTGCAGCCCGCCGTTAGGGAGTTGGCGGAGGCGCTGGGCGAGACACGAGAGCGCCGCACCCATCCCGCCGGGACGGTGCGGGTGCACTGCTTCCGGGCGGCCGCGGACCTCCACCTGACGCCGATCCTTCGCGCCTTCAGTGAAGCCTATCCGCAGGTCGTACTAGACGTCACCCTCGACGATGCCGTGGTTAACATCGTTGCCGAGGGTTATGACGTCGCCATACGCCTCGGCGAAGTGATCGATAAGGACCTCATTGCGGTGAAACTCGGCCCGGAGCTACGCCAGACCGCGGTAGCCTCGCCCGACTACCTTGCTCGGAACGGGACGCCGGGCCATTCGCGCGACCTTCTCTCCCATCGCTGCATCGGCTGGCGCTGGCCGGGGCAGAAGACGCCGTACAAGTGGGAGTTCATGGAAAACGGCAAGTGGTTCGAGGTCGCCATCGACGGCCCCCTGATCACCAACATGAAGGACTTCGGGGTGCAGGCGGCGGTAGCCGGCGTCGGCATCGCACCGTCGCCAGGCCCATCGACACGAGTTGCCTGAGACGTCGCCGGGACCAATTGCTTGCTCCAGCCGAGAATCCTGTGAGAAGCCTGATGCCGGTCCCCACGACGTTGCATACGAAGGTCTAGCAACTGCCTCAACACTCTTGGCTGGCCGCCGGCCAGCGCTCCGAGCATCAAGGTTTTTAACCTTCTGCAACGCGTCTCATAAGGATAAGCCCAGCGCCCCTTATATGTGCCTGCAACAGGGAGCACGCGCGGTCTACATCTCCTGCAACGGCCGCCGCAAGGATTCCTCGGTGTTCGGCAGCGTCGGAGCCAGACTGCCATTCGAAGGCCCGCCACGTCGCATATAGAAACCGTGCAGCAGCCTGATGCAGATCATCAATCGACGAGATCAGATGCGGCATAGCAGATGGTGTTACCAAACTGCGATGGAATTGCCGGTTAGCAGCATCCCAAACTTTGAGATCGGCCGAGCGTTCCCCGCCCGAAATCGCGGCCTCGGCTGCCAGGGCGTCTTCCGATGCCAACCGTGGTATCGCGTGGCGCAGCGCCAAGGATTCTAGCGCCGCCCGCATCTCGCTAACTTCAAAGATGGCCCTCGGGTCGAGTGGAGCGACTCGAACTCCCCGACGCGGCTCGCTACGCACGAGACCGCGCGCCTCCAGCCGTCGAAACGCCTCTCTGACCGGGACGTGGCTCGCCTTGAACTCGATTGCGAAATGATCTTGGCGCAGTGGCGCTCCCGGAGGGAGAAGGCCCATGACAATCCGACTCGCCAAGTCTTCCGTGATCCGTTCGACGAGGGAAACGTTCCTTCCCGTCACCAACATGGGCTCTTGCATCTTCCACGTCCATCTGATTTCATAGATAATAGATAATAGATAATAGCTAATAACTAATCGAGGCATTGTCATGGTCAGAATCCGCCCCGCTAGATTGTTTGATATTGCCGGAATCGGCGTCGACCGAATGGGTTCGATTGCCGATGCCGATACGGCTAAGGACTTCCTGAGACTTGAGAACCTCGACACCGACATCCTTCCCGACCAGGAGGCGATTGACCGGACCCGCCAAGCGGCAGTCGAAGACGCGGCGAACTCCTATTTGCCGTTCGTCGGTCAGGCCCGTCTAAGAAATATTGCAGCCCAGCATGTGAGCCAGGTGTCCGGAGTTGCCTACGACGGCGAGCGGCATTGCGTTATTTCCGCTGGCGGGCTGTCCGGCATCCTGAACGTCCTCCTCGCGACGATAGAGGTCGGTGACGAAGTCATCGTCACCGATCCAACCTATGCTGGGTTGATCAACCGCGTCCGACTAGCCGGAGGCGTTCCACGCTTCGTTCCGTTTCGCTTCTGCCCCGGCGCAGCCTGGACGTTGGATCAGGATGCGCTTTTCAGTGCAGTTGGGCCCCGAACCCGGGCCATGCTGCTCATGTCGCCATCGATGCCGTCAGGTGGCATGCTCGACGCGGACGACTGGCAACTCGCCGCAGAGCTCTGTGTCCGACACGATCTGACTATGATCGTCGATGCCGCCATGGAACGCCTTGTCTTCGACGGATGCCAGGTTTTGCATCCGGCGAACTTGCCCGGCATGGCCGAACGGACGATTACAATTGGCTCTTCGGCCAAGGAACTCCGGATGATCGGCTGGCGCGTTGGCTGGATCGTAGCTCCCGAAAGCTACATCCCTGATCTCGTTGCCGTCTCGCTTGCCAATGTCGTGGTGCCTGTGGGAATCGGTCAGGACGCCGCGGCGATCGCACTCGAGAGATCGCAGGACACACTGCCGCCCTATCTGACGGAGTTACAGACTCGACGCGATACTGTCGTGCAAGAGCTTGCTGGACTCCCTTTCGGGCTGCCGAAAGGGGGGTGGTCGATGTTACTGCGGGTTTCCGATTTCGGTCTCGATGGGCGAGCCATGTCGGAGCGATTACTTGAGCAAGGTGTCTGTGCCACGCCAATGGTCGGTTGGGGCGAAACGCATGGGGGGCAATACATCCGCTTTGTCTATGCGAATGAACCCGTTCCGCGACTGAAAGGGCTGGGCAGCAAGGTTCGTGCGGCCCTGAGCTGGGGCGCCTGAGGGGCTGATGTTGGCCCCTCCCCTATTGACCTGGCGCCAATCGAATACCGACCAACAAACTGAGATTCCCTCCAGCCAGAACAATCCGGGTCTCGGTTCGGCCGTGAACCGCATCGAATACAACGTGTCGAGTGCATTGGCGCTACATCTCATTCTGGTTCATGGCGGCAGCATAGCACTGCGTTCCGAATCCATGACAAGAACGAGCCTCCGACGCCTGGCTCACTCCCCCTTGCAGGGGCCGCCGGCACAAAAGCCCCCATGATCGCCTATCACAGGCCGCTTACCGGCGGCGCCGCGCGTACCAGCAACGCATGCGCGCGGCACCGGCTGCGGATCCGGGCCCCATGAGTCCGGCGATGGTCTGACTGGCCAAGCTCGCACGCCAGGCTTGATCCGCCTTACCCATCGCGATTGCGACCCCGCACGGCCGAGCAAATTCGCTCGGTTTGGCACTCGCTCCGGCTCCGCGACTGCGAATGTTCGCGCAGCGGAAAGCTGCGCTCTTGCCCTGAATCGCCTCGACCACGTCCAACAGCGTGATCTGCTCGGGACGTCGGGCCAGCCTGAACCCGCCGCGAGGACCGGCTGTCGATGTCAGCACTCCGGCGCGCGACAGTGTCTGCAGGAACTTGTTGAGATAGTGGGGCGGGAGATCGAAGGCCGCCGCAAGGGTTGCCGTTGGAATGGCCGCTTCAGTTTCGGCCTCGAGCCAGGCGAGCGTCAGGCAACAGTGCGCTGCCCATTCGACTCCTTCGCTCATCTTCATCCGACCACCTTCACCGCTCCGCACCGCGCCGTYATAGCTCCGGCCGATCTATAAGCTGCGGCGATGAATATATCTCGAAATCCGCGATGGCAATCTAGATACCAGATATCTAGAGTTTTCTAGACATATAATAACTAGAATATGGCATCAGCGGAGGGCCTGGGAGCATGTCAGAATCACGCACGATCGATAACTCATCGCCCATGCGGGTCGCGGAGCCAGCCGCCCAGAACATGCGCAACGTCGCTGCCGCCAGTCTCGTTGGCGCAACCATCGAGTGGTACGACTTCATCCTCTACGGCACGGCCGCGGCTCTGATCTTCAACCGCCAGTTCTTTCCGGATCTAGATCCAGTTGCCGGCACGCTTGCCGCGTTTGCCGCCTATGTGGTCGGATTTGCGGCACGACCATTTGGCGGGCTGCTGTTCGGGCATTTCGGCGACAAACTCGGTCGCAAGGAGGTCCTCATCGTCTCGATGCTCATTATGGGCGGGTCGACGGCCTTCATAGGTCTTTTGCCGACCTACGAGACAATCGGAGTTGTAGCTCCCGTCCTGCTCGTACTGCTGCGTCTGCTGCAGGGGATCGCCCTGGGTGGTGAGACGGGGGGCGCGGTGCTGATCTCAGTCGAGCATTCATCCGCCCGCGAGATGAATTTCTATGGCAGTTTCCCGCAGATGGGCGTGCCGGCCGGCACGATTCTGGCCAATCTCGTCTTCTTCGCCACCACCGCGATCGCGTCACCCGAGGCATTCACGAACTGGGCTTGGCGTGTGCCGTTTCTTTTGAGCTTCATCCTCGTCCTGTTCGGCCTCGTCATCCGCCTGAAGATCGCAGAGACGCCGCATTTCCTGAGAGCGCAGAGAGAGCGGGAGCTTGTCTCGGCACCCGGCCTCGAGGCAGTCAGGAAGAATTGGTTCCGGATCGCGCTGACAGCGCTGGCGATCTGCTCGGCTTCCACGGTCTCTTACATCTGGAGCGTGTTTTCGCTGTCCTACGGTACGAACGTGCTTGGCCTCGACCGTTCGATGCTCCTGCTCGGAGTGACCTGCGGCAGCATTATCTGGCTCGTTTCCATCCCGTTTTGGGGCAGGTGGGCCGACCGCAATGGCCGCCGGTCCGTATTCATTATCGGAACGCTTGTCTTGCTGCTGGCCGCGGCGGCCTACTTCCCGCTCCTTAACGCCAGTAACCCACTCGTCGTATTTTTGACGCTGGTCGCAATGGGCGCGGTGTTCCCGATCACACATGCGCTCCAGGGCAGCATCTTGGCCGATCTCTTCCCGGCCTCGGTTCGCTATTCCGGCATGGGATGGACGTTAGGTATCGCATCCATACTCGGGGGAATGTCGCCCCTGTTCGCAACGTCTCTGCTCGCCGTCGATCCCTCCACCTTTCTGGTGACGATCTACATGGCCGGCGTCTGCGTCGTGAGCAGCGTCAGCGCGCTCGCCCTGTTTGCCTCTGCGCCGCAGCTCGACGGCGGGCAGCACTTCTAACGCTGCCCCGCGCTCCGAGCGCGACAGCCACCGTCTCCTTACAGACTTTAAAATGAAGGATGCTCAAATGCAGGATATTCTGATCGTCGGCGGCGGGTTCGCCGGTGTTTGGGCCGCGGCATCAGCGGCTCGCATTAACCAGCAGAATGGCGGCCAGCTTTCTATCGCTCTCGTTTGCCCAGGCGATGAGCTTGTGATGCGACCGCGCCTCTACGAGGCTAAACCCGCAACTCTGGCCGTCCCGCTTGCTCGAATCCTGACCCCGATTGGCGTGGAGAAGATCGACGCCAATGTCACCTCAATCGATCAGGCGAACCAGACCGTCACACTCTCGGAGGCCGGCGGCCGTATAGCGCATATTGCCTATCGACGGCTCGTCGTGGCGGCCGGAAGCCAGATCAGGCGCCCCATCTTCCCGGGCTCCGGGCTTCTTCATGATGTCGACACGATGGAAGGCGCACTTGCCCTCGATCGCCACCTTCACGAGCGCTCCCGGGGAGAAGGTCGTTTCACCGCCGTAGTGGTCGGAGCCGGCTTCACCGGCATCGAGATCGCGACAGAGTTTGTCGATCGCATCGGCGCGATCGCCCAGCAGTTCGGGGCTCGCCCCGAAGTCCGCATCATCCTGGTCGACATCGCTTCCGTAGTCGGGCCCGAATTGGGTGCGGGGCCACGACCGGAAATCCAGGCAGCGCTCGACCAGCTCGGCGTTGAATTCAAGCCGAACACCCGGGTCGTCTCGATGTCGTCGGATACGGTCGAATTTGATGATGGGACCACCCTTCCGGCACAGACCGTCGTCTGGACGGCGGGTATCTTCGCAAGCCCTCTGACAGCCAGCATTTCAACCGACCGTGACAAGATCGGCAGGGTCTTCGTCGACGAGTTCCTACGTGTGCCAGCCAATTCTTCAATCTACGTCGCCGGAGATACGGCGGCGGCTCACGCCGAGGACGGGCATTACGTGCTGCCTAGCTGCCAGCATGCCATTCCGATGGGCAAGTTTGCCGGACACAACGTCGCGGCAGACCTGCTTGGTTTGGAGCGCTTGGCGTTCAAAACTTCGCCCTATGCCACCTGCCTCGACTTAGGCGGCGCAGGCGCGGTGCTCACCGTGGGCTGGGAGAGAGTCGTCGAAAAGACCGGCGAGGCCGCGAAAGCGCATAAGCGGCGGACCAATCAGCAACGCATCTACCCGCCTCTCGACCATGCCGAAGACATCCTGCGAGCAGCCGACGTGAACGTGACGACACGGCAGCCGGCCCCGACCGTTGCTGGCTGAATCCTTCACCCTCGCGTCGAGCTCAGGAGCCCTGGCTCAGGGCTGTGGTGTCAATCCGGAACCGCAAAGAGGAGAAAGAACCATGGCAATCGAAGGACGGCTGAAGGCCTTTAATCTGCAGGAATGGATCGCCGAGCATCAGCACCTGCTCAAACCACCGGTGGGAAACCAGCAGATCTGGGCCGATGCGGACCTGATTGTCACGGTTGTCGGCGGCCCCAACCAGCGTACCGACTATCACGACGATCCGGTAGAGGAGTTCTTCTACCAGCTAAAAGGCGACATGGTTCTCAAGCTTGTGGATGAGGGCAGGCATTACGACGTGACGATCCGCGAAGGCGAGATCTTCCTGCTGCCGCCGCATGTGCGCCACTCCCCCCAGCGACCCCAAGAAGGGTCGATTGGTCTGGTCATCGAGCCAAAGCGCCCCGAAGGCTGGCTAGACGCCTTTGAGTGGTACTGCTTCCACTGTCAAAATCTCGTCCATCGTGCGGAAGTGGATCTCGTCAGCATCGTCGACGACCTGCCACCGCTCTACCGTGCGTTCTACAACAATGAAGCAGCTCGGACCTGCCCCCACTGTGGAACCCTGCATCCGGGCAAGGAGCCGCCGGCGGGTTGGGTCTGCGTTTAGCGTGCCTGGTCGAGGGCAGAGCTAACTCCGGAACCAAGCGCGCTGCCTCTTCGAAGAATTCCACTTCGACCGGCGGCGCTTCTCCCTCGACAGCTCTCTAGTTTACATTCGTTCCGCTCTTGCCGCGCAAGCGGTCAGATAGATGCGACCGACCGTTCGACTGAAAGTGTCTCTCTCAATGAGCAATTCCGATGCACTCTTTCAACCCACGTGGGACCGCGGCAACGATGCGACAATGGTGGACGAGGCAATCCCGTGCGTTGAAGCCTTTACACGCTGTTTCAATGCTCGTGACCTCGCGGGCATGGATGCTCATTTGCATTTTCCCCATGTAATCCTGTCCGGGGAGCAGCTTGTAGTCTGGACCGACCCAGGCAATCTCCATCCTACGTTCTTCGACGATCTTCAACGCGATACTGGCTGGGCTGAAACTCGATATCAGCGCAAGGAAGCTGTGCTTGTTAGCCCTCGCAAGGTCCACCTTGTAGTCGATTATACTCGGAACCGAACCGACGGCTCAGTGGCGAGTAGCCATAGCAACCTGTGGGTCATCACCTTCGATGATGGTCGATGGGGCATCAAGCAGCGCTCATACTGATTGGCCGGCAAGCGGTTGGTCGGGTGATTTCCGCGCTCGATCAACACCAGCCGACGGAGGCAGGTTCGAGAACTTCAACTTCCAGACAAAGATCGAATGCTGGCTGGCACCGAGCCGCTTCGAAACCTCCGTACGAGATAGCCTCTCTCGGCTATCTGCGCGACCGCACAACGCTTGAAAACTTCGCTGAAATGACCGGGCCCCATCATGGCCCCCTTGCCTCAAAATCAGGGAAGAAGGCATTCACGAATCTAGGGGCTGTTCAACTCGCTACGGTTCGGTTGAAGCCAGTTTCCGGCGGTCAATGGATGGAAGTTGGTCCAGGCTCGCTGGCAGCCGCTCTGCCAACCTCGCCTCACGCCCATCTCGAGTGCGATCTCGGCGCGCGCCTATAATGCAGCCGTAAATCGGCGATCACTCGGAAGGCGCCCTCATATCGCAGCACCCAATGACGCTCCGATCTCACGGTCTGTCATGATCCGATCGATGAGGCCCCATTCCAACGCTTCCTCTGCCGTCATGAAGCGGTCGCGATCCATCGCCTGCTCGAAAGCTTCATAGGTATATTTGCAGTGTTGGGCGTAGAGCCGCGTCATACGTTGTTTGGTTTTCAGGATTTCCTCGGCATGGATTAGCATGTCCGATGCCTGTCCTTGGAAGCCGCCTGATGGTTGGTGGATTAGAATACTGGCGTTAGGTAGAGCCGCGCGCTGACCAGGCTCGCCCGCCATCAACAGAAACGATCCCATAGATCGCGCCGTTCCCATGCACAGCGTATGAACAGGCGAGCGAATGTACTGCATGGTGTCATACATTGCGAGGCCGCTCGTGACGACACCACCGGGAGAATTGATGTAGAGTTGAATTGGCCTCTGCGGATTCTCCGCTTCCAGAAAGAGCAACTGAGCACACACCAGCGCTGAAACGGAGTCGTTGACCTCGCCGTTCAGGAAAATGATCCTCTCGCGAAGAAGGCGGGAAAAGATATCGAAAGAGCGTTCGCCACGGCCGGATTGCTCGATAACCATAGGGACGAGTTGCATCGCTTCGCGCATGAGCGAACTCCATCGGCTGCAATTTGTGAGGTTTGGCTGAAGGGTCAGGCCGCGGAAATCAGCCGGGCCGAATTGTTGTTCGAAGCTGGGGGCATTTGCGACTTCAGCCTCGCGTCCGCCAGATCATGAACAATTCTAAGTATCGTCCCGCCACTCGGGTCCGGCACTATGTGAAACGTCACAATGCTCTCCAGGAAAGGAGGCTCCTCGTCGCGTATCCTGTAGCTTATTGCCTCAGCTTTAGCCCCGAAGATTGAATCCGTCTCAGCCAAGCTCTCGTTTGGCAGCCATTTCTCTCGAAATGCGGGAAGACTGATTGCCCGCCAAACCTTTTCCGGTGGCGCGTCGATTTCATATTCCAAGGCCAGATCATGCTCTTGCCTTTCGGCTTTCGTGTCGGTCACTGATCCATGTCCTTTAGCAAATCCCTCAAGGCGTTGATCCGCTCTGGCCAGTAGGCCCGATACTTCGTCAGCCATCTGGCTATGAGTGCCAGACCGTCGGGATCGACCTCGTAGTTCACAAAGCGGCCCACCCGTTCCTCGCGGACCAACCGCGCCGTGCGCAATACGGAGAGGTGCTGGGACATCGCGGGCTGACTGATACCGATGCCATCGCGCAGGAGCGTGGCGTTCATGCTGCCGCTGCCCAGCTTTTCTAAAATCGCACGGCGCGTGGGGTCGGCCAGAGCCTTAAAGATCTCGTTCTCAATCATACCAATAAATAAGCTGATACTTATGTGATTCGCAACGCTGTTATGACGCCCGCACGCGCAAACCGGCTGAGCTGATCCGACGAGATGGGTTCCTTTGCCGCACGAAACGGGCAGCGCCCGGACCTCGGGACCGTGTTTGGCCGCCTCGTTTCGATGCCAAAGAAATTTCTCCGGCGCCGTTCCGTTTGCCGATTCAAGTTCGTCTTGGCTGCGCAGGGCGCCAATAGCGCACGCCAATCAAACCTCAGAACGGAGTAAACTCATGTCAACGGCCGACGTCACCTCTGTCACATTGGTCAACGTCTTCACCGCTAAACCGGGCAAACAGAACCAACTCGCGGAGGTCTTGGCGAAAAGCACTCGAAGCTTTTTTAGCAAACGGCCCGGTTCTCTTTCATCGATGGTCGTCGTCGCCACCGACGGCACTCGGGTCGTGAACATCTCGCAATGGCGCTCGGCAGACGACATCGCGGCTTTCCGCCAAGATCCGGGTTTCGCCGACTGCATGCAGGCTGTGCTGGAGGTCGGATCCGGCGAGAGCCTGATGGGTCACATCGCCTATGTCCATCAGGCAAAATTGGAGGCCTGACACGCCGTTCAGAATGGCGGCAACGGCTGCATCCAACCGAGTATCAAAAATTCGCTCGGTGCGGATGGCCGGGCTTCAGTGGACTTGACCTGCTTGCTGGGCGGTTCGGAAGCCGTTTGGTCTGCGAGCGCCGGCGATCTTAGGCGAGCGAATGGCGGTGCTGGCGCCCAGCGGCGAGAATGTCCAGACTAAGCCGAACTAGCCACGGGACGCATATGACGTGACCGCCGAAGGCAATGAAATGGACAGCGGGCTTCGCGCCTTCGAACGTGAGGCGTCGGCCCTGCGGCCAAGCTTGCATCGGTACTGCGCCCGCATGGTGGGGTCAGTGATCGATGGAGAGGACGTACTGCAGGAAGCGCTAGTCAAGGCCTACATAGCTATTAGGAACGGCGCGATGCCCGACCAGACCAAGCCTTGGCTATATCGAATCGCGCACAACTGCGCGATCGACCTGCTTCGTGGGCGTGCGCGATTGCGCGCTCACGAGGTGGAGGTCGAGATCGACGCCCTCGCGGCCCAAAGTTCGGAAATCGAAGCGCGTATTGCGACGCAAGCAAGCCTTGCGACCATAATGGAATTGCCGCCAGCCCAGCGGAGCGCCGTGGTTCTCAAGGATGTGTTAGGTCAAAGCCTCGAGGAGATTGGCCAGATCCTCGAAACCTCCGAGATCTCGGTCAAGGGCGCTTTGCAGCGCGGCCGAGAGACATTGCGGTGCCTCATCGCGCGTACCGATTCTGGCCCGCAGCAACAGGCGCTCGATCCAGGCAAGGTGAGCCGCCTACGAAGTTACGTCGCCGCTTTCAACGCGCACGATTTCGACAGCTTACGCGCCCTGCTAGCTGATGACGTCAAACTTGAATTGGTCAACCGGTTGCGGGCCGAGGGGAAAGACCATGTCGGCAATTATTTCGGTCGTTATGCCGCTGAGACCCATTGGCACTTTTCAGCCGGCCTCGTGGAAGACATCCCCGCTGTTCTAGTCACGAGTCCAGACAAGCCCGATGGCGCGCCGCGTTATTTCATCCTGATCGACTGGGATCGCGGCAAGGTTGCCGCGATCCGGGACTTCCTGTTCGCGGACTATGTCACGCACGACCTTGTGTATTTGCGACTGTAGTGGTCGGCGACGGCAAATTCAGACCGGCTGGCGGATAGGTAGCCGAGAAAGGGATTGGCAGAGCCATATTATGTCTCGCGCACCACCTCCGCGCGCCCGCCGAATCCTGAACGAAACAGAGCCTCGTGCGCGGCCTGATCAGGATCATAACAGCAGTCTTCGACCAGCCGCAGATCGTAATCTGCATCGCTGGCCCAAGCGACGCTCGAAAGAACAACGCCCGTTGTGCTTATCCCGGCCATGACGAGCGTGTTTACACCGCGTGTCCGCAGATCGGCGTCCAGCGACGTGCCATAAAACACACTGGCTCGCGGACATGCATAGAAGATGTCTCCACTTTCCACCGCCAGGCCTTCGACAGGCAGTCCGGTCCGAAATCGCCCGCTCGGGAGATAAGGGGTGATCTGGCGGTTGCTCGCCGGCGGTGCATGCTCATAGCCTGCGCCCAAGGAAAAATTCGGGAAGAACACAGGCCGGCCGGTCGAGCGCCAGCGCCGGATCAAGGCGTTGCAACGATCCAGCAGGGGCGATGGCTGCTCGCCGAACAGGATGTCGAACACATCCACCTGATAGTGCATGACGACGAGGGCTGCCCTCTCGAGGAAGCTGTCCTGGAAATCGACCGTCATCGCAATCATCCATCGCTAGATTTGAGCCAGGCCTCACACGTCGTACGCGCAGCTTGACCTGACCTCAGGACGCATTCGTTGAAGGAAGGCTGCGACGCCATGCCGTCAACTGCTCCACGCTCGCGAGCGCCCCACCACACACGATGACCAGGATGTTCTGGAAATCGGCGAGTTCGGCCACCTGCTCGTAGATCGCAGCGATGCTTGCCCCGCAGGCCGGCTCGACGAGAATGCGATGATCGTCGAGGAAACGCAGGCAGGCATCCACCGCCTGAAGATCCGACACCACGGCGCAGCCGATGCGATGCTTCGACAGCAGGGCGAACGCATGCTCCGCGACTTGGCGGGCGCCGAGCGAGGTCGCGATGCTGTCGATCGCCGGCAGGACAATGCGTTCCTTGCGGGCAACCGATTGGGCAAGGCACGAGGCACCGGTCGTCCCCATGGCCAGAACGGGGGTCGTCAGCTCGTGGCGCTGCAGGCCTTTGACGACGCCGCTGAGCAATCCTCCGCCGCCGACGGAGAGAACGACGAGGTCAGGCCGCACGCCATCCTCGACCACCTCGTCGATGATCGTCGAATGCCCTGACCAGACCACCGGGTCGTCGAAAGGGTGGATGAACGCATCGCCGTCTCCCAGCATCGCGAGCGTGTGCTCGTTCGCCTCCTGCCAGGAGGCGCCATGCACAAGGATTTCGGCATCCATGTCGGAGATGAGGCGCCGCGCCCTTGCCGGTGTCGTCTCGGGAACGACCACCGTGACCGGGATGCCAAGCTCGCGCCCGGCATAGGCGGCGGCGATCCCGGCGTTGCCCCCGGAGGAGCTGACGAAGCGTTTGGCGTGCCGTGCATGGTGCTGACACGCAAGGCCGATGCCGCGGAGCTTGAACGATCCCGTGGGCTGGAGAGATTCAAGCTTCAGCCAGACCTTGCGGCCGCTCGCGCGGGAGAGAGCCAGTGAGTAGCAGGTAGGCGTTCTGACATGGAGGGGCACCACGGTCTTCTCCATCATGAGCGATCGGGCTCACACGCGCCCCTGGCGGCCCGAGCCATTCTCGCCACCCGTGCCCAAAGGAGCGGTGGAACGCCGGACCTTGAGCTGCATCCCGACGGTGAGACGCTCCGGCACGGTCTCGGGCTGCTTGTCGGACATTTTCTTCAGCAGGAGATTGGCTGCGAGCTGCGCCACTTTCGTGCCATTGCCGCGTACCGCCGTGATCGAGGGCGTCATGACTTCCAGGATGCTGGCGTCACCGATCGAGACGATCGACAGGTCGCGCGGCAGCATCAGGCCGCGCCTCGCGCAGAAGCGCAGGATCCCGGGGATCTCGTCGATATTGGCGATGATGGCCGTGATCGGCCGTTCCCGGCGGCATAACGCCTCCAGTTCGCGCATCTTGAACAGACCGACCTCGAAGACGAGACCTGCCGCCGCCTCAAGCCCGTGGTCTGCGAACGCGGCATCGAAGCCCGCCTTTTGTTCCCGGCCGACCCATGTGTCGAGATGACCGGCGACGAGCGCGATCTCGCGGTGTCCCAGTTCGAGGAGATGAGCGGTCGCGCTGCGGGCGCCGTCCCGATGCTTGGTCAGAACGGTATCGAAGCCGCCGCTCGGGCTGCGTTCCCACAGCACCATCGGGATGTGGATCGCGGCGAGCCGCTGCGCCACATCCGGGTCGTTGTCGCGATTGACGGTCAAAAGCATGCCGTCGACGACGCGGTTCTGCATCAACGATAAAATCTCGGCCTCGCGCCCGTTGTCGAAATGGGTGCTCGCGACAATCAGCGTGTAGCCGGCCCGGCCGAGCGTCCTCTCCGCCGCTGCGATCATTTCGGCCGCGATCGGCTGCCGGATATCCGTGACGAGGCAGCCCACGGCGTAGCTCTTGCCGAGCCGCATGGAGCGGGCCACGGAGTTGGGACGATAGCCGAGCTCCTGAACGGCCCGGAAGACCTGGTCGCGCAACTGGGGCGCGACATTCTCGTTTCCGTTGAGGACGCGCGAGACGGTGCCGAGGCCGACCCCGGCCCGGCTGGCGACATCCTTGATCGTGACGGTCCTGGGCTCGCTCGTCGCTTGCCCCGCCCTTTCCTCACTCACCCGGACCGCCCCTCTCCTGCGCCTCATCGACATACACATGTGGCAAGCACCGTGCGAGCCGGGGAACCAGTTCGATGACGGGAATGCCGATTGCCCTGGCGAGATCGTGCATCGAGATTTCCTCGGTTCCCTGCCGGCCGAGGACGACAACCTCGTCACCGAGTGCGACATCGCCGAGCGCAGTCACATCGAGGACCGAATGCTGGAAGGTCCGGCGGCCCAGCACAGGACAGCGCCGGCCGCGGATCAGAACTTCGCCCAGTGGCGGGATATGGTTCAGCCCGTCCCAGAAGCCGATGGGCGCGACTGCGGTGCGCATGCCGTGCGCGATGGCGATCGGCGCGCCATAGCCTATGCCGAGCACGGTGCCGGGAGGGTGCTCCTGGATCTGGATGATTCGGGATTTCACGGCCTTGAGCAAAGGCGAGAGAGCGCCGATCTCCATCCAGTTCTCGTCGAGCCCTCCGCCATAGATCAGCCGCCCGGGATCGACCGCATTGAAGAGCATGTCGGGATAGGCCAGCACCACACGGCTCGATGCGAGCATGAGGGTGAGATCGTCATGGCCGGCTGCGGCGGCATCGGCCGCCGCCTGCCGGAAGAGTGCGGCTTGATCCCTGCTCGTTGCGGGATCGTCCGGCGCGCTCAAATGCGAGTACAGGCCCCGAACCGCGACATGACCAGCTGCGCGAAGGCGCTGCAGCACGCCCGGCCATTGCTCGCGGCGCAAACCATAGCGGCCGAGACCGCAATCGACCTCGACGAAGACCTCGATCGCTTCGCCCGCGGCGATCACCGCCTCCGCATCGGCGATGCTCTGCACCGTCACCGTGGCACCGAGCCGCGCCGCGGCCGGCAGGTCGGCCGGGATGGTGGAGGCGAACAGCAGGACCGGGAGCGTCGTCCCGGTGCTGCGGATCGAAACGACCTCATCCGGGCTGCCTGCGCAGAAGCCATCGACACCCGCCCGTTCCCCAGCCTTCGCGACCGCGGCGGCTCCGAAGCCGAAACCGTCGCCCTTGCAGACGAAATAGATGCGGACATCCGGGCCGACCCGTTTGCGCGTCGCGGCTACATTCCGGCTCAGCGCGCCAAAATCGAGCTCCGCCCAGCTCGGGCGTAGCAAGCGAGCGCGATCGTGCCGGAGGCAGTCCGTCCGCGTCTGGGCGGGATCGTAACCCGCCAATGCTGCATGCACGGTCATGCCGCCTCTCCTTTTCGTTCGGTGTTCGAGGCCACGCTCCGATTGCGGTCCATGAACAGACGAAGTTGGGCGGCAGCCAGCCCGGAAGGATCGGCGGCCAGGCGATCGCGGCGGGCCTTAGTCGCGCTGGGATCCACGCGGCCATCCGCACCGATCACGACGCCATAGACATCGCGCGCAAATGCCTCGGTGAAGCGCCCGTCACGTACATCGGCCGCCACATGCGCCGGATCGCGCTCCAGCGGGTCGCCATTGCCGCCGCCGCCGGGCGCGACATGCGTGAAGAGATCGCCCTCGTGCAGCGCAAGCGTCCGCATCGGCATCACCGGCAGGAGATCGGCCTTGCCATCGTGATCGAGAACATTGAGGGACGGCGATCCCGGGCACCCGCCGAACAGCCCCGGTGGCAGATGCGCGCGGCGGTCCGAGCGGACAGTGAGGGCCGCAGTCTTCCCAAGGATGCGATAGGACCGCGTGATCGCCATGCCACCGCGGCGTCGCCCAGCACCACCCGAATTGGCAACCAGGCCATAGCTCTCGATCCGCAGCGGATAGCGCGCCTCGATCAGCTCCACGGGCATGTTCGACAGGTTGGCGCCGGGGTTGGCGATCCCATCGACGCCATCCTTGGTGGCACGGCCGCCCCAGCTTCCGAGGATTCCGTCCGTGATCAGCCAGGCCTTGCCGTCATGGACGCCGCTCAGCGAGATCGCCGAAGGGCCGCCCTCGCCGGCGGCCGGCATCCGGTCGGGCACGATCTGGGCGAAGGCATTGAACAGCACGTCGAGCATCCGATAGGCCATGACGCCGCGCGCAGCGCAGGCGGCTGGCGGACGCGGATTGACGATGGTGCCGAGCGGCGCCACGACCCGAACCGGGCGGGCATAGCCCTCGCAGTTCGGCACCGCCGCCTGAACGGCACAGCGCAATGCAGCATAGGCGACCGAATAGGTGATCGCGACCGGCCCATTGATGGCGCCCGGCACCTCCCCGCTGGTTCCGGTCCAGTCGATCTCGATCTCGTCGCTGGCGACCGTGATCGCGACCTTGAACCGGATCGGCCCGCCCACCTCGCCGAGGCCATCGATGAAATCCTCCGCCTCGTAGACGCCATCCGGCATGGCGCGGATTTCGTCGCGGACGAGCCGCTCGGCATAGTCGTGCAGCTCGGCCAGCATACCGCGCATCGGCAGCACGCCGTATTTCGCAAGCACCTTGCCGAACCCCCGTTCCGCCGCGGCGCAGGCGGCGACCTGAGCCCGCAGATCGCCCAGGACCTGCTCCGGAATGCGCGAGTTCACCTCCAGGAAGGCGAGAAGGTTCTCGTCCATCCGGTCTTCGCGCATCGCCCTGATCAGCGGGATGCGGAGACCCTCCTGGTATATCTCTGTCGCATGGAGCGCCATGCTGCCCGGCGCCATGCCGCCGAGGTCGGTATGGTGGACGAGGCTGGCGACGAAGCCCTCGACCTCGCCATTATGGAAGACCGGCTTGACCAGATAGACATCCGGCAGGTGCATGCCGCCGGCACCATAGGGATCGTTGGTGATGTAGCCGTCGCCCGGCTGCATCGTCCCCCCGAAGCGCTTGATAATGTTCGCCATCACGCTCGGGAACGAGCCAAGATGTACGGGGTTGGTCAGGCCCTGCGCGATAATGAGCCCGTCCCGGTCGCAGAGCGCCGTGGAATAATCCATCGAGTCCCGGACGATCGGCGAATAGGCGCTGCGCAGGATGACCAGCGCCATCTCGTCGGCGATCGAGGCAAGGGCGTTCTTGACGATTTCCAGCGTCACCGGATCGGAGCGCGTCCGATCGGGAACAGAATTCGTGGCAAGCATGGCGTTACCTTTCGGAGGCTGTGAGCACGAGGTTGCCCAGTTCGTCCAAACCCGCGGTCCAGCCGGGCGGCACGACGCAGGTGGCGTCGTATTCCTCGACGATCAGCGGGCTCAGGCGGTCGCCGGCGGCGAGTTCTCCGCGGGTGATGACCGGCGTCGGCAGGTGGCCCCATTCCGCGCCGAACCAGCAGGTCCGCGCTGTCTGGGCACTGGGCGATGCCGCAAGCGGCTGAGGTGCCGACGGCCGGTAGGCCGTTGTGCTCTCGCCCTGAGGACGACCGGTGACGCGGATGTTGACGATTTCGAGCGGATCGTTTGCCGAGGCGTGGCCGTAGGTCAGCTCATGCTCGCGATGGAAGGCCTGGCTCGTCGCCGCGATGTCGATCGCCCCGTCCGCATGGCGGGCGACCGCGATTGTCAGCTCATAGGCCTGCCCGGCGTAACGCAGGTCGGCGAGCCGGTCGATCTCGATGTCGTCCCTCGCGAAGCCGTCCGCCTCCAGGCCGGAGACCATGCTTGTCTCGAGCTTGCGGTACGCCAGATCGAGCTCGTCGGAATCGACCCCGTCCAGGGCGCAGAAATAGGTCTGCATCAGGTCGTGCTCGGTGTTCGAATAGAGCAGCCCGAGCGCGCTGAAGACGCCGGGATGGGACGGGACGACCACGCGCTTCATGTCGAGGAGACGGGCTATCTCCGCCGCCACGGCCGGGCCGTTGCCGCCGAATGCGAACAGAGTGAAGTCGCGCGGATCGCGCCCGCGATAGGTCGAGACGGCCTTGACGGCGCGCATCATCGTCGATGCTGCGATGGCGTAGACGCCATGCGCCGCGGCCTGGAGGTCGAGACCCGTCGGTGCGCAGACCTGCTCGCTGAGTGCCTGCCGGGAGCGCTCAGCATCAAGGCGCACGGCGCCGCCGGCGATATATTCCGGATTGATGTAGCCGAGCATGACGAGCGCATCGGTCAGCGTCGGCCGGGATCCACCCGTCCCGTAGCAGGCCGGACCTGGAACGGCGCCGGCGCTGTCGGGACCGACCTGGATCAGACCGCCGGCATCGACGCGGATGATGCTGCCGCCGCCGGCCCCGATCTCCGAGACGTCGATGAACGGCAGCTTCACCGCATGTCCGCCGCCCTTGATCAGCTTGCTCGAGATGTTGATCCCGGCTCCGACCTCGTATTCCGTGGTGCGCGCGGGCTGGCCCTGCTCGATGATGGCGGCTTTGGCCGTGGTGCCGCCCATGTCGATGGTAATGATGTCGCGGGAGCTGCCGGCCGCGCCAATGCGAGCCGCCGCGATGACCCCGGCAGCCGGGCCGGATTCGATGATGCAGGCCGGCTTCTCGCTCGCTGCTAGCGCGCTCATGACACCGCCACTGGATTGCATCACCTGCAGGGGGGCGTGAATGCCGGCTTCCTTCAGCCTGGTCGTCAGCGCCCGCAGATAGGAGCGCACGACCGGCCCGAGATAGGCGTTGACCACCACCGTGCTGGTCCGCTCGTATTCGCGGATCTCCGGCAGGACATCGCTGGAACAGCTGACGAAGACATCCGTGCCGAGGATCTCGGTCAGGATCTCGCAGGTCAGCCGCTCGTGTTGCGGATTGGCATAGGCGTGCAGGAAGCTCACCGCGACGGCGCGCGTGCCCTCCGCCGCGATGCGGCGTGCCACCTCGGCCACTGCTTTCTCGTCGAGCGGCTGGACGACCTCGCCATGCGCCCCGATGCGCTCGGGAATCTCGTAGCGCCTGTGGCGCGGCACGAGCGGCGTCGGCTTCTCATAGTTGAGGTTGTAGAGCTCGGGCATGCGCAGCCGGCCGAGCTCCAGTACGTCCCGGAAGCCGCGCGTCGTCAGCAGCGCGGTCGTGGCGCCCTTGCCTTCCAGTATGGCGTTGGTCGCCACGGTCGTGGCGTGCACGACCTCCTCGATCTCGCCAACTTTGCCGCCGATGCGCTCGAGCAGTGCCAGGATGCCGTCGACGATGCCGCGGCTGTAGTCGTCCGGCGTCGACGGGTGCTTGAAGGAATGAACCGTCTCCCCGTTTTCGAGGAATGTGATGTCGGTGAAGGTGCCGCCGATGTCGGCGCCCACGCGAAACGAGCGCGTTGTCATGGGTTGGTCTCCGTGATGATGGGCCGAGCTGGCGCGCGATGGCAGGCGATGAGCTGATCGCCGAGGACGACCTCGGGCGGTTCGGCTTGCGCGCAGATCGGAAGCCGGTTGCTGCAACGGGGTTCGAACGGGCAACCGCCATGGCGGGCGGCCTCGGAGAGCGCCGGTTCGGCCGGACGACCGCGCCCGGCGAGCCCGCGCGGGATGGCGGCGACCAGGCGCTGCGTATAGGGATGCGCCGGTTCCGCCAGGATCTGCGCGGCAGGCCCTGTCTCGACGATACGTCCGGCGTACATGACCAGCACGCGGTCGCAGAACGCCCCGACGAGCCCGAGATCGTGGCTGATAATGACCAATGTCAGCTGCCGGTCGCGATGCAGCTGCTGCAGCAGCGCGACGATCTCGCTCTGGACGGAAACGTCGAGCGCCGATGTCGGCTCGTCGGCGATCAGCACCTCCGGCTGGCGTGCAAGAGCCCGGGCGATGCCGATGCGCTGCTTCTGCCCGCCCGATAATTGATGCGGCAGCCGGTCGAGCAGCTCCGGCCCGAGGCTGACCTGCGCCAGCAGGGCATTGAGCGCGCCCGGCGCAGGCTGCTGCGGGAAGGCTTCTCTCAAGCTGCGCGCAACGGTCTTGCGCGGGTTCAGCGCCGTGTGAGCGCCCTGAAAGACGAACTGGACGCGGTTTCGGAAACGCTGCCAGTCCGCTGCCGAAAATGAGGACAGATCGCGCCCCTCGAACAGAACCCCGCCGCTGCTCGGACGGTCGAGGCCGACGAGGAGCCGCGCGAGCGTCGACTTTCCGCTGCCGCTTTCGCCGACGATGCCGAGGACGTCGCCGGCCCGCACCTCCAGGCTCGCGCCGAGAAGGGCGGACGTCGTGCGGCGGTCGAACAAGCGCGCCAGCGGCGAATGCGCGACCGGGTAACGCCGACCAACGCCCGCGGCGGCAAGAAGTGGCGATGGGAAGCTCTCTGCCCGCGTCATCTCAGGCACTCCGCCAGCAGGCGCACAAATGCGAGCCTTTGCCCTGCAACGCGGGCCGCACGCCGCACTCCACATCCGCCAGGGAGCAGCGGGGAAAGTAGTCGCAAGCCCCTTCGCCAGGGCTTTCCTGCAAGCGGCCGAGCACTGCTGCTCGCAGCGGGCGGCCGGGTCGCGGGACGGCGTCGAGCAGGAGGCGCGTATAGGGATGCTGGGGCGAGCTGAAGATCGCTTCCGCGCTGCCGGATTCCACGATCCGGCCGCGATACATCACTGCGATCCGGTCGCAGAACTCGGCAACGAGATCGAGATTGTGCGAGATGAACAGCAGCGCGATCCCGAAGCTGGCGCAGATGTCCCGCAGCAGCGCGACCACCTGCGCCTGAACGGTGACGTCGAGCGCCGTCGTGGGCTCGTCCGCGATCAGCAGGCGCGGCCGGCAGGCGATGGCCATCGCGATCAGGACGCGCTGGCGCATGCCGCCGCTGAGTTCGTGGGGATATTGACCGCACCGGCGGTGCGGATCATCGATACCGACCTTGGCGAGGAGCTGCTCGGCTTGCGACCATGCCGCCTTGCGGCCAGGGTCGTCATGGCTGCGAATGGTGTCCACGAGCTGCCGGCCGACGGTGAAGGCCGGATTGAGCGCGGTCATCGGGTCCTGGAAGATCATGGCCACCTTGCGGCCGCGCAGCTCGCGGCAGGCGCTTTCCGGCAGGCTGGTGATGTCCTCGCCGTCGAGGCGCATCGCGCCGCCGACGATCCGCCCGGCGCGCCCGAGCTGGTGCATGACGGCAAGCGCCGTGACGCTCTTGCCCGAACCGGACTCGCCGACGATCGCCAGCTTTTCGCCGGGCATGACCTGAAGCGTCACGCCGTGGACGACCTTGCGGGCCGCGATCTCGGGACCGAAGGCGATCGACAGATCGGTGAGGGACAGTGCGGGAGCAGTCATAGCGCCGGCCCTCCGTCGCGCCGCCGGGGATCGAGCACCGTGCGGAGCGCATCGCCGACCAGATTGAAGCCGATCACGGCCAGGAAGATCGCCACGCCCGGCCAGGTCGCGACCCACCATTCGTCCGAAAAGGCGAGCGAGCGCGCATCCGCCAGCATGCCGCCCCAGCTCGGTGTCGGCGGCTGCACGCCGAGGCCGATGAAGCTCAGCGACGCCTCGATGATGATGCCGATGCCGATCAGCACGCTTGCCTGCACGAAGATCGGCGAGAGGATGTTGGGCAGGATGTCGCTGGTCATGATCGACCACGCCCGCGCGCCCTGCAGGCGCCGCGCTGCCACATAGTCCGCCTTGGCCTCGGCCAGGGCCAGGCCATGGGCGACACGCGCCAGCCCGGGAATGAAGAGCAGCCCGACGAGCAGGACGATCTTGGCTTCGTTCGGAAGCAGCAGTGGTCCCAGCTGCACCGGCCCGGTGCCGAAGATGCCGACGATAGCGATGGCCCAGACGAGCAGCGGGATCGCAGCGAAAATGTCCATCAGGCCCAGCAGGACACTCTCGACCAGCGTTCCGCTGTAATAGCCGGACAGGATCCCGATCAGGAGGCCGCCCGAGAGGCCGATCACGACGGTCAGCACGCCGATCATCAGGGAACTCCGGGCGCCCCAGACGAGGCGCGCGAGGATGTCGCGCCCCATCTCGTCCGTGCCGAGGAGGAACGATCCGCCCGGAGGCTCCAGCCGGTGCTCCATCATCAGGTCGAGCGGATCATGCAGCGGGAGCCAGGGCGCCAAGAGCGCGACCAGGCTGAGCGAGCCGACGATCACCAGGCCGACAAGGCCAATCGGGGTCCCGGCAAGCCGACCCAGGAGGCTGACAAGCCCGGAAAGCGGATGCGGACGCCGTGCTCTGGCGGCCTCAGCCGCAGATGCAGTGTCCGGGGAGCGAATGACGTCAAGCATGTCGCAGCCGCGGGTTGATCAGCCTCTGGATGAGGTCGGCCACGAGGTTCGAGACGATGAACATCGCCGTGACGACCAGGACGGTGGCCTGGATCATCGGGTAGTCGCGCTGGGTGATCGCGGTCAGCAGCGCCCGTGACAGGCCGGGTATGTTGAAGACCAGCTCGATGATGATCGCCCAGCCGAACATGTAGCCGAACGACATGCCGGCGACGCTGACGAAGGGCGGCAGCGCGTTCTTGACCACGTAGCGGGCCACCAGCCCCCGGCTCAAGCCGAGCGAATGCGCGGTGCGGACATAGTCCTGTCCCAGGACTTCGATGACGGCGGCGCGCATCAGGCGGCTGAGCGCACCGATATAGTAGAGGGCGATCGATAGGGCCGGCAGCACCAGGGAGGCGAGATGGGCGTGCCAGCCTTCGGCGAGCGGCGTGATCCCGATGGGCGGCACCCAGTCCAGCTTGACCGCGAAGACGCGGATCAGGATCAGGGCAAGCCAGAAGCCCGGAACCGACACGGCCATCAGGGACAGCATGCGGATCAGATGGTCCGGCCAGCGATCTTCGGTCAGAGCAGCGATGAGACCGAGCGGGATCGCGCCGGCCAAAGTCAGCAGAAAGGTGATCACCACCAGCTCGACCGTCACGGGCAAGCTCTCGAGCAGCTCCAGATCGATCGAGCGGCCGGTGATGTAGGACGTCCCGAACCCTGACCGGGGAAGCTGTGCAACCCAGGCCGCATATTGCGCGGGCAGGCTGCGATCGAGGCCGCGATCATGCTCGAACGCCTGGATCTGCTCGGTGGTGGCATCGGCGCCGAGCACGATCCGCGCCGGCGACAATGGCGTCAGTCGTGTCAACGCGAACAGCAGAGCGCTGACCACGGCGAGCACCACAAGACTGCTGGCTATTCGACCTGCGAACCACATCGATCTCGCCTCAGCGGGGGTCGGTCACGGCTACGTCGGTCAGGCGGAGCGTGATCCCCGTATTGGGCTCGAATCCCTGCACATTAGTCCGCCAGAGGTTGAAGCTGTGGATCGCGCCGATCCAAGTCGAGGGCGAGTCCTCTGCCAGGATCGCCTGCATCTCGGCGAGGATCGGCCCGAGCGATGGCTCGTCGTCGACGCGGAAGCTGTCGGACAGGAGGGTGTTGAGCCGCTCGCTGCTATAGCCGGAGCTGCGCGTCATCACCTGGTTCGGCGTATAGATGCCCTGGATGATGAAGGTCGGATCGGACGGCCCGATCACCGCCATCAGCACCGAGGTCTGGTTGCCGGCGAAGACCTGCTCGATGAGCTGGCCGGTCTCGAGCGGCTGGAGCTTCACCTTGATCCCGAGCCGCGCCAGCGAGGCCTGGATGAACAGGGCCGCGTCGCCGACATCCAGCAGGTAGCCTTGCGAGGAATAGAGCAGCTCGAATTCGGCGCCGGAGGCATAGCGGGATTTGGCGAGATAGACTTTCGCCTTGTCGAGATTGAAAGCCAGCGCCTCAGCGGCCTTGGCGTTGTACCACCAGGCCGAGGCCGGTGCCGGCACCGCCGAGGGCTCGACCAAGCCGTTGAAGATCTTCTCGGCGATGGTCTTGCGATCGGTCGCCAGCGACACCGCCTTGCGAAAATTGGGGTCGTCGAACGGCGGTTTGCGGGTGTTGTGGATCATCAGCATCATGCTGCCGAGGGCCGGGCGGCTGCCCCCGGCGAGACCCTGCGCCTTGGCCTGCTTCAGGCGAACATAATCGCGCACTGGCGGCGCACCGATGATGTGCACCGATTTCGACAGCAAGGCAGCGATACGCGCGGCCTCCTCGGAGACGATCCGCACGCGCAGCCGGTCCCAGCCCACATTGTCCTTGCGCCAGTAATTCGGGTTGCGGCGGAATTCGACGACGTCGTTGGAGCGGGCCGAGACGAAGATGCCGGGGCCCGTTCCAAGCCCCTCGGGCTTCTGCTGGAAGACCTCGTTACCGTATTTCTCGCGGCTTCCCGCCGGAAAGACCCCCATATATTTGGTCATGTAGTCGAGGAAGGGTCGGAAAGGCGTCTTCAGCTTGAAGCGCACCTTGTAGCGATCCAGGACATCGACGGATTCGATATTGGTCCAGACCGAGCGGCGGAGCGCCTTGTGGGCCGGATCGAGAATATAATCGTAGCTGTATTTCACGTCCTCCGCAGTGAACGGCTGGCCGTTCTGGAACGTCACGTCTTCGCGTAGCTCGAAGTCATATTCGGTTCGATCCGCGGAGATTGTCGGCATCGCCTTGGCGAGCATGGGCCGCCGACGACCTTCGCCATCAATCTCGATGAGGTTCTCGAAAATCAGCTGATTGACCACCATGGCATCGTGATTGCCCTGGTTGATCGGGTCGAATGTCGAGGGATTCGACGGGATCGCGACGACCAGGGAACGCTCGTCGGCCGCCCACACGGGAAACGGCAGACCGAGCCCTCCGATGGCGGCTGCCCCGCCCTGGAGGAAAGCACGACGATCGCGAGAATTGAAACTCATGGAGATCTCCATGGAAACGTTTCCAAGGTGATTGGAAACGTTTCACCATACGAATTTTTTGTCAAGACGGAGTGACTTGTGAATCTATCTGCTGGCCACTATCGCGACGCGCCGCCTCCGCACATGCAGACACGCCGTAATTGGACGCAGCTGATTTCGTCGGCGTCCACGAGTTGCTACAGGGTTAAGTTGGGGCGGCAACCAAAGGCGCCGCCGAAAGCAAGACCATCGGATCGATCCAAGCAGATGGCCGACCCTCATCCGGACTTGCCGCATATCGGCCCATGGCGATAGCGTCGATAATGCCCGCCTGGAAAACAGATCGTCGCGGCGGCAAGCCGTGTCGCGCCAGGTTGGAGCAAACCCTTCGGTAGATGCAGCCGGATTCGGTCGCGATGAACGGCAGCGCCGCTTTTGTCTTCGGCTACAACAAGAGATCGTGACCACTTGCGCCGGTTGGCGGTCCGATCAAGCCCGGCGGCTCTTGAGCAAACTGCCGCCGGGGTCTCCCGCTGAACCGTGTCAAAGGGCTAAGGCTAAATGTCTACTGTGCGACGGATCATAAGTGTCTAATTGCAACCAATCACGGTTTGCAGTTGCTCGGCGACCAAGCGTCTGAAGCGGCGCTACAGAGCCAATTGAAATCAATCGGACAACTCGTCCGGCACGACATCTCCATTAACGATAGGCGCGCCCGCAGAATCGCGCAGAAAGTCGCGGGTTTCTTTGCCTGTAAACATGCGAATACCATCCTCATTGATCAAGGGGACGCCGGCTTTACGATCAAAGACAAACCATGTCCGAGTGGCATCGGGATTATCGAGACTACAAAAATACCGGGCGATATACCGTTCATTGCGCATGCCATTACCCCGCAATCGCTGATAGATACTTCGTTCAATGAAATAAATGGTTTGCCGTTCAGGTTGTGGCTAGGCCGGCAGATTGATTTTGACGTCGACGGACCCGGCCGCCTTGCCTGAGCGAGATGTAAGGAGCCTTGGCTACTCCTCGACAATGACTGACGTTACCCATGGGCTCAACCGAGTCCCGCCTGACGGGCGCGCTGCGCCATATCAACTCCACAACGAAGCTATGCCGTTTCCGTCATTAACCGATCTGGTCGATGTCTCGCGTACGCGCGTTGGACGCCGCTTGGGAGCACGTTCGCGGCAACATCGCAGAACAGGACCGCGAGCGGGACTGACCGGATGTTCCTGGCTCGCGGAGCACCGCCTCACTCGACAGAAAAGCCACATAGAAGCCCATACGCGGCCGCTATGATTTCGGTGACCTTTGCCATGAAGTCTGCGGCGAAGGGCACCAGGCAACCTCCTGAGAGGCTCGAGAAAATCCCAAACGCACCCGACCGCAGTTTTTACCCGGACTAAAATTGGCTTATGGTGCTGGGATCAGATGGGCGTTTTCCGGGGGTGCGTAGACCCGCTTCGTTTCAGCTACGGAACGAGGCACTATGTGAAGATCAGACGAGAGCGCGCCGCGCGTCCAGGTAGTCCATGACCTCCACGATTCCGTTCACGGTTTGCAGCTTTTTGAGCGGCTGCGCATCGAGAGCGGTATTCGGGTTAGCAAGCCAGCGCGCAGCAACCCGATAGTCGCCTCCGACGCTTGCTTCAAGCTTGCGGAATAGGCGAACGAAGAGAATGGCGAGCTCGAATGGCTTGGAACCGGGCTCAAGGCTGAAGGCCCCGCGCTTCATACGCGAGACAGTGGTCTCGCTTATGCCCAGTATCGCAGCGAGAGTCAGAGGCGAGACCTCAAGCTGATCGGCGGCCAAGACGGTGGCCCTCGTGATCACGGCAGCGGCTTGGGAGCGGAAAACGTGACCGGGTAGCGTGGACATGTCATCTCCTTTCGCGCGAGAAGGTAGCATCGAAGCCCCCGCTGAAAAATCGGGCGACGCTTTCACCGGCATAGTACTAGTCCGGCAGATGGCCGGAAACGACCGACATTGACCAAACCGAGATGTGCGCACGCGGCGATCGTCAACCGGTCCGGCTCATTCTCTGCGTCGAGTTCAATCGCGCGGGATTCCGCGGCACTGTTTTCGGTTTGGTATTGGGGCAGACCGCCCAGCGATTGACAGCGTCGCGGATTGCCCATGGCCATTGTGCAATCACCGCCATCACCTGCTCTCGACCGAAGTCGTCAGACGCCTTCAGGATGCGAACGACGGCGTCGACTGGATTCCTCAGAGCAGTGGCCACCCCTATGGCCAGACCATATCGTTCCGCCCATGACGCACTCGGCAAATCGGTGATGGTTGAAGGCAAGTGCTGATCACTAATCGGCACCGCCGTAGCAAATTCCGGCACCACGACGCTCAGGACCGGCCGCCGACATGGTCGCGACAGAATGGAAGGATCGCGCTGACGCGGGAGCGGCAGGTTAGCCAGTTCCCACGGCGCCGGGGGCGAAGCTCTCCGAGATGGTAATAGCAGCAGCGACAAAACTGAGCCGACAGGAACCGCAGTGGTCTCCCTTTCCATCGCCCATTGAAGCAAGATCTCTGCGCCCCGGCGACCTGATGGTTTATTGCCGAGAGAACCGACGCCATGCATTTCGGGACCGAATAGTAGCTCATGGTGTCGATCGCATAAGAAGGCGAAGGCAAACGACCAACTTTTGAGCCGCTGCGGTCTTTTCAGGCCGCGCGAGCAGGACGGGCAAATCTCCCTGGAACTCGGTCGAAGGAGGCTACGATACCGCGTCGGTGTGCCGTGGAAGGTCATGGTGCGCACGCGTTCGACCGAATAGTGCGTGGCGGTTGCGATGCGCTCGATATCCGCCCGCGCCGGCTCAAGCTCGAGCTGCGGTGCCGGCTGACTCCAGCCAACATGCGCTTGTAGCTCATCTAGAGACACTCGATAGACGTCGGCGACCCGCTCCAACCATGAGCTTAACCGCTCGTCTCGAAAGGGCGGCGGCACGATCGGCAGCGGCGCGGCCCCCTTCCCTATCACGGGTTAGGCCGAGAAGCCCGTTGGCGCAGCCGCGCGATGATCGAGGATAGCCGCGGCTGTGATCCGCTCTGCCCCGCTGAGGATTGCGCTGGTTGCGAGCTCAATTACCGTCCTGAAGACCGACGCTGTTATGCCGCCATTGGCCTCAACGAGCCGTTTAAGCGCGGTATCCGTCAACTCGGACGGCCGACGCAACGGCAAGGAAAACAGAAGGCCGCCGATCAGACCATGGAAGTCGGCATCGTGCCGCCAAGGCGAAAGACCATAAGGCTCGAAGCGGCTATTTAGATGGGCATCGCCCCGGATCGCATCCCGTGCCTCGTGCGAGCCGAGGCAGATCAGCGGAATCCGCAGCTCGTTGCCGAGGAAGCGCAGCAAATTAAGGATCCTTCGCTGTTCCCGGTAAGTGCCCGCTATCAGGTTTTGCACCTCGTCAATGACCAGCATGCGGGGCGCGGTTTCCCGAAGCAGTCGCAGCGCCTGAGTTTCGAGTTGCCCGAGGGTGGCGCGGCTCGGCGGCGGTGCGCCGATCACCGACAGTAGCCGATGATAGAAGCGTCCCTCGTCTGGGGAGGGGACCATTTGCACCACGATGACGGGCCGGTGATCAATCCCGCTTCGCTCGTCGAAACTGGGCGGATTCGCACGTACAAACTTTTCTATGATCATCGTCTTGCCCATACCCGAGGCACCGAAGATCAGCAGATTGGGCATGCGGGCTCGCTTGGGAAACAGTAGCAATTCTTCGAGCTTATTGAGCGCTTGACGGGCACGCGGATAGTCAATCCACCGATCCCCTCGAATGTGCTCGATACGCTCGCGATCGGGCAGATCGGCATAAGCCTGAACGGACGGATCGAGATGCTGATAGACAGAGTTGGCGGCTGTCATTCCCATACCTCCACCGGAAAATGCGGTAATGTGATCACCGGTTCGTCCGACGGTGCGCTCGCCGGGAGCGCTTGCAACTCTTGCAAATGAGCTCGCCGCGCGCGCTGCCTGCGCATTTGCGTGGTCTCTTGGGTTGCTTTCTCGACCAGAGCGCGCTGCGCGGCAATCGTTTGGAAGATCGTCTCCTCGTCGATCTCTTGGCGCCCGCGCGCCCGTAGCACGCGTAGCGCCGCCTTCTGCTCCCACAGCGTGATCGCCGGTCGCCCTGGGTTGCGCGTATGCGCTACGAGGTAATTCTCGCCCAGCTTAACGAAGACTCGATGCAAATCCCGCGGATCGAACTTGACGAGAACCTTTTCGCTGCATCTGCCGATCCAAGGGGCAAAGCCGTCCGACCAATAGCAGATGTTGTGGAGATGGATGCCGGTCCGCCGCAGCACACGTGCCTCGAAGGGCAGGAAGTCGATGAGAAACGCGAGCGGGTCTCGCACCTGCAGCGGAGGGCGCCCAGATATGGCCTCGTTCCAAGCCGCGCTGGGAGGCCTGCCGATACCGCGGTGCAGGTCGGAATGGTAGGCGATGATTTCCAGCGCCAGCCAGGTTTCAAGATCGCGCATGGTCATCACGGCGCGCGCTTCGGGATCGTAGTCGCCCTTGTCCAGGACATTGGAAAAATGGGTGCCGGGCAATAGATGTACCGCCCCCATCATCGTCCCGATTAGCCGCTCCACGTGGCCGCCAAAACGCGGTGTTCCCGGCGGGCGGTAAGAGACCGCTATGTTGTGATCGTCGCAGCCCCGCCTGAAGGCGCGCGCGTGAAATTCGGCGCCATTGTCGACGTGAATGCATTTAGGGAGGCCATTTGTCGGCCAATCCAAACAGATCCCGCGGCTTTGCAGCCAGCGGGTTTTGTCGATGATTGCATGCGTCAGACAAAGCGCCACCGACGTCACCGATGGCGCCTCCAGCGAGAGATAAAAGCCCAGCACCATACGGGTGCAAACGTCGATGGCGACGGTAAGGATAGGTCGGCCAATCGGCTTTCGTTCGATCGGATCGACCACGGTCACATCGACCTTCGTATGGTCGATCTGGACAATTTGCAGCGGACACTGTGCTGAAAACTCGCCGGGCAGAGCCAGGAACTTGGCGTCGGCCCGAGCTTTTCCCTCGCGACGGCGAGTCATGACCTCCGGATCGAACGTCGCAAGGTAGCTCTTCAAGCGCCTGATCGAGGGCGGCGCCAGGCCGACCGCGCGGCAATCGGCCGAAACCCGCTTCCACAGACGCGTGATCGGCGGACTCTCCGGTGTCGCGTAGAACGTCGAGATGTTGCCGTCGACAATCGCTTTCAGCGCGGGATCAAAAGCGTCGATGCCAGTCCGGCGTCCGGGCTTTCGACTAACAAGCGCAGTAACGCGCTCTTCAGCCCTATAGCGCTTTAGCCACCGAAATAAGGTTGCTCGGCTGACGGCCAGCTCAGCCATAGCGTCGGCGACATCAGCCGAAGTGGGCCGCTGCGGCAACCGCCGTAGAACATCCGCGTGCCTAAGCGCGCTCTGCCATTCCTGTTCGTCGAGCTGGTCGCGTTCCATGCTCTTCACGCGGATGGTGAATCAATCTAGTCTCACCATATCTGAATCGCGTGATGATTCAATCTCAGCAAATCCGACTCGATCTCACAAATTCTGAATCGGATAACCTATTGAAAATAAACGATCTCCGATCTCATGAAAAACGGTCAGCTCACAACTCCGCCCCACCGGAGCACCCGTCAGCAGGTGTCGATCATTCCGCGCCGCGGACGCCAGGCGAGGAGCGCGACGCCCTCCCCTCCCCGCTCGCAGGCGCGGACGCCGGCGTACCGGCGCATCTCGAGCAGCTGGCCGAACGGGCCCGCGGCTACGTCAAGGCGGCGAGCTCGGACAACACACGACGCGCCTACTCCTCCGACTGGACGCATTTCACCGGCTGGTGCCGGCGCCAGGCCCTGGCGCCCCTACCACCAAACCCGCAGACCGTCGGGCTCTACATCACGGCCTGCGCCTCGGGCGCGGCCACGGCCAATCGCAAGCCGAATACGGTGACGACGATCGAGCGGCGGCTGTCGGCCCTGACCTGGTCCTATGCGCAGCGCGGCACAGCGCTCGATCGCAAGGACCGTCATATTGCGACCGTGCTCGCTGGCATCCGCAACACCCACGCTGCCCCGCCTCGCCAGAAGGAGGCGGTGCTGCCCGAGCATTTGATCGCCATGCTTGAAACGCTCGATCGTGGCTCGCTGCGAGGGCTGCGCGATCGGGCTATGCTCCTGCTCGGCTTCGCCGGCGGTCTCCGACGCTCCGAAATTGTTGGATTGGATGTCAGTCGCGACCAGACAGAGGACGGCCGCGGCTGGGTCGAGATCCTCGACAAGGGCATGATCGTTAATTTGCGCGGTAAGACCGGTTGGCGCGAGGTCGAGATCGGCCGGGGCTCTGCCGACGCCACCTGCCCGATCGTGGCGCTGCAGACCTGGCTGAAGCTTGCCAGGATCGCCCACGGTCCCGTATTTCGGCGCGTGACCGGCCAGGGCCAATCCGTCGGTCTCGAGCGCCTCAACGATCGAGAGGTCGCCCGCTTGGTCAAGCGCACCGCGCTCGCCGCCGGGGTGCGTGGCGATCTCCCCGAGGGAGAACGGCAGCAGAAATTCGCAGGCCATTCATTGCGGGCCGGACTCGCCTCCTCGGCCGAGGTCGACGAACGCCATGTCCAGAAGCAGCTCGGTCACGCCTCAGCCGAGATGACCCGACGCTATCAGCGACGGCGCGATCGCTTCCGGGTCAATCTCACCAAGGCTGCGGGTTTGTGACGAGGTCCGGAATAGGTCGGCAGCGGGCATCAACGTGCCTCAACCGCCACCCAGGCGAAGCGCGTTCCAACTTGTTGGGGCGGCCAACTGCATATATATTCCCCTGCAAGGGAGTAATTATCATGCCCAACGAGTTTTCTGCCCTCGAAGTGGCCGAGTTAGCCAATGTTCCGGTTCGCGCCGTGGACAAGGCGATTGAGGAAAAGGTGCTGGCGGGCATCCGTGCGGTGGCACCTGGCCGACGTCGGATGCTGCCCCTTCACGCTGTACCGTATGCGGCCATTGTCGCCCGATTGCCCGTCACGCTCTCGCTCGAAACAAAGCGCGATCTGGCACGGGCGCTCGGCAAGCGTCCGACTGCGCGCATGACGGCCGAGCCGTTGGAGATCGCACCTGCAGTCACTGTGGATGTGTCCGCACTCGTCGGATCTGACCTCGCTGAGCGCGCTGAACGCTATGGAAAAGCGCGGGAGGATTTCGTTCACGTCGATCCCGACATCATGGGTGGCACGCCGGTGCTGCGAGGCACTCGGATGACGGTGTATTCCGTGCTGGGGCGCATTGATGGTGGCGACAGTGTCGACGATGTCCTCGAGGACAACCCTCATCTAACACGAGAGGCGGTTGAAACTGCGGTGCTCTATGCCCGGACACACCCCATCATTGGAAGACCTGGCGGCCGCCCTTGGGCGAAAGCCGCGTGAAGCTGTTCATCAATGAATGCTTGTCACCGCAGCTGGCTCGACGTCTCAACGAGGAGGGACAGCACGATACGACCCACCCGCGCGACATGGGACGGCTCGGCGAACCGGACCATGTCGTGCTGGCGCGATGCCTGGATGAAGACCGAGCGATCGTGACCGAGAATGCTGTCGACTTCCGCAAGCTGGTCGCGCGCCAGGAATTGCATCCTGGGCTGATCATCCTTCCAAGCGTCAGTCGCGAACAGTCGTTCAGCCTGTTGGTTGACGGGATTGCTCACTTGGCATCGCAGGGCGAGCCGTCGGACGTTATCATCAATCACGTTCTCGAAATTGGGAAAGACGGGAGCTTCACGTTGTCTCCGCTGCCCTAGCGGTGTCCTCAAACGAAGCGATATTGATATCTCACTCTGTCTGCTTTGGTGACCTCGGGATCACTTGCTGTAAGTAAGCACGCCGATAAGCCCCATAAATGGCTGCTGGCAGCTTTTGAGCGTTTTTCCTCATAACCCTAGCCGACCCACACGTGAAGGGCACTCAGCGGGCTTCCTACGAGGTCGATTTTTTCGCCTCCAGCCGAATTCGCGCGCTTACAACCTGCGAAACCTAGCGGAACAGCGGAAGCACCATAACCGCGGCAATCGCCACGACGATGGCACTCCGAATGAGGATGCCATTGATCCGAGCCATAGAGGCTTCAGAGCTGTCCGGCATATACATAACCTCTCCTCCTCTCCACCCAGCTTCGGTCTCATCCCGACCTCGTGCAACCGCGATCGTCCGTTAGCCAGCAGACTCTCCTCTCTTGTGGTCTGGGCGCCACGCGGCCAGTCCCTTCCCCTCCCCGCCCCGCACGATYAACTCGTGAGGCGAACGCCCAGCCATTCGTGTTTGCCGATCGCGCAGAATGCTACACGCCGCCCGGGCCGGTAGCTCAATGGTTAGAGCTCGCTGCTCATAACAGCGCCGGTTCCGTTGCGAGTCCGGCCCGGCCCACCATGCCATTCTAAAAAGCTGGCTGTCCCGGCAATGGGGGGCTTCCGGCTATGCTCTTATTCGTCACCGAAGCCGCTACAACGCCGTAGCCACGTCGGGTCTTCCTGAGGAGTCAGTCCTGCAGCGCCTCGGCTGCGGTCTCTTGATCCCCGTAGAGATCCAATCGCCGCCGACCGGAACAGCCCCGGCGCCCCCATTCGCGCACGAGCGCGACATCGCCAAACAGCGTTGGCTCAATCGCCAGCACGTAGAACCGAGCCATATTCTGCGCTGGATCGGATCGGTCCAACACCAACTCTGCATCCGAGGCGATATCAGACGGGGTGATGTCGGCTGGATCGACATCCACAATGACTTCTCCAGCGTCCAGACGCTGACGCAGTTCGGCGTTCTCTCTCGACATCAGAGAACGTGTTCTGCAATGAGCGCACCGAACCGGCGGAAACCCGATGCGGCGTTTCGGTAGGTTTGTTGTCAGCTGACAACGCTGGCGGCGCCATGAATAGCGAACTGATGACTTGAGAGCGCTTGCTCATCGGCCCCAGGCTCCCTTGAGTTCAGCAATCTCGTCGTTCACACCATCGACGGAATCAATGGCACGATCATACGCCGCTCTCCCCACGGAGCCGCGATCTCGTAGCGATTGCTTCGTCAGGCCTGCATTAGCGATCGCAGTCGATTTCCACGCAATTGGACGCAAAACGTGCTCGCCGAAAATGATATCTCAGCCAAGCAACAATTTGCGCCTCAGGCACGTCATGGGGGTCGTGCCGTGTGACCACGTATCGCAAAAAATCGAGCTCGATCTTTCCCCCGGCGTCCTCGATCACCTTCATGAAATCGGTGGTCATGAGAAAGAATTATGAGCATCGCCGTAGCGGCGTTCAGCGCGCTCATCGTCAGGTAACCAAGTTGCGGCGGGACTATCGCCCTGGAATTCCCGCCGAAGGCCCATAGGCGAGCCTCTGAGGAGGTCGGGTTTTCCTGGCTCGCGCGCGGAAGTAAGCCCGGTGTTGCGCAACCTTGCAGATCGTCCCGGGAAGCGCTATTTTGCCGTAGTGGACGGCGGATGTTGGCGCACCCGCCGCCCTTTAGCGACTTAGGTTAGAAATTGGACCCGGACAGCGGCTGGCCAGCCTGTCCGGGTCTTTCTAATCGTCTCCGTGATGCTTAGCGGCATAAGCCACATTTGAGCACCTTCGGTTGGAGGGCGAGGCACTCGCCTTGCCTAGGGTGGCCCCATTCCTCCGAGGCGCGCCGGCTGGCGGCGGCGCATACTGCTTCCACCCTCGAATCTCTGAATTGTAGCGTGGACCTACTCCCGCTACAGTTCCGGCAGTGCAGCGAATGGGTCGATCGCTCTCACGCCGAGCGGTTCAAAATGCCTGAGATTGCGGGTTAGCACGGTCAGCTCATGAAGGCGGGCTGTGGCGGCGATCGCGATATCCTCAAATCCCGGCTGATGGGCACGCGAAGCATCAAGGATCTCCCCGGCAATATGGGCACACCGCAGATCGAAAGGCAGCAGCTTCTCCGCATAGAGATGCTCTATGCTCTCCCACCATTGCGTCAGCCCTCGCGCCTTCTTCGTAGCGCCTTCCCGTTCGGCCTTGGCGATCCCGGATTTCACCTCAGCCGCCGAAATGACCGACAGAAAAAGCCGCGGGCTCGCCACGTCTAGCCATTCTATGAGCGCCCCGACGCGCCCTCGTTTCGATGGCGCCAACGCTGAGATGACGTTCGTATCGACCAGAAACATCAGATATCGACGGAGCGGCTCAACTTGCCGCTGCGCGCTGGAATATCGCCGTCGTCGCCTGGGAACGCTGCGAGCAGCCGGCCGAAGCTCGGGATCTGCGCGAGCTTCTGATATTCCTCGAACGACAGCACGACCGCTTCCTTCCTGCCGTGTCGGGTGATGACCGCAGGGTAGCCGCGGACAGCTTGATCGACGACAGCCGAGAGCGTGGCCTTAGCGTCCTTAATCTGAATTTCTTTCATTCCCCGCTCCCATGACTACTGTGGTCATATAGCTAGCGATGGCGGCTCTCGCAAGCGGACAGGCTCAAACCGAATCCACTCGTCACAATGCACGGCGCCTCGATGGTTTGTCCAGGAATCCTCGGCGCAAGTCGTATTCGGACGTGACTGACGCCCCCTCTTGAGAGGGCATCTTTTTTTCGCGCCGCCGCCTTTACGCGGCGAACAACCAGCGGTCCCAGAAAACGGGCTGAAGCAAACTCGCTTCGATCGCTCGGGAGTCAGGATGCGCCGGATTGACGAGGATATTTCGGTAGGCGGGCAACGACGATCGGAACGATGAGAATGGCGCTGCGCCTCTCTCCGTACCAGCGCTCTCCAAAGGCCTTGCTCACTGTCGCGGGCATTTCATCCCAGCCAGGCAACGCCGGCGGCGAGAAGACCTCGTAGGATAGCCCCTTCGGGAATGTGAGCTGGATGAAGTGCTGATTGGGCTGCAGGCGCCCACTGCCGTGCACCAGTTTCTCAAGGAGGGCCGTCGAGAAATGCTCGCTGGGGTAAATCAGCGGGCTGCCCGCCGTATTCCAGCGCCTAGGCGCTATCGTGGATCCAGTCGCATCGAAAATCGGGTAGGCTCCTGTCGGATTTCCAATCTGAGAACCCGGCACGGTACGGTCCAGAATCTGCGGAGTCACGCAGCCGTGCCGTATTTCAGGCATGCCGAGCACGTCGAGCATGTTCAGAGCCTATCTCGCTATGAATAACGACCTCGATCGGGCGTCGATCCTCCAACATCGGATGTGGCCTGAAGAGAAACTCCCGCGCCTCGTCTTCATCCTGCCAGACGTCGAGTGCAAGGCTCCAGGTGCGCGCAACCCGCGCCAGCCGTGCCCCCTCGTCCGACGAGAGGCGGTCCGCGGTGTAGGGGGCCTTGGGGATGAGCCTGTATTTGAACTGGGCGTCGCTGGGCGCGATCAGTCGCGCCACGCGCTCGAGCGAACCAAACGGCAGGCCGTCTTCGATCCGGGCGATCAACCCGAAGGGCGAACGGCTGCACCATCAAGCAGCTTGCCGTGTCCATGAACGAGTAAGCCAGATCGCCCCCCGGGCGCCGTGTCGACGTCGTCATGCCCGTTGCTTGTCCCGCTTTCTGGTGCCAATGAGCGCCATGAGCATCGGCCCGATCGAGAATTCGCCGTTTTCGGCCCGCTGTGTGAGGGCTCGCAGATAGCCGCCCGCGCTGGACACGGTTTCGCCCTTCTGCAGGATGCTAGCGATGACGATTGCGGCGTCGAGCTCGCCCATCACGCTCTGAGCATGAAGCCAGGCACTGGGGCTAATTCCGAGCATCGGCCTAACGAGCGCGGCAGCCGCCTGAAAGTCGCGCCAGTTAGCCACCCCGCCCTTACTGTAATCGATGATGTCGGGGCAAGCGTCGAGAACCATTCCTAGCGGGAACGTCCGATCTGGCATCCGCAGCGGTTCAGGAGAACTCTCAGTCCTCGCCCCCGAGCTCTCTGGAGAGCGTGGTTCAAGATCAATAAGGGAGTCTGGATTTGAATTCTGTATGTGACGCTCAGTTTGAGACTCATTGGTGCTAAGTTTTTGTGATTTTACGTGATCTTCCAGCAAGTTGAGGATCTCATCGGCCAAGAGGCTCAGCTCCGTGGCAATCGGCTCAAGAACCTCGCGGGTGGCGGAGCGCGGAATCCGCCCCACGACGCCCCGGTAGAGCTCGTGAAGCTCCGTCCAATCGGCCGGGCCGGCTCCGTTGCGGCGGGTCGAAACGCCCTCCTCCATTCCGGTCGCGATCATCTTGCAGATGTCCCGCCGGCAAATAGTGACGCGCTCCCGAACGAGCTTCAGAGCGCGTTCTTCTGCGCGAACTTCATCAGCCAGTCGCTCAAATTCCTCGGCCCTGGTGACGAGTGGCGCCAGATCAAAACCAAACGCGAGCTCGATGCCGCCGGCGCGGTCCTTCCGCGCGTAACGCTTACCATTCGGGCTGTCGCGCCGGATGATAAAGCCGACATCAACGAGCGCGCCCAAATGCCGTCGCAGCGTCGCCGGCGCCATGCCGTGAGCCCGAAGGCAGAGCTGCTGGTTAGACGGGAACACGATAAGCCCCTCCCCCGTGAGGACCGTCTCCGGGTGGAAAGTTAGCAGAGCATCCAGAACCGCCAAAGCGCGCTCCGAGATGCCGAGCTTCTCCTTTGCGGTGCAGATAGCCCGAAAAGTCTCCCATTTATGAACCGCCTTTTCCGGCGGGCGTGTCTTTGCCCCCGCTTGGCTTGCCACAAGGGCAAGTGTCAGCGGTCGCCGCCCAAAGGGCGTCGTCGAGAGTCGTGGTTCCATGTCCTTTGCCCTATTCAGGCAAAAGAAATCCGCTCGCCGAATGGCGCAAATCTCTCTCGAGACTCTTGACGGTGATTCGAGGAAGTGCGATTCTCGGTTTGCTTAAGACAGAGAGCGCTCTCGGAACAGCCGTTTCGGGGGCGTTTTCTTTTGCGGTCAATCTCCGTTGTTACGATCTTTCGTCGTCCTGAAGTCGCGATAAAGCTTCTCCAGGTTGCTCGAAATGAAATTGCCGAACTCGCCTGCATCCTTGGACTTGAGCGAGAGGCTGAATGTCCGCCCCGTGTTCTTGAAGTTCGCAGCGACACGATTGTCAGTGGGTGTCCATTGACCTTCCGCCGCCCTCGCCTTCTGTGGGCGCCTGTGCGCCTTCTTGAGCCGGTCCACCAGGAAGTTGAACCGGTCCGAAGCCGGCGTCTGATCGAAGTCTGCCGACTGGACGATTGCAATTGCGGTTTCGCGTTTCGCCGGGTGAGCGATCAGCTGCTTTAAGTCTTCCCAACGCGGACGACCTACCCCTCGGGCGGCGCCGAGCGCCTCAAGGACTTCCTGCGGAATCACCTCGACGAGCGTGAACATCCTCGCAACAACCGTGTCGTCGACACTGACGGCAGCCATAATGATCGCCCGGTCCTGCCCAAGCTTGCGCAGACTGTCCGCGAACCGCGCCTTCTCGATGAACGATAGGTTGGCCCGCCGGGCGTTCTCTTGGCCCTGAGCGACGATGTGCGCGGCATCGTCCAACGAACGGATGACAGCTCGGACGCGCTTGCCTAGCTCCCGCGCGACACGGTGGCGACGGTGGCCAAAAACAATCATGTGCCGGCCGGCAATCTCAGGGTGCGGTCGGACGAGGATGGGCTGTAACTGCCCCTCCCTCGCAATTCCATCCTTTAGGAGCGCGAACGCCTCCTCATCGTCATCGACGCGGTCGGCGACAAATGAGCTATCGACGAGGTCGGGGTCCAGCTCAACGACGACTTCTCCGTCGGCGATGAGCTTCACCTGATCCGCCATCTCCTCGATTGACTGCTTCATGGCGCGAGACGCCCCGCGGTTCGCGTATAGCGCCCGCGCTTCTTGGATTGGAGACAGAGGTGCTGCGACGCCTTCGGTCGGTGCCTCAATCGCCCTCATTAGCAAACCTTTACGCGCCATTTTTGCCCGTAGCTCCGCGTAACATGTTGAACTGCCGAAGCGATTTGGGTTTCCGTACAGCTGTCAATTCGGCAGTCATTTCCGCCCCCACGCGTCATGCATCAGGGAACGGATCTCCTCGTTCACGGCGTTTAGCGAATCGATCGCACGGTCGTAGGTTTGACGGGTAAACTGGGACCGATCGAGTTCATACAGCGACTGATTCGTGATCCCGGCGTCGGCGATGGCCGTCGACTTCAGCATTGGGTTCGACAGCATGAACTTCGGGAACATAGCCTGCATGAACCCAACCATCTGAGCCTGAGGCCCATCAGTCGGCTCGTACCTGGTCACGAGATAGCGAAACCATTTGAGCCTGACGTCGGCACCATGCCCCACGATGGAGCCAAGGATCCCACCGAGCATCAAGAGGAACTGGCTCATCGACATCACGTCCAACATCTGGGGGTGGATCGTGATGATGACAGAGGTCGAGGCGGTGAGCGCCGTGAGCGTGAGGTAGCCAAGTTGGGGCGGGCAATCGACAACGACAACGTCATATCGATCATCGACATCCTTCAGCACGGCGCTTAGCCGCAAGAAGAATTGCTTTCCCTCAATCGAGCGCTGCGCCGCCATCGGCGTATCGTACTCGTACTCCTGGAGTTCCAGGTTCGCGGGCACGATGTCGAGTCCAGGGAAATTGGTGGGCCAGATGACATCTGTGATCGGCACCCGATCGGCCGTGTATTTCAGACAGTCATACAGCGAAGGATTCTTGTCGAGCTCCGGCTGAATTCCATGGAGCGCCGACAAGGATGCCTGCGGATCCAGATCGATTGCAAGAACCCGATGGCCGGTGAGGGCGAGGTACTGCGCGAGATGTGCAGCCGTTGTCGTCTTGCCGCTGCCACCTTTGAAGTTGACGACCGAGATCACCTGAAGTGGCTCGCCAGGCCGCCGGTGCGGCACATACTTCTTCACACCCGACCGTCCGTGACGGTCCAGATACTGCCGAAGCTCAAGCATCTGCTCGGCCGTGTAGGTGCGTCGCCCCGAGGAAGTCGTGGTAGGCGTTGGCCCCTTGCCTTCCAGATGAAGCTTTTTGACGTTCGACGGCGTAACTCCGAGGAAATAGGCGACTTCACTGAGTGTGAACGACCGCAAGCCCTTCTTCGCGTTGGGTGGGTAATGTTGGATACGCAGCAGATTGAGCTTCTCCGAGATCAATTCTCCCTGCTGGAGAATGATCTCGTGAAAAAGCTTGCCTGTATCATCGCTGATGTTCGCGAAGTTCATCCAGTGGCCGCCTATCGGAATAACGCTTTTCCGGAGCAGTGACGCTTTTCCGGAGCAACGGGAATTGCAAGCGTGAATTATGCCCGATTCGCGCGAGGCGGCAACCGATTTTGAGTTAACGAGAAGTAAACTCAAAATTTTCCAGGAGGCCCGGTCAAAGCATTAGAACTATCGTGCCAGAACATATTGATAAGGCGGACGAATTTGACGTTCCGTACAGCTGTCAATCGAACCGCAGCATCGGTTCAGAGCCACGCATTTTTGAAAAGGTTCGAGGTCCCAATTTGTCACACATTCCGATCAGGAATCGTTTGCCGTTGATCGATTCTTAAAATGCATTGGACCGTGAACCGAAGAGCCGACGATTCTACGGTGCCTGTCAATCAGCGGCGCGGGTCATGCTCAACCTTATTGTCTTAGATAGAATTGATCGAACCCGGGACATGCATCGGTTCTATGTGCTCTCAATAGAGCCGACCCTCTGGGGCGAGCTGAGCCTCGTTCGCCAGTGGGGCAGGATTGGGAGGCGAGGGCGCAGTCGCGTCGATCTACATTGCGACCACGCATCAGCCAGGGAAGCACTGGATAGCTGGCTCGAACGAAAGCGAGGTCGGGGCTATGTCCCTCGTCAACCTACGACCTAGGTTGAACGCTACCGCTCTGGACCGTAACCCTGCCGCGGACGTCGATGCCGAAAACCTCCAACGGAACTTCGAGGACATCGTTCGCGATTTGAGGGCTCCAGCCCTTTTGGCTGCCGACGAAACGAGACGCCCCAGAAAAGTCGGCACTGACGCGTACGTAGCGAGCAGAGGGCCCGCGCTCACATGGGGCTTACAAGTCGAGACACCACCGATGGTTACGTCTCTGGCTTGGTCCCAGAAGGGGCATGGCTCGATCGACGTGATCAAGTGGCGCGCGGGCCGGATTCAACTGACGGTCAGGAGCGCCATCAGCATCGGCCCATGAGCGTAGGCGTGGCGTGGTGTTTAGTGTCAGGGTGAGGCGGCACTGGTGCAGGCGGTCGGTCGCATCGCCTCGCCCCCTTTTTATCCGTTAACCTCGACCGAGAGCTTGCTTCGCCGAAGCTCAGAGTAATCTCTGAGCTAGCTCCCTTACGCGTGATCCATGATTTTGGAACCTGCACGCAGGACCAAGCAAAATTTGGCGCGAAGCCTCTTTGGGCAGAAGATCTTGCTGGGCTCGAGCACTGGAACTGAGGGAAGGGCGATTGAGTCATCTTTTTGGACCGTCCGCCAAAGGACGTAGAAGACTGCGTCGCGGAACTGCTTTGCAATTTTTGGCGGCATCGATAGCCCGTCACCGTTTGTCCACAGTACGTGGACTGCCGAATGGATGGCCGTCATCAACAAGGTCGCGGACCGCCACTTCTAGCGCCTGAGAGATTTGCCAGAGGCTAGTCGCAGTCGGGTTTCGCTGGCCCATTTCAAGTGCGCTCACATGTGCCCTGTCGACGCCCAGACGCTGCGCAACTTGAGCTTGGGTGAGCCCCTTGGTCAGCCTAGCGGCTCGCGCATTCGCGGCGATCACCTGTCTAATATCCATTTCCGCATTTATCTGCGGAGAGCCGTTTAGCGCGACGCGGTATGCCGCGTTGCGCTATAACGCACATTGGGGTTATGACCGTTGAACTTTCATGAGCGCTTAGGTGGTGCGAGTTCTGATGGAACGCTTTCCTTCGCCAGCGCGCGGCTTTTCCAAACTCAGGCTCGAAATTCAGTGGGTGTTAATCGATAGCGACCGCGTCAAATATCTTCTGGTGGTGGACGTGTTCGGAAGTTTGACAAACCGCGATAACTGGCAGGAGATTTTCGATGGTTGGTGCGCCGCACAAGGTCACGCGCCAAAATTTAAGCGCGGCAACAGCCGAACTAATCGAACCGAAGCGAAGGTAACGCTTCATGGCTATCATCCGATTGTCGACTTTTTGGTGAGGTGGATAGGACTGGAAAATCTGCCGATAGGGCAGCCGGACCAGTCAAAGATAAGTCAGCTAGAGTCTGAGCTAGAACTGCTTCGGAAGCAGAACGCAGAATTGATGCAACTGCTCACCCAAGCTCGTGATGTGCCACGTCAAAAATCTGGAAAATGACAACACGGCATGCCGACCAAAGGACATGTCAGCAGAAAGCTCATGTAGCTGCTGGCTGCTCTCAAATTATAGAAGAAACTGTTTACTCCCAAACACTTCTGAGCAGGATCGCGCTGAGATCTGAAACTTTGAACCCGCGTCGATCGCGTTGGGCTGCTCAAAGCCCCGAATAGGGAAGGGGATCGGGCTCTGATATCGGGACGGGCAGCCTCGAAAACATCAGGCTATCGCCCGGCGATGAGAGATGCTGAAAATGTTGGATCGCTGCTAAGGTAGTCATCGCTAGCGCTCCGGACCTCCGCGTCCGCGTTGACGGGCGATCGCCAGTCTCTTCTGCAGTTGCGCGATACGCTCTGCCTCCTTCTTGCGCCGCTCATCATCGGTGAGCGGCTTCGGCCTCGCCGGATTTGATGCCACGGGCGTTCCGGGCTGAGGCTCTTTTGCAAGCGGGCGCGGTTCGATCGCGGCCGACATTGGCGCTTCCAAAGGCTTAGGCGGCTTGATGGCATCTGGCGAAGTATTGGGCTGGGTTGCCGCACGCTCGGCGGCGAGTGCCTTCGCTGTATTGCGGACCCTGCTTAGACGATCGACGGAGTGATTTCCCATGCCGGCTCGACCGGCCTGCGACGCCGACTGGCCGCCGGCGACCGCAGCCCCCTGCTTCGCCTTAAACGCGGGAACGAGGATGGCGGGTTCTGCCATGAGACGCTCGGTCATCCCGCGCATCGCCTTGTTCAACGCCGCGTAGTTTTCCGCGCGAATTGTGACGTCGTCGAGTTTCTTCGCCTTAACGACCAGTCCCTCGGCCTTCTGAATTTCAGAGAGGAGAAGCCGGATGCGATTGTCGACAGCCTCGACAGTCTTCCTCATCTCGCCGGCGATGGCGATAGCGGCATCATCGGCGTCGTCCCGTGCCTTCTTGGACTTGAGGCGTGAACGCGACTCAAGTTTCGCCGACACATGCGAGATGGCATTGCGCTCATTGACGAGCTCGGCCTTGCGCGCCGAGAGACGGACGATTTCCTTAGCGGATTTACTTGCAATGAGCGCCTCGGCCGTTTGACGACCATGCTGTGGTCCCAAGGCCCTTTCGAGCCAGGCTCGGCGATAGGCTTCATAGGAAGCATCCGCTTTTGCTATCGCTGCAACGGATTGCAGATTGGTCGCCCATTGCTGGTTGGCTAGCTTCATGCCCTGTGCCGTTTCCAAGCCTTTCCGCTCGCGCGCATAGGAGGCCGGATCAACGCGATCTCGTGCCTTCTCGGCCACGCCCATCTCCACATACGTACGTGGGTCTAGGCGTTTCTCGGCACCAGCGGCAGCCAAATGCTCATTCGCGAGTTTGGCGAATCGCGCGCGCTCCGTCCGGATCCATGTCTTTTCCTGGCCAATTGCGAGGAGCTTCGGCTGTAGGAATGGCCGGTTGGAACGGCTTTGCCGCCGCGCGGTCTTAAAATGCTTCAAATAGGCGAAGTCCCAGATCAACTCGCCGGAGCCGGGCTTCTCGGGATGCTCGATCTTCTTGGCGGGCCGGTCGTAGAGATTGATGTGCACATGATAGTTCCGGCTATCGTTGTGCTTGTTCGGAGCGTGGATGGCGGCCCAATAGGGGAGGGCGAGATCCTCGTAGGGCCGGCAGAATGCCTTCGCTAGCGACAGTCGCTGGGAGGCGGTCAATTCGTGCGGAAACTCGATCACGAGGCGCGTCTGGACCCGGCCGCCGCGACCTACCAGGAAAGCGATTGGCGCGTCTGGTAGATCATCGACGCTCTGCTCGGCCGAGATCCTGGTGAAGCCTGCTTTCTGGAATATCTCGATGAGCTTGAGACCTTCAGCTTCCGTGACGCTCTCCGAGACCGCCTGGTTTGTGGCCAGTGCCACCGAGAGAGTTGAAGACAATGGGGACGAAGTCCGGGCCATCTCCCGGATATTGGCCCAGACGGCAGGGCCCCTCTCGGGATCCAGGATCACCTTGGTCTTGCGGGGCGCGTCTTCGGCATTATCGACCGCTTCCCAGAAGGCATCACGCTCCTCCCTGGTCGTGCCAATGTTGCCGAAGGAAGAGATTTCCACGCCATCGCGGGCGACCTGTTCTAGCTTGGAGGGTTCGTCGATGCATCCCAGCACTTCTTTCGACGGAATAACCTCTACGACGTCCTCGCGGTCGATGTAGCGCTGGTGTTTCCTCCCACCACTGAGAGCTGACGCGACGCTTTTTCGCCCCTTCAACACATCAACCAACTCACCTCCCTTCGAGAAAGTCGTGACCGAAAAATGGAAGGAGACAGCCCCGTTTTGGCCTTGCGGTCTGCTGGTCTGCCTATGTGCCTTTTGGCCGTGGAGACCGCTCGCGGTCCGAATACCGGGTCTGGCCAGAACTCGGGCGATGTCGCCAAGTCCAACACCACCTCGGGACACGTCCTTCATGCGACGCAGGGCCTGCCGTTCAATAGAGTTGACCCGATGGAGGGCACCAGCAGCCGCACGCTCTCCTTCCTCGGTCTCCCGTTTGTGATCGGCCTCGATTTCTCGCTGTGCCCGTCGATTGTCCTTTCGCGCCCGCAACTTCGCGGCGCGCTCATCGGCTGCAGTACGCTTCCTGGCGGCAATGTCGTCGAGATCAATCATACAAAGGCGTGAAAGCGAATCCGGGATTGCGGCACCACAATTAAAGCTCGAAGCCCACCGGCTTCCAAAGCCGCCGTGGTTCTGCGCGCTTCCGCATGCGCTCATGATTAAGAACTAACTAAGGGCGACCGCCCGCGGATCTTCATCGCCGCCTCGGTCAGCTATCGCAATCTCGACGGCGCACCGTACCCCACGATGAGAGGCACTGCGACCAGATCGATGAGATCGTCGAGGGTCGAAAGCCCAGCGGAATCTCGATCAGGAAACCGCTAAGTTGATCGATGATCAAATGGCAGCCGCCTTCCGCGAGCTGATGCAGATCAAGGCGGACCAGCGCAAGGCGCAGGCGGGTGGGGACACCTTGCACTGACGCAATATCAAACGTGGTGACACGATAGAGGCCTGGAATTTCCGGGCCGTTTTTTTGGGCCGCGACAGGCATTATGCGCGGCCAATTAGGCAACTCGCCACGACAAGGATTTGCCGCGCTGTGGCACCGCCTGGAAGGGCGGCGTGCGGGTGCTCTGGCGCTGGACCAGGGAGATTCTCGAACATCGCAGTGAGCCCGGAAATCTCACCTGACCGGCGGCATATCGGGATGCTTTCTGATCTCCGCACACAGGCCGCCATTGGCGGCCTGTGCGTCCCAACTTTGGGGCGCGCGGAGACAGCACGATTTTTCCTAGGAGCCTTTCGGCGCCGCGGAAAGGGCGTCCGGCTAGTGGCCGGAACGCGACTCAACTGAGCCTTAGATCGCGATTTGCCCGTGGCCGGAAACTTTTTCCGGACCGGTAAAATCGCGGGTCAGCAGGCAAGCTCGATTGGGTCGGGAAAACGGGCTTGTATCAAGTTTTTCCATCCTTCCCACTTCGGGAAGGATTAGCCTCTCAGAGCCCAAAGCCGAAGGCAGTAAAGACTGGAGCCCCGCTCCAGCTTTACGGTATTGGGCCCTATGCTGTTTCTTCCGGAAGTTCAGCCTATCAGCGGACCTCGGAAAAAGGCGACCCCCGAAATTCGGAGTTTGGGGGTCGCCGTGGTCAAATCGAGGGATATAAAGAGGTGCGAATTGAAGCGCGAATCATGGGTTGGAAAAGGGCGACCCCCGAAACGCGGAGTTTGGGGGTCGCCCTCGTGAATCAGCGCTGAATCGGGAGCACCGTTGACCGCTGATAGAGAGCTCGGAAAGGCGACGCCCAAAATGCGGAGTTTGGGGGTCGCCCCGAAAGCCCCTCGTCGTCGGGCATGAATCCGTAGCGCTGAATCAGCGGTGAATCGCAGCGGACAGGCAAACGGATCGATGCATGTGAGGGGCAGCCGTCAGGCTCTTGCGGCAGGGTGGATCGGTAGCCCTGGCGCCGCGTCAGCGACCTCGTTGAATCGGAAAGTCGAGGTGCCGGGAGGCAGATGATGGCGACCGTATCGGTCGACTGCGGGGCGACCATGAATCAGGCGGCCCGGCGGCTTGCCGCTCAAGCCCATGGTTGCGCGTGCGCAAGGTCTGCGGATGGGGATTGGCCAATCGGCCATAAGAAAACCCCGCGCGAAACGGGCGAGGTCGGGCCTGCACATCGGTCTAAGGTCAGGGCTGCGCGATGCTGACGGTGATGGCGAGCGCGCCTCCGAGGCTTAATCGGATCTCGACCCGGCCTCACGCGCTAACCGATTTTCGAGGGGCGTAATCGGCTTTCGACGCGCGACCTCGCTGCGAGGGACTCGGACCTCACCACCTCTCTACCCTTGCAGATTCATCCGCTCCGCCTGGGATTGTACTCCTGACCTTTTTGCCCTCTTCGCCCTAACCGACTTTCTCGACGCCCCTGCAATGCCCGATCGACCACTGGGATTGTGGGATCGGACAAAAGAAATTCCCCGCCAACGGGCGGGGCCGCGATCTTAGTCTGGTTCGATCTTGGCCGGGCTTCCGCGCGCGCACGTCGCGGCGTCGCATATCTGCGCGACGCCAATTTCGCCGAAATAGTCGATGTCTTGGCTGGTGAATAGACTTGGGTACGGAGGTACGGGGCTCGATGGCGGTAGAACCATGGCCACAGGTTCGTCGGCGGTCAGGTACGATCCGATAGGGTAACTTCCGTAGGCCCGAGGGCTGGTGCGTCGGACGTCAAGATTTGCGGAAGGGTACTCGCCGCCGCCCGATCCGCATTTGTGACGGATCAAATGCTGAGAACATGCCATTACGGCGTTCCAGCTCAGCGCGCGCCATGGGGTCCGAGGCGAGGCGCGCGTCATCCTCGGCCCGGGCAAGCTGCTTGGCTCGCTGGAGCTCGTAGTAGTCGAAGGATGCGATTTGCGAAGCCATTGGAGTGTCTCTGTGCCTCGTCTTTTTACGCCGTTACTCCGATTACATCAACAGGAGCCGATTTGGTTCCTGGTAAGATTGAGCGGCATGGTCCTGACGAATGGGTGAGATTTGCGATCAGATGAGTGCAAGCTGCGATCCATGATCGAGGCGAAGCCGGCGTTGAGCTGATAGTCCATGGCTTCCTGGAAACCGTCGTCGCCACAGACGTGGGGCATCGTCCTGTTCCTTCCGAGGATTCGGAGTTGATCGTCCTCGATCGACCCTTCCGCTCCGAAGGGGAAGTCTTTCCTAACCCCGATCCCAGTTCAGCCTGGCAATGCGGGGGTCCGCGGCGAAGGCGTCCCGCCCAAATTCGAGCGCCTGCTGCGGGAATTCGCAGAGAGCGCGAACGCCGGACGCGCTGAGACGCATGCGCCAGGTTTGTCGTTCAACAGGGGCTGGCTTTGCGAACGCGCGACAGAGCAGTATCGCGAGATTACTACCTTTTGCAGGATCGCGAACCGACTGGTAGCGGATCACATCGGAATCGGCATTCCGGGCCGCATCCGCGAACGCCTGACAGCCCTCATAGACGATCAGATCAGTCCAAATGGCTGCGTCCTTGGAAAGCGGCTCCTGAGTAAGATCGAGGACGGACGGGGTTGCGACAGCAGCCGAAAAGGCCGTGTACTCGGCGGCGTTGGACGGCCAGGCCGTCTCGGGAGATTCGGAGAAGAATAGCAGCCGGTAAAACGCCATTTCAGCGATCGCCGTCGTCGCTTGCTCGCCTGCGTAGTAGACGCCGGCGGTCCGCCCGGCGCGCCGGAAGCGCGATCCGTGGGGATAGAGCGCGCCGTACCGGAAGGGCGTCGCGAGAAGGAAGTCGAGGTGACGGCATTCCGCCGGAACGGGTGGCTTCGACTCCTCCATCAGGTCTTCGAGCAGAGCTTGCTCGGCGAGGGTGTCGGTGAGCTTTAGAGTAGAGACGCGGTGCTGGGCCTCAACGAGGCGCCAGCACGAACCCTCGAAGGGCTGAAGCTCAGACGAGAGCGCGACGCGCGTCCAGGTAGGCGATGACATCGACAAGTCCACTCACGGTCTGAAGCTTCTCGATTGGTCGCGCATCGAGAGCGGTATTGGGATTGGAAAGCCAGCTGGTCGCGATCTGATCGTCGCCTCCGACAATCGCATCGAGGGACCGAAAAAGCCGAACGAACAGGATGGCGAGCTCAAACGGCTTGGTGCCAGGCTCCAGGCCAAAGGCACCGCGCTTCATGCGTGAGACAGTGGCCTCGCTGATGCCTATGATCGCCGCGAGGGTTCGGGCCGTGATCTGAAGCTGCTCGGCCGCGCGGATCGTAGCCTTCGTGATGACCGCGCCGGCCTCGGGGCGGGAAGCGTGACCGGGAAGAGTAGGCATATCATATCCTTTCCTGTGAAAGAATAACATAGAACAATTCCCTTTGAAAGATGTCCGCATCCTGTTTATTCCTGGCGGCTCACGGGCGCCGCGGATCAACACCGCTGCGAGCTTTGAGCACGGCGAGTATTTCGCCGGCCAGCACGCGCCTTGAGGCGATGACGGGGTCTGCTTCGATGCCTTCCGCGATGTAATCGACCACGTCGAGATGGCAGGGCTTCGGCGCGCAGCCCCCTAGCGAGGAGCCGGTGTCACTGCCGCAGCGAAAGCGACAGTCGGCAGGCAGACATTGACCAGAACCTGCTCGTCGGGGCTCGCTGCCGACTGGATCTCGCGCTGCAATTCCTTGAGCTCGCCCTTCACGAAGGCGTTGACGAGGCCAACCGTCAGCGCAGCGGCAACCGGGCCGCCGTCGGCGACCTTCAGCTTGCTGAGCAAGGGCACCGTCGCATCGGCTCCGAGCTTCGCAACCAACGTGGTGCAGCACTGGTAGTTGTCCGTGATGACCTGCCAGCGCGGATCAAAAATCTCGAAGCTGTTCTGGCGATAGTCCGCTTCGGCGAACGAAGCCTTGGTGATCGAGCACGCCTGGAGGAGCCGAGCCTTGTCTCTCATCGTTGCGATGAGCTCCTTCGTCTGCCGGGAAAGGCCGCTGATCTGCGGCAGCGACTGGGCGCCAAGTCTGCGGCCGATGGCCCGCATAGCTTCTGACCAGTCCTCGATCCCGGACAGATCTACCGAAACACGCTCGAACTGAGCGGTACTCGTGCGGTGCTGTGCTATGGCGATCGCACCATCGTCGCCAATCGTAACCAGAGTGACGGATTTGGCGCCGCTCTCATTGATGTCCCGGCCCTGCGGGATGCCGGGCATGACGATCGCGGGCTTATCGAGGTGGACCTGGCGCTTGTGGACATGCCCGAGCGCCCAATAGTCGAAGCCTGCACTGGCTAGGTCCGCTGCGCTGCACGGGGCATAACGGTCATGACCTTCGGCGCCAGCAAGGCTCGTGTGCAGCAGCGCGATATTAATCGCGCCTTAGACCGGCGGCTTGAACTTCGGTAGCAGGCTTTCCGGCGCGTGCGGCTTCGGGAAGCTGATCCCGTGGACAACGACGTCTCGGCAACCGTTGTGGCCGGGCAGGGGAATGGCGGCAGCGGAACCTTTGAAAAACGTGACGCTCTCGGGAAAGACAAGCTCCTTGGTGATCCGCGACACGGCGTCATGGTTGCCGCGGATGCCGAAAGTCCGAATGCCGGCTTCGTCGAGCCGCCGAAGCTGCGCGGCAATGAAGCCTGCGGTCTTCATGGAGGTCTGGTCGCCGTCATAGAGGTCGCCCGCGATCAGCAGGGCATCGACCTTCTCGTCGAGGCACAGCTCAATCGTCGCGACGAAAGCCCTTCGTGTCGCGCTTGCGACCAAGTCCACGAGCTCAGGATTGCGCAACGCCAGCGACTTCAGCGGGGCGTCGATGTGCAGATCCGCGCAATGAACGAACCGAAAACTGGAAATGGCGCTCAGGCCCCCGACCTTATGTAAATTCCCGACCGACAGCATAATCGGGGGGTGGCGTGATCCGATAGAAACGCCCTCTGGCTTGTCCGCAACAAAATCATCGCGTTCGGCCATTCGCGAGGGCGCTACCACCTATAGCGCGCGGACAGCCGCAACTTGGCAAGATGAAATTGGGGTTCTGCCTAGGGCGATTGAGCTGTTGAGAGGCGGAGCTCCCCAAATTGCAGTCGTCACCCGTCGTCCTGGAAACTGACAATTTGAATAAACAGCAATTTCCTCACGCACGTCCATTTGACTAGATCGGCTTGGCAAAATAACCACGCCAGCTCGAGGCAAATTTATTGCTGCGCATAGGCGCGGCCGGAGATTGCAATGTCAGAAGCCAATGCCGAAATCATCGATCTCGTCGCCCACATCGTTTCGGCTTATGTCTCGAACAATAGCGTACCGGCAGCGGACCTTCCCGCGCTGATCGCCACCACGCATTCGGCGATTGTAGGCTTGGGCCAGGAGCCAGTGGCGGCCGCGCCAGTAGAGAAGCCGGCCCCGGCAGTTTCGATCAAGAAGTCGATCACATCCGACTTCCTGATCTGTCTAGAGGACGGAAAGAAGTTCAAGTCACTCAAGCGACACCTTCGGACGGCCTACAACATGACGCCGGAAGAGTACCGCTCGAAGTGGGGTCTGCCCAACGACTATCCGATGGTGGCGCCAGCCTATGCCGAGGCCCGTTCGAAGCTCGCGAAGACGATGGGCCTCGGTCAGCAGCGCCGGAAGCGCTGAGACGTTTTTCGATCAATAGCGCAATATGCCCGGTCACACTTCCAGCGGCTGGGCGCTGCCCACGTGTCGACGAATCGCATCAGTCCTCGCCCCACACCTCATCGATTTCGGGCTTATGATCGCCGGGCGCAAACGGCCCGCCGACTGCGCCATCGCGAGGGATTTAGCAAGCCAATCGCGCATCGGCAGACCGCTTTTTCGACGGGCAATTTCGTGCTCGAGGGCGGCTTTATCGGCCTCTATCTCGGAAGTCCTGGTAAGGCCGACCAGTTTCGCGATCAGCTTATCGACCTCAGGATCGTTGATATAAGATGGCATGGAGCAGGTCCTTTCGAGGACAATGATATCCTCGTTTCCACCCGGTCGCCCGCGCGAAGCGTTGCGCCTCGGCCGCACTTGAAGCCACCGGAGGCTCGCGAGCACCCGCGATGACGAAGGCCGCCAAATGAAGATTGCCTCTACCCAGTTTGACCTGTTCGATGATGCGCCGGGTTACCGGCAGACGCCTAGATCCGCACCGCGCAAGCGAAAGTCGGAAGCTCCACCAGCCCCGCCCGACTGGAAGGATGAGGAGGCCGCGCAACGGCTGGAGCAGGGCGGGCGCTATAGAATCCTGCGCAAGCTCGTGCCGCCTCCGATCATCCCTCGAGCGGAGAGCGCATTTCCGAACCTTGCGGTTCTGGTGGATACAGAGACGACCGGGCTCAATCACGCCAAGGACGAGATCATCGAAATTGGTGCCGTCGCTTTCACCTATGACGACGAGGGAGCGATCGGCGATGTCGTCGGCATCTACAGTGGGCTGCGTCAGCCATCGGGCCCGATCCCGGCAGAAATCACACGGCTGACCGGCATCACGGACGATATGGTCGCGGGTCGCGAGATCGATGTTGCAGCGCTAGACGCGCTGATCGAGCCCGCGGATCTCGTCATCGCCCATAACGCCGCATTCGATCGCCCGTTCTGCGAAAAGCTCTCTCCGACCTTCGCGTCGAAAGCCTGGGCCTGTTCGGTCAGAGAGATCCCTTGGGCGGATCTTGGCTTCGAGGGAAACAAGCTTGGATATCTCGTCGGCCAGTCCGGCTTGTTCCATGAGGGCCACCGCGCGACGGATGACTGCAACGCATTGTTGGAAGTCCTGGCGAGGCCGGTGGGAGAGGGTGGGTCCCGACCCTTTCTCGAGCTCTTGCGATCGAGCGAGCGCAGCCGCGTGTGCATTTACGCTGAGAACGCACCTTTCGACATGAAGGATCATCTGAAGGGCAGGGGATATCGCTGGTCCGACGGCAGCGACGGCAAGCCGCGAGCCTGGTGGATCGAGATCGATGACGAGCTCCAGGGGGGGAGTTTCGCTATCTCCGTACCGAAATCTATTGCTGGGAGGATGCGGAGCCACTGACGATCCGGCTTACTGCCTTTGATCGTTATCGCGCGTAGCCAGCGCTCGTGGTTGGCGGTGCGGGGGAGAATCTCCCTCGGGAGCTTGACTCCCCGGCTGCGATCGTTCTCATAATGTTCTCATTCTCGAGGACGCATCCATGCCGCCAGTCGTGCCAAAACAGGCGCCTGCTCCAATTCCTATGGAGCTTCAGATCGATACCGTTTTGGCGGAGTTTCACGGTGACGCTCCGGCGGCAATCGGGGCCTTGCTTCATAACCGCGATGAGCTCCTGAGGGACGCGGATCGGGCGGCTTCGCTTGGCTTCCTACGCGGCCGGTTTTCGGAAGGGACACGGCCGGTGTCGGAGCCGAAGGCATGAACGCCATCGCCCCGATCAGCTATCTTGATGCGCTCAATCCGGCTCAGCGCCGCGCTGTGATCCATGGCGTTGGCACATTGGCCGCAGCGCCCTTGCTTGTCATCGCAGGCGCAGGATCGGGCAAGACTAACACGCTCGCGCACCGGGTCGCCCATCTTATGGTCAGCGGCGCCGATCCCCGACGGATCCTGCTGATGACGTTTTCGCGCCGCGCGGCTTCCGAGATGGCGAAGCGCGTTGAGCGGATCGCGCGCAAGGTGCTGGGTGAGGGAGCAGGCGTCCTCGCCGACGCCCTGACTTGGGCCGGCACCTTCCACGGTATCGGAGCGCGGCTGCTGCGCGAATACGCCGAGCAGCTTGGTCTCAATCCGGCTTTCACGATCCATGATCGGGAAGACTCGGCCGACCAGATGAACCTGGTCCGGCACGAGCTCGGCTTCTCCAAGACGCAGTCGCGGTTTCCGACGAAAGGCACCTGTCTGGCGATCTATTCGCGCTGCGTGAACACCGAGCTGCCGATCGAGCAGGTCCTGCGCCTGTCCTATCCATGGTGCGCCACCTGGGCAGCCGAGTTGAAGGAGCTCTTCGCTGCCTATGTCGAAGCCAAGCAGAGCCAGAACGTCCTCGATTACGACGACCTGCTGCTCTACTGGGCGCAGGCGGTGACCGATCCCGATATCGCAGCCGACATAGGCGACCGCTTCGACCACGTCATGGTCGACGAGTACCAGGACACGAACCGCCTGCAGTCTTCGATCCTGCTCGCGCTCAAGCCGGACGGCCGCGGCCTGACGGTCGTCGGCGACGATGCCCAGTCGATCTATTCGTTCCGGGCAGCCACGGTCCGCAACATCCTCGACTTCCCGGCCGCCTTCGTGCCGCCGGCCGAAATCATCACACTCGATCAGAACTATCGCTCGACCAGCGCCATCCTCTCCGCGGCAAATGCCGTCATCGACCTTGCAGCCGAGCGCTTCACCAAGAACCTCTGGACTGATCGCGCAACCGGATCGCCGCCACAGCTCGTTCATGTTCGGGATGAAGCGGATCAAGCTCGCTTCATCGCGGAGAAGGTGCTGGAGAACCGCGAAGGTGGCTCGACGCTGAAGCAGCAAGCGGTGCTGTTTCGCGCCTCCCACCACAGCGGGCCGCTCGAAATCGAGCTCACGCGTCGGAATATCCCGTTCGTCAAATTCGGCGGGCTGAAGTTCCTCGACAGCGCACACATCAAGGATCTGCTGGCGCTGCTGCGCTTCGTCGAGAACCCGCGCGACAAAGTCTCCGGCTTTCGCGTCCTGCAGCTTCTGCCGGGTGTGGGGCCGACGTCAGCCCAGCGTGTCCTTGACCATGTGGCACAGGCTTCAGCGCCTCTCGAGGCACTTGAGAACGCTCCGGCTCCGCCGCGGGCAGGCGACGATTGGGCTTCTTTCGTCTCCGCGATCAGCGAGCTGCGCTCCGGTAAGGCCGGCTGGCCGGCCGAGATTGAATGCGCCCGTCGCTGGTATGAGCCTCACCTGGAGCGCATCCACGAGGATGCCGGCACGCGGCAAGCCGATCTCGTTCAGCTCGAACAGATCGCCGGGGGCTATCCCTCACGCGAGCGCTTCCTGACCGAATTGACGCTCGATCCGCCGGACGCGACCAGCGATCAGGCGGGCGTGCCGCATCTCGACGAGGACTACCTGATCCTGTCGACGATCCATTCGGCCAAGGGCCAGGAATGGAAGTCGGTCTTCGTCATGAACACGGTGGACGGCTGCATCCCGATCGATCTAGGTGCCGGCGCACGGGACGAGATCGAGGAGGAACGGCGGCTACTCTATGTCGCGATGACGCGTGCCAAGGACGACCTGCACCTTGTCGTGCCACAGCGCTTCTTCACGCATGGCCAATCTCCGACCGGCGACCGCCACGTCTATGCCAACCGGACCCGCTTCATTCCGAACGCGCTGCTGGGCCAGTTCGAGCGGACGGCCTGGCCCATCGCGACCGCTGACAGCCAGCGGATACCGTCAGACGGGCCGAAGGTTGATGTCAGGGCGAAGATGCGAGGCATGTGGCGGTGACCGGGCATTGGCCGCATCAGGTCGAGATCAAGCTGGACAAAACGTCTGCGGCTGAGCGGCTGCGCCGTATAGAAGCGTGGTGCGGCGATTGGCAGATTGGCTTCCGCGTTCTCGGCGCAGTGACTGGAGACCTGATCCGCGTGGCTTTTGAAGAAGCACGGTTTGCGCGCGCCTTTCATGCTCATTTCGGCGGCGTCCCTAGCTCCGGTCAATGAACTCGAAATGGCTCTGGCGGTCGATGCCGCTGAAGTTGACTTGTATGACCGGCTTGCAGGCGAATACCCTGATTACGGAGGCCCGGCATCATGGCGGATGTGGTCAGGATCGGATCAGGCGTGCCGCGCGTTCCACTGCGCCGGGCCGGCAGGCCGCGAAAGCCTGAGCGCCAGGGCGCCGGGACCGACCCTCCATATCAGCGACAGCAGACATCATTCACCTGCGGATTGGCGGCCCAGGCGCAGGATGAATGCCATGGGCCTTGCCAGTTGCTAATTAGCTGCATCGAACAAGATTGCTCGTTATGAGATGGACGGCGACGCCCGCAATCGACCCGTCTCGGGCATTGCCGACGTCCGCTCTCGGGCAGAGGCGCCACGCGCACAACGCGCCTTGTCCCTTACTGTCACATCGTCGCTCGAAGGGGATCTGAGCCGGTTGCCAGCTTCAAGGCATGACGTCTCACATCGGGGGGCCAAGCGTTCATGCGGTCGGAAAAGTCCTGTTCCTCGCCCGCGAACAAGGATCGGATCGCACCCTCGTAGCCGGGAAGGTCACCCGCCAACGCGGTCAGAAAGTGGTAGGCGGCTTCTCGCGCGGCCTTGGTTTGGGTCTGGCCGCCATCGGAACGGCGAGCGGCGTCCACGAGGCGCCGCAAAGCCTGTGACGCTCCTCCGGGCTGGGCGGAGAGCCACTCCCAGTGTCGGGGCAGCAGCGTGACCTCCCTGGCGACCACACCGAGTTTCGGTCGCCCGCGCCCGCGAGGCTCTGCGTCGGGGTTCGACGCCATTTGCGCCTTGGCTGCCGTTGCCTCCCGCTTGCCCCGCTCGGTGAGGCGAACCACGATTTCGGCGGTCGTGCCGCGCAGGTCCAGATCCAAAACGGACCCCGTAGCATCGTCGAAGACGAGAATCGACGCATCCAACCGGCGGCCCTCAGCGGCTTTCACCTCCAGAGCGATGTCGATCAGCGCTCCGGCTGCAAGTCGCTCCATGCCAACGAAGGCGGTGCATGGCTTGGACAGGAAATCGGACATATGGCACTCCACAGTTCAATTTAATTACCCGGATTGAAATTGCTTGTCAATATAAAACCCGGGTGTTATTGACCTTGGGGCTGGGTCTGCTAGCTGTCTCCGCCGCAGGAGGCGACTACGTCATGAACCGCGAAGACCGGAAGGCCGCCGTTGCGGCCTATAAGAAGAGAGAAATTCCGACCGGCATCTACGCCGTTCGCTGCAAACCAACCGGCGCGGTCTGGGTGGGGCAAGCTCCCGACTTGTCCACGATCCAGACCCGCCTGTGGTTCACCCTGCGGCTCGGCAACAACACGCATCGTTCGCTCCAAGACGCCTGGCTTGCCCAAGGTGCGGAGGCGTTCACATTCGAGATCCTTGAGCGCCTCGAAGAAGAAGACATCGACTATGTCCGCGAGCGCCTGCTGCAGGATCGCCTGTTGCACTGGGTGAAAACGCTTCAGGCCACCCGGATCTGACAGAGAGACGAGAACGACGATGAAGCTCATGAACTGCAATGGCATCACGCTCGCCTATGACAGCTTCGGCGAGGAGGCGGCGGAAGCAATCCTACTCATCTCCGGCCTCGGGACGCAGATGATCCGCTGGGCAGATCCCTTTTGCGGTGAACTTGCCGCGCTGGGTTATCGCGTCATCCGGTTCGACAATCGAGATGCCGGCTATTCGACCTCCTTCTCCCAGCACGGAGCCGTGGATCTTAATGCTTTAGCGTCCTCCCTCATGGCGGGGCAGCGGCCGCCCGTGCCCTACTTGCTCGCCGACATGGCCGGGGATGCAGTTGGGCTGCTCGATGCACTGTCCATCCCGCAGGCCCATGTTGTTGGACGATCAATGGGCGGGATGATCGCCCAGGTGATGGCGAGCGAGCACCCGTCTCGCGTTCTGTCGCTCACCTCGATCATGTCTGCCACTGGAAACCGGATATGCCCTCGGCGGAGCCCGACGCCATGGCGATGATGACGCGCCCAGCCCCTGACCCCGTTTCGGATGAGGCGGGCTTCCTTGATCACAGCATTTCCTTCGCACGACGCATCGCCGGCGCCGCATATCCGTTCGACGAGGAGGCGTGCCGCGCTCTTCTCCTAGAGGAAGTGCGGCGTGGCCCTTCACCGGGTGGGTTCGGGCGGCAACTCGCCGCCATGGCACTGGCCGGTGACCGCCGTTCGCGGCTGGCAGCGATCAAAGCGCCAACACTCGTCATACATGGGACAGTCGACCCCCTTTTCCCCCCTGCCTGCGGGCAGGACACCGCAGCCTCGATCCCTAATGCCGAACTGATGTTGATCGAGGGGATGGGACATGATCTGCCCGCATTGCTCTTCCGAACCGTGGCCAAGGCCATCGTCCAAACTGCGCGCCGGTCGCGGTCATCGATATCGGCAGCCTAAGAAACCCCAGTACGTTGCGAGAGGGTCGGCGCCCGCTTGCGGGACACCCTTCAGCCCGAACGGTGCCAAACGGCCGGAGGTGGAACGTCTGCTTCCGACCGATACCGTTCTCTAACGGGTCAAGGTCTGGCAGCTTGGTCCTGAGCGGTTGATGCCGTTGGGTGCCTGCGTTCTCTGCGTGCTCATCGGCACTTGATGGGGTCAGCTGGGTGCAAGGTGGCTTGGTTGAAAGCGCAGTCGGCCGACCTGGTCG
>NZ_JBFTJP010000017.1:0-58552 GCF_056395485.1 Allobosea sp. 10L417
CTCTTTCTGTCTTCAATTTTCAATTCAAACAGCAGGGCTTCAACAAAACCGACAGAACTTCACCCGGCGAACCGGCCTCAGCCCCAGCGTCCTTAGGAAGCGCAGAAGAGGCGCCGCTCAGCGGCGGCGCCGTCTCGATGGGTGGCTTATAGGCCACCCCCAGAACGCATGTCAACACGCTCATGAAGTTTTTTTGACGGAGCGCATTTCTTTTTCCGAGCCCGCAAGACGAACCATTTTCGCGGCCTTTCGGACACCTGGCCGGGGCTCGCCACCGTGCCCTGTTTCGGTGTCGCGAGCATCGGGCTTTCGGCCTCGGTCCGGATCGACAACGAGAGCGCCTCCCGCCGCCAGGTGAAAGTCGGACCGGCCCATGCGGCCACAACCAGCAGGCGTGTCCTGAGGCCGCCTATCGTGACAAGGCATCGCGAATGCGCTTGCTTGCGCTCACGCGCGAGCTGTGTCGCACCATATTCGCTGCGCTTCCCAAAACAGCCGCAATCTCTCCGCACAGGAGGCAGCCCATGGCTGGACGGATTGATTCCCGCTTCCGGCACGGGCATGGTCTTGCGCGCTTTCGTCAGATTGCGCTCAAGGCTTCTTCGCCGCGGCGGAGCACGCCACCGAGGTATCCAGCACCCCGCACGCAGAACCGCCCGCAAGAAGCAGCCCGCACGATATGAACGCCCATCCCGAGTTCGCTCAGCCAGTCGAACCGCTTGCCCCCGAGGCTGCGGCTCTGCTGGTCGATCTCGGGATCGAGCCGCCGATCCAGCCCGCCGAATCCCGTCAGCAGCCGCTCGATCGGCGCGGTGTCTCGCTGCGATGGCTTTTCGCCTGCGCGCTCGTCGGCTCTTGCGGCGCGGCGCTGCTTGGTGCCGCGATACTCGTCGCGATGCGTGGCGACACCAGCTACCCGGAGCAGCCCGAAACCGTGGCCGTGCGTAGCTCGTCGGCCGCGGGTGAAGGCGGCGGGGCCCGCAAGGCCGACAAGCTCGTCGCCGACCAGCCGATCATGTCGGCGCGCCATACGCTGAGGGCGCCGATGTCGCAGAAGGTCGGGAACCGCGAAGTCATCCGCGTCCGCCCCTTCGTGCGGCTGGCATCCGACCTCTCCCTCACCACCGGCGTCTACGCGAGCAATATCCCGCCCTTCAATCCGCTGCGGCTTTTCGCGGAAGGCGGCCAGCCGGAAGAGCGCTATGCCGAGCCGGCCCAGGACATGCCTGACGCCGACGTCACCATCGTCAAACGCGACCTCGGCGACATCGTCACCCCCGCCGGCAAGCCGCAGCTGAGCGACAACGACATCATCTCCCAGGTCGAAGAGGAGCGTGCCAATCTGGCAAACTCCGGCCGCCAGCGCGCCCTGCCGATTCCGCCACAGCTGATGCTCAGCCGCACCCTGACCGGCGCGACCGCCGGCAGCGGCGACATCCTTGCCTATGCGCCGGCAACAGATACGCGCTTCTCCGGCATCGAGGTTCGCGTCGTCCCGGAGAACGTGACCAACGCACCGAAGACGCCGATCCCTGCCTCCCGCGAGCCGCTTGTCGAGGACAAGCTGGTGATGGCCAAGCGCGGCGAGAATTTCGAGCAGGCACTGCGCGGCGCCGGCGCGACGCCAGATCAGGTCCGGGCGATGATGACGGCCTTTGGCGGCAAGGTTCGGACGACAGCCCTTCCCGACGGCCAGGTTCTGCAGGTGCTCTACGCACCAGGCCCCCGTCCGGGCGACGGCCGCCAGATCATGCGAGTCTCGCTGCTGAGCAACGGACAGCCGGACGGCACGATCGCGATGAACGACAAGGGCGCCTACGTCACGGTCGATCTGCCCCGTCAGAATCTTGCCCTCCAGCGGCCGCAACGGCAGGAGACGGAGGAGGAGGACGAAGATGAGGGCACCGGCGGCGCCCGCCTCTATGAAAGCCTCTACGAGACCGGGGCGCGGCACGACCTGCCGCGCCCGCTGATCGACGAGCTCGTGCGGATTTTCTCTTATGATCTCGACTTCCAGCAGCGCGTCCATGCCGGCGACAATCTGGAAGTGATCTTCACTGAGGATGACGAGGGCGAGCGCGGCGAGATTCTCTCCGCAACCCTGACCGTGAACGGTGAAAGCCGCCGGGTCTTCCGCTACCAGTCCCCCGAAGATGGGCTGATCGAATATTTTGACGAAGAAGGGAAGTCGCTGAAGAAGTTCCTGCTGCGCAAGCCGATTGCCGACGGCGAGCTGCGCTCCGGCTTCGGCATGCGCTACCACCCGATCATGCGCTATTCGAAGATGCATACCGGCATCGACTGGGCCAATCGGATCGGCACCCCGATCCTTGCCGCCGGCAATGGCGTCGTCACCAAGGCCGGCTGGTCTTCCGGCTACGGCAAGCACACCGAGATCCAGCACGCCAACGGATACGTCACCACCTATTCGCACCAATCGAACTTCGCTTCCGGCATTGTACCGGGCGCCAAGGTCCGCCAGGGCCAGGTCATCGGTTATCTCGGCTCGACCGGCCTCTCCACAGGACCGCATTTGCACTACGAGGTGCTGGTCAACGGAAACTTCGTCAATCCGTTGAAGATTCGCGTGCCGCGCGGGCGCGAATTGCAGGGGCCGATGCTCGCCGAATTCAAACGTCAGCGCGATGAAATTCGCGGGCTGATCGAGAAGGCGGGCGGAGCGATCGCTCAATTGCGCTGAACGCATGACGGCTCGGCGATTGGGGCGCCGATAGGCATCTGACGCTTGACAGAGCTGCCCCGAGGCGACACCGCCTGAACAGGCGCTTTCTCTCGTCACGCGGGTCCCCGGCCGATGCTCGCCTCTTTCCTCGTCGTCCTGCCCGTCTTCGGGCTGATCGGCCTCGGCTATTTCGCGCGCTGGTCGAGGCTGCTGCGTGAGACGACCGGCGAAGGCCTGTCGGATTTCGTCTTCGTGCTGGCGGTTCCCTGCCTGCTGTTCCGCACGCTCGCCAAGGCCGACATCCCCGCGACCCAGCCCTGGGGCTACTGGATCGCCTATTTCGCGGGGCTCGCCGTGGTCTGGGCCTTGGCCATGCTCATCGCGAGCAAGTTCTTCGCCCGGAAAGGGCCGGAGCTGGTGGTTTCAGGCTTCGCCGCCGCCCAGTCGAACACGGTCTTCGTCGGCGTACCGATGATCCTGAAGGCTTACGGCGACGCCGGCGCCGTTCCGCTGGGTCTGCTGCTCGCCATTCACCTGCCCGTCACGATGACCGTGGCGACGCTCCTGGCCGAAGGCCGTTCCGCCTCGATTCCGCAATTGATCAAGCGGCTCTTCACCCATCCGATCATCGTCGGCATCCTGCTCGGCTCGGCCGTGCGCCCCTTCGTCTGCCAGATTCCGGAGCCGGCCTGGACACTGGTCGATCTGCTCGCCGGTGCTGCCGTACCCTGCGCGTTGATCAGCCTCGGCATCGCCATGCGTCGCTACGGGCTGGAATCGGGGCTTGCCCTGCCGACCGTGCTGAGCGGATTGAAGCTCGGGCTGCACCCGCTCCTGGTCTACTGGCTCGCGACGAAAATCTTCGACATGCCCCCCCATTGGTCGGGCGTCGCGGTGCTGTTTGCGGCGTGCCCCTGCGGGATCAATGCCTATCTCTTCGCCGAACGCTACCGGCAGGGCGTGGCCGACGCCTCGAGCGCAATCACGCTCTCGACCTTGCTCTCGCTGTTCACGACCGCTGCCTGGTTGACGTTCCTCGGCGTTGGCTAGGGCTCAAGCGAAGCCCAGTTGCCGGCGAATATCGGCCGGGCGGGCCCCCTTCGCCCTGAGTTCCGCCAGGCTCTCCGAGAGCCGGCTCTTGGCGAGCTTGCGTCCGTCCTCGTCGAGCACCAGGCGATGGAAATGATAGAGCGGCGTCGGCAGCCCGAGCAGGTGCTGGAGCACGACATGGATATCGGTCGCTGCTTCGAGGTCGTGGCCGCGCACGACATGCGTCACGTCCTGCAAGGCATCGTCGACGACAACGGCGAGATGATAGCTCGTCGGCACGTCCTTGCGGGCAAGCACGACGTCGCCCCAGCGTTCGGGCCGGGCCGAGACGATCCGGATACCGCCTTCGCCGTCGAAAACCGTATAGCTCAGCTCGTTGCCGGTGATCGCCAGAGCCTTGGCCATATCGAGACGCAGCACATGCGGCTCGCCGGCCGTGATGCGCCGCGTCGCCTCATCCGGTTCAAGCGTCCTGCAGTGACCGGGATAGAGCGGTGCCCCATCGGGATCCACTGGCCAGGGCCGCCCCGTTTCGACCTCGCGCTGAGCCACCTCGGCGCGAATGTCCTGCCGCGAGCAGAAGCAGGGATAGACCAGCCCGCGTTCCTGCAAGGCACCGAGAGCCGCCGCGTAATCGTTGAAATGCTCGGACTGCCTGCGGATATCCGGTTCGAACGGGATTCCGAGCCAATCGAGATCCGCGACGATCCCCGTGACGAACTCCGGCCGCGAGCGGGTGAGGTCGATATCCTCGATCCGCAGAAGAAGGCGCCCACCGATCCTTTCGGCCAGTGACTCGTTGGCCAAGGCCGAGAGCGCATGGCCGAGATGCAGCCGCCCGTTCGGACTTGGCGCGAAACGGAAGACCGGCTTGCGGGAATCGGGTGGTATGAACGCCATCGTTCTTGTCTAGGAGGCCTGGTGCTGCCCGCCAAGCAGCAAGCACTGCTGCTGACGCAGGCGGGCTCCTGCTTCATCAATGCTCATGCGATGACCGAACGAATCACCTGCGACAGCGATCTCGAAGAAGGTATGGCTGCGCTGGCTGCCCTGCATCCGCATTGGCAAGCCATCGTCGAGCGCACCGGACTGCCGCCACTGAGGCTGCGCGAAGGCGGTTTCGTTGGCCTCGCCTCGATCATCGTCTCACAGCAATTGTCGGTCGCCAGCGCGCGCGCGGTCTGGAATCGCTTCGAGAGCGTCTTCGTCCCGCTGACGCCGGAGCGCATGCTCGCCGCCACCGACGACGACATGCGCCTTTCCGGTCTATCGCGGCCGAAGCAGCGCACCTTGCTGGCGCTTTCCGCGGCGCTCGTCGAGAAACGTTTCGTTTTCGAGGCCCTCGAACAGGCGACGCCTGAGGGGGTCCACACGCAGATGACCGCGATCTCCGGCATCGGCCCCTGGACGGCCGATGTCTATCTGCTGTTCTGCCTTGGCCATCGCGACGGCTTCGCCGCCGGCGATCTCGCGATCCAGGAAGCCGCCCGGCACGCTTTCGGCCTCACCGAGCGGCCGAAAGCGGCAGAGCTGCAGGTTATGGCCGAGGCTTGGCGGCCATGGCGCGGCGTCGCCGCGCGGCTGCTCTGGGCCTACTACGCCATCCTGAAGCGCCGCGAGGGCATCAACGCCTGAACTGGCCAAGAAGCCGTTTGGCAGCTCCGCGAGCCCCATCCTTCGAGACGGCCCTCGCGGGCCTCCTCAGCATGAGGGCCGGGAGCTTTCAGACGGGCTCTAGCTGCGCACGATCTTGAGCGCCGTCTGCGCCGCCGCCCGCAGCAGCGTCGAATCGCTCATCACCGTCACCATGCGCGCGCCCATGGCGAGACCTTGCCTGGCCCGCTCGGCCGTCGCCGCATAGAGCGCGACCGGCTTGTTCACGGCGGAAGCGCGCGCCACGACATGCTTCAGCGCCTCGTCGACTTCGCGGGCGGTGGCATCGACCTGCGCGCCGCCGGACAGCGCGATCGACAGGTCGGAGGGACCGACGAACAGCGCATCGATGCCGTCCAGCGCCAGGATATCGTCGACGATCGCCATCGCCTCACGCGTCTCGATCATCGCGAATGTCAGTGAGAACCCGTTGGCGGCCTTGAGATAGCTGTTCTGGTCGAGACCGGAGGCGCCGAGGCCGCCATAGCTGCCCCAGCTGCGCTCGCCCATCGGCGGATATTTGGCGTAGGCCGCAAAGCGCCGCGCGTCTTCCATGGTGTTGATCATCGGCGCGATGACGCCGGAGACGCCGGAATCGAACAGCTTCGAGACGTTCTGGAATTCGCCGACCGGAATGCGCGCGATCGCCGGCTTGCCCGCGGCATTGATCAGCGGGATCGCGCGGATGACCTCGCCCAGCGTGATCGGCCCATGCTGCATGTCGAGCGTGATCGCGTCGAAATCCTCCTGCGCCAGAATCGCCGAAATCGAGGGATCGGGCAGCCCGCACCAGGCCGAGACGATGCTGTCGCCCTTGGCGAAACGATCGGCGAGGGAGGAGAGGACGGTGGGCTTGGCCATGGTGCGTTCATCCGTTTCAAGGCCCGCACTTTGGACGGCGCGAGGCTTCCGCACGTTGGACCCGGCCGGCCCGGAAATGCAAACGGGCGCCCATGCGCCCGTTTCAGAGACGTCCTGCGTCTGCCGGGATGCGTCAGCGCCCGGCCTGGATATCCTCGGCGGCCTTCAGGAACAGCTCGGTCATCACGCGGCGGATCTCGGCGTCGGACGCATTGATGTTGGCGAGCGCGAAATCGTTCTTGACCTTGCGAACCACATCCTCGTCGCCGGCTTCCTCGAAATCGGCGACGACGACGGACTTGGCATAGGCCTCGGCGTCCGCGCCGCTCTTGCCGAGCTTCTCCGCCGCCCAGAACCCGAGCAGCTTGTTGCGCCGGGCAGTTGCCTTGAAGCGCAGCTCCTCGTCATGGGCGAACTTGTTCTCGAAGGCGTCCTTGCGCTGATCGAAGGTCGTCATGCGGCGTCCATGTCCTCTCGCGGGCGGGAATTAGCACTGCTGGATCATATAGGATGTCGGGGCGCCGAGAGCCAGCCTGATCGCTCCGATTCAGCCTCGCTTAAGCCTTCTTGCGCGGCCGAAAGGCGTTTTGTTGCGTTTACGGCCGGGAGGCTCCATATAGCAGGCGCATGGGTGCCCTCGGGCATCCCGTGCACTACTGGCGCCTGCGCCGGCTCGAAGATCGATCCCGACCGGATCGCCGGGCTGTGGCAGGACCGACAAGATCAGGGGCCAAGATCCCGCCGCGACCTCATCGCGTCCAGAGAAGGGCAACCTTTGGATTTCCTCAAGCCACGGTACATCCCCATGAATCGCCGCCGTCGCATTTACGAAGGCAAGGCGAAGGTCCTCTATGAAGGACCCGAGCCCGGTACGCTCATCCAGCATTTCAAGGACGACGCCACCGCCTTCAATGCCAAGAAGCATGAAGTGATCGACGGCAAGGGCGTGCTCAACAACCGTATTTCCGAGCACATCTTCTCCAACCTGAACGACATCGGCGTGCCCACGCATTTCATCCGCCGGCTGAACATGCGCGAGCAGCTGATCCGCGAGGTCGAGATCATCCCGCTCGAAGTCGTCGTGCGCAATATCGCCGCCGGCTCGCTCGCGACCCGCCTGGGTCTCGAGGAAGGCACGCAGCTGCCGCGCTCGATCATCGAGTTCTATTACAAGAACGATGCGCTCAGTGACCCGATGGTCTCCGAAGAGCACATCACCGCCTTCGGCTGGGCGACTCCGCAGGAGATCGACGACATCATGGCGCTGGCCATCCGCGTCAATGACTTCCTCTCCGGCCTCTTCCTCGGCGCCGGCATCCGCCTCGTCGATTTCAAGATGGAGACCGGCCGCCTCTGGGAAGGCGAGATGATGCGCATCGTCGTCGCCGACGAGATCAGCCCGGATTCCTGCCGGCTCTGGGACATCAAGTCCAAGGACAAGATGGACAAGGACCGCTTCCGCCGTGACATGGGCGGCCTGATCGAGGCCTATTCGGAGGTCGCCCGCCGCCTCGGCATTTTGGGCGAGAACGAGAATCCCGGCCCGACCGGCCCGCGCCTGGTGCAGTGAGCGCCATCGCTCCGCCATTATCGCCTACGAAACGGGAGCGCATGCGCTCCCGTTTTCATGTCACGGCCCTTTTCGCCGCCGGCGCTCTCCTGCTCGCCGGCTGTGCAAACCAGTTCGGCGCCGGGATCGCCGAGCTGCCCGCATCGGCGGGCTGGCACCGGCTGCCGATCGGCTCCTGGGTGCTGAACGAGGGCCTCGAAGCCCGCGCCATGGTCTTCTGTCCGCGCGAATCCTGCGTCCAGCAGGGTTTTGCCGCGGTCATTGCGCTGGAAGGTGAGCAGGCCCGCGACATGGAACGGGCTCTCTCTGAAAGCCCCGCACGCCTCGGAGAAGCTTTCGCCCGGCAGGCGGCGGCGAAGGCCGCCGAACGCCGCAAGGCACAGCGGAACCCGAAAAAGAATGCCGAGCCGAAGGCGCCCCGCAGCGCGACCGATGTCGCACGTTTCGATTCGGCCGAGGCACGCGGCATCCTCGTCACGATCCGCTCGCTGGATACGCCGGGGCGCCAGGCCGTCACCGCCATTCTCTACGGCCGGGAAGCGAACCGACTCGTGGTGGCCCTTGGCGTCAGCGACACGGCCGAAGCCGCGCGGCGGGACGCCGAGGCCGCCTGGCGCAGCCGCTGATTCACGTGAAACGGCGGGAAATGGTTGAGCCGGCCGCGATTCTTCCGCGCGCTTTCCGTTCGGCTGGTATCAGCCGAACGAAGGCAATTCGCGCAAAACCAATAGGCTGAGCATGTCCTGATCGCAAAAGTGGTTTCCACTTTTGCGGAACATGCTCTAAGGCACCCGCAACAAATCTCGTCCGGAGAACCTCATGAAAGCCCGCGTCACCGTCACCCTGAAGAACGGCGTGCTCGATCCGCAGGGCAAGGCGATCGAAGGCGCCCTGAAGTCGCTCGGCATCGACGGCGTCGGCTCCGTGCGCCAGGGCAAGGTTTTCGACATCGAGCTCGCCGGCTCCGACAAGGCGGCGGCCGAAGCGTCGCTCAAAGCCGCCTGCGAGAAGCTGCTCGCCAATACGGTGATCGAGAACTACCGCGTCGAGATCGGAGCCTGACCCATGAAGGCCGCCGTCATCACCTTTCCGGGCTCCAACCGTGACGGCGACGTCGCCAAGGCGCTGAAGCAGGCCGGCGCCGAAGTCACCCATGTCTGGCATGGCGATACCGAGCTGCCTGAGGGTATCGATCTCGTCGTGCTGCCGGGCGGCTTCTCCTATGGTGACTATCTGCGCACCGGCGCCATCGCCGGCCGCGCCCACATCATGGACGCAACTCGCGCGCATGCCGCCCGCGGCGGCTATGTCCTCGGCATCTGCAACGGCTTCCAGATCGCCTGCGAAGCCGGGCTCCTGCCCGGCATCCTCGTGCGCAACGCCAATCTGAAGTTCGTCTGCAAGCGCCAGCACCTCAAGGTCGAGCGCAGCGACACGCCCTACACTCGCGCCTATGCGCAGGGGCAGGCGATCGACGTCTGCATTGCTCATGGCGAGGGCAACTATATCGCCGACGCGCAGACGCTGGCCCGCCTCGAAGGCGAAGGCCTCGTCGCCTTCCGCTATGCGGATGCGCAGGGAAATGTCACGCCCGAAGCCAATCCGAACGGCTCGCTCAACAACATCGCGGGCATCTATTCGCCCGGCTTCAACGTTCTCGGCCTGATGCCGCATCCGGAGAACCTGATCGATTCGCTGGTCGGCGGCACCGATGGACGCGGCCTGTTCGAAAGCCTCGTCGGTTCCAAGCGCGCGGCCTGAAGCGCGTCATTCTCGGGCGAAGCGCAGCGCAGACCCGAGAATCTCTTTCAGGATAGAACGCCCTTGTCGGCAGCAGACGCTCGGGTCACCGCGCCTTCAGCGCCCGCTGCAGCAGCTTGGCTGCGGCCTGCTGATCGAGCGGGCCGACATGTTTCTCAAGGATGTGCCCGTCCGGCCCGATGACGAAGGTCTCGGGCACGCCATAGACGCCCCACTCGATCGCCGACCGACCGGCGCGATCGACACCGACGGCGGAGAACGGATTGCCGAGCGCGCCGAGGAACCGGCGAGCATTCTCGGCCTCGTCCTTGTAGTTCATCCCGACCAGCGCGACCTTGCCCTGCTTCACCGCATCGGTCTCGGCAAGGCCCATCAGCACGGGATGCTCGACCCGGCAGGGCGCACACCAGCTCGCAAAGACATTGACCAGCGTCGTCCGTCCGCCAGCGAGATCGGCATTGCCGAAAGCCGGAACCGGCTGGCCGTCGCGCTGCAGCCCTTCCAGCGGCGCGAGCGTGATCGCCGGCGCGAGGCGGCCTATCAGCGCCGACGGCACCTTGCTCGTATCGCCCGAAAACAGCCCGATGCCGAAGATGATGGCGAGCGCGCCAAAGATCATCAGCGGCACCAGGAAAAGCAGCGGTGAACGCCGCCGCGGCGCGGTTTCGATCTGGCTCATGACGTCTCCCGGCCAGAGCGGCGGCCGGCGCCGCGACGCTCCAGCGCATCGAGCGCCTGCTTCTGGGCGCGGTGATCGCGCAGGGTCGCGAGCGTCAGCCCGATCAGGATGAGCGCAGCCGCCGCGTAAGCGGCGAGGATGAAGCCGGCATGCGGGCCGATGCTTTCGACAAGCACGTTCATGCCGGCAATCCCTGCACCGCGAGTCTGTCGAGCCGCTCTGCTTCCAGGATCGTCAGCGTCCGCACCCGCCGGCGCATGATCTCGGCCCGCATCGCCAGCATATGTAGCGCGAGGGCGAAGAGCGTGAATCCAACGGCCAGGATCAGCAGCGGCCAGAGCATGGATGGGTGGATCGTCGGCCCCCCCATGCGGAGCACCGAAGCCGGTTGGTGCAGCGTGTTCCACCAGTCGACCGAGAACTTGATGATCGGCACGTTGACGAAGCCGACGAGGGTGAGGATCGCCACGGCACGCGCCGCCCGCGACGGCTCGTCCAGCACGCGCCAGAGCGCGATGATGCCGAGATAGATCAGCAGCAGCACCAGCACCGAGGTCAGCCGCGCGTCCCACACCCAGTAGGTGCCCCACATCGGCTTGCCCCAGAGCGCGCCGGTGATCAGGCAGACCAGCGCGAAGCAGGCCCCGACCGGTGCCGCCGCCTTCTGGGCGACATCGGCCAGAGGATGGCGCCAGACCAATGTGCCAAGCGCCGAGAGCGCCATCATCGAGTAGAACATCATGGCGAGCCAGGCGGCCGGGACATGGATGAACATGATCCGGATCGTCTCGCCTTGCTGGTAATCTGCCGGTGCCTGCCAGGCGAGATAGAGGCCGGCGACGATGAGCAGCGCGGCCGCGGCCGCCAGCCAGGGCAGCAGCACGGCCGAAAAGCGCATGAAGCGCGTCGGATTGGCGAGGTCGATCAGGCTGGCCATCGTTCTGGCGGGGTCATCCGGGGCGCAGGTGCCATGATCGGAGCTTTTAGCAATCTCGACCCGTTCCAAGCAATGCGCCCGAGCCCGGCTGCGACATCACGAAGCTGCGCGTGTGAGCGGTGGCGCCCCTCGATCCAAACCCTTGTCGAACCGGCGGAATTCCGATCGTGCCCAGAATTGTGCCTTGAGAGGTGCCCGTTGACCGATGCCGGCTAATAGTTATCGCATTGAAGCGGTTGCAGTTTTTGCCCTCGCTGCTTGCAAGCCCCAGACCGATCCTCTAGCCTGCCTTTCTGGATGCGGGGGATGAAGATGCGGCTTCAGCTATCCGACGAGGTCCAGCGCGAAGTCGAGCAGGCGATCCGCTCGAAAGCCAGCCAGTCCCTCGTCATCGATCTATACGCCACAGCCGAAGAGATTCGCAGCCGGCACGACACCGGCGAGGTCGATCTCGACGCTATTGTCGCCACGGTCGCGCGCCTCGCCGCGCAATGCGGCTGTGCGGTCGAGCTCGGCGGAGCCAGAGGCGGCAGCATTCAATCGGCCTGACGCAGGGCCGCGGCCGCGGCGATCGTCCCCACGACGATGGCTGCCAGCGAGATCGCACACAGAATCAGGAACGGTGTCAGGAACGGCACCGTGCCGCCAACGGCCGCATTGGCGGCCGAAACCCCGAAAATCAACACCGGCACCGTCAGCGGCGCGACCAGCACCGGCACGATCAGCCCACCGCGCTTGATGCTCGCCGCCAGAGCCGCTCCGCCCGCCCCGATAAAGCTGAGCGCCGGCGTGCCGACCAGCAGCGTCGCGACCAGTGGCAGCACGCCCTCGCCCGGCAACGCCACCAGCAGGCCGAGCAGCGGCGAAACCAGCGCCAGCGGCAGGCCGGTCGTCAGCCAATGCGCCAGCCCCTTGGCCAGCACGGCGAGTTCGAGCGGCAGGCGCGAAGCCCGGATCAGATCGAGCGAGCCGTCCTCCTCATCGCTCTGGAACAACCGGTCGAGCCCTATCAGCACCGAAAGGAGCGCGCCGAGCCACAGGATTGCGGGGCCGATCCGCGAGAGCAGGTTGAGATCCGGCCCGAGCGCGAACGGCACGAGCACGACGAGCGTGAGGAAGAAGACGAGCGCCAATTCTCCTCCGCCACCGGCGCGCGACGCCAGGGCGAGATCCCGCTTCAGGATCGCGATGAAAGCCCGGCTCATGGCCCGATCCTGAGTTCGCGTGCCCCACCGAGACCGAGAGGGCCATGCGTCGCAGCGAGGATCGCGCCGCCCGCCACTAGATGATCGCGCATCAGCCCGGCGAGCATGGCCTGGGAGGCGGTATCGAGCGCCGACATCGGCTCGTCGAGCAGCCAATAGGGACGGCGCGAAACCAGGAGGCGCGCCAGCGCCACCCGCCGCCTCTGCCCGGCCGAGAGGTAGCCCACCGGCAGTTCCGCTGCATGGGCAAGCCCGACCACAGCCAGCGCGCCTTCCGGTGAGAGAGCGGCATCACCGAGGATGGACTGCGCAAAGGTAAGATTTTCCCGCGCTGTCAGCGCCGTCTTCAGCCCGTCGCGATGACCGACCAGATGCGAAACCTCGGCAAGATGGGCGTCATCCTCGCCCCCTCCGAGCCGGATCACGCCGCCATCCGGCTGCAGCCGGCCGCACAGCATGGCGAGGAGGCTCGACTTGCCGGCGCCGTTGCGACCGGTCAGGGCGATCGCCTCGCCGGATCCGAGGTCGAAGCTCAGCGCTTCGAAGATCAGCCTGCCACCGCGGCGGCAGGCGAGATTCTCGGCGAAGAGGCGCGTCGGCGGGAATGAAATTTGAGTCAAGGCAGCGCTGCCGACGATAGGTTCGACCACATCTCGTTCATCTAGCGCGCTTCTTGGAATTGCTCTATAGAACCCGCGGCTACGCCGCACGCCGATCCGGCGCGGGGCTCGGGCACTCCCGAGGCGGCGCGCGCGTCATGCGCATTAGGCCTTCGAACGGCGCCGTCCGCAAGGGCAGAAACCCTTGAAGACTTGCCGGTCGTGACCGCAACCCCTTGATCAGGATCAAGCCCGACATGGCCTCGCTCGACTCCTTCAAAGCCCGCAAGACGCTCACCGCCGGCGGCAAGACCTACACCTATTATTCCCTCCCCGATGCCGAGAAAAACGGCCTGCCCGGCATTTCGAAGCTGCCCTTCTCGATGAAGGTGCTGCTCGAGAACCTGCTGCGCTTCGAGGACGGCCGCTCGGTCACCAAGACCGACATCGAGAATTTCGTCGGCTGGCTCGACGACAAGGGCAAGGCCGGCAAGGAGATCGGCTTCCGCCCGGCCCGCGTGCTGATGCAGGACTTCACCGGCGTTCCGGCGGTCGTCGACCTCGCCGCGATGCGCGATGGCGTCAAGGCGCTCGGCGGCGATGCGCAGAAGATCAATCCGCTGGTTCCGGTCGATCTGGTCATCGACCACTCCGTCATCGTCGACGAGTTCGGTTCGCCCAAGGCCTTCGCCAAGAACGTCGAGCTGGAATATGAGCGCAACGCCGAGCGCTACAAGTTCCTGAAATGGGGCCAGGGCGCCTTCGACAATTTCCGCGTCGTGCCGCCYGGCACCGGCATCTGCCACCAGGTCAATCTCGAATACCTCGCCCAGACCGTCTGGACCTGTAACGAGACGATCGACGGCGTCGAGGTCGAGGTCGCCTATCCCGACACGCTCGTCGGCACCGATTCGCACACCACCATGGTCAACGGCCTCGCCGTGCTCGGCTGGGGCGTCGGCGGCATCGAGGCGGAAGCCGCGATGCTCGGCCAGCCGCAGTCGATGCTGCTGCCGGAGGTGATCGGCTTCAAGCTGACCGGCGCACTCAAGGAAGGCATCACCGCCACCGACCTCGTGCTGACCGTCACCCAGATGCTGCGCAAGAAGGGCGTCGTCGGCAAGTTCGTCGAGTTCTTCGGCCCCGGCCTCTACAACCTGACGCTGGCCGACCGCGCGACCATCGCGAATATGGGCCCGGAATATGGCGCGACCTGCGGCTTCTTCCCGGTCGATGCAGAGACGCTGGACTATCTCACCACCACCGGCCGCAAGTCGGAGCGCATCGCGCTGGTCGAGGCCTACAGCAAGGCGCAAGGCCTCTTCGCTACCCGCGAAACCGCCGATCCGGTCTTCACCGACACGCTCGAGCTCGATCTTTCGACGGTCCAGCCCTCGATGGCCGGTCCGAAGCGCCCCGAAGGGCGCGTCGATCTCTCCGCCGTCAAGGCCGGCTTCGCCGCCGCGATGGAGACCGACTACAAGAAGGGCGGCGAACTCTCGCGCCGCGTCGAGGTCGAGGGTGAGGACTTCGATCTCGGCCATGGCGACGTCGTCATCGCAGCCATCACCTCCTGCACCAACACCTCGAACCCCTCGGTGCTGATGGCGGCCGGCCTGCTCGCCCGCAATGCGGTCGCCAAGGGCCTCAAGGTCAAGCCCTGGGTGAAGACCTCGCTGGCGCCGGGATCGCAGGTCGTGGCGGAGTATCTGGCCAAGGCCGGCCTGCAAGGCGATCTCGACGCGCTCGGCTTCAATCTGGTCGGCTTCGGCTGCACCACCTGCATCGGCAATTCCGGCCCGCTGCCGGCGCCGATCTCCAAGACGATCAACGAGAAGGGCCTGATTGCCGGCGCCGTCATCTCCGGCAACCGCAACTTTGAGGGCCGCGTCTCGCCGGACGTGCAGGCGAACTACCTGGCATCGCCGCCGCTGGTCGTCGCCTACGCGCTCGCCGGTTCGGTCCAGATGGACCTGACGACGCAGCCGCTGGGACAGGGCTCGGACGGCAAGGACGTCTATCTGAAGGACATCTGGCCCTCCAACAAGGAGATCCAGGACTTCATCCAGCAGAACGTCACCCGCGCGATCTTCGAGGCCAAATACGCCGACGTCTTCAAGGGCGATGCCCATTGGCAGGCGGTCGACGCGCCCAAGAGCGAGACCTATGCCTGGGACGATGATTCGACCTATGTGCAGAACCCGCCCTATTTCCAGGGCATGCACCAGAAGCCGGACCCCGTCACCGACATCGCCGGTGCCCGCATACTCGGCCTGTTCGGCGACAAGATCACCACCGACCACATCTCCCCGGCCGGTTCGATCAAGGCTGCTTCGCCCGCCGGTCAGTATCTGACGGAGAACGGCGTCGCGGTCGCCGACTTCAACCAGTACGGCACGCGCCGCGGCAACCATGAGGTGATGATGCGGGGCACCTTCGCCAACATCCGCATCCGCAACCACATGCTCGGCCCGAACGGCCGCGAGGGCGGCTACACCATCCACTACCCGTCGAAGGAAGAGCTGCCGATCTATGACGCGGCAATGAAGTACAAGCAGGAGAACGTCCCGCTCGTCATCTTCGCCGGCGTCGAATACGGCAACGGCTCCTCGCGCGACTGGGCCGCGAAGGGCACGAACCTGCTCGGCGTCAAGGCGGTGATCGCCCAGAGCTTCGAGCGCATCCACCGCTCGAATCTGGTCGGCATGGGCGTCGTGCCCTTCACACTGGCGGAAGGCACCAGCTGGGCCTCGCTCGACCTCAAGGGCGATGAGCTCGTCAGCATCAAGGGCCTGGCCAACGTCAAGCCGCGCCAGATGATGGAAGCCGAGATCACCTATGCCGACGGCACGGTGAAGAAGGTGCCGATCCTCTGCCGCATCGATACGCTGGACGAGATCGACTACTTCAAGAACGCCGGCATCCTGCACTACGTCCTGCGCGGCCTCGCCGCCTGAGCTGGATAGCAGCACCGAAGCAGGTCATGGCCGGCGCAAGCCGGCCATGATGCATTGAGGGCCGGCCCCGGTTGTCCTCGCGCCCGCCGCAGTGTAAGGGGGCATTTCAGTCATCCTCGGTGGCGACTAGGGGCAAGCGCAGGCGACAATCCCGCGCTCGGATGTCGTCCGCCATCACCGACAACAGACGGGAGCACCCGCAGCATGTCCGCCACGTTCGAGACGGTCGCCGGCATCATTTCCGAAACCTGCGATATTCCGCGCGAGAAGATTACACCGCAGAGCCACGCGATCGAAGACCTCGGCATCGATTCCCTCGCCTTCCTCGACATCGCCTTCGCGATCGACAAGGCGTTCGGCATCAAACTGCCGCTCGAACAGTGGACGCAGGAAGTCAACGAGGGCAAAGCCCCGGCCGAGCAGTATTTCGTGCTGGAGAACCTCTGCAAGCGCATCGACGACCTCGTCGCCGCCAAGAAGGCGTGACGACGAAAGCGTGAAAGCCTCGGTCGGAGCCAGCAGGCTTGCCGGGCTTGAGCCGAAGCGTCGCTCCCGATAGAGCATAGGGGCCGTCGCGCGGATCAGCTGATCCGTGCTGCGGCCTTGCGCCGTTCTGGCGCCCAGCAGACCAAGGATCGCATGCGCCTCGAATATTTCGACATGATCGACCGGGTCGTGACCTTCGATCCGTCGCAGAAGCGCATCGTCACGCGCTCCACCGTCCCCGCGGAAAGCCCGGTCTTCGAGGGCCACTTTCCGGGCCACCCGCTGGTGCCCGGCGTCCTGCTGACGGAAACCATGGCGCAGGCCTCGGGCTATCTGCTGCTTGGCCTCAACGGGCTCAGCCAGATGCCGTTCCTGATGACGGTCGACAAGGCGCGCTTCCGCACCTTCGTCGAGCCGAACACGGAGCTGGAAGCCAGCGCCGAACTCATCATCGAAGGCTCGGGCTATGCGGCAACCAAAGCGAAGCTGACCAGCGGCGGCAAGCCGATCTGCGATGCCGAGCTCCGCTTCCGCCTGATGCCCTTTCCCGCCGATATGCGCACGCTGATGCTTAGCCGCATCGAAGCCATCGGCCTGACGCCGGAGCCTGCCCCATGAACCGCCGCGACGTGGTCATCACCGGCATCGGCATCGCCTCCAGCCTGGGCGAAGGCGTCGAAGCTCATGCTGCAGCGCTCGCAGCCGGCGGTCCGCCGGTCGTCGACACCGAGACTTTCAAACCTTATCCGGTCCACCCGCTGATGGCGCTGGAGCTGGACAAGCAGATCCCGAAGAAATCCGACCAGCGCCAGATGGAGCCCTGGCAGCGCCTCGGCGTCTATGCCGCCGGGCTCGCCCTCGACTCGGCGGGGCTGAAGGAGGATGCCGAGGCCAAGAGCGCCCTGCAGGTCATCGTCGCGGCCGGCGGCGGCGAGCGCGACCACGCCGTCGATTCCGCCATCCTCAGCGGTCTGCGCGGCGCGAACGAGCCGGGCGCCTATCTCAACGAGCACCTGATGAGCGATCTCAGGCCCACGCTCTTCCTGGCCCAGCTCTCCAACCTGCTCGCCGGCAACATCGGCATCGTCCATGGCATCACCGGTCCGTCGCGCACGTTCATGGGCGAGGAACAGGCCGGCGTCGACGCGATCCGCACGGCGCATGCCCGCATCGCCTCCGGCCAGTCCGACCTGATGCTCGTCGGCGGCGCCTACAATGCCGAGCGCCGTGACATGCTGCTGCTCTTCGAACTCGGTGGCTATCTCCGCCGCAACAACTTCGCGCCCGTGTTCGAGCGCGAGGAGGCGCCGGGCCTGATCACCGGCAGCGCCGGCGCCTTCCTCGTGCTGGAATCGGCCGAGCGCGCCGCCGCGCGGGACGCCAAGATACACGCCCGGCTCGGCCATGCCGGCGCCGCCCGCAGCCGCCGCGCGCCGGGCACCGTCGAATCCGCCTTGACGAAGCTCGTAAGTGCCTTCGGCGCGATCGGCCCGGACAGCCTCGCCATCTCCGCCGCGACCGGCTGCGCCGGCATCACCGCCGAGGAGGCCGCTGCCTTGCAGGCGGCCGCCCCTTCCGCCAAGCGCATCGCCGTCGGCGATCTCGTCGGCCATGGCGTCGAGGCCGCCTTCCCTGTTTCCGTGGCGTTGGCGGCAATCGCCCTGTCGGCGGGGCAGGCGAAAGAGGCGATCGTCACCGGCGCCGGCCACTGGCGTGGCGAAGGCGCCGCGCATCTGGTCCAAGCGTGAGAGATTGAAGCCATGACCACGCATCGTGATGCCAAGGGCCGCCCGCTCGTCGCCGTCACCGGCCTCGGTGTCGTGACGTCACTGGGCCAGGGCAAGGACGCCAACTGGCAGGCTCTGACCGCCGGCAAATCCGGCATCCACCGCATCGAGCGCTTCCCGACCGAAGGGCTGCGCACCACCATCGGCGGCACCGTCGATTTCCTGTTCGACGGTCCCTTCACCGCGCCGCAACTCTCCGAGAAGCTTGCGACGCTGGCTGCCGAGGAAGCTGTCGGCCAGAGCGGCCTCGGCCAGGACGGCGAATTTCCCGGCGAGCTGTTCATGGCGGTCCCACCCGTCGAGATGGAATGGCCGCAGAAGCAGGAACTCGCCGAGACCGTCGATGGCGAGGTCGACTATGACGCCCTGCTGCGTGCTGCCGCGACCCGCAAATTCGCGCCCATGCACGAACTCTTCGTCTTCGGTGGTGTCGCCGACCATATCGCCGACCGCTTCGGCACCAAGGGTTCGCCGATCTCGCTCTCGACGGCCTGCTCCTCTGGGGCGACCGCGATTCAGATGGGCGTCGAGGCCATCCGCCGCGGCGAGACTGAAACTGCGCTCTGCATCGGCACCGACGGCTCGATCCATGCGGAAGCGCTGATCCGCTTCTCGCTGCTCTCGGCCCTTTCGACCCAGAATGACCCGCCGGAAGGCGCCGCCAAGCCCTTCTCGAAGAACCGCGACGGCTTCGTCATGGGCGAGGGCGCCGGTGCACTGGTGCTGGAGGATTACGACCATGCTCTGGCGCGCGGCGCCACCATCCTCGGCATCGTCGCCGGTTGCGGCGAGCGCGGCGACGGCTTCCATCGCACCCGCTCCAGCCCGGACGGCAAGCCCGCCATCCTCGCCATGCGGGATGCGCTGGCCGATGCCGGGCTGACGCCCGATGACGTCGATTACATCAACGCCCACGGCACCTCGACGCCCGAAAACGACAAGATGGAGGCGATGAGCTGCGCCGCCGTCTTCGGCGAGCGCATGGCCGAGCTGCCGATCTCCTCGAACAAGTCCATGATCGGCCACACGCTGACGGCGGCTGGCGCGGTCGAGGCGGTGATCTCGTTCCTGACCATCGCCAATGGCACGATCCCGCCGACGATCAACTACGCGAACCCCGACCCCGCCATCGCGCTGGATGTCGTGCCCAACGAGGCCCGCAAGGCCAAGGTGAAGACGGTTCTCTCCAACTCCTTCGGCTTCGGCGGCCAGAACACCTGCCTCGTGCTTACGGCGCCTCCGGAGGCGGCATGACCCAGGCTCTCTCATGACAAAAGTTCTCGTCACCGGCGGCGCCAAGGGCGTCGGCGCCGCGATCGTGCGCGCGCTCGCCGCGGCCGGCCACGATGTCGATTTCACCTTCCGCTCCTCGGCCGAGCAGGCGAAGGCGCTGGCGGAGGAGATCGCCGCCGCCCATCCCGGCCGAGCCGTGAAGGCGCTGCCGCTCGACCTCTCCGACAAGGCCGCACTCGACGCGTTCTGTGAAGCGCGCGAGGGCGAGAGCTATTTCGGCCTCGTCCACAACGCCGGCCAGCCCTATGATTCCCTCGCCGCGATGATGGCGCAGGACAAGGCGGAAGCGGCGATGCAGGTCAATTTCTGGGCCTTCACCCGCATCGCCAAGAGCCTGATGCGCAACATGATCCGCGCGAGGGCGGGCCGCATCGTCGCCATCGGCTCGGTAGCGGCGCTGCGTGGCAATCCGGGCAACGCAGCCTATGCTGCCTCCAAGGGTGCGTTGATTTCTTACGCCAAGACCCTGGCGGTGGAGACCGGCAAGCGCGGCGTCACCGTCAACATCATCGCGCCGGGCTTCGTCGACACCGACATGATGGCGCCCTACGCCGCCTATCGCGACAAGATGCAGGCGCAGATCCCGGCCGGGCGCTTCGCCAAGCCCGAAGAGGTTGCGGGCCTCGCCGCCTTCCTGATGAGCGAGCCCGCCGCCTATATCAGCGGCACGGTGCTGCCGATCGACGGCGGACTGACCGCCCAGCTTGGCGTTCATCGCTGAATCGACCGAAACGGCATCTCATGATAGGGTTCACTTCGAACCGGAGTGAACCGACATGACGGCTGCCTTCACCATTCGCCTCGACGACGAGACCTTGGCCAAGCTCGACGCGCTCGCCGCCGACACCGACCGCTCGCGGAGCTGGCTCGCGACCAAGGCGATCGAGGACTATGTCGCGCTGAACGCGTGGCAGATCGCGAGAATCAAGGAAGGGATCGCCGAAGCGGATCGCGGCGAGTTCGCGACCGAGGAAGAGCTCGACGCGATCGAAGCCAAACTGCAAGCCATGATCGATGCCGGGCGATGAGAGTCATCTGGACGGCCCGAGCGCGGGTCGAGCTTGATGAAATCGCCGACTATGTCGCGCCGATCAGCGCCTCCGCCGCTTTGGCCCTGGTGCGCCGCCTCAGGAGGGCGGGTAACCAGCTCGGCGAGCAGCCTCACATGGGCAGGTCGGGGCGCGTCGATGAGAGCCGCGAACTTGTTGTGACCGGCACGCCCTACATTCTTCCTTACCGCGTACGCGACGGCCGGGTCGAAATCCTCGCTGTCATGCACACCTCCCGGCAATGGCCGGATCAGATCTGAAAGAGTTCGCCTCATGCGCTCCCTCCAGCTCCATGGTGATCGTGACCTCCGCCTCGAGGAGATCGAGCCGCCACCGCCGCCCGCTCCGGGCGAGGTCCAGATCCGCATCAAGGCGGTCGGGCTGAACTATCTCGACCTCTGGGGCTTCCGCGGCATGGCCTTCGCCAAGCGCAAGATGCCGCAGGCGGCGGGCGTCGAGGCGGCCGGCGAGATCGTCTGCGTCGGCGAGGGCGTCACCGGCTTCGCGCCGGGCGACGTCGTGACGGCTTATGGCGCCGACACCTGCGGTCAGTGCAAGGCCTGCCGCGAGGGCCGCGACAATCTCTGCGAGAACGTCGCCGGCATTATGGGTTTCCATATCGACGGCTTCGCCCGTGAGTTGCTCAATCGTCCGGCTCGCCTGACGATCAAGGCGCCGAAGGGCGTCTCCTTCGAGGATGCCGCATGCGCGCCGATCGGCTTCGGCACCGTGCAACACATGCTGTTCGACAATGCGAAACTGGAGCCGGGCGAGTCGGTGCTCGTCCATGCCGGCGGTTCCGGCATCGGCACCGCGGCGATCCTGATGGCCAAGGCGATCGGCTGCACGGTCTACACGACCGTCGGCGACGACGAGAAGGGCGCCAAGGCCAAGGCACTCGGCGCCGACCACGTCATCAACTACCGCGAGGACCGCTTCGAGGGCGTCGTGCGCAAGCTCACCGGCCGCAAGGGCGTGGACGTCGTCTTCGAGCATGTCGGCGCCGACACCTGGAACGGCTCGCTGCTCTGCCTCAAGCGCGGTGGCAGGCTCGTCACCTGCGGCGCGACTTCCGGCCCCTCGGCGACGATCAATCTGATGCAGCTCTTCCAGCAGCAATACCGGATCACCGGCTCCTTCGGCTGCCGCATCGAGAACATCGCGCAGTCCTTGCAGAAGATGGCCGGCGGCATGAAGCCGGTGATCGATTCGGTCTTCCCCCTCGCCGAATTCGAGAAAGGTCTCGCCCGCATCGAGGGCCGTAAGGTCTTCGGCAAGGTCGTCATCGCCTTCTGAGCGGAGCGGCCTGCCTGCCGCAAGACTTGACGCCAGCGCATTCCTGCCCCAGATCGCGCCTTTCAGGCCCGGTCTTGCTCTCGGCACGGGCGAGTTAGAGCATTTTCGAGCGAAGTGGATACCGGTTCGCGTGAAGAAAATGCGACAAAACAAAAGGACAGGGCCTGTCCGCGTTGCGAAGAAGCGCGGACATGCTCTGGGGCTGGACCGACCTTGAGACGATTGAAAGCAATCGCCGCGCGCATCGGCGCGGCGATCATGATTGGCGTGATCCGCGCGCTGTTCGGGTTCCTGCGGCTGCTCGGGCCGGATCGCGCCAGCGACCTCGGCGGCTGGCTGCTGCGGACCGTGAGCCCGCTGATCCCGGTCAACCGCGTCGCGCTAGCCAATATCCGCGCAGCTTTTCCTGAAAAGGACGAGGCGGAGGTGAAGCGCATCGCACGCGGAGCCTGGGAGAATCTCGGCCGCGTCGCCGGCGAATACGCTCATCTGAAGACGCTCTTCGACTACGACTACGATAATCCGGACAAGCCTTCGCGCATCGAGGTCGAGGGGATCGAGCACTTCGTTGCGCTCAGGGAGGATGGCAAGCCCGGCCTGATCTTCTCGACCCATCTGGCGAATTGGGAATTGCCGGCGATCTGCGCCGCCGCTTACGATCTCGATACGACCGCCGTCTTTCGCGCGCCCAACGACCCCGCCATCGCCGCTGTCGTGCACGAAATCCGCTCCGGCGCGATGGGCGGCCTCGCCGCCGCCAAGCAGGGAGCAGCCTTCGCCATGCAGGGCGTCCTCGAGAAGGGCGGGCATCTCGGCATGCTGATCGACCAGCATTTCACCCGGGGCGTCGTCGTACCGTTCTTCGGACGCCCGGCATTGACCAATCCGATCATGGGCAAGTTCGCGCGACGCTTCGAGTGCCCGGTGCATGGCGTCCGCGTCATCCGCTTGCCGAACCACCGCTTCCGGCTGGAGTTGACACCGCCGCTCGACCTGCCGCGCGACGCCGCGGGCGAGATCGATGTGCGGGGCGCCATGGCCATGATGACGGCGGTGGTCGAAGGCTGGGTGCGCGAGCACCCCGAGCAATGGCTCTGGATGCACCGCCGCTGGCGGCCCAAGATGATCACGGCTGCCGCCTTGGCCGAGTTCGATCACGCCCGCGCGACCATGCCCGTTTTCAAGGCAACGTGATTTCCCTCTGCGATGAATTGCTGGCTTTGGTAACCTTCGGAAAATAAGTCATCTTCAAAGTCGAGATCATGGTCCCTGTCCTGCGCCGATCCACCGTGGCTGCTGCCGTCCTTGTATTGGGCATGACGGCGGCCCTCGCGCAGACGGGGACGAAGGTGCCGCGGGCGGTGCTCGAGCTCTTTACCAGCCAGGGCTGCTCATCCTGCCCACCCGCCGATGCGCTGGTCCTCGAGCTGGCCAAGGACCCGACGCTGATCGCGCTGACGATGCCGGTGACGTATTGGGACTATCTCGGCTGGAAGGACACGCTCGGCAAGGACTCCTTCGCGAAGCGCCAGAAGCTCTATGCCAAGGCCCGTGGCGATGGGCAGGTCTACACGCCGCAAATCGTCATCAGCGGCTCCTCCCATGCGGTAGGCTCGGAGAAAGCGGAGATCGAGAAGGCGGTGAACCAGTTCGCCGTCACCGGCTTCGCCGCGAAGCTTGCGCTCAAGGAGGAGAACGGCAACCTCCAGATCAAGATCGCGCCGACCGGCGCCGCGAGCGACGAGGTCTCCGGTGTCTGGGTTCTACCCATCTCGCATCAGGCGACGGTGCCCATCACGCGCGGTGAAAACCAGGGCAAGACGCTGACCTACGCCAATGTGGTGCGCGGCATGGTGCGTGTCGGTGACTGGAACGGGCAGGAGGCGACCATCACCGCCCCGTTGGCCGCCACGCAGGCGCCCGAAGCCGATGGCTATGTCGTCGTCATCCAGGCCGACCGGCCGGGCAAGCACGGCTATGTGATGCCGGGCGCGATTCTGGCCGCCGCCAAGGGCCCGGCGACACGCTGAACTTGCCGCCGCGGCAGAGTCTCAGAGCAGGATGACCTTGTTCGACAGCTCGTCGACGTCGCCGGGAACCGGCGGGACATGCTGTGCGAGAACTGCACCGACACCATCGACCGCCTTGATCAGCCCCTCGGTCAGCCTATCCTCGCGCGCCGCCGCCAACAGCGGCTCGATGATGCCGCTCCAGGTGCCCTGGTCCACGAGCCCGTCGATCCCGATATCGGCGAGAATCTCGGCGTAGCGCTCCTGCAGCGCGATATAGAGCAGCACGCCGGTGCGCCCCCTCGTCCGCGTCATGCCACGCGCCGTGAACTCCCGCAGTGCCGCTTCGTGCGCCCGCCGGCGCTTGACGAAGCCCGGCACAAAACGCCCGCCGCGCCCGTACCAGAGGAGCCCTGCCAGAAGCAGGGCTGCGCAGAAGAGTTGAATCATGAAGATTCGCTGCGCGCTCATCGCCGTCAGCGACAGCAGCGGCCATGGCACGAACAGCGCGAGCGTGAGTGCCATGACCACCGGCACGTTGCGGTAGCTCGAAGCCGCCCGGTCGATCACCACCACGATCTCGCCTGCCGTCAGCAATTCGGCCCGGCGCACGGCCTCCGCGATCGCATCCCTGTCAGCGGTATCCATCACCAATCTCCCGAAGCCCCGCCGCCGCCAGAGGAGCCTCCGCCGCCCGAAAAGCCGCCGCCCGAGCTCCAGCCGCCTCCGCCGCCACCCCAGCCGGAACCGCCGCTCCAGCCTGATCCTGAGCCCGTGCTCGGAGGCAGGATCACCCATTGCCCGTTGCGCAGCCGGTGGCGCCGCGCTCCGCCGTTCTGCTGGCTGATCCCCCGCAGGAAAGCGACGATGAACAGGAAGATGAAGATCATCGCGATGATGACGGCGATGTCCTCGCCCAATGAGCTCTCGTCCGAGCGAACCTCGGCGCGCCGCTGCCATTCCTCGGCATCCCCAGCCAGAATGGTCAGGATGGCATCGACCCCGGCATCGATCCCTCCGGCGAAATCGCCGCTCTTGAATTTCGGCGCGATGGCGGTCGTGATGATGACCTTGGAGAGCGCGTCGGTCAGCGCCCCTTCCAGGCCGTAGCCGACTTCGATTCGGACCTTGCGCTCCTTCGGCGCGACGATCAGCAGCACGCCGTTGTTCTTGGCTTTCTCGCCGAGCTTCCAATGCCGGAAGAGCCCGTTGGCGAAATCCTCGATCGGTACGTCCTGAAGCGACGGCACCGTCGCGACGACGACCTGATCGGAGGTCTTGTCTTCATGCGCCTTGAGCTTGTCCTCGATGCGCTGCCGGACATCGGGCGCAAGCAGATTGGCGCCGTCGACGACCCGGCCCGTAAGCGCCGGGTAGTTCGGATCCGCGGCGAATACGAGGCTGCACCAGAGCAACAAAACCAGGGCCGCAGCGGCGCGCAGCATTGTCATTCCCGGGCGATGCGAAGCGCAGACCCCAGAATCTCCGGAAAGAGATGCTCGGGCCGAGCCCGAGCATGACATACCGCTCTGCCGCACGAAGCTGGTTACCTCAGAACTTCACCGCGGGCGGCCGCTCGGCGCCCGCCGTGGCCGTGAAGGTCTCCATCGGCTTGGCGCCCCAGAACAGCTTCGCCCAGATCACGCCCGGGAAGGTACGAATCTCGGTGTTGAAGGCCTGCACCGCCTGAATGTAATCGCGCCGCGCCACCGCAACCCGGTTCTCGGTGCCTTCGAGCTGCGACTGCAAGGCGAGGAAGTTCTGGTTCGACTTCAGCTCCGGATAGCGCTCGACCGTAACGAGCAGGCGACCGAGCGCGCCGGTGAGCTGGTTCTGCGCGTCCTGGAATTCCTTGAACTTGACCGGGTCGTTGATCGTCGAAGCATCGACCTTGACCTGCGTCGCCTTGGCGCGGGCCTCGATCACAGCAGTCAGCACGTCGCGCTCCTGCGCGGCGTAGCCCTTCACCGTCTCGACGAGATTCGGAATCAGATCGGCCCGGCGCTGATACTGGTTCTGCACCTCGGACCACGCGGCCTTCGCCTTCTCCTCCAGCGTCGGCACGTTGTTATAGCCGCAGCCGGCAAGCGCGATGCCGACAAGGCCGAGCACGAGCCACGCGAGTGGACGGCGAAGATGGGTGGAAAACGACATGCCGAAAACCCCTTTTGGCAGCGTCACAACGGTCTCGATTCGGAACTCTACCTGTCGCGGCGCGCTGGTCCAAGCTGGCAGGCCGCGACGAATGGCCTATTCTGCCCGCAATCCTCGGAGTCGAGCCATGCGCCTACCCCTCCTTCTGCCCCTGACCGCGGCCCTGCTGACCACTCAGGTCGCGATCGCTCAGCCGCTCGCTCCTGCGCCCGAGGCGGGCACGGGGCGCAGTATCAAGACACTCGGCACGGCCCAGCGCTTCATGGCCGCCGCCGCAAATCCGCTCGCTGCCGCGGCCGGGCGCGACATTCTGCGCGCCGGCGGCAGCGCGGCAGACGCCGCTATCGCCACCCAGTTCGTGCTCAACCTGGTCGAGCCGCAGAGCTCCGGCATCGGCGGCGGAGCGTTCTTCGTCTATTGGGACGAGACCGCTCGCAAGGTGACGACACTCGATGGCCGCGAGACGGCCCCCGCTGCCGCCAGGCCGGACCGCTTCATCAAGGACGGCAGGCCGATGCGGTTCGTGGATGCCGTCATCGGTGGCCGCTCGGTCGGCGTGCCCGGCACGCTGAAGCTGTTGGAGGAGGCGCATCGCCGCTGGGGCAAGCTGCCTTGGGCCGATCTGGTGGCCCCCGCCCTGAAACTGGCGGAGGAGGGTTTCACCATCTCTCCCCGCCTCAACGGCCTGCTCGCCGGCGAAGCCAACCTGCCGAAAAACGCCCTCGCCGCAGCCTATTTCTACGAGCCCGACGGCAAGCCCAAGGCCGTCGGCACCGTCCTGAAGAACCCGGCCTTTGCGGCGACGCTGCGAGCCATCGCCGCGCAGGGCGCAAAAGCGCTCTATGAGGGGCCGATCGCTGAGGACATCGTTGCGACCGTCACAGGTCACCCGACCAATCCCGGCGACATGGCGCTGGCCGATCTCGCCGCCTACAAGGTCCAGGAGCGCGAGCCGGTTTGCGGCAGCTATCGCATCTGGCGCCTCTGCGGCATGGGGCCTCCGAGTTCGGGCGCCATCGCCATCCAGCAGATTCTCGGCGTGCTGGAAGGGCAAGATCTGCGCCGGATCGGTCCGGGCGCTGAGGCCGCCCACTGGTTCAGCGAAGCCGGCCGCCTCGCCTTCGCCGATCGCGCGCTTTATCTTGCGGATCCCGCCTTCATCAGCGTGCCCGTGCGCGGCCTGATCGACCGCAGCTATATCCGCTCCCGCGCCAGCCTGGTCAGCCCGGAACGGTCGATGGGCAAGGCCAAGCCGGGCGATCCTCCGAACAAGAGAGCGCAGCAGTTCGCCCCCTCCGATGGCATCGAGAACGGCACCAGCCACATCTCGGTGGTCGACGCGGCCGGCAATGCCGTCGCCATGACCACCACGATCGAGGACGGCTTCGGCTCGCGCCTGATGACGCAAAGCGGCTTCCTGCTCAACAACGAGCTGACCGATTTCAACTTCGCACCGGAGGAGGATGGAAAGCCCGTCGCCAACCGTGTCGAGCCCGGCAAGCGGCCGCGTTCCTCGATGGCGCCGACCTTGGTCTTCGACGCTTTCGGTCGGCTCTATGCCGTCGTCGGCTCGCCTGGCGGCAGCCAGATCATCGGCTATGTCGCCAAGACCCTCGTCGCGCTGCTCGATTGGAAGATGGACCCGCAGCAGGCTGTTGATTTCGGCAATTTCGGCAGCCGGAACGGGCCGACTGAGCTGGAGAGTGGGACGGAAGCCGAGGCCTGGAAGCCTGCGCTGGAAGCGAAGGGCCATGAGGTGCGCCTGCTGGAGATGACCTCCGGCACCCAGGCCATCGTGAAGACGCCTGAGGGCTTCCTGGGCGGCGCCGACGGCCGGCGGGAAGGGGTCGCGATCGGGGACTGAGCCTGCGTCATGACGCTGTCATCTTGCGGGCGCGTGGCTCCGCGCGCCCCACAGAGGACCGCTCCCATGCGCACCATCGCCCTCGCCTTTCTGACCCTGCTCGCCCTCGCCGCCGCTCCGCTGCGGGCCGAAGACGCAAAACCCTTCGCCACCGCCGCCTCGATCGATCTGCGCACCGTCCTCAAGCCGCCGCCGACCCAGGACTCCGCTCAGACCAAGGCCGAGATCGGCGAAGTCCTCACCATCCAGGTCACGCGCTCGCCCGAGATGGAAGCACAGGCCCAGGCCGATGCGGGCGAGGACATCTGGCGCTTCGCCAATGTCATGGGCCCGGCCTTCAAGGCCGACTCATTGCCGGTCTTCTCCGCCTTCTTCGATCGCGTCGTCGCGACCGAAGGCGCCGTGGTCGATCCGGCCAAGGACAGCTGGAAGCGCCCGCGCCCGCATCAGGCAAGCCCGCTGGTGAAGCCGGTGGTGAAGATCTCCAATTCCGGCGCCTATCCGTCCGGCCATACCACCGTCGGGACGCTCATGGGCATCGTGCTCTCCAACATGGTGCCGGAGAAGCGCACCGAGATCATGGACAGGGCCTGGGCCTATGGCTGGAACCGCGTGATCGGCGGCATCCACTACCGCTCGGATATCGAGGCCGGCCGCATCGCCGGCTCGGTCATCGCCGCCCGGATCATGGAGCAGCCCGAATTCCAGACCGAGTTCGCTGCCGCCAAGGCCGAACTGCGGAAGGTGCTCGGGCTCTGAGCGACGCTCAGTTACGCGGTGCGGTGGGTGCGTTGCGCTCCCCGCCCGCGCCGCGTCCGGCGATCAACCAGTAGACGAAGCCCGTTGCGGCGCCGACCACGAAGAGCCCGGAGATGATCTGGATCTCCGCATGGCTCGGCGCCCGCGACAACCTCAGCATGGCGAGAGGCAGCAGCGCCGCGAGGGCGCCGGTCAGACCGCTCTGGATGAGGCCGCTGCGCAACCGGAACAGCTCACTGCCGACCGCGACCAGCACCACCGGCGCCACGATGATCGCCATCCCCAGCCGCCCGATCAAGGCGAAGGCCGCTTGCGCCGCCGGCGCCGGATCGACGCCGCTCTCGGCCAACCCGAACAGAACGTCGATGAGCCGCTCAATGCCGCCGCCGATCAGCAGCGCCACGGCGGGCGAGGCGACACTCGCCATGGCGAGGAAGAACAGCCCCGCCCCCATCGCGACGAGGCAGGCGAAAGGGATCAGCAGAATCCAGCGTAGCAAGGCTTACTCCGCCGCAACGGCCGGCGCAGCCTGCGCCTCTTCCTGCTCCAACATCAGCCGGGCGCGGGCCGAGAGCTTCTCGGTCTCGCTCTTGAGCTGGCCGCAGGCTGCGAGAATGTCGCGCCCGCGCGGGGTGCGCACCGGCGAGGCATAGCCGGCGCGGAAGACGATCTCGGAGAAGCGCTCGATCCGGTCCCAGTCCGAGCACTCGTACTTGGTGCCGGGCCAGGGGTTGAACGGGATCAGGTTGATCTTGGCCGGGATGCCCTTGAGCAGACGGACGAGCTCGCGCGCCTCGGCGTCGGAGTCGTTCACGCCCTTGAGCATGACGTATTCAAAGGTGATCCGCTTCGCATTCGACAGGCCCGGATAGTTCCGGCAGGCGTCGAGTAGATCCTTGATCGGGTATTTCTTGTTGAGCGGCACCAATTCGTTGCGCAGATCGTCGCGCACCGCATGCAGCGAGATCGCCAGCATCGTGCCCATCTCCTCGCCGAGCGGGCCGATCTGCGGCACCACGCCAGAGGTCGAGACGGTGATGCGACGGCGCCCGAGCGACAGCCCCTGATCATCGGTGATCACGCCGATCGCATCGCGCACGCCGTCGAAATTGTAGAGCGGCTCGCCCATGCCCATGAAGACGATGTTCGTGACAAAGCGCCCGCCATCATTCGGGACGAAGGCGCCTTCCGGCGGCTTGCGGTTGGGGAAATCGCCGAGGCGGTCGCGCGCCACCATCACCTGCGCGACGATCTCCTCGGTCTTGAGATTGCGCACCAGGCGCTGCGTGCCGGTGTGGCAGAAGGTGCAGGTCAGCGTGCAGCCGACCTGGCTGGAGACGCACAGGGTGCCGCGGTCGACTTCGGGGATGTAGACGCATTCGATCTCGGCGCCGCGGTCATGCGCGCCGGTCGAAGGCATCCGCATCAACCATTTGCGCGTGCCGTCGGTCGAGACCTGCTCGGCCGTGACCTCCGGAAGATCGAGCGAGAAACGCTCGGCAAGCTGCCCGCGCAGCCCCTTGCCGATCGTCGTCATCGCGTCGAAATCGCGGACGCCATAATGATAGATCCAGTTCCAGAGCTGGCCGACGCGCATGCGCCGCTCCTTCTCGGAAACGCCGATCTCGGCGAGCGCCTCAACGAGGCCGGCGCGGGTACGCCCTACCAGCGAGGGGCGTCGCAAAACGGTTTCAGCCGCCGGAGCGGCAGGTGCGGAAACGGACACTGTCATCGGAGCTCTGTCGTCGCCCATCAGGAAAGGCGCGGGATTTGCCGCTCCCTAGCACAATTGCGGGAAAACCGGAAATCCGGCCCCAGCGTCATTCGCGGGCGGAGCCCTCGGGTCCGAACTGTGGCCCGAGGATAAACGCCGCGTAGACCCGAGAATCACCTGGCACAGATGCTGGGGCATGCCCGAGCATGACGGGCCTCGGTCTCAAGGCTTCGCCATGCGCCCTACTTGCAGGCGTCTTCGGCGCGCTTCACGATCTGGCTGATGCCCGCGAGCGAGTACTTGTCGGCGGTGGCGTTGCCGCGCTTCGAGGTCGCCTTGATCTCCAGCCCGGAACCGCGGCGCATCGCGTCGAGCATGCGCTGCTCCTCGGCCGGGTTCTTCAGCCACATGTTCTGGCCCTTGGCGACCAGCGCGAAGCGGTCATTGCCGATCAAGGCCTGATGTTCGACGCCTTCCTTGACGTCGAAGTTCATCACGAAGCTGATCTCGTTGCGCACGCCTTCCCCCGGCCGGCTGGAGACGAAGAGCATACCCTCGACATCCTTGAGATTCGCCGGCATGCGGCTCTCCGGCTTGGCGAGCGCGTAGCAGACCTTGGAACGGCCCTGCTGCGAGGAGAAGGCCTGCCATTTGCCGGCCGTCTCCAGCAGCATCGCCTGCCCCTGTCCGGGGCTGGCGGCAGGCGTGGCAGCGGCGGTCGCGGCGGGCTTCGGCTTGGCCGGCGCAGCCTCAGCCGGCAGACCGGCCAGGGCCAGCAATCCAGCCGTCAGGCCGAGCGCGGCGGCGATGCGGAAAAATGCGGCGTCGCGGGTGCGGAAGAAGGACTTGATCATGGACCGCCATCAGTCACTAAAAAACTTAATACCGCGTTTACCACCTGTTGAGGAGCGGACCGCGCGGGACGGCGGCATAGAGTGTCACGATCCTGGCGAAAATGCGAACGGCACCATTGCCGGCCGGTTCCCCGTTCCGAGCGGCCGTGGCAGAGTTCCGCGCCGAGGATGGCAACGGTGAAGTGGCGATGAAAGCCTTGCTCTGCGAACATCACGGACCGGCGGAGGAACTCGTCATCCGCGACCTGCCCGAGCCGCTGCCGGGCCGCGGCGAGGTCGTCATTGACGTAAAGGCTGCCGCTCTCAACTTCTTCGACACGCTGATCATCAAGGGCCGCTACCAGACCAAGCCGGCCTTCCCCTTTTCTCCCTCGGCCGAATGCGCCGGCACCATCGCCGCCCTGGGCGAAGGCGTCGCCGGCTGGCGCGTCGGTGAGCGCGTTGGAGCCTGGATGGGCTATGGCGCTGCGCGCGAGAAGGTCGCGGTGTCCGCCGACGCACTGGTTCGCGTCCCCGACAAGCTCGACGACGCGCAGGCCGCGAGCCTGTTCGTCACCTATGGCACTGCGATGCACGGGCTGATCCAGCGCGCGCATCTGAAGGCGGGCGAGACGCTGGCGATCCTCGGCGCTTCCGGCGGAGCGGGGCTCGCCGCCGTCGAGATCGGCGCGCTGCTCGGCGCCCATGTCATCGCCTGCGCCTCCTCGCCCGACAAGCTCGCGCTCGCCCGCGAGCACGGGGCGCAGGAGGAGGTCGACTATGCGCAGCACGACATTCGCACCGCGCTGAAGAAGCTCACCGGCGGGCGCGGCGTCGATGTCCTCTACGACACGGTCGGCGGCGAGCTCGCCGAGCCCGCCCTGCGTTCGATGGCCTGGGAAGGGCGCTACCTCGTCGTCGGCTTCGCCGGCGGCGAGATCCCGAAGATTCCGCTCAACCTGCTGCTGCTCAAGGGGTGTGACCTGCGCGGCGTCTTCTGGGGCGAGTTCGTCGTCCGCGAGCCGGCCGCGCATCGGCGCAACATGGAACGCCTGCTGGAATGGGCAGCAGGCGGCCATATCCGCGCCCATGTCCATGCGACCTTCCCGCTGGAGTGCTGGACGGAAGCCTACGCGCTGATTGGCGACCGCAAGGCCAAGGGCAAGATCGTCCTGACGCTGTAGATCGGTCCCGCGTCATCCTCGGGCGAAGCAAAGCTTCGACCCGAGAATCTCACGACAAGAAGGCGCCGGTTTCCGGGATGCTGGGTCCAGCCCGAACATGACGCCGCCGGATCAAAGCTCCGCCAGCTTCGCCTTCGCCCGCTCGCGATGCTCCGGCGTGATCGAGCCGGCGACGGCCGCGATCGCCGCAGCAATCACCGCCGCATCGTCGGTGAAGCCAATGAGCGGCATGAAGTCGGGAATCGCGTCCACCGGCAGCACGAAATAGCCGAGCGCGGCGAGCAGCGTCAGCCGCACACGGCGCGGCGTCGCCGGATCGCGCGCACAGAACCACGCGGCCAGCAGATCCTCGGCAAACGGAATGCGTTTCGCGACGCGCTTGAGCCGGGCCATGAAATCGGCACCGAACTTCGCTTCGTCGCGCAGGCTCTTGCGGATCGCCTCCATCTCCTCGCGGCTGAAGCTTGCGCTGAACCCCTGGCTCATCCCGGTCTTGCTCCTTTGCGTCCGATGACGCCGATGATCGCGCGCTCGAGACCGGCGCGCCATGTCGAAAGATGGCCCCGTCGCAATCCTGCACAAGAGGCCGGCCGGAAAACCCGCTTGGAGCGACATGAAACGCGCTCTAAACCGGCTTTAGAACCAAAAAGCACGGGAAACGTACCATGAAGCTCGATTCCTCCCTCGCCGCCATCGTCACCGGTGGCGCCTCCGGCCTCGGCGAGGCAACCGCCCGCATGCTCGCCAGCCAGGGCGTCAAGGTGGCGCTGCTCGACCTCAATGCCGAGCGCGGCGAAGCGATCGCGCAGGAGATCGGCGGCATCTTCTGCGCCTGCGACGTCACCAGCGAAACCTCCGTCGACGAAGCCTTGGCCAGGGCCCGCGCCGCCCATGGCGTCGCCCGCATCATCGTCAACTGCGCCGGCATCGCGCCGGGCCGCCGCGTCGTCTCCAAGAAGCGCGACACCGGCGAGCTCGTCGCCCATGATCTCGCCACCTTCGAGAAGGCTGTCGCGATCAACCTCGTCGGCACCTTCCGCGTCATCGCCAAATCGGCGACGGCACTGGCAAGCCTCGAACCGATCACGGCCGATGGCGGGCGCGGCGTCATCATCTGCACAGCCTCGGTCGCAGCCGAGGACGGGCAGATCGGCCAAGCCGCCTATGCCGCCTCCAAGGCCGGCGTCGCCGGCATGACGCTGCCGATCGCACGCGATCTGGCCGGGCTCGGCATCCGCATCGTCACGATCATGCCCGGCCTGTTCGAGACGCCGATGTTCGCCGGCCTTCCCGAGGATGCGAAAGCCTCGCTCGCCGTCTCGGTGCCGCACCCGTCGCGCCTCGGCAGACCCACGGAATACGCGGCGCTGGCCCGCAGCATCATCGAGAACGACATGCTGAACGGCACCGCGATCCGTCTTGACGGCGCGATCCGCCTCGCGCCGAAATAGCGGCCTCCGCCTGCCCCGGGCTGGGTCCACCACAGGAGGCGATGGTGAAACCCGTTCCTTTCGAGAAGCGCCACAAGGACGGCAGCCCATGGGCACGAGGCCAGACCCTGGATGGCCTGCCCACCGGCTACTGGGAGTGGTTCCGCAAGGACGGCACCCGGTTGCCCTCCGGCCATTTCGACAAGGGCGAGCAGGTCGGGGAATGGACAACCTATGATGCGGTCGGTCAGGTGTACAAGGTGACGCGAATGCGTCGCTCCGACGACTGAGGCGCTCGCGCCACCGCGGTCACAGAATGCGGTAGACCTCGCCGGCGCTGCGGTCCCGGTAGAGATCCACGCGCTCGCCGTTCCAATGATAGTCGAGATGCCGACCCTGCACCGGGTGACCGGCCCCGTCGGGATAGAACAGGCCGACGCATTCTCCGCCGGGGCAGCGCACGCTGGGATAGACGACGCCTGCCGAGCCAAGCGCCCGCAACCCGGCGCCAAGCGCCTGGCTGCCGGCATAGTCGGCCGGGTCGAGCAGCGGGGCAGCTTCGGCCCCGAGCGCCCGGACATCGTGCAGGGTCGCGTCGATCTCCAGGACGATCTCGCGGAACTGCGAGGTCCAGCCCGGCGGCTGCGCCGTCGCCAGCATGAACCGGGCGTGATGGTGGATCGTCTCGAGCAGCGCCACCTCGAAACGGTCCCCGGCATAGAGCACGCCGAAGCCACCGTCGCTGAAGCGGCTCGGCCGGTCCGGGCTGACATGCGTGAAGGGGGCCATCAGCCAGCTCGCACCCTGGCCCGATACGCGTCTGCCGGGCGGCACGAGATCGAGATTGCCGATCGTCTCCATCAGCCGCGGATTGGTCTTCTGCTCGGCGGCGATCAGCAGCGGCCAGTCCGCGGGGTCGGCGATATCCTCGAACAGGTCGATCGGCGGGAAGATGCTGCGGATGATCCGCACCGCCCCCTGCCATTCGACCTCTGCGACCGGCAGGCTCTGCGGCTCGATCACCAGCCGCCCCGCTCGGCATCGAGCAGGCGGCGCACCCGCATTAGATCGGTTAGCTCGCCGCCGAGCATGATATCCAGCGCCGATTTGCCCCCGAAGTCGCTGTTCGGCCGCTTGATCCAATCATAACCGCGCTGCGGCTCGGTGAAGATCAATCGCAGAGCCTTGTGGATGCCCATCAGGTTCGACAGCCGCGCCTTGCCGTCACGCGAGATGCGGCCGGTTTCGCCGGCTTTCCAGCGCCGATAGCTCCGAACCGGCAGGTCGATCAGCACCGCCGCCTCCTCGTCGGTGACGCGCCAGAGCCGGAACAGGTTCACGGCAGCGCGAAACATGGCGGCCGCCTCCTCGTCCGTGATCGGATCGGGAGCGAAGTCGCGCTGGCCTGTTTCGATGCGCAGCAGGGCCGCCATGGCAGATCCTCCATTTGGCATAAAATGGAGACAACTCTGCCAAATGGCAAGATGCCGCTATTCCTCGATCTTCGTCGGCTTGATCTCGTGCTTGAGGATCAGCGGTGTCTGGGCCAGGGCGAACGCCATGGTCAGCGGCATCACGCCCCAGACCTTGAAGGCGACCCAGAAATCCTGGGTCTGTGTGCGCCAGACCACCTCGTTGAGCGCCGCCAGCACGAAGAAGAACAGTCCCCAGCGGAAGGTGAGCTTGCGCCAGCCTTCCGCGTCGAGCTGCAGCACCGTCTCCAGCACCAGCGAGAGCAGCGAACGGCCGAAGAAAAGCCCGCCGAGCAGCACCGAGCCGAACAGCGCATTCACGATGGTCGGCTTGACCTTGATGAAGAAGGCATCGTCCAGCGCCAGCGTGAGCCCGCCGAAGACGGTGACGACGATGGCGTTCACGATCGCCATGCGCGGCAGATAGCCCATCAGCACCCGCGACAGCGCCAGCGCCACGAGCGAGGCCGCGATGAAGATGCCGGTCGCGACGAAGATGCGTCGGTCCTCGGCGACGTGGAACAGCCGGTCGCCATAGGAATTCGCGAAGAAGAAGATCGCGAGCGGCCCAAATTCCAGCGCCAGCTTGAGCAGGGGGCTTATCGCCCTGCCTTTCGCGGCCTCGGCCGGAATCTGCCGTGTCGTCTCGCTTGCGCCGTCGCTCACGCCGCCTCTCCCAATCCCGCCACGGCACGCGCGAAGTCGCGCGCCGAGAACGGCTCCAGATCCTCGACGCTCTCGCCGACGCCGATGAAATGCACGGGCAGGCCGAACTGCGCCGCCAGCGCCACCAGGATGCCGCCGCGCGCCGTGCCGTCGAGCTTTGTCATTACCAGCCCGGTCACGCCCGCCGTCTCGCGGAAGGCCTCGACCTGGCTGATCGCGTTCTGGCCGACGGTGGCGTCGAGCACGAGCAGCGCCGCATGCGGCGCGCTCGGATCCTGCTTACGGATGACGCGGACCACCTTGGCGAGTTCGTCCATCAGCCCCTGCTTGTTCTGCAGCCGCCCGGCGGTGTCGACGAGCAGCACGTCGGTACCGTCAGCCTTGGCTTTCTCCAGCGCCTCGAAAGCGAGGCCCGCCGCATCGGCCCCCTGCTGGCCGAAGACGACCTTGGCGCCGGTGCGCTCGCCCCAGACGCGCAGTTGCTCGATCGCGGCGGCGCGGAAGGTATCGCCAGCGGCCAGCATCACGGATTTGCCCTCGGCGCGGAATTTCGCAGCGAGCTTGCCGATCGTCGTGGTCTTGCCGGAGCCATTGACCCCGACCATCAGCAGCACGAACGGCTTTTTCGTGGCGTCGATCACCAGCGGCTGCGCCACGGGAACGAGAATCGTCTCGACCTCGCGCGCCAGTATCGTCTTCACCTCGGCCGGCTCGATCTGCTTGTCGTAGCGCCCGTCGCCGACGGCCTTGGCGATCCTGGCCGAGGTCGCGAGACCGAGATCGGCCTGGATCAGGATGTCCTCGAGATCCTCAAGCGTGCCCGCGTCGAGCTTGCGCTTGGTGAAAAGGTCGGTGATCCCCGTCGTCAGCGCCGAGGAGGTGCGCGAGAGCCCATCCGTCAGGCGCCTCCACCAGCTCCGCTTCGGCTGCGGGGCGGGGGTGGGAGCGGGTTCAGGAGCAGCAACGGGTTCAGGCTGCGGTGCGACGGCAACCTCGGGTTTCGGTTCCGGTTCCGCCGGCAGCGCAATGCTTTCGACCGGAGCGGGCGACACAACGGGCTCGGCAGCGTGAACTTCAACAGCGGGAACTTCCGCCTCGGCAACCGACGGCGCAACGACCTCTTCTGCTTCCGGCTTCAGGTCCTCGAGGGACTCGGCCGCCTGCTCGGTTGCCGCCTCGGGCGCCGGTGCCGGTTTGGCCGGCTCCTCGTCGCGCCCGAACAGCTTCGAAAAGAAGCCGCGTTTCTTCGGTTCGGTCTCGCTCATCGCCATCCTGTCTTCGGTTCGGCGGGCATCTTCAGTTGCGCCGCCGTGCCGGCTTCGCTAGCGCAATGCCATGGCTCAGCCGGATCAACCAGACAATTCGCAGCCGCAGAGGCAAATCGACGCCGAGCTGCCGGTGCCGCTGCTCTATCGCGACGCCATGATGCTCGTCATCGACAAGCCCGCCGGTCTGCCTTCGCATCGCGGCCCGCAGGCGAAGCGCCGCGTCATTCCCGTTCTGACCGATTATCTCGACCAGCTCCGCTTCGGCCTGCCGCGCCGGCCGGAAGCCGCGCATCGTCTCGACAAGGATACCTCCGGCTGTCTCATTCTCGGCCGCCATCCCCGCGCAATGGCCGAGCTCAACCAGATGTTTCGCGACGGGCGGATCGACAAGACTTATTGGGCGGTCGTGCAGGGCGATCCGGCAGAGGACGAGGGGCTGATCGATCTGCCGCTGGCCCGGCGCTCGCCGGAGCGCGGCTGGTGGATGAAGGTCGATCCCGCCGGCCTGCCCTCGCAGACCCGCTATCGCGTGCTCGGGCGAGGCCGGGACGAGACTGGCCCGCTCGCCTGGCTCGCCATGGAGCCGCTGACCGGGCGCACCCATCAACTGCGCGTGCATTGCCAGGCATCCGGCTGGCCGATGCTCGGCGACGAAATCTACGGCAACGCCCCGCGCGAAGACGGCCCCGGTCTCCAGCTCCACGCCCGCGGCATCACCGTGCCGCTTTACCGCAAGCGCGAGCCGATCCATGTCGAGGCGCCGCCTCCGCCGCATATGTTGGCAGCCTTGAAGGCCTGCGGATGGAGCGCCGCCTCGGGCTGAAGCTGCTTAGCTCGCCAGCGCGTCGATCGCCCGGGCGAGCTTGACGTCGAGTTCGGTCAGCCCGCCGGCATCATGGGTGGCGAGCGTCACTTCGACCGTCCGATAGACGTTCGACCACTCGGGGTGGTGATTCATCGCCTCGGCGAGCAGCGCGACCCGCGTCATCCAGCCGAAGGCCTCGCTGAAGTCGCGGAAGACAAAGCGCCGCGTGATCGCCTCGCGTCCCTGGACCAGCTTCCAGCCGGTCAGCGTCGCCAGCGCTTCGGCCTGAGCCTCCGGGGAAAGCCGCTTCGGTCTTGTCATCGGCGCATCTCCCGCGGCAGTCGATTCGGATAGGACGGGCCGAGCGGATAAGCGGCTTCCAACACATAGGGGCCACCGCCGATCGAGTCGCGCGACGACATCAGCGCGACGCGGCGCACCGTGAAGGTGATCGGCGGCACGATTGGGTGCAGGCCGAGATAATGCGCGACCTCGGTCGGCATGGTGTCGCGCAGCCGCGCCAAGGTGACATGCGGCACGAATTTGCGCCCCTCCGCCGGCAGGCCGATGCGACGCATCTGCCGCTCGATATCCCCCTGCAGATCGGTCAGCGCCTTCACCGGCGTCGCGCGGGCAAAGACGGCGCGCGGCTTGTCGCCGCCGAAGCTGCCGAGTGAATCGAGGGTTACCTCGAAGGGATAGGCGCTGAGATCGGAGAGCATGTGGTCGACGTCGTTCGCCATCCGCCGGTCGACATCGCCCAGAAAGCGCAGGGTGATGTGGTAATCGGCCGGTTCGATCCAGCGTGCTCCCGACAGGCCCCCGCGATGCAGCGTCAGCTGGCTTGCAACCTCGGCGGGAATTTCCAGAGCGATGAACAGCCTCGGCATGAGTGAATCCCTTGCCAAGCAATTGTGACTCTGGAGAGACGGTAAGCGCGCAGCCGGCTCATGGGAACCGTTTTTCCCCTGCGCGATGCTCGGCGCGCTCCGTCATGCTCGGGCTCAACGTGAGCATCTCATCGACGAGATTCCCGGGTCGCCGCTGTGCGGCGCCCGAGAACGACGCATTTCTTCACGGGCAGGGATTGCCGACGAGCTGATGGATCGCGTCGATTTTCGCCTCGACCTCAGGCGACAGCTTGACGTCGATCGAGGCGATATCGGTCTTGAGCTGCTCCATCGAGGTCGCGCCGATGATGTTGGCGGTCACGAAGCAGCGGCTGTTGACGAAGGCCAGCGCCATCTGCGCCGGATCGAGGCCGGCCTCCCGAGCAAGCGCGATGTAGCGCTTGATCGCATCCTCGGCACCGCCGCCCTCATAGCGCTGGCCGCGATCGAACAGCGTCGTGCGGGCGCCGGCCGGGCGGGCACCGTCGAGATATTTGCCAGTGAGATAGCCCTGCGCCAGCGGCGAATAGGCGAGCAGGCCGACATCCTCGCGCAGCGCGACCTCGGCAAGCGCCGTCTCGAAGGTGCGGTTGAGCAGATTATAGGCGTTCTGGACCGACTGCACGCGCGGCGTGCCGCGCGCCTCCGAATCCGTCACGAAGCGCATCGTGCCCCAGGCGCTCTCATTGGAGAGGCCGAGATGGCGGATCTTGCCGGCTTTCACCAGCTCGCCGAAAGCGTCGAGCTGCTCGGGGATCGAGGTCTCGTCGGCCGGCTTCTCATAGGCAGCCCGTGAAAAGCGCGTGGGGTTCGAGCCCCACGGCATCGGCCGTTCGGGAAAATGCAGCTGGTAGAGATCGATATAGTCGGTCTGCAGGCGATTCAGGCTCTTGTCGACCGCTTCGAAGATCTGCTTGCGCGTCAGCCGCGTCGGGCTCTTGTCGTCGCGGAACCAGGTGTTGCCGCCACGGCCGCAAACCTTCGATGCCAGGATGATCTTGTCGCGGTTGCCGCGGGCCTTGAACCAGTTACCGATGATCCGCTCGGTCGAGCCTTGCGTCTCCGGCTTGGGCGGTATCGCGTAGAGCTCGGCGGTATCGAAGAAATTGATGCCCTGCTCGATCGCATAATCCATCTGGGCATGGCCTTCGGCCTCGGTGTTCTGTTCCCCCCAGGTCATGGTTCCCAAGCAGATCACCGAGACCTTGAGATCGGTGCGCCCGAGGCGACGGTATTCCATGGCGAAGCAACTCCGGAAACAGGCCGGCGGGCGGCGATACGAGAATCGGGGATCGCCGCGCGGAAAGCCCGCGGACGGATCAGGACCTGGCGGGCAAGGTGGCGATGAAGCGCTCGACCGTCGGCAGGATGTTGCGGACGATGACGGTGACGCCCTCGGCCGTGGGGTGGAGCCCATCCGCCTGGTTCAGAGCGCGGTCGCCCGCGATGCCATCCAGGAAGAAGGGGTAAAGCACCAGCCCGTACTTCTCCGCAAGCTCGCGATAGATCGCGTCGAAACGTTTCGCATAATCCTCCCCGAGATTGCGCGGGGCGTACATGCCGGCGATCATTACCGGAATCTTCCGCTCCTTCAGCCGCGCGATCATCATGTCCAGCGCCTGGCGTGTCTGCGCCGGGTCGACTCCGCGCAGCGCATCGTTCGCGCCGAGTTCGAGGATCACGCCATCGGTCCCATCAGGCACCGACCAGTCGAGCCGTTCCAGCCCCCCTTGCGTCGTATCGCCGGACACGCCGGCGTTCACGATTTCGACAGCGACGCCCTTCCGGCGCAGAGCCTGCTCCAGGACGGCGGGAAAAGCCGCGCTGCCCGGCAGATTGTAACCCGCAGACAGCGAATCGCCGAAGGCGACGAGCTTCAGCGGCCTCGCGGCGGTTGGGTTGGTGCTGGCGGTCTGGGAGCTGGCCATGTCGCTGGAACCGATGAAAAGCAGCAGGAGAATAACGAAAAACGCCGCAGCCGATTGGAGAAGCGCGAAACCGCGCCCATATGGCCGCAGACCGCGCCGCGCCGCGTTTCCGCCCCGCTCCGGGCGTGATCTGGCGCCAGCGGGGATGGCGATGGATAGCGAAGTCAGGATCATGGCGTGATGAGCGAGAAGGCCGCCCCGGCGATCGAGTTGCAGGATGTCCACCTAAGTTTGGGGCGTGGCGCCGCCCGCGTCCATATCCTCAAGAGCGTCTCGGTGTCGCTGACAAATGGCGAGGCGACCGGGCTTGTCGGCCCCTCCGGCTCCGGCAAATCGACCCTGCTGATGATCATGGCCGGACTGGAACGCCCTGATTCAGGCCTCGTGCATGTGGCCGGGCAGGATCTCGGCGCCCTCGACGAGGATGGGCTCGCCGTCTTCCGCGGCAGGCAGATCGGCATCGTCTTCCAGTCCTTCCATCTCGTCCCAACGATGACGGCGCGCGAGAACGTGGCGCTGCCGCTGGAGCTCGCCGGCCATCCCGACGCCTTCGCCCGCGCCGAAGCCGAGCTGCGCAATGTCGGCCTCGGCCACCGCATGGACCATTATCCGGCCCAGCTCTCCGGCGGCGAGCAGCAGCGTGTCGCCATCGCACGGGCCGTCGCTCCCGATCCCGCGATCCTCGTCGCCGACGAGCCGACCGGCAATCTCGATGAAGCGACCGGCCGCTCGATCGTCGACCTCATCTTCGCCCTCAAGCGCGAGCGCGGCGCGACGCTGGTGCTCGTCACCCACGACCTCTCGCTCGCCGCCTTGTGCGAGCGCACCGTCCGCCTGCGCTCCGGCGTGATCGAGGCCGAGCACGAGACGGCGGTCGCCTGACGATGCACGCCCCCGTCAAGCCACCACACGGCCCGGCCTCCCGCTCCCTCGGCATCGGCCTCATCCTTCGCCTCGCCATCCGAGACCTGCGTGCCGGCCTGCGTGGCTTCGGCATCTTCATCGCCTGCCTCGCGCTCGGCGTCATGACCATCGCTGCCGTCGCCTCCGCCTCGCGCGGCCTGACCGAAGGCCTTGCCCGGGAAGGACGACGCATCCTCGGCGGCGACGCCGCCTTCAGCCTGATCCACCGCGAGGCAACGCCCGAAGAACTCGCCTTCCTGACCGCGCGCGGCACGGTCTCCAGCATCGCGACCATGCGCGGCATGGCCAATGCGGGAGACAAGGGCGCAGCACTCGTCGAGATCAAGGCGGTGGATTCCAGCTATCCGGGCATCGGGGCGGTCGAGACCGACCCGCAAGCTCCGCTGCCCGGGCTGCTGGAACAACGCGACGGCGTTTTCGGCGCCGCCGCCGATCCCGTCCTGTTCGGCCGGCTCGATCTCAGGCCCGGCGACATCGTCACGGTCGGCAGCGCAAAAATCCAGCTGCGCGCCAATCTGATGTCCGAGCCTGACAAGATCGCCGCCGGCGTCGGCTTCGGCCCGCGCCTCCTGATCTCGCAGGAAGCCCTTCGCGCCACCGGCCTGATCCAGCCGGGCAGCCTCATCCGCTGGACCTATCGCCTTCAGCTTCCGCCGACTGCCTCCAGCGACGCCGATCTCGAACGGCTTGTCGCCGATGTCGGCACCCAGCAGCGCGACGCCGGCTGGGAGATCCGCTCCCGCGCCAATGCCGCGCCGAGCTTCCAGCGCAATCTCGAACGCTTCACCCAGTTCCTGACGCTGGTCGGTCTCACCGCCCTGCTGGTCGGCGGCGTCGGCGTCGCCAATGCCGTGCGCCGCTTCGTCGAGGCCAAGAAGCTCGATTTCGCCACGATGAAGGCGGTCGGCGCCAGCGGCGGCCGCGTCGTCGCGATCCACCTGACCGAGGTGATGCTCGTCGCCGCTATCGGCACGGCGATCGGCCTAGTACTCGGCGCCGCCGCCCCCTTTGGCCTGGGCGCCGTCGTCCAGAGCATCCTGCCGGTTCCCTTCGAGCCGACATTGGCGCCGGGCGAACTCGCCATCGCCGCGCTCTACGGGCTGCTGACGGCGTTCGTCTTCGCGGTCATTCCGCTCGGCCGGGCGCACGATATCCCGGTGTCGGCCCTTTTCCGCGATCGCATCGAGCCCGATCCGCGACGTCCGCGCGCGATCTACCTCGCCCTCTGCGCACTGGCGCTGGCCGGGCTCGCCGGCGTCGCCATCGGCTTCGCCTATGACCGCCGGATCGCGCTGATCTATATCGGCGTGATGTTCGGCGTCTTCGTGCTGCTGCGGGTCGTCTCGCTTGGCCTGATGGCGCTCGCACGCCGCATCCCGCGCCCGCGCCGTCCGGCCCTGCGGATGGCGCTCGCCAACAGCCACCGGCCGGGTGCACTGACGCCCTCGCTCGTGCTCTCCCTCGGGCTGGGCGTCGCGCTGCTTTCGGCGCTCTCCTTCATCGATGTCAGCCTGACCCGGCAGCTCACCGGCGCGCTGCCCGACAAGGCGCCGAGCTTCTTCTTCCTCGATGTGCCCAGCCGCGATTCCGGGCGTTTCGACGCCTTCCTCGCCGAGCAACGCCCGGGCGCGAAGACCGAGCGCGTGCCGATGATGCGCGGCCGCATCGTCGCCGTGAACGAGACCCGCGCCGAAGACATCAAGGCGAGCGAGCAATCCGCCTGGGTGCTCGACGGCGACCGCGGCATCACCTATGCGGCGGCAATTCCGGAGGGCTCGCGCGTCTCCGCCGGCGCATGGTGGCCGCCGGATTACCGCGGCGAGCCACTAGTCTCCTTCGATGCCCAGAACGCCGCCGGCATCGGCCTGAAGATCGGCGACCGGCTCACCGTCAACGTGCTCGGCCGCAACATCACCGCCCGCGTCGCCAATCTCCGCACGGTCGACTGGCGCTCCTTCGGCATCAACTTCGTCATGGTGTTCTCGCCCAACACCTTCGCCGGCGCGCCGCACACCAACCTCGCGACCATCGCGGCGAGCCCGGACGGCCAGGGAGCGACCGACGCGGTGCTGATGCGCCGCCTCGCGCTCGATTTCCCCGCCGTCACGGCCGTGCGCGTCAAGGACGCGCTCGAAGCGGTCAACACCATCGTCTCCCAGCTCGCCATGGCTATCCGCGGCGCCTCCGGCCTCGCCATCGCGGCGAGCCTTCTCGTTCTGGGCGGCGCCCTCGCCGCCGGACAGAGGGCGCGTCTCTATGACGCGATGATCCTGAAGACCCTCGGCGCCACCCGCCGCTTCATACTTTCGTCGTACGCCCTTGAATACGCCGCCATCGGCCTCGTCGCGGCCGTCTTCGGCGTTGTTGCGGGTACAGCGGCGGGCTGGGGCATCGTCACGCAAGTGATGCGAATCGAATTCGTCAGTGATCCGACCGGCGCGATGCTGGCCGCGACTGCGGCAGTTGGTGTTACCGTCCTGTTCGGGCTCGTCGGTACGATAAAAATACTCGCAAAAGCCCCCGCTTCTCATCTCAGGAATTTATGATGACTATCTGGGAACGACTCTCGATAGACATTAAGATCCTGTAATTCTGCCTTTGTGCAGCGCCGAATTTCTATAGCCCAGCCGGGCTTAACCATGGCCGGCCCTTGTAAGGAAGGCAAAAGCCCCTCATATTCCACTCACCGCGCCGATCATGCGCGAGGACGGCTGGCATTCGCGTGCCTTCCGTCGTCCGAAACTACGTCAGGGGAAACTCTCTTAATGAGCAACTTCGACCGCAATGCTCCAGTCTGGGGTGCCGGCCGCGCACAGCAGACCAGCGCCGTCGAGATGGATCAGGGCCTGCGCTCGTTCATGCTCGGCGTCTACAACAACATGGCAATCGGCCTCGGCATTACCGGCCTCGCCGCGCTCGGCATCTCGATGCTGGCGATTGCCGGCTTCACGCCCGACGGCAAGATCACCGGCCTGACCGCGCTCGGCCAGGCGATTTATCTCAGCCCGCTGAAATGGGTCGTGATGTTGGCCCCGCTCGCCTTCATCATGCTCTTCTCGTTCAAGGCCGAAAGCATGAGCGCCTCTTCGGCGCGCACCATGTTCTTCGCCTTCGCGGCGGTCATGGGCATCTCGATGTCGTCCATCCTCGTCGTCTTCACCGGCGCTTCGGTGACGCGCGTCTTCTTCATCACGGCCGCCGCCTTCGGAGCGTTGAGCCTCGTCGGCTACACCACGAAGAAGTCGCTGTCGGGCATGGGCTCCTTCCTGATCATGGGCCTGATCGGCTTGATCATCGCCTCGGTGGTCAATCTGTTCCTGGCGTCGAGCGCGCTGTCCTTCGGCATCTCGGTGATCGGCGTCCTGATCTTCGCCGGCCTGACCGCCTGGGACACCCAGCGCCTGAAGGAGATGTATCTCTCTTCGGATCTGGATCCGGAATCGGCTGCGAAGATCTCGGTGAACGGCGCGCTGTCGCTCTACCTGAACTTCATCAACATGTTCCAGATGCTGATCAGCCTGCTCGGCGACCGCCGCTGAGCCGACCTTCAGCGGGCGTCATGCCCGGAGCAAGCCCCGGCCTCCCGGCCGGGGCTTTTCTTTTGGCACGGGCATTGCTCATTCTGCAGCGATGACGACGCCCGCGATCCGACCCGCTTGCCCGGCTGACATCGCCGCCATCCGCGCGATCTACGCCCATGCCGTCCTGCATGGGACCGCATCCTGGGAACTGGAGCCACCAGCCGAGACGGAGATGCTCCGCCGCTTCGAGACCATTCTGGCAGGCGGCTACCCCTATCTCGTCGCCGAAGGCGAAGGCGAACTGCTGGGCTATGCCTATGCCGGCGCCTACCGCCCGCGCCCCGCCTATCGCGCCACGGTCGAGAATTCGATCTACGTTGCTCCCACAGCCCAGGGACGCGGCGTCGGYGGCCTCCTGCTCGACGCATTGATCAACGCCTGCGCCGAATGCGGCTTCCGCCAGATGATCGCGGTGATCGGGGACGGCACGGGCGCCTCGGTGGGCTCGCGCCGCCTGCATGAGAAGGCCGGCTTCCGTCTGATCGGCGTGGCCGAGAAGGTCGGCTTCAAGCAGGGCCGCTGGCTCGACCAGATGCTGATGCAGAAGGAGCTGGGCGAAGGCGACCGCTCGCGACCGGCCTTCTGAAGCGACACCTCCGTTGATGGTCAGTTCACGATGCTGAGCTTGCGGTCTAGCACTTGCAGGACGCGTGACAGTTCCGAGCCGCGCTTGAGAATCAGCCCCGTCGCGGCGACGACCGAATAGGCGCCCTGCCGGCGGGCCAGCGCCGGATCCTTGACGATTCGGTAGAGGGGCATCTCCGACGAACGCCGGAACACCGAGAACTGCGCCTTGTCCTTCAGGAAATCGATGGCGTAGTCGCGCCATTCACCAGCCGCGACCATGCGGCCATAGAGATTGAGCAATTCGTTGAGTTCGCGCCGGTCGAAGGTGACTGTCGCCGGCCGGGCCGGCGACGGAAAATGGACGACCGCGCCAGCCGGTTGCGATTGCGGCGTTTCGCTTTCGCTCATGGCGCCTCCCTGAGCGGAGCCTCTCGAAGTGACCGGGCGATGATGCGCCCACACTGCTGCGCTGGCAAGCGATCGCGCTCGTCCGCGTTGGCGCGCTGGGTAAGCATTCGTCGCAAATGCCGCATTTTCGCCGCGAACGCGCCCAGCGACCGCCAAGTTACACCGCTCAACTCCCCTCGTTGCCTCGACGGCCCGGTTTCGCTGAACGCCGGTTTGTCAGCCCCCCAGCCCCCCGGAGTTCCGGTGGAGCCGGGCCACCGAGTCGAGGCCAACTAGCGGCTGGCATTGCGCCGGCCGTTTTCTTTTTGAGGGTCGGGCCTCGCTTCGCGAGGCCGCGATGACCGACGAAAGCGAGCTAGCGCGCCTGGCCGTGATACTCCGCGTTGGGCCTCATATCGACGGCCGAGGCCATCCGGTTCGACATGTTGTAGAAGGACGCGACCGCGCCGATGTCCCAGATGTCGCGCTCGCCAAAGCCAGCCTTGCGCAGGGCTTCCCGGTCATTCTCGCCGATCAGATGCGGCGTTTCAGTCAGCTTCACGGCGAAATCCAGCATGGCACGATGCCGCACCGACAGCTCCGCCGCACGGTAGTTCATCACCAGCATCTCGCCCAGCACCGGATCGCCGGAGAGTTGGCGCACGGCCGCGCCATGGGCCGCGAGGCAGTAATAGCAGCGATTCACGCTGGACACCGCGACCGCGATCATCTCGCGCTCCAGCTTGGACAGGCCGGAGGGCGCCAGCATCAGGTCGTTGTAGAAGGCGGCGAAGGCCGAGAGCTTGGCGTCATCATGGGCGTAGGACGTCAGCACATTCGGCACGAATCCGAGCTTCTCCCGGCACTTCTCGAAATAGGCGTCATTCTCCGGCGAAAGCTGTCCCGGCTTCAACGCCAACGCCATCACCCGCGGCGGCGCATCCTGCCGCGCCGGCTCTTCGCCTACCTTTGGTTTGTCATGCTTCGTCGCCATGGTGCATCCTGTTAGATCCTGAGCGGCAATTTTGCCGCTTTTTCAGGCAAGGCAAAGTTGAAAGCCTGAGCAGCCTATGCCATCGCTGCTGCAAAACAACTGGGGTGACACATGGGCAAACGGGTGACGAACGCGACCGCCGGAGCGATCGCAGCCATCGAAGCCGCGGCGACGGGCCTGAAGAGCGCGATGCCGGCCGAATTCCCCCGCCTTCTCTACGGTCGTTCTGTCGCCGAGGACCTCGAAGCCCTGCCGCCGGATATGCTCGCTCAGACCGCGGCCGCCGCCTACGAGCACCTGGCCGAGCCTCGCAAGCCCGAGACGATCAACCTGCGCTTCCGCGACGACGCGTTCGGCGAGGGTGACCGCCAGCGCCAGGTCACCATCCTGGAAGTCGTCAACGACAACAAACCGTTCCTGCTCGATTCGACGCTCGCGGAGCTGCAGGATCAGGGCTACGAGCCGCGCCTCGTCGCGCATCCGATCCTGGCGGTGGCGCGCGATGCCGAGGGCAAGTTCGTCTCGCTCGCCGGCGAAGCGACCGGCCGCGCGCCGGAAGGCACGCGGCGGGAAAGCCTGCTGCATATCCATATCCCGCGCATCGACACGCCCGCAGCGCGCGAAAAGCTGCGCGCCGGCCTGGAGCATGTCTATGCCGATGTCGCGCTCGCGGTCGACGACTGGGCCGCGATGCGCGGCCGTATCACCGAAGTGATACAGGCCTATCGCGCCAACCCGCCGCCGCTGCCGGAGGACGAGATCACCGAGGCGCTGCAATTCCTCGAATGGATCGCCGGCGACAACTTCACCCTGCTCGGCATCCGCGCCTACCGGTTCCCTGGCGGCGACGTCGCGGCCGACCCGATCGAGGGCTCGGGCCTCGGCATCCTGCGCGACCCCTCCGTCAAGGTGCTGCGCAAGGGCCGCGAGCTGGTGACGACCACGCCGGAGGTGCGTTCCTTCCTGGCCAAGCCCCAGGCGCTCATCATCACCAAGGCCAATGTCAAGAGCCTGGTCCACCGTCGCGTCCATCTCGACTATGTCGGCGTCAAGCTGTTCACGCCGGACGGCCGGCTCGACGGCGAGCTGCGCATCGTCGGCCTCCTGACCTCGAACGCCTATACCGGCTCGGCTCGCGCCATCCCCTATCTCAGGCTGAAGGTCGCGCGCGTCGCCAAGAACATCGGCTTCGATCCGGCGAGCTATTCCGGCCGCGCGCTGATGAACGTGCTCGACGCCTATCCGCGCGACGAGCTCTTCCAGATCGATGTGACGACCCTGGAGCAGTTCGCACTCGACATCCTGCAGCTCACCGAGCGCCCGCGCATCCGGGCGCTTGCCCGCGTCGACGAGTTCGACCGTTTCGTCTCGATCCTCGTCTTCATCCCGAAGGATCGCTACGACACCACGGTCCGTCAGCGCGTCGGCGAATTCCTGGCGCGGATCTATAACGGCCGCATCTCGGCCGCCTATCCGGCCTATCCGGAAGGCCCGCTCTCGCGCACCCACTACATCATCGGCCGCGACGAGGGCAAAACGCCGCGCATCGACCGCGCCACGCTCGAGGCCGGCATCAGCGCCATCGTCCGCACCTGGGGCGACGGCCTCAAGGACGTGCTCGATCAGGAGAAGGCCGGGCCGGCCGCTCGCGCACTGGCCGAACGCTACGCCGAGGCCTTCGGCGCCGCTTATCGCGAACGCTTCTCTGCCGCCGATGCGCTTGTCGACATCGAGATGCTGCAGCAGCTGACGCCGGAGCGCGGCCGGGCCGTCAACCTCTACCGGCGCGAGGGCGACGACGCCAAGCGCGCCAATCTCAAGGTCTTCTCGCGCGGAGCGCCGATCTCGCTGTCCGCCCGCGTGCCAGTGCTCGAGAACATGGGCTTCCGCGTCGTCAACGAGCGGACTTACAACGTCATGCCACAGGGCACCGGCGAGAACGCCCGCGTCTGGCTGCATGACATGTCGCTGGAGCGCGCCGACGACGGCGAGATCGACATCGAGCATCTCGATCCGACGATCGAGGCCGCCCTGATGGCGCAGTTCCGCGGCCTCGCCGAATCCGACCGCTTCGACCAGCTCGTCCTCGCCGCCGGCCTTGCCTGGCGCGAGGCCGCTTTGCTGCGCGCCTTCGGCCGCTATCTCCGCCAGGCCGGCGCGCCCTATGCGCAGGGCTATATCGCCGATGCGCTGACCCGCCACGCCGACATCGCCTCGGGCCTGATCGCCTATTTCAATGCCAAGTTCGACCCGCGCGTTCCGGCCGGCGAGCGCGAGCAGCGCATGGCCCAGAAGCGCGCCGAGATCGAGGAGGCGCTCGACGCCGTCACCAGCCTCGACGAAGACCGCATCCTGCGTCGCCTGATCAATCTGGTCGACGCTGCGCTGCGCACCAATTTCTTCCAGACCGGCCCGGACGGCCATCCGCGTCAGACCATCACCTTCAAATTCGATTGCGCGAAGGTGGACGGCCTGCCGCTGCCGCGCCCGCTCTACGAGATCTTCGTCTATTCGCCACGTGTCGAGGGCGTCCATATGCGCTTCGGCAAGGTCGCCCGCGGCGGCCTGCGCTGGTCGGACCGGCCGCAGGACTTCCGCACCGAGGTGCTGGGCCTGGTCAAGGCGCAGCAGGTCAAGAACGCCGTGATCGTGCCGGTCGGCGCCAAGGGCGGCTTCGTTCCGAAGCAGCTGCCTCCGGCCTCCGACCGTGCCGCTTGGCTGGCCGAGGGCACCGAGAGCTACCGCATCTTCATCCGCAACCTGCTAGAGCTCACCGACAATCTCGATGGCGAGACGATCGTGCCGCCGCCGGATACGGTGCGCCATGACGGCGACGATCCCTATCTCGTCGTCGCCGCCGACAAGGGCACTGCGACCTTCTCCGACACCGCCAACGCGATCTCGCTGGAGAAGCACCACTGGCTCGGCGACGCCTTCGCCTCCGGCGGCTCGCAGGGCTACGACCACAAGGGCATGGGCATCACGGCCCGCGGCGGCTGGGAGGCGGTGAAACGCCACTTCCGCGAGGTCGATATCGACATCCAGACGACGCCCTTCACGGTCGCCGGCGTCGGCGACATGTCCGGCGACGTCTTCGGCAACGGCATGCTGCTCTCGCCGGCGATCAAGCTCGTTGCGGCCTTCGACCACCGCGACATCTTCCTCGATCCGAATCCGGACCCTGCCGCCTCGCTGGCCGAGCGCCAGCGCCTCTTCGCACTGCCGCGCTCGTCTTGGGCTGACTACGACAAGACGCTGATCTCGAAGGGCGGCGGCATCTTCTCGCGCCAGGCCAAGAGCATCCCGCTCTCCGCGGAGGTCCGTGCCCTGCTCGACCTCGACAAGGCCGAAGTCTCACCGCCCGAGCTGATGACGGCGATCCTCAAGGCGCGCGTCGATCTGCTTTGGTTCGGCGGAATCGGCACCTATATCCGCGCCAGCGACGAGACCGACGCACAGGTCGGCGACCGCGCCAATGACGCGATCCGCATCACCGGCAACGATCTCAGGTCGCGGGTCATCGGGGAAGGCGCCAATCTCGGCGTGACCCAGCGCGGCCGCATCGAGGCTGCCCGCAAGGGCGTCAAGCTCAACACCGACGCGATCGACAACTCGGCCGGCGTCAACACCTCGGACGTCGAGGTCAACATCAAGATCGCGCTCGCCGGCCCGGTGAAGGACGGCCGCCTCCAGGAAGACAAGCGCAACGAATTGCTGGCGGCGATGACCGACGAGGTCGGCGATCTCGTCCTGCGCAACAACTATCTGCAGACGCTCGCCCTCTCGCTCACCGAGGCGCAGGGCGCCGCGGCGACGCCCGGCCTGCGCTTCCTGATGCAGACGCTGGAGCAGGACGGACGGCTCGACCGCTCGGTCGAGTATCTGCCGAGCGACGCCCAGCTCGCCGAGCGCGAGAAGCGTAGCGAAGGCCTGACCCGGCCGGAACTCGCCGTGCTCCTGGCCTATGCCAAGCTCTCGCTGCACGACGCACTGCTCGAATCCTCCGTGCCGGACGATCCCTATCTCGCCAGCGAGCTCGTCCGCTATTTCCCGAAGGCCCTGCGGGACGCCTATCCGGACGCCATCGCCAGCCACAAGCTGCGGCGCGAGATCGTGGCGACGCAGCTCGCCAATGCGATCGTCAACCGCGGCGGCCCGGCTCTGGTCCCGGTCCTGGCCGCGCTAACCCGCTCGGGCGCACCGGCCATCGCCGCCGCCTACGCCATCGCCCGCGACTCCTTCGACCTGATCGCCCTCAACGGTGACATCGACGCGCTCGACGCCAAGATCCCCGGCAAGACCCAGCTCGGTCTCTATGCCGCCGCCCAGGAACTCGTCACCAACCGCATGGGCTGGTTCCTGCGTCGCGGGGTCGCCAAGCCCGGCACCATCGAGCAGACGATCGCCCATTATGCCAGGGGCGTGAAAGAGCTGTCGGCCGAGCTCGGCAGCCTGCTACCCGAGGCCGCCTCGCAGGTCCGCCTCGCCCGCATCGCCGTGCTGACCTCCGAAGGCGTGCCCGAAGCACTGGCCACCCGCGTCGCCAGCCTGCCGGCGATGGCCGAGGCGACGGACATCGTCGACATCGCCGAGCGCAGCAAGCGCGAGATCGGCGATGTCGCCCGTATCCATTTCGGCATCGACGCGCTCTTCGGCCTGTCGAGCTTGAAGACAGCGGCGTCAGCCGTCCCCGCGACTGACGACTACGAGCGCCTTGCCCGCGAGCGCGCGCTCGAAACCCTCGACGACGCCCACTCCAACCTGACCCAGGAGGCTTCCGCATCCGGCAAGGGCGAAGGCACACTGGACAGCTGGCTTGCCGAGCGCGGCGAGGAGGCGGAACGGACCCGCTCGACCGTCAACGCAATCGCGAGTTCCGGCCTCACCTTGCCGAAACTGATGGTGGCCGCCGGCATGCTGGCCGACCTGCCGCGCAAGCGCGGCTGAACAGGACGAACCGAATGACCGAAGCCGACCGCAGCACCCGTATCGACCCCAAGCTGCTCGAAATCCTGGTCTGCCCGCTGACCAAGGCGACGCTCGAATACGATGCCGCGAAGCAGGAGCTGATCAGCCGGGCGGCGAAGCTCGCCTATCCGATCCGTGACGGCATCCCGATCATGCTGCCGGAAGAGGCCCGGCCGCTGGAGGATTGAGACCAGTCGTCATTCTCGGGGCGCCGCATAGCGGCGACCCGAGAATCTCAGGACGAGAAGGCTCTGGTTTCCGAGATGGTCGGGTCAAGCCCGACCATGACGGCCGTCAAAGCAACTCGCCCCTGAGCAGCCGAGGCGGCGCGCCCGCGACACCCGCTGCCTCGCGGATGAAGAACCGCTTCAGTCCCGGAAGCCGGTCGACGACCCCCAGGCCGAAGTCACGCGCCAGCCTGATCGGCGTCGCATCGTTCGAGAACAGCCGGTTCAGCCCGTCAGTGACCGCGCCCATCGCCACGGTGTCGAAGCGGCGGGCCTTCTCATAGCCTTCGAGCACGTCGAGCGAGCCGGGATCGAGCCCGAGCCGGGCCGCATCGACGATGGTCTCGGCCAGCGCCGCGACATCCTTGAGTCCGAGGTTGAGTCCCTGCCCCGCGATGGGGTGGATCAGATGCGCGGCATCCCCGAGCAGCGCGAATCGCTCAGCCACGAAGCGCCGGGCCACACCGAAGCCGAGCGGATGCGCGCTCACAGCGCTTTCGAGCGTGATCTCGCCAAGCTCGAGCCCGAAACGCGTCTCGATCTCGGCCAGCAGGTCGGCAGCATCGAGCGAGAGCAGGGCCGGGACATTCTCCCTCCTCTCGGTCCAGACGATCGAGGAGCGGTGGCCGAGGGTGCCACCATCGGCGAGCGGCAGGATCGCGAAGGGGCCGGACGGCAGGAAATGTTCGACGGCCCGGCCGCCATGCGGACGCTCATGCCCGATCGTCGCGACGATGCCGGACTGGCCATAGCCCCAGCCGACCCAGCCGATGCCGGCCTGCTCGCGCAGCTTCGAGCGCGCGCCGTCGGCAGCGACCAGCAGCGTAGCCTCGCCGCGCGAGCCGTCACCGAAGACGACCCCAACCGCAGCTTCTTCTGCCGTGAAACGGCGCACCCCGGTCGCGCGCAGCTCGACGCCTTCCCGCTCGCAGGCCGCCTTGAGCGCGGCCACCAGCGCTGCGTTCTCCACCATATGGGCGAAGGGCTGGCCGGGCTCGACCTCGCCGTCGAAGGTCAGGAAGACCGGGCGCACCGCATCATTCGTGCGGCTGTCCGAGACGATCATCTCCATCATCGCCTGCGCAGAGCCTGCGACGGCGTCCCAGATGCCCAGCGTCTCCAACATCGCGCGGGCACCGGCCGCCACCGCGTAGGCGCGGTTGTCGGCGCGCGGCGGCGCAGCCAGCGCCGGATCGGCCAGCGTAATCGCGAAATCGTTCCCCAGCGCCTGCTTCAGCGCCAGCGCCAGGGTCAGCCCCGCGATTCCCCCACCCGCGATGACGATGCCCATGTCGGAATCCCGCTCGATGGCCATGCTGCTGCTCCTTCGGCAAGCGTCTTGACGGCACGGGACGCCTCGTTGCTGATGCGAGACGAACCGGCTGTTCCTGTGGGGGCCGCCAGCCGCTCCGTCAACTGACCGCGATGCCCGCCGCCATGTCCCAGATCAGCGCCTCCCTGACGGCGATTCTCGACCTCGAGCCGCTCGAGCGCAACCTGTTCCGCGGTCGCAGCCCCAAGTCGAACTGGCCGCGCGTCTTCGGCGGGCAGGTCATCGCGCAGTCGCTTTATGCCGCCTGCAAGACGGTGGAGGGCCGGCAGCCGCATTCGCTGCATGCCTATTTCCTGCTGCCTGGCGACCCGGAGATTCCGATCGTCTATGAAGTCGACCGGCTGCGCGACGGCCGGTCCTTCACGACGCGGCGCGTGCTCGCCATCCAGAAGGGCGAGGCGATCTTCGCCATGTCCGCTTCCTTCCAGGTCGACGAGCCCGGCTTCGAGCACCAGATGCCGATGCCGAGCGTGCCGATGCCGGAAGAGCTGCCGGATCGGGAGGAGATGGCCAAGAGCGTCCTGCCGCATATGCCGGATGCCATACAGGCCTATTATCAGCGCAAGCGGCCGATCGAGATCCGCCCTGTCGAACTCGAGCGTTATCGCACCGGCGGCAAGATGGAGCCGAAGTTCAACGTCTGGATCCGGGCGATGGAAACCCTTCCGGACGAGCCGGCTTTCCATCAGAGCGTGCTGGCCTATGCCTCCGACCTGATGCTGCTCGATTCCAGCCTGATCGCGCACGGCACCACGGTCTTCGACCAGAAGATCCAGGGCGCCAGCCTCGACCATGCATTGTGGTTCCATCGTCCGTTCCGGGCCGATGAGTGGCTTCTCTACTCGCAGGACAGCCCTTCGACCTCGGGCGCCCGGGGCTTCTCGCGCGGCCTCGTCTTCGATCGGCAGGGCCGCCTCGTCGCCTCCGTCGCCCAGGAAGGGCTCATCCGGCCCCGGCCGGATCTGGGCTGACGATATTTTGGGCGCATGCTTCTCCGATAATCTCATGCCTATTTTCTAGGCAGAGCCTGCTTTCCCAACATCTGATTCCCCTCATTTGACCTCCGGATGCCCCCTTGAGGCTCCCGGAGCGGGTTGGCACGTCCCTTGAATTGCATGGTGCGACGCACTGCGACCGCAGGGCGCGCGAGGTGCAACGAGATCGCCGGGGCTGACGACCGGGCGGCGCAAACGGGGAAACCCAGCACATGAAAATCGTGATGGCAATCATCAAGCCGTTCAAGCTGGAGGAGGTGCGCGACGCGCTCACCGCCATCGGCGTGCACGGCCTGACGGTGACCGAAGTCAAAGGCTACGGTCGCCAGAAGGGGCATACGGAAATCTATCGCGGCGCCGAATATGCCGTGAGCTTCCTGCCGAAGATCAAGATCGAGGTCGCTGTCTCCGACGAGCTCGTCCCGCAGGTGATCGAGGCGATCACCGCCGCGGCCCGCACCGGCCAGATCGGTGACGGCAAGATCTTCGTTTCCTCGATCGAGAGAGCCGTGCGCATCCGCACCGGCGAGACCGACGCCGACGCCCTCTGAGCCCGACCCTTCAGGAGTTTTAGACGATGAATTTGAGGACTTCCCTGCGGGCCGGATCGATCGGCCTCGCACTGGCCGCCGTTTCGGCCGGCGTCGCGCTCGCCCAGGCCCCGGCGGCCGCCCCGCCCGTTCCCAACAAGGGCGACGTCGCCTTCATGATGAGCTCGACGATCCTCGTCCTGCTCATGACGATCCCGGGCCTCGCCCTCTTCTATGGCGGCCTCGTCCGTTCCAAGAACATGCTCTCGGTGCTGACCCAGGTCTTCGCCATCGTCAGCGTCGTCTGCATCCTCTGGGTCGCCTATGGCTATTCGCTCGCCTTCACCAATGGCGGCGGGCTGAACGACTTCGTCGGCGGCTTCTCGAAGGCCTTCCTGCGCGGCGTCGACGCAACCACCGTGGCGGGCACGTTCTCGAACGGGGTCTACATCCCCGAATTCGTCTATATCTGCTTCCAGATGACCTTCGCCTGCATCACGCCGGCGCTGATCGTCGGCGCCTTCGCGGAACGCATGAAGTTCTCCGCGCTGCTGCTGTTCACGGTGCTCTGGGTCACCTTCATTTATTTCCCGATGGCCCACATGGTCTGGTACTGGGGCGGGCCTGACGCGGTCGGCAACGCCGCCAAGGCGCTGGCCGAGGCCGGCGCGGACGGCAAGGCTGCGGCGCAGTCCGCGCTCGACGCGGTCAATGCCGATGCCGGCATGCTCTTCAAATGGGGCGCGCTCGACTTCGCCGGCGGCACGGTGGTCCACATCAACGCTGGCATCGCCGGCCTCGTCGGCTGCATTCTGATGGGCAAGCGCATCGGCTTCGGCAAGGAGCTGATGGCGCCGCACTCGCTGACGATGACTCTGATCGGCGCCGCGCTGCTCTGGGTCGGCTGGTTCGGCTTCAACGCCGGCTCGAACCTCGAAGCCAACGGCACCGCCGCGCTCGCCATGATCAACACCTTCGTCGCCACGGCAGCCGCCGCGCTGGGCTGGCTCTTTGTCGAATGGGCGGTCAAGGGCAAGCCCTCGATGCTCGGCATGGTCTCGGGCGCGGTCGCCGGCCTCGTCGCCGTCACCCCGGCGGCCGGCTTCGCCGGCCCGATGGGCTCGATCGTCCTCGGGCTCGTCGTCGGTGTCGTGTGCTTCGTCTTCTGCACGACGGTGAAGAACGCGCTCGGCTATGACGACTCGCTCGACGTCTTCGGCATCCACTGCGTCGGCGGCATCATCGGCGCGATCGCGACCGGCATCCTGGTCAACACCGCTCTCGGCGGCGGGGGTATCCCGGATTATTCAAGCAAGCCCGGCGAACTCGTCGTCGCCGCCTACGAGTTCGGCCCGGCCGTCATGGCGCAGGTGAAGGCGGTGCTGTTCACGCTGGTGTTCAGCGGCGTTGGCTCGGCGATCCTCTACAAGATCGTCGACGTGATCGTCGGCCTGCGCGTCACCACCGATGAAGAGCGCGAGGGTCTCGACATCGCCGAGCACGGCGAGCGCGCTTACAATATGTGATCTCCTGCAGGTTTCACGTGAATCCCGGACCCCGGCGGGCAACCGCCGGGGTTTTCTCTTCTTGCCGCCGGCCCCGCGCGCTCCGGCTCCGCGGCCTCCCGACATCCGGCGGCGGGAGGCGGTGCATAGCGTTCAAGGTTAAGCGGGTCTTAACCTCGCCTTCCTAACCTCTTCCTGATGGCCGGAATGATGCGGCCCGACAGTCCGGACACGACCCGAAAGCCGCATGCGCACCATTCGCCGCTCCCAATCGCTCATGGACCGCCTGCCCGATCCGGTGCGGGAGTTCCTGTCGCGCCGTGCCTCGGAGCTGACCGGGCTTGGCGTGCTGGCCCTGATGGTCGCGATCGCCGTCGCGCTCGCGAGCTGGTCGGTCGATGATCCCAGCCTGAACAACGCCACCAGCGGCGCCGTTCGCAACTGGCTCGGGCGCCCCGGCGCCATGGTCGCCGATCTGCTGATGCAGCTCATCGGCCTTGGCGTCATCGCATTGCTCTTCCCGCCGATGATCTGGGCGCTTAGGCTCATGCGCTTCCATCTCTTCGATCGCGGCGCGCTCAAGCTCGGCCTCTGGGTCGTCGGCGTCGCTGCGACCGCCGCCGTGGCCAGCGCCTTGCCGGCCACGCCGCGCTGGCCGCTGCCGACCGGCATGGGAGGCGTCATCGGCGACGGGCTGCTCTTCGGCACACGCAACATCGCCGGCATTGCCGGCAGCGCCGTCGGCAGCCTCGTCGGTTTCCTCTATGCCGGCATCGCCATTCTCGCCGTCACCGCCGCCGCCGGCTTCGGCTTCGTCACCGACGACGACTCTGCGCTCGATGGCGACGAGGCCGAGGATAGCTGGTCGGACGGCGAGGAGCGCCGTGACGACGAGCCCGGCATTACCGTGATCCTGATCGGCTGGCTCGCCCATGGCGCCATGGCCCTGCGCGCCGCCATCCTGCGCCGCCTGCCGCAGCCACCCGAACCCGCCGTCGATCGAGGCGTCGTCCCGCGCGATGAAAGCGGCCGCGTGCGCCGCGAGCCGCAGTTCGGCGAAGCGCCCGCCAGCCGCCGCAGCCTTCCCGAGTTCGATCCCGAACCGCTTCCGGGCGCGCGTCCCTCCCTGGCGAAGGGCCGGGCTCAGGATGACATCGACGCCCCCTTCGATCTCGATGACGATCCGCAGGATCTGCGCGATCTCAACGCGCCGCGGGTGGCCATGCCGCGCGCGGCGCCCAAACCCGGCAAGCGTATGCAGCGCGAGGCGCAGCCCTCGCTCCTCGACCGGGAAGGCTTCGAGCTGCCGCCGCTGACCTATCTGGCCGAGCCGAAAAAGGTCGCGGCCAACGCCGTCTCGACCGACGCGCTGGAGCAGAACGCGACACTGCTTGAAGGCGTGCTCGAGGACTTCGGCGTTCGCGGCGAGATCACGCAGGTCCGGCCCGGCCCGGTGGTCACCCTCTATGAGCTTGAGCCTGCTCCGGGGACGAAGTCGTCGCGGGTGATTTCGCTGGCTGACGACATCGCGCGTTCGATGAGTGCGGTCTCGGCGCGTGTCGCGGTGGTGCAGGGCAAGAACGCCATCGGCATCGAATTGCCCAACAGCAAGCGCGAGACCGTCTTCCTGCGCGAGCTCCTCGCCAGCCAGGATTTCGAGGCAACCAAGCACAAGTTGGCGCTCTGCCTCGGCAAGACC
>NZ_JBFTJP010000018.1:0-45208 GCF_056395485.1 Allobosea sp. 10L417
CCGATCCGATGGTCTTGCCGAGGCAGAGCGCCAACTTGTGCTTGGTTGCCTCGAAATCCTGGCTGGCGAGGAGCTCGCGCAGGAAGACGGTCTCGCGCTTGCTGTTGGGCAATTCGATGCCGATGGCGTTCTTGCCCTGCACCACCGCGACACGGGCCGAGACCGCGCTCATCGAACGCGCGATGTCGTCAGCCAGCGAGATCACCCGCGAGCTTTTGATGCCGGGGGCGGGTTCGAGCTCATAGAGGGTCACCACCGGGCCGGGGCAGGCCTGGACGATCTCGCCCCTGATATTGAAATCTTCGAGCACGCCTTCGAGCAGGCCGGCATTCTGCTGGAGGACCTCGACCGGCATCGCCTCGGCCTGTGCCACAGGCGGCTCGGTCAAAAACTCGATCGGCGGGAGCTGGAAGCCGGCATCCTGCATCACCGGCAGCTCGACGAGGCGATGCTTGGCCTTGAAGGGGGCGGCCTTGGTCGGCTGAACCATGACGGGCTCGGGCACAACGACCGGCTCGGGCGCGGGCTCGACCACAGGGCGCGTGCTGCGTGCCAGCGGCACTCCGGGCTTCACGGCGATCACGGGGTCGACCGGGACGGGAACGTCATTCTCGACCGGCTCGATCTCGGCGGCCGGCGCACACCAGGACGGCACGGAGATCTGGAAGCTCACCTGATAGCTCTGACCCCAATTCAGACCCGACCAGGCGGGAACGATGAGCGGAGCCGAAACGGCGAGCGGCGCGGCCTCGGGCCGCTTGGCCTCGGGCTGTGCCCGCGCGCCGCCCTGAGCCCGTGGCGGCTCTTCGGAAACGGTGTCGGCCGCAGCCGGGGTGGTGGCGGCGGACCATCTCGCAGGGGGCGTGACGGTCTCGAACGAAAACTCGGCGTCGTCGCGCTCGGCCTCGGGCACGCATTCCCAGAAGGCGTGGTCGGAAATGAAGGCGAGCGGCGTCGTGGCCTCCTCGGCCTCGGCAACCGTCTCCGGCCAGACGACCTCGCCGGTCACCTCGAAGGGCTCCTCGATGATCGGGGCCATCGCCTCGTCAGGCGCGTCCAGCGGCTCGGCAAGCGATGCATCCTCGCTCTCCGGAGTGCCCCAGACCTTCTTGATGAGATGGTCCGGCGTCCGCCAGAAACGGACGCGATTCGTACTGGCCGGCGGCGCTGGAACAGCTATCGCCCTGGATTCGGTCGAAGCGGGAACAGCCTGCTCTCGCTCGACTTGCGCCGCCTTGCGCAGCTTGTCGGGCGTGCGGCTGAAACGCACGTTCTCGGGCCGGACGCAAGGCTTCTCCTGCGCCTCTTCCACGGGGCGCCGGACAGCCCGCGGCGACACCGGAGCCTGGAAGGATTCGTCGGCTTGGTCGGCGCTATAAGCCTCGGAAACGATGACGTTCGCGCGGCGGTGACGGTCAAGTTTGTGCATGGGCTTGGGCGAACACGATAACTCGTTAACCAGTCACCCAGTGCTAGCCCGGCAGGGTTAAGGCCCCATGAATCCGAGCCGTTGTTAACAGGCGAGGCAGAACTCAGTCCCGCGTGTCGTCATCCTGCAGGACGCGCCAGGCCGCCCCCTCCAGATCGGCGAATTGGCCGCTGCGCATGCACCAGAAGAAGGCGCCGAGCCCGATCAGACCGAGTCCGAGGGCGAGGGGAAACAGGATCACGATGATGTTCATGCATCTGCCTCCGAGGAAGCCCCGCGGCCGCGTGCGCGCAAGGCGTTGAGCGTCACCACCAGCGACGAGCCGGACATGGCGACGGCGGCGACGAGCGGCGTCGCCAGCCCGGCAATCGCGATCGGCACCGCAATCGCGTTGTAAAGCACGGCGAACCAAAGGTTCTGCAGCATCAGCCCGCGCGCCTTCCGTGCGATCTCGATCGCTGCGGAGACCGGGGCAAGGCTGTCACCCAGGAAAACGACATCGGCCGCCGCCTGCGCGAGATGGGTCGCGCTCACCGGCGAGATCGAGACATGGGCACCCGCGAGCGCCGGCGCATCGTTGAGGCCATCGCCGACCATCAGCACCTTGCGGCCATTCGCCGCCATGCTGTCGAGCAGGTTGAGCTTGTCGCCCGGAAGCAGGCCGGCCTGCACATGCGCGATGCCAAGCTCGGCCGCGATCGGCGCGACGGCCTCCGGGCGGTCGCCGGAGAGGATCGCGATTTCCAGCCCCGCCGCGCGCAGCGCGTCGATCGTCTCGCGCGCCGCGGGACGCAGGCTCTGGCCGAGCGCCAGAACAGTGCAGCAGGAACCGTGGCGATAAGCGATCAGCGAGGCGCCGGGATGAAGCGCCTTCACCGACTCAGCTTCGGCCTCAGCCCCGCAGAGGGCGATGCTGCCTAACCGCTGCTCGTCGTTGCCTTCGCCTGCCGTCAGGCCTTGACCGCGTTCCTCGCGGACATCGGACCTTGCGGACGCGCCTCCGAGCGCGCGCGCCAGAGCCTGTGCCAGCGGGTGGGTGCTGGCCGCCGCGAGCGCACCGATCTCGGCGCGGCGCTCAAGCGGCAAAGCCTCGGGATTGAGGATGTCCGGCTCGGGCAGGGTCAGCGTTCCCGTCTTGTCGAAGACGGCGATGTCGGCTTCCGCGAGGCGCTCCAGCGCATCGCCCTCCTTCAGCATGATCTTGCGCTTGAACAGGGCGGAAGCCGCGACGACCTGCACCGCCGGGATCGCAAGCCCAAGCGCGCAGGGGCAGGTGATGATCAGCACGGTGACGGCGATCATCAGCGCCTCCGGCCACGCCAGCCCCCATGCCAGCCAGCCGAGGAATGTCGTGGCCGCCAAAGTGTGGACCACCGGCGCATAGAGCCGCGCCGCCCGGTCCGACAGGCGGACATAGCGCGAGCGGCTGCCCACGGCCTGACTCATCAGCCGGTCGATCTCGTCGAGCAGCGTGCCCTGCCCGGCAGCCTCGACCCGCACCGTCAGCGCGCCGGTGAGGTTGAGCGTGCCGGCATGGACGCGCTCGCCATGGCCGATCGCAACAGGGGCTGTCTCGCCGGTGACGAGGCTCTGGTCGAGCGCGGAGCGGCCGGTCTCGACAACGCCATCGACCGAGACGCGCTCGCCTGGACGCACGAGAACGCGGTCGCCCGCCGCGATCGCCGCGATCGGCGTGATCGTCCAGCTGCGGTCATCGGCCAGCCGCGTCGCGGTCTCGGCCTTGAGGGCGGCAAGATTGCCGGCGAGGTCGCGGGTGCGCCGCCGCATCAGCTGGTCGAGATAGCGCCCGATCAGCAGGAAGAAGAGCAGCATCACCACGCCGTCGAAATAGGCGTGGCGGCCATGGGTCCAGGTTTCCGCTACCGACATGGCGAGCGCCAGCACGACGCCGATGGTGATCGGCACGTCCATGTTGACCGCGCCGGCCTTCAGCGCCCTGAGTGCGCTCTCGAAGAACGGCCGGCCGGCATAGGCCGCCGTCGGCAAGGCGATGAGCGCCGAAAGCCAATGGAAGAAGTCCCGCGTCGTCGGGTCGATGTCACCGCTGTTGCCGGACCAGACCGCGACCGAGAGCAGCATGATGTTCATCGAGGCGAAGCCGGCAACGCCCAGCCGGCGCAGCAGGCCGCGCTCCTCGGTGGCGGCGCCCTCCTCCTGCCGCTCGGGCACGAAGGGATAGGCCTTGAAGCCGAGCGCCGCGAGCTTGTCGACGACAGCTTCCGGCCGCAGCAGCGCTTCGCGCCATTCGACCGAGACGCGCTTCAGGGCGAGATTGACGCGGGCGCCGAGAATGGCGGGTTCGCGGCCGAGGCCGCTCTCGATCGCCTGCATGCAGCCGGCGCAGCGGATGCCGTCGACCGCGAGCTCCATGCTGGCGACGCCGCCATCGCGATGGCGCACGAAGACGGAAAGATCCTGCGCCGCCATCTCACTTCTCCGGCAGGGTGATGCGGCTGCGCGAGACGAAGACGACCTCCTCGCCGCGACGCGCCTTCAGCTCGAGGATCCAGGCACCGGCGTCGATACGGTCGAAGCGCGCCTCGTAGCGCCCCGGCTGGCGTTCGCTCAGCGCGACGCTGTGGTCGCGCGCGGAGGTAGCGGGGTGGCGCAGCCGCGCCGTCCCCGTGAAGCCGGAGAGCGGCTGGCCGAGCCGGTCGGCCAGCGTCACGTCGAGCGCCGCGCCCTCGCCCTGCCTTGCGAGCGTGGCCGCGGCATTCCAGCCGCGCGCGTCGCGCTCGTGCTGGCGCGCGATCTCCTGGTTGAAGTGCTGGCCGTCCTCATAGGCGCTGCGGGTCTCGACCCCCGGCATGGTCCGCAGCGCCACCGTCATGATCGTCGCATTGACCGAGATGATGACACCGAAGAACAGCACCAGCATCGCTGCAACCATGCGCCCGGTGAGCCGGAAAGGGCGGCGCGGGCGCGGGGCGGCGGGGGTGTCGCAGGACATCAGGAAAACTCCGCAGCAGCTCATGGTTTGCCTCCGGGCGCCATGAAGTGGTCGGTTGCGCGCACGGTTTCCCCGGCGAAGAGATCCGAGGCGGTGATGGTGATGGGCTGAGACGCATCGAGCGGCACGCCTGCCGGCACGGTGACGAGGACACGCACTTCTCGCGAGGTGTCCGGATCGACGTTCACGACCGGTCGGAGATCGGCGGTGGGTGCGACGCCGACCGCGTCGATGCGGATGCCCGGCAGGCCATCGACGGTGAGCGCGAAGGGGCGGACATCCGGGCGCTTGTTGAGCAGGCGCACCGCATAGGCGTTGCGGATCGAGCCGTCGCTCAGCGTCACGAAGAGTGGCGCGCGCTCGTGCAGCACCGAGATATCGGCGGTGCGACGCGTCGCAAGCTGCCAGATCATGGCTCCGCCGACGACGAGGATCAGCGCCGCATAGATCAACGTGCGCGTCCGCAGCGGGCTGTAGACGGCTGGCTTTCCGGCAATGCGCCGCTTGACGTTGATCTCGGTGTCATAGGCGATGAGCCGCTTGGGACGGTCGATCTTGGCCATCACCGTATCGCAGGCGTCGATGCACAGGCCGCACTGGATGCAGTCGAGCTGGGCGCCCTCGCGGATGTCGATGCCGACCGGGCAGACGGCGACGCATTGGTGGCAGTCGATGCAGTCGCCGGCCGGCGCGCCCTGCGCCTTGAGCTTCTGCGCCTGCTTGACCGAGACGCGCGGCTCGCCGCGGTCGTAGCGATAGGTGACGTTGAGCGCCTCGTCGTCGGTCAGGGCCGCCTGGATGCGCGGCCAGGGGCACATGAACTTGCAGACCTGCTCGCGCATGATGCCGGCGAGCGAATAGGTGGTGAAGGTTAGGATCGCGATCCAGACATAGGCCGAGATCGGCGCGGTGAAGGTCGCAAGCTCCCGCACCAGCGTCGGCGCATCGGCGAAGTAGAGCACCCAGGCGCCGCCGGTCCACCAGGCAATGACGAGCCAGACGGCGTGTTTGGCGCTCTTGCGCCAGAGCTTGTCGAAACTCCAGGGCGCCTCGTCGCCGCGCATGCGCTCGCGGCGGTCGCCCTCGAAGAAGCGCTCGACGGCGAGGAAAAGGTCGGTCCAGACCGTCTGCGGGCAGAGATAGCCGCACCAGACCCGGCCCGCGACGGCGTTCATCAGGAAGAGGACGAACGCCGCCATGATCAGCAGGCCGGTGAAGTAGTAGACCTCCTGCGGCCAGATTTCGATGAAGAAGAAGTAGAAGCGATTGTTGGCGATGTCGGCCAGCACCGCCTGATCAGGCAGATGCGGGCCGCGATCCCAGCGCAGGAACGGCAGCAGGTAGTAGATGCCGAGGCACAGGAACAGGATGAGCCATTTCGCGCGCCGGAACGGGCCGGAAACGCTCTGCGGATAGACCTTCCGCGACGCCGCAAAAAGCGGGGTGTCGTCGGGATCGGCCTCGGCGGTGCTCACGCTACTGCCCTCCCCCCAGCGAATGGACGTAGACGGTCAGCGCCTTCAGCGTGGGCTCATCAAGGCGGCCGCCCCAGGCCGGCATCACGCCGCCCCGGCTGTTGGTGATGGTCTCGGTGAGCGAGGCCATGTCCATGCCGTAAAGGCTTATCGCGTCGGTCAGGTTGGGCGCGCCCAGTTCCTGGTTGCCCTTGCCGGCGGGGCCGTGACAGGCGGCGCAGTTGTCGGCGAAGAGCTTGCGCCCAAGCGCCAGGTTGGCCTTCGGCTCGGTCGACAGGCCGGCGAGCTCGCGGACATGGTTGGCGACAGCGTTGATCTCGTCGCGCTTGAGCATGCCGTCGCGGCCGAAGGCCGGCATCTGGCTCACTCGCGTCTCGTCATTGCCGGCGACGCGGACGCCATGGCGCAGCGTCTGCATGATCGCGTCGAGCGAACCGCCCCAGAGCCAGTCGTCGTCGTTCAGATTGGGATAGCCCTTGCCCCCGGCGCCGCCGACGCCGTGGCAGGCGGCGCAGTTGTCGCCGAAGGCCGCCTTTCCCTGCGCCATCGCGATCTGGAACAGCGCCGCATCGGCCTTGATCTGCGCGGGCGTGGCGTCGGCCATGCCCGCGGCCTGGACAGCACGCTGAGCCTTCAGTTGCGCCATGTCCGCGCTGATATCGGCCCGGCTGGCGTAGCCGATCACGCCCTTGGTGGCGTCGGTCAGCAGCGGCCAGGCCGGGTAGACGATCCAGTAGCCGAAGGCCCAGACGATGGTGGCGTAGAAGATGCCAAGCCACCAGCGCGGCAGCGGGGTGTTGAGCTCGCGGATGCCGTCCCATTCATGACCGGTCGTGGCGATGCCGGTGTGAGGGTCGATATGCGGGGCGTCGTGCTTGTTCTGGTCCATGGTCAGTCCTCGCGCAGCGGATTGAGCGCGGCTTGCTCGAAGCGGGCGCGGTTCTTCGGCCAGAAGGCGTAGAGGCAGACGCCGAGGAAGACGGCGACGAAGTAGATCAGGCCGGCGGACTGGGCGAAGCCGGCGAGCCAGTGATAGGTCGTTTGCATGGCAGCCTCGCTCAGCGGATGTTGGCCTTGTCGTCGTAGAGCTTGAAGTCGACGAGCGTGCCGAGTGCCTGGAGATAGGCGATCAGGGCGTCGGCTTCGGTGATGCGCTGGGGGTTGCCGTCGAAATCACGCGACTGCACCCGCGGATAGCGCTTCTCCAGATCGGACTGGCCGGGATGGTCCGGTGTCGCCTGCGCCTTCAGGTCGCTCTGCGCCTGCGCGATCATCTCGTCAGTGTAGGGCACGCCGCCGGCGCGGTTGGCGCGCAGCTCGTCGGCGATGTCGTTGTAGTTCAGCTCGGTCTTCGCCAGGAAGGGATAGCCCGGCATGATCGACTGCGGGACGACCGCGCGCGGCTCGGCGAGATGCGCCCGCTGCCACTCGTCGGAGTACTTGCCGCCGACGCGGGCGAGGTCAGGCCCCGTCCGCTTCGAGCCCCACTGGAAGGGCTTGTCGTACATGCTCTCGGCCGCGAGCGAGTAATGCCCGTAGCGCTCGACCTCGTCGCGCAGCGGCCGGATCATCTGGCTGTGGCAGTTGTAGCAGCCCTCGCGGACATAGATGGATCGGCCGGCCAGTTCGAGCGGGGTGTAGGGGCGCATGCCCTGCACGGTCTCGATCGTGTTCTTCAGGTAGAAGAGCGGGGCGATCTCAACCAGGCCGCCGACCGAGATCACCAGCAGCACGCCGATGACCAGGATGATCGAGTTGGTCTCGAATATCTTGTGCTTGGCCCAGAGCGACCGGCGCGCGGGCTTGTGTTCGATGCTCGTCATTCCGGAAGCTCCTCAGACGGCCATGGCCAGCGGCGCCGGCGCCTCGTCGGAGAGCGGCATCTCGGCCGCGCTCTCGGAGCGCACGGTCATCCAGAGGTTGAAGGACATGATCAGCGCGCCGATCAGGAACAGGGCGCCGCCCATCGCGCGGATCACATAGAAGGGGTGCATCGCGGCGACGGTCTCGATGAAGGAGTATTCGAGGAAGCCGAGCGAAGTGTAGGCGCGCCACATCAGGCCCTGGAGGATGCCGGAAACCCACATCGCCGAGATGTAGAAGACGATGCCGAGCGTCGAGATCCAGAAGTGCCAGCTCACCAGCTTGAGCGAGTAGAGCCCCTTGCGGTTCCACAGCCAGGGCACGAGGCAGTAGATCGCGCCGAAGGAAATGTAGGCGACCCAGCCGAGCGCGCCGGAATGGACGTGGCCGATGGTCCAGTCGGTGTAGTGCGACAGGCCGTTCACCGCCTTGATCGACATCAGCGGGCCTTCGAAGGTCGACATGCCGTAGAAGGCGAGCGAGACCACCATCATCCGCAGCACGGGGTCGGTGCGCAGCCGATCCCAGGCGCCCGACAGGGTCATGATGCCGTTGATCATGCCGCCCCAGGAGGGCATCCACAGCATGATCGAGAAGGTCATGCCCAGGGTCTGCGCCCAGTCCGGCAGCGCGGTGTAGTGGAGGTGGTGCGGGCCGGCCCAGATGTAGATGAAGATCAGGGCCCAGAAGTGGATGATCGAGAGCCGGTAGCTGTAGATCGGCCGCTCCGCGCGCTTGGGCACGAAGTAGTACATGATCGCGAGGAAGCCGGCGGTGAGGAAGAAGCCGACTGCGTTATGGCCGTACCACCACTGGAACATCGCATCCTGCACGCCCGACCAGAGGCCGTAGGATTTCGGCGACAGGATCGAGACCGGCATGGCGACGTTGTTGCCGATATGCAGGACCGCGATGGTCAGGATGAAGCCGAGATAGAACCAGTTCGCCACATAGATATGCGGCTCCTTGCGCTTCATCACCGTGCCGAGGAAGACCAAGAGGTAGACGACCCAGACGATGGTCAACCAGAGGTCGGCATACCATTCGGGCTCGGCGTATTCCTTGCCCTGGGTGATCCCCAGCAGATAGCCCGTGCCGGCGATGACGATGAAGAGATTGTAGCCGAGGACGACGAACCAGGGCGAAAGCGTGCCGGCCAGCCGCGCGCGGCAGGTGCGCTGCACGACGTAGAACGAGGTGCCGATCAGCACGTTGCCGCCGAAGGCGAAGATCACGGCCGAGGTGTGCAGCGGCCGCATCCGGCCGAAATTGATCCAGGGCAGATCGAAATTGAGATCGGGGAAGGCCAGCTGCGAGGCGATGAGCAGCCCAACCGTGAAGCCGGCGATGCCCCAGACCATCGCGGCGATGGTCGCGAACTTGACCGGCTCCATGTTGTAGTTCGGCTTGCCGTCGAGTTCCTGCGGCTCGGCCGCAGGCGTGCCGTCGAAACAGCGGTTCGCGATCAGAATCACGCTGGCGGCAGCCGCTACGACGCCTAACATGGCATGGAAGGCGTAGCCGGAGTTTTCGGCCAGTGCCGAGATCACGATCAGCGGCAGCACGCAGGCCGTCGCGATCAGCATGCCGATCATTTCGCCGACAGTCGCCTGCCTGACTTGGCTTGCCGTTGCCGTCACATTCGACTCCCGCTTGGTCGCCGGCGCATGAGCGCGCCATGAACGGGAGGCTTAGCGGGCGGCCTGAGGCCGGGCGTTGATTCAGGTCAAGGGAAGCGGCTGGCAGGTTGCGACGAGAGACCGCAGTCTCAGGCCGCGACTGCGTTCATCCGCTCGGGATTCATCACGCGCACACCGCCCGGCACGATCAGGATCGTCTTGTCCTTGGCGAGGCGGGTGAAGGTACGGCTGACCGTCTCTATGGTGAGGCCGAGAAAATCGGCGATGTCCTGCCGCGTCATCGGCAGCGGCACCGTGACCGAAGGCTTGCCCAGGCGCGCCCAGCGCTGCTGCATGCCGAGCAGGAAACAGATCAGCTTCTCTTCGGCGGTGCGCCGCCCGAGGAGCATCATCTGCTCGTGGGCAAGCGTCAGCTCGTGCGTGGCGAATTCGTGGAGGCGCTTCAGCAGATGCGGCTTGGCGTCGACCAGCGCGGTATAAGCGCCGCGCGAGAAGGCGCAGGCCGCGACGTCGCCGATCGCATCGGCGGAGAAGCCATAGGCATCGCGCATGGCGAGCCCGAGGAAATCCCCCGGCAGGGCGAAGCCGACAACCTGGCGACGACCGTCCGACAGCAGCTTGTAGAGGCGCACCACGCCAGCGGTGACATTGTAGACGGAGTGAGCCTCGCGCCCCTGCGTAAACAGCGTCTCGCCAGAGGCGAAATGCGTGGGGTGCGCCAGGGATTCAAGCAGCGCCAGCTCGTCGTCGGAAAGTGACGCGCAGACGCTCACCAGGCGAACCATGCAGCTGCGGCAATTGCCCTCGCCACGGTTCGCAGTGCTACAGGCCGAAGGGTGACAGTTCACGATCGCATCTTCCCGCTTGTCGAAACGACCATAGCCGAGGCGAGCAGGGTCACAAAGCACGCTCGGCACCCTAGTCGGCGAAATTGATCCAGATCAATGCGACAACATCGCCCCCGCAACCACCGTGCGCTGCAGAAAATCGGGAGAGCCGCACGTGACCGGCGATGACATCTTCGAGGTCGCGCGCATCGCGCCGGCCGGAGCCGACGCCGTCTATGGCCTCGTCGCCATGCTGCATCCGGAGGTAACGCCCGACGACTGGGCCGCCTTCGTGCGCGAGCATTCGCAGGACGGCGCAAGGCCGCGGGGCGTCTTTGCCCTGCGCGATGGCCGCGGCATGCCGCATGCCCTGTTCACCTTCCGCGTCGCACAGACCATCAGTGGCGGAACCACGCTCGAAATCTTCGAGCTGGCGATGCTGCGCTTGCCGGGGACGCATCTGGTCGATGCGCTGCTGCGCTTTGCCAATCAGCTCGCTGTCGAGCTTGGCCTGCCCCGGATCTCGATCTCGCTGGAGCGCTCGGCCGCCTGGCCGCAGGACCACGACGCACTGCAGCGCTCGGGCTTCCAGGTCGATCGCGTGATGGTTCTGGGGCGGGCCCGGATGGAGCCCGCACCCTGGAATTGACCTGTCTCAATCCGGCCTGGCGCCGCTCCCGGGCGGCGCAAACCCGGCGGTCAGACCCGCTCCAGCGCGATGGCGATGCCCTGGCCGACGCCGATGCACATGGTGGCCAGCGCACGCTGCTTGCCGGTCAGCGACAATTCGAGCGCGGCGGTGCCGGCGATGCGGGCTCCGGACATGCCGAGCGGATGGCCGAGCGCGATCGCCCCGCCATTCGGGTTCACATGCGCGCCGTCCTCGGCGATGCCGAGATCGCGGAGAACCGCGATGCCCTGGGAGGCGAAGGCCTCGTTGAGCTCGACGATGTCGAAATCGGTCGGTTTCAGCCCCAGACGCTCGCAGAGCCTGCGGGTCGCCGGGATCGGCCCCAGCCCCATCACCCGCGGCGCGACGCCACCGGCAGCGCCACCGACGACGCGCGCCAGCGGGGTCAGGCCGTATTTCGCCGCGGCCTTCTCCGAGGCGATGATCAGCGCCGCGGCGCCGTCGTTGACGCCGGAAGCATTACCGGCGGTGACGGTGCCGCCTTCCTTGCGGAAGGGCGTCGGCAGCTTGGCGAGCTTCTCCAGCGTGGTGTCGCCGCGCGGATGCTCGTCGCTCTCGACGCGGATGGCATCGCCCTTCCGCTGCGGGATCACGACCGGCACGATCTCCTTGCCGAGGCGGCCATTCTGCTGGGCGGCGACAGCCTTGAGCTGCGAGCGCAGGGCGAAGGCATCCTGATCGGCGCGGCTGATATTGCAATCGGCGGCGACGTTCTCGCCGGTCTCAGGCATCGAATCGACGCCGTATTGCTGCTTCATCAGCGGATTGACGAAGCGCCAGCCGATCGTGGTATCGTGGATCTCGGCATGGCGCGAGAAGGCGCTGTCGGCCTTCGGCAGCACGAAGGGCGCGCGCGACATGCTCTCGACGCCGCCCGCGATCATCAGTTCGGCCTCGCCCGCCTTGATCGCGCGGGCCGCCGTGATGACGGCGTCCATCCCTGAACCGCAGAGCCGGTTCATCGTCGTGCCCGGCACCTCCTTGGGCAGGCCGGCGAGCAGCAGCGACATGCGCGCGACATTGCGGTTGTCCTCGCCCGCCTGATTGGCGCAGCCGAAGATCACATCGTCCACTGCAGCAAAATCGACGCCCGCGTAGCGCTCGACCAGGGCCTTCAGCGGCACGGCGCCGAGATCATCCGCCCGCACAGAGGACAGGGAACCGCCGAAACGGCCGATCGGCGTGCGGACATAGCCGCAGATGAAAGCGTCGCTCATCGTCGGGAACTTCCCCTCTGTCGCCGTGCTTCAGGCCCGGCCGTCAGTCGGGTGTTCTCGCTGCCCCTCCGCGCTTTGTAAAGACGAAGCGGCGCGCGGCTGCGCCCGCCGCGTCCCCCGGTCTCACTTGCCCCAGCGCAGCGCCAGAGGATCCAGCTCACGCGCGAGCTCGATCAGGCCCTCGCGGGTCTTCGGGTGCAGCGGCGTCAGCGGGTGGCGCACGGCCTCCGACTTGATCACGCCGCCTTCCTTCATCACCGCCTTGGCCGAGCGCAGGCCGCACTGGCGGTTCTCGTAGTTGATGATCGGCAGCACGCGGGCATAGAGCGCCGCCGCCTGCTTGCGGTCCCCGGCCGCATGGGCGGCGAGGATCGGCTTGATCAGGTCCGGGATCATGGCCGATGTCATGGTGCCGGTCGCGCCGGCGTCGAGATCGGCCATCAGCGTGATCGCCTCCTCGCCGTCGAAGGGGCCGACGACGGCATCGCCGCCCGCCTCGATCAGGGCGCGCAGCTTGTTCGCCGTGCCGGGCACCTCGATCTTGAAATAGCGGACGAGCGGAACCTCCTTCGCCAGCCTGACCATGAAGGGCACGGTCATGGTGACGCCGGAGAGCGGCGCGTCCTGCAGGATGACGGGCAAGCCGCAGGCGTCGGTGACAGCCTTGAAATGCTCGATCATGCCCTGCTCGTCGGCCTTGAGCAGCGCGCCGTGATAGGGCGGCATCATCATCAGCATTTTTGCGCCGGCATTGGCCGCGGCCTTGGCGCGGGCGGCGGCGATGCGCGTCGAGAAATGCGAGGTGGTGACGATGACCGGCACGCGGCCGGCGACCTGCTCGAGCGAGAGCCGCATGACCTGATCGCGCTCCTCGTCGGTCAGCAGGAACTGCTCCGAGAAGTTGGCGAGGATGCAGATGCCGTCGACGCCCTGATCGACCATCAGGTCCATGACGCGCCTGTTGCCCTCGCTATCGAGATCGCCATTGTCGTGGAAGATGGTCGGCGCGATCGGCAGGATGCCCTTGTAGGGTTCGGTCATGGCGTCATCTCGTATGGCGGACAGGGCGGCATTCGAAGGGGCGATACGGCCGTCAGACGGTTCTGGCGGCCTTGGTGCCACGCAAGCGGCGAGCGATGCTGCCGACAACGGGCAGCACCAGAAGCGCGAGCCCGACCGACATCAGCGTCGAGACCAGCGGGTTCGACCAGAAGATCGAGAGCGAGCCCTGGCTGAAGATCATCGACTGGCGGAACGCGTCCTCGGCCTTGTCTCCGATGACCATCGCCAGCACGAGCGGCGCGATCGGATAGTCGAGCTTCTTGAAGACGTAGCCGACGAGCCCGAAGATCAGCGCGAGCCAGATGTCGAACTCCTTGCTCGCGGCGGTATAGGCGCCGATGAAGCAGATCACCACGATGATCGGCCCGATGATCGAGAAGGGGATGCGCAGGATCGAGGCAAAGAGCGGCACCGTCGCCAGCACGATCACCACCGCGACGACGTTGCCGAGATACATCGAGGCGATCAGGCCCCAGACGAAATCCGGCCGGTCGGTGAAGAGCGTGGGGCCGGGGTTGAGCCCCCAGATCATCAGGCCGCCCATCATCACCGCCGCCGTCGCCGAGCCGGGAATGCCGAGCGCCAGCATCGGCAGCATGGCGGCGGAGCCGGCGGCGTGGTCTGCCGTCTCCGGCGCGATCACGCCCTCGGGCTCGCCCTTGCCGAATTTCGCCGGGTTGCGCGAGGAGCGCTTGGCCATGGCGTAGCTCATGAAGGAGGCCGCGGTCGGCCCGCCCGGCGTAATGCCCATCCAGATGCCGATCAGCGAGGACCGGAGCAAGGCGAGCCAGTAGCGCGGCAGCTTCGCGGCGGTGCGCAGCACGTCGCCGATGCGGACCTTGGCGGCGACGCCGTCGAATTTGAGCCCCTCCTCCATGGTCAGCAGCAATTCGCCGATGCCGAACAGGCCGATGACCGCGATCAGGAAGCTGACGCCCGCGAGCAGCACGTCGAACTCGAAGGTGAGACGGACATTGCCGGACACGGAGTCCATGCCGATGGTCGCCAGCGCGAAGCCGATCGCCATCGACACGACCGTCTTGAACGGCGAGGAACCGCCGAGCCCGATGAAGCTCGCGAAGGTCATGAAGTAGACGGCGAAATATTCGGGCGAGGAGAAGCGCAGCGCGAATTTCGCGACCCAGCCGGAGAGCAGCGTGATCAGGATGACGCCGGCCATGGCGCCGAAGCCGGCCGAGAGGAAGGCGAAGGAGAGCGCCTCGGTCGCCTTCCCCTGCTTGGCCATGGGGTGGCCGTCGAAGGTCGTCGCGACCGATGAGGGCTCACCGGGAATGTTGAACAGGATCGAGGTGGTCGAGCCGCCGAAGAGCGCGCCCCAATAGAGCGAGGTCAGCAGGATGATCGCCGAGACCGGCTCCATCGAAAAGGTCAGCGGCAGCAGCAGCGAGACGCCGTTGGGGGCGCCGAGCCCCGGCAGGACGCCGACGAGCACGCCGAGCAGCACGCCGGCCATCATCAGCAGGATATGATGTGTGGTGAGCGCGACCGAGAAGCCGTGCATCAGGTTGGCGACGTTGTCCATGCTGATATCCCCGCCGCTTTCAGAGGCCGATGAGCGGCTCGATCGGGCCTTTGAGCAGGCCGATCTGGAAGAATTTTTCGAGCGAGAAATAGAAGAACGCCGCCGTCGCAAAGGCCGTGACCAGGGTCGGCAGCCAGCCATAACCACCCTGGAAGCGCATCGCGAAGACGAGGTAGAGGATCGTCGCGACATACATGCCGAGCGTCGCGCTGATGACGACGAAGGCAATCAGCGGCAGGAGGAATGAAAGCACGCGCTTGCCGCGCTCGGCATCGAGGAAGGACTCGGCGAGTACCGCCTTGCCGGCGACGCGCTGGCCGACCGTCATGGCGAGCGTGCCGAGGCTCGCGAGCGCGATCAGCGCACCCGCATAGAAGGGGAAAGCGCCGGGTTGCGGGCCGGACGTATCCCAGCCGATGCCGAATTCGAGCGAGCCCTTCACGATGACGAGCCCGAAGACGAGCGTCAGGATCGCGGTCCCGATCTCGGCCCAAAAGCGGGTGATCATGCGGTGGGTTCTCCCTTTCAGGGCTTGCACGTCATGGCCGGGCTTGACCCGGCCATCTCGGAAACCAGCCTTCGCGTCATGAGATTCCCGGGTCGACGCGTCGCGCCGCCCGGGAATGACGATCGCACCTTACTTCGCGACCCAGCCTTCGTTTTCGAAGACCTTCTTGTTCGCGGCCTCGTCCTTGGCGACGAAGTCGGTGAGCTCCTTGCCCTTCATGAAGCGGGCGGTCTGGGCGGTGCGCTGCACGAACTCCTGCCATTCCGGCGTCTTGGAGACCTTCTCCAGAAGGTCTGCATAGTAGGCCACCGCATCGGCAGGAACCTCGGCCGGCAGCCAGACGGTGCGCGGCATCTGGAAGGTCTCGAGCGGCAGGCCCGCCTCCTTGCAGGTCGGGATATCGCCCCAGCCCTTGCCCTCGAAGACCGGATCGCTCTTGGCGAGGCGGACCGGCGAGAAGACGCAGAGCGGCTTCACCTGCCCGGCCTTCCACTGGCCGATGTTCTCGTTGGGATTGTTGACGTTGGAATCGATATGGCCGCCGGCGAGCTGCACGGCCGCCGCGCTGCCGCCCTGGAACGGGACGTAGATCCACTTCACGCCGGACGCGTCCTGGATCATCGAAGTCAGCGTCTGGTCGGTGTCCTTGGACTGGCTGCCGCCCATCTTGAAGCCCATCGGCTTGGCCTTGACCGCCTCGATATAGGATTTGGCGTCGGCATAGGGGGCGTCGCCCTTCACCCAGAGCAGGAACTCGTCGAGCGCCAGCGAGGCGACGGGTGTCAGATCCGTGAACTTGTAGCCGAGCTTGGCGACATAGGGCAGCAGATAGGCGTTGTTGGTGCCGAAGATGACGCGGTTCGGATCGCCCTTGCCGCCCTTGCCATAGACATAGCCCTCGGCGCCGGAGCCGCCGCCCTTGTTCACCACAACGATCGGCTGCTCCGTGAACTTGTGCTTGGTGATGATCGACTGGATCACGCGGGCAAAATTGTCGGTGCCCCCGCCGGCGCCCGAGGTCACGACGAACTCGATCGGCTTGGTCGGCTCCCAGGCCTGCGCCGCGCTGGCGCCGCCGAGCGCGATCGCGCCAGCGAATACAGCCGAGATGGCAATGGTCTTCATGATGATTTTTCTCCCTAGGAACTGGATTTTTGCGACGCCGCTCTTGTTGGCGGCTTCACTGAAAGCAGCGGGAATTCAGGCCGCAGCGCGCGCCCCGGCCTTTCCGTCCTGAGCCATCTTGATCGCGAGCGACAGTGCCGCGCGCGTCGCGCCGAGATTGGCGATGCCCTTGCCCGCAATCTCATAGGCCGTGCCATGAGCCGGCGTGCAGATCGGGAAGGGGAAGCCGCCGATCAGCGTGACGCCGCGGTCGAAGCCGATCAGCTTCATCGCGATCTGGCCCTGGTCATGATACATGGTCAGCACGGCATCGAAATCGCCGTTCCTGGCGCGCAGGAAGACGGTGTCGGAGGGGAACGGCCCCTCGACGGTGAAGCCCTTGGCCTTCGCCGCAGCAACCGCCGGCTCGATCGTCTCGATTTCGTCGCGGCCGAAATTGCCGCCGTCGCCGGCATGCGGATTGATGCCCGCGACCGCGATGCGCGGCGGGTTGAAGCCGGCCGCGCGCAGATTGGCGTCCGCCAGGGTCAGCGCCCGCAGGATGCGCTCCTGCGTGATGTTCTGCGCCACCTCCGAAAGCGGGATGTGCGAGGTCACGCGGGCGTTCCAGAGCTTGTCGAGGATGTTGAACTCACTCGCCGCCCCTTCGAAGCCGATGGCGTCGCGCACGAAGCGGATCTCGTCGTCATAGCCGGGATAGGCGAAGCGCATCGCCGCCTTGTTGAACGGCGTGAAGAACACCGCATCGGCCTTGCCGGAGGCGGCGAACTGCAGCGCTCGGCGGAAATTCTCGGTCGCAGCCTTGCCGCCAGCGAGCGTCGCGGTGCCACGCTTGAGATCGGCGGGATCATGGTTGGCGAGGTCGACGAAGACAGGTTTGTCGCCGAGCGGCAACGCTTCGCCATCCCCGACGACCTGAACCTGCGGGTCGGCGCCGCCATCCTTGATACCGAGGTCGAGCAGCCGCTTGTCGCCGAAGACGACATAGCGCGCGGCAGCCCTGAGATCGGCCTCCGAGAGAATGCGGGCCGTCAGCTCCGGGCTGATGCCCGAGGGATCGCCCATCGCCACGGCGATCACCGGCAGGGCTTCGTTCATCCGCTCGCTCATGGCCGCACTCCGCTGCCTGGAATTGTTTGTCGGCCCTCTCGCTAACACAGGCACCGCGTCGCCTCAAGTATGCTGTATGCAGCATAACGAGATTGCTGTAGTCATCGCCAAAAGCGCGGACCACGCCGTCATCGGCCGCGCCGGGAGGAGCCTGATGAATTTCCACGCGCATTACGCCGGGATCACCGAGCCGGTCGAAACCTGCCTCGTCGGCAGCGGCAGCTTCGGTCGCAGCTATCTGGCGCAGTCGCGCCGCACGCGGCTGGTCAATGCGCGCATCGCCGTCGACATGTCGGCGGAAGCCGCCGGGCGCGCCTTCGCCGCCGCCGGTTTCGCACCGTCCGAAATCGCCCTGTGCGAGACGGCAACGCAAGCACGCGCGGCTTGGGACAGCGGCAAATGCGTCGCGGCCGCCAGCCTCGACATCGTCCTCGACTTGCCCTTCCAGCTGCTCGTCGAGGCGACCGGCAGCCCGGAAGGCGCGACGCAATACAGCCTCGCCGCGATCGAGGCCGGCCGCCATGTCGCACTGGTCTCGAAGGAGGCCGACAGCGTCGTCGGTCCGGGGCTGGCGCGGCTGGCGCAGCAGAAGGGTGTGGTGGTGACGCCGGTCGACGGCGATCAACCCAGCCTGCTGATCGCGCTGGCGAGCTGGGCCGAGGTGCTTGGTCTCGACATCATCGCCGCCGGCAAGTCGAGCGAATACGATTTCGTCCTCGACGCCGCCACCGGCGATGTCGCCTGCAACGGCGTGACCCGCCATCTCCCGGCGTTGCGCGAGCACTGGCTGCCGGGCTCCCGCTCCATCGTCGCCAATGCGGCTGAACGCGCCCGCGTTCTGGGCGAGGCCTTCCCGCTGCGGGCCGTGCCGGATCTCTGCGAGATGACGCTGGTCGCCAACGCGCTCGGCTTCTCCGCCGATACCGCCGGTTTCCATGCGCCGCCGGCGCGCATCCCGGAGCTTGCCGACCTCTTCGCGGAGCGCGACGAGGGCGGCCTCATGTCGGGCACGCGGCGCATCGACGTTTTCCATCATCTGCGGCTGGCGGAAGAAGCCAGCTTCGCCGGCGGCGTCTTCATCGTCGTGCGCTGCGACAATGCCGAGACCTGGGAGATGCTCGCCGGCAAGGGCCATGTCGTCAGCCGCAGCGGCCGGACTGCGGCGCTCTACCTGCCCCGCCATCTGCTGGGCGTCGAGGTCGCCACCTCCATCCTCGATGCCGCCGGCCTCGGCCGCTCCGGCTATGGCGGGGATTACAGGCCACGGCAGGATCTCGTCGCGGTGGCGCAGCGCGACCTTGCCGCCGGCACGGTGCTGAAGATGGGCGGGCATCATCACAGCATCGACGGCATCGGTGCCGAGGTGCGGCCCGCCGCCCCGCTCGCAGCCGACCGCCCTGCCCCGTTCTACCTCGTCGCCGACCGGCCGCTCGTCCGCCCCGTCAAGGCCGGCGAGGCGATCCGCCTCGGCGATGTCGAGATCGGCGGGGATTCCGGCCTGCTGGCGATGCGACACCGCCAGGACGCACTCTTCGCCGCGGTTTGACAGCACTGACGCCGCGTGCCGTAACGGAGCAGCCGAAGACAATGGAGCAGCGATGAGCGAGACGGCGGCCGACTTCCCCCGGATCACGCGGCGGACCTTGCATGACGAGGTCCTGGAGCGGGTGCGCGACATGATCATCGAGGGGCAGCTCGCCCCCGGTCAGCGCATCAACGAGGGTCTCGTCGGCGCGCAGCTCGGCGTCTCGCGGACGCCGCTGCGCGAAGCGATCAAGACGCTCGCCAGCGAGGGGCTCGTCGAGATCCTGCCGGCCAAGGGCGCCGTTGTCCGCAAGTTCTCGGCGCGCGACCTCGCCGACATCCTCGAAGTCATCAAGAGCCTGGAGCAACTCGGCGGCCGGATCGCCTGCGCCCAGGCCAGCGACGCCACGATCGAAGCGATCCACAAGATGCACCGGGACATGCTGGCGCTCTACGCGACGCGCGACCGGCTCGACTATTTCAAGCTGAACCAGGCCATTCACAGCGCCATCGTCGCCGCCTCCGGCAACGCGGTGCTGCTGGAGATGCACACCACCCTGCAGTCGCGCATCAAGCGGCTGCGCTTCGTCGGCAATGAAGGCCCCGAGAAATGGGCAGGCGCGGTCGCCGAGCACGAGGAGATGATGGCGGCCCTGCTCGAGCGCGACGCCGACGCCCTGTCGGAGGCGATCGGCCGTCATATGGATGTGACCTTGCTGCGCGTGCGCGAGGTGCTCTAGCGGCTCCAGGGGCCGGTCTCGGGCTTCTGCGAGGTGGCCTCCGGGGCGATGCGGAACGCGCCGCGCAATCGTTTACCCTCCCTTCCGCAGGCAGAAAAACGCCTGTGGAAACGACTATTCGCGCCCCCCGACTTTCAATAAGCTGTTGACAAGGCGGCTCGGGGAATTCCGCCCACGAAGCTTCCGATACAACGGGGCCATCGTCCGCACACGGCGGTGGAAGAGGCGTTCAAGGAGACATCCATGAAGAAAATTCTGTTGGCGACGCTGTCGGCCTCCGCGCTGATGGCGGCGCAGCCCCTGATGGCGAAGACGCTGGTCTATTGCTCCGAGGGCAGCCCTGAGAACTTCGCGCCGAGCGTGAACACGACCGGCACCTCCTTCGACGCGAACACCCAGATCTACGACACCATCGTCCAGTTCGAGCGCGGCGGCACCAGGGTCCAGCCGGCGCTCGCCGAGAAATGGGACATCTCGCCGGATGGACTGACCTACACCTTCCACCTGCGCAAGGGCGTGAAGTGGCATTCGAACAAGACCTTCAAGCCGACGCGCGACTTCAACGCCGACGACGTGATGTTCATGATCGAGCGGCAGTGGAAGGAGGACCACCCGTTCTTCAAGGTGACGAGCTCGAACCACTCCTACTTCAACGACATGGGCATGCCCAAGCTGCTGAAGTCGGTCGAAAAGGTCGATGACTACACGGTCAAGATCACGCTGAACCAACCGGAGGCGCCGTTCCTCTCCGACCTCGCCATGCAATATGCCAGCGTGCAGTCGAAGGAATATGCCGATGCGATGCTGAAGGCGGGGACGCCCGAGAAGCTCGATCAGGACCCGCTCGGCACCGGCCCGTTCTATCTGGTGCAGTACCAGAAGGACGCGATCATCCGCTACAAGGCCTTCCCGGAATACTGGGCGGGCAAGGCGAAGATCGACGACCTCATCTTCGCGATCACGCCGGACGCCTCGGTGCGCTGGGCCAAGCTCCAGAAGGGCGAATGCCATGTCATGCCCTATCCGAACCCGGCCGATCTCGATGCGATCAGGAAGGACGCCAATGTCCAGATCCTCGAGCAGCCCGGCCTGAACATCGGCTATCTCGCCTACAACACGACCAAGAAGCCCTTCGACGACGTCAAGGTGCGCCGCGCCGTCAACAAGGCGATCAACAAGAAGGCGATCATCGACGCGGTCTATCTCTCCAGCGGCATCGCGGCGATCAACCCGATCCCGCCGTCGATGTGGTCCTACAACGAGACCATCAAGGACGACCCCTATGATCCGGAGGCGGCCAAGAAGGAGCTCGCCGAGGCCGGCTATCCGAACGGGATGGAGATCGACCTCTGGGCCATGCCGGTGCAGCGCCCCTACAACCCGAACGCCAAGCGCATCGCCGAGCTGATGCAGGCGGATCTCGCCAAGGTCGGCGTCAAGGCCGAGATCAAGAGCTTCGAATGGGGCGAGTACCGCAAGCGCATGCAGGCGGGCGAGCACCAGACGGGCATGCTGGGCTGGACCGGCGACAACGGTGACCCGGACAACTTCCTGCACACGCTGCTCGGCTGCGATTCGGCCAAGACCAACGGCTCGAACGTCGCCAAGTTCTGCTACAAGCCTTTCGAGGATCTGGTGGTGAAGGCGAAGACCGTGACCGACCAGGCGGAGCGCGAAAAGCTCTACCGGCAGGCGCAGGTGGTGTTCAAGGAGCAGTCGCCCTGGTTCACCATCGCCCATGCGGTGCAGCTGAAGCCCGTCCGCAAGGAAGTGAAGGACTTCAAGCTCTCGCCGTTCAGCCGCCACGTCTTCTACGGCGTCGACATCGCCAACTGAGTCGAGGAGCCAGCCGCGCCCCGACCCGGCGCGGCTGATGCATGCCAGATGACGCGGCCCCGGCGGGGCCGCGTTCCGGGAGGCGGAGACGATGGGGCACGACGCCCCGCGCCCGATCCCCCTCCCGCCTGTCCCGAGAGAAACGTCCATGTCCGTTCGTGCCCGCTCCTTCGCCCTGACGCTGGGGCTGAGCGCCCTTGCGCTACCCGCCGCCGCCAACGCCCAGGCGCTGGTCGTCTGCTCCGAAGCCAGTCCCGATTTCCTGAACCCGCAATTCAGCAGCCAGAACACGGCCTACGATGTGGCGGCGCAGATCTATGAGCGCCTGACGGCGACGGAACGCGGCGGCTCGCAGATCATCCCGAGCCTCGCCGAGTCCTGGACGATTTCCGAGGACGCGCTGACCTACACCTTCAAGCTGCGCAAGGGCGTGAAATGGCACGCCAACAAGGCCTTCACGCCGACGCGCGAGTTCAACGCCGACGACGTGGTCTTCTCCTTCGAGCGGATGTTCGATGCGAGCAACCCCTACAACAAGGTCGGCAGCGGCAATTACCAGTTCTTCAGCGAGATCGTGAAGCCGAGCCTGAAGTCGATCGAGAAGGTCGACGACTACACAGTCAAGCTCACGCTGACCAAACCGAACTCGCCGATGCTGTCTGCTCTCACGGTCGAGCCGATGTCGATCCTCTCGGCCGAATACGCAGCCGCAATGCTGAAGGCCGGCACGCCCGAGCAGGTCGATTTCGCGCCGATCGGCACCGGCCCCTTCTCGCTGCTCTCCTATCAGAAGGACGCGATCATCCGCTTCAAGGCGGTGCCGGATCACTGGACCAAGGCCGTCGGCAACCGCGACCGCATGGCGCTGGTCAACGACCTGATCTTCGTGATCACCCCCGATGCCGCGGTGCGCTTCGCCAAGGTGCGCTCGGGCGAATGCCAGATCGCGCGCTACCCCAATCCCGGTGACCTGCCGGCGATGAAGACCGAGCCGACGATCAACCTGTTGCAGGGCAGCATCGCCGATCAGAGCTTCCTTGCCTTCAACCAGCAGAAAAAGCCCTTCGGCGACAAGCGGGTGCGCGAGGCGCTGGCCTACGCCACCAACATCCCCGCGATCATCGACGCGGTCTATCAGGGCACCGGCAACCCGACGGCGGCGGCGGTTCCGCCTTCGCTCTGGTCGCACAACACCGAGCTCAAGCCGCGTCCCTATGATCCGGAGAAGGCCAAGGCATTGCTGGCCGAGGCCGGGTATCCGAACGGCTTCGAGACGACGCTCTGGGCCATCCCCGTCGTGCGCGCCTATATGCCGAACGGCCGGCGCGCGGCCGAACTGATCCAAGCCGACTGGGCAAAGATCGGCGTCAAGGCGACGATCCAGACCTTCGAATGGGGCGAATACCTCAAGCGCGGCCGGGCCGGCGACCACGAAGTGGGCATGTTCGGCTACACCTGGGATTATCCCGATCCGAGCCAGATCCTGCTCTCGGGCTGGACCTGCGAGGGCGTGAAGACCGGGGCCAATCGCGCGCGCTGGTGCAACCAGGAGGCCTCGGATGCGCTCGCCAAGGCGAACACGATCACCGACCAGGGCGAACGGACCAAGCTCTACAAGCGTTTCCAGGAGCTGTTCCACGAGGATGTGGCGGGCCTGCTCTTCGCCAATGCGCAGGCTTTCACGCCGGTGCGCAAGGAAGTGAAGGACTACAAGATCCACTTCTTCGGAGGACAGCCGTTCTACGGCGTATCGATCGCGAAATAAGACCCGAACGCCCGACGATCACCGGCGCCGGCAGAGCATTCATTGCTTTTCCGGCGCCGAAAAATTTCGTATTGTTGCGCCAGAATTCCCGAACGTTCTCAAGTATTTCGTGATCAAATACGCGAGAACCGCGATACCCCGTTGCGATCCACGGTTTTTGTCATCGCGTTCTTGATCTTTCGTGGATTCTGGTGTTTCCGCTGCGCCGGAATTCGAACTCGACTAAAGTGACAAGACAGGCCGCCGCGCAGGACGACATGCTCCGGCCGACAAGAATGGCAGAACCATGCTGCGCTTCATCTTCACCCGGCTGAGCCTGGTCATCCCGACCTTCATCGGCATCACGCTGCTGGCCTTCTTCCTGGTGCGGCTCGTGCCGGGCGACCCGATCGAGACCATGGCTGGCGAGCGCGGCATCGACGCCGCTCGCCATGCCCAGCTGCTCACGGAATACGGCCTCGACCGGCCGCTGCTCGTCCAATACGGCAAATATATCGAGCGTGTCGTCCAGGGCGATCTCGGCAAGTCGATCGTGACGCGCGAGAACGTCCTGACCGAGTTCGGGCAGCTCTTCCCGGCGACCATAGAGCTCGCGCTCTGCGCCATCCTGATCGCGCTGATCGTCGGGCTGCCGGCCGGCATCATCGCGGCGGTGAAGCGAAACTCGATCTTCGACCATGGCGTGATGGGCATCTCGCTGACCGGTTACTCCATGCCGATTTTCTGGTGGGGCCTGCTGCTGATCCTGCTGTTCTCGGTGCAGCTCGGCATCACGCCGGTCTCGGGCCGCATCGCGGTGCAGTACTTCATCGAACCTGTCACCGGCTTCCTGACCATCGACAGCCTGCTAGCCGGCGACGTCGACGCCTTCTGGTCGGCGCTGTCGCATCTCGTGCTGCCGGCGATCGTGCTCGGCACCGTGCCGCTCGCGGTCATCGCGCGCATGACGCGCTCGGCGATGCTCGAGGTGCTCGGCGAGGACTATATCCGCACAGCGCGGGCCAAGGGCATGGCGCCGATCCGGGTCGTCGCGCTGCATGCGCTGCGAAACGCGCTGATCCCGGTCGTCACCGTCATCGGGCTGCAGGTCGGCACGCTCTTCACCGGCGCGATCCTCACCGAGACGATCTTCTCCTGGCCCGGCGTCGGCAAATGGCTGATCGAGGCGATCAGCCGGCGCGACTACCCCGTGCTCCAGGGCGGCACGCTGCTGCTCGGCATGGTCGTGATGAGCGTCAACCTCTTCGTCGACCTGCTCTACGGCCTGATCAACCCGCGCATCAGGCACGCCAAATGAACCGCCCTTCGCATTTCAGCTCCCATTGGAGCCCTCGTCCATGAGCGCAGAAACCCTCGAAGCCCCAGCCGTCGCCGCACCGAGCGGCACGCCGCCCCATCCGGCGCGCGAGTTCTGGACCTATTTCAGCGCCAATCGCGGCGCAGTTGCCGGGCTCGTCGTCATCGTGCTGGTGCTGCTCTGCGCGCTGTTCGCGCCGATCATCGCACCGCATGATCCCAATCTGACCAATAATGCGGTCTTCCTGAAGCCGCCGTTCTGGCAGGAGGGCGGATCGCTCTCCTATCCGCTCGGCACCGACGCCATCGGCCGCGACATCCTCTCGCGCCTGCTCTACGGCGCGCGGCTCTCGCTGGTGATCGGCATCTTCGTCGTCGCGGTCGCCATCGTCGTCGGCATCGTGCTCGGGCTGATCGCCGGCTACTTCAAGGGCATCGCCGATATCGCGATCATGCGGCTGATGGACATCCTGATGACGATGCCGAGCCTGCTGCTCGCCATCGTCATCGTCGCAATCCTCGGCCCCGGCCTGATGAACGCGATGCTCGCCGTCGCCATCGTCGTGCTGCCGCACTATGTCCGCATCACACGCGCCGCGGTCATCACCGAAGCCAGCAAGGATTATGTCATCGCGGCCAAGGTCAGCGGCGCGCAGACGGTCCGGCTGCTGTTCTCCGAGATCCTGCCGAACTGCGCCGCGCCCCTGATCGTGCAGGCGACGCTCGGCGTCTCCACGGCGATCCTCGATGCCGCGGCACTGGGCTTCCTCGGCCTCGGCGCCCAGCCGCCAACCCCGGAATGGGGCACGATGCTCGCCGATGCGCGCGAGTTCGTGCTGCGCGCCTGGTGGGTCGTCACCTTCCCGGGCCTCGCCATCCTCATCACCGTGCTCGCCTTCAACCTCCTGGGTGACGGCCTGCGCGATGCGCTCGACCCCAAGCTGAAGCGCTGAACCATGCCCCTGCTCGAAATCGAAAACCTCAGCGTCGAATTCCCGACATCGCAGGGAACGCTGCGCGCCGTCGACCGCATCGACCTCACCCTCGACGAGGGCGAGGTTCTCGGCGTGGTCGGTGAATCCGGCTCCGGCAAATCAGTCACCATGCTCGCGCTGATGGGCCTCGTTGGCTATCCCGGCCGCGTCCGCGCCGACAAGCTGCGCTTCGACGGCCGCGATCTCCTGACCATGTCCGCCCGCGAGCGCCGCCAGCTCACCGGCAAGGACGTGGCGATGATCTTCCAGGAGCCGAGCACCAGCCTCAATCCCTGCTTCACCATCGGGTTCCAGCTCGCCGAGACGCTGCGTAAGCACGAGCGTATGGACGGCAAGGCCGCCAAGCGCCGGGCGATCGAGCTGCTGGAACAGGTCGGCATCCCCGCTCCGGAAAGCCGCCTCAAGGCTTATCCCCACCAGCTCTCGGGCGGCATGAACCAACGCGTGATGATCGCGATGGCGATCGCCTGCAATCCGCGCCTGCTGATCGCCGACGAGCCGACCACGGCGCTCGACGTTACCATCCAGGCCCAGATCCTCGAATTGCTGATGTCGCTGCAACGCGAGCGCGGCATGGCGCTCGTCCTCATCACCCACAATATGGGCGTCGTCGCCGAGACGGCGCAGCGCATCATGGTGATGTATGCCGGGCAGATCATGGAGGAGCGCAAGGTCGACGCTTTGTTCGCCGACCCGCAGCACCCCTATTCGGCCGCGCTGCTTGCCGCCCTGCCCGAGCGCAGCGAGAATGCAAGCCGCCTCGCCACCATCCCCGGCATGGTGCCCGGCCTCAACGACCGGCCGAAGGGCTGCCTGTTCAGCCCGCGCTGCGCCTATGCGACCGAGCATTCGCGCAATGTCCAGCCGGAGCTGCGCCCCTGGCAGGATGGGCGCGTGCGCTGCCACTACCCGCTCGGCGATCCGCAGCGCGACGCCGAACGCGCCCGCGACGAAGCCGGCCGGGCAAAGGAGGCCGTGCGATGAGCAACCCCGTCATCGAGGCGCGTGAACTCACGCAGATCTATCCGGTCAAGCAGGGGCTCTTCCGCCCGCCGGCGCAGCTTCAGGCTGTGAACAAGGTGTCCTTCTCGGTCGAGGCCGGCCGGACGCTCGCCGTCGTCGGCGAGTCCGGCTGCGGAAAGTCGACGCTCGCCCGCATGGCGACGCTGATCGAGACGCCCACCTCGGGCGCGCTGACGCTGGACGGACTCGACGCCGTCAACCCGCCCGCCGGCGAGCGCAAGCGCCTGCGCCGCACGGTGCAGTTCGTCTTCCAGAACCCCTATGGCTCGCTCAATCCGCGCAAGAAGATCGGCACGATCCTGGAGGAGCCGCTCAAGATCAACACCGACCTTTCCAAGGCCGAGCGCACCGAAAAGGCGCGCGCGATGATGGCCAAGGTCGGCCTGCGCCCCGAGCACTATGCCCGCTATCCGCACATGTTCTCGGGCGGCCAGCGCCAGCGCATCGCGATCGCCCGGGCGCTGATCCTCTCGCCCAAGGTCGTGGTGGCGGACGAGCCAGTCTCGGCGCTCGACATCTCCATTCAGGCGCAGGTGCTCAACCTGCTGGCGGATCTGCAGGAGGAGCTGAAGCTCGCCTATCTCTTCATCTCGCACGACCTCAGCGTCGTCCGTCACATCGCCCATGATGTGATGGTGATGTATCTGGGCAATGCCATCGAGCACGGACCGAAGGAGCGCATCTACGCCCGGCCGCTGCACCCGTATACGCAGGCGCTGCTGGCTTCGACGCCGCGCGTCGATGCCGGCAAGCGCGAGCGCATCGTGCTGCGCGGCGAATTGCCCTCCCCGCTCAACCCGCCGAAGGGCTGCGTGTTCTCGACCCGCTGCCCCTATGTCACCGACCGCTGCCGGGCCGAGCGCCCCGAGAAACGCGAGATCGACGGCCGGCAGGTCGCCTGTCACTACGCCGAGGACTTCCTCGCCAAGGCGGCGTGACCGCTAGATCGCCGTGCGTCCTATCGGACGCAAAGTGGCGATCCATCTCGTTGTTTGAGCACCGGATTTCTCCGAAAAGTGGATCTCACTTTTCGGCCCGATGCTTTGGGCTCCGGCAGGTCTTGCCGAAGCGCCGGCCGACGCGATAGCTCTCGCTGCGCGCGCCATCTGGTATGGCGCTGCCTGACGAGTGGGGTCGAGATGTCCATTGCGGCGAAACTGACGGAGCGCTTCCTGCGCTATGTCGCGGTCGAGAGCCAGAGCGACGCGCAGGCGACGAACCTGCCCACGACGCCCGGACAGCAGCGCCTCGCCGCCCTTCTCGCCGAGGAACTCAAAGCCCTCGGTCTCGCCGATATCGTCATCGACGAGCACGCCACCGTCACCGCGCGCAAGACCGGCACGCGCCCGGGCGCGCCGCGCATCGGCTTCATCGCCCATCTCGATACGGTCGATGTCGGGCTCTCGCCGGTGATCCGCCCGCAGATCCTGCGCTTCGAAGGGCAGGATCTCTGCCTCAACCGCGAGCGGGACATCTGGCTGCGCGTCGCGGAGCACCCGCAGCTCGAACCATGGGCCGGCGCGGACGTCATCGTCGGCGACGGCACCAGCGTGCTCGGCGCCGACAACAAGGCGGCCATCGCCGCAGTCGTGACACTGCTCGCCGAGCTCGGGCCCGAGGACGCCCATGGCGACATCCTCGTCGCCTTCGTGCCGGACGAGGAGATCGGGTTGCGCGGGGCCAAGGCGCTCGATCTCACGCGCTTTGCCTGCGACTTCGCCTATACGATCGATGCCTGCGAGTTGGGCGAGGTCGTCATCGAGAACTTCAACGCGGCCCAGGGTGAGATCAGCTTCACCGGCGTCAGCGCCCATCCGATGTCGGCCAAGGGCGTGCTGGTCAATCCGCTGCTGATGGCGATGGATTTCATCGCTGAGTTCGACCGGAGCGAGACGCCTGAGAACACCGAGGGGCGCGAAGGCTATTTCTGGTTCACCGAGATCGTCGCCGGCCAGAGCGAAGCCAGGCTGAAAGTGATGATCCGCGAGTTCGACAAGGCGCGGTTCGAACAGCGCAAGCGCCGCATCGGCGCGGTCACGGAACTGATCGCGCGGCGCTATCCGACGGGACGGGTCTCGTCTGACGTCAGCGACACCTACGGCAACATCCATGACAGCCTGGGTGACGACCGCCGCTCGGTCGATCTGCTCCTCGCGGCGCTGGACGAGCTGAAGATCGCGCCGAAACTGATCCCGATGCGCGGCGGCACGGACGGGGCGGCGCTTTCGGCACGCGGGCTGCCGACGCCGAATTTCTTCACCGGCGGCTGCAATTTTCACTCGCGCTTCGAGTTCCTGCCCGTGCCGGCTTTCGTGAAATCCTACGAAACCGCACGCATGATCTGCCGGCTGGCGGCGGAGCGTGGCTGAGGACAGCGCCTCGCCTTCAGATAGCATCGCCCGCAACCGCGCTTAACCATAAGGCGCGAGGTTTCCTGCAGTGTGCCGAATATTTAATAGCCTTGTGGCCTAAGGAGGCCACTCCCCAGCGCAGGTGCTAGACGGCATGACCGAGTTCATTGGCAAGATCCTCGACAAGATTTCGGCGACGAGCCTCTTGACGACGGGATTGCTGCTGCTGACGGCGCTGGTCAGCGCGCTGGTCGCCTATTGGCGGACGGCCGAGCAGAAGAACTTCCGGGAGTTCTTCGATTTCATCTTCCCCAACGAGATCATCACTCATCCTTCGGCGAAGGCGGATCTGCTGTTCTGGGTGACGCGCAAGGCGATCATGCCGTTCCTGATGCTGCCGGCGGGCGTCGCCTTCGTCGCGGCCGTCGGCTACGCGACCAACAAAATCCTCGCCACGATCTTCCAGATCGATCCGCCCCTCATTCCGGGGCCGGCCGGGCCGGTGACGACCGTGATCTTCACGGTCACAATGCTGCTGGCTTACGACATCTCCTATTACCTCTACCACGTTGCGCAGCACCGCTTTCCCATCCTCTGGGAGCTGCACAAGGTTCATCATTCGGCCGAGGTGATGGTGGGCATCACCAAGGACCGCGTCCATCCGCTGGACGAATTGATGAACCGGGCCTGGGACGGGGTGATCCCGGGCATCTGCTTCGGGATCTGGTCGCTGGTCTCGCTCAACCTCATCGAACTCACCGTCTTCGGCGTGAACGTCTACGTCATGCGCAACATCCTGATGATGGACTTCGTCAGGCATACGCATTTCAAGATATCGTTCGGGCCGCTGAACAACGTCGTCCTGTGCCCGCACTGGCACCAGCTGCATCACAGCGTCGATCCGCGCCATTACGACAAGAATTTCGGGCTGCTGTTCTCGTTCTGGGACCGGTTGTTCGGAACGCTGTGCGTGCCGAAGCCGGATGAGGACTTCAAGTTCGGGCTGATGGAACGTGGCGTCCGCGATTACCAGTCACTTTCGGGGCTCTACCTGCTGCCATTGAAGCGGATGTGGCACCAGATCCGACGCCGGCTCGGCCCGCGCCCCGCTCGCCGCACCGAAGCCGAGGCCGAGGGAGCACAGCAGTGAGCGCATCTGCCGAGTTCACCGCCGTCGATGGCCGAAAGCTGGAGATCGTGACCTCGGAGGAGCGGCTTGCGGCGCTGGCTCCGGCCTGGGATGCGCTATGGCGGCAGGCCGAAGGCCTCGTCTTCCAGAGCCATGGCTGGATCAGCGCCTGGTGGCGGACCACGCCGGGCCGCGACCAGCGCGGGCTGCTGATCGGCCTGGTCTGGAATGGCGAAAACCTGGAGGCCGTGCTGCCTTTCGCCACGATCAGGCGCCGCGGCATCCGCATCCTTGAATGGGCGGCGAAGGAACACAGCGACTATGGCGATATCCTCGTGGCTCCCGGCTGGAGCCGCGAGGCCGCAGCCGCCTTGTGGCGGGCGATCGCCAAAGCCGGCCGCTTCGACATGGCCTATCTCAACCGGCTTGCGCCCGAGGCCCTCGCCCGCCAGATCCTGACGGGTGACAACGCAGCTCTCCGTCTGAGCCCGAACCACCGCACCGAGATCAACTATCGTGTGAGCGGCTCCTGGAATCGTGGCGCGCTCTGGTTCGACCAGCAGTCGAAGAAGACGCGGCAGAACTACCGGCGCGGGCGCAAATTCATGGAGGAATCCGGGGAAGTCCGCTTCCGGCTGATGTCTCCGGAAGAGCCACTTGAGCCCGTGCTGCTGCGCGTCGCCGCCCTCAAGCGCAAATGGCTCGAGCGCCATGGCCATGCCTCGGATCTGTTCGACGAAGGCTCTCCGGCCCTCACCGCGCTCGTCGGCGTGATGGCGAAGCTCGGCATCCTGCGTGTCTTCCTGCTCGAATGCGGCGATAGCGTCGTCGCCGTCTCGATCAATCTGGTGCAGCGCGACAGGATGATGGCCTTCGTCACCACCTATGACCTAGACCATGAGCGGGCGTCGCCGGGCATGGTGCTGATGATGGACTACATCCAGTGGTCGATCGACCAGGGCCTGCCGATGGTCGATTTCCTCTGCGGCGGCGAGGATTTCAAGCGGCGCTTCGCCACCCAGGCGGTGACATTGGACTCGGTTTCGGGAGGGCGCACGTTGGTCGGGCGGCTCGCCGTCCTCGCCGACGGCGCCCGGCACGCCATCAGGAGCCGGCGAGCGCCGGCACCGGCCGCAGACCAGCCAGAAGCGGCCGGCGAGCCATTGCCGAGCCGTCGATGAATTCATAGCCGCCGGCCCGGTTGAGGCTGTGGATGCGGCGGCCAGGCCAGAGAGCACCTGCCTGGATGATGGTCTCGATCTCCTGATCGAAGCCCTCGGGGTCGAGCCGTGTGACGCGGGCAATGCCGAGAGCCTTGCCATAGCCGAACCGGCAGTCCTGCACCGGGCGCAGTAAAACACCATCGCGGATGGTCATCTGCCCGGCCGGCCGGGCCGAGGCGATATCGATCAGCACGGGATTGCGGGGATGCGGTTTCCAGGGACCGCGGAAATCCGGCGCCGACCAGAGATGCAGCGTGTCCGAATGGGAGCCGCCGCCGTCCCGCACCGTGGCAAACAGCCACCATAGACCGCCATGCTCGATCAGCGTCGCGTCGCTGGCGACGACGCCGTCGATCAGCGTCGCCTCCCTGACCCAGCCGCCGGGGAATGCCGTCGCGCGAAACAGATCCACCCGCGCGGCGCCGGAGCTTTCCGGGATCATCCAGACCTGCCCGTCCCGTTCGAAGACGAAGGGATAGGAGAGATGGCCGGGCTGTTCGAGAACTGGCTCGGGGCGGCCTATCGGACCATCCGGCCCGAACTCCACCGCCGAAATGATGCCCTTGCCGGTGGCGTGGGGGAAATCCTCGACGAAGAGCGTGAGACGCCCCCGATGCAGGATCGGAAACGGATCGGCATAGAAGCGGGTGCCGTCATCGGGCAGGTCGCGCCAGCCCGCGTCGGGATGGCGCTTCAGATCGAAAAGATCCGGGCCGTCGAGCTTGCGCCAGCCCACCCGCCAGTGAGGGGCGTGAAAGCAGCGGCGGTAAATGCGATCGACCGCATTCGAAGTCACCGCGCGGACCATGGTCCGCGCGAGGCCGGTATGGGGCGTGGGCGAAGGCTCGGCTTCGGCAGGCAGCTGCGGCACACGCATGCGGCTGCCTTCGACCGCCGCCACGATGAAGGTGATCACGCGGCTGAGGATATCGTCGAGCTTCGCCAGCAGAATGCGGCCGTGATCGCTGCCCGGCCGCGCTGCGGCGATCAGCGCCCCATTCTCCGTCAGCTCGACCAAGGGAACGCCGCCGGCAAGAAGAGCGGAAACGAGTGCGGCTTCTCCCGCCTGCCCTTCGAAGCGAAGGACCCAGCGGCGCGTTGGTCCGGCCGGTTCATCGCTGCCGAGATCGAGAAGCAAGTCGGCTTCGTCGTGCCCTGGCGCGGCGGCCACCGCAGCCGCCTCAGCCGGCCGGGCCAGCGTGAAAAGGCCATCGGGCTGAAGGCCGTGCAGATAGCCCTCGACGCGGAAGAGACCACCGAGCCGATGTGGGTCGGCTGCGTTCACTGCCGGCGGAACGACCAAAAGCGTCAGGCCGGGGATCGCCCGGAGACGCTCGATGAGGACCAGATGCCACCGCCGCAAGGGCGAAGCACCCATGTACAATCTCAATCTCATATCCAAGCCCAGCCGCATTTCTTGCGGCAACTACGCCAAAGCAGCCAGCATTCTCCAACATCCGCATTTCGATTTGGTTATCCCCGCCCGACCCGCGCGCAAGCCCGCTCAAGCGTTCAGCCTCGACCGATCGGAGCAGTTGTTAAGGAGTTCGTGGCAGGGTCGCGCCTGGAAGCCGCGGTCGGACGACACCGCGGCATCGCGTTGCGTTGTCCGAGTAGAGGAATGACAAGTCTGGCTGCGACCGCTCATCGGCAGGAGGAAACGGTGCAGCCGCCTCCTCAGGAGACCTTTCGTCGCCGCCCGGATGGCGCCGTCGAAGTCTCCGAGCTCTGGCGCATCCTCTGGCATCGGCGCCTGATGATCCTGGCCGTCGCCGGCCTGCTGGCGGGGCTGGCCCTCGCCTACGGGCTGTTGACGCCTTCGCTCTATACCGCCTCGGCGCAGCTCCTGATCGATCCGCGCGACCGGAACGTCGTCAGCAACGACGTCAACCCCAATACGGTCTCGCCGGATGGCGGCTTGGCGCAGGTCGAGAGCCAGGCCAGCGTCGTCCAGTCCACGAACGTGCTGGCTCGGGCGATCAGGACGACGAAACTCACCGAGGACACGGAATTCAACGGCGCGGGGCTTCTCAGCCGCCTTCTCGGCCGGATTGCGACAGATGCCCCTGCCCCGGACGGCACCCTCACGCCCACCGAGGCGCGGACGCTCGCCAACCTCCGACGGAAGATTTCCGTCAGGCGCGCGGACAAGGTCCTGGTGCTGGACGTGGTCGTGACGACGCGCGACGCCGACAAGTCGGCCAAGCTCGCCAACGCGATCGCCGAAGCCTATCTCGCCGACCAGGCCGATGCCAGAAGCCGCGCTGCGACAGAGGCGTCCGAGGGGCTGACAGCCCGGCTGGCGGAACAGCGCAAGCGGGTCGAGGCGGCCGAGAACGCCGTCGAGCGCTATCGCGCCGAAAACAATCTTGTCGCGGCGTCCGGACGCCTGATCAGCGAGCAGCAGCTCAGCGAGATCAGCAATCAGCTCTCGGCAGCCCAGGCGCGCACTTCCACCCTCCGTTCGCAGGTGGAGCTGATCGCCCAGCAACGCCGGCGCGGCGCCCTGGCCGGCAGCTCGATGGAGGCACTACAGTCGCCCGTCATCGGAAGACTGCGGGAGCAGGAGGCCGCCCTGGTTCAGCGCGAAGCCGATCTGCAGAGCCAGTTCGGCCCGCGCCACCCGTCGATCGGGGCGGTACAAAACCAGCTCGTCCACGTTCGCCGCCTCATCGCGACCGAGATCGAGCGGGTCGAGCAGTCCGTGCGCACCGAATATGAGCGCGCGCTCGGCAATGAGAAGCTGCTCGCCAGCAAGCTCGAGACCCTGACGCGGCAGACGCAAGGGGCGGACCAGGCGTCGGTCCGGCTGCGCGAGCTCCAGCGCGATCTCGAAGCGGTCCGCGCGGTTTATGCGACGTTCCTGCTGCGCGCGCAGGAAACACGCGAGCAGGCAAATCTGGACACCACCAACGCCCGCATCATCAGCCGGGCTCAGCCGCCATTACAGGCGAGCTGGCCGCCGACATTTCCGCTTGCAGCGGCGGCGGCCGTCCTCGGGCTGGGCCTCGGTGCCGGCCTCGCATTGCTTCGCGAGTATGCCGCGCCTCATCTGCTCTCCCGCTCGCAGGCCGAGGCTTTGATCGGCGCTCCCGTGGTCGGCGTCCTGCGCCCCCGGACGGCGCCCCCGCGCGGCTTCGGCCGATGGTTCCGGCGATCGACAGGCCGGCAAGCGGAGACGGACGGCGCGGCGCAACTCGCGCTGCTCCTGCTGTTCAAGCCCACGGATGTGCCGATCCCGGCCGCCCGCAGCGCCCTGCTGATTTCGGCCGAGGCCGATGGCGATGAGCGGGAGCATGCGGCCGACCTGCTCGCCAGCGCTGGAGTCCAGCACGGAGAGCGCGTCCTGCTGGTCGATACGACAACCGAACCGGTCCAGGGCGGCCCGGCCGGGCTGATGGATATTCTGCGCGGCGAATGCAGCTTCGAGGACGCCATTCACTTCAGCGACGCCAAGGATGTCGCGCTGATGTCCGCCGGTCGTCCGAAAGCCGCAACGCAGAAGGCATTGGCACGCAGCTATGCGATGCGAATGCTGGGGGATGCCAGCCGTCACTTCGACATCGTGGTCATCGACGGCGGCCCGCTGGAGCGCAATGTGAAGATCGCCCCGCTGGTCGGCATGGTCGAGGAGATCGTGCTCGTCGCCCGTCTCTACACCACGCGCCAGCAGGAGATCATGCGGGCGGTCGAATCCGCACGCGTCATGGGCCGCTCGGTGACGGCAACGATCCTGATCGACGCCGACGGGCGAGGCTGATGCCTGCCGCCGGCCTCACGGCCGAGGCCTCGGCTCGTGGGGTACCGGGCTGGGCTCACCTGGATGGGCTGACGCGCTACGGTCTTTTCGCCACCGTCCTGGTGCTGTTCTGCGTGTCGGGCGGCATGCTCTGGCTCGTCGGCTACAATTATGACGGCCTCACCGGCGCCGCCGCCACGAAGATCCATCCGTCGACCTATATGATCGTGCTCCTGTTCGGCTGGAGCCTGATCGCCTGCGGGGATCCGGTCAGCCGCATCATTCATCTCGTCAGTGCTCGGCCGGCGACGCTGTTCATGCTGCTGGTGACGATGGCGACGATCGTCGTCACGGTGATGCGCGACGGGCCGGGCCTTGGCGGCATGGTCGACACCTATGTCGCCGTCTGCCTGCTGGTCCTGTTGCTCGTCGATGCCGACGACGAGACCATGACGACGCTCACGACGATGCTGCATGTCGTCATGACCCTCAACGCCCTGCTCGCGCTCTTCGAGTTCGTCACGCAATTCCGGCTCTTTCCCTACCGCTTCGACGGCGCCGTCTTCGAAACCGACACGCGCTCCAGCGCGTTTCACGGCCATCCGCTGGCGAACGCCATGATCACCGCCTGCTATCTGATGGCTCTGATCAGCGGGTCACGCTCCCTGCCGCCGGCGGTCCGTGGCGTCCTCATCGCGCTGCAGAGCGCCGCCCTGGTGGTCTTCGGCGGCCGGACCGCGCTTCTGACGTCGCTGGCGTTCGGCCTCTGCTACGGCACGGTACAGCTGTTCGCCTTGCTGCGGAGCGGGCGGATATCGCTGATCGCGGCCGCCATCGGCTGCGTGCTCGTAGCCCTCCTGCCCGTCGCCATCGGCGGGCTGGCGGCGCTTGGTTTCTTCGACGACGTGGCCACGCGCTTCGTCTCCGACGGTGGCAGTGCCAATGCTCGCAAGGAGATGTTCGAGCTGCTGCAGATGTTTTCGATCGGCGACCTCGTCATCGGGCCCGATGTGCAGCTCGTCGACACCCTGCGCCGCGTCAACGGACTCGAGTGGGGCATCGAGAACCCGTTCGTGCGTATGATCCTCTATCAAGGGGCGATCATCACCGCGCTCGTGACGCTGGCCTTCGGCCTCTTCATGTACGAATTGGGGCGCGGACGCCCCGGCGTCTGGCTCCCGATGATCGTCTGGATCATCCTGCTGAACGGCTCGGAGAGCATCGCGACGAAGACGACGATGCCGGCGAAATTCGTCATCGTCATTCTGTGCCTTTATCGACCGGAAAGGCGCGGTTGCGACCGGCTCAATCCGGCATTCGCAGACCGAGGGCCGCGATCATGGCCGGGTCGAGCCGGCGGCTGACATCGTCCATCATCCCCATGCTGTCGAACAGGTTCCAGAATGCCCAGGGAAACCCGAGCGCCTCGGCGCCGAGCCTGACGTCACGCACATAGCGGGCGCGATCGTCCGGAGCGGAGGCGACGGTGCCGCCCCCGGACCGCAGCGCTCCGAACTCGCCCATCAGGATCCGGCCGGGCTGCACGCCCTCGCGCTCCGCCCAGGCACGGACCCGGCGCAGATAGCCGTCGATGAAGGGGCGATCCGGCTGGGCATCGAAATATTCCTTGAGGACGCGCTCGGTCTCGCGATAGGCGGCCGCTCCACTGCCCTGTGCCGGCGCACCCAGCGCGGCCATCCTGGCGCGCACCGCAGCGAGGGTGGCGTCGAGGCTTCCCCGCGCCGCTGGCCAGGGCACGGCGTTGAGCGCCCGATAGACCGGTTCGCTCATCCAGCGCGCGCCCTGATGCGAGAAGAGATAGGGCTCGTAGAAGTGGAAGGTGAAGAGCAGCGGCTCATAGAGCGAGAGCTCGCGGACCCGGAGGGGTTCGAGACCTGCGATCATGCTGCCGCAAGCGCCGGTCGCCAGCAATGTCAGCCCCGGCGCGGCCAGTCGGGCGGCGGCCAGAAGCCGCTTCTGCGTCTCCCCCCATTCAGCGGAGCCGCAGGCCTGGAGCGGCTCGTTGACGGGCTCGAATCCCGTCCGCTCCGGATCGCTCCGCCCCAGTCGCGACGCCAGCTCCACCACGAGATCGCGATAGGCCGGAAACGCCGGAGCATCCAAGGTTCCGAACAATCGCGAAGGCGTCCAGTAATGCGTCGCGCCGTTGGCGTGAAGATTGACGATCACGGCAAGCCCCTCGCCCTGCGCCAGCGCGACCGCGGCCATCACCTGATCGAGCAATGACGCCCTGACGGCGGGAGCTGCGGCAAGGAACGGGCCGGGGTCCACGGGCAACCGGACGAAGTCGAGGCCCGCACGACGTAAGAGAGCGAGATCCGCCCGCGTCGGAAGCGGCCGGTCGAGCTGGAACGGGGGCCAATCATAATCGGTTCGCGGCGCGGGGTGCTCCCGCGTCAGGGAGAACCATGGCCAGAGATTGACGCCGCGCCGGATGCCGAGGGGCCGCGCCGCATGAGCGCGACCGCCGCCGATCGCCGCCGTCCCGATCGCCCCCGCCAGCAGAGAACGGCGGCTGACCGTCATCCCCTGCGGCCGCCGGCCACTTCGGCCGGAGCGACGGCAGCTTCCGGCTCGAGACCGAGCAGGGCCAGCGCCTCGCGTTCGTAGTGTTCGAGGACCGCCTGCCATTCGAAGCTGGAGCGGGCGCGCCCGAGCGCAGCCTGTTTCAGGCGAGCCGCCAGTTCATCATCGGCCAGCAGCCGCCCTATCGCATTGGAGCAGCTCGCCTCGTCAGCAAAGAACAAGCCCGCCTCACCCGCGGTCCAGCGGTTATAGGGATTGTCATGGGCGATGACCGGGTTCCCTGCCCAGAGCGCCTCGACCAGCGAAGGGTTGGTCCCGCCGACGGTATGTCCGTGCAGATAGCCGCGCGCGTGGAAACGCAGGGCCCTCACGGTCTCGGCGTCGTAGATCGCGCCGGGCATGATCACTTCCGGCCCAGCGGCCGCCTTGACCTGGCGATGATAGGCGTTTTCGTCCGAGAAATTGCCGAGAACGACGAGGCGCATGCCGCGCGGCCTGGACGAGAAGGCCTCGACCAGCGTGAGGATCGAATTGTCGGGCTCGATCCGCGCGATCGAGATCAGGTAGCGGCCGCTCTCCAACCCGAATTTGGCGAGCGGCTTTGCCGGCGCCATCCTGATCGGCATGCCGCCATAGGGAATCATGACCGTGGCGCTGCGCGGACGCCGCGTCGCTAGATGGTCGGCGATGATCGGATGATCAGCCACGAGACGGTGCGAGGACCAGGCCGCGATCCACTCGTTCATCCAGAACCAACTGCGGACGGGCCATGACCATTTCGGCCGGCGCCACTCGATCCCGTCCATATTCGTCATGATCTTCCGCCCGGCGAGGCGCAGATAAGGCAGGAAGATCGCGCCGTTATATCCCAACACGAGGCTGAGCGCCGGACGCCGCGCCGCATGCCGCACGCAATGCCAGTCGAAGTCGATGGTCGCGCGCGGCCCCGATGACGACACCTGCGTGCGAATGAGCTCGATGCCCCGCCAGGATTCGCTGTGGAACCGGCGCGTGACGGCCGGAACCTCGTCCTGGCAGTACACGCCGACCTGCCAGCCCCGCTCGACCAAAAACAAGGCGAGCTTCTCGGCGAAGGTCTCGAAGCCACCATGCGCTGCCGGAATACCCCGTGTTCCGAGGATCAGCAACGAAGGAGCGGTATTTGCCATGATTTCATCCGGAGGGGCGCAAAGCTGCGCGAAGATAGCGCGTAGCTTCAAGAATACCTTGAATTTCTGCGACTTATCCCGCTTTTATCGAAGATGGTTAGGACGCGCTTTCCGGCCATGCGGATCGGTGGAAGCGCGATGGCGGCGTCCTCGAATGGAAACGGATTGTGACGCTGCGTATCGCCTGCATTCATCAGGGCTATGAACTCTACGGGTCGGATCGCGCTTTCGCCGAGAGCGTAGCCGCCTTGCGCCAAGCCTACCCGGCCGCCGATATCGAGGTCGTGCTCCCGCGCGAAGGTCCGATCCTCAGCCTGCTCCAGCCGATCGCCAGCCGGATCGTCATCGAACCGCTATGGGTGCTGCGCCGCAGGAATCTGCCGAGATTGATGGCCATGGCGCCGATCGAACTGCCGCGCGCCATGCTGCGCGCGGCCCGGCGAATGCGCCGTTGCGACCTCGTCTATATCAATACCTCGGTCATCGTTGACCATGTGCTTGCCGCACGATTCTTTGCCGGCAAGGCAATCCAGCATATCCACGAAATCCCGGAAGGGATGACGCGCACGCTCCTGCGCCAGTTGATCCTCTGGGGCCGGGCGCGGCTGATCTTCAACTCTCAGGCGACGCGCTCTGCCTTCCCGCTCCCGGACGGCCATGAAGCGGATGTCATTTACAATGGCGTGGCCGGGCCGGCCGACTGGGCGCCCACAGATTATGATGGCAGGCGGCGGCTGCGTGTCCTCATGCTCGGCCGCATCAACCGCATCAAGGGCCAGGAAATCCTGCTCGCGGCGGTGAGTGCCCTGCCCCGGGATCTGCGAGACCGGCTCGAGGTCCGCATCGTCGGCAGCGCATTCGAGGATCCCGCCCTCGAACAGGCGTTGCACGAGGCGGTGACGAGCGCGGGTCTCGACCCGCAGGTGAAGGTCGAGCCTTTCCGCGACGATCCCACACCGCTTTATCAGTGGGCCGACATCGTCGTGGTGCCGTCGCGCCGGCCGGAGTCGCTCGGCCGCGTCGCGATCGAAGCCATGGCGTTCGGCCGGCCGCCGCTGGCTTCGGCGATCGGAGGCCTGCAGGAGGTGGTCGTGGACGGTGTGACCGGCCGGCTGTTGCCGCCCGGCGACCCCGATGCCCTCGCAGAAGCGCTGAAGCAGGTGGTCCTCGCGCCGGAGATGCTCGCCCCCATGGCGCGTGCGGGCCGCGAACGCTTCTCGGCGCTGTTCAGCGATCACGCCGTCGCCCGCGCCATCGGCGCGGTTGTCGAGGACATGCTCTCCCGCGGCCGGCTGGCTCAGCAATGAACTTCGAATCCCTGCGCCGTCTGATCCTGAAGCTCGTCGTCATGGTCGGCGGCGAGGCGATGCAGAGCGCGTTTCACCTGGGCCTCAACCTCGTCCTGCTGCACTCCGTATCCGCGTGGGATTACGGCGTCTTCGCGCTGGTCATGGTGGTCGGCGGCATCGGCCTCACCTATATCCGCGCACTGACGGCTCTCCCGGCGAGCATCTTCATCGCCCGCAGCCATAGCGTCGGCGCGGCCGGGGCCTATGAGATCACCTTCGGCTCGGCAGCCGCGCTGCTGTCGGCACTGCTCGGCGTCTGCGTCGCCTTCGCCCTGAGCGGCTGGCTTCCGGAAGGCGCCTTCAGCGGCGGCGCCTTCGTCGCTCTGTGGACCGCACGCGCGCATATCCGCACGGTCTTCTTCGCCCGCAATCGGCAGATGCTGGTCAGCGCCAGCGATCTGACGTTCACGATCAGCGGCTCGCTCGGCGCAGCATGGGTCGTGTGGAACGACACCCATATCCTGCAGCATACATTCCTCGTCATGATGACGGCCAACGCGCTTGGCATCGCCGTGATGCTCGCGCTCGGCCGGCGGCCGGTGCGGTTGAGCTTCGGCACACATGTCTGGCGGCGTTATCGCAAGCTCTGGCGGGATTTGAAATGGTCGCTGCTGAGCGTGACGATCACCAACCTCCAGGGCCAGGGGATGGCGCTGCTGGTAGCCACGATAGCGGGGCCGGCAGCCTATGCGCCGATCGCGGCTGCGCTGGTCAATTTCGTGCCGCTGCGCATCGTCTCCACCGCCTTCGCCAATATGATGCATCCGGAGATGACGGCGCTCATGGCCCATCGCGACTCCGGGAAGGTCGGGCGGTTGCTGCGCTACTGGCCGATACCGCTGGCGGCGCTGGGCGTCGTCTACGGGATCGTCATTCTGCTCGCGCTCCCGCTCATCCTGCCGGAAAGCCTCGAGGACACCCGCTTCTTCAAGATATCGGTGCTGGCATGGGTCATGAGCGGCATGCCCTTGCTCTATGTCATGCCCCGCATCTGGCTCGAGATCGCCCAGGATTTCCGCTCGATCGCGATCCTCTCGGCGATAGCCGCCGCCATCGGCATGATGGTGGTGCTGGTCCTGCTGCTGACGGCCGCTCCCTCCTGGGTGCTTCTCGGCGGAGCGCTGTCGGAGGTCATCGTCCTCATCGGCAGCTGGGCCGTGGTCTGGCCCAGGCAGCGCGCGGCCGAGAAGGCGATGCCGTCGATCGCCAGATCCGGCTGACCGGCGGCCGCCCTTACGACCAGGAGGCTTCCGCCGTCATGCAGAGCGTGCCGTTCTGCTTCGCCGTCCAGAGCTTCAAGCCGGCCCCCTCCTCCGTCGCGTGCAATGCGAAGGCGTCATCGTCGAACAGCGGCGACAGGCCACGGAAGCTGAAGCGCCGAGGCGGGGCGCCGCGCAGCTCGGCGGCGTAGTTGCAGAGCAGGGCGGCCTGCATCGGACCGTGGACGATGAGACCAGGATAGCCTTCGACCTCCGTGACATAGCGGCGATCGTAATGGATGCGATGGCCGTTGAACGTCAGCGCGGAATAGCGAAACAGCAGCGGCGCCTCGGCGCGCATCGGCCGCTGATGAGCGCCCTGCTCGGCAGGGGGCGGCTGCTTTGTCGCGCCCGCGGCGCTCTTGAGGCCGCGATAGACGATGTCCTGCCGTTCCTGCAGCACGAGCACTCCATTCGCTTCGACGCGGTGCTCTACGGTGACGAAGCAGAGCGGCCCGGTGCGCCCTTTCTTCAGCATGACATCGGCAATCCGGGAGGTGCGCCTGACGACATCACCCACTCTGAGATCGCCGGAGAAGGCGAATGCGCCGCCCGCCCACATCCGGCGAGGCAATGGCACGGGCGGCAGAAAGCCGCCCCGAGCGGGGTGCCCGTCCGGGCCGAGCGTGCCGGTCGGAGCCGCCGGCTGGGCCAGGCAGAAATGGATCAGCCTCGGAACGATTTCGCCGTGCTGCGGCGCCTCGCCGGGATAATCGAAGGTCGCGTGATACTTCCGCGCCAGATCCTCGCTGACAATGTCGACGCCGATATCCTCGCGGCCGATCCAGCCGCGCAAGTGATCGATGTCGAGTTCGGAGATGCCGGACGCAGCCATCAATAGGACCTCGGCATGCCCAGCACGTGCTCGGCGAGATAGGAGAGGATCAGGTTCGTGGAGATCGGCGCCACCTGATAGAGCCGTGTCTCGCGGAACTTGCGCTCGACATCGTATTCCTCGGCGAAGCCGAAACCGCCATGCGTCTGGATGCAGGCATTGGCTGCCTCGAAGGAGGCATCCGCCGCAAGCATCTTCGCCATATTGGCCTCGGCACCGGGATTGGCGCCGGCCTCGTAGAGCCGGATCGCCTCGCGCACCATCAGTTCGGCGGCGCGCATATTGGCGTAGGCCTTGGCGATCGGGAACTGGATGCCCTGGTTCTGGCCGATGGGCCGGCCGAAGACATGCCGCTCCCTGGCGTAGTTCGAGGCCTTGTCGATGAACCACTTGGCGTCGCCGACGCACTCGGCCGCGATCAGGATGCGCTCGGCATTCATGCCGGAGAGGATGTAGCGGAAGCCCTTGCCCTCCTCGCCGACAAGGTTTTCGGCCGGAACCTTCACATTGTCGAAGAAGACCTCGGTGGTGGCGTGGTTCATCATCGTGCGGATCGGCCGGATGGTCAGGCCGTCCTTCAGCGCCGCGCGCATGTCGAGGATGAAGACCGAGAGCCCGTCGGTGCGTTTTTGCACCTGATCGCGCGGCGTGGTGCGGGCGAGCAGCACCATCAGGTCCGACTGTGCGGCGCGGCTCGTCCAGATCTTCTGGCCGTTGACGATGTAATGGTCGCCCTCGCGGTGCGCGGTGGTGCGCAGGGCGGTGGTGTCGGTGCCGCTGGTCGGCTCAGTAACGCCGAAAGCCTGCAGGCGCAGTTCGCCGGAAGCGATCTTCGGCAGGTAGCGCTGCTTCTGATCCTCGCTGCCGTGGCGCAGCACCGTGCCCATCACATACATCTGGGCATGGCAGGCGGCACCGTTGCAGCCCTGGCGCTGGATCTCCTCCATGATCACGGCCGCAGCCGAGAGCGGCAGACCGGCGCCGCCATACTCCTCCGGGATCAGCGCCGAGAGGAAGCCGCTTTCAGTCAGCGCCGTGACGAACGCCGCGGGATAGGCCATCTCGCGGTCGAGCTTGCGCCAGTACTCGCCCGGGAAGTCCGCGCAGAGCTTCGCAACCGCATCGCGAATGTCGTTGTGGTCGGAAGCATGCTGCATGGCGGCCTCGAAGCTGTCGGACGCTTGGGACCGCGTCCCGATACCCTTCGTGGTTAGCCCTCCGCCGGCCGACGAGGAAGAGCCTCCGTGAAGGGGAAGCCCCGCGTCAGCGCCAACCGATGCCGATGCGCGCGGGCTTCATTCTCAACGGCCCGACTGCCCAGTCCCCTCGAACGGGGCGGCGACCGCATCCCCGGTCGCTTGACCGGCATCGGATACGGAGCGACCGACCTGCTGGATCGTGTCGTTGAAATTCCGGCGCGTGTGGGGATCGACGACGGCGATCGGCGCCGAGATCGCGAGGCCCGCTGCCGTGCCGACAGCCGCCGCGGTGCCGGCGGTCACCTCCATCAGACGCTCGCCCAGGCCGACCCGCGAATCCGTGATCGGCTGCCCCTCGACCAGACGCGAGCCGATCAACTGCACGACTTCCGGGCTCTCGGCGAACTTGCCATGGTTCAGGCTGTCGCCGGAGCGCAGCTTGGTGAGGTTGAGGACCGTGATGCCGTATTCGGCGATCTCGCTCCGATAAGGCTCGACATCGGGATCGATGGCGCCGAGCCGTGCGGCGCTGCCCCAGACGCGCCGCGACACGGCCAATGCCCGGTCGTCCTGCGAGACGAACACGGTGAACCGAGGCCGCTTGCCATGGATATCGGCGATCTGGCTGCGGAAGACGTCGACATCGACATCCGGCGCAGCGAGCATGACATTGGCGATCTTCGGCGGGATGCTGCCGTTGCGGATCGCCATCTGGCGCAGCGCCTCCATCGTCACCCAGTTGCCCATCGAATGGGCGAGGATCGAGACTTCGCCAACCGCCGGATCGCGGGCCAGGCTTTGCAGGAGGTTCTCGAGCGCGGTGCGGGAGTAGTTGCCGCTTTCGCGGTCGTAGCCATAAGCGAAGATCGAGCCGCGCGACGGCCAGGTGAAGAGCACCGGCACGACCTTCGCATTCGAGTCGTGCACGATCTGCGCGAAGCGATAGACCGCATCCTCGAAGCGATTGTTGAAGCCGTGGATGAACACCATCACCCGGCGCTTCGGCACCTTGGTCACGGCCTTATGAAATAGCGAGATGGCCTGCGCCTGATCGAGCTTCTCGACGTTGAGCGTGACGAAGTCCGTCTCGGGATTGCCGGGCAGGCGGTTCGGCCATTGCACCTCACCGATTTTGCGATGGGATGCCGGCGGCAGCGAAACGGTAATTTCAGCGAAAGACGGCTTGCCGCGCTCGCCGGAGAACAGGATGCCGGCGTCCTCGTCGGGCGCGCGCGTCGTCGCCACCAGCATGGTGACCTTGCTCGTATCCGTAGCCGCCGAGCTCACGGGCAGGAGCACCCCCTTCACATCCCCGGCGCAGCCCGCGAGCAGCAGGGCTGCGGCTCCCGCCGAGAAAGACCGGAGCCCGGCCTTGTGAAGTAACGCAACACGCATGCCCGCCCCCGATCACCACGCCACTCTGTCCCGACATCGCGTTATCGTGCGGGAATGATGCTGAGCTGTGACAGCCAGTTCCAGACTAGGCAGCGTTCCTGCCGAACGGTCAAGCCGTTGGCCGGCCCCCTGATGTGGTCGGCGATCAAGTGTGGCTTTGAAGTGCTGGTGCGTGGGGTGTTCCGCTTTGGCGGATTGTAGGGGTTCTTTTCTCTTGTTTTTTTCTGGATTTTAGACGCAAAAACCCGCCGCTGCTTGCGACGGGTTTTTGTGTTTGGTTGCGGGGGCCAGATTTGAACTGACGACCTTCAGGTTATGAGCCTGACGAGCTACCGGGCTGCTCCACCCCGCGGTAAGGATATGGGACCTTTTG
>NZ_JBFTJP010000019.1:0-42122 GCF_056395485.1 Allobosea sp. 10L417
TGGCGTGTTATCGATACGCCGGTGCTGGACGAAGCCGGGCCGTGGGAGACACCCCGCCAAAGCCGATCATCACGTACGGAATTGATGACCCGCCCCGGCGTACTGGCCTGCGGCCTTTTGTGTGCAATAGCTCTGAACTTGGTCGTCGTTGTCTTGGCTACGCGAGAGCAACTCCCGCCCCAATTCCCGGTGTCCGATCAGGCGCTTGAGACGCTTGAGCCACAGGTGACCGTCAGGCCGTTCGTCAGTTTGTCATCCGCACCGGAAGGCGTGGCATTCGCCGCTGACTTGTCCGAGGAAGTGCTGACGAGCCTCGCAAAGCAGAAGAACCTGCAGGTTTTTGCGGAAAATGGGCCGGTTAGTTCGGTGGCCGGTGACCGAGGCAGGCAAATTCCGCACCGGTACTTTGTTGAAGGCAGCATTCGCCAGGCAGCGGATAAGTGGCGTGTCAGCACGCGCCTGATCGACGCCCGTACGACTGCTGTGAAATGGGCCTACTCAGCAAACGGCGAACTGCGGACCGGATCAAACTTGGCGGCCGAGCTGGCCGATTTGATTACCCTTCAATTGGACACCGCTGCGGCGGCATCATGCGCATCGGCGCGCGCCGCAGGTCCTTCGAGACCACTGTCCGAGGTCGACGGCGGAGGGTGGCGTTGAGATCGGCATCGGAAAGCCCAATCTAGCACTTTTCGCCCTGTCACGCTTCAACGGGGCAGATTGCGGTCGTTCGTGGATCGTTCACGATTTCCAGCCATTCTCTCCGAGCGCCTTCGATGCGGCGTGGCGCCGAGCAGCCGTCTTCCCCCGATGGCGTGTGCGGCTCGGCGCCGTTTTTTCGCCTGGCCTCGCTATGCGGGGCCGGGCTTTCTGTCGCCGACTGCCGACCCCCGCAACAATCTGTCGCTTGGGAAGTTCTTTCCTAAGGCTGCTTCTTTGGTCGGAAGGAGCCTATTTTCCTTAACTTGGCCCGCCGGTCGTTCTGGCGGGCTCTTTCTTGCCGCTGGAACCTGCCAGCTCAGCATTGAATCGGGTGGTGTGTTGCGTCGGGAGTAGAGTGCCATGGTCGCGGCGCGTGCGAACTGGAAGGGCAACCTGAGATTCGGCGAGATCAGTTGTCCGGTGGCGCTCTATACCGGTGCAAGCACCGCGGAGCGCGTGTCGTTCAATATGATCAATCGCGATACCGGGCATCGGCTACGACGTGAGTTCATCGACCCCGTCACCGGCGAGGCGGTTGACCGTGAACACCAGATCAAGGGCTTCGAATTCGAGAAAGACCATTACGTCGAGATCGAGTCCGACGAGATCGCCCAGGCCGTCCCCGAGAGCACCAAGATCCTCGCTGTTGCCGCCTTCACCCCTGCGGAAAAATCCGGCATTAGGTAGCAAAGACCACCCAGGCCTCAGTAAGTATCTGACTCGGAAGGATTTCCGCCTCCTTGGTGCGGCCGAGAATTTTGGTGAGGCGTGCCCGCCTCGCCCGGCATCTACCGGCTCCTGGAAGGTCGCCGGGATCTCGCCCCTGAGCAGACGTTCCGAAGGTCGCAGAAGGGTGGAATGCGGAAGTTCGCCCGAGCCCAGGCCATGAGGCGCTTTCGGGCGCCCCCGGCCACGGCACCGTATTCCCTGTGGGGTTACGAGACGCGTTGCAGTCCGGGCGGCTGCCAGGTTCCTTCGCCCGCTGGCAGCACCGAAGGCGGCGTTGTCTTCGGCCAGTAGAGCCGCATCACCAAGTAGATCGGCCCGTTCGGAGCAGGCAGCCAGTTGGCTTCCTTGTCGGCGCCCGGAGACTTGTTCTGGATGTAGAGCGTCAGCGATCCATCGGCGTTGGTCTTCATGGCCGGCAGCATGGGCGAGTTGATCAGATAGCGGTTGAGCGGGTTTTCGATCAGGAGTTGGGACTTGCCGTCATACATCGTCAGCGACCAGAACGAATTCACCGGTGGCAATTGTCCCGCCGGGAAGGTCAGCGTGTAATTGTGCTTGCTGCCGTCGAGCGTCTGGCCGTCGCTGTCGACGCGCGTGAACGGATAGGTCGCTTCTGCCGGGTCATTACCATAGATGCCGGCCTGCGCGGCGACGGCGCGCTTCAACCAGTCGCCATTATAGTGGGCGCTATCGCCGGGAAGACCGCTGAGCCGCCAGCCATTGATCGCCTTGCCGACACTGGCGACGGCCTCATCGACCTTCCGCTGGCCCTCCTTCATGCCAAGGCCGATCTCCAGCTTGTGCTCCAGAGAGAGGTCCTTGAAGTTGAAGGTCTTGCCGGGTCCAACGCCGATGCGTGCCAGCTTGGCGCGTATCTCCCTCTCATTACCCTGCGCCGGCGCGAATTGCAGCGCGAAGTCGAGGTAATCGAGGAAGTTGGTCTTCACGAGTTCCTTATCGATCTTGGGGAAGTCGATGGTTGGCGCGGCCGGTGGTGGCGTCTGCTTCAGATAGGCCGAGAGCATCTGCGCCTTGTAGCCAGCCTGCACCTTCTTGACGTTGTCCAGATCATCCGGGCCGAAAAGCTGGGTGCGATAACCCGCAAGGGAAAATTGTGTGCTCGAACGAAAGACCTGCTTGATGCCCGCCGGGGTGTCGCCCTTCCAGTCGGGCCCGACCACCATGTAGTCGCCGGCCTCGCTCCCCGTGGCCCGGGTGCCGATATAGCCGTAATTGTAGGTATTCCCGTCGCAGAGCATGACCGAGTAGTAACGCTTCGGGTCGATCGCCGGCACCGAGAGCACCACCGGCTCCGCCCGCAAATCCATCCACACGAAGGAATAGGGCGTGTCGCTGTTTGGCGTGACGATGGCCGTATCTTTGTAGGTGAAGACGTTCGGTTCGTTCTTGATCTGATTGAACGGAGCCTTGAACTGCCCAGAACTCCGATCAATCGCGTATTCATACATGATGGCATAGTTCATCACGATAGGCAGGCCGTAGATGAATCCTGCCTCGGCGATGTCCTTGGCTTCAAACATGTCGGGCCATTCGGCCTTGTTCTGCGCAAAAACCGGGTTGGACTTCACTGTGGCGGCGGCGAATGCGGCCATCGCAGCCGAGCCAAGCAGATCGCGTTTCGTCAGCATCTGAAGACTTCCTTCCGGTTCGCAACTTGTGGTCAAACACGCGCAGACTGAGGTAACGCTACGCTATCTCGATGATCGACGACAATGCAGGAATGGTCGATCCAGCCATGCTTGCATGTCCGCCCTTGGTCATTCCGCGAGCTTGGTGAATTCCGCCTGTGCGGCAAAGCAGCAATCCGACAGCAAGACTACTCATTTTGTGCCAACCCTGCGGCATTCCGCGGCATCCAGTGCGCGGCCGAGATCCCGGTCGTCTCGGCCATATCCTGCACGGCGCGTCGGTAAGTCGAGGATAAGACGCTCCAGCGGGGCCAGCCGCGGCAGGGTTCGATCTCGACTGCCGGTCAGGCGATCAGCGCCGCACTCAACGCGACGGCCGAAAAGGCGTACACCTCAGTGTCGGTCTCGGTTTCAGCTACCGGAAGCACCGACCCGAGGGTCATCATCAGCCGGGTGCCGTAATGATCAATCAATCGCCCAGCAACGGGCGCGACCAGTCCGCCGATCAGCAGCCCGGCAGCGAACCCGCCATATGTCCACTCCGGGGACCAGCCGAAGCTTTCGGTCATCTTCGGAGCCAGTACGGCGAAGGCGTAGTACAGGCCGCCATAACCAGCGACCTGAGTGACGCCGAGCGCCGTGATCAACGCGAGACCGCGCCCTCCAGTGGGAGCGGGTATAGGTAGCGATAGGCTGGACATCAGGCTTCTGCCGTCTCACGGGTGGTTTCGCGGGAGCTGGACGAGCATCCGCATCCCGCCTTCCCGGATTGCTTGGCAGCCGCGTCATCGGCGCAGCAGGCATCGACGGCCGCTGGCGCGGGGCCTCCGCAGCAGCTCGATGTCGAAGCCGACGGCCCGCCGGGCGTCGCGCTGCAAACACCGGTCTCGGGCAAGACGAGTTCGACGCGCCGGGCCGCGACGTGATCGCCGGCGAGTTCTGCCACGATCGAGCGGACTTGTTCATGCCCCGTCGCGAGCAGGAAGGTCGGCGCTCGGCCATAGGACTTCATGCCGGCGATGTAGAAGCCCGGTTCCGGATGGGCGAGCTCGGCGACACCGTGCGGACGCACCGTTCCGCAGGAGTGGACGTTGGGATCGATCAGCGACGCCAGGCTTGGCGGACATTCGAGCGCGGGATCGAGCTCGACGCGCAACTCGCGCAGCAGAGCCAGTTCCGGGCGGAAACCGGTCGCGACGATGAGTTCGTCGACGGTGACGGCCTGCTTGCTTTCGTCGCTTGAGATCAGGCGCAGACCGGAGGCATCGCGCTCGATCTGTTCCAGCCGAAAGCCGGTGTGGGTCCTGATACGGCCTTGCTTGACGAGATCTGCGATCTGGAGACCGAGTTCGCCGCGGGCGGCGAGCTGGTCGGCGGCGGCGCCACCGAATGCCTTCGCCAGAATCGGACCCCGATAGAGCCAGGTGATCTTGGTTGCGGGATTCTCGGCCTGAAGCTCTGATAGCGCGATGAGGGTGCCGATGGCCGAATGGCCTCCGCCGAGCACCGCGACCTGTTTCCCGGCAACGCGATCGGGATTCCCCGGAGATGTTCGGCATCCCGTAGGCGATATGCTCGGTCGCTTCGATCTCGCCGATCGCCGGCAAACCGCCGACGCCAGCCGGGTTTGGCGAGAACCAGGTGCCGGATGCGTCGATGACGGCGTCGACGGCCAAGCTCGCGAGCGTACCCCGTCGCGATAGCGCACCAGCAGCGGCGCTGCCTCGCGGCCATCCGTCTTGACCTTGTCGTATCCCGCCCGGGAGACCGAGATCGCCTCGGCATTGAGCTTGATCCGATCCCGCAGTCGTTCGGCTAGAGGGGCGACGTACTGCGAAATCAGGTCACCGCCCGTCGGGAAACGATCCGGATCGGGGCGCGTCCAACCCGACGCCTCGAGGAGACGTTCAGCCGCCTTGTCGATGTTGAGGGCCCCGGGGCGAGAACATCGGAACATGAGCCCATTGCCGGATGGCATGTCCGGCCGCAGGACCGCGCTCCAAAACGATCGGGACGAGGCCGCGTTCCAGAGCATGGGCCGCCGCGGCGAGACCCACAGGGCCGGCCCCGATGATCGCGATCGTCGTGGTAGCCATCTTCGCATCTTCCCGTGAAACCGGAAATACTGAAATAGGGCCGAAAAAATTTATGCCGCAGTCTGCTCGGAGGCACACCCAGCGTCGGCGCAGCATTCGGCGATGAGGAACTGAACCAGTTCGTTCATGCGGTCGAAATTCGCCCGGCAGATCAGCGTGGTGCCATCGCGTTCCTGACTGACCAGGCCGACGATGATCAGCGCCTTCAGGTGGTGCGATAACGTGGACCCTGCGATCTCGAGGCGCTGCTGGCACTGACCCACGGACAGGCCGGGATGTCCCGCCCTCACCAGGAGGCGGTAGAGCGACAACCGGGTTGGGTTGCCGAGGGCCTCCAGCTTTGCTGCCGCGTCTTGCGTGATCATCATGATCGGAACCATGCGGCGGGCAGAACGGTGACTCAATCCGTATTTCCAAAAATACGGAAATATCGTTCAACCTTGAAACCCATGAGGCCCTTCAACTCCGTCAATCTTGAGGGCAGTCACGTCTAAAGCCGATGGGTTTCGCGGTAACCACTCGAGGCAAGCGCCCAGGCCAAGGTTTCCGAATCATAGGCTCCGACCGCCAACGTCGAGGTGTCGGTCACTCCGCAGCGGGTTGGGAGTCCGTGTCCGTGAGGGCCAAGGGTAGCCGAAAGCCTTCCCCCTTTTTAGCGCGGGCCTTGAGGAACTCCACGCCGCGATCCTCCAGCGCCTTTTGAACCATCGCGGCACCCTTCAGATATTGAGGGGATCGAGGATGGGTCTCGACTCGCCCAAGTGTCCGGCGGCTGATGCCGGCTTCCTCGGCCAGTTCTTCCGGGCTCAATCCGAGCGCAATTCTCGCCGCTTTCAATACGTTAGCGCCAGGGACCATGCGCATGGCATCGCACGCGAACGGCCCGGAATCCAGCTTGTCAACAATTGTCCGATATTGGCCTTCTATGTCCAATATCGGACATGTGTGGCCAAAATTGGCCAAATTCAGTAGACGGATTTTGGTCGGCCCGATAGGATTCAGCGAATCATCAAGGATCCGGAACGGGAAGGCCAAGCAATGGAAGCCGTTGTAATTGTGGGATTCGATCAGGGCGTCGGAAGGGCAATGGCCCGCTTGCCGACCGTCGGCCGGCCGGTTCGGGATGAGATTCGGGCGGCTGCATGTCCAAGCGTCGGCGGCCGAGGATGCTTCAACGCGCAGGATATCGAGGGAGCTCTTTCGAGACCGCCATTCTCGAACTCGTCACGTCGCCGCGAGGGCGACGGGCAGTTCGCTGGTCGAATTCCAGGAGGGTGGGTCCTCGCAGGAACGGCATTCCGATGGATCCAATAGATCTGGCTTGGTCGGACCGGCGGGCAGGGCTTGAACTTGAGATCGAGCGACTGACGCGGCTCGTGGCCGACTTGAAGACGTTCTGCGCCACCAAAGCCCCGGCCAGTTCGGAACTCACGATGGCGCCGATGCTTGATCGATGGCTGGTGACGTCAAGGCCCGCCTATTGCCTGGCTGGCGAGGTCTCCGGACATCCGCTGCTGGCGGGAGCAGGGCGTCGGGTCGTTACCTCCGACCTCGTTCTGATCGATGCAGAGCGCGGCTGGGCGAGGACGCGGTCTCGCTGGTATCGGCTCGGCACGCACATCAAGTCGGCGCCCGGCGGCTGAAGTTTCCGCTCAACGAAATCCGTCGAGGGAACCGAGAAAATCACCTCCGGCTTCCAACGTATCGTCGCGCGCGTTCCGCAGCCGACGCGGCCAATAGGAATGATGCATGCGTCTTCTCGTCCTATCCGACATCCATCTAGAATTCGGTTCCTTCGCACTTCCCGATGACATCGAGGATTTCGATGTCGCCGTATTCGCCGGCGATATTGGGCGACCGATCGCGGATGCGATTGCGTGGATCGATCGGCAACGGAGTGGCACGCTCAAGGGGCGGCCCGTCGTTTTCGTCCCGGGGAACCACGAATTCTATGGAGCGGAACTCGCCGAATCCCTGAGCACGGGAGAGATCTTGGCCCAGCGGGCCGGAATCCACATGTTGGCGCCCGGAATGGTGACCGTCGCCGATACGCGCTTCATCGGCTGCACGCTCTGGACCGATTACGCCCTGCTGGGAGACCCCAAAAGCGCGCGACAGGCGGCGCTCATGAGAATGAACGACCATCGCTTGATCGAGATCGTCGAAGACCAGCGAAGAATGCGTTTCCTGCCGACGCACGCTGCGGCGTTCCATGCGCTCGATCTGAACTTCATCGTCGAGCGCCTTCGGGAGCCTTTCGACGGGAACACGGTGGTGGTCACGCACCACGCTCCTCATCCAGGCTCCGTTCAACCACGGTACCGAGGTGATGCACTGTCGCCCGCTTTCGCCTCCGACCTCACCGACGTACTTGAACGTTACCGTCCCGAACTCTGGATCCACGGGCACGATCACGCTTCTCACGATTACTGGGTCGGTCAGACGCGTATCCTTTCCAACCAGGCCGGCTATCCGCGCCCCGGAGGAGGACACGAGAACCCCGCTCTCAATCCGCGCCTCGTCGTCGAACTCCCTCCATTTCGCAATTCTCGCTGACGGGACACAGGCCGATGAGGAAACGGAATGGTCGAGTCCTGCGGGATCGCGCCAACATTACCCGGAGCGTTGGGCGCCTTCTGGCCTACTGCGCGACGATCCGTGGTTGCCGGTCGTATCTGCGCCGCGGCGGCACCCTCGCGCTCGTCCTAATCGTCCCGGACGATGTCGACGTCGAGGACTATCGGCAGGCAGCGAACTTCGCGTTTTCGAAACCCAATCGGTTCGACGGCTTCGATTTCGGCGATGACGCGAAGATCGTGGTCGCTGCCGATCACTGGCGAAAGGAGCGAAAGGAGTCCGCTCTCGACGACCTGCTGAAGCACGACTGTCTCGTCATTCTTGCGAACGACGTGGCCGAGGTTTCGAATGCGATGATGGCTGCGGTCGACGACGTAGTGAGGTTGGACCGTCCTCAAGTCCGTCACCTCATGGGGGCCGGTCGTATTTGCCTTAAGCAGCGGATGAGCTTGCAGCAGGCGGAGGAGCTTGCCGCGATGCCTCTGGCTCTCGTCGGTTCGATGCTATGGCGCGGCCGGCCGGTGTCCCAATCTCTCGATCATATGAGGGAAGCTCTGAAGGACCGCAGCCCGGTCAAGGACCGGGAATTTCGGATCGAGAATCTGCATGGCCTTGGCGAAGTAGGGGATTGGGCGCGTGAACTCGTGCGAGATCTCCAGGATTGGCGAGAGGGAAAGATCGGCTGGGAGGACATAGATCACGGGATACTTGTCAGCGGTCCGACCGGAACCGGCAAGACAACCTTCGCAAAGGCGCTCGCGGCAAGCTGTGGCGTGCATCTTGTTCTAGCCTCGCTGGCGCGTTGGCAGGCGCACGGCCATCTCGGTGATTATCTCCGGGCGATGAGGGCGGCTTTCGACGAAGCGCGCAAGAATGCGCCGTCCATCATCTTCATCGACGAGATCGACGCCGCCGGCGACAGAGAGAAATTCAGCAACGAATACAATAGTCAGTACCACACACAGGCGGTTTCAGGCCTGCTTGAATGCATCGATGGCGCCGAACGGCGAGAGGGCGTGATCGTCGTCGGTGCGTGCAATTACCCGGAGAGGCTGGATGCCGCTCTTGTTCGGCCGGGACGCCTCGATCGTCATGTTCGTATCCCGCTCCCCGATGGCCCGGCGCGCGAGGGTATCATCCGCTGGCATCTGGCTGGGGCACTTCAAAGCGACGATCTCTCTGTCATTGCGGAGCGTACCGACGGCTGGAGCGGCGCTGCCTTGGAGCAACTCGTCCGCGACGCCCGTCGATCAGCGCGCCGGGCTCGACGGATGGTCTCCGTCTCCGATCTCGAGTCATCGCTTCCGTCGACGGTCTCGATTCCCGCCGCGATGTTGCGCCGTGCGGCCGTGCATGAGGCCGGGCACGTGATTGCGGCCGTCGCGTTGGAAAAGCCCTTCGAGTTTGCCGAGATCCGCGGACAGGTAGATTCCGCTGGCGAATATCAATCAATAGGTCGTGTTCGGGTCGGCAAGACGCAGGCCACCGAGATCACCGTCCAGAGCCTGCTCGGCGAGATATGTTTTCTGCTGGCCGGTATAGCTGCGGAAGAGGTCATCTTGGGCAGTCGCTCTGCTGGCGGCGGCGGAGCCCGGGGTAGCGATCTCCATCTGGCGACCCTGGTCGCGCTCCGGATCGAAGCGTCATACGGGCTCGGCGACGGGCTGGCTTTCCTGGCGGGTGACGGAGAGCCGGAGCTGCTTCGATTACTTCATACCTCACAAGCCGTTCGCGAGCGGGTCGAACTCGTTCTGGACGAGCAAATGGCGAGGGCGTGCTCGCTCGTACAGGACAACTGCGGCGCGGTAGGGCTCGCGGCGGAGCAATTGCTCGAAGGGAAGCGCCTCACAGGCGTTGATACGGTCGCGCTGTTCGCATGCGTCCGGCCACGGCCGGAGAGTATCCGACAATCCGCTGAAGCATAAATTCTGAGCGCGTCAGCACGATGTCAATGGCAGCACTCGAACGGATAGTTGCCGATCGTCGGTGCTCACCATTCAAGCATTGTACTGCACCCGGCGATTCACGCAGGAGTGGGCCGGCTACAGCGCTATTTGGGGGCGCGCCGGCCACCCCCGCGTGAACCACCTAATCCCCTTTGCCCTTCAACCGAGCTTGGAGCGCCAAAAGGGTGGGGTGCAGTATGGCGGATGGCGGACTGGGTGCCCAAGAATGCGAATGCTGGCTTGATTGGTATGAGGTGATAGGTGTGAAGAGGGGGGCAAAAGGACGTCGCCCTCTCACGGCGAAAACAGGGGTTCGAGTCCCCTAGGGAGCGCCATTTCCGGCCGTAATCCACCAAAATCAAGGCCTTAGCTGTCCAGCGAGCTTGCTCGCTGCCGCTCCTTGCGGGACGTTTTGCATAACAAATTGCATAACACGGGCGGCGCATGTCGATTCCAAATTACGTTGCTCTGCGAAAGCGCACCTACCACTACGTTCGTCGGATACCGGATGAGCTTCAGGCCGCGTTCGGAAAAGAACGCATCCAAAGATCCTTGAAAACGAGCGATCAGGGCGAGGCACTACGCCTGGCTGGAATCGTGAATGCAGAGGTCGAGAAGCAATTCGCGGCGGCACGGCAGGAACCCAGGCCGGTCGTGGTTCTCATCGAGGGCCACGATTGGAGCATGAAGGATTGGGCGGACGTCGCGTTGTGGTTCGAGGCGCAGCTCTATCACGAGGACATGCTGCGTCGGCTGCCCAGGTTCACAGGCGCGATCCTCATCGACGAAGTGCGCAGGCCCAAGGACCACATGTCCGATCAGGCGACATTCCGTGCGCACCGTGATCGCTACATGCGCTTCTGGTCTGTGAAGGGAAAGGCTGCCGCCGGCTGCGGTCATCCAATGATGGTCTGCAACTCAGATCTGAACCTGGCCACCATCGACGAAGAGCTCGATGCCGTTGACGAAGCTCGCTTCATCGGAAGCAAGGAACAGAACGGCCTTGGCGATCTCCTCAGGCTGCCCGACCCTGCCCGCAGGGATCAGGCTGGCGAGATAATCCTTGGTGCCCTTCGCCTGCTCGCCACCACCGAAGAGCTCGTCGAGCCCTGCCGTCTCGGTCACGCCGGGGCTGATCGCGTTGACGCGGATGTGCCGATCCTTGAGATCGAGAATCCAGTTCCGGGCGAAGTTGCGTACCGCGGCTTTGGTGGCGGAATAGACGCTGAAAGCCGGCGTGCCGGAAATGCTGGTGGTTGAGCTGGTCAGGATAACGGAAGCCCCGTCCTTCAGTAGCGGCAGCGCCTTCTGGACGGTGAAGAGCACACCCTTCACATTGGTGTCGAAAGTGCGCTGGTAATGCTCTTCGGTGATCGCGCCGAGAGGCGCCATTTCGCCACCGCCCGCATTGGCGAAGACCACGTCGATCTGCGCGTGCTTCTGCTGGATGGCATCGTAAAGCCGATCGATGTCGGCGAGCTTCGACATGTCACCGCGGACGCCGGTGACCTTGCCGCCGATCTGCTTCACCGCGGCGTCGAGCGCGTCCTGCCGGCGGCCGGTGATGAACACTGATGCGCCCTCGGTGGCGAAAGCCTTCGCCGTTGCGAGGCCGATGCCGCTCGTCCCGCCCGTCACCACCACGACCTTGTCGTCGAATTTGCTCGTCATTGTTCGTCTCCTTGAAACCGAGCGACGAAGCGCCGCCGCCCTTTTCAAATGTGACAAGAACGATGATGCGTGTAGTCGCCGAATATGGCACTCATCGTTCCACAAACGGAACGATGATGAAGATCGACTTGAACGACTACGCCTATTTCGCCGAGGTCGTGGCTCACGGTGGCTTCGCCCCGGCAGGCCGGGCGCTGCGCGAACCCAAATCGAAGCTCAGCCGGCGCATTGCAGCGCTGGAAGAGCGGCTCGGGCTGCGGCTGATCGAACGATCGAGCCGGCGCTTCCGCGTGACCGATACGGGCCTTGCCTTTTACGATCGCTGCCGGGCGATCATGGCGGAGGCGGAGCAGGCCGAGGCGCTGGTCATGCAGGCTCAGTCGGAACCGCATGGCCGCATCCGCTTCAGCTGTCCCACCGGCATGTTGGAGCCGATCTCGGGCCTGATATCGTCCTTCCTGGCCAAATATCCCAAGGTGCGTCTGCAACTCGTTGCGACTGACCGGCCCGTCGATCTGATCGCGGAGCGGATCGATCTGGCGCTGCGGGTTCGCGCGGCCCTGACGAGCGACGCCGCCCTGACGATGCGCACGCTCGGGCTCTCGACACGCATTCTCGTCGCCGCGCCACGGCTCGCGAGCCAGGTGGCCGACGTTGCCCAGTTGGCCGCGCTGCCCACCCTCGCGACTAGTGACGATGCGGACGATCTGGAATGGCAGCTGGAATCCGAAGACGGCGGCACTCGCGCCATCCGTATCACGCCACGGATGGGTTGCGCCGATATGATGGCGGTTCGCCAGGCCGCTATCGACGGGCTGGGCGTCGCGATCCTGCCTGATCATGTCTGCCGTGAGGCGCTTTCCGACGGGCGCCTCGTCCGCGTACTGCCAGCGTGGCACGGGCTCAAGGGCATCGTGCATTTAGTCTTCACGACCCGGCGCGGTCTGCCACCGGCGGTCCGGGCGTTGATCGATCATCTCGCCGCCGGATTTCAGAAAGAGTTGGCTATGAAGGCGACAATGTAAGGCACGCGTTACGCGGCGCCACGCAAATACTCCGTCATGCGCAAGACCCAAGCTCGTTTGGGTCGGCTTTCGGGCAATGTCCTGGAGTCCGCTTGTGGCGCACTACAGAGGTCGAGACGATCGGTCCCGAGCGTACTTTGGTCGAGAAATCCCGCCGTCGATCCCTACAAGCTTCAACACGGCAACGAAACCAAGCCGTACCCCGATCATCACCTGCCCGACCTGCCTTTGAAGACCCCAGCCTCGCAATCAGGACAGATGGGTTAGGAAATGGTCTGCAACGCGGTTGGCGGCCTCACGCACCTGCTGGGGTTGATCGTAGAAGTCGAAATGAGCGCCGGTCGACCAGTGAAGCTGTTTCGGGCCGGCGAGGCTCTCGAACACCTTGCGCGCCTGGCCAGGGAACGCCGCGCCATCGGAATGGACGACCAGGGTCGGGGCGGTCACCCGCGGCGCCTGCGCCACGGGATCGAAATCGAGCCATTTCTCCCAGCCCATGACCGCGAAGGCGTTGCGCCACGGCCTGGCACCACCGCCGCGTGACTGGTCCATGTAATACTGGCTCGGGCTGATGCTGACCGCGGTCTGATCGTTCGGATCGTAGGCGGGGATGAAGTCGATGATACCGGTCGCCTCAAAGCGCTTGAGAGCCGCGCGCCCCTCGGCGCGGCGCCGTACGATTCCCTCGGGGCCCTTGAAGATCATCTCGTTCGTGCCGGCGTCGGAGAAGAACCCAGCCACCGTCGCGACGGCGCCGACCTGCTTATCGACCGCGGCGGCATAGAGGGCTGTGCCGCCCGAGGTGCAGACGCCCAGGAGGCCGGTACGCGAGACGTCCGGGCGAGCGGATAGGAAGCGAAGCGCCGCGGACAGGTCCTCGACCTTCATCGCCTGGTCCTCGACCTGACGCGTAGCGCCGCCACTCTGTCCGTAATTCCGATAGTCGATGGCTAACGCCATCACGCCACGGCGGGCCAGCTCGCCTGCGTGAATGCCGCCCATCTGCTCCTTCACAGAGGTGAACGAGCCACCTACGGCAACGGCCGGATACTGCCGAGCGGTATCGTGTCCCTCGGGCAGGTAGAGGTGGGCCACGACGTAGCTGTCCCCGCTGGGAAAGCTGACGGTGACCGGCTTGGGGCCACCCTGGGCGGTGAGAGGCTGTGCCATGATCGCTCCTGTCGGAAGGGCCGATGCCGCCGCACCGGCCGCCAGACCGAAAGTGCGTCTGCTGATCGACGTGTGTGCCATGCCAGCTGCCCTTGATGAAAGCCAAAGCTGGTCGCCGTCGACATATTTGGCAATCTGCGCATATCTTGAAGGGCCTTCAAACAGGATTTGATAATGGTCGCTGACCTGCTCGACGGCATCGTCGCCTTCACCAAGGTGGCCGAGAAGCGAAGCTTCACGGCGGCCGCGCTGGAGCTCGGGGTCACACCCGCCGCAGTGAGTTGGACCGTCAAGCGGCTAGAGGAGCGTGTCGGTGCGCCGCTGTTGGCACGAACCACGCGCTCCGTGAACCTGACCGAGGCCGGGGCACTGTTCCTGGAGCATGCCAAGGCGTCAGTCTCGCACGTGGCAGCGGCGTTCGAGGCGGCAAGGACTCTAGGAGAGAGGCCTCGGGGCCTGCTGCGGTTGAACCTTCCTTCGGTGGCGCGCCCGGCTGTCGAACCGATGCTGACCGGGTTCGCGGCTGCGCATCCGGATATCGAGCTCGAACTGGCAATAGAGGATAGCTTCATCGACATCGTGGCCGAGGGGTACGACGCCGGTATCCGCATCGGCGAGACGATCGCGCAGGACATGGTGGCGGTCCGGCTCACGGAGCCGTCGAGGATGATCGTCGCCGGCTCCCCCGCCTATTTCGCCGCCTATGGCATTCCCCTGCACCCCGAGCAGTTGGCCGAACACAACTGCATCAACTTCCGGCAGTCCCAAGGTCAACTCTATCGCTGGCAGTTCGCGGAAGTGCAGGACAGTGGCGAGGTGCGGGAGTACGATGTTGCGGTTCCCGGATCGCTGATCGTCAACGAGGCCGGCCTTAGCGTGTCGGCTGCGGTTTCGGGCATCGGTCTTGTCTACAACGTCGCCGCCAACGTGGCGCCGCAGCTCGCCCAAGGGCTGCTGGTGCCCTGCTTAGAACGGTTCATGCCGACCATGCCGGGCTTTTTTATTTACTTCCCCGGCCAGGCACGCGAATTGCCGAAGCTAAGGGCGTTCCTGGATTTCTGGCGGCGACTTCCTGATCACCAAGTTGCGCGCTGAACGGATCGGCCTCGGTCTCCGCTTCGATCTTCAGGCACTGTTGCGATACCTAGTGGCAGCCGTGGTCTCGTCGCGCGCCGCGAGCGTCTGCTTTCGGCGGGGGTCGGATGTCCGCTCCTGGCGCATCAACGAATGGCTCTCTGTGACGTCATCGACAGGAGCTCTCAGGCCGTCATTCCAGCACTATGGGAACTCGCCCGCTCGACGCAATCTGCCTCCTTGAGTAGCTGGGAACATCGTCTCATGGCGCCATCACCTTTCGCATCGAAGCCCGCTGCATCGATCGCGTGGTGAAGCGGTTCGAGAATGCGACGATCTTGTTGAGCACACCCGCAATGACGGATGGCTTGGCCCGAGCCAAAGCGTTCAGTCCAGCCTCGGCGACCGGGCGAGGCTTCATGGTCAGCCTACGCAGCATCGGCGAGACGCTGGCGTCGGCAGCCGCATCGAACCCGGTTTCGGTATGGCCGGGGCAGAGCGTAGTTACGACGACGCCACATGAACGCAACTCATCGTGGAGCGCTTCGCCGAAGGAGAGCACATAGGACTTCGTCGCGGCATAGGCCGCATAAATGGGAACAGGCTGGAAGGCCAGCAGACTGGCGACGAGAAGCATCTCGCCGGAGCCTCGGCTGGCCATGTCCCGCCCGAAGACGTAGCTCAGCTCGGTCAGCGCCGTCACGTTAAGCTGGATCATCTCGGCGGTGCGCGCGAACGGCGTATCGAGAAAGTCTCCATGCAGGCCGAAGCCGGCATTGTTGACCAGGAGATCGATCCGCAGCGCTTCCGTATCCAGCTTCTCTTTCAAGCCGCCGGCAGCGCCGGGAACGGAGAGGTCGACCGGCTCGACATGGATCTCGACGCCGTGCTTCCGGCGAAGCTCGAAGGCGAGTCTTTCCATCGGCTCGCGTCGCCGCGCCGCGAGCACGAGATTGATCTTTCGCGCTGCCAGAAGCTCGGCGAATTCTACGCCGAGGCCGCTCGATGCGCCCGTCACGAGGGCCCATTTTCCCGAGGGCGCGTCCAAGGTGCGTCCAGCGGGGGAACCGCTCACGTTCTGCATGTGGTGACCTTTCGAGTAAATGCCCCTATGCCTCGTTCGAGGCCCGCGCTTCGATGATGACGGAAGGCTGAATTTCGCGTCGCGGACGGTCGCGGTAGACGGGAGCGAAGGCCGCGAGCGCGCCGACCGAGGCTGCCGTCATGACGATGGCGAGCGAGACCGATGGCGACAGGGGTATCGCGCTCGCCAGCGTCGAACCGATGGCCGCGCTGCCCATCTGCAGGAAGCCCAGCAGGGCAGAGGCCGAGCCGGCCTGGCGGCCAAAAGGCTGCAGCGCGATCGCCGTGCCGAGTGGATTGATCAGTCCCATGCCGAAGAGGACGATCGAAAGTGCCGCGGTGAAGGTCAGGTAGGATGGCTGCGACGCGACCGCGATCATCGCCAGCGCGCCGGCGGCGAAGATGATCAGCCCCGCGAGGCCGGTGGTCCGGTCGCCATGGCGCTGCGCAAGCAGAGGCGCCAGGAACCCGGCTGCAAAGACGATCAGCACCGTCGCCGCGAAGGACAGACCCATTTGAAGCGGCGTCAGTCCGAGCTGCCCCATCAGGACGCCGGGCGCCGCGGCAAAGAAGCTGAACAAGCCGCCCAGCACCATGCTGACCGAGAGCGCCGGCAGCAGGAAGCGACCGTCGACCAGGAGGGACCGATAGGAGGCCGCCACACCGCCGAGCCCGAGCGTGCTCCTGGCGTCAATAGGATGGGTCTCGCCGACCCGCCGTAGGTAGAGCAGTGCCAGCGCTGCCGCACAGAGGGCGACGAACATGAAGCTCGCTCGCCAGCCCGACAGATCGACGAGGACGCTTCCCAGAAGCGGCGAGAAGCCGGGCGCGACGGCACCAGCGATCATAGTGAGGGACAGTACTCTGCCCAGGGCCTCCCCCTGGAATAAATCTCGGGCGATCGCGCGGGCGAGTACGGATGCGGCGCAGGCCCCCATGGCCTGGACGACCCGCCCGAGCACGAGCCAGAACAGGTTGTCAGCTTGTGCGGCGATCATGCTTCCCGCCAAGAAGGTGGCGAGGCCGCCGAGAACCAGCGCCCTTCTTCCGAAACGATCCGAGAGCGGGCCGACGATCAGTTGGCCCAGCGCAAAGGTGAGAAAGAAGCTGCTGAGGAGAATTCCGAGCTGGGTGTCCGTCAGGCCAAGCTCGGCCGCCATGCGTGGAAAAGCCGGGAGGATAATGTTCGTCGCAAGCGTGCCGATGGCGGCCAGACCCGCAAGCAGCAGGACGATGGGACCGCTGACTTCGCGGGCCTCGGATCGAAGCGGGTCGAGGCCCGTTTGGGACACCTGCGACGGTCCGTCGAGCGCCGCTTCCGCGGCACTCACTGCACGCGCCCCGGCTTGCCACCGGGCGGCTTCGCATGGGCGGCGATCTGGGAGCCAGCCGCGTTCAGGATCTGGCGCGCCAGCGTCTCGTCGTTGACCGTCCGCGACAGCAGGACGGCTCCGACCATCATCGACACCTTCGCCAGAAGAGCGTCACGGTCTTCCTCCGCGGTCAGGCTTGCGATCATGTCGAGGTTCGCGCGGATGCCGGCCTCGAACTCGGCCTTCACCTCCGGGCCCTGCCGCGCCGCGTCGGATGCGAGCGCGACGAACGGGCATCCTTCGGCGCGTTCCGCGACATGCTCCGGGCTGAGGTAGAATTCCGCCACGGCCGAGAACGGGTCATCCGGCCGAGAAGCGACGGCCGACGACCAGCGCTCGGCCGCACTAGCGATCGCTCGCCGCGACGCCAATGCGGCCAGTTCGTCCTTCGACGCGAACTGCTTGTAGAAGCCGCCCTGCGTCAGGCCGGCGCTCGCCATCAGGTCCTTGAGACCGATGCCGTCGAAGCCGTGCTCGCGAAAAAGCCGGCTCGCCGTCTCGATCACCCGCTCCCTGTTCTGCGCCGCCTGCTCCCGAGAGACCCGCATGCCCTGCTCCGAAAATTAGATTGCGTACGAACTCTATAACAGTCATAGATGTCGTACGCAATCTATTTGGTAAGCGCCATGACAAGGAAATTCCGGCTCGCCCTGCTCGCAGTCGGTGGCATCGTGATCGCCGCCGGAATCGGGGGCGCCGTCCTGCTGATCGGGCAGAAGTCCGCCCCTTCGGCAGCCGTCGACCCCCGACAGGAGCCGCCGGTCGTCCGCGTGTCGACGGCGAGCCCGGTTTTCGGTGCCGACCGGCGCTTCACGGGCGTCATCGCGGCACGCGTCCAAAGCAATCTCGGCTTTCGGGTCCCGGGCAAGGTCGTCGAGCGGCTGGTCAATGTCGGCCAGTCGGTGAAGGCGGGGCAGCCGCTCCTGCGGGTCGACGAGACGGACCTAGAGCTGGCGCTGACGGCCAAGCGCAACGCCGCCATCGCCGCTCGGGCCGTGCTGACGCAGGCAACGGCCGACGAAGCGCGCTACGCGGTCCTCGTCAAGAACGGGTTCGCCGCCAGCCCGCAGCGCTACGAGCAGGCGAAGGCCGCGCTCGATACCGCCAAGGCCCAGGCCGCAGCCGCTAAGGCTGCAGCGGATGTCGCGGAAAACGAGCGGACCTATGCCGTGCTCGTCGCTGATGCGGACGGGATCATCGTCGAGACCCTGGCGGAGCCCGGGCAGGTCGTCGCGGCGGGACAGGTGGTCGTTCGTCTCGCACAAACGGGCCCGCGGGAAGCGTTGGTGGCCTTGCCCGAAACGATGCGGCCTCCGCTCGGGTCCACCGCGCAGGCGACGCTCTACGGCGTCGCGGGGCGCAGCTTCCGCGCCACTTTGCGCCAGTTGTCCGGTTCTGCCGATCCACAGACCCGGACCTACGAGGCACGCTACGTCCTCGAAAGCGAGGCCGCGCTGGCGCCGCTGGGCGCGACCGTGACGATCCGCTTGTCCGATACGGCGACCGAGGCTGAGACGGAGATTCCGCTCGGAGCGGTTCTGGACGACGGACAGAAGACCGGCGTCTGGCTTCTCGACGATGCGGCCTCCGTCGTGACGTTCCAACCCGTGCGTCTCGTTCGCGTCACAAGCGAGACGGCGGTCGTTTCGGGGCTGCAGGCCGGGCGCCAGATCGTCTCCCTCGGGGCGCATCTCCTGCGCGAAGGCCAGCAGGTCCGGGCTTCCTCGAACATCAAGGCGGCCGCGCGATGAGCTTCAATCTCTCGGCGATCGCCGTCCGCGAACGCGCCGTCACCCTCTTCACGATCCTCCTGCTCGTCGCGGCCGGCGCCTACGCCTTCGTCAAGCTCGGGCGCGCCGAGGATCCGAGCTTCACCATCAAGACGCTGACCGTCACCTCTGTCTGGCCCGGCGCGACGGCCCGCGAGATGCAGGACCTCGTCGCCGAGCCGTTGGAGAAGCGGCTGCAGGAGCTCGCCTGGTACGACCGTGTCGAGACCACGACGCGGCCGGGCTATGCCTATCTCACGGTCAACCTGAAGGACTCCACCCCGCCGTCCCGCGTCCAGGAGGAGTTCTACCAGGCGCGCAAGAAACTCGCCGACGAGGCGCGCAACCTGCCGCCCGGCGTGCTCGGCCCCTTCGTCAACGACGAATACTCCGATGTGAGCTTCGCGCTCTACGCACTGAAGGCGAAGGGCATGCCGAAGCGCGAACTGGCGCGGCAGGCGGAAGCAATCAGGCAGGATCTCCTGCATGTGCCCGGTGTGAAGAAGGTCAACATCCTCGGCGAGCGCCCCCAGCAGATCTTCGTGGAGTTCTCCTATGCGAAGCTTGCGACGCTCGGCGTTTCCGCCCAGGACATCGTTACCGCCCTGCAGCGGCAGAACACGGTCACGCCCGCAGGCTCGGTCGATACCAAGGGGCCGCGCGTCTTCATCCGGGTCGACGGCGCCTATGATGGCGTGCAGGCCATCGCTGACACGCCGATCGTCGCGGGAGGCCGAACGCTGAAGCTCACGGACATCGCGGATGTCCGCCGCGGCTACGAAGATCCGGCAAGCTTCATCATCCGGCATCAGGGCGAGCCCAGCCTCATGCTCGCCGCGGTGATGCAGGACGGCTGGAACGGGCTGACGCTCGGCAAGGATCTTGAAAATAAGACCGCTGCAATCGGCCGGACATTGCCGCTCGGCATGTCGCTTGAAAAGGTGACGGACCAGGCCGTCAACATCGCTGAGTCGGTCGACGAGTTCATGATCAAGTTCGCGATGGCGCTGGGCGTAGTGCTGCTCGTCAGCCTGCTCAGCCTAGGCTGGCGCGTCGGCATCGTCGTTGCCGCGGCGATCCCCATCACCCTGGCCGCCGTCTTCTTCATCATGCTGGAAACGGGCCGCTTCTTCGACCGGATCACGCTGGGCGCGCTGATCCTGGCGCTCGGCCTCCTCGTCGACGACGCCATCATCGCGATCGAGGTCATGGTCGTGAAGATGGAAGAGGGCATGGACCGCATCAAGGCGGCGGCCTATGCCTGGAGCCATACCGCGGCGCCGATGCTCTCGGGGACCCTGGTGACGATCGCGGGCTTCCTGCCCGTCGGCTTCGCCTCCTCCACTGCCGGTGAATACGCCGGCAACATCTTCTGGGTGGTCGGTTTCGCGTTGATCGTGTCCTGGATCGTGGCGGTGGTCTTTACGCCTTATCTCGGCGTCAAGATGCTGCCTGAGATCACGCCTGTCCCCGGCGGCCATCACGCTATCTACGACACGCCGAACTACCGGCGCCTGCGGCGGCTGATCACCTTCGCCGTCGACCACAAGTTCCTGACCTGCGCGATCGTCGGCATCGCCTTTGCTCTCTCCGGCGTCGGCATGGGCGGGCTGAAGCAGCAGTTCTTCCCCACCTCGGATCGGCCCGAGGTGCTCGTCGAAATCCGTATGCCGGAAGGCAGCAGCATCGAGACCACCACCGCCGCGGTCCAGAAGGTCGAGCGCTGGCTCAACCAGCAGTCGGAAGCCACGATCGTCACCAGCTATGTCGGCCAGGGCGCGCCGCGCTTCTTCCTGGCGCTGTCGCCAGAGCTGCCCGATCCGGCCTTCGCCAAGATCGTCGTGCTGACGCCCGACGCTCATGACCGCGAGGAGCTCAAGCTTCGGCTACGAGAGGCGACCTCGAACGGGCTCGCGCCCGAGGCCTATGTCCGCGCCACGCAGTTCGTCTTCGGGCCGCCTTCGGTGTTTCCGGTCGAGTTTCGCATCGTCGGTCCCGACCCGGCTGAGCTCTACAAGATTTCCGAACAGGCCCTGCAGGTGATGCGCGGCATCCCCGATGTCAGGGAAGCGAATCGCGACTGGGGCAATCGCACGCCGGTGCTGCGCTTTGTGCCGGACCAGGATCGTCTCAACCTGATTGGCCTGTCGCCGGCACAGGTCGGCCAGCAGCTCCAGTTCCTGCTGAGCGGGGTGCCTGTCACGCAGGTCCGCGAGGACATCCGCAACGTACCGGTCATCGCCCGAAGCGCAGGCGCTGAACGTCTCGATCCGACGCGCCTCGCCGACTTTTCTCTCATGAGCAAGGACGGCCGGCAGATCCCCCTGGATCAAATCGGGCACTCCGAGATCCGTTACGAGGAGCCGATGCTGAAGCGACGCGATCGGATGCCGACGATCACGGTCCGCTCCGAGATCAACGAGGCCACGCAGCCCCCGGAGGTCTCCAAGCAGGTGCTGACCGCGCTCCAGCCGCTGATCGCCGCGCTGCCGGCTGGCTATCGCATCGACATGGGTGGTTCGATCGAGGAGGCGGCCAAGGCGAACGATGCCCTCGGCAAGATCTTCCCGCTGATGATCGCCGTGACGCTGATCGTCGTTATGTTCCAGGTGCGGTCCTTCTCGATGATGACGATGGTGCTGTTCACCGCGCCGCTCGGCCTGATCGGCGTGGTCCCGACGCTCCTGGCCTTCAATCAGCCCTTCGGCTTCAACGCGATTCTTGGCCTCATCGGGCTCGCCGGCATTCTGATGCGCAACACGCTGATCCTGACCGACCAGATCAAGGAGAACCAGATCGCAGGTCTGGACGACTACCATGCCGTCATCGAGGCGACAGTGCAGCGCACGCGACCGGTGATCCTGACCGCGCTCGCAGCGGTCCTGGCCTTCATCCCGCTGACCCATTCGGTCTTCTGGGGATCGATGGCCTATACGCTCATCGGCGGCACGGCGGTCGGCACGGTGCTCATCCTGCTGTTCCTGCCGGCGCTCTACGCCGCCTGGTTCAGAATCAAGCCGACATCGGCATCCGCCGACAAGGTCGACGCCCGATCGAATGCCGCAACTTCACCGCCCGCCTTTGCGGAAGCGGCAGAGTAAGCGATGGGCCAGCCTCCGCAAGCTCAGGCTATGACCCCTGCACCGGGCTTGCGGCTTCGATCCTGCGTGCCGCCGGTGTTCTGTCTCTAAGGACCGACGCAGCACTACGGCATCTCAGCCTCAAACCGGAAAACTGATCCCATGGAGCTGCCTCGACATGGATGCGCGCCCATCGATCGGTGAAGTTAATTGGACACCCGAGCGCTCGATCGCGTCCAGATGGAGCGGAACATGCCAGTAGTTCGATTCGATCAGGGCGACACGCATGGCTCAGCTCTGCCCGAGTACGATGGTGCGCTCTTCGGCCGCCGATTGGACGATGGCCGAGGTGGCCGCAAGCGTGCGGAGCCCATCCTCGCCCGAGCAGACGGGTGCGGCGCCGTCGCGGATCACCGAGCAGAAATGCGTCAGTTGTGAATAGTAGGCATCCGCCGGTGTAACGAGGCGTTCCTCGGAGATCGATGTGGCGTTCCAACTCGGTTCCTCGCCCGTGGCATGTCGCCAGACCCTGAGGTCGGGAAATTCAAGCGCCGCTTGGGTGCCGAGGAACCGCGTCGAGTTGGCCCGGCTCATGCGGATCGCCGGATTCTCGCCTGAGTTTGCGTCCCATGACCAGGGCGAAGGCGCTGCGTCGCTGGCCGTGACGGTCGCCAGCGCTCCGGTCTCTAAGCGGATCAGGACAGCAGTGGTGTCCTCGATCGCCAAACCGCGACCGATGTTCCCAACATGGGCAGTAACGGAAGAAATCTCGCCGCAGAGATGGCGCAACAGATCAATGTCGTGGATGAGGTTGGTCAGGATTGGGCCCGCGCCGGGCTGCGTACGCCATGGCACCGCGAAATAAGCGTCTGGCTTCCGCACGGCCCAGAGCATATTCACCGCGAGCAGGCGGCCCAACTCACCGCCGGCGATGATCTTGCGGGCCGCCGCCACAATCGGGTTATGCCGCCGGTGGTGGCCGACAAGGAGCGAGATTCCGTTCACCGCCGCAGCGTCGATGATCTTGCGTGCTGATGAAACATCTGCGGAGATCGGCTTTTCGACAAGGAGATGCAGCCCTGCTTGGGCTGCAACCAGGCAAATCGGTTCGTGCAGTGGGGTCGGGGTCGCGACGATCACGGCCTCGGGTGGATTTGCAGCGATCAGGCTCTCAATATCGGCGAAGACGGCGACGCCGAGTTCGGCTGCGAGAGCCATGGCGTAGGGCGCGGGATCGACGATCGCGGTGAGCGCGAAGTCAGGGTGACTGGCGCACAGCCTTGCATGGCGCTGGCCCATCGCGCCTGCGCCGATGACTGCGACCGAGATTGGGTTCCGAGCCATCTCAGTAGGTGGCCCGGCCGCCGCTGGCATCGAAGGTGAAGCCGGAGGTGAAACTGCACGCGGGGCTCGCCGCAAAGACAGCGACGGCAGCAATTTCCTCGACCTTCGCGAAGCGGTTCATCGGAATCTTGCTGCGCGCGGTGGCGATGTGCGTAGCGGTCATTTGCTTGAAGAGGTCGGTCTCGGCGATGGCCGGCGCGACGCAGTTGATCGTCACGCCGGTCTCGGCGAGTTCTTTCGCGACGGCCTTGCTGAAACCGATGACGCCAGCCTTGGCAGCGGAGTAGGCGGCGGCGCCGGCCGAACCCTCCTTCCCCGCGATTGAGGCGATGTTCACGATCCGTCCGTAGTTGGCGGCTCGCATGGCGGGTATGGCGGCTCGGCAGCAGTTGAAGACGCTGGTGAGATCAACGCGGATCACATCGTGCCAATGCTCCGGCGGATAGTCCTCGACCCTGTGGATGGGCCCGTTGATCCCGGCATTGTTGATCAGAACATCGACGCGGCCGAAGGCGAGGAGCGTCTTGCCGAAGGCCACCGCGACCGCCCCCGTATCGGCCACATCGACGACGCAACAGTCGACCGCGGTGATATCTAGGCCTTCGAACGAGCGATCCCAGACCGAGACGCGGCAGCCACGGCTCAGCAATTCCTTGACGATGGCGAGGCCGATGCCGCGGGCGCCGCCGGTGACGATCGCCGTCTGGCCGGCGAATTCGGATGTCATGACCATCAATCTCCCATTGGCTTGGCCAAGCTGACCAGTCGCGGAATCCGGTGCACTCGCGCGCCGGATCCCGCCTGCGGTCGCTATTGCGCCTTCTTCAGGGCCTCGTCGTATTTGGCCACGATCTCGGCATAGGCTTCATCGGCTGTGCTGTTGCGCAGGATCATCCGCACCGTGGCGTCGCCGAGGATCTGGTTGAAGGTCGAACTGACGACGGAATAGTTGACCATCTTGCCGCGGGACTTGATCAACTCCGCCCAGGCAAGTTGATTGGCCGCGTCCGGCTGCTTGAAATAAGGGGCGCTATAAGCAGAGGTGCGCGATACCACCTCGCCGCCTTCGGCTGCGATCGCCTGCGCGTCGGGGCCGGTCATGAACTTGGTGAAGGCCCACGCCGCCTCGCGCCGAGGAGAATTGGCGTTGACGACGATCTGAAAGCCATAGGTCACCATCTTGCCGTCGGGCGCGAAGGCGGGCGGCGGCGCCCATGCGAGATCGTTGCCGGCGCCGCCGGACTGGATGGCGCGGAAGCGGAACAGTCCAAAGGTCGCTTGCGCGATCGTACCGGCGCGCAGGCCGTCATGGGTTTCGCTGTATCCAAACTGCGCGTTGGTCGTCGGCGTCGCCTTGCACTTGCCGTACATGTCCCGGATCGTCTGGAGCGTCCGGATCACAGCCTCTCGCGACGCTTGGAAGGAACGGCCGTCATCCGCGAAATAGCGACCTCCGGTTTCCGTCACCATCGAGCTGAACAGATTCTCGGCCAGCGCCTGAGCGCCACCGACACCGCCGCTTGACCCGAGCGGAATGGCGTAACCTGTGACACCGTCCTTATTCAGCTTGCCACCTGCGACGCAAGCCTCGTCCCAAGTCTTTGGCGGAGTGACCCCGGCTTTGTCGAGCAAGCTCTTGCGATAGAGCAAAACCGGGATACGGTAATCCTGCTGCATCCCGTAGATCTTGCCGCCGACCTTGGTCTGAGACAGCGGGAGCAGCCAGTCAGCCTCGCTGACATTGTCGCGTTTCAGCAGGTCGTCGAGGGGCAATACCGAGCCCGTGGCGACGATTTCCGAGATCGACCAGTTGGCGAAGCGCGCGATGTCGGGGGAGTCCGACTTGCTCCGGAACGCTCGCGAAGAGGCGGCCTGAGTGGGGTCGATCACGACCTTGACCTTGATGTTCGGATTGGCCTTCTCGAAGGCCTCGATCATCCTTGTCTGTGCCGCGGCACGCGGATCCGCCTTGTTGTTGGGATCAAGGAAGGTTGCGTAAGCAATCTCGACCTGTTGGGCATGGGCGGGCGCCATCGCAACAGCGCCGAGCGCCAGCACTGTTGTAGCGGCAAGCAGCGCGAACTGGCGGCGGCTGGCGCTTGAATTCCTCGTCTGGATCGATGTCTTCATAGTCCTCCCCTTTTCTCGGACTGGGTTCCTCGTCGGCGGCAGCAGGCCCGGTCTCGACAGATCTTCACGGTGCTGGCGGTTGGCCTAAGCCCTGAACCATCACTGAAACTGAATACGCACGGCCGCATGGACCGCCGCGGTCCGATAGAGCGTGAGCACTCTCGATAGCCGCGATACCGGCGCGAGCCACGGCCAATCGCGCACGGTGGAAGCTCGCTGATCGTCGGCAACCGAGACTTGATATGCGTCGCTCATATCGGACGCCGCTCCCTGAAATGCGTGCACTGCGGTACGCTTGAACAATTCATAACCGAACAGCGTTCGTAAATGCAATTGGGGGTACTTGACCTCGGCCCACTGCCGGCTATCACCTCGCGTTTCCTCCACGGAGTGCATCCATGCCCGCCGGCTCGATGATCGACCGCGTCCTCGACATGCTCGACCTGCTGGCCGATTACCCAACCGGATTGCCGGTTTCCGAGATCGCGCGCCGTCTGAATGCCTCAAAGAGCGAAACCTTCCGGGTGCTGACCGTTATGATGAAGCGGGACTTTGTCAGCCAGGATCGCGAGACGCAGCGTTACCGATTGAGCGTAAGGACTGCGGCGCTCGCTCTGCGGTTTTTCGGGAGTTCCGGCTTAATTGAAGTCTGCCAGCCGATCCTCGACCGGTTGGCGGCGCGCACCGGCGAGCTCGTCCGACTGGCTATTGTCGAACACGGTGAACTCTACTTCATCGCCAATGCTCAAGGCGCCTTGGGTGGCATTCGGTTCGATCCCGACATGGGCCGAAAGCCGGCTAGCCTCAATGGGACCGCAAACGGCCGCGCCTGGCTCGCGACGCTTGATCCACAAGAGGCGGAGGACGTCGTGACCGAACGTGGCTTCACCGTCCCGCAATTGCCCTTGAAGACCAGCGTGACAGACACTTCGAGCTTGCGGATCGCTCTCGCAGCGGTGCGAGATAATGGATTTGCGACCTCCTTTGAAGAAACGATCGAAGGCCTTGTGACCGTAGCGGCCGCGATCGAGCGCCGTTCTGGCGGACCAGCGGTTGGGTGCGTCAGTTTTGCCGGCCCCATCTTTAGGCTCAGCAATCAAAAGATCGCCGAATTCGTTCCAGATCTCAAAGCCGCCGCCAGTCAAATCGGCAGCATATGGCCGGTAAAGCCGCAATATCTTGATATTGATATCTGAACATCATTTTCAGGATTCTTGGCGGCTTAAGGCAAGGCTTTCGGTTCGGCGCTTCGTGGCAGTCCTGGGGGCCTGCACTCGCTTGATGCTGATGATCTCCTGATCGAGCATGAGGGTGTAGCAGCTCGTCGCCAACGTCCGGAAGGACGCTCAAGCCCGACGGCATGCGTCTCATCCTGATCCGCCAAGCGCATCGGGCACAATCTTGAGCTAGGAGCGACGCACGCTTTCGCGGAGCAGACCTCGGCCAGCAAGATTGGCCATGAATGCGCCGAGGCCAAAAGTCCAGGGCTCGCAGGCCGAGCTCGGCTTCATGCGGTTGACCAGTGCCCCCAATCCGGGCGCGGCGATGGTGACGATATCACCGGTCTTATGGGTGAAGCCCATGCCCGGCTGATCGCGATCCTGCGTCGGTGCGAACATCGTGCCGAGGAACAGGACGAAGCCATCCGGATATTGGTGATGCGGACCGAGGGTCTGAGCCACCAGATCCTCGGGATCGCGACTGATCTCGGAGATGGAAGACGACCCCTCCATCCGGAATCCGTCCTCTCCCTCGACCGTCAGCGTCACAGTCGTCTTGCGTACGTCGTCGAGAGAAAACGTCTCGTCGAAAAACCGGATGAAGGGCCCGACGGCACACGAGGCGTTGTTGTCTTTCGCCTTGGAGAGGAGCAACGCGGAGCGGCCTTCGAAATCGCGCAGATTCACGTCGTTTCCCAGGGTCGCACCCACGATTCTGCCGTCGGCCTTGACCACGACGACGACCTCGGGTTCTGGGTTGTTCCAGGTCGACCCCGGATGAAGCCCTGCATCCATGAAAGCGCCGACAGCGGAAAGGGTGGGCGCCTTGGTGAACACCTCGGCATCCGGGCCGATCCCGACTTCAAGATACTGGCTCCAGGCCCCTTGAGCGACCAGCACGTCCTTGAGCCTCGCAGCTTCCGTTGAACCGGGCTTCAATCGGCTCAAATCATCACCCACCAGGCGCAAGACCTCGGCTCGAATGGCTGCCGCCGCGCTGGCATCGCCTCTTGCCCGCTCCTCGATCACGCGCTCCAGCATGGAAACTGCAAAGGTCACGCCGGCAGCCTTGACCACCTGCAGGTCGATGGGCGCAAGCAGCCAGGGACGCGACGGATCTCTGCTATCCGGCATCGTGTTCGCAATGATCTCATCGAGAGAGCCCACCAATTCGCCCGCAGCGGCCCTCAGAAAGCCGGCTGGGTCGCCCATGTCCGCGAGCTGGCTCATGGTGGGGACGGCAGAAGATATGTCGAAGATGCCATCCTGACGGATCGCCACCACCGAAGGTCCGATGCCTGGTCGCCAAACCCTCCCAGCAAGCGCACCGTCGTAGCCATCGACAGGCAGAGTTTGACGGGGGTTGCCGAAGGGCCATGCCGGTGAATTCATTGCCTGTCTTCCGTTCGCATTTTCAAGCAGAGGCGGCACGGGCGCGCCTGGAAGCGTAAGAACTCTGGACTGTCGTTAAAGGGCGCCAGAAGATCGTTCAGATCTCCGCTGTCTTGGGGCTTCGCAGTATGCGGAGTGGGACAGCTGACCCGCCTCAAAGCGAAATGTTCATCTTTGCTTATGGCAGCTCCACCCGGGTGATCTCTACAGCCTATCACCGGCCCGAGGACTTGAGATTCCAACCCCTCTTCTGCAGCTCGGCGATGCCCGTGTTGATTGATTGCAAGGGCTCTTTCTCGCGAATGATTTCGAGAACGACGTTCTCGATCTTGCAGGTCGCTTCGACTGCTTTTCCCAGCGCCTCGAAATCGATGACCCCGGTCCCGATCGGATCATGGCCCCAGATGTCGAGCCCGGTATCGGAGATATGCACAAGTCCGATCGCCGAATGTCCCGACAGAAGGCAGGCGACGGGATCTTCCTCAATGTAGGCCGCGTTCGCGACGTCGTAGACGATTTTCAGGCGGTCGCTGCCTACCTCCTGGACCACACCGAGCATCTCGGCGAAAGTCGGCCGGAAGCAATACGGCGTGTTTTCCAGCAGCAGCCGGACTCCGGCCTGTTCAGCCCGCGGCAGGAGAACGTCCAGGCTCTCGTACAGCCAGCCGAACGTCTGCTCCAGCGAAGGCGAGATCATCGGGCGGCGCGTGCCCGGCGAGATCACCACGTCGACCGCACCCCAGGCATAGGCGAGGTCGATCACGTCCTTGATGTGATCGGTGCTCTTGCGTCTCATGTTCGCAGCCGGACTCGCCAGGTTGATGTCGTATCCACCTGCGTTAAGCGACCTCACGCTGGCTCCGCAGTCCTGCAATCGCCGCCGCGCCGTTGCGCGCGCGGCTGGCGCCATCTCGTCCGGCCAGCAATGTGGCGCGCTGATAGGCACCTCGAAGACACTGAAACCGTGATCGCTGAGCTCGACGATCGCGTCGATTGCGGTCGCCGACCAGAGGTATGAGAAGGTATTGATGATCATGCGAATGGTCCTCCGAGGACATCGTCCGGCCGCGACAACGCGCCAACAGCGCGACAGCCGCGTGCCGGCGCTGTCTGCGTCACGCACTTTGGGGCGCCGAGCTGGGTCGCCCGGGTATGTGGCTCAGGATCGACTTGCTGAACCCACCGTCGACGCAGAGATCCTGCCCGGTCACATAGCCCGCCAGCGGGCTGACCAGGAACTCGATCGCATTGGCGATGTCTCTTGGCTGCCCGATCCGCCCGAGCGGAATGAGCTTCTCGCGCGCCGCCTTGATGGCCGGGTCGGCATACATCTTCGCGGACATCGGCGTTTGCGTCATGCCGGGCGAGACGACGTTGACGCGGATGCCGTCCGGCGCCCATTCCAGCGCCAGCGTCTGGGCGAGCATGGCCAGAGCGGCCTTGGTGGGGCTGTAGGCGCCCGAGCCTGCGTGCGGCACCTGCCCTGACATCGAAGAGGTGAAGCAGGCTGCGCCGCGGCTTGCCTTCAAATGCGGATAGCTGTGCTTTGCCAGGAGCCACGCCCCGCGCAGGTTGATTGCGAACATTCGCTCCCACTCGTCGAGCGACAGATCGCTGATCTTCCCGGGTTTCGCCACACCCGCGTTAGCGACCAGCGCGTCCAGCCCTCCAAACGCCGCCGCCGCCGCATCGACGAGCCGCGCGGGGGCATCGACGTCGCCGAGGTCGCCGCTGAGTGCGATGGCCTCACCGCCGAGTTCGCGCACTTGGCGCGCAACCTCCTCCTGCGTGTCGGAAGATTCCCGGCCACAGACCGCGATCTTCGGACGCTCGCCTCGGGCGAGCGCTGCTTCGGTGATCCGTAGGCAGACCGCCGCTCCGATCCCGCGGCTTGCGCCGCTCACTAAGGCTCTCATTGATCGCTCCTCCTCAGAACGAGACTTGTGTATTGGGAGACCCGCCTGCGCGACGGGTCCTTCAGATGCGTTTCAGGGGCTGCTGTCGCGCCTCAAACCGTGACGCCGAGCGGCCAGGGAGCGAACTCGGCCGATCCAAAATCGAAGAGTTCGCTCTTGGTGCGCTCGCCGGAGGCGACCCGAAGAATGAGGTCGAAGATCCGCTGTCCGGCTTCCGACACGGTCTCCTCGCCATCGAGGATCGTGCCGCAGTTTACGTCCATGTCCTCCTCCATGCGCGTGTAGAGAGGCGTGTTGGTCGCGATCTTGATCGATGGGGCAGGCTTGCAGCCAAACACGCTGCCTCGCCCGGTGGTGAAGCACACCACGTTTGCGCCGCCTGCGACCTGACCAGTCGCCGAGACCGGATCGAAACCCGGCGTATCCATGAACACGAACCCCTTCGCGGTTACCGCCTCCGCATACTTGATCACGTCCACAAGGTTGGTGCTGCCAGCCTTGGCCATGGCGCCGAGCGACTTTTCGAGAATCGTCGTCAGTCCTCCAGCCTTGTTGCCAGGAGAGGGGTTTGCGTTGATCTCCGCCCCGTGCTTGCGGGTATATTCCTCCCACCAGGTCATGAGGCTCACCAGCTTCTCGCCGACTTCCCGGCTGACGGCACGCCGGGTGAAGAGGTGCTCGGCGCCGTAAGTTTCCGTCGTTTCCGACAGAATTACTGTGCCGCCATTGCGCACGACGAGATCGCTTGCGACGCCGAGGGCGGGATTGGCCGAGACGCCGGAGTAACCGTCCGATCCGCCGCACTGCAGGGCGATCTTGAGCTCGCTCGCGGGAACGGTCTCCCGATGCACGCGGTTGGCATCAGTGAGAACCTCCCGCACAAAATCCATGCCGGCTTCCACCGTCTTGCGGGTGCCGCCCATCGCCTGGATATCCATGTTGCGGATGCGATCGGTCAGGTTGTGCTCCTTGAGCATCGCGCCAATCTGATTCACCTCGCAACCGAGCCCGAGCACGACGATGTGAGAGAAATTGGGGTGGCGCGCATAGCCGGCGAGCGTCCGCCGCAAGAGCTGCAATGGTTCTCCCTCGGCCATGCCGCAGCCGGTCTTATGCGTCAGCGCAACAACGCCATCGACATTCGGATAGCCCGCTAGCGGCTCGATTCCGAGAAGTGGATGTCGCTTGAAAGCGTCGGCAACGAGGCCTGCCACATGAGCACTGCAATTCACCGAGGTGAGAATGCCGATGTAGTTGCGCGTTGCGACGCGGCCATCCGGGCGGCGAATGCCTTCGAATGTGGCTGGGACTTCGACATAATCAGTAGGCCTTACGTCTTGGCCGTAAGCATAGTCCTTCGCAAAATCGCCCATTCCCATGTTGTGAACGTGGACGTGCTCTCCAGGGGCGATATCGGTGGTCGCAAACCCGATGACCTGATTGTAGCGGCGAACAGGCTCGCCTTGAACGATCGCCCGTGCAGCGACCTTGTGGCCTGCAGGAATGCGAGCGGAGGTCACGACCCCGTCGGCAACGGGCGTGCCAGCCAGCAACGCCGCGCGCGCAATGACGACATTATCGTCCGTGTGAAGGCGTATTACTGGGTGCATTGTCCCGGTTTCCTGTTCGCGAAACTGCGCGTCGACCAAGGTAGGCGCGCTGTTCTTGCTAGTCGGCCGTGCCCGTGAGAGCTGGCCTTGGCGCCTCGAGGCGCCAAGTTGATCTCAACGGGTGCCGACGAGGTCGAACTGCAAACGGTAGATTCCGTGCAGGGCTTCCGGCGCGCCTAAGTCACTGAGCACTGCGGGGCTCAGATGAGTGGCCACGACATGCTCGACCGCTTCCTGCGTGGCTCCCTCCACCATGAGTACCCAACGAGGAACCATGTTTGCGGCTCGCCCACGCTGCTCGGCTGTCTTGACGTTGCTCGCGCTCTCATCAGCCCGGCAGATATGCACTGCTGAGATCGCAGCTGTTTGCGCCACCTTAGGCAGCATGGATTCGGAGAGTGTCTTGAGAATTTCCGGATCCTGGCCTGGCTCGCAATCGAAGCGGATGGTCCCGATGAAGCCACCCGATCCCGCGCCTAGCGAGACCTCGACGTCGCACAGCGATCGAGAGGTGTTCCTGAAGTGCTGGACGGAGCGCGTGGTCCATTCGGTCGGACTGTTCAGCCGCGCCAGATAATCCGCACCGGTGAGCACCGACTTGTGCTGAACCTCGTAGAGCGTGAAATATTCCGGCGTGCCCGACAAAGCGATGTAACGGCGACCGCGCAGAAAGCCCGGAATTCCAACCCGCTCCGGGATATGCTCGCGGTCGTGCCATTCATAAAAATTGGCCCGACCTTCATCGGTGATATCGTTCCATATGGCGATAACGCCTGATCCTGACAAAGACATGGGAAGCTCCTCGCTCGTTGGTTTTCCCGTTGCGTTCGTCCGATCCAGGAGGCCGGCGAACGCGATAGCGTCGCAGCTGGATCGAGCTACTGGCCGGGTGTGGGTCTAAGGTGCGTGTTCGACCGTTTGGGGCGTGCCGCCGTTGGCCGCGGAACGGTATGCTGCCTCGAGGACGGCGATCGCGTGTTCCGCCTCGCGTAGACCTGCGACGGGCGCTCGGCCTTCGGCCAGATCCGCCCAACTGCGTCGGAGAAACACCGGGTAATATTCGTCGGTATTGAACTCGACAGTGGTGGAGCGCCCCGGCTGTTGGTCGCGGCCTTTCACATAGAGCTGGTCAGCATACGCTCGCACGTAGGAGGAGGTATGCGAGATCGAAAACGCAAAGTCGCGCTGGTCTTCTGCCGTTGACGGATACAGGTAACCGGTTTCGATCACGCCAATTTGGCCCGCCGCATTCTGGCAGGACAGGATGGCCTGCTCGTCGACGGTGACCTCGGGGCGGAACGTCCGAGCCTGAGCCGAAACATGAGTGATCGGGGCGCCCGTGAAGGACGAGATCAGATCGATAAAATGAATACCGACATTCAGGAGCGAACCGCCGCCTGCCTGTCGGTTGTCCAGCATCCAGCTGTTCCCGTTTCGCTCATAGCGATCAGCCAGGCCTACGATGAATCTGAATGACAGATGCTGAAAGCCTTCCGGCGTAAAACCTTCGGCCGGCGACAAACGTGAAGCCCAGTCGCTTACCCGGTTGATAAACGGAACGGTGACGTGAACGCGCCGCCGCTCGGCCAGCTGCCGGATGCGTCGAACCTCTTTCAGATTGAGGCCGCAAGGCTTCTCGATCAGAAATGGGATTCCGCGGTCAGTCAGGCGCTCGGCCAAGGCTGCCATCCTGGAATGGCGGCTAAACACGAGGGCGAAGTCGAAATCTTCTTTGAGCAGCTCTTCGTTCGAACCGAAAAGCTTGCAGTTCAGCTGGTGCGCGAAACGCGCCCCCGAAAACGCTTCGCTATCGGAGATGCCGACTATCTCGACACCCGGATCGCCGAGCGCCGGGATGTAGAGCGGGAAATGCCAATGGCTGACGTCGAATATTGCGATCTTCATAGGAAGTTCCGTGAAAACGCGAGTGTCGAAGCACTCAATCCATGTAGGAGCCGCCGTTGACGCTTAGGGTCTCGCCGAAGATGTAGCTGGCGTCGTCGGAAGCGAGGAAGGCCGTTGCCCGCCCGATCTCTTCAGGGCGACCGAGGCGGCCGGCGGGAATGCGCGAAATGGTCGTCGCCTTCATGTCGCCGCTCATCCCATCGGTGAGTTCTGTTGCGAAGAGTCCGGGCGCGACGGCATTGACGTTGACGCCGAATGGGGCGGCGTAGAGTGCGAGAGATTTCGTCAGGCCGATAATTCCGGCCTTGGCAGCGGTATAATGCGCATTGCCGATGAAATCGCCGCGCTTTCCGGCCACGGAACTGATGTTGACGATCTTGCCGTACTTCTGCTGTTTCATGCCGGCGAGCACTGCCTGGCAGCAATTGAACGAGCCTTTCAGATGGATGTTGAGCATCCGATCCCACTTTTCCGCGGTGATCTCTGGAAAGCTCACGAAATCGCCGATGCCGGCGTTGTTGATCAGGATGTCCACTCGGCCGAATTCTGCCCGGATTTTTCCGAAAGCTTCCTCGACCTGGTCGGACTCAGCCACGTCGAAGGCGATCGGGCTGGCTTTGCCGCCTGTGGCTCGGATGGACGCTGCAGCCAGTTCGGCAGGCTCGAGCAAGCGATCGGTAATGACCACATGAGCGCCGCGGCCGGCGAGAACCTCGGCAATGGCTTTCCCCAATCCGCGGCCAGCTCCCGTGACCACGGCAATCTTTCCCGACAGGTCGTGCTGAATAGAAGTCATGCTCACTCCCGGTATTACTCGGCTGGTTATCGAGCCGCCTCGGTTTGCGAAAACCGGCGAATTATGCTAATGGAATATCGTTCCAGCAACCTCTTGCTACAGTGGTGCCATGCGGCTTGTCAAATCCCTCGTCGAACGCTGCTTCGACCTCATCACCCTGCTGAGCGAGAACGCTGGCGCGATGCCGCTCGGTGAGATCAGCCGCCGTCTGGACGTGCCGAAGAGCGCGGCGCATCGGCTTGTGACCACGCTGTGCGACCTCGGATGGGCCGAGCAGGACGCTGACAGTGGCTTCTATCGCTTGTCGTTGCGGTTGGCCGTCGTTGGTCAACGTCTTCTGGTAGGAACGCGTATTCCTGACATCTGCCAGCCAATTCTTGATCGCTTGGCGAGCACGACGGAAGGACTCGGCAGAATCGCTATCGTAGACCCAGACGGACTAACCTGGATTGCTCATTCACAAGGCGCCCGTACCGGCCTGATTTATCAGCCTGAACTTGTAGCAAAAGTTCCTCTTCATATGACGGCCAACGGAAAAGCTTGGCTAGCGACCCTTGATCGTGATGATGCCTTGGCCCGAGCAGTCGCCAGTGGACTGGGAACATCAGACGTTGGGGGGCCTCGGGTCATCACGACCAAACAGACATTCTCAGCTGCCCTGGATGAGACGCAGGAGCGAGGCTGGGCCACTGCGATCGAAGAGGCTGAGCCGGGTGTTGCCGCCGTGGCGGCTGCAATCCGTGTCGGTGAGCAGGTCGTAGGCACGGTAAGCGTTGCCGGTCCGATCCATCGCTTCTCGCCTATCGTCGTTCCACGAGTGGGGGAGCTGGTAAAGGCGACTGCGCAGGAGCTTTCGGCTCTTTGGCCGTATCGGATCGCCTCCGCCGTGAGGCAGGCGACGACAGCTTAATAATATTAAGTATATGAAAAATAATAATAATTAGCGCTCGACTTGGCAGGGCCGCTTGAGCGCAAGAGGTTCTCATTGACACCAGACTTGCTAACGGAATATCATTCCATTAACAGCCAGCTTACGGCCAATGAGAAAACGGCTCCTCCGAGAGCCAAGGGAGGAATTGATGGCGAATGTCGAGCTGAAGGCGGTCCGTAAATCTTATGGGAACGCGCCTGTCATTCACGGGGTGACTGTCGACATTCGTGACGGAGAGTTCGTCACATTGGTCGGGCCTTCCGGGTGTGGAAAGTCGACCCTGCTTCGTATGATCGCCGGTCTGGAGGATATTTCGGGCGGCGAGGTCCAGATCGGTGGTCGAACAGTGAACGGCGTTCCACCAAAGGAGCGCGACATCGCCATGGTCTTCCAAAACTACGCGCTGTATCCCCACATGACGGTCGCGGAGAATATGGGTTTCTCCCTGAAGCTTAAGAAGGCCCCTCGCGAGGAGCGGGAAGCGGGCGTGAGGCGCGCGGCGGAAATTCTCAGCCTCACCAAGCTCCTGGATCGCTATCCCCGCGAGCTGTCTGGTGGCCAGCGTCAGCGCGTGGCGATGGGCCGTGCGATCGTTCGAAACCCGCAGGTCTTCCTCTTCGACGAGCCTTTGTCGAACCTCGATGCCAAACTACGCGTGCAGATGCGCACCGAGATCAAGGAGCTGCATCAACGCCTCAAGACCACGACCGTTTATGTCACGCACGACCAGGTCGAGGCCATGACGATGGCCGACAAGATCGTCGTGATGCATGACGGCCTAGTCGAGCAGATCGGCGCTCCGCTCGAACTCTACAACAATCCCGCCAATATGTTTGTCGCCGGATTCATTGGATCTCCGGCAATGAACTTCCTGAAGGGGCGTTGCGAGCAAGGGCGGTTCCTCCTTGAGGACGGGTCGGCCCTGCCTCTGCCTGCCAGCCTGCAGCATCTATCCACCGACGCCATATATGGTGTCCGGCCCGAGCATCTCGTCAGGAGCGATGACGGGTTGGCACTTACCGTCGCGGTCGTTGAGCCGACGGGGGCCGAGACGCAGGTAATCGCTCGCCATGGCTCGCAAAGCATCGTGTGCATTTTTCGGGATGCTGACCTGCCGCAGCCCGGCGAAACTATTCGCGTCAGGCCGGATGTCTCGCGCATTCACGTGTTCAGCGAAAGCAACGGCAGTCGACTCTCCTGAGCAACAGTGAATGCGCTCGCTGGCTGCAATGGCCTGCGGCCGTTGCCCAGGGAATTTTTACGGAACCCAAAAATGTCAGCAAGCCGCTCACAGGCCGTGACCAGCTCCCCAGGAGTTGGCCTCACAGGCGACATGCCAGAGACGCACAGCGAAGCTCGCATCTCTTGGGCACCCTATCTCTGGTTTGCACCAGCGATATTGGTACTGTTTCTGGTCACGCTTTACCCGACCTTTTTCGTCGGTTGGTTGAGCTTTCAAAAGACGAGGTACTACGATCTCATCGGGTTTGTCGGGCTCGCGAATTACACGGAGGTCTTAGGATCGGCGGCATTCTGGAGCACGGTGTATGTGTCTTTGGCTTACGTCGTTGGATCGCTTGCGGGCGCGGTGGTCCTCGGCATGGCCGCGGCCCTCGTGCTCAACAATGCCGGCCCGACCGGAACAGTTCTGCGGGTTTTTATTCTGTTCCCCTGGACGCTGTCGATGTCGGTCGTGGGCAGTATCTGGCTCTGGCTTCTCAATCCGTCTTTCGGGCCTATTCCCTACTTGATGCAGGCCATTGGGATTGAACCTGGCCTTATGCTGGGGGACCCGGGCCTTGCACTGCCCCTGATCATCATCGTCACTGCCTGGTGGTCGTTTCCCTACGTGATGGTCATGGCCACTGCTGCCATGCAATCCATCCCGAAAGAGCTTTACGAAGCCGTAGAAATTGATGGCGGAGGGCCGCTGATCAAGTTTCGCTATGTTACGCTGACGCAGATCCTCCCGACGCTCGGCAGCACAGCACTGACCCTGTCGATCATGTACCTGACCTTGATGACGCTGATTATCGTCATGACAGGCGGCGGACCGCTCGGCTCGACCACGACTCTAAGCTTCGAAGCGTTCCGCGGAACCGTGCAAGCCGTCAACATCGGGCCCACCGCGGTCGTCTCGATTGTTGTCCTGTTGATCAACGTTGCCCTCGGTGTGCTCTACACCCGGCTTACTGGTCGCGTTACCGGATAGGATTAGGCACATGAGCGCAGCTGTATCTTCTGGTCGCCCAACCGGGCGCGCCCCCGCGATCCTTATGTCCCTGTTTTTCGCGGTCATTGTGCTCGGGCCTGTGGCTTGGGCTCTGGCGACGTCGTTCAAGACCGAAGTGGAAGCGGTAGCCGTACCGCCGACGCTCTGGCCTAGTAAAGCAACGCTGGAAAACTACTTCAAGGTCTTTCGAGACCAGTCCTTCGCTCGGGATTTCTTCAACTCCGTTCTCTATGCCGTTGGTGCCGTAGTTCTCGCGCTACTGGTCGGCATTCCCGCTGGCTATGCAGCCGCTCGCTTCTCGTTCAAAGGCAAGCGCGCGCTGATGCTCGTCATCCTGGCGACGTCGATGGTGCCTGGCGTCGCGCTGCTGGTGCCCACCTATTACCTGCTCGATTCGGTCGGCTTGCTGAACAGCGGAATCGTCGTGACGATCATTCTGTCGGCAAGGATTATCCCCCAAACCGTGTGGTTCATCGCGAATTTCGTCGAAGCGGTTCCTGTCGAGATCGAAGATTCCGCTTTCATGGATGGTGCGAACCGCTTCGAGATCATCTGGAACCTCATCCTCCCGCTGATACGTCCAGGCATCGCCGCGGTCGCTACGATCGGCATCGTCACGACCTGGAACGACTACATTACGGTGGCAGTCTTTGCGCCCGAGGTCGCCAAACGGACGCTTCAGGTCGCGCTGGTCAATCAGGTTTTCGACGCGGTTGGCATCTCGTGGTCGTACATGATGGCCTTCGTCGTCATCGCATCGATGCCGGTCATTCTCATGTTCGGCCTTGTTCAAAAGTGGTTCATCTCCGGCCTCACGGCAGGAGCGGTGAAGGGCTGACCGGCAGAAGATCGATAACTGCACGGCAGCACAACAAATCAGAGAGGGGAAACACCTATGACTGCTACGTCACGACGCGCAATGATCAAGGCAGCAGCGGTATTGACCGTCTGTGCCAGCGTATCCGCTTCATTCACGGAGCACGCCATCGCTCAGGCAACGGAAATCGTCTACTCGACGTTTCTTGATCCGAATAATGCCAAYGATCCTCGGTCGGCAGCCCAGACGAAGATGATCCAGGCTTTCGAGAGCAAGTACCCGGACATCAAAATCAAGCTCTTGGTCGATCCGACGGGCGCGACCGTCACCAGGGCGGTCAAGTCCCGTAGCGACACGCCAGACGTCATTCGCGTTGTAAGCTTCGGTCTCCCGGAGTACGCAGCCACGGGCAATCTCGTCCCGTTGAATGACCTCGTCAAAAAGGATGGGATTCCCGACGAGGACTGGCTGCTTCCGCTATCGACGTCCCAGATCGACGGAAAGCTTTTCGCTCTTCCCCAGGATTTCCGCATCCCGATCCTGACGTATCGCAAGGGCGCCATCCAGGAAGCGGGGGTGACGCCGCCGAAGACTTGGGACGAGGTTTGCGCTGCGGGCTCAAAATTCAAGCAGCCGAACGTGAACGGCTTCGCCGTTCCGCTCGGCGCAACCGGCGGCATCGGTGGCGCCCAGAGCCTGGCGGAGTTCTTTCTAAGCACGATGCTGGTCGGCTCCGACGGCCGGTACTTCGCTCCTGATGGGAAGATCGCGTTCTCGAAAGAGAATTTCATCCGCGCTGGCACAACGATCAAAGATCTTTTCACGAAGTGTAAAGTCACATCCCTGCGCAGCGCGCAGATGGGGATCAACGAGGTCCATGACGGCCTGCGATCCGGCACGATCGCGATGACCAACTTCGGTCTGTATCGCTTTAAGACCCTTCAGACCCAAGGGGCGGGCGACGATCTGGGCTGGGCGCCGGCGCCTTCCTTCTCGGGTACCGACAAGCAGACCGTTTACAGCTACACCATCGCCCTCAACAAGAACTCGAAGAAGCAGGACGCCGCCTGGACCTTCATGAAGTTCGTCATCTCCCCCGAGGCGCAGGCGATTGCGGCCGAAGGCGGCGAGGTGGTCTCGAGGAAATCGGCCTACAACTCGCCTTATCTCCAGAGCGAGGCAGCCAACAATCAGAAGCAATGGGCCGAACTGGTGAGCCAGCGCGGGCAGGCCGTCGCATACTCCCCAATTCTGTCGACCTTCCACACCATCCTCGGCGAAGCCTTCCAGAGAATGGTGCTGCGCGATGAAACGCCAGAGAACGCCTATGCGGAAGTCGTCAAGCGCTACGACGAAGCGCTGACCAAGGCGCAGTAATCACCACAAGGCCAAGCGGGTGGGATGGGAGCGTTCTCCAACCCACTCGCCTTTCATGGAGAATTTGAGATGAAGTTGTTGCGCTATGGACCGGCGGGCGAGGAGCGGCCTGCTCTTCTTGCAGGCGACGGCACAATTCGGGATCTCAGCGGGATCATTCAAGACGTGAACGGTGCGTCTGTAACCCCCGATGTCCTCCGGCAGATTGCGGCCGTTGGCCCGATAACTCTGCCAATCGTTAGCGACGTAGGGCGGATCGGCTCCTGCATCGGCGGCGTCAGCAAGTTCATCTGTATCGGGCTCAATTACATCGACCACGCTCGTGAGACCGGCAACCAGGCGCCCGCGGAGCCCGTCGTGTTCATGAAGGCGACAAGCGCGATCGTCGGCCCCAACGATGATATCGTTCAGCCGCGCGGCTCCAGCAAACTCGATTGGGAGGTCGAGCTGGGTGTCGTCATCGGGACGAAGGCCAAATACGTCTCCAAGGAGCGCGCGTTGGATCACGTTGCGGGCTACTTCCTCGCAAACGATGTCTCCGAGCGGGCTTTCCAGACCGAGGGGACAGGCCAGTGGACCAAGGGCAAGAGCTGCGACACCTTCGGACCGATCGGGCCTTGGCTCGTGACCGCAGATGAGGTGCCCAACCCTCAAGCTCTCCGGCTTTGGCTCGATGTCGACGGCGTGCGACGTCAGGACGGCACGACCGAGAACATGATTTTCAGCATCGCTGAGATCGTCAGCTATCTCAGCGGTCTCATGACGCTCAATCCGGGCGACGTGATCATCACGGGAACGCCGGCTGGCGTCGCTCAGGGCATGAAGCCGCCCGCCTATCTGCAGCCCGGCCAGGTCGTGACGCTTGGCATCGAAGGGCTCGGCGAACAGAGGCAAACTGTCGTCGCCGACGCAGCGTGATAGCGCCTTTCCCGGTGGGCGGTGGACCACTGCGGGCGTGGTGGAATCACTGCCGCCCACCATTTGGGCCTCCGCGATCGGGTTCGCTTCTTCGTGTCAGAACCGGCCTAGAAGGCCCTTAGGTAACGAGGTCAGGATGGCTCTTCAGAACTCTCCCAGCATCGAAGGAAACGTACTCGCAGAGGAGTTGATCCGCGCCCATCTGACGGGCGCGGAACTTGACGCGGGTTCTCTCCCAGAGCCGTCAAATCCATCGATCGCGATGCAAGTACAAGCCGAGGTGCACGAGCGGCTGGCTCGTCCCATCGCGGGTTGGAAAGTGGCGATTGGGCCGGAGCGGCTGCCGGTGGCGGCTCCCCTCCTGTCTGTTTATCCCAACGCCTCAATGATCGCGCATTCAAGCAAATTCACCGTCGAAGTCGAGCTCGCGGTTTTCCTCCGTAGCGATCTCCCCCGCCGGGTGGCTGGGTCCTATGAGCGCTCAGATATCCTCGACGCGATCGACAAGGTTGTGCTGGGGATCGAAGTGATCGGAGGACGGTTCGCGAACCCCGCGGACGTCCCATTCCTGTCGTTCCTGGCGGACAACCTGGGGAACCGAGCTTACGTCGTCGGCGATACCGTTTCGCCGGCTGCCCTCAGCGAGATCAATGGCCTCGACTGTGAAGTGACATTGGCCGGGCGGTCAATTTTCAAAGCCGCTGCGTCCCATCCTGCCAAGGACCCGCTGCTGCCGTTGCTCGCCTATGCAAACGCGCAAAGCGATAATCTCGGGGGACTGAAGGAGGGGCAAGTCGTGACCACCGGTAGCCTTTGCGGAGTCCTGCCCATCGCCGTTGCTGACCTGCTGGAGGCGCGTGTTTCCGAGATTGGTCAGGTATCGGTGCGGTTCGAATAGCGTCGCCGGTCGCTGGTCTCCCCATTGCACGCCGACGTGCCGCGCGCCTTCACGCCGTTGACCTGGGACAACTCGATCCCGCTTTCCAGGCTGCGCCTGCTTGAGACTTCCCCAACCAACGACTCTCGACCAAACGGTCGAGCAAGAAGGTGTGACATATGTCTGGACCGTTCAAAAACCTCATCGCCGGAGAATGGGCTGGCGGAGCCAACGCCTCGCGCAACATCAACCCCTCGAACACGAACGATGTGGTCGGCGAGTACACGCAAGGCTCGGTCGAGGACCTGAACAACGCGGTCGCCGCCGCCAAGGCCGCTTTCCCGGCCTGGAGCCGCTCCACCCCGCAGGAGCGCTACGACATCCTGAAGAAGGCCTCCGACGAGATTCTCGCCCGCAAGGACGAGCTCGGCCGCCTGCTTTCGCGCGAGGAGGGCAAGACGCTGGCCGAAGGCATCGGCGAGGCGACCTGCGCCGGCCAGGTCTTCGCGTTTTTCGCCGGTGAGTGCTTGCGCCTCGGTGGCGAGATGGTTCCGTCGGTGCGTCCCGGCGTCGGCGTGGAGGTGACGCGCGAGCCGCTCGGCATCATCGGCATGATCACGCCGTGGAACTTCCCGATCGCGATCCCCGCCTGGAAGATCGCGCCGGCGCTCGCCTGGGGCAATTGCGTGGTCCTGAAGCCGGCCGATCTTGT
>NZ_JBFTJP010000020.1:0-38468 GCF_056395485.1 Allobosea sp. 10L417
TCGGACGACCCCTATGAGCAGGCGGTCGCAGTCGTGCTGCGCGACAAGAAGGCCTCGACCTCCTACATCCAGCGCCGCCTCCAGATCGGCTACAACCGCGCCGCCTCGATCATGGAGCGCATGGAGAACGAGGGCATCGTCGGCCCCGCTAACCACGCCGGAAAACGCGAAATCCTCGTCGAGACCCAGAACCAGCACGACGAATGACGCTCGTGACGGGCTGTGGGCCCTTGCGGCCGGGGAGGGCAGTCCTCAAATTGCCATGACGATGCTGCAACCTCGGCAGCATATCGCGCGTTGACCTTGGGCCAATCTGAGCCGACCCGTTTGTCGCAACGCACTTGCAAGGCCCGGCAGCGCGTTGGCCGAGGCACAGGGAGTGGAGCAGCTTGCTCAAGCACATGACCCCGGCGGTCCGGAAAATGGTTCTGGCGGCGACGTTTTTTGGCGGCGTCATCGCGGCTATGCCGCTGGCCGCCCAGCCTCTCCAGCTCCAGTCCCCTTCCCCTGCGAAGCCGGCCGCGGCCAAGCCCGTTGCCCCGCGTATCGTCCTGCCGCCGCCGCGCCCCGCCAATCTCGGCATGGCGCGAACCGCTGCAGCCGAACCGGCAGCCGTGCAGCCGGTTTCGTCCGGCTCCACTGCGACGAAGCCGCCCGAGGCCCAGCAACACGCCGCCGCGCCCGCGAAGGCCAAGGGCTCTGTCCCTGCCACACAGGAAGAGGCGATCGAGCGGCTCAACGCCTATCTCAACAGCTTCACCTCGCTGCAGGGAAATTTCATCCAGTTTGCCGCCAATGGCCGGCGGCTCGAAGGCCGCGTCTACATCCAGCGCCCGGGCAAGATGCGCTTCGAGTACGAGCCGCCCGCCACCACCGAAGTCATCGCCGACGGCACCTCGGTCGCCGTGCGCGACAAGCGCCTGGCGACGCAGGACATCTACTCGATCGGCCAGACGCCGCTGAAGTTTCTCGTGCGCGAGCGCATGGACCTGGCCCGCGAAGGCACCCTCACCGGCGCCAGCATCGACGGTGACATCCTTTCCGTCAGGATCGAGGACCGCTCGACGCTGGGCGGCACCTCGAAGATCACGCTGAAATACGATCTCGTCGCCAATGAGCTGCGGCAATGGATCGTGGTCGATCCGCAGGGCTACGAGACCTCGGTCGCGCTCTACAATCTCGACACCCAGCGCCGTCCCGATCCGAAGAAGTTCGTGATCGACTACCAGCGCACGCTCTAAGCGGCCCTTTCAACGGACCCGCAGGCGGACTTCGCGCCGGGGCTTGCCTTTTGCGCCCCGACGACCCAGTTTCCGGCCTCCTTCCCGCCGGAATTCTCGCGTGCAACTCACCGTCACCAGTTGGAACATCAACTCCGTCCGCTTGCGCATCGGCATGGTCGGCGAGTTCCTGAAGACCTACGCTCCCGACGTGCTCTGTCTGCAGGAGACCAAGACGCCGGACGAGCAGTTCCCGGCCAAGGCTTTCCAGCAGTTCGGCTATACCCATCAGGCCTTCATCGGCCAGAAGGGCTATAACGGCGTCGCCATCGTTTCGAAGCTGCCCTTCAGCGAGAAGGAGGCGATGTCGATGTGCGGGCGCAACGACGCCCGGCACATGACCGTGACGCTCGACAAGGCCGCGGGCGCCGCCGCCGGCATCGCCATCCATAACTTCTATATCCCTGCCGGCGGCGATATCCCCGATCCGGAGAAGAACGACAAGTTCGCCCACAAGCTCGCCTTCCTCGACGAGCTCGGCGCCTGGGGGGTGGCGAAGAAGCCGACCGATCGGCCGGCGATCCTCCTCGGCGACCTCAACATCGCGCCCTACGAGCACGACGTCTGGAGCCACAAGCAGCTCCTCGACGTCGTCAGCCACACGCCGATCGAGACCACGACGCTGGAGAAGCTGCGCAGCGAAACCGGCTGGACCGACGCCGCACGCACGCTGCGCCCGGAGCCCGAGAAGCTCTATTCCTGGTGGAGCTACCGCGCGCAGGACTGGGAAGCGTCGAACAGGGGCCGCCGGCTCGACCATATCTGGCTGTCGGAGGCGCTGAAACCGACGCTGCGCGACCTCGCCTTCCTGCGCGAAGCCCGCGGCTGGGAGCGCCCTTCCGACCATGTCCCGGTGACGGTGACGCTGGAACTCTGACAAGCTCTTTGGCGCGCAACGCCTGAGCGGACGGCGTCCCGGCCATGCCAGGTCGTCCTAACGGACCGCCGACGCATCGTGATATAGCCGCGGCAGTTTTCATTGCCGTGGCCGAAGCCGTTGCACCCGCCGCTCTCCACCTCCCTGTCCCTGCGCGATGCACTGCTCACCCTCGCGGTGATGGTGGTCTGGGGCACCAATTTCGTCGTCATCCGCATCGGCGTCGACCATTTCCCGCCCCTGCTCTTCGCCTGCCTGCGCTTTGCGTTCGCGCTGCTGCCCGCAGTTTTCTTCCTCAAGCGGCCAGCCGTTCCCTGGAGCAAGCTCGCTGCCTACGGTCTCCTGATCGGTGCCGGCCAGTTCGGCCTGCTGTTCATCGCCATCAAGGGCTTCATCGCGCCCGGGCTGGCCTCGCTGGTGGTGCAGTCGCAGTCCTTCTTCACGATCCTGCTCGCCGCCGCGATCACCCGTGAGCGCGTTCAGCCCTTCCAGTTCGTTGGCCTGCTGCTCGCCGCGGTCGGTATCGGCGTCATTCTCTGGCACGCGGACGGCACGACCACCCCGCTCGGGATCACCCTCGTGCTTGCCGCAGCGCTTTGTTGGGCCGGCGGCAACATCGTGTCGCGCAGCACCCCCGGCGTCGACATGCTGGCCTATGTCGTCTGGACCAGCCTCTTCGCCGTGCCACCCCTCTTCATCCTGTCTTGGCTCATCGAGGGTTGGCCGGCGATGCGCGACGGGCTGACCGGAGCCCCGCTCGCCGCCTGGGCAGCCGCGCTCTGGCAAGCCGTCGGCAATGTGATGTTCGGCTATGCCGTCTGGGGCTGGCTGCTCTCGCGCTATGCCGCCGCCACGGTCGCGCCAACCGCGTTGCTGGTCCCGGTCTTTGGCATGGGTGCCGCCGCCATTTGGCTGGGCGAGCCGCTGCCGGGCTGGAAGTTCCTTGCTGCCGGACTGGTCCTGTCCGGCCTGTGCATCAACATCCTCTGGCCGCGCTTTGCGGCGATCCGCGCCGCCAGGCATCCGCCATCATCCTGAGGGCACCGCGCTTACTTGCGGTCGATCGCGGCAAGCGCCTCTTGCACGGCCGAGAGCTCGCCGACGAAGCCACGCAGCCTGGTGCTGATCTCTGAGGCGATCGCCTCCGCCGAATCCGGCGATTCGCCGAGCACGCGCCGCATCACGCTGCGCGGCAACCGCATKACCCGCGTCGGCTCGCGCGCGATCGCGGTGACCTGCCGCGGCACCGAGGTGAAGAGCGCGAGTTCGCCGATCATGGCGCCGGGGCCGACGATCTCCTGCGCCGGCTGGCCGTCTTCCCGCGCCGTAACGGCGATCGCGCCCGACACCACCAGAACGGCCCCGTCCGAGGGCTCGCCGGCGCGGAACAGCACGTCGCCGGCACGCAGGATGCGGCTTTCTGCCRCGAAGGCGAGCAATCGCAGCGCGTCGCGCTCCATCAGGCTCAGCAGCGGCTGCCGGGCCAGCAGGGCCATATCGTCGTCGAGCGCCATCCGTCAGGGATTCAGCCGGTAGCCGCCGGCATCGGTCACGAGCAGGCGGGCATTGCCGGGATCCGGCTCGATCTTCTGCCTGAGACGGTAGATATGCGTCTCGAGCGTGTGCGTCGTGACCTGGCTGTTATAGCCCCAGACCTCCTGCAGCAGCACCTCGCGCGCGATCGGCTTGCGGCCGGCGCGGTAGAGGAAGCGCAGGATCGCGGTCTCCTTCTCGGTCAGCTTGGTCTTCGAGCCCTTTTCGCTGACGAGCAGCTTCGATCCGGGATGAAAGGTGTAGGGACCGACCTGAAAAATGGCGTCCTCGCTCGCTTCGTATTGCCGCAGATGCGCGCGGATGCGCGCCAGCAGCACGGCGAACTTGAACGGCTTCACCACATAATCGTTGGCGCCGGCCTCGAGGCCCAGCACCGTATCGGCGTCCGAGCCCTGGCCGGTCAACATCACCACCGGGCTCTTGAAGCCGTTCTTGCGCATCACCTTGACGGCCTCGCGGCCATCCATGTCGGGCAGCCCGACATCCATGACGACCAGATCGACGCGCTCGCCCTGCACGACCCTCACGGCAGCGGCGGCCGTGCCGGCCGTCGACAGCCTGAACTCCTCGTAAAGCGCCAGCTGCTCGGCCAGTGCATCGCGCAGGGTCTGGTCGTCATCGACCAGGAGAATATGATGGACGACGGACATGGGACGGTTCGCTCGGACGCAATCGTTACGGCAACATGAGCCCGCTGAGTCGTCATCGCAAGTCAGGCAGCCAGGAATCCCCTTGAGAAACCGCCCTTCCTTCCCCGCAGGCCCGCGCAAACTCTCATCGCTGCGGGTCTTCGCCTCCGTCCATGACCGCCGCAAGGGCTTCCTGATCGCCGGCTCGTCGGTGTTCCCTTGCGCGCTTGGTCGCTCCGGCATCCGCACCGACAAGCGCGAGGGCGACGGCGGCACGCCACGCACCGCCCTGCCGTTGCGCAGCGTCTTCTACCGGGCCGACCGCCTGGCTCGGCCGCGCACGCTGCTGCCGTCAAAGCGGATCGGGCCGCGCGACGCCTGGTGCGACGACGTGAATCACCGCCGCTACAATCGGCTGATCGACCGTCCGCCGGGCCAGGCCGAGGAGCGGCTGCAGCGAGAGGACCATCTCTACGACGTCGTCGTTGAGCTCGGCTGGAATGATCGGCCCGTGATTCGAGGGCGCGGCAGCGCGATCTTCTGGCATCTGGCCCGCCCCGGCTTCACGCCCACCGCCGGCTGCGTCGCGGTCGAGGGCCATGTCTTCGCCAAGGTGCTGCCGCGGCTGGCGCGCGATTGCCGGATTCTGGTCAGATAGGCCGAATTCGGCTAGAAGCAGCGGCGAGCACCGTCTCGATCATCCTCTTTGGATCAGCGGCCGCGCCCACGGGCACCGTCCCATGTCGCGGCACGATCCCAATCTGAGATTTGCGATGACTGATTCGGGTTCCTCGTTCCGCTTCGGACGGATCGCCGCGATGTTGCCGGTCGCCGATATGGCCCGCGCCTGCGATTTCTACATCGGCGCTCTCGGCTTCCGAAAAACCTTCGAGAACGGCAATCCCGTCGGCTTCACGATCCTGAAGCGCGACGCCGCCGAGTTGCACCTCACGCTCCAGCCCGGCCACAGGCCGGCAGCGTTCAACGTCGCGCATATGATGGTCGAGGACATCGACGCGGTGCACTCCCTCGTCCGCGAGCGCGGCCTGCGCATCGTCAAGGGGCTGCGCGACAAGGATTACGGCCTACGCGCCTTCGTCTTCGAGGATCCGGACGGCAACCGCATCGATGTCGGTGAGCCCCTGAAATAGACCGTCAATTCTCGGACGCAGCGAAACGCAGACCCGGGAATCTCATGCCAGGGCGGCTCTGGGTCCTCCCTATCGCAGAGATGCCCGGGTCAGACCCGGGCATGACGTCGAATTCATCCCCGTGCGCCAAAAATCGCGCTACCGACCCGCACATAGGTCGCGCCGAGCTGGATCGCCGCCTCGTAGTCGGCGCTCATCCCCATCGACAGGCCTTTGAGCCCGTTGCGGGCGGCGATCTTGGCCAGAAGGCCGAAATGCGGAGAAGGCGGCTCGTCGGCGGGGGGGATACACATCAGCCCCTCGATCGCGAGACCGTGAACCTCGCGGCAGCGGGCGATGAAGGCATCGACCTCCACCGGCAGGACACCGCCCTTTTGCGACTCCTCGCCGGTGTTCACCTGCACGAACAGCCTCGGCGCGCGGCCGGCCCGCGCCATCTCGCGCGCCAGTTCCTTCGCCAGGCTCTCCCGGTCAAGCGACTGGATGACGTCGAACAGCTCCACCGCCTCGCGCGCCTTATTCGACTGCAGCGGTCCGATCATGTGCAGTTCGGCATCGGGGAAGCGCTCTTTCAGCGCTGGCCACTTCGCCTTGGCCTCCTGGACATAGTTCTCGCCGAAGATGCGCTGTCCAGCCTCCAGCACCTCGATGATCTGTTCGGCCGGCTTGGTCTTGGAGACGGCGACCAGCGCAACCGAACCCGGCTTGCGCCCGAAATCGCGCTCGGTACGGCTGATCGCCGCCCGGATCTCAGCCAAACGCGTAACCGTATCGCTCATCTGCCAGCCTCTCATGCCCTGCGCGCCGTTGACCGCGTGCGCGCAATGGTGTCCTAGAGCAGGTTGCAAGATTCCGACATCCGGTTTTTGCATTCAGCCCCTGCGCCGGCCTGCCTCCGGGAACCGGCGAACCGCCAAGAATCGCCCGCTCAGAGAATTGCCCGCTGACATGGCCGTCGAACGTTACAATCCGAAAGAGTCCGAGCCGAAATGGCGCACCGTCTGGGAAGAGCGCAAGCTTTTCGAGACGAGGAACGACGACACGCGGCCGAGCTACTATGTCCTCGAGATGTTCCCCTATCCGTCGGGACGCATCCATATGGGCCATGTCCGCAACTATGCGATGGGCGACGTGGTCGCGCGCTACAAGCGCGCCAAGGGTTTCTCGGTGCTGCATCCGATGGGCTGGGACGCCTTCGGCCTGCCGGCGGAGAATGCCGCCAAGCAGAAAAAGGTCCATCCGCGCGAATGGACCTATGAGAACATCGCGACGATGCGCAAGCAGCTCAAGTCGATGGGCCTGTCGCTCGACTGGAGCCGCGAGCTCGCGACCTGCGACCCCAGCTACTACCGCCACCAGCAGAAGATGTTCCTGGACTTCCTGAAGGCCGGGCTGGTCGACCGCAAGACCGCCAAGGTCAACTGGGACCCGGTCGACGAGACCGTGCTGGCCAATGAGCAGGTCATCGACGGCCGCGGCTGGCGTTCCGGTGCGCCGGTCGAGATCCGCGAGCTGACCCAGTGGTTCTTCAAGATCACCGAATACGGTCAGGAACTGAACGACGCGCTCGACGGCCTGACCCGCTGGCCCGAGAAGGTCCGGCTGATGCAGAAGAACTGGATCGGTCGCTCCGAAGGCTTGCTGGTTCGTTTCGCACTCGAATCGAATGGTGCGGGGCAGGACGAGGTCGAGGTCTATACGACCCGCCCCGATACGCTGTTCGGCGCCAAGTTCGTCGCCATCGCGCCCGATCATCCGATCGCCAAGTCCATCGCGGCGAAGAGCCCCTCGCTGCAGGCCTTTATCGAGGAATGCAAGCGCACAGGCACGGCGCAGGAAGCCATCGACAAGGCCGAGAAGCTCGGTTTCGACACTGGCCTGCGCGCCGTGCACCCGCTCGATCCCAACTGGACGTTGCCCGTCTATGTCGCGAATTTCGTCTTGATGGAATACGGCACCGGCGCCATCTTCGGCTGCCCGGCGCATGACCAGCGCGACCTCGACTTCGTCAACAAGTATGGCCTGGGTAATACCCCTGTGGTAGCGCCGGAAGGCACCGATCCGGCTGGTTTCGTCATCACCGACACCGCCTATGACGGCGATGGCCGGATGATCAATTCCCGCTTCCTCGACGGTATGACCATCGCGGAAGCCAAGGAGGAGGTCGCGCGCCGGCTCGAGGGCGAAACCCGCGGCAACCGCCCGGTCGGCCAGCGCAAGGTCAATTTCCGCCTGCGGGACTGGGGCATCTCGCGCCAGCGCTACTGGGGCTGCCCGATCCCGGTCATCCATTGTTCCGACTGCGGAACGGTTCCGGTGCCGGATGCCGACCTGCCGGTGAAGCTGCCGGACGACGTCTCCTTCGACAAACCGGGCAACCCGCTCGACCATCACCCGAGCTGGAAACACGTCGCTTGCCCGCAATGCGGCAAACCGGCGCGGCGCGAGACCGATACGATGGATACCTTCGTCGATTCGTCCTGGTACTTCGCCCGCTTCACCGACCCGTGGCGCACCGAGAGCCCGACCGACCGCAAGGCCGTCGATCGCTTCCTCCCGGTCGACCAGTATATCGGCGGCGTCGAGCACGCGATCCTGCACCTGCTCTATTCGCGCTTCTTCACCCGGGCGATGAAGAGGACCGGCCATGCCGGCCTCGACGAGCCCTTCGCTGGTCTGTTCACCCAGGGCATGGTCGTGCACGAGACCTACCGGGCCGCCAATGGCGACTGGGTCGAGCCGGGCAATGTCCGTATCGAGGTGGCCGGAAACGACCGCCGTGGTTTCGACGTCGAGACCGGCGCTCCGATCGAAATCGGCTCGATCGAGAAGATGTCGAAGTCGAAGAAGAACGTCGTGGACCCCGACGACATCATCGCGTCCTACGGCGCCGACACCGCCCGCTGGTTCATGCTCTCGGATTCGCCGCCGGATCGCGACGTGATCTGGACCGACGAGGGCGTGCAGGGCGCCGCCCGCTTCGTCCAGCGTCTCTGGCGTCTCGTCGCCGAGATCGCCGAACGCACCGGCGGCAAGGCCGAGAAGCCTGCCCAGGTCGGTGATGCCGCGCTCGCGCTACGCAAAGCGAGCCATCGCGCTCTCGACGCGGTCGGCGCCGATATCGAGCGCCTCGGCTTCAACCGTTGCGTCGCGCATATCTACACCCTGACCAATGCCATCGGTAAGGCGCTGGACGCTGCGGCCGAGAGGCCCGAGCTCGATGCCGACATCGCCTTCGCGCTGCTTGAAGCCGCCACGATCGTCACCCAGCTCGTGGCACCGATGATGCCGCATCTGGCCGAGGAATGCTGGCAGGCTCTCCGCCAGCCTGGCCTCGTCGGCGAAGCCTCCTGGCCGGAGGTCGAGCCCGCACTGCTGAAGGACGACAGCGTCACGCTGCCCGTCCAGCTCAACGGCAAGAAGCGGGCTGAGGTGACGGTTCCGGCCGATGCCGATACGGTGGCGGTGGAAGCCGCCACCCGCGCCAGCGAAGCGGTTCAGCGGGCCCTCGAAGGGCGCGCCATCCGCAAGATCATCGTGGTTCCCGGGAGAATCGTGAATGTCGTCGTCTGAAGCCGCTCTTTCCCGCCGGACGCTGCTCGCAGCCGTGCTCGCCGCGGCAGCGCTCGCTGGAGGCTGCTTCCAGCCGCTCTATTCCGAGAACACGACGAGCACGGTCGGTGGCAGCGTCAAGACCGCGCTTCGCAGCATCGAGATTCCAGAGATCAAAGGCCTGGTGGGCCATTACTTCCGTAACGAGCTCGTCTTTGAGTTCGACGGCAGCGGTGATCCCGACGCGCAGAGGAAGCTGAGGCTCGATGCCAATATCGCGGAATCCGTCGAGGTCGTCACGGTGGATTACATCAATGGCCGCGCCGATTCGGCGGTGCTCGTCGCTACCGCAACCTGGAAAGTGACGCGCATCGGGACGGGTGAAGTCGTCTCCTCCGGCACCAATTCCGTCCGCGCGCCCTATGAGCGCTCCGGACAGCGTTTCGCCACGCTGCGTGCAGCACGTGACGCACAGATCCGCGCCGCGAAGAACCTCGCCACGATCATCCGGGGACAGATCGCCGCCGATCTCACCTCCTGACCTGCCATGGTCGCGATCAAGGCGCATGAAGCCGAACGGATACTGGCGCGCCTCGATCCGGCCTGGCGCCTTGTCCTGATCTACGGACCTGACGCCGGGCTCGTCTCCGAGCGGGCGGGCACATTGGCCCGCGCCAGCGTCGATGATGCCAGCGATGCTTTCCAGCTCATCCGCATGGATGGCGACGCCGTTGCCGCCGACCCGCTGAAGCTCGCTGACGAAGCCAACACTATCGGCCTTTTCGGCGGCCGCCGCGCAATCCGCGTCTCTCCGACATCCAAACCCCTGCTGGCGGCGGTCGAGCCGCTGCTGGCGGTGCCTTCGCAGGATGCCCTCGTCATCGTCGAGGCGGGCGACCTGCAGCGCACGAACCCACTGCGCACCGCCTGCGAGAGAGCCAAGACCGCGCTCGCCGTGCCCTGCTATGGCGACGCAGCCCGCGATCTCGGCTCGATCATCGATGAAATGGTACGCGGCGCCGGTAAGTCGATCGACCGCACCAGCCGGGAGCATCTCGCCGGTCTTCTCGGCGGCGACCGCCAGACATCCCGTCGCGAGATCGAAAAGCTCCTGCTTTATGTCGGAACCGACCCTGCCGTGCGGGAAGAGCACATCGACGCTATCGTCGGCGACACCGCCCAGCGCGAGCAGGCCATGCTCGTCGATGCGGTCTTCGCGGGAAAGCTGCCGGTGCTCGACCTCGCTCAGGCCAAGCTCAGCAGCGAGGGATTGGACGCCGGTGTGATGCTCGGCACGGTGCTTCGCCAGGCGCTGGCCTTGCTCAAAGCGCGTCAGGCTGTCGATGCCGGGAAGGGGGTCCGAGACGTCGTCGGAACGATGCGCCTACCTTACCCCCGCATTGCCACAACCGAGGCTGCACTGAATGCCTGGTCCAGCGCCAAGCTGAACGAAGCTGTCGGCCTACTCGGCAATGCGATCCTGGCCACGCGCCAGAATGCCGATATGGGTCGCGCCGTCGCGACCCGCACATTGTGGACGTTGGCTCGGCTCGCCCGCAGCGGCCGGCCCGAGTGATCAGGCCTTGAGCCGGTGGCAGAGCGCGTCGAGTTGTTCGAGCGTCTTGTAGCCGATCCGGACCTCCCCCGATCCGTTGGCGCGATGCGCGATCGAAACTGAGAGACCAAGCGCGTCTTCCAGCGCCTTCTCAAGAGCCCGCGTATCAGGATCCTTCTCGACCTTCGGCTTCGACAGCGCGACGCTCTTTGTCGTCTCGCCCCGTGCTTCTTCCTGCACGACACGCTCGATATCGCGGACGCTCATGCCTTCGTCGACGATCCGGCGCGCCATCAGTTCCGGCTCCGAAACGGAGAGGAGGGCGCGGGCGTGACCCGCCGAAACCGCGCCTTCGCTGACCATCTTGCGGACGGATTCGGGCAACTTCGACAGACGCATCGTATTGGCGACGTGGCTGCGGCTCTTGCCGATGACGCGTGCCAGATCGTTCTGCGTATAACCGAACTCGGCGATCAACCGCTCATAGCCGGCAGCTTCCTCGATCGCGTTGAGGTCGGTACGCTGAACGTTCTCGACGATCGCGATCTCCAGCGCTTCGCGGTCGTCCGCCTCGACCAGAATCACCGGGACATCGTGCAGTTCGGCGCGCTGCGCCGCCCGCCAGCGCCGCTCGCCGGCGATGATCTCGTAGGCATCGACCATGCCGGGGATCGAACGCACGATGATCGGCTGCAAAATGCCACGCTCGCGAATCGAAGTCGTGAGCTCGTCGAGATCCTCCTCCACGAAGCTGCGGCGCGGATTGCGCGCGCTCGGACGCAGGAACTCGACCGGCACTTTGCGTTGGCCCCGCGCCCGCTCGATTGCGCCGATTTCCTCCCCGACGTCACCGATCAGCGCCGCCAGACCACGGCCCAGGCGTGAGCGCCCCTGTTCTTCGGCCATCGCCATCCTCGTTACCTCACCATTTCGTTTCGTCAGGCCGCGGCGCGCAGAGCGCGCTCCCGCTTGATCACCTCCGACGCCAATCGCAGATACGCCTGCGAACCCGAGCAGCGCAGATCATAGAGCAGCGCCGGTTTGCCATAGGACGGCGCCTCGGAAACCCGCACGTTTCGTGGGATTACCGTCTCATAAACCTTATCACCAAGGAAACTCTTCACATCCGCCATGACCTGACCCGACAGATTGTTGCGCGGGTCGAACATGGTCAGCACCACGCCCTGGATCATCAGCCGCGGATTGAGTCCCGCGCGAACCTGCTCCACCGTCTTGAGCAGTTGGCTGAGACCTTCAAGCGCGAAAAACTCGCACTGCAGCGGCACCAAAACGGCATCAGCGGCCGTCATCGCGTTTATCGTGATCAGGCTCAGCGAAGGCGGGCAGTCGATCAGGACGTAAGTTAGATCCTGGCAGCGCTGGTCGTAGCATAATTCGTCAATCGCACTCTTCAACCGATGAGCGCGATCCTTGGCCGATGCGATCTCCAGTTCGACGCCGAGCAGGTCCAGCGTCGAGGGCGCCAGAGACAGGCCCGGTACGGCCGTGGGCTGGAGCGCCTGACCCAGGCCGACATCGCCGCAGAGAACATCGTAAGTCGAGGACTTCCGGCTACGGCGATCGACGCCGAGTCCGGTCGAGGCATTGCCCTGCGGGTCGAGGTCGACGATCAGGACCTTCTCGCCGATCGCGGCCAGCGCCGTGCCGAGGTTGATCGCCGTGGTCGTCTTGCCGACGCCACCCTTCTGATTCGCAAGCGCGATGACACGCGGGCGGCGCTGCGGTGGCGCAGATCTGAGTTCCGTCATGGATCGGCTCGTCTCTCGGCCGAGCGGATCATCAGGATTCGCGCGGCATCATCAGTCACGGAGGAAACCGTTGTCGCCTGAATCTTCCAATATCTGGCCGAGTCGGTCAATTCCGCATCTAGATGTTGTCCCTTGGGAAAGAGCCCAAGAGTGCCGGTTCTCAACAGCTCTTCGCACCAGTCGAGGAGCTTCGTCAGCGGCGCTAGCGCCCGGGCTGTCACCACATCGGCCTTGCCCGCGAAATCGCCGATCACATCCTCGATACGAGCGGCATGGACCTTGACCGGCGCGCCGGTAACCCGCGCCGCGTGGCGCAGAAACGCGCATTTGCGAGCATTGCTCTCGACAAGATCGATCTGACCTCGGCCACGCTCCGCAAGGCAGATACCGATCACCAGCCCCGGAAAACCGCCGCCGGAACCGAGATCGAGCCAGCGTTCGCGTTCGGGCGCGAGGCTGAAGATCTGCAGCGAGTCCGCGATATGGCGTGTCCAGACATCCGCCAGCGTCGTGGAGGAGACCAGATTCTTGGCCGCCTGCCAGCGCTCGAGCTCCGCCACGAGCAGCGCCAGGCGCTCCTCTGTTTCACGTGAAACAGGCGTCAAGCGCAAAGCGCGCTGCCTGTCGGTCTTTTCAACAGTCACGTCGATCCTGTGGATAACGGCGCCGGGAGCCGGCCCTTCCGTGCGTGTGCGGCCAACAGCGCCAGAGCTGCGGGCGTCATGCCTTCGATCTTGCCGGCCTGCGCCAGGTCCGCTGGGCGCAGCGCGGCGAGCTTTGCCTTGATCTCGTTCGACAGGCCCGAAATCATGTCGAGGTCGAGATCAGCCGGAACTTTCAATGACTGGTCGCGTCGATAAGCCTGGATCTCCGCAGCCTGCCGGTCGAGATAGACCGCATAGACTGCATCCGCGGTAACACGCGCCGTCACGGACGCAGAATAACCCTGCAGCTCAGGCCAGATCGCAGCAAGCCGCTCGAAACCGACATCGGGATAAGACAGGATTTGGTAAGCGCTGCGTCGCACTCCGTCCCGGTTGAGCTGCAGGCCAACGCCCTCTGCCTGCCGAGGCGTCAACCACAGGCTCTGCAAGGTCTGGCTCAAAGCAGCGATTTCGCCGCGGCGTGCCTCAAAGGCGGCATGCCGGGCTGAGCCGACCACGCCGAGCTTCGTGCCGAAGCCGGTCAGCCGCTCATCCGCATTGTCCACGCGCAGCGACAGGCGAAATTCCGCCCGCGACGTGAACATTCGGTACGGCTCCGTAACGCCGCGCGTGACGAGATCGTCGACGAGCACGCCGATATAGGACTGTGTTCGGTCGAAAACCACGGGCTCAGCGTCGCCAGCCAACCGTGCCGCGTTCAGCCCTGCGAGCAGTCCCTGGGCGCCCGCCTCCTCATAGCCCGTCGTTCCATTGATCTGGCCGGCCAGGAACAGGCCACCGACGGCGTGCGTCTCCAGCGTGTTCTTCAACGCCCGCGGATCGACGAAATCGTATTCGATCGCATAGCCCGGCCGCTGCATCGTGGCGCGCTCGAGACCGGGGATGGTCTTCAGCAGACCCAGCTGGACATCCTCGGGCAGCGAGGTCGAGATGCCGTTCGGATAGACCGTGTCGTCATCCAGCCCTTCAGGCTCCAGAAAGATCTGGTGTCCGTCGCGATCGCCAAACCTGCCGACCTTGTCCTCGATCGACGGGCAATAGCGCGGGCCGCGCCCTTCGATCTGACCCGAGAACATCGGCGCGCGATGCAGATTGGCGCGGATCAGCTCATGACTCGCCAGCGTCGTGCGCGTGATACCGCAGGAAATCTGCGGATTGGTGATCGCCGTAGTCAGCGCCGAGAACGGCTCTGGCGGCTCGTCGCCCGGCTGCATCTCAAGTGCAGCCCAGTCGATGCTCCGACCGTCGAGACGGGGAGGGGTTCCGGTCTTCAGACGCCCGAGCGGGAAGCCATAACCCTCCAGCGTCGCCGAGAGTCCGAGCGACGGTGCCTCACCGACCCGCCCGGCCGGGATCTTGGTCTCGCCGATATGGATCAGCCCGCGCAAGAAAGTCCCCGTCGTCAGCACGACCGTTCCGGTTCCGAATCGGCGCCCATCCGCAAGGATGACCGCTACAACGCGGCCAGATTCGATCTCGAGGTCGAAGACTTCGCCGGCGACGATATCGAGACCGGGCTGCTGGGCGAGCAGCTCTTGCATGGCTTGGCGGTAGAGCTGGCGGTCGGCCTGGGCGCGGGGCCCGCGCACCGCCGGTCCCTTGCGACGGTTGAGCATGCGAAATTGGATGCCCCCAAGGTCGGCCGCGCGGGCCATCACGCCGTCGAGAGCGTCGATTTCCCTTACGAGATGACCCTTGCCGAGACCGCCGATCGCGGGATTGCAAGACATCACGCCGATGGTCTCGGGCTTGTGCGTCACCAAGGCTGTACGCGCGCCATAGCGCGCCGCCGCCGCAGCCGCTTCTGCCCCGGCATGGCCGCCGCCGACGACGATGACGTCGTAGTGCTGCTGATGATGGATGGACATGCCATTTTCGCTAACGAAGCCGGGGAGGCGGGTCAACGGCAATCGCTACAAACCGGGCGGATCATCCGCTCGGGCTTACTTTCCGATGCAGAATCCGGCGAAGAGCTGGTCGAGCACATCCTCGACATCGATGCGGCCGACCAGCCTCTCGAGCGCGACGACCGCCAGGCGGATATCCTCCGCAAGCAACTCACCCTGGCCATGATCGGCGGTGACCGCACGCTCCAGCGCCGCGACCGCATCGCTCACCGCGACGCGATGGCGTTCACGGGTCAGCAGCGCAGGCTCCGTCTGACCGAGATCGCGCAGCCGTGCCACGATCTCCGCGAGCAGGTCAGGGATTCCCTCTCCGGTTTTCACCGAGATCGCACGTTCCCCCGCCAATGCTTCCCCACCAAGATCCGACTTCGTCGCGACTGCCAGTGTCGAAGCTTCTTGCTCGATTCGATACGTATCCGAATCGATCCCGCGCAGGCTCAGTACGAGATCGGCGCGCTCCACCAGCGCGCGTGCACGCTTGACGCCTTCGGCCTCGATCGGGTCGATGCTGTCGCGCAGTCCCGCCGTATCGATCAGGATCACCGGCAAACCTTCCAGGTCGAGGCGTACTTCCAGAGCATCGCGCGTCGTGCCGGCAATCGGAGACACGATAGCAACCTCGCGCCGGGCGAGCGCATTGAGCAGGCTCGATTTGCCGGCATTGGGCGGGCCGGCCAGCACCACGACGAAGCCCTCGCGGACACGTTCGCCCATGGTGAAACTGCCGAGCGCCTCACGCAGCGAGATCAGAACACCGCCGGCCAAGGCAAGTGCCTGATCCTGAAGCGGACCCGCAACATCGCCCTCGTCTGAGAAATCCAGCTCGGCGGCGAGCAAGCTCATCGCCTCGATCAACTCTCCGCGCCAGCGCTTGGCGACGAAGCCGAGGGCGCCGTCCATTTGGCGCAGGGCCTGTTTGCGCTGCCATTCCGTTTCCGAATCGATCAGGTCGGCCAAGCCTTCGACGGCTGCGAGATCGAGCTTGCCGGCCTCGAAGGCTCGCCGGGTAAATTCTCCGGCTTCCGCGAGTTTTACTCCCGGTAGTACCGTCAGTATGGCCAGTAGTTCCGCGAGAACGGCGCGCGAACCGTGGACATGAAACTCCGCGACATCCTCGCCGGTGAAGCTCGCCGGTGCCGCGAAGAACAGGACGAGCGCCGTATCGACGGCCATACCTTTTCCATCCGAGAGCCGGCGGAGTGTCGCCATGCGCGGCGGCGGTATGACTCCCGCTACGGTCTCAAGGACGAAACGAACCCGCGGACCGGAGACCCGCACGACCGCCACACCGGCCCGGCCAGGCGCCGAGGACAGCGCCACGATCGTCGGATGGGCTTCGTAGATGTGCGTCTCGGTAGCCGTCATGCTGGTCATTCGCTGGTCGGTATCAGGGGTGCCAGCACAGCTGTGCCTTGCCCGGGCAGCGCGTCAAGCTTGCATGCTCTGGGCCGGCTGTGCGGCCGCGTCCCGGCCGATCGCGCGTAGGCACAAGAAGCCCGATGTGGAGCTGGGGAGCGACTGGCCAACGATGCTCCATGCGGGAGCCCGAAGATAGGCGACCGTTCGGATTCGTTTCGATTACGAATCGAGTCCTTCCGGGAAATCTTTCTCGCGGTTGTAACGGGAGTAAATTGGTCGCCATATAGATTAGTGGCGCCGGCGGTAGCTGCGCCACAAACAAATTCGCCGCCGTCCGACCGCTTCTGCGCGATCGATACGGCGGCGAATCGAATGCCGGATCGGGTGGACCCGTCAGGTATTCATCGAGTCGAAGAATTCCGAGTTCTGCTTGGTCTGGCGCAGCTTGTCCAAAAGGAACTCGATCGCATCCTGCGGTCCCATCGGGTTGAGGATACGGCGCAGCACATAGGTCTTCTGCAGGTCGGAGCGCGGCGTGATGAGCTCCTCCTTGCGGGTGCCGGACTTGATGATGTCGATAGCCGGGAAGATGCGCTTGTCGGCCACCTTGCGGTCGAGAATGATCTCGGAGTTGCCCGTTCCCTTGAACTCCTCGAAGATCACTTCGTCCATGCGCGAGCCGGTGTCGATCAGCGCTGTCGCGACGATGGTGAGCGAGCCGCCTTCCTCGATATTGCGGGCGGCGCCGAAGAAGCGCTTCGGCCGCTGCAGGGCATTGGCGTCGACACCACCGGTCAGCACCTTGCCCGAGGACGGAACCACGGTGTTGTAGGCGCGGCCGAGGCGGGTGATCGAGTCCAGCAGGATGACGACGTCGCGGCCATGCTCGACCAGACGCTTGGCCTTCTCGATGACCATCTCCGCGACCTGGACGTGGCGCGAGGCCGGCTCGTCGAAGGTCGAGGACACGACCTCCCCCTTCACCGAGCGCTGCATGTCGGTGACTTCTTCCGGCCGCTCGTCGATCAGCAGAACGATGAGATAGCACTCGGGATGATTGGTCGTGATCGACTGGGCGATGTTCTGCAGCAGCACGGTCTTGCCGGTGCGCGGCGGCGCGACGATCAGCGCGCGCTGGCCCTTGCCGATCGGCGCCACGATGTCGATGACGCGTGGCGAGAAATCCTTCTTGGTCGGATCCTGCACCTCGAGCTTCAGCCGCTGGTCCGGGTAGAGCGGCGTCAAATTGTCGAAGTGGATCTTGTGCTTGATCTTCTCCGGGTCCTCGAAATTGATCGAGTTGACCTTGAGCAGGGCGAAATAGCGCTCGCCATCCTTGGGGCTGCGGATCGGCCCCTCGACCGTATCGCCAGTCCGCAGACCGAACTTCCGAATCTGCGAGGGCGAGACATAGATGTCGTCGGGACCCGGCAGATAGTTCGAATCGGAGGAGCGCAGGAAGCCGAAGCCGTCCTGCAGCACCTCGACCACGCCCTCGCCCAGGATCTCGGTCTCGCGTGCGGCGAGTTGCTTCAGGATGGCGAACATCAGCTCCTGCTTGCGCATCGTGCTGGCGTTCTCGACCTCCACCTCCTCGGCAAAGGTCAGAAGTTCGGTCGGCGATTTGATCTTGAGCTCTTGGAGCTTGATTTCCCGCATGGGGCACCCGGATCGTGAACGCCCTGCGAATCGGCAGGGGTGGGGACTGTACTGGAGTGATCGACTTCGGCCCTGACCGGACCTGCGCGGGGGGTGCGCGACCTGAGCTGCTGCTAGGGCAGATCGCTCACGAACAGTCGACAACAAGGGAGGACGCTGGAGAAGCGCAGCTCCTGATAGCGGGAATCGCGGCCGGGCTCAAGCGGGAAGAATCGTCTGCGTTAGAACGGTTTCACGATGACGAGAATGACGATGACGAGCATCAGCACAGCCGGCACTTCGTTGAGGATGCGGAAATAGCGGGGAGATTTCTGGTTCTTGTCCTCGGCGAAGGCGCGGACATGCTTCACCAGCACCCCATGGATACCGGAGAGGATCAGCACCAGCAGCAGCTTGGCATGCAGCCAGCCGCCTTTGAAGGCGAAGCCGTACCAGGCGAGGTAGAGACCGAGCACCCAGGTCAGGATCATCGCCGGGTTGATGATGCCCTTCAGCAGCCGGCGCTCCATGATCTTGAAGGTCTCGGACTGGATCGAGCCGATCTGAGCCTCGGCATGGTAGACCATCAGCCGCGGCAGATAGAGCATCCCGGCCATCCAGGAGATGACCGCGACGACGTGGAAAGCCTTGATCCACTCATACATATCCTGACCCTCAGCCCCGCACGGCCTTCAGCAGCCGCTCGACATGGGCGATTGGCGTATCCGGCAGGATGCCATGCCCGAGATTGAAGACGAACGGCCCGCGACCGAAGGCTGAGAGGATCGCCGCGATTTCCTTCTCGAGCTCCGGGCCGCCAGCCCTCAGAACGAGCGGATCGAGATTGCCTTGCACGGGCAGCCTCGTCTGGATGGCGTCGCGCGCAAAGTCCCTATCGATATCGGATTCGAGCCCGACCGCATCGACACCCGTTCCAGCAACATAGTCCGGGATCAGCCGGCCGGCTCCGCGTGGGAACCCGATGATGCGGGCATGGGGGTGAACCGCGCGCACGCCCTCTACGATCCGCCGGGTCGGCGCGACGCACCAGCGCCTGAAATCCTCCGGTCCCAACGCGCCTGCCCAACTGTCGAAGATCTGCACCGCATCGACGCCGGCGGCGATCTGGGCGTTGAGATAGCTCACGGAGGCAACGACGATGCGATCGATGATCGCCTGGAACAGTTCAGGGTCCTTCGCGAACAGGGCCTTGGCAGGTCCCTGATCGGGCGTGCCGCGGCCGGCCACCATATAGGTCGCCACAGTCCAGGGAGCCCCGCAGAAGCCGATGAACCCCGTCTCGCGGGGCAAGGCACCACGCACCCGCCGCACGGTCTCCAGAATGGGATCCAGCTTGGCGCCATCGGCGAGCTGATCGATCTCTGCCAGTCTTGCGGCATCCGCGACGGGTTCCAGCCGCGGACCTTCGCCCTCTGCGAACCAGAGCTTCTGCCCGAGTGCCTGCGGCACGACGAGAATATCCGAGAACAGGATCGCGGCATCGAAGCCGAAGCGCCGGATCGGCTGGAGCGTCACCTCGGCAGCGAGCTCGGGGTTGTAGCAGAGCGCAAGGAAGCTGCCGGCCTTGGCCCGAAGCTCGCGATACTCCGGCAAATAGCGCCCCGCCTGGCGCATCAGCCAGATCGGAGGAACAGGCAATTTCTCGCCTGCCAATGCCCGAAGAAAGAGCGGCTCTGCGCTGATCGTTCCAGGGGCTGGATGGCTCATCCCGTATCCTCACTAAAAAGAGATTCTATGAAAGATTCTCTTTTTCTTTGACTCTTGGACAGGGGAGATAGCCCGGCCCAATCCTGTCCACAACCGTTCCACAGGTGGTGGGACAGCCGGTCGCGGGTCTCAGGCTCGAACGATCGGGTGTTAAGGCTTTATTAACGAATTGGAATCCGCTTCCGCTCCTGCGGCGGCCAGAATGATTCACGTGAAACACTTCCTTAACCATGCACAGTCCGGCGTCTGTTGACGAACAGGGCGGGTTATACAGGCGCTCTCGCCACCACCGGCCAGAGACCGGGTTGTCCACACCACTCCCCATGCCCCGGGAAAACTCGGAGCGGCCATGGTGCGGACGCTTTCGGATCGAATGCCTGATTCCGATCCGGCCGAAAGCGCGCTAGATGAAGACAAGAGCGCTTCAGGCCGGGGGACGCCGTGGTCCGCAACTATTTCCATCTGCATCTGGTTTCAGACGCGACCGGCGAAACCCTGATCGCCGTCAGCCGTGCCGCAGCGGCACAATATGAGAGCGTGTCCGCTATCGAGCATGTCTACCCGCTGGTGCGCTCGGAGGCTCAGCTCGCCCGCGTTCTGGCCGAAATCGAATCCTCACCCGGCGTCGTGCTCTACACGCTGGTCGAACCTGAATGGCAGGAAAAGCTCGAGAACTTCTGCCGCGAGCTGGGCTGCCCCTGTCTCTCGGTGCTGCAGCCGGTGCTGTCGCTGTTCCAATCCTATCTCGGCCAGGCCTCCGCGACGAAGCCGGGCGCGCAGCATGTTCTCAATACCGAGTACTTCCGCCGGATCGATGCGATGAACTACACGCTGCTCCATGACGACGGCCAGATGGGCGGCGATCTCGACAATGCCGACGTCATCCTGGTCGGCATCAGCCGGACGTCGAAGACACCGACGAGCATCTATCTCGCCAATCGCGGCATCAAGACCGCCAATATCCCTCTCGTTCCGAATATTCCGCTGCCTGTCGAACTGGAGAGCGCCAAGAAGCCGCTGATCGTCGGCCTGATCGCCAGCCCCGATCGTATCGTCCAGATCCGCCAGAATCGGCTCCTGTCCCTACGCGCCGACGATGAGACATCCTATGTAGATCCGGCGGCCGTTGCCGACGAAGTCTCGCAGTCGCGCCGGCTCTGCGCCCGCAAGGGCTGGCCGGTCATTGATGTGACCCGTCGCTCGATTGAGGAAACCGCAGCATCGATCGTCGACCTGCTGCGCGACCACCGCATGAAGTTCATCGCGACATGATCATTTCCAACAGTCTTTGGCTCGAAGCACAGCCCTTGATCCTCGCCTCCGGGAGCACGGCCCGCCGCGACATGCTGGCTGCGGCCGGCATTCCGGTAGAGGTGCTGAAGCCCGAGATCGACGAGCGCGCGGTCGAGCATCCGCTGGTCGAGCAGCATGTCCCGGCAGACCAGATCGCAGCGGCGCTTGCCTGCGCCAAGGCTCTCTCTGTTTCGAACGCGCGGCCCGGTCGTCTCGTCCTCGCCGCCGACCAGACCCTGACCTGCGACGGGATCACCTTCCACAAGCCGGTCGACAGCTTCGCAGCTGCCGAGCAGATCGCGGAGCTCGCCGGCAGGACGCACGAACTCCACTCCGCCTTCGTCCTGGCGAGGGATGGCGCGCCGATCGCCGAAGGGCGCGAGACCGCGCGGATGACCATGCGTTCTCTCGATTCCGACTTCATCGGGCTCTATGTCGATCTGGTCGGCCCTGCGGCCCTGTCCAGCGTCGGCGGCTATCAGCTTGAGGGGCTGGGCGCCCAGCTCTTCGATACCGTCGAAGGCAATCACTTCACCATCCTTGGCCTGCCCTTGCTTGCCGTTCTCGCCGCCCTGCGCGATCTCGGCTGCCTCGCCCGCTGACCGGACTATCCCATGCCGCCTCGCTGCTTCGTTGTAGGACACCCCATCGCTCATTCGCGCTCGCCGATGATCCATGGCGAGTGGCTCCGCCACTACCGGATCGCCGGTTCGTATGAGCGTGTCGACGTCGCACCGCCCGATCTGCCCGCCTTCATCCAGCGCCTGCGCGACGGTGAATTCGCCGGCGGCAATGTCACCGTGCCGCACAAGGAAGCAGTGATGGTGCTGGTCGATGAGGTCAGCGATGCCGGCCGGGCGGTCGGCGCGGTCAACACGCTCTGGCGCGAGGGCAATCGCGTATTGGCTGATAACAGCGATGTGCCGGGCTTCCTCGCTCATCTCGATGCGACTGTGCCGGATTGGCAGGGGCGTGTCGGAACAGCACTCGTCCTGGGCGCCGGCGGGGCCGCGCGCGGCATCTGCTACGGGCTGAAGTCGCGGGGCGTCGACCACGTCGTCGTCGTCAATCGCAGCCGCGAGCGCGCAGAGGAATTGGCTGCTGCCTTGGGGCGGCCGCTTGAGACCGGAGACTGGGATCAGCGCGACCGGCTAGTCGGGCAGGCCGATCTCATCGTGAACGCGACGGCTTTGGGCATGCAGGGCAAACCGCCGCTGGAGATCGATCTCGCGGCGCTCCGGCCCGGCACCATCGTCGACGACATCGTCTATGCGCCTCTCAAGACGGCGCTCCTCGCGGAGGCCGAGAGTCGCGGCGGCATTCCGGTCGATGGTCTGGGCATGCTGCTGCATCAAGCCGTACCGGGCTTCGCTCGCTGGTTCGGCGTAACGCCGGAAGTGACGCCGGCCCTGCGCGCCCTGATCGAAGCCGATATCCTGAAGACCTGATTCGGCGGAGAGAGCATGACCTTCGTGCTGGGGCTGACGGGCTCGATCGGAATGGGGAAGTCGACGACGGCCGGGCTGTTCGTGCAGCGCGGCGTGCCGTTGCATGATGCGGATGCTGCCGTACATCGCCTGCACCGCGGCCGCGCGGCGGCACCGATCGAGGAGGCCTTCCCCGGCACATTGGTCGATGGCGTGGTCGATCGGGCGAAACTGGGCGCGGCGGTCCTCGGAAAGCCGGAAGCGCTCAAGCGGCTCGAGGCGATCATTCATCCGCTCGTGCGCGAGGAAGAGGAAAGCTTCGTCGCGCGCTGTCGCCGCGAGGGCGCGGCGCTTGCCGTCATCGACGTGCCGCTGCTGCTCGAAACCGGCGGGGAAGTGCGTTGCGACGCAGTCCTCGTCGTGACCGCGCCGGCCGAGGTTCAGCGCGAACGCGTCCTCGCCCGGCCCGGCATGAACGCGGAAAAGCTCGAGGCGATCCTTTCGCGCCAGATGCCGGATGCCGAGAAGCGCCGCCACGCCCATTTCCTTGTGGACACGGCGCGCGGGCTCGTGGCCGCGGAGCGACAGGTCGGTTCTATCCTGATGGCGCTCGCCGGCCGTCCCGGGCGCGGCGCTGCAGTGAGGTCCTCAAGCGATGCGTGAGATCGTTCTCGATACCGAAACCACCGGCGTCGAAGCCAATAATGGCGACCGCATCGTCGAGATCGGCTGCGTCGAGCTGGTCAATCACTGCCCGAGCGGCCGCACTTATCATGTCTACATCAACCCCGAGCGCTCGATGCCGGCCGGGGCGTTCAATGTCCACGGCCTCTCGGAAGAATTCCTATCGGACAAGCCCGTATTCGCCGCGGTCGCCCAGGAGTTCGCGGAATTCATCGCCGGCGCGAAGCTGGTGATCCACAACGCTGCCTTCGACGTCGGCTTCATCAACATGGAGTTCAAGCGCCTCGGCCTGCCGCCGATCGAGCAGGCATGGGTGGTCGATACCCTGTCGATGGCGCGCCGCAAGCACCCCGGCGCTTCGAACAGCCTCGATGCGCTGTGCTCGCGCTACGGCATCGACAACAGCCGCCGCACCAGGCACGGCGCCTTGCTCGACTCTGAGATCCTCGCCGAGGTGTATATCGAGCTGATCGGCGGCAAGCAGACCTCGCTGGGTCTCGGCGTCGAGGGAGTGGCGGGTCGCGGCGGGCTTGCGATGGTTGCGGCCGAGAAGCCGCAGCGCCAGCGTCCGCTTGCGCCACGCCTCGACGAAGCCGCCATCAAGGCGCATGAGGCCTTCATCCTGGGATCGCTGAAGGCCCCGCTGTGGAAGGGCTATCTCGGCATCACGGACGACGCGGCACAGTAATCCGCATCGTCCTTTCCTGGAAGGTCAGCTCTGGGCGTCCTTCCGCACCTTGCGGCGCGAAAGCATGTTGAGCGCCTCGATCAGGGCCGAAAAGGCCATAGCGGCGTAAATGTAGCCCTTCGGCACATGCACGCCGAAGCCCTCTGCGATCAGCGTACCGCCGATCATCAGCAGGAAGCCGAGCGCCAGCATCACGATGGTCGGGTTCCTGTCGATGAAGCGCGCCAGCGGATCGGCGGCGAGCAGCATCGTCAGCACGGCGACGATCACGGCGATCACCATCACTGGCACGTGCTCGGTCATGCCGACCGCAGTGATGATCGAGTCGATCGAGAAAACGAGGTCGAGCAGCAGGATCTGGAAAATCGCGCTGCCGAAGCTCAGCGTCACTGCCCGGCCGCCCCCGGCGAGGACGGAGTCGGGATCGGGATCGACCTTGTGATGGATCTCTTTCGTCGCCTTCCAGACCAGGAAGAGGCCGCCGGCGATGAGGATCAGATCGCGCCAGGAGAAGGCCTGGCCGAGTACCGAGAAGATCGGCGTGGTCAGCGTGACGATGAAGGCCACGGTGCTGAGCAGCGCAAGGCGCAGGATCAGCGCCAGGCCGATACCGATCTTGCGGCCCTTCGAGCGCTGATGTTCGGGCAGCTTGTTGGTCAGGATGGAGATGAAGATTAGGTTGTCGATGCCGAGCACGACCTCCATGGCGATCAATGCCCCGAGCGCGGCCCATACGGCGGGGTCGGCGGCAAGTGTCAGAAGGTTGTCCATCGGGTCTCCACGGATACGGAAAAGGCGGGCGTCCCTGCCGGGGCGTCCGCCGTTGCTCGTGCGACATGGAGAGGTGGCACTTGCTCTGCAAGGGCAACAATGATCCGCAACAAATGAAAAAGGGCCCCGGAAGGGCCCTTTCTTGATCCTTGTAGCGGCTCGAGCTGCCGTCAGTTGGCGGTGGCGCCGGGCTGACCCTGCAGTTCCTGCATACGCTGCTGATAGAGCGAGGCGAAGTCGATCGGCGGGATGTAGAAGGGCGGGAAGCCGCCGTTCTGGACCGCTTCCGCGACGATCTGGCGTGCGAAGGGGAAGAGCAGGCGGGCGCAATCGATCACCAGTACAGGGTGGATGTGCTCCTGCGGGATGTTCTGCAGACGAAACACGCCGGCATAGCTCAGGTCGAAGGCGAAGAGCGTCTCGCCCTTCAGTTCGGCCTTGCCTTCCAGGCGAAGCACGGTCTCATAATCGCTGTCGCCGAGCGCAGTGCTGCCGACATTGACCTGCAGCGACATCTGCGGGCCCTGTTGCGCCTCCTGCTGGGAGAGCGAGCGCGGCGCCTTGGGGTTCTCGAAGGAAAAATCCTTCGTGTACTGGACTAGGGCGTTCAGGCTGGGAGCCGCGTTCGCAGCGTCCGTGCCATTGCCGTTGGGGAGTTCGTTGGCCATCGGTCCCATCTTGTTCTGGCAGGCTGTCTCGGGAAATCCCGCGCCATTGCCGGCGTCCGGGACTGCGTCCCACATTCCGGAGCAACGCGCGCGTCGGCTATCATGGACGCTGGGCCGGCACAAGAAGTCGCCTTCACAAGGTGGGGGGTGGATGTTACGAGCCTGTCTTACCATATGACGGCTAAGGCCTGCCGCGGCTGCGCGGAAAGGCTGCAAGCAATAACGGGGAGCCGCGGGTCAGCCTTCGATGCAAAATTCCTTCGACATGACGACTCTGGTCTTCTTGGCTCTGGCCGTTTTCGTCGCCTGGAAGCTGCGTTCCGTGCTCGGTCAGAAGACCGGCAACGAGCAGCCGAAGGATCCTTTCGCGCGTCGCGAGACCCCGCCGATGCGGCCTGACCAGGCGCAGTCCCCGGACAAGCGCGACAATGTGATCCGCCTGCCGGGTGCCGCCAACGATTCCGTCGCCGCAGACCCGCCGGCCGCCGAGCGCTGGAAGGATCTCGCTCCGCCGGATTCGCCGGTCAGTGCCGGCATCGAGGCCATTATCAGGCAGGAGCCGAGCTTCGATCCGCATGCCTTCATTTCGGGCGCAAAGTCGGCCTATGAGGCGATCGTCACCGCTTTCGCGCGCGGGGACCGCAAGATGCTCAAGGGCCTGCTTGCGAAGGATGTCTATGACGGTTTCGAGCAGGCGATTACCGAGCGCGAGAAGCGCGGCGAGAAGGCGGAATCGAATTTCGTCTCGATCGACAAGGCCGATCTCGCCGCCGTCGACGTCAAGGGCAAGACCGCCCAGGTGACCATCGCCTTCATCTCGCAACTGATCAGCGTTACCCGCGATGCGCAGGGCAATGTCGTCGACGGCAGCGCCGATCAGGTCTCCGAAGTCAACGACATCTGGACCTTCTCGCGTCAGCTCGGCAGCCGCGATCCGAACTGGCTGCTGGTCGCCACCGAATCGGCCGCGTGAACCGTGCTGCGGGGATCGCGCTGGCGCTTTCCGCGGCAGTCTGCCTCCCCTCCATGACCGCTATGGCCGCTCCCTTTCCCTTGCCGGACGGCGCCCGGGCCGAGCAACGCGCCGCGCATGAGATCGATGGTTGGGCCCGGGACGATCACGCCCGGGCTTTCGCCATTTTCGCGCGCGGCTGCATGGCCGACCCGCCGCTGCGCCAGGCCGTATCTTTGCCCGACATCCTCGCCGCCGTCTGCGACAAGGCGAAGGGGCTGGCCGCCAAGGGCAATGTCGGCCGGGACCAGGCGCGCGGCTTCTTCGAACAGAATTTCAGCTTCTGGCGCATCCGGCCGGCCGGCGCTGTTACCGGCTTCACGACGGGCTATTTCGAGCCGGAGTTCGAAGGTTCGCTCAAGCGTACTGATGCCTTCCCGACACCGCTCTACGACCGACCGAAGGATCTGGTGACGCGCTTCCCGGAGGATGACTGGCCGGACCTGGAAAAGACGTTGTCCGCCGCGCGCCGCACCCAAAGGGGACTCGAACCCTTTCCGGACCGCACCGCGATCGAGACCGGCGCGCTCGACGGGCAGGGGCTGGAGATTCTCTGGCTACGCGATCCGGTCGACCGTTTCGTGCTGCAGGTGCAGGGCTCGGGCCGCGTTCGCTTGCCCGACGGTTCTGTGACGCGGCTGACCTATTCAGGTCGCAACGGCCATCCCTATACCTCGCTCGGCCGCGTTCTCAGCCAGCGCGAGGCCATTCCGCCCGAGCAGATGACCATGGACCGGCTCGTCGCTCGGCTGAAGGCCGACCCCGCCTTTGCCCGGGACCTGATCCGCCTGAACAAGTCCTTCGTCTTCTTCGCCCGCCGCGACGATCTTCCAGCGGAGAGCGGGCCGATCGGCGGCGCCGGACTACCGCTGACGCCGCTGCGCAGCATCGCCATCGATCGTACTGCTTGGCCCTATGGTCTGCCTGTCTGGATCGACACGACGATTCCGGATGGTGCTGGCGGTGACGAGCATCTCGCCCGGCTGATGATCGCGCAGGACACGGGCTCGGCCATCCTCGGCCCGGCCCGGATGGACCTCTTCGTCGGTTCCGGCCCGGCTGCCGGCCATCGCGCCGGGCTGATCCGCCATCCCGTGTCCTTCACCGTGCTCTGGCCGCGTTGACATGCGGTCACGCCGGGGCAAGACGCTGACGCAGGCCGATATCGCGCTCTGGAGACAGGTGGCGCGTTCGGTCAAGCCGCTGCCCGGTAGGGCGCCGATCGAGCCGGAGCCGGCCCCGCCTCCGGCAGTGCCTTCTCCAACCGAGACATCCGTTCTTGTCGTTGCCGTCGCCTCGGCAAGAACGTCGCCCCCGGCGGCTCCGCCGCTCGCGCCGATCGAGCGCCGCCTGCGCACGCAGCTCCGGCGTGGCCGGCAGGAGATCGAAGCATCGATCGATTTGCACGGGATGCGGCAGGACGAGGCGCATCTGGCCCTGCACGGCTTCCTGCGTCGCGAACAGGCCCGCGGCACCCGCCTGGCCCTTGTCGTCACCGGAAAGGGCGGTCCTGCACCAACCCTGTTCGGTGATGAGCGTGGCGTCCTGCGGCGCATGGTGCCGCATTGGCTCAGGCTCCCGGAGCTGCGCCCGCTGCTGCTGGGCTTCGAAGAAGCTGAGCAGCGCCATGGCGGTTCCGGCGCGCTCTATGTGCGCTTGCGGCGGCCTAGGGAGCACGGCCCGTGACGCCCTTCGGACGGCGTGTGCGTGAGCTTCGGGACCGGCGAGGCCTGACCCTTGCTCAGATGGCGGACGGCCTTGGCGTGACGCCGGCCTATCTTTCGGCGCTGGAGCACGGCAAGCGTGGTCGTCCGACCTTCACCCTGATCCAGGGCGCGATCCATGTGCTCGGCGTCATCTGGGACGAGGCGGATGAACTCGTCCGCCTCGCCGATCTCTCGCATCCGCGCGTCACCGTCGATACGGCCGGCCTCGATCCCGAGGCGACACTCTTCGCCAACCGTCTTGCCCGCGAGATCGCCGAACTCGACGGCGAGGATCTGCGTCGCCTGGCGGCGGTCCTCGACGAAGCCGCCACGCGCCGGGACAAGGGTTGAGCCGGAGCATCGGACCGACAAGCGGAATCCGCTTTTCGGGCAAATCCGATGCTTGCACAAAGGGCCGGATCGCCACTTTGCGTCCGAAAGAACACACGGCGATCTAGGCCGCTTGACCCCGCCGCGCGCGGATGCGACACGCCGAAACCTTCCTTTCCGGCACTTCGGCCGCGCAATTCCGGACAAGCCAGCTCATGACCAAGACCCGCACGGACGTCCTCGCCCTCGGCAACGCCATCGTCGATGTCCTGGCTTTGGCCGAGGAAGATTTCCTCGCCGCGCAGAAGCTGACCAAAGGCGCGATGATGCTGATCGACGAGAGCCGAGCGGAATCGCTCTACGCCGCCATGGGGCCGGCGCGCATCATCTCCGGCGGCTCGGCTGCAAACACCATCGCCGGCCTCGCTTCCTGCGGCGGCAAGGGCGCCTTCATCGGCAAGGTCAAGGCCGATGAGCTCGGCAAGCTCTACCGCCACGATCTCACCTCGCTTGGCGTCGCCTTCGATACGGCTGCGGCCGCCGACGGCCCGGCGACGGCGCGCTCCTTCATCATCGTCACACCCGATGGCGAGCGCACGATGAACACCTATCTCGGCGCCTGCCAGGGTCTCTCCGCCGCGGATGTCGATGAGAAGGCTGTCGAGAACGCCGACATCATCTATCTCGAAGGTTATCTGTGGGACCCGCCGGCGGCGAAGGAGGCTTTTCGCAAGGCTTCCGAGGTTGCGCACAGGGCGGGCGGGCGCGTCGCGATCACCCTGTCGGACTCCTTCTGTGTCGACCGCTACCGCGACGAATTCGTCGGCCTGATCCGCAACCGCATGGTCGACCTCGTCTTCGCCAATGAGCACGAGCTCAAGAGCCTCTATGAGACCTCGGATTTCGATACGGCCCTGTCCTGGCTGCGCTCCGAGAACATTATCGCGGTCGTCACCCGCTCCGAGAAGGGCGCGCTGGCGGTGACGCCGGACGGCATCATCGAGGAGCCGGTCTTCCCGATCGAGCGCGTCGTCGACGCAACCGGCGCGGGCGATCTCTTTGCCGCCGGCTTCCTCTACGGCCTGACCTCCGGCCGAGAGACCCGCGACTGTCTGCGTCTTGGCGCCTTGGCAGCGGCCGAAATCATCTCGCATATCGGCGCCCGGCCGGATGTCGTCCTGAAGACGCTGGCGGGCAACGAAGGCCTGCTGTGAGCCGATAGTCCGTCATTCTCGGGCCGCGCTTTGCGCGGACCCGAGAATCGCATCTAGACAAGGCTCACTGTGCAGGCGTCCTCTCGTCCCGAGATGCTCGGCTCGAGGCCGAGCATGACGCGCGCCTGCTCCGAATACGGCACACCTCAATACAGCGTCGCCTTGACCCGCGCCGGCAGCGCCGCGTCGTAAGCCCCGCCGTCGAAGGTCTCGACCGCCGCATTGCGCGCGGTGATGTCGCGCAGGATCGTTCCGGGCGAGGGCAGGGTCCGCTTGTCGACCTGCCGATTCGGGTTCCAGAGCTCCGCCCGCACCACCGCGCGCGAGCACTGGAAGTAGACGGCCTCGACATGGACGATCATGACGCTCGCCGGCAGCTTCCCGGCCATCTCGAACGATGCGCACAACTCAGGATCGCAGGAGATCGCTGCGCGTCCGTTCACGCGCAGCGTCTCGCCGTAACCGGGGATCAGGAAGAGCATTCCGATTCGATCGTCAAACAGAATATTCTTCAATGAATCCAGACGGTTGTTTCCTTTTCGGTCGGGAATCAGGAGCGTTTTCGCGTTCCGCACCGTGACAAAGCCCGGCAGATCCCCGCGCGGCGAACAATCCAGCCCCTCCGGGCCGACCGTCGCGAGCACAAAAAACGGCGAGGCGGCGATCAGCGCTGCATAATTCTCGTCGACATGATCGATCTCCTTGAAGACCGAGGCCGGAGCGAGCGGATTGGGGTAGGCGCGAGCGAGATCGTCGAGCGAGGCGATGCGGTGGTCGGACATGCCGGTCTCCATGGATGGACATATGTCTAGACTATTGATGGCGGCGCGTCACCTTCTCGAAAGCGGGCCGTCCTTCCCCGGGCAAGGCGAAGCGGAAACCCTGGAATTGCTGGCAAGAAGAAGTGCCGCTGCTTCACGCGATGCGCGGGACAAGCCCCGGCACGACGTCGCCTCTCCCGCCTCTGCCGGACACAGACCAAAGCAAAACGCCCCGCATCGGGAGATGCGGGGCGTCTCGTTTCACGTGAATCGCGTGAGGGCGAAGCTTACTCGGCCTGCTGCTTCTCGCGGGCCTTCTCGGCGTCGCGCTCAGCCTTGAGCTTCTCGGTGATGTCTTCGCCGGTTTCCTGGTCGACGACCTTCATCGAGAGGCGGATCTTGCCGCGCTCGTCCATGCCGAGGAACTTCACCTTGACCTTGTCGCCTTCCTTGACGACGTCCTGCACCTTCTGGACCCGGCGCGAGGCGAGTTCGGAGATGTGGACGAGGCCGTCCTTGGCGCCGAAGAAGTTCACGAAGGCGCCGAACTCCATGATCTTCACCACGGTGCCGTCATAGATCATGCCCGGTTCGGCTTCCGAGACGATCGACTTGATCCACTTGATCGCGGCTTCGATCGACTTGCCGTCGGCCGAGGCGATCTTGATGGTGCCGTCATCCTCGATGTTCACCTTGGCGCCGGTCTTCTCGACGATCTCGCGGATGACCTTGCCGCCGGAGCCGATGACTTCGCGGATCTTGTCGACCGGGATCTTCATCGTCTCGATGCGCGGCGCGAACTCGCCGAGCTGGCTGCGCGAGGCGGAGAGGGCCTTCGCCATCTCGCCGAGGATGTGCTCGCGGCCGCCCTTGGCCTGATCGAGGGCGACCTTCATGATCTCCTCGGTGATGCCGGCGATCTTGATGTCCATCTGCAGCGAGGTGATGCCCTCGCCCGTGCCGGCGACCTTGAAGTCCATGTCGCCGAGATGGTCCTCGTCACCCAGGATGTCGGAGAGCACGGCGAAGCGCTTGCCTTCCAGGATGAGGCCCATCGCGATGCCCGCGACCGGAGCGCGCAGCGGCACGCCGGCATCCATCAGCGCCAGCGAGGTGCCGCAGACGGTGGCCATCGAGGAGGAGCCGTTCGACTCGGTGATCTCCGAGACGACGCGCAGGGTGTAGGGGAACTCGCCCTTGCCCGGCAGCATCGGGTGGATGGCGCGCCAGGCGAGCTTGCCGTGGCCGATCTCGCGGCGGCCGGGCGAACCCATGCGGCCGGTCTCGCCGACCGAGTAGGGCGGGAAGTTGTAATGCAGCAGGAAGGTCTCCTTGTAGGTGCCTTCCAGCGAGTCGATGAACTGCTCGTCGTCGCCGGTGCCGAGCGTGGTCACGACCAGCGCCTGGGTCTCGCCGCGGGTGAACAGCGCGGAACCATGGGTGCGCGGCAGAACGCCCGCTTCCGCGACGATCGGGCGCACGGTCTTGCCGTCGCGGCCGTCGATGCGGATGCCGTCGTCGAGGATGTTCCAGCGGACGATCTTGGCCTGCGCTTCCTTGAACTGGGCGCCGACCTTGTCCTTCGGGAAGGTGGCGACGCCGTCCGGGGTCTCCGAGACCAGCGCGGCGACGACCTTGGCCTTGACGGCGTCGACAGCCTTGTAGCGCTCGGCCTTGGCGGTGATCTTGTAGGCGGCGCGCAGCTCGGACTCGCCAACCTTCATGATCGCGTCGAGAACGGCGGAATCATCCGGCGGGGTGAAGTCGCGCGGCTCCTTGGCGGCCTTCTCGGCCAGGCGGATGATCGCCTCGATCACCGGCTGGAAATGCTTGTGGCCGAACATCACGGCGCCGAGCATGACCTCTTCCGTCAGCTCCTTGGCCTCGGACTCGACCATCATCACGGCGTCCTGCGTGCCGGCGACGACGAGATCGAGAACCGATTCCTTGGCTTCCTCGACCGTCGGGTTGAGCTTGTAGGCGCCGTCGATGTAGCCGACGCGGGCGCCGCCGATCGGGCCCATGAAGGGCACGCCGGAGAGCGTCAGCGCAGCCGAGGTGGCGACCATCGCGAGGATGTCGGGATCGTTCTCCAGATCATGCTGGAGCACGGTGATGACGACCTGCGTGTCGTTCTTGTAGCCTTCGACGAAGAGCGGGCGGATCGGGCGGTCGATCAGGCGGGAGACCAGCGTCTCCTTCTCGCTCGGGCGGCCTTCGCGCTTGAAGTAGCCGCCGGGAATGCGGCCGGCCGCGAAGGTCTTTTCCTGGTAGTTGACGGTCAGGGGGAAGAAGTCGAAGCCCGGCTTCGGCTCCTTGGCCGAGACCACGGTCGCGAGCACGACGGTCTCGCCATAGGTGGCCATCACGGCGCCGTCGGCCTGGCGGGCGACCTTACCGGTTTCGAGGACGAGCTTGCGGCCGCCCCAGATCAGTTCTTCGGTTTGGATGTCGAACATGTGTTTCGTCTTTCGGTCGGGTTCGACCCGTCCGGTGCCTTCAGGCCCATGGGCAAGACGGCGGAGCACTCGGGTGGAAAAGGTTGTGCGCCCGAGCGCTCGGCGATCCTGCCATGGACGTCTGCGGCGCCCGGCGGGTCACGCGGGAGGGCCGCCCCATGCGGCCGCCGCGGCAGTGAGGCAATCCGCCCATGGCGGCATCGCCCTAAAAGGATGCCGCCCGGAGCGTGGCGCACCGGGCGGAAACGGTTTTCAGCCTTCGATCAGCGGCGGATGCCGAGCCGTTCGATCAGCGTCTTGTAGCGGGCCTCTTCCTTGCCCTTGAGGTAGTCGAGCAGCGAACGACGCTGCGAGACCAGCTTGAGCAGGCCGCGACGGGAGTGGTTGTCCTTCGCGTGCGACTTGAAGTGGCCGGTCAGGTTGTTGATGCGCTCGGTCAGGATCGCGACCTGCACTTCCGGCGAGCCGGTGTCGTTCGGCTTGGTGGCGTATTCCTGAAGCAGCGCGGTCTTGCGCTCGGCAGTGATCGACATCGGGATATCCTCTGTTTGGGTTGATCTGGCGGGCCAGGCCGGGATGTCGTCCAGCGAGGTCCGAAATCCGCGAGCCACCTCATCGCGGAGGGGTCGCGCTGCCGGCTTTTTCAGGCCGGATGCGGGCCATATACACGAAATCGGCGGAAACGCCAGCGCCGTGCGGAACAGGAGCGTCAGACGCCGGTTTGACTTGCTTATCGTCGGTCCGGAAGGCGGGATCGTGTCATGCCCATGTGCATGCGGGATCACGATATGCCGATCAGGCTCATCGCCGCGGATGGTCTGATGGCAGCGCGGCCGGTGTGGACGGGTTATCTCGAACTCTCGCTCGCTTGAAGGCGCTGTCTTCGAGGTTGTGAGGAGAGAAAAGGCGATGTCGACGCTCGATCCTTATCGCTCCAAACGCGATTTCTCTCAAACCCGTGAACCGGCGGGCGCAGCGAGCGCCGGCAAGAAATCTGCCGCGAAGGGTGGCGCCTTCGTCGTTCAGAAACATGCGGCCCGGCGCCTGCATTACGATTTTCGGCTCGAACATGGCGGCGTGCTCTGGTCCTGGGCGGTGACGCGCGGCCCGAGCCTGGATCCGGCCGAGAAGCGTCTGGCGGTTCATGTCGAGGATCACCCGCTCGAATATGGCGGCTTCGAGGGCACGATTCCCGCCGGTCAATATGGCGGCGGCTCGGTCATCGTCTGGGATGAAGGCCAATGGATTCCGGAGGGCGATCCGGCTGCCGGCATGAAGAAGGGCCACCTGGCTTTTACGCTGGAGGGCCACAAGCTGCGTGGGCGCTGGCATCTCGTTCGGCTGAAGCCCCGGCGAGGCGAGAAGCGCGACAACTGGTTGCTGATCAAGTCGGAGGACGAATTCGCCCGCACCGATGAGGACATCCTCGACACCAAGCCCGATTCGGTGAAATCCGGCCTGTCGGTCGAGCGGATCGGCATTGACGACGATCGCGGAGCCGTCTGGGACACGACAAAGCCGCCAAAGCGGGCGGCGGCCGCCGCGAAGCCTGTCCGGAAGGCGAAGCGGCCGAGCGATCGAAAGGATCTTCCCGCCTTCGTCGAGCCCTGCCTCGCAACTTTGCAGGAAAAGCCGCCAAGCGGCGAGAACTGGCTGCACGAGGTCAAGTTCGACGGCTATCGGCTGGAAGCTCGCATCGACCACGGCGACGTCCGGCTGTTGACCCGCTCCGGCCTCGACTGGACGGCCCGCTTCGCTGGGAGCCTCATTGCGGCGCTGGCCGGTCTGCCCTGCGAGGCTGCGCTGATCGACGGCGAACTTGTTGCGCTCGGCAGCAACGGCATCTCGTCCTTCTCCATGCTGCAGCAGGCGCTTTCGGAGGGAAAGACCAGCGGTCTCGTCTATTTCGCCTTCGATTTGCTTCATCTCGACGGCGAGGATCTGCGCGACGAGCCGCTGCTCGCGCGCAAGGAAAGGCTGCAGCATCTCCTGGAGGGCAGCCCGGCCGATGGGCCTCTGCGCTACAGCGAGCATTTCATCGAGCCGGGCCAGACCATGCTGAATCATGCCTGCCGCATGGGGCTGGAAGGCGTAATCTCGAAACAGGCTGATGCGCCCTATCGCAGTGGCCGGGGGCGCGATTGGATCAAGTCGAAATGCACGCAGCGTCAGGAATTCGTGATCGCCGGCTATGTCCCCTCCCAGGCGGCGCCACGCAAGCTCGGCTCCATCGTGACGGGTTATTACGAGAAGGGGGATTTGAAGCCGGCAGGCCGCGTCGGCACTGGTTTCACCGCGAAATCCGCAGCTGCTCTGAAGGTGAAGCTCGACGGGCTCGCGACCGACAATTCGCCCTTTAAAGGCGCCGCGGGGCGCGAGCGCGGCGTTGTCTGGGTGAAGCCGGAGCTGGTGGCCGAGGTCGAGTTCCGCGCCTGGACGGCTTCGAAAACCCTGCGCCACGCCTCGTTCCTGGGCTTGCGCGAGGACAAGCCGGCGGGTGAGATCGTCGCGGAGAAGCCCGCCCAAACGGCTCCGGCGCAAACGAAGGGCGGGAAGGTTGCGCCGCCCTCTCAAAGTAGGTCGGTCGCGACCGTGGTGAAACTGTCGAACCCCGACAAGCCGCTCTGGCCGGATATCGGCTTCACCAAGGGTGATTTGCTCGCCTACTACGCCAAGGTCTGGTCGCTGATGCAGCGTTTCGTCATCGGCCGCCCGCTCAGCCTGGTGCGCGCGCCGAACGGCATCGAGGGCTCCCGCTTCTTTCAGAAACATGCCGGCCCGGGCCTGCACGAGGCCGTCAAACGGCGCCGGGATTCGGACGGCGCGGAGCTGGTCTATATCGAGGATTTCGATGGGCTCGCCGCTCTCGTCCAGCTCGGCACGGTCGAGGTCCATGTCTGGGGCGCGACCATGGACGCCATCGAGACGCCGGACCAGATCATCTTCGACCTCGATCCCGATGAGGGCGTGCCGATCGAGCGCGTGCGGGAGGCGGCGCTCACGGTGCGCCGGCATCTCGACGAACTCGGCTTCGAAAGCTTCCTGAAGGTCTCCGGTGGCAAGGGCTTCCATGTCGTGCTGCCCTTGAAGCCAAAGGCGGATTGGGAGCGCGTCAGGGGTTTCGCCCGCGATTTCGCCAAGGCGATGGAGCAGGCCGAGCCGAAGCTCTATACCGCGACGCTGTCGAAGAAGGCGCGGCGCGGCCGCATCTTCATCGACTATCTCCGCAATGGCCGCGGTGCGACCGCGATCGCCCCCTATTCGACCCGCGCCCGGCCGGGTGCGACGCTGGCGATGCCGGTCGAGTGGGATGACATCGACAAGCTGAAGCCCGATGACTTCAAGGCGGGCGACATCCTCGACGGCGCGTTGCCGCCTGATCTCTGGAGCGGCTTCTTCGCGGCGGGCAAGCCGCTTACCGGGGGATGAGCGGGATCGGAATGCGACCGCCTTCCAGCAGCTGGGAGCCGCGGTCGTATCGCTGCTGCGCTTCCTCGACCTCGCCGATATGCGCTTCGGCCCAGAGGGTGAGCTGATGCACGGTTCGCGAGAGCGTGCGCCCGAGCTCGGTCAGCGAATACTCGACTGTGACCGGCACGGTCGGAAAAACCTCGCGCCGGACGAGTCCGTCTCGCTCCAGGCTCTTCAGCGTCTGCGACAGCATCTTCTGGGAGATATTCTCGATCCGGCGCCGGAGCGCGTTGAAGCGCAACGTGCCGTCGTCGAGCGCGATCAGGATCAGAACGGCCCAGGTATCGCCGATGCGATCGAGCACGCGTCGCGTCGGACAGAGCGCCTGAAATGGATCGGGGCGTTTCAGCATGGCGGTTTCCGGGAGGTGACCATGTCGCGCGAAAGTGCCTTCTTTACGGGGCTGCGCGGCATGAGCAGATAGGTTCCAACAGGATGCAGGTATCTTTTTGATACCTCAACAAGGAGCCCCTGTCATGAAAGTTGCTTTGATCGGCGCAAGCGGATTTATCGGCTCGCGCCTGCTCGCCGAGCTGTCGTCGCGCGGCCACGCCGTCACCGCCATTGTCCGCAATCCCGAGAAGGTCGCGGCTTTGCCCGGCGTCACCGCAGTCAAGGGCGACATCTTCGACAAGGACGGGCTGGCGAAGGTCCTTGCCGGTCATGGCGCGGTGATCAGCGCGGTCCATTTCACCGCCAGCGATCCGCAGCTCCTCCTTGCCGCCGTGAAGCACTCGGGCGTGAAGCGTTATCTCGTCGTCGGCGGCGCCGGCAGCCTCGAAGTGGCGCCGGGCATCCGGCTCTATGACACGCCGGAATTTCCGGCCGCCTATCTCGACGAGGCCAAGCAGGGCGGCGTCTTCCTCGATCTGCTGAAGCGGGAGCAGGGCCTGGACTGGACCTTCCTCTCGCCTTCGGCGCTGATCCAGCCGGGTGAGCGGACCGGCAAGTTCCGGCTTGGCACCGACCAACTCCTGGTCGACGGCAGCGGCAACAGCGCGATCTCGGCGGAGGACTACGCCATCGCATTGGTCGATGAGCTGGAAAAGCACGCTCATAGCCGCCGCCGCTTCACGGTCGGCTACTGACGAGCGCTGCGAACGACTCCGAAAAAGGAAAGGGCCGCGCCTTCTCGCGAAGGCACGGCCCTATCTTAGCTGTCCGGCGTCGCGTTACGCTTTGCGGAAATGCTTCTCGCCGATGCTGAGCGTGCCGCGCTTGAGCTTGCCCAGCGCGACCCATCCGCTTTCGCCCTCGAAATAGAGCTTCGAGCGATCGACCGCATAGCGACCGCGATGCTGCGCGCCGGCTGCTGGCTTGGCCTTGTGAAACTGACCATCCGGTCTCAGGTCGATCAAGATCGACCCGTCCTCGGTCTTCCACGTGCCGATGGCGGCCTGCTCGAAGGGGGTGGGGCCGCCCCTGTCGTCGAGATCGATCTCGAGCAGGCGGGTGGGACGGCTGGCTTGGGTGAAGCCGGAGGCGAGCTGGCCGAGAGTTTGAAGAACCTGGCTGAAAGGCATGGTTTTCGTCTCCCTGTTCTGGTGACGGCTGAAACCGCTTGTCGCAGACATCCCCGTCGGGACCTGTCAGCAAGCGGCGAAGCATCTGCCGATTCCGAGGAAGGCGGCATGACGGTCGTCACAAATCTGTTTGCGATGTCGGCGTCATAAAGGGACACAAAGTCCCGGCGCCTGTCGCAGAGATAGGTCGATACCGGCTCTGCGCAAGGTGCCGATGCGCAGAAAAATTCAGGATCGACGAAAAACGGCGCCCTTTCGGGCGCCGTTTCGTTTGAGGGCAGGAGGGCTGTGGGCGTCGAGGGCTCAGTCCTCCGCCCTCAGAACTCTTCCCAGCCTGCATCCTGGGCGCGGCCATTGGCGACCTTGCGCGGGGCGGGGGTGGCCTTGGACTGGGCAAAGGCGGCTTCGGCAAGCTTGCGCAGCCGCTCCGGCTCGGCCGCGGGGGCCTTGGCGGAGGCGGCCGGAGCCATGTTCGAGACCGCGACGGGCCGCACCACGGCGCGAGGGGCGGGCTTCGCCGGGCGCGCCGCGGCAGCGGCGGAAGCGACAGGCTGCGGATAGCTGGACTGCCCGACCGCCTCGCGGCCGGTGCGGAAGGTCGCGACGAGTTCGTTGAGCTGACCGATCCGGCCGGAGAGGGCGTTGGCGGAAGCCGCGCTCTGCTCGGCCAGCGCCGCGTTCTGCTGGGTCATCTCGTCGAGATGCGCCACCGCCTGGCTCATCTCGTCGATGCCGTTGGCCTGCTCGCCCGACGCCGCCGAGATGTCGGCGATGGTCGCCGCCACCTTCTGCGAGGC
>NZ_JBFTJP010000021.1:0-26684 GCF_056395485.1 Allobosea sp. 10L417
TCAAATCCCTGCTGCGGGCCAAGACCGAACGCACCATCCCCGCCCTCTGGGGAGCTGTTGGAGCAATCGTCGACCTCTTCTCGCCGAACGAATGCGCAAACTACTTCAGAGCGGCGGGATATGACCCGGATTAAGCCGGAAACGCTCTAGGTCATGAATTTCATCGGGTCGCCTTGCAGAACGGCGGGACGGACGCTGGCGCGCCGGGCCCGCCGCCGGAATACGATCCGAACTACTACGGCGCCTTTATCTTTCGACCCCGAAACAAGAGCGAGGCAGTCACTCATCACGGCAAATAACTCCCCTCCTTCTCGCTTGAGCCGTGCGCTTTATCCAAAAAGGAGTTCCCCGGTGAACACAGCTAACCTGCAACTCGAAGGTCTGCTCCTTTCTGTCGCCGCCGCGTTTGCTGAATTGAAGCGAAAAGGGGCTTCAGTCCTCCGACTTGGACAACGCTCTCGCTCGTGCCGAGGAGGGAGTGTCGCAGCGCACCACGGAACTTTCGGAAGCCAATGCCGAAGCGATCCAGTTTCCCATTCGCTTTCTAAGGGAAGCGCTTCGCGAACCCCATGGCAGTCTGGATTATGATTGCCGCGACTCTCGGTGAACGATGGGAGACTGTCTTTCGCCATCAGTCGCCTGAGCCAGGTCCGGCCGATTTTGGGGTCGCGAACCAGGGTTATTTCGAGCGCGTTTTCTCGCGCGCTTCGCTCAGTGACCCGGCGCGCCTGAGAAAGGCGAGTGTCATCACCGCCACGGCCCCGGCAAGCGCCCCGGCGAAAGTGGGCGCGAGCGATCTCTTTGACCCCGCTAGACGTCTCTTTGCCGCCGAAACTTCCGAAGATGCTTGCAAGCGAGCTGCAAGAGATTTGGACGGCGTCCTGGAGGCGAGATAACCGGCTAAGGCGGCTATGAAAGCGCTGAGAAGGAGAACGCCGGAAACGGCGAGGCTGGCGGCGACAAGCCCCCACCGTAGTGCGAGAAACGTGTAAAGGGCATCCACCGCGTAAGCCGCGGCGAAAAGCCCGAGCAGACCGCTTGCGGCCCCGAGGCCATAAACGATCGCTCTTCGTTTGATGGCCGCCGTCGCGGCCCCCGTGAGCTGGGCGATAAGCGCCCCCACCGCCTATTTCGCCGCCCAGAAGCCGAAGACCACGCCAGCCGCTGCGGCCCACGCCAGCGCACGCAGGGGACGGGCCCTCACCTCCTCGATCACAAGCCGCTGCAACTCACTAACCTGCTCACCCGCAGCCTCGGTCATCCGGTCCGTATCGATGCCGACGGACTTCAGGTCGGACACAGCCTGGCCTGCGGATTCCCCGCCTTCCCTGGATGCCTTCGAGCGCGATCCGGCGCCGCCAGCGGCCGTCCGTTCGGTTTCATTGTTGTCTGCCATCTCGCTCTCCCGCCATTTCGTGCAAGTGTATCCGATGCGGTTTCAACCGGCCCGGCAGGCGGCGGTTCCGCTCCAAATCGAATCCTATCCCATGATCTCAGCGGCTTCCGGTTTACCGTGATGGGTCTGACTTGCCCGCCTTGTTATCGGCGGCATCCGCTCCCCGCAGCCCAATCGGTTGAGGGGGCCCCTTTGTGGTGTCGCGCATCGTCTGGCGCTCGGCTTCGGAATTCAGTTCGGCCCCGACAAGGATGATGGTGGCTGACAGCCACATCCACATGAGAAGGGCGATGACGGCGCCGAGCGTGCCGTATGTCTTGTTGTAGTCCTCGAAGCTGGCGGCGTACCAGGAGAACAGGATCGATCCTATCAACCACGCGACGCTTGCGAATAGGGCACCGGGGCTCACCCATTTCCATTGGGCATCATCGCGGCTCGGCCCATAGCGGTAGAGGGCCGCCAGGCCAACCATCAACAGCACGATCAAGGCTGGCCAGCGTCCGAGCCACAGAAGCCATCCCACGGCCTTCCCCAGATGGACGCGGTCGAGGATCACCGGAATGGCTGCGACCGCGCCGATCGCAAGAACCGCGAAAACAAGAATTCCGATCGTGAAGGCCAACGAGGTCAAATTCAGTCGGATGAGGCTGCGCTTCTCGTGCTCGCCGTAGGCGACGTTCAGGGCATCGAAGGCGGCTTTGACGCCCGCATTGGCGCTCCAGGCTGAAAGCGCGAGCCCGATCACGAAAGCAAACCCGAGCTTGGTGTCGTTACCGCTCGTGATTCGTGTGATCTGGTCGCGAACAACCTCGATGGCCCCGCTTGGCATAACGCCCTGCGCAGCAGAGAGCTGTTCGGCGACAGTTCCCGGATCGGCTACCAGACCGTACAGCGATACGAAGGCCGTGATCGCCGGAAAGATGGCCAGCAACCCGTAAAATGTCACACCTGCTGCAACCGCCAGGACCCTGTCGGTGCTCACCTCGCCGTATGTCCGCCAGAGGATGTCGCGCCAGCCGGGCGGAGGAATATCGGTCGGCGCTTCCGCGTCGACGCCTTCGCCAGATCCTCCGCCTTCACGATTTCGAGGACGGCCCGGGCCCGCGATCAGCGAGAATGCTCCCGCCGCGATCATCGCGGCAGCCGTACCCGTGGAGATCGTCAATGCGACCTGTTTCAATAAGACCGGAATTCGCACGTCACCGCCCCAAATTCGGGCAACCGCGCCGGGAGGGGAAAGGTTGCATCCCCGGGAAACTTTCGCGCCTCCAGACTCGCGTCAGGCCGGACGCCGCCCAGGCGATGATGAGGCCTACGGCCACAAAGAAGGTAATCGGCTTGCCCGTCCAACTCATTCTCTTGAACCGCACGGGCCGTGGCGAGCGCCTGGACCGAGGTGCGCCATGTCGAGCTACGATCACATTCTTCACAAGAACAGCCAAGCTTCTCTCTTCACGCGCGTGGCCATTTTTCGACCGGTTGCGCTCGCTTCGCCGGGCGCGCTCTGCGATGCTTCTGATCGCCATCGGGCTTTCTCTCTTAGGCGCGCTCGCCTTCCGGGAGCGATCATTTCCTGGCGGTGCGAGCCTGGCGATCAGCGCCGTGACGCTCCTGGTTCTTCCTATTCTGCAAGCAACCCAAAACCGCGACGGCGCCGCTCTACAGGCCAAGATCGGCGAACTGATCAAGGCATATGACGGCGCTCGCAACTCGCTGATCGGCATTGAGGAAGCACGAAGCCTTCGAACTTATTCCTAATGGCAACGCTTGAGGCATCACAAGGGGTCGACGCCAACCCATTTCGGGAAGGCACTTGGTCTTTTGCGCCGTCAGGCGCAGCCCACTTTTCATACGGCAGCGCGGCTCTCCCGAGCCCAAACCCGCCGAGCAGGAATGACCAGACCCGGGAATAAGCGGTACGGTTGAAAGGCGCCCCATGGCAAAAACACTGGACTGCCTGATCATTGGAGGAGGTCCCGCCGGACTGACCGCAGCGATCTACCTGGCGCGCTTTCATCTCTCCGTGGCAGTCGCCGACGACGGCAACAGCCGGGCGCGGCAAATCCCCTGCACGCACAACCAGGCCGGTTTTCCGGACGGCATCGCCGGGGTTGATTTACTGAATCGCATGCGTGATCACGCATTGAAATACGGCGCCAGCCTGATCGGAGCGCGCGTCGATGGATTGGCGGTGAGCGCGGCCGGTTTCGAGGCCCGCGGTCGCGAGAGCATCGCTTGTGCCCGAACCGTCCTTCTGGCCACCGGGGTCACCAACAGACGGCCGGAGATATCCGAGGCAACGCACGCGGAAGCGTTGCGCGAAGGACGATTGCGCTATTGTCCGGTGTGCGATGGCTTTGAAGTAACCGACCAGAATGTCGCGGTCATCGGCCGCGGCCCTCGCGCCCTGACCGAGTGTACATTTCTCAGGTCCTTCACCGTCCGGATCACGCTGATCATCGAGGAGGACTCGGCTATGGCTGCCCAGGATATCGACCGTGCCCGAGCGCTAGGCATTGCGATCGTCCGCGGGTATCCGAGCGATTTTGCCCTGGGCAGCACCGGCATTCATGTCACCGTGGGCCAACGGCGAATGACCTTCGACACCGTTTATCCGGCTCTGGGCTCGGAGATACATTCGGAGCTGGCGGGAGCGCTCGGCGCCGATTTGACGGACGAGGGATGCATCAAGGTTGATGCCCACCAGAGGACGAGCATCCGAGGTCTCTACGCCGCCGGTGACGTCGTTGTCGGGTTGGACCAGATTAGTCATGCGATGGGAGAGGCTGGCGTCGCGGCCACGACGATCCGCAATGATCTGGCAGCCGCCGCCCCGATCCTGCGCTGATTGGGGGAATGCCGTCCGCTCCCCCCTGTGGTACTGGACTTGGGGCATTCGACTTCAAAAGAAGCCCATTCCGCCTCGAGGAGACTTCCCGCAAGCAAGCCGCCAAAACGAGCAGAGCGCGTGATCGGTTCGCTCGCGGGTTTCGAAAAGGCGACCATCCTCTTGCGTGCCAGCGGCTCTCCCAAGATGCCGCTTGCGGGAAAGTGCCCGCGTGAGGATCGCGGCGTGAATGAAAATCGCGTCGCCGAATCCAATGAAGTGGTCCGACAGCGTCACTCCCGGGATGGCGGCGAACGTCCATAGCGTCACAACTGCGAGGGGAATGAACAGCAGGACCGCAGTTACCAGCCCGGGATTGTAGCGCCGCAATGCAATGGCCTGGCAATAGCAGGCATTTTGAGCAAGCTCAGATAGACCGCGATAAGGTGGAACCCGATATGGACGGTGGCCGCGAGCACGAAGGCAGTGGCACGACCCCAGACGCCGTTGACGTTGACGGGTCATGACCTCATTGCCGCCGCCGACCTCAATGCGGCAGGCCTAGTCGGAGCCGAAGACCTCGGCGACGTCTTTCAAGGGTGTCCCCGCGACCCGTCGGCCGCCCTCCCAAATGGTCGAGATCTTTCCACACCGCATGGAACCAAAGGTGTCGATCGCAATTCTTCGCGAAACTGCGGAGGAAGCAACATGTCGCAACCCACGGACAAAACTGTTGGCCAGCCCAAACGCGCGACCGATAGTCGACCCCGCCCGGGCTCCGAAACTCCCGAGCTCAAGCCGCCCAAACACTCGGAGGTTCCCTCGTCCGAGGATGGCGAACGCAAGCCGTCGTCTTCCTCGAATCCGATCAACCCGCGCCGCCCGATCGGAAAGAGCTAGGCAACGCGGTCCTCGCGGCCGACGATTTGGCGGCAGAACCCCGTCGTCTAGTTTGTCGTCGGCTGGCCGGGCTATCGAGACACGATCCGGCGCGCTGATGATGCGCTTCGCACATGGACGACCGTTCAGAGGGAACCTGCCGACGGCCGGCGTGTTCGTCTTCACATCGCGACGACTTCAAGATCGAGGCCGTCAGGCGCCCATTCCAACGAAGGAGGATGCCATGCCTGCGAAATCAGCCGCTCAGCAGAAGGCCGCCGGCGCCGCACTCGCCGCCAAGCGCGGGGACATCAAGGAGAGCGAACTCAAGGGCGCATCGAAATCAATGGAGAAATCGATGAGCGAGAGCGAACTCGAGAAGATGGCGTCGACCAAGCGCAAGGGTAAGCCCGAGCACAAGAGCAAGCACTGACTCGCCGGGTTTTCGAGGAGGCAGGGATGACGTCACGCTTCGAACCGCCTTTCCCGGAACAGCAGCAACCCATGCCGGGACGGACCGACGCCATGACGCCGCGGCCGGACCATGGCGAGGAAAGCTATGTCGGCTCCGGCCGCCTCAAGGGCAAGCGCGCCATCATCACCGGCGGTGATAGCGGTATCGGGCGGGCTGTCGCCATCGCGTTCGCGCGGGAAGGCGCTGACGTCCTGATCTCCTACTTGACCGAGGACGAGGACGCCGATGAAACTTGCGGCTGGGTTGAGCGGGCCGGACGGAAAGCCGTTCTGGTGTCTGGCGACATCCAGGAATCCGACCATTGCCGCCAGATCGTCGACCGGGCCGTGGCCGAATTCGGCCGCATCGACATCCTCGTCAACAACGCCGCCCATCAGGCGAGCTTCAAGGAAATCGGCGACATATCCGATGAAGAATGGCGACTCACCTTCGCGGTGAACATCCATGCGATGTTCTACCTGACCAAGGCCGCCGTCCCGCACATGCAGCCTGGCTCCTGCATCATCAACACGGCCTCGGTTAACGCCGACAAGCCCAATCCGACCTTGCTCGCCTATGCCACGACCAAGGGCGCGATCCAGAACTTCACCGGCGGTCTCGCACAATTGCTGGCTGAGAAGGGTATCCGGGCCAATGCCGTCGCGCCCGGGCCGATCTGGACGCCGCTGATCCCCTCGACGATGACGGGAGAGAGCGTCACGCAATTCGGCAAGCAGGTTCCGATGAAGCGGCCGGGACAACCGGCGGAACTGGCGACGGCCTATGTGATGCTGGCGGATCCGCTCTCGAGCTACGTCTCAGGGGCTACCATCGCCGTCACCGGCGGGCATCCGATCCTGTAGTGGCACGCGGCTCAATTGTCGTTGAGCTTCCCGAGAGCCCACCGGTTCCGCTGAAGGTCAGTTTTGTTCACGATTGGACCGTGGCGATAGGGAAAGCCCGAATAATCAAGCCATGCAATAGCCGCGGGAAGGAACCATGCCATTCTCATCGCTGAATGATCCGGTCGACCTGGCCCGCACCCAGGCTGCACTGGAAGCGGCCTGGAACGAAGTCGGGCCGAAGGAGATCATCGTCGCCTATAATGTCGAGTGCCTGCCCAAATAACCCGACCGCTCAGGTCGCGTCTTGACGGAGGGGGCGCATGTTGCAGATTGAACTGTTCGCCGAGGGCATCGTGATTCTGGCGCCTCATGGCCCCCTCGACAAGGCGGATTTCGAACGGTTGTCCGGCGTCGTCGACCCCTACATCAAGGCAAACGGGGTACTCAAAGGGCTCATGGTCGATGCCGCGTCCTTTCCCGGCTGGGAGGACATCGGCGCGCTGGTCTCCCACCTCAAATTCGTCATGGGCCATCATAGCAAGGTCGCGCGTGTGGCGATCGTCTCGGACAGCGAGCTCTTGAAGTTCGCTCCCCACGTCGCGAAGCATTTCGTGGCGGCCGACATCAAACGGTTTCCGGCAAATGAGAAAGCCAACGCCTTGGCCTGGCTGAGGGGAGATCCGGATTAGGGCCTTTGCGGGGATGAGTGATTTCGGCGAAAGACGTGCTCCGGTGCCTCTTTTGCCAAAGCGAGCTGTCCTTGAGGACAATACGCTGAAGCAGCCCAATGTGCTGGTGTGCTCGCCGAACGCCGTGGGGAGGCCCGACAGCACGTTAAGAGCCTTGCCCTCGCAACGGATGGGGCCGTGAGAGTATTCCGCAGGCGCATGCGAGCTTCTTGCCGAGATAGGCCTAACTCATGTGCTGGGTGCCTGGCTTGCCCTAGGCCTAGCTTTTTTGATCCCTTTCAGCCGGGCGGCCGACCCGCTCAAGATCGTAGCGGCGACCATCCAGTCCGATACTATTATCGGAGCGTGGACGCTGTGTAATTTCTTATTCAATTGCCCACCGAAGCGAACTTTCAAGGGAAGAGAGTCTGAGACCTCAATAATACCGGCGATACCCCATCCAGGGGCCATAGTACGTCCGATGCCATCCGTAATACGGGCGCGCGTAGTAAATCGGTCGGGCATAGTAGCGGGGGGCATAATAAACTCGAGGCCGGTAATAGTACCCGTAAGCGGGATACCGATACGCATAGCTGTAGGCCGGATAGCCATAGCCATATCCATACCCGTATGCGGGTGCCGTTGCAGCAGCAGTGGCCAAACCTCCTAATAGCGCTCCGCCGATAAGCCCGGCCGCGATCGCGCCGCCGCCACAACAGCCGTAACGATAATAGCCGCCGTGGTACCCCCAGCCGCCGCCACGCCAATACTGTGCGTTGGCCACACAGACGCTGCCCGTCAAGATTAGAGCGGCGCTGGCCAGGGTTGCGAGTTTCCTCATGACAACCTCCACCAATTGCTGGGCGGCCGGAGGCTAGGGTCATCTCCAGGCTCTCGCCCTGCCGCGGCGACCGTAACCTGCGACGAGGAACTTACACCCTATTCACATCGGTTGCCAAACTTGCCTACTGTGCTTTGCTAATCGAACAGCGTCTTTGTGATGGACCGCGGACTGGCTTCGAAAAGCTCGCTTCGTGGCGATCAAATGGGGTCCGCTTTCCACCCATTGCGAGACGCCGGGAGCCCGCCAAGATGGTGGCCCGCTTCCTCCATGCTCCTGGCGTCTGGCACGATCCTGACGTCTTGGTCGAGATCGCACCTGGCATCATCGTCTGGGACATCGGCATGCGGATGCTGACGCCCCGCGAGCTCGCCAGGCTGTCGGCGCTGTTCGTGTTGGGCTTGTTACGGGCAGATGGGTTTCTACTGCTGCTGGGGGTGAGTCTTGCGCAGGCAGCGGTGCTAGCGCCCGTCACGACTCTGGCCGACGCGCTGGCATCTCGCCACGGAGCAAAAGCGGCCGGGCCGGGGAATGGGGGTTTCGAGTATGGCTGGGTGCGCGGCGCCGGCTCGGCGGCGTTCGTCGTCGGAACCTTGATCGCCGGACAAGTGGTCAGCGTCACGGGGCTTGCATCCGCCGTGCTGCTTCATTCCGGGTTGCTCCTTGCCGCTGCCCTGGTAACCTCGCTTTCTATCAAGGACGGACCGGAGCCTGAGGAGGGTGCCGAGCCGGCGACGGCAGCCGCCGCGGATTATCGCGTGCTGCTGCACCTGCCGTTGTTTCGCCGCCTGCTTTTGGTCGCGGCGCTGGTGCTCGGTAGCCATGCGATGCACGACGCCTTCGCCGTCATCCGCTGGAACGCGGCCGGCATCGGCCCCGGCCTGGCAAGCGTTCTTTGGTCCCTCTCGGTCGCGTCGGAGGTGGTCGTCTTCTGGCTGATCGGGCCGCGGCTGCTGGCCCGTGCGGGGCCAGCCGGCGCTGCAGCCATTGCCGCGGCAGCGGGCGTCCTTCGCTGGATCGTCATGGCGATCAGCGCCGACCGGTTGGCGCTCGCTGTCGTGCAGCCGTTGCACGGTTTGACCTTCGCGCTGCTCCATCTCGCCTGCATGCGACTTCTGGTCCGGGTCGTACCCGCCCGTCTGGCGGCTACCGGCCAGGCGATCTATGCATTCGCCGCGGCGTCGGCGACCGGCCTTACGACGTTGGCGTCCGGCTCCCTCTATGCGCATTTCCGCGCTCACGCGTTTTTCGCGATGGCCGTGCTCTGCGCCGCTGCGTTGCCTTTGACAGCTGGGTTGCGGGAACGCGAACGGTTCTGACCGAAGGGCGAGGCCCCCGAGGTCATTGAACCGAAGCGGCTCCGGGCGCGTTGCCATCCCGAGGCGATTTCCCCTGGTTCGGGGCATTCAAAGGACGACAGTCGATGCGGATTGCTCAGGTGGCTCCCTTGGCGGAGGCCGTGCCGCCGCGGCTCTATGGCGGAACGGAACGGGTTGTATCTTGGCTGACGGAGGAGCTCGTCCGGCAGGGGCAGGATGTGACCCTTTTCGCGAGCGGCGATTCCCGCAGCCGCGCCAGGCTCGTCCGGGCTGTGCCCGAAGCACTGCGCCTCGCGGGCATTCGGGACCACACGGCTAGCACGTTGGTGATGCTGGAGGAGGTTCTGCGGCGGGCCGATGAATTCGACGTCATACATTTCCATGTCGACCTGCTTCAATTCCCACTCTTCAAGAACCTTTTTCCGAAATGCGTCACGACCTTGCACGGGCGCCTCGACCTCCCGGACTTTCATCCAATCTACCGGGCCTTCCCCGATATGCCGCTGGTTTCGATTTCGGACGCTCAGCGGCGGCACATGCCGCCGGTGAATTGGGTATCCACCATCCACCATGGCTTGCCCGAACAGCTTCATCGCTTCAGATGCGAGCGCGGCGCATACCTTGCTTTTCTGGGGCGCATTTCGCCGGAGAAGCGACCAGACCGGGCGATCGAGGTCGCCAAGCTGAGCGGCATGCCTTTGAAGATCGCAGCCAAGGTCGATGCGAACGATCGCGATTATTTCGATTGCACGATCCGGCCGCTGCTCGACCATCCCTTGGTCGAATTCATCGGCGAGATTGACGACATGCGGAAGGATGAATTTCTCGGGGGAGCATCGGCGCTGCTGTTTCCGATCGACTGGCCCGAGCCTTTCGGACTGGTTATGATCGAAGCGATGGCGATCGGAACGCCGGTAATCGCCTGGGCGGAGGGTTCCGTCCCCGAAGTGATCGATCAAGGCGTTTCCGGCGTCATTGTGACCTCGATCGACGAAGCGGTCGAGGCAGCAACCCGGATCGGCAGGCTGGATCGCCGGGCCGTGCGGGAGTGCTTCGAGATGCGCTTTACGGCAGCGCGCATGGCAGCCGACTACATCGATACCTTTGACGCGCTGTGCTGCCGCCCTGTGGCGAAGCCAGCGTCCGCCTTGACCGCTATTCTGTCGCCGGGCGGTGACCTCCCTGGCTTCGAGGGCAGCGTGGGACTGTCGCAGCTGCAATCCCCAAGAACCGAGGCAGGCGCCATGTCCGAGAGCATTCGTAAGATCGGACAGGACCTGGGTCCGGCAGAATCTATGGTCCGAGTATGAGATCGAGGCTACGACGTCGTTGACGGACCATGCCCTGCGCAATCTCAAACACGGCGATGCCTTTGCCGTGCTCGATGCGCATGACAATATCGGGACTTTAAGCGACACTCGAGGGCCTGTATTTCCGCGGCACGCGTTTCCTGTCCCGCCTCGAACTACGCGTGGAAGGCAATCGGCCCTTCACCCGCTATTGCGGGACGATCGATGCGACCCCGCTTGTCGTCATGCTGCACGGCGCTAAGCTGCTTCATCGCGCGAAAAGGCCCACCGTCATCGCCGGCGGCCCTTTCAACGAAGCGTAGGCCAATCGCTAAACCGCTGTCTGAACGCGAAGGTTCTCGTCGCGATGCTCGCCGCCGAGCGTGGCGGCCCAGGGAGCGGCAGCCGCGCCGACGAGCAGAGCCGCAGCCGTGAGGAAGGCGGTCAACACGGCCATCTTTCGCGCACGCTCCGCAGCTTGCTTGGCCGTTTCCTTGGCCTGCGAGAGCTTCGCATAGGCGTCGTTGATACGCTTCTGCGCATCCTGTTCGCTGATGCCCAAGCGCGCCGCCAGCCGCGATGCCATTGAACGAAGACCCGAGAGGCCTCGTCGCGCTCCTGGGCCGTCGGCGGCTGCTGGCCGTTCGCGCGCATGATGTTGTAGAGCGGCATCGCGAGCGGGTCGACGTTCTGGGAGACCAGCGATGCCATGCCCGAACTTGCATTGGCGACGCCGCTGGCTGCCGTCTTGGCGCCACCGAACAGCGACGAGGTCGCGACGACGGTGATCAGAAGAGCTCCGGTCACCCAGACAAGCAGACCGTGCGTCGCGTCGCGCACCTTGTGCTCCTCGGCATTCGCATCGAAGCTCGGGTGACGCATCCGCCCGGCCGAGTCGCCGCCGGCCATCGTTGCCGAAGCCATGACCCAGAGCGCCCAGAGAGCACCGGCAATCGCCAGGGCCGTCGCGCTCGAACTCCTCTCGAAATCGGCGGAGGCCATCGACAGGCCGATCGCCGAACCGAATACCGTCATGATGGTCGAAATCGCGGTTGCGATCACCGCACCGCCGATGATCGCACCCCATTGTACATAGGAGCGATTATCCTTGCTGACGCTCACCGGAGCGACAACGACATCCGTGCCGGATAGGGACTTGGCAAATTCCTACCGCAGACCGAGGAACGACAGGATTGCCAGGACCACGACAATAAGTCCCACGATATAGATAACGCCGTTCATTGCGACCTCCAATATGCCGGAGCAACACCGCCTGAGAGCAATCAGTTCCGCTGCGAGACAAAACAGTAAGCTCCGCCAGCCGGTCCGGCGACGGAGCGAATGCTGGCCAGCGACGGTGGCGATGGTAGCGGCGGTGTCGGCGGGCGGTAGTAGTCATGTGGCGGATCGCGCCTGTGGCGCCAGTACGATCTCGGACCTCGATCGCGAGAGTGCGGCGGCGGGCAGCGGCGCACGGGCCTGTCGTGATAATGATACTCGGCGAACTCGCCGTCAGTTGCGTCGAGCTTTGAAGTTATCTCGGGCGAAAGTGCCGCAGAGCTCGCCGGCCGAATGGCGAGAGCGCTACCGCTGCTCACGGCCATCGAGCGATCGAACAGTGTCAGCAGAAACTCATCGGGCAAAGCGGGCGCGGGACTTGCTACGATCCTCGTCATCTTCGGCGACGACATCGGCCAGTCCAATATCAGCGCTTACACCTTCGGCGTGATGGGCTACACGACGCCGAACATCGACCGGATTGCCAGCGAGGGCATGAAGTTCACGGACTACTATGCCGAGAACTCATGCACGGCCGGACGGTCGTCCTTCATCACCGGGCAAACGCCGAAGCGGACAGGACTCTCCAAGGTCGGCGTGCCAGGGGCCACCGTTGGTCTTCAGGCCAAGGACGTCACCATCGCACAGGCCCTCAAGGCTCGCGGTTACGCCACCGGCCAGTTCGGAAAGAACCATCTCGGCGATCGCGATGAGTATCTGCCAACCAACCACGGCTTCGATGAGTTCTTCGGTAACCTCTATCACCTGAATGCCGAGGAGGAGCCGGAGAATCCGACCTGGCCGAAGGATGATCCTGCCTTCACCAAGATGAACTCTCCCCGCGGCGTGCTGCGGACGTCAGCCGACGGCAAGATCGAGGACACCGGCCCGCTCACCAAAAAGCGGATGGAGACCATCGACGACGAGACCACTGACGCTGCGGTCGACTTCATTCAACGACAGGTGAAGGCGCAGAAGCCGTTCTTCGCCTGGATGAACACCACCCGCATGCACCTCTTCACGCATGTCAGACCATCCATGCTCGGCCAGAGTGGAATGCCCGGCAATTTCTACGCGGATGGCATGATCGAACACGACGGTGATGTCGGTAAGCTTCTCAAGGCTCTCGACGATCTGGGCATCGCGGACAACACCATCGTCATCTACACCACCGACAACGGTCCCAATCGCTGGACATGGCCCGACGCAGCCAATTCCCCCTTCCGGAACGAGAAGGACTCGAACTTCGAGGGCGCCTTCCGCGTCCCGGCGATGGTCCGTTGGCCAGGCAAGATCAAGCCGGGACAGACCTCGACGCAAATGTTCTCCGGTCTTGATTGGTTCCCCACACTTCTCGCGGTGGCGGGCGAACCCGATATCAAGGAGAAGCTGCTGAAGGGTACTGCCATCGGCAATACGACCTTCAAGGTTCACCTGGACGGTTACAACCAGCTTCCCTTCCTCACGGGACAGGAGCCGAAGAGCCGCCGCAACGAGTTCGCCTATTTCAACGATGACGGCGTCCTCGTGGCCTATCGGCTGGGCGACTGGAAAGCCGTCTTCGTCGAGATGAAGCACCCTGGCGGCTTCCAGGTCTGGCAGGAGCCGTTCACACCGCTGCGCGTGCCGAAGCTCTTCCACCTGCGCATGGGTCCTTACGAGCGCGCCGACATCGTGTCGGACCAGTATTTCGACTGGCTCGTCAGGAATGACTTCAAGGTGGCTCAGATGACGTTGAAGGCCGCGGAGTTCCTGCAGACCTTCATCGAATACCCGCCCAGCCAGGAGCCGGCGAGCTTCTCCATCGACCAGATCGCGAGGGACGTCGAGGCCAAGATCAAGGCCAACGCGGCCAAGGCTGCGGCGCCCAAATAGCGCCGACGATCGAGGGGATGCCCGAAAGGGCGTCCCCTTTCCGGTTGGAGAACGCGAACGATGAAGGTCTGCTTGCGGGCGTAGCATTGGAGTCCGCTGCTGGCGCAGGGCGCGCTCCTCGCCGCAGTTTTGGCCAAGAGGCGTGAGAGGGCCATCCGTCTTTGATAGAATTTTCGTGGATGCGGCATCCCAAGAAGGGGATCTGCCATGGATATCCAAGCGCAGAACCAACTACCCCATCAGGCCTGGAACCTCGGCTCTGAAACCAAAGCACATCTGGGCGTTGCGGACGCGGCTTCAGCACGAAGGGCGAACTCGCGATCTCGCCATGTTCAATCTAGCAATCGACAGCAAGCTGCGCGGTTGCGATCTCGTTCGTCTTCGGGTCGGAGATGTCGTCCTCGGAGGGACTGTTCGCCTCCGAACTGCGATTGTTCAACAGAAGACTGGGCGGCCGGTACCATTCGAACTGACGGACTCAGCCCGGGAAGCGCTTACCGCCTGGCTTAGAAAGCGAGGTTCTCGTGAGGACGACTGGCTCTTCCCGAGCCGCAGCCGGCCTGGCAACCATATCACCACGCGCCACGTCTCCTCGACACCTGGGTGGCTCTGATCGGGTTGGATCCGGCGCTCTACGGAACTCACAGTCTCCGCCGAACGAAGGTCGCGTTGATCTATAAGCGCACCGGCAATCTGCGCGCCTGTCAGCTTTTGCTCGGCCATACAAAGCTGGAAAGCACCGTACGCTACCTCGGCATCGAGGTTGACGATGCGCTTCTCCTTTCGGAGCAAACCGACCTATGACACTTGGCACGGCGGGCATCCGCCGTGCCATTTTCACCATTCGGCCAACGACCACCAAGGGTCGGAAGCGGACGTGTCGTCTAAGAACCGCTGACGCCCGCTTTTCGGCAAGGCGCCAATGTCCGCAAATGGCGCAGGCCGACTGTCCACCTATTTTTGCCATCCGTAGGCTAGAAAACGGAATTAATAAGATCGTGTTTCCATCACCTTGTCTGCCTTCTCTTGCATTTCGTCGAGGCATCGCGCGGCTTCTCGTCATGCGCGGCTCCGCGATCTCAACAACTGATCTGAGCTGGTGCGTACAGTGGCTCCAGAGGCTCTTAACGCGACGCCGCGCCTACGTTAATGCTGCAATATCAGGCGGCCCTGCGGTCGGCCGCCGTCTTGGCTTGCCTTGGGAGGCGTCGCGCAATGCGCCTGGACGGATGGGTGTTCTCGGACCTCGTATCGGCTGGGGTAAGGCTGACTAGACGGTCTACCGCTTCGCGCAGCCCTTTCTCCGCCGGGGTTGCGCTTCGCCTCGCCCGCCTGCTGGGATCGACAGCGCTGGCCGGCGCCACCCTCGCCGTGCTGGCACTGCCGCGCGACGCAGCGAGAGCCCAGACTTATGTCGGCGGTGCGCGCGACTTCTGGGACGATCCCGGCGTTTGGGATACATTCGTGGTCCCGAACAGCACCACGGCGCAGGTGCTGCTTCCGGCTCCGCCCATCCAGACCTTGATCGATCTGAACAGCGGGACATTTACGCTGAACAGCCTCACCTATGCTCCCGGCAGCAGCTTCCGCTATGGCATCAGCAATGGCGCGCTGCGCTTCGGCGGTCCGAACGCGACCATCGACGTGCGAGGGGTCGGCGAGAGTATCACGTCCCTTTTGGGGCCGATGAGTATCATAGCGGCAACCGACCTCACTGTGAGCGCGGCAACGGGCAGCCTTCTCTTGATCGAAGGCGGAGCTACGCTTTCAGGGCCTGGCACCCTCATCAAGACCGGGGGCGGCACATTGTTCCTTTCGGGCGCAAATAGCTATAGTGGCGGCACCATCGTCAGGGCCGGCAACTTGAATCTGGGTGGGCAGGACACCCTTGGCACCGGGCCTCTCATAGTCAATGACGGCGTTGTCAGCCTGAACGGCTTCAACCAGAGCGTCAACGGCTTGAGCGGAGCTGGCGGCTTGATCGATCTGGGTTCGGCGACGCTGACCACCACCTGGCCCGCCAGCGCGACCTACGCCGGCGTGATCACCGGCTCCGGGGCGTTCGTGAAGGGCGGCTCCGGCACACAAACGCTCAACGGCACCAACCTCTACACAGGCGGCACCTTGATCAATGCCGGCGTGCTGGCACTGGGGCCGGGCGGCAGCCTTGCCGCGACCGGCGGTGTCAACCTGGCCGGCGCGGGCGCGATCTTCGACATCAGCGGATCGGGTGCGAACCAGACGATCGGGGCTTTAACGGGGGTGGCGGGCACCAGCGTCGCCCTTGGCGCTCATATGCTGAGCTTGGGCGATGGAGGGAACCAGACCTTCAGCGGGGTCATCGGCGGCTCGGGCGGCATCGTCAAGCAGGGCGTGGGCACGCTGACGCTGAGTGGTGTGAACACCTACACTGGCGGTACGACAATCAATGCCGGCACCCTGGCACTCGGCGCGGGGGGCCGACTTGCGGCAGGCTCCGCACTCTCGCTCGCCGGGGCCAGCGCCGCTTTCGACATCAGCCTCGCAGGCAGCAACCAAGCCATCGGCTCGCTGTCTGGTGTTGCCGGCAGCACCATCGCGCTCGGCTTCAACACGCTGACCTTCGGCAACGCGAACGACCAGATTTTCGCGGGAACGATCAACGGTACCGGTGGTATCACCAAGCAGGGCACGGGCATGCAGACGCTGTCCGGCGTCAGTACCTATGCCGGCACCACATTGGTTTCGGCCGGCGAGCTCCGTGTCGACGGCGCGCTTAACGGCTCGGGGCCGCTGTCCGTGGCAGCCGGTGCGACGCTGTCCGGCACTGGCAGCATTGCTGGAGCCGTGACCGTCAACGGCACCCTATCGGCGGGCCATAGTCCTGGCACGCTGACGGTCGGCTCGCTTGCACTGAATGGCGGCTCGACCTCGGTCTTCGAGCTGAATTCGCCGGGCGTGGTCGGCGGCAGCGATCCCGTCGTCGGCAACGACCTCGTCAAGGTCACCGGCAGTCTCACGCTCGGCGGCGCCCTTGATGCGCGTGCGGCGGCAGCCGGCTATTATCGGCTGTTCGACTATGGCGGCACGCTCGCGGGCAGCTTCGTCAGCCAGAGTGTGACCTCGACCCGGAGCGGTTTCGCCATCGCCAGAGCGCGGGTCGAGACGGCGACGGCAGGACAGGTCAACCTCGCCGTCTTCGGCACCGGCCAGACCATGCAGTTCTGGGACGGCACGAACGCGATCGGCAACGGCACCGTCGACGGCGGGGCCGGCACCTGGGCTACCTTTGGCACCAACTGGACCAATAGCGCCGGCAGCGCCAACGCCGGCTGGGGCGGGTCGGTCGGCGTCTTCGCCGGCGCCGCCGGCGGCGCGGTCAGCGCTGCCGGCACGATGAGTTTCGACACCCTGCAATTCTCGGCCAACGACTACGCGCTGAGCGGCGGCACGCTTTCGATCCTGCCCGCGAGCGGCTCGTCCGGCACCTTCAACGTCGATAACGGCGTCACCGCCAGCATCGCCTCGACCATCGCGGACGGCGTTGGCACGGCCGTCGCCAAGGTCGGCAACGGCAGGCTCGTGCTCTCCGGCAGCAACAGTTACAGCGGCGGCACGGCGATCGAAGGCGGCGTGCTCCAGATCTCCGCCGATGCCAATCTCGGAGCTGCCTCCGGCGGCTTGAGCCTTAACGGCGGCACCCTCGCAACCACGGCCAGCTTCGCCTCGCTTCGTCCGGTGGCGCTCGACGGCGCCGGCAGTTTCGACGTTGCGACAGGCACACAGCTCGAACTGGGCGGTGCTGTCTCCGGGACGGGCAGCCTGACCAAGCTCGGTGCCGGCACGCAGATCCTGACTGGCACCAACAGCTACACGGGCGGTACGACGATCAGCGCCGGCGTCCTGCAGATCGGCAATGGCGGCACCACCGGCTCGATCATCGGCAACGTCGTCAACAATCGCACGCTTGCCTTCAACCGCTCTGACAATATCACCTTCACCGGCACCATTTCGGGCGGCGGCGACGTGCAGAAGTTGGGGGCCGGGTCGCTCACCCTGACCGGTACTAACACCTATGGTGGCACGCTGATCCAGGCCGGCACGCTGATAGGCTCGGCGACGAGCTTCGGCCTCGGTCCCATCCACAACAACGCCGCGCTGGTCTTCGACCAGCCAGGCGACGGAACCTTCGTCCGAGCGATCAACGGCACCGGCACCCTCACCAAGCGCGGGGCGGGCAATCTCAACCTGACCGGCGACGGCAATCTGGGCGGGTCCACCACCGTCGAAGCGGGCAAGCTCTCGGTGAATGCTTCGTTCGCGAACTCGGCCGTGACCGTGATCTCGGGCGCAGCGCTCGGCGGCAGCGGCACGGTCGGCTCCACCACGATCCAATCGGGGGCGACCATTGCCCCGGGCAATTCGATCGGCACCCTCAACGTCAACGGCAACCTGACGCTGGCGCCCGGCTCAACCTATGAGGCTGAGATCGCCGGCAACGGCACCTCCGACCGCATTGCGGTGACCGGAAGCGCCATCGTCACGGGCAGCCATGTCGGCGTGACCGCGCTCGATCCGCAGACCAGCTACGTCAACGGCCAGCGCTACACGCTCCTGACCGCGACCGGCGGCGTCTCGGGCACCGCGCCCAGCGCGGTCTCGCGCTCGGCCTTCCTCGACCTCAGCGTCGACCAGCAGCCGAACCAGGTCGACCTCATCATCGCGGTCAAGGGCACGTCGCCGGTGACGCCCTCCGATCCGGTGACGCCACCCGCTCCGCCGCCTTCCATCTTCCAGGCCGTGGCGGAGACGCGCAACCAGTTCGCGACCGCCGTCGCACTGAACACGCTGCCACAGGCGGGCGGAATGCTCGCGCTCTACAACAGCCTTCTGGCGCTCGATGCGCCCTCGGCAAGGGCAGCCTTCGACACGCTCTCCGGCGAGATCCACGCCTCGGCGAAAACGGCGTTGATCGACGAGAGCTGGTTCATGCGCAATGCGATGAACGACCGGCTGCGCTCGGCCTTCGGCTCGGTCGGCGCACAGTCCGTGGCGACGATGAGCTACGGTTCCACCGCTGATCTCGCTCCGGCCGTGACGGGCCCGATGCCGACGCTGAGGTCCGATCGCTTCGCCATCTGGGGCCAGGGCTATGGCGGTTGGGGCACGACAGACAGTGATCGCAACGCGGCCGCATTAAACCGCTCGACCGGCGGATTCCTGATCGGCACCGACGCCGCCGTGTTCGAAGCGCTGCGCTTTGGGCTCGTCGCCGGCTACAGCCGCTCCGAATTTGACGTGAAGGGCAGGCAGTCCTCGGGCGAGAGCGACAACTACCATTTCGGCCTCTATGGCGGCGGGCAGTGGGGGGCACTCAGCCTGCGCACCGGCGCAAGCTATAGCTGGCACGACATGAGGACCGGCCGCACCGTCGCGTTCTCGGGCTTCGGCGACGATCCGCGCGCCGACTACGACGCCGGCACGGCGCAAATCTTCGGCGAGCTCGGCTATCGCATCGATCTGGGTCAGGTCGCGCTCGAGCCCTTCGCCGGCCTCGCCTATGTCAACCTGCACACGGACAGCTTCCGCGAGGCCGGCCGCGCCGCGGCGCTCTCCAGCCGTGGCGACGACACCAATGTGGGGTCCTCGACGCTCGGCCTGCGCGCCGCGACCAGCCTTGACCTGTTGAACATGGGCCTGACCCTGCGTGGCGGATTGGCCTGGCGCCACGCCTTTGGCGATCTCGACCCGATCGCAACCCTGGCCTTCGCCGGCAGCAACCCGTTCTCGGTCGCTGGCGTCCCGATCGCGAAGAACGCCGCCCTGATCGAGACGGGGCTCGATTTGGCCATCGGCCAAAGCGCCTCCCTCGGCCTCTCCTATACCGGCCAGCTCGCCCAGGAGTCCCAGGACCACGCCTTCAAGGGCGTGCTCGCCGTTAAATTCTGAGGGTACCGGGGGGCGCCGCAGCCGGCCTGCTTAAGGTGCGACAGGAGAGTCGTTTTCGGTCGGGCCGTTTTAGCGTTCTAGAGGTCCGGTTTCGGGCGATGAGCTAAGTTCCGCTGTTGGCGCGACGTTGCCTCGAGGCCCTCTGGATGACTCGCGACCAGTGTACGTTGGAATCTGCCCTTGCTCGGGCTTCCTCGCGTTCGTGACCGTCAACGCCAACTCTAGCAGCACGCAGCCGACTCCGGCGATGAACAGCGGACCGAGCTCGTCGCCGAACATCAGCGCCGCCGCCCCAACGCCGATGATGGGCTGGAGGTACTGGATGCTGGCCGCGACGCGAGCCGGCAGGACGCGCAATAGATGCAGCCACAGGAACAGGCCGAGCACCGTGACCATTACGCCAAGATAGACGGCCGCCCCGACGCCCATCCCCGTTTCGAGGCGGGCTAGGGAAGATCGCGGTACCTACCGTTCCGATGCCAGTCCAGACAGCGTAAGCAGTGCCGATGGGCAGGCTTTTGAGTGAGACGGCCAGAATAACCATGCTCAGTATTATACAAGCGATAGTTGCTACAGACGGAATAAGCTTGGTAAATCCATCCGTGTATTTTAACTGGATCGCCCAGAATGCCTCCAGAATTCCGGCGAATATGAGAATAATCCAAGACACCATTCACCTCAATTCCGATTTTGCGTCGAATTCGATTCGACTTCGGCGGAATATTTATTACAAACGCGGTGAATTCAATTTTGGATCGGGATTCGCTCCGGCCAAATCTCAAGCTAAATCGGACAAATACGGCAGTCCATCGCTTTACACGTATGTAGAAGACCCGCCTCGCTGATCGGTGCATTCAACACAGGTTGAGGCTGTACCCTCCGCCGGCCGGCGGGCTGCTCCCTCGTTGCCACGTCAGACCGGCTTGCTGGGATGCAGCTCGGTTACACGCTGCCTGTCGCTGGGAGCGCGTTTCGCAGCGACCGGCTTTAGTCGACGAAGCGCACAGGCACGCCTGGTTTGACCAAGTCGGCCAGCTCCTCGGCATCCCAGTTCGTCAGCCTTATGCAGCCGTGCGAGGTTGTCTTGCTGACTTTCGAGGGCTCAGGCGTGCCATGGATGCCAAAGGTCGGTTTCGAAAGTGCGACCCAGACTGAGCCTACAGGGCCGTTCCGCCCCGGGGGCAGGGTCAACTTTTTGCGGTTGCTCCCCTGCTGAAAGTTCTTTTCTGGATCGTAGGTGTAGTCAGGATTTCGCACCACTCGGATGACCGTGTGCTCGCCGCTCGGTGAGGGAGTCTCTTCGCTCCCTATCGTCGCGGGATAACTCGCGAGGATGCGATTATCAGCTCCATAAACGGTCACCATGCCCGTTGACTTGACCGCCTCGATGCGCGTTGCCGCCCCCTTCTGGATGTCTCGCCCCGGCGATGCGACATGCATCTCGCTGCCCGCTGTTGTCATCCGTACCTTAGGGTTCAGCGCGACAAGCAATACCTCGCTCATATGGAAGCGCTCGGCAAACATCTCTTTGGCGGAGGTGTAGGAAAGCCGCCTCAGCTTCGCTTGGCGGGAGTAGTCGCGAGGAAGCCGTTTGACAAACCGATAGCGCGCGTCCGCCTTCGCAATCTCGTAAGGCACGATCACGTCGGTGATTGCGTCGCCCCCGAGCACTCGGCGCGCGCGCCTTGCGGGAACGCAGAGTGGCGCATCTGCCCTTTATCGGCGGTTTGATTGCGGCCGTGGGGCTTATATGGCTGGGCTTCCTGCCGTCGCAGGCGGACTATCTCGGTGACGTCCTCGGACCGACGCTGCTGATCGGCTGCGGCACGGGCCTCTTGATCGCCAGCGCGGTTCATGCTGCCATCGCCGGCATCCAGCCTGCCGATACCGGACTTGCCTCGGGCCTGCTCAATACCTCGCGTCAGATCGGCGGCGCGCTCGGCATCGCCGGCTTCGGGGCGCTGGCGCATGCCGTTGCCGGGAACCACAGCGGGGATGCGGCCGCGGAAGCCGCCATGCTCGCGGGCCATCACGCCGCCTTCTTCGCCACCGGCGTCGTCAGCGCGCTCACCGGCCTGCTGTCGCTGATGCTGCGGCACGACCAGTCCTGAGCCGCGCGTCGCGTGGCGGTCGCGTCACTGATGATTAATGTAGGGGCGTCCGGGCTGAAATCACCTCGTGTCCAGCGATCCGCTGCACGGCATTGACCAACTCAAGGTCGAAGATCGGTCCGTAGTCCGGGCCAGTCACCGCACGAAGCTCCAGGCGTCCTTCGTCCGTTTCTAGGGTTTTGATCTGCTCGGCTCGATTGACAGACAGACCATACTACAGATTGATCCCCGCCAGCGCGGCAGGAAGCTGGCGCAGATACGCAGCGGGGGGCGCCCACGAGACTGGAAAGTTGACCGAAGCTCCGGTGCCACGGTGCGATGGGCCTATCGGCGCCGGGTAGAATGAGCTCCAAGTGTTCGGAACGGCCGTGATCGGCTTCGACGCGGATCGCAGCGTTCTCAATCATTCGCGTGCGGCTCCGGTCGGACCGCCTGAGGACGGCGCCGCCAGGTTGATCGAGGGAAAGAAATCGCTGGTCATCGGGCCGCGAGAACCACTCTGACGAAACACGACCGACCCACTCGCCGCGCGTAAGGTCTCCTTGAAACCGCCGCTTATCTCCATGGCAGGCCGCGGAAGCCTCTCTTCAGGCTTTACCCGTCACAGAAGCCCCGCTTCGCTCTCACTTTCCAGATGACCTAGGGGGAGGCTTCGCCAACCAGATATGTCGTCTGCTGCTTGACAGCTCTCTAGACTCGCAACATATCAAGTTGCATGAGAAGAGATAGCCGATTATCGGGCGTTCTGCACGTCCTCCTTCACATGGCCGAGCAGCAGGGCCCGACCACATCTGAGGTCTTGGCTCGGGCCATGGACACGAACCCTGTCGTGATCCGAAGAATCATGGGGGGGCTTCGCGACGGAGGCTATGTCCGATCGGAGAAGGGGCATGGCGGAGGCTGGACTATAGCCCGCAACCTCAACGAGGTAACGCTTCGCGACATTTACGATGCTCTCGGGAGGCCCGAACTCCTGGCGATGGGCAATCGTACCGAGGCTCCGGGGTGTCTCGTCGAGCAGGCGGTCAATGCCGCTCTCGGCGACGCCTTCGACGAAGCTGAAGCACTTCTCCTTCGTCGTTTCGGTGACATTTCCCTCGCCACTCTAAGTGCGGATTTTCACAAGCGGCTCGCGGCATGGGGCGGATCGCCAACGCTGGAGACAAGTCATGCAACATGATGCGATCATCATCGGAGGTAGCTTTGCCGGTCTCGCTGCCGCAACCTATCTTGGGCGGGCGCGGCGAAGCGTGTGCGTGATTGACGCGGGCGAGCCGCGTAATCGCTTCGCTGAGGCTTCCCACGGCTTCCTTGGCTTCGACGGCAGCAATCCGCAGTCGATTCTGGCGAGCGCGCGTGATCAGATCGCTGCGTATCCTAGCGTGGCGATGATCAGCGCGGAGGCGATCGAAGGGCATACGCAGGAGGATGGCTTCACCGTTGTATTATCCGGTGGCAAGGAAATCTCAGCGCGCAAGTTGATCCTGGCGTTTGGCCTTCGCGATAGCCTCGAGCCGATCCCGGGCCTGCGGGAGCGCTGGGGTAAGACGGTGCTGCATTGCCCTTATTGCCATGGTTTCGAGTTCAGCGAACAACCGCTGGGGGTCCTTTTCCGCACGCCAATGTCGGCTCATCAAGCGTATCTCGTCGCAGAGTGGGGCCCGACGACCCTGTTCCTCAATGGCGCCGATCTCGATCCCAAGACCGCAGGATTGCTCTCCGCCCGTGGGGTAAGGGTAGAGGCACGAAGGGTCGTCAGACTCGTTGGCGAGGACGGTTCACTGACTGCCGTCGAGCTGGACGGTGGAGACCAGATACGCTTGGCTGCCCTGTACGTCGCGCCGCAGTCCGAATTGTCGAGCGCAATCGCGCGACAATTCGGCGTCGCTATCGATGAAGGGCCTATCGGCCCAATAATTCGGACGGACTCAGACAAGATGACCACGGTGCCTGGCCTTTATGCCGCCGGAGACATTGCCCGCGCTCCGCATAGTGTGAGCTGGGCCGTCGCTGACGGTGTGACGGCAGGAACGGCGGCTCATCGCGCGCTCGTGTTCGGGTGAGTGCGGATCTCGTTGAAAGCCATTCTCGATTGGGCCGGACTGCGATCTGCGCGAAGCGCTGCGCGCATCCGAGAGCATTCCTCGGCCCAGCTCGCTGCGAGGCCCCGTCAGGTGCCGGACGCTCGCGTCGCGCCGTCCGCGCGGCAAAACTTGCAAGCCGCCGTCGCGGCTTTTCCGAGGCGACGACGTCAGCTGGCTCGAACCTTCTCCGAGTACAGGTCCGCAAATGTCGCCTGGAGCACGTTCTTCTGGATCTTGCCCATCGCGTTGCGGGGAAGCTCGTCGACGAATACGACGCGCTTCGGCTGCTTGTATTTCGCCAACCGATCGGCCAGGGCCGCTTCCACCCTCGCTTATACTGCAACACCGTGGAAGCTACGATCTCGGCGGCCCTGGGCGGCTGGGGGTTGGCGCGCATCCTATCCTACCAAGGCGCGAAGGCGATCGCCGAAGGGCGGCTCATGCCCGTCTTGGAAGATTTCGAGGAGCCGCCGTTGCCCATCCAGGTGGTTCACGCCGAAGGTCGGAGCGCGTCGGCCAAGACACGCGCGTTCGTGGATTTTGCGGTCGAGAACCTTCGCGCGACGCTGAGGCCGAGCGTTACCGCCTGACGGGTTTGCCCTGCGCTGTGTTTCCCCCCGGCCGCTATCTTGAAATGCGTTCTCGACCGCCCGCGCAACGCCACTCAGGCCCGTGTCTCCAGAGCGCGTTCAGCAGGGCCGGTCGGGTTTCGGGCGACCACCTTGAGCTCGAAGTCGAACCCGGCGAGCCACGTCATGCCGACGGCCGTCCAGGTCGGATATCTGTTTCGGCGAAGTCCTGCTTCACGACCGGGGCGGAGCTGGTCGTCAATGGCGGCTTGACGGCCCGCGGACCCGGTTGCGCGCTGAAGCAAAGCTCGGCTGTTCTTGACGGCGACCGGCGGAGAAGAGCAATCTCGCCAACGCTGCAAGGCGTGCTCGGACTGACGTCCGCCTCTTCGAATCGATCCTCCGGAAGCCGACTGACCGTAATCCATCAGATCCGGTCGTTCGCGATCACTGACACGCGGGTACCAAGCGTGTGATTTTGCCCCACTAGGAGGGGTCTTGGGCGTCAACTCGTCAGGTTTTGCTCCAGAAACGGGCTGGCTCACGATGGCGGTCGGTTTTCGCATTGACATATCGGAAAATATCGATATGGTTAGGATATGGAATTGCTCGAAATATTCAAAGCCCTCTCAAACCGTACACGCCTTGAAATTTTGAAAGGTTTGAAGGATCCCGCGAAGAATTTTCCTCCCCAGGATGAAGGTGACGTCCTGACGGTAGGAGTCTGCGTCAGTAGTATTCAAGAAGGCGTCGGACTGTCGCAGTCAACAGTGTCTGATTACCTTGCAACTCTGCAACGGGCCGGCTTAGTAGAAGTGAGGCGCATCGGTCAGTGGACCTACTACAAGCGAAACGAAGCCACCATCAGTGCTCTCGCCGACATCATAGGGAAAGAATTGTAATTTCTTACCGCGATATATCGAGAATTCTCGATATCCCTTTTTACCGAACCGAGGATCTCTAATGAAAGCGATAACACTCAACTGTTTTGGTGGCCCGGAATCGTTCGAGCTTACAGAAGTACCAAAGCCTGTTCCGCAGGCAGGACAAGTACTGGTGCGCGTATATGCTACGTCGATCAACCCGCTGGACTATCAGGTTCGGCGCGGCGACTATCGCGACTATGTCCCACTCCCGGCCATTACCGGCCATGACGTATCTGGGGTTGTCGAAGCGGTTGGACCCGGCGTGACGGCATTCTCTCCGGGAGACGAAGTCTGGTACACCCCGCAAATTTTTGACGGGCCGGGAAGTTATGCCGAATACCACGTTGCGAATGAAAACATCATCGCAAGGAAACCCGCCTCGCTGAGCCATCTGGAAGCGGCAAGCCTGAGCCTCGTGGGCGGCACGGTGTGGGAGGCCCTCGTCACGCGTATTTCTCTTAGAGTAGGAGAAACCATCCTGATCCACGGCGGTGCCGGAGGGGTTGGTCATGTGGCGATCCAGGTTGCAAAAGCCATCGGTGCGAAGGTGTTCACGACCGTTCGCGAAGACAACTTCGAATTCGCACGAAGTGTTGGCGCTGATGTCGTCATCGACTACAGGAAAGAAGACGTTGTCAGCGCTATCATGCGCGAGACGGATGGTCGCGGAGTCGATGTTGTGTTCGACACCATTGGTGGCGACACATTGTCCAGCAGCCCGAACGTGCTCGCGCAACTTGGCCGCGTTGTCTCGATCGTAGACATCGCACAGCCGCAGAACCTCATCGAAGCGTGGGGCAAGAACGCAAGCTATCACTTCGTTTTCACGAGACAGAACCGCGGCAAGCTTGATGAGCTGACCACGTTGGTGGAGCGCGGTCAGCTACGGCCGCACCTTGGCGCTGTTTATTCGCTCGCTGACATCTCCCTCGCCCATGCCCGGCTTGAGACGCCGAACAACGGTGTCCGGGGTAAAATCGCGATTGCGATCGACCCGTCGGCCAACACTACGCGCGCCAATTCGTAAACATGACCGCTCAATTTAAAGGTCCAGCCATGATTTATGAGATCGCTCTGCTGCCGATTTACAAGGAGAAAATTGAAGCGTTCAGCCAAGCATTCACCGAAGTTCTTCCGTTGCTTAGCCGCGCGCAGGGTTATCGTGGTCACCTTCTGGCGCAGGGAATCGAAACGCCCGAAGTATTCAACCTTATCGTGCGATGGCGATCGCTTGAGGATCACACACTGATCCGCCCCCGCGGAGAGGTCCGATGTGATTGTTAGTGTACGGTTGGCCTCGGCGCTAGCGCGGGCGGCGTAGCCGGTCTGGTTTGCGCAGCCGGCCGCGCGGTCATGGCTGGGATGAAGACCTCTGGCGCGGGAGGCCTGTAGCCG
>NZ_JBFTJP010000022.1:0-25472 GCF_056395485.1 Allobosea sp. 10L417
TCGTCGCAGACCACGCGGAGCCTGTAGAAGAGAGCGGCTGGATCGACGTCCGAGAGATCGCAGAAAAGGTACCCGGCGCGGGTATCGTCGGAGTTGCTGCCAAATTGGTAGGTGAGCGGGAGCGTCCGGCCGTCCCGCAGGACAAGCAGACCTTTCCCGGTATACATCGCCGGCCCCCCCGCCAACTGCCTCGGCAGTACGCGCCCTGTTTCGGGGTTAGGGCAAGCGACGTTTAACGTCCCAATTGCTCGGCATCTTCTGCGTCATTCCGGAACCTTGCGTTCAAGGTCGTGTTTTTATCATGCCGCGTTCGTAGCCGATGCTCATCGGTCAGCCCTGCCAGCTCTCGGATTGCGGCGGTGATTGTTTGGCTCCCAATCACCGGAGACGGAACCGCGTCGGCGCCCCACGCCCGGCGCGGTTCCCTTGTTTGCAGGTGAGCGGAATCGCGATGAACCCGAAAATACGGAAAACGCTGCGCGGCTTCTTGCCGAGGCGCACGAGGTTATTTTCCGGGCTCTCATGACCCTCGCGCCCAGCCCAGGCGACCAGCCAAGGTGCCAACGGCGTGGCCGGTGCTTCCCGCCGATTGCAGCAGCTCAGCACAGAGATCATTGCGGTCCAAGACTGGCCCGATCGTGAGTTGCCGCACGGGAACCGTTCCGACTTTCCCCGGTTTTTGTCCTGCCGCTTTCGAGCGCCGGTGAAATCCTTCATCGGCGTGTTTAGGGGGCCATCCTCGGAAGGCGGTAGGGAGTCGCTTCACGGTCACCCCGATGCGGCTCCCTTCTTGCGCGTTTTGATGACGCTCACGATGAGCAGGTTGAAGATCGACCTGAGCGCGCCGAGCGTGTTGTCCGTCAACCGCAGATGGCGAACTTGGGTTCAATCACCTTGCTGATCGTCTGATTGACGGACACTTGCCACTACCGAATTCAGCCCGGTCTCGCCATGCGGGGCCGGGCTTTTTGCGTTTTGGAACCCAACGCGCTAGGTCGCGTTTTCAAGCCACATTTCAGAGAAGTGCTCGATCTCGAGCAAGGGGCTGGAGGCCCAAGCGAACCCCGCCACCACCATGGCGGGGTTCGTCGTTTTCGGTCGATCGGCCGTTCGCCTTGGAGCTCCGCATGCCGGTCGATCTCGGCGCGAAGACTTTGCCCAGTCTTACTTCGGCGGGCACGGGCGCTTCTACGGCTATTGCTTCGGCTGATGCTTGGCCTGCTCCTGGCTGGCCTTGGCGAGCATGGCCTCGAGCGCCACAAGCGCCGTCATCGGCAGGACGAGCAGGAGGTCGGAGTCACCGATTGTCTCGAATCTGATGAGGGCGTCGCCGCGCGGGTCGCCGCTCACTTGGACCATTGTCGGCTTCACAACCGGGATTTCAACAGACGGCTTCTCAGACATGGCGCTAGCGTAGCATCTGGATCGGAAGGCTCAATCTAGCAAATTTCGCCCTGTCACGCTTCAACTGGGCAGATTCCGGTCGTTCGTGGATCGTTCACGATTTCCAGCCATTCTATCCGAGCGCCTTCGATGCGGCGTGGCGCCGAGCTGCCGTTTTCTCCTCCCATGGCATGTGTGGCTCGGCGCCTTTTTTTACCTCGTCGCTAGGCGGGGGCGGGCTCGGTGCCAGCGAAGAGCAATGCCGTCCCGTTCGGGATTCTCAGCTTAGGTTTCCAAGCACGACCTGAACGATGGAATTGCCGTCACTGTGGCGCCGGATCCGGCTGTTGGTCGATGAGCCGGACCGCAGCGCGAGCGCGACCGGGCTACTTATCTCGCCGCGTCCTACACGCTGGCCGCTGGGAGCGGTATTCGCAGCGCTCAGCCGACGGCCCGAACAAGCGACCGACGCAAGTACGGCGCGCACTCCATACTGAGCACTGCCGCGACAAAGACGGCAAACGCTACAAGGTCGTCGTCTGGCGAGAATGGCCCGGCCTGTCGCTGACGTCCTACACGCTCGAAGATGGCACTCCCGTGCACTTTGAGGACGAGTGTTATTTCACACTGCCGTCCGGAATAATGCTCAGCCGCTGTGAGGACGAATGAGTGACCTCGAAGATGGTGAGGTCTCGTGATGCTGCGGCAGGATGTGAAGCGCGGCGGCGAACTCGTGGCTACCTACCAAATCGAGTATCCGGACCTGGCTGCGGCCCTTCGAGAAATTCGCGCCGATCTAAAAGCTGGTCGGCTTGAAGCGATGACGGTTGCCGGAAGGCAGCTGAGCGACGAGGAAATCACCGCTCTAAAAGAGCGATAGGCGGATTCTCGCACCCGCTTGAAAGCAGCTCAAGATGTTCTGCTACGACGTCACCGACGCAGGCCGAACCGTTTTCTATGACGCAGGCTGTGATGCCGCCATGGCCGCGAACGGCATTGTATCCTCCAACGCCGAGGTTTTCCTCCATCCGGGAGCAGGGGTGACACTCCCCCGTGGTTTCGAGGATCGCGGAACCGATTCTGAAGCGCTTATCCTTCAGTGCGAGCAGATTGATGCCGCGGGTGACGACATTCCGACGCAACTCGTCCAGGGATCCCTGTGTGTGGCCAAGGTAGCTGGCGATCGCGGCGAGGTGTTCACTCTGGATCAGAGTCACTTGGCGCTTGCCGGCGGCGCGGGTGTAGCGATCGCCAGCAAGCCCTTGGGAGACGTCAAAATCGGCCCTTTGGAGCGCGACCATTGGTTCGCTGCGTCCCGGTCGAACACCCAGCCACACAACCTGCCCAGTCTTCATGGGAGCGTTCAGGAGCCGCGCGAGCGGGGAGGAGGGGTGCAGAGGCATTGATCCTTCTCAGCTCCGGAATAAGCCCGATCGCTCAAGGAACGCTCGCATCAGCCCATAGCCGAAGCATTGGGCCGTCGTCTCCAACGACGGGATCCCGCGGCGGGAAGCTCAAGATTGCGATCCTCTGGATCATGGCCGACGTGGCTTCTTCACGCACGATGTCGCCGGTCTGACCGGGCGCGTATGCGCCGATAACGAGGAAATCGTCAGATTGGCTGAGACAGCGGTGACCTGTTCCGGCTGGAAGGACTACGACGTTCCCGGCTGTCACATCGACCTCCCGGCCGGTATCGCCACCCAGCATGAGCTTCGCGTGCCCTGCCGCGATGCCGAGGACTTCATGCCCCTGTGAGTGATAGTGATCGAATTCGTAGATCCCATCGCGCCATTGCGGCGGCCATCCATTTTCGGAGAACCGTTTTTCCATCAGCGTCGCCAGGTCGGCAGCATCGGGACCGAACGCCCCCTCATAGATCAGCGCGGGTAGCCTGGGATTGTTGGGCACGAAGCTCCAGGGCTCGAAACGCAGGGCGGTCACGGTGGTCTGCATAAACGGACATCTCCCAAGGACGAGCTTTTAACGCCGTCGCCGCATGGCCGTTCCTCGGGGGAGGCTGCTTTGATTCCCAGAACCCACCAAAAGGACCCTCAAGATCATTGACGACAAGCCTGGTATGATTGAGCCAGCGACTTGGTATGAGGACGTAATGAGCAACCATCGAACGCGCCGCCCAATGAGCGCTCGCGACAAGGCGGAAGCCCTTTTCGCCGCGCCGAAGGTGGCGCCACCTGCGCAAATTGAGAAGCGTACCGTTCTGCCGGGCGCCAAGGAAATGGTTACTCTTCGGATCAACAGCGAAGTACTGGCGCACTTTCAGGATGGCGGCCCCGGTTGGCAGGACGGGATCAACGACGCTCTCAGAAAGGCGATGCCAGCAACCCTCGACGACGGACTGAGGCCGGAAGAGCTAAACTCGTCGAACGACGGCTGATCATAAGGCCAGCGAATTGGCTGATCGCGCTCACCAAGCCGAAGCCCGCGCCCTAGCCGCGAAGCCGCGCTCGCTGCGGCAGAGCTGGCGCTGTGCAACCTGATGAACGCCGCCGGGCACTACAAGGCCACGCATTCCGAGATTGACCGCGAGGCCCTGTCTGGATGCCGATGGGGAGAACAGCCATGTGCCATGCAACCCCAGGAGGCTGAACCAAGCGGTCATGATGACGATGACGACCGAGACGGAGTAGTGCGCCCATGGTCTGCCCCCTTAAGAAATTGGCCCGACCGAAGTGCGAGTTTCGACCGGGCCGGCCCGTTTTGAGCGACGCGAAGGCGGTGCCATGCCTCGGAGCTTACAAAGATTCTAAAGAGCAAACAGTTCCGAAAAAATTGGGAGTCTTTTCAACGTTATAGCTGAACGGATATAGCGCATTCTTTAATTAGAGGAATTTGGAACAGGTCCCTTCGCGAGCGAGTTTGAGGCGCATCGCACAATCGTGTGCGCAACCGGAGGAACCACATGAACCGTACGATTCTTGGAATGGTCGCTGCGTCTGCGCTCGTGGCCAGCTCGGTTGCTTTTGCTCAGAGCACCACCATCACCATCAGCCAGCCCGAGCGGACCAAGATCAAGGAATACGTGGTCAAGGAGAAAATGAAGCCGGTCATGGTCAAGGAGAAGGTCACGGTCGGCGCGACGCTTCCCGCGGATGTTGAGCTTCGAACCGCTCCTGCCGATTGGGGCACGAGCGTCAGCAAGTACAGCTACGTCTACACCGACAACCACGTCGTTCTGGTCGAGCCTTCCAGCCGGAAGGTCGTTCAGATTATCGAGTGATCGTTGCTGACGAGCCGGCCAATGGCCTGGCTCGTCACACCGCCCGCCGGTGACTCCGGCGATTCATTACAGCGCAGTGTTCCGTGAGAATCGGCGCCTCTCAACGCCGAGCTGGCCGTTTTTGAACCCACGCGCAGGGTAAACCCTCCCGATACGGGCGACACCAGTTCGGCATCACTCTCATCAGGGAGGATGTCCCATGAAAAAACTTGCAGGCGTTGCCTTAGCCGCCTTGGCACTACCTGGGGTCGCCTGGGCCCAGCCGATCGTGATCGAGCAAGATCAGGCCCCGCGCGCCAGGTCCGAAGGGCCGATGGAACGTCAAATGCCGCCGCGCGGTCCCGAAGCCGAGCGCGGTTCTCCGGATCGGACTGAGATGCCGGCGCGAGAGCGGCGAGACGTTCAGTCTGGCCCCTCACGCGGTCAGGATGCCGAGCGCATTCAGGCTCCCAAACGCGATCAGGCGCAGAAGGAGCCGCCGTCTTCTTCCGAACGGCCTCGAACCGGGCAGAGAGAAAAGGACACTGAACGGGATCGGGCTGCGCAGCGTGAACAGCCTTCGCAGCGGGACACGAACCGCGCAGGCGAGCGCGCACACCCAAACAGCGACGCGGATAAGTCAACGGGCTCAGCGAGGTCGTCGCAGCCAGAGAACAGGACCAGCCCGAGCAACGCCCGTTCAGCGCAGCCCGAGCCGCAGACGAACCAGCCCGGAACGGCGTCGACACCAGAGAAGCCTGCTGCTGGACCCCAAACGGCTCAGCCCAGCGCTGGCAACAAGACCGACACAAACCGTATTGCTGAGACTGTCAGGCAGAGTATCGACCGAAAGGAAATCCGGCCAGTCAAGGACTTCGGTGTCTCGGTGTCGGTCGGCGCAGAACTGTCGACACGCGTGGAACTTCGACCCCTACCGCGGGAGATTGCGGAGATGCGCCCGCAATATCGCAACTTTAGTTATACGGTATCGGACAGCGAGATTGTCATTGTCGACCCGTCCAGCCGGCGCATTGTCGAGGTCATCGAACGTGATGGACGAAGTGGCGGGGGCGCGAACCTCTATGCTCTGTTCGAGCAGAGGCGCGACGCTAGGCGCTGGCGCAGACCTGACACAGTCGTATTCCAGACCGGTGTCATCATCCCGCGAGAAGCTCAGCTATATGCCTTGCCCGTTGAGGTGATCGAAACCCATCCGCATTGGCGTGGCTATCAGTACGTGATGACCGAGACCGACGAGATTGCTGTCGTAGAGCCAGGCTCGCGTCGCATCGTCGAGGTCGTCGATCGCAGTAGCCAGAGCGGAACCGCCACAGCCGCGGGAGCGGGACGTGCTGCCACCCCAGCAAGCCCGCCGCTCACTGACCGGCATGAGCTGGCTAAGCTCATCTTGCAGCAAGCCAAGCCCGGAGAAATGCAGAGCCTCGACGGTCTCAAAGGCTCGGTCCTGCCGAGCGAAGTCGCGATCCGGCCGTTGCCTTCCGAAGCGGAGCAGCGTGAGCCGCAACTGCGTGGGATGCAGTACACATTGATTGGCGACGATGTGCTGATAGTTGACCCACAAACGAGGCGCATCGTGGACGTCATCGAATAAGGCCCGAGAAATGCGCTCCGTCCGCCTTGGCTGGCGGAGTGCACCAGCAGGTGACCAAGAATGAGCACGCATTTTGTAGAGACGGGAGAACGTTGTTGAATTCCTGCCAATTGGAGCGAAATCGGCGCTCCAGCCTGCGCTATCTGTCGGTTCTTCTCTCGGCTGCGGCAGCGATTCCGCTCCCCAGCCGCGCAGGGGATGTACAGCTCCGGAACTGTGAAGACAGCCGCCGCGAAGTTGCTCGAAAAGGCGAAGCGATGCTGCTCAGTCGAGAAGAACTTGAAGCACGGTTTGTAAGAGACAGGAGTTTTTGCCGCCCTACTGAAAGAGCTGTTCCCGCTTTCATTAAAAGCCAGGACCGGGACATGTGTTTCGTGGGTTACGAGTGCCGACATTCATAGCCCGCACGGTCATCAAAAATCCGCATCAGCCGCAATTTCCCGATGCGGACGATACTAGAGCTTTTCGTAGATGCTTCGGAGGACCACTGCACTGAACCAGTTAACGGATTCGCTTCGCGAGAAGACCGATGTTGGTCGGCGGCCATATGGCCGCCAGATCGTTTTGACACTCGCAGATCAGGCGACTGTGTCTGCCAGGTCCTTCGCGACCTTGAACTTCACGACGGTCTTCGCAGGCACATCGATCATGGCACCGGTCGAAGGGTTGCGAGCCTGACGCGCATCGCGCTTGGCTGCGGACAGCTTACCGACCCCGCCCAGCGTGACGTCGCTGCCCGACTTCAGGGTCTTCGAAACCACGCCCGCCAGCGAGGCCAGTACGGCTGCCACGTCGGCCTTGGACTTGGCTGCGTCTTCGGCGACTGCAGCGATCAGTTCATTCTTGGTCATGATTTTCTCCAGAGGATCCATTAGAGTTTTGCTGATTGCGCGCGGAGAAGCATGAAAGCACTTGACAGTATTCGAGGGCCTAGGTGCAAAGCCCAAACACGCACTCGATAGCTTCGCCCGCCGGACTGAATGCGCCATATGCGGACCTTGGGCTCCCGCCGGAAAGCGGACACTGGTTTTGAAAGTCATAGGGCGCCTCGACGCGGCGCTTGCCTACCTGTTTTGGCGCAGGGCACGCGGCGTTACTCCGAACGCCGCCTTGAAGTCCCGTGAGAGATGGGCGCTGTCGGCAAAGCCTGAACCCATGGCAATGTCGGTGAGCGAGCGCCTGAAACTCTTCATTGGTGCGCGGAAGGGCTGTCCTCGGAACGCGGCGGGGGAGCCGCCTTTAGGCGCCAGAGTGGAAGGCCGGATTTCATGCAACTCCGGCCGCCCACGCTCCGTTGCGTAGGCAGCCGGCCGACCTGCTTCCGCTTTCAGGCGAACAAAAAATCACTCTGCGTCAGCGTGTGCGTGAAACTGTGGAGCGTCACCTGATCCGCTCCCGCCGTAATGACGGTATCGGCGCCGCTTTGCGCAACGGTCAGGTCGGCGAAGGATTGCACGCCCGCCACGCCGCTGAACGCGATTTTGTCCTGCTGGACCTGGCTGAAGTCTTCGATGATGTTATTGGTCCCCACTGTCATCGAACCAGCGTCCTTGAACAGGAACACATCGGCGCCGCCTTGAGCCTGGTCGCTCAGTTGTCCGTCGCCCCACATGTCGTTGCTGACCGCGGATCCGGATGCTGCGGTCCCGGCGATCAAGGTATCGTTGCCGCCCTTGGCTGAGCCCGACAGGTTTGCGGCGTCACCGAAGAGAATGTTCGTCATCGTGGCACCGTCGGTGTTGTTGCCGCCGGTCAGCATATCCTTGCCTCCTTGCGCAGAACCGGACATGGAGAGCGCATCGCCGTAGAGCTGGTTGAGAGCCTCCCCGGTACCAGTGCCGCCCGACAGGCGATCGTTGCCGCCTGTCGCATCGCCGGACATCGTCAAGGCGTCGCCATAGGCCAAATTCGGGAATTCCTCGCCTGTTAATCCCCCAGCAAAGACCGCGGCGTCATCGCCCCCCTGAGCATGGCCGGACATATCGCCGCCCGCATCACCGAAGAAAGTAGTGGCGGAGCCGGGACTGCCAGTGAACGTGTCGTTGCCGCCCTTCGCAAAGTCGGACATGTCGACGCCCGCGTCACCGTAGAAAATGCAGCTGTGAAAGGCCGTCTCGCTTGTGAAACTGTCGTCGCCGCCCTGAGCATGGCCGGACATGTTGCGCCCGGCGTCGCCGTAAAAAACGCTGCTACTGAAGAGGGCGCCGGCCGTCAAATCGTCGTTGCCGCCCTGGGTGAAATCGGACATATCGAGGCGCGCATCACCGTAGAAAGTGTTGGCAATGTCGCGGAAGCTGACACTGGTGAAGCTGTCATTGCCGCCTTGAGCATGGTCGAACATGCTGCCGCCGCTGTCTCCGTAGAAAATGTTGTTCGACGCGAAGCCGCCGCCAAAGCTGCTGTCGTTGCCGCCCCGAGCATGGCCGGACATATCGCCGCCCGCATCACCGGTGAAAGTATTGACGGATAGGCCCCCGCCCTGGAAACGATCGTCGCCGCCCTGAGCCTGATCGGACATCCGGCCGCCCGCATCACCGATAAAAGTGTTGATGGAGAGGCCCCCGCTCTGGAAAGTGTCATTGCCGCCCTTTCCGTGGTCGAGCATGTCGCCACCCACGTCACCGTAGGCCGTGTTGGTGGAGCTGAGCGCACCCCTGAAGGAGTCGTCGCCGCCCTCAGCATGGTCGAAGATGCCGCCGACCGCATCGCCATAGAAGGTGTAGTCGGCCGGGACGCCCCCGCTGAACGTGTCGTTGCCGCCCTGGGAATGATCGAGCAGGCTGCCGCCGGCGTCGCCGACCAAGACATTGTTGGTCGGATCGCCGACGAGGGTGTCATCGGTGCCCAATTGATGATCGGTCAGATCACCCGGGGTAAACGGGACGCGGTGAGACATGGTATGCTCCCACTGAGTTACCCCAGCGCCCGTCACAATTTTAGGCTGATACGCCCGAGCCCACAACGAGCACAAATGGGCTAATTCGGTTCAATCGCTTCGGCCGAGCGGTAACTCATCCAGGTGCGCGACGACGGCCTCCGGGGAGATGAGCACGACGCCATATCCCGGCGCCTCGAAGCTCACCGGCGCCACGTCCTGCGTCACGAAGTCCAGCGCAATCTGATGTTCGTTCCCCTCACCCCGGAGAAAGGTATTCCGTGCCAGGACCCGGCCGTCGCTCGATGCAGGTGTCCCACGAACATGTGTCGAACCCGGCCCATGTGCGGTCGCAGGACGCCCAGCAACGAAGGCCGCGTCCATGTGGAAGGCTCGGATGCGCGCGACGCAGCGCCTCAGGCGGTCCTGGGGGTCCAGGCCGTGCAAGGGCAAGCCGGGGCCGACGAGGTGCAGGTCGGACAGGTGAATAAACTTCATGTCGCCAGCCCACTCGGACTCACCGGCTTGCTCATGATGACGCTGCGGTAGTTGGTATGGGACCACTGCGCATGCTCGATAAAACGGTAACCGCGACTCCGATACAGTGGGACGAGGTGCTCTGCCGGCTCCGCGGTGTCGAGTGCGATCTCCTCCGCTCCCGTCTCGGCCGCCCGTCGCTCCGCTAGGTCCATCAACCGCGCGCCAAAACCAGTGCGTTGCCCGTCCGGCATGACGGCGAATTGGCCGAGGCTGGCAACTTCGGAGCGGTCTAACCAGGGCGAGCCAGAGGTTCGATTGGCCGCCTTGAATAGGATCGTGCCGACGATGGCGCTGCCCGCGACAGCGGCCCAGCACTCGCCCGAGGCGGCTCGATCCCGCGTCATGGAGTCGGACTGGTGCGTCGCCATGTACCGCAGTCCCATGGCCGCCAGCTGTCGAGGCTGAAAGCGTCTCGACCGCCGCCCGCCTCCTGGGCTTGACAGTCAGCTAGCAACTTCGCGAGCTGGAGCGCAGCCTGGGCGTCCACCTCCTGGAGCGTGCCGCCGGACGGATGATCGTGAATGCCGCTGGGGCTGCGCTCGTGGAACCTGCCCGGCGCGCGATCTCGGCGGCTGAAGATGCTGTGACGGCTGTCGCGGAGCACGGCCAGGGTGGCGCCGGGCGGCTGCGGCTGGGAACCGGCGCCACGGCCTGCATCCACCTCCTGCCGCCCGTACTACGACGGGTAAAGGCGGCAATGCCCGGGCTGGTGGTGACCGTGGCCATCGGCAACACTGCGGAGATCCTTCCACGGCTGGAAGCGGGCGACCTCGACGTGGTTTTGGCGACACTGCCCGTACCGCAAAGCCGGGCTCTGAGCACCACGCGGCTGCTGGCCGACCCGCTGCTCGCGCTGCTGCCAGCCGCCAGTGCCGCCCCCGGGCGAGGCGCCGATCACGGCGAAGGCGCTCGGCGCGTTGCCATTGATCCTCTATGAGGAGGGCGGCAACACGCGAGCGGCGACCGATGCCTGGTTCCGGCAAGCGAGAGCAGAACCGGAGCCGGTGATGGAACTCGGCAGCGTCGAGGCGATCAAGAACTTCGTCGGCTCGGGGCTGGGTGCTGCCGTGCTCCCCGCCCTGGGCGCTGCCGGAGCCGCTCCCGGGCACCGTCACGCGCACTCTCCAGCCCGCCGCCTCGCGCTGTCTTGGTTGCGTACTGCGGAAGGAGAAGGTGCTGGACCGGGGATTGCGGCTGTTCCTTACTGAACCGCAGCGTTGGAGACTGATCTAGAGCCTAAATTATCCGAGGCCTATTTCTGCTGCCCACCCATTTTGGCCGTTTTGGTTGAACGGCTCACAGCCTAGCCGGAAGTAGACCGAACCTTCGCACAGCAGTTAAGGGCCGGCGCTCCACCGTCCCTCTTGAGGGCGTTCTATGCACCAGCAAATGGCATCAAGGGCGGATCGAGACCGTCATCGTCTGCGGGCAATGCCGGACGTACGGGCTTCCCGGGAATCGGGTGACGCTTCCTTGCACTGTCATGGGCTTTTTACGCGACGCCAGCGGCGATGCCGCTTATTCGGAATGGCTCGATTTTAAGATGGACTGGCCGGCCTAACCGGCTCCTAAACTCGGCCCGGTCTCCGAAAGGGGGCCGGGCCTTTTTGCTATGCAGAGATCACTCGATGATCTGAACGATCTTGCGGGAGCTCGGCTCAACCAGAACCGTCTTATCGTTGACGACAGCGAAGCGGTACTGCGTGACGCCAACATCAGAAGGCAACGTGTGCAAGGTCACCGATGACGGTAGGGCGGTGCCGACAGCAACCGACTCGGTCACTTTCACGGAAGCGGGGTGTTCCTTCATGATGTACGTCCGGACCTTGCTTTGCTGATCCGTCGTGATGGTGGTGGTTGTAGTCGATGTCTGCGCGATTGCCGCGGAGCAGGTCAGTGCTGCAACCAGTGAGATCAGGACTGGATAGCGCATCGAGATTCTCCTCTTTCGAATCCCCCCGCCGGTTTCGCAAACACCGATGGAGCGCGCTTGTTCCATGATTGGCCTGCCGGCCTCGCATAGGGCGCGTACTGCGGCATGGCGCCGAGCTGGAGTACCCCTCCCGCAAGATGTTACCGCGGATGGTGCGCGGAGTTCGGGCATGTCAAATGACGTTGAGATCGTTGCAACCCTTCCTAAATTTGCCTTCGCAGGTGTCCTTTTTGGAGGGAGGGAGACATGCCTTTTTCGTCGCTGAGCGACCCCACTGATCTCGCTCGGGCTTACGCGGCATTGGAAGCTGTATGGAACGAGGTGAAAGGTTCCATCCCCGACGAAGAATGTGAGAAAGAGCGGATGAAGATTGCTTACATCGTCGCCAGCCTCGTACCTCAGTCGCTGGACGAGGAGGAGCTGACTCAGAGTGTCCTGCTCCGCTACCGGCGGTTAGTAGCGGCCTGAAAGAAGTGCCCGTCGGCGCTTGCCGGCGGGCACCTCATACTGAGGAACGAATTCACCACCCCCCCGTTTGGGACTCGTTCGCGGTGCGCGTCGGGTTCTCAGAGAGATCCTAACCTTACTCCTCGGCGCGGCGCAGGATTGGCGTCGGCTCTGCTCAACCGTCGCCCTAGCAGCGCTTCACGCGAGTTTCCGGTCATGCCGGCCGTCCCACGCCCTTACCGCCTGCTTGAGCGCACTCATTTCAGCCTGCTCGTCCTCAGAGCGCTCGCCAGCCTCCAAAGCCTTCAGTCGGTCGAGAGCAACGGCATAATCCTCTCGCGATTCGATTTCGAATTTCGAATTTGGCTCGCTTGGCCTCTGATCCGGATAATGGATTGCCTTCGCCTTCATCGGTCGATCCTCCTTGCGGGAGAACGACGGGGATCGACCAACGTTCCGACCTAGGCGTCCTGGTCGATCCTGAGGGTGTGAAGCTGAAGGCAGAGACGCCAGGCGAACTGTTGCAGCCCGTTATCGCCAAGCCCCGCTCAGCTACCCGTAGATCAGAATGAACACGAGCGCCGTGTGAGGCCGTGGGGGACCAGAGCGTCCTTTGCCCGGTCTCGCTTCGGCGCCGCGGGGTTTGTGCGTTTCTAAGGCTATTGCTTCGGCTGATGCCTGGCCTGCCCCTGGCTGGCCTTGGCGCAGCGACAGCGCAGGCAGATGTCCGGAATCGGCGTTACGGGCGGCATCTCGCTGACGTCGATGCCGTTCCGATAATGGTTGCATTCATTGCAGGAGATTTCCGCGCAGCGGAGGCCTAGTGCCTGATGACCGCCTCGTCGGGCTCGGCCTCGATAACGCCATCGATCATCGCTCGGCGATGTCGTGGATACGTCGAGGCCCTTGGCCTGCCGGCGATGCGCTTCGAGATCCGGGTTACCGCGATCATCGATTGAGCGGGTTCTGGCTATACCGCTTACGTGGGAAAAGGCGTCTTCGTCTCCCACATTCTCCCATCGATGATCGAACACTCGGTTCGGTTGGCTCAGCTTGGAATGTCCGCTTCCCGACAAGATGCCAATGTCCGGAAATGGCGCACATCTGCCTCGGTTCTATAGCGAGATGGGCCGCCGCTCAATCGGTCCGGAGCTGATGCCGCGAGCGGCGAGTTTTCGTCAGCTTGGATTAAGCAATATTGCGATAGTCGGGAGCAATCCGGGAGAGTGATCGTGGTCCAAGGGCGAAAGCCCTTGGAGCTTCTCTACCGCGGTTCTCAGCCGATCGTTACGATCAGCTTCCCTTCCGCCGGGCGGTCCGCGATCGCCTCGTGCGCGGCCGCGACGCCGGCGAGGTCGAACTTGCGCGGATCGAGGCTCGCTGCCACCTTCCCGGCCTCCACTAGCCTTGTCGCCTCACGCATGATCTCGCCATGATGCGCGCGCCCTTCGCCGGTGAGGAGCGGGTGCAGGGTGAAGACGCCCGAATAGGTGGCGCCCTTGAAGGAGAGGGGCGCAAGGGCGTGTGTGCCCCAGCCGAGGCAGCTCACGACATGGCCGAACCCGCGCACCGCCGCGAAGGATGCATCGAGTATCGTGCCGCCGCCGGTATCGTAGACAAGATCAAAGCCGTGGCCGTCGGTGTGCTTGGCGACATACTCCGCGACCTCGGTGGATTCGTAGTCGATCGGAGTTGCCCCGAGGCCACGGATGAACGCGGCGCGCGAGCCTCGATCGACGGCGAAGACGTCCGCGCCGAATGACTTCGCGATCTGCACCGCGACATGTCCAACGCCGCCCGCGCCACCCTGGATAAGCACCTTCTGGCCGGCGCTCACTCCGGCGCGATCGACTAGCCCTTCCCAAGCCGTGATGAAGATGAGCGGAAGCGCGGCGGCCTCGCGCATCGAGATGTTCCAGGGCTTGCGCGCGAGAAGCGCCGCATCGACCGAGGCATACTCCGCCAGCGATCCCTGCAACCCGCCGACGCCGCCGGTCATGCCGTAGACCTCATCGCCGCGCCGAAAGCTATCGACGCCTTCTCCCACCTCCTCCACCACGCCAGCAAGATCGATGCCGAGGACCGCGGGAAGGGGGTGGCGCGCATGCGCTGCGGCGCCCGCGCGGATCTTCGTGTCGAGCGGATTGACGCCGCTCGCGCAGATCCTGACGAGAACCTCGCCGGCGCGCGGCTTGGGACGCGGTATGTCGATCAACCGGAATTCGCCGCCGTGTGTCTCGAGGACAGCAGCCTTCATTGTGAGATTGGCAGTCATCAGATTTCTCCTTTCATGAAGGAGAAGGTGGAGGCTTTATTGCCGCATGGAAATTATCTATTCTGTTTTTAGTCCATGCAATTTTGTTTGAGTTGGAGCGCTTCGTTGGAGTGGAGCGATATCCGCGTTTTCCTGGCGATTGCGCGACGCGGCACATTGGGAGCGGCAGCCAGGGAGCTGCGACAGACCCAACCGACGATGGGCCGCCGGCTGCGTGCTCTTGGAGGCCGCCCTCGGCCACCGGCTGTTCCAGCGCACTCAGGACGGCTTCGTGCTGACCGACGAGGGCCAGGCCGCACTCGCGCATGCGCAGCGGATGGAGGAGGAGGCGCTCGGGCTCCGGAGGGAGTTGGCGGGGGCCGAGGCGACGCTCGAAGGCCTGCTGCGCGTCTCATGCTCGGACTGGTTCGGGATCGTGGTCCTTGCCCCGATCCTGGCGGAGTTCTCGGCGATCCAGCCTCGGGTCACGGTAGAACTCCTCACGGACCCGAGGCTCTATAGCCTTCCGCGACGAGAGGCGGACCTGGTTTTCCGCATCAGGCCCTTCGACGAACCCGAAGTCGTCTCCCGGCGCCTGATGCGTATTCCGTACGGAGCCTATGTGAGGGCGGGCGCTGCCCGTCCGACCGGTGACGGAGCCGGTTATCCCCTGGTCCTCATGGATACTACGTTCGGCGGCATGCCGGACGTCCACTGGATCACACGGAAGCTCCCCCAGGCGCACATCATGTCCCGCAGCAACAACCGCCAAATCCAGGCGCGCCTGTGCGCGTTGGGCGTCGGCCTCGCCGTCCTGCCCCGACCGCTCGGCGACACCGTCGCGGGGCTCGACCTGATCGACCTAGGTGAACCGCCTCCGCCAAGAGACACCTGGGTGGGCTATCATCGCGACATGTGCCGGAACGCCCGCCTGCGCGCGCTCCTCGATCTAGTCATCCATCGGCTCGGAGGGTATTTCAGCGGCACGAGCAAGGCCAGCGAAGCCGTCTCGACCTGATACGCTGGAGGAAGCGGGCAATTGTGGAGAAGCAGCAAACGCTGCTCCTCGACGACAACAGTTTCCCGGGCCGCCCTGAGGGCGCCCAGGTGCTCGCCCCTGACGATGACCCGACTCTTGCCGATCCCGTCGAGCAGGAGACTTTCCCCGCAATCAAGCCGCCGCTGCAGGGCGATCTGTTCTGAAGGTTATCGCCCAGGGTCGCGAAGAAAGAATTTGGGCCGTCAGCCGCTACACCTTCGCGAAAAGGGTGCCAAAAGCCCTGCGGGCGACCTTCAGCTGGGTCTGGGATCGATCTCGCAGCGGCCCTTCCTGGACCGCGATAATGAAGTGATTCTTATCATCCGGGATGATCATCAGCGGTCGGCTGCGAGGGTGCTCAGACCGGCTGGACGAGGATCATCCGGATCAGACCATCTAGCCGGCTGACACTATGATAGCGGCAAGCAGCCAACTCGGCTGGGTCCAGATGCCGCGGCGCTGATCGTCAGGATGCATGGGCCACGCCGATTTCAACGCGGCCCGACGCCCCCTACAGCCACCAAAGCAACGGTATTGCGAGGGACGAGGCGCTGAGCGGATCTCGCACTCAATGTCCACCCCGACGCTGTGGATCTAATCGGGATCTGGCAGTCCGGAGTCGACGACGCCTTCCTTGCGCTGCCGGATCTTCCCAGAAGGAGTACAGGCTACTCGCTCGCGCCCGTCGCAAGGCCGGCGCCAGCGAACCCGATATGACGCAACTCCTCGACTGTGGCTACCATGGGCCGGAATGATCTGCCCGGAACGCCGATAGAAGACGAGCGGCTTCCGCCGAGATAAGGGAATCTCAGGGATGTCGCACGCCGCGATCGCGAATCGCCTTGACCGCTCTGTCGACGATACGGTTGATCACGTCCTCGGTCCCGGCCACGCTCCCATCACGCTCGTCGAATATGGGAGCTATGCCTGCCCATACTGCCGCGCTGCCAATGAGCGCATCGTCGAAGTCCGCGACCAGCTCGGGGAGCGCCTGCGCTACGTTTTTCGCCACCGGCCGCTCACCGGCAGTGACATTGCGCTGCGCGCGGCTGCGTTGGTCGAGCGGGCGCAGACGGCCGAGCAGTTCTGGGACGCGCATGTCAAGCTGATGACGCGCTCGCAGGTTCTAACCGAGGAAGATCTTGAGGCGGTCGCCCGGGATCTCTGCTTCGCCGATCTTGATCCGGAACGCGATGCGCAGGAGGCCGAGCGTGCGGCTGCGCGCGTCGAAGCCGACATCGCTAGCTCAAAGGCCAGCGGTGTACGCTTCACGCCCTCGTTCTTCATCAACGAGCGGCGCTACGACGGCCCCTGGGACGAGAGTTCCTTTCTCGATGCGATGCTGGGAACGCTCGGCCATCGCGTCCGGGTCGCGGCCCTCGACTTCGCCAGTTGGGGGCCCTCGGCCGGCATCCTTCTCCTACTCGCGACGATCTTCGCTACGGCGTTGACCAACTTACCGCTGGGCCCGACTTTTGAGGCCTTCTGGCACCGCGAGATGGCGCTCTCGTTCGGCGACGCTCACTTCGGCATGTCAATCCAGCATTGGATCAATGACGGCCTGCTCACGATCTTCTTCCTGGTCGTCGGCTTGGAGATCAAGCGCGAGTTCACCGTCGGCCATCTGGTGAGCCGACGCTCAGCCGCGTTGCCGATCGCCGGCGCGATTGGGGGTATGCTGGTTCCGGCGGCGCTTTACCTGCTCGTCCTGCCAGGTGGCCCCTGGTCGCATGGCTGGGGCGTGCCGATGGCGACGGACACCGCATTCGTCATCGCCATCATCGTCATGATGGGCCCGCGAGTGCCGATCGAGTTGCGCATCTTCCTTACCGCAGCAGCCATCGTCGACGACATCGGCGCGATCATCGTGGTCGCGCTCTTCTACTCGGGCAAGCTCGAGCTCGGTTACCTAGTGGCGGCACTGGCCCTGACCGGCGGGCTCGCGGGCCTCAATTACGCGCATGTCTACCGCGTGACGCCTTATGCGCTGATCGGCATCGCACTCTGGGCCTGCATCTATGCCGGGGGGCTGCATGCGACGCTGGCCGGTATTCTGCTGGCGCTGTTCATCCCGACGCGCCCGCCGGCCAATCTGTCCGCGCTCACCGCTCAGGCTAACTCGATCATGTTGGCGGAAGCTGCGCATGGTGCTGAAGTGCTCCGGCACGGCCCTTCCACTCCCGCATTGCGCGCGCTTGACGCCATCCACGATCGACTCGAATCGCCCGCAGATCGCCTTCTCCGCCATGCCGGGGCCCGATCGAGCTATCTGGTGCTGCCCCTTTTTGCCTTGGCGAATGCTGGCGTCGCCATCGCGCCGAATCTTTTCGAAGGGCGGGGCATGCTCGTTATCGCGATCATGGTCGGGCTGGTGGTCGGCAAGCCGCTGGGAATGCTGAGCGCCGCCGCGCTGGCGGTCCGCCTCGGCATCGCGGTCAAGCCCGCAGAATATTCCTGGCCGCAACTCGCCGGCGCGAGCGTGCTCGCCGGCATCGGCTTCACCATGTCGCTTTTCATCGCCGGCCAGGCCTTTGCCGACCCCGATGATTTCGCCGCCGCCAAGGTCGCCGTCTTCGCCGCGTCGATTGCCGCGGCCCTGCTGGGCGCGGCTGTGCTCTGGTGCGCAGCGCCGAGGCTCACCTCTCAGGCACAGGAATGAGCGTTGGCCAATTCTACTAACCTGCGGATTCGATCAACGCTTCAAGCTTCTGAAATCGTTCGTTAGATGGCCCAACCAACGGACAATTGAACACTTGTCACGCTTTGAGGGGATGTCTGCATGCCGTTCGGATGCACAATGCCGCAAAGCTCCCCGACGGTTTGCTTCGGATCCTGGCGTGAAGCAAAGAGACGTCCTGTTTCTGCCGGTCTGTCCGGCCCGAAACAGGCTGCAATGCGGCCGCGGCGCCGCCAATTAGCGATAAACTCGCTAATGTTCACGATAGCTGGTGCGCCGATCCGCCGCAGCGCTGCTCCCGCGGTCCCCTTCGGCTATTCAGAAAGACATGCTACTCTTATTGCATGTTTGATGGCCATACAATTTCGTAAGATGTCTTGGTCTCCGCGCTATGTGAACGCTGCGCCCTCGCGCTACCAGGGAATCGTCGAGGCCCTCGCGGCGGATATCGACAGCGGGGCCGTCCAGCCGGGGGAGCGGCTGCCGGCGCAGCGCGCCGTGGCGAAGGCGCTCGGTGTCGATCTGACCACGGTCACCCGGGCCTTCAACGAGGCGCGAAGACTCGGTCTTATCGAGGCTCAGTCGGGCAGGGGAACCTTCATCTGCGGGACGGTCGATGCTGCGAGAACCTCCGTGGAGGAGGGCGGCCGGGCCGGCATCGATCTCGGCATGAACATCCCGCCGCAGCCCCGGAGCGCGCGGCTGCAGCAGCGCATCGCTGATGGCGTCGCGGAGCTTCTGCGCAGCCCAAGCGGGCTGTTGCGCTTTTCCTATCAGGAGAGCACCGGCCATGCCGCGGACCGGCGAGCGGCCGCGGCCTGGCTGCGGGACCGACTCTGCGAGATCCAGCCCACGCGGATGCTCGTCGCGGCGGGGGCGCAGAGCGCGCTCTTTGCGATCTGCACGTTGCTTCTGGCGCCCGGCGAGACGGTGGCGGCCGGCGCGATGACCTATCCCGGGCTGAAGGCAGTCGCGCTACAATGCGGCTTGCCGCTAGCCCCTCTTGAGATGGACAAGGAAGGCATCGTCCCGGACAGCTTCGCGGCTCTGTGCAGGAAGGCGGCGCCGAAGGCGCTCTACGTCGTTCCCTCAATCGACAACCCGACGACGGCGAACTTGCCGCTCGCGCGCCGCCAGGCGCTGGCCGAGCTCGCGCGCCGCCATGGCGTCCGCATCATCGAGGATGATCCCTATGCGCCGCTCCTGCGAGATCCGACGACGCCCTTCGCCGCGCTCGCGCCGGATATCACGTGGCACGTCGCGACTTTGTCGAAAGCCGTCACGCCGGCGCTCAGGGTGGCTTACGTCGTCGCACCAGAGGAGGCCCAGGCGCTCGACCTCGCGGGCGTGTTGCGCGCCACGACGCTGATGGCGCCGCCGCTACTGGCGGCGCTTGCCTCGCGCTGGATCACTGATGGCACGCTTGCTGAGATCGTCACCGCGATCCGGGAGGAGAACGGGCGCCGGCAGGCCTTGGCCGCCTCGATCTTGGGAGCGGCCGCCGCCGCCGACCCGCAGGGTCCTCATCTGTGGCTGCGTCTTCCCGCCCATTGGCGGGCCGAGGAATTCGCGCAGCGCGCCTCAGGCTCCGGCGTTGCGATCGTTCCCGGCTCCGCCTTCGCCGTCGCCGCCCCCGCGGTCGAAGCGGTGCGCCTGTCGCTGGGCGCCGTACCGGGGGATGAGGCACTCACGGACGCCCTCTCCAAGCTCGCCGGCCTTCTCTCAAAACCCTCGCTCGCGCCGCGAGCCATCGTCTAGCAAGGCGAAAGGACGTGTCATGTTCGGTCTGACGGCACTGGAACTCGCCCGGATCCAGTTCGGCTTCACGATCTCCTTCCACATCGTCTTCCCCGCCATCACGATCGGGCTCGCGAGCTATCTCGCGGTACTCGAAGGGCTCTGGCTCTGGAAGAAGGAGACGGTCTATCGCGATCTCTACCATTTTTGGTTGAAAATCTTCGCGGTGAACTTCGCGATGGGCGTGGTTTCCGGGCTGGTCATGGCCTACCAGTTCGGCACAAATTGGAGCTACTTCTCCGCTTTCGCCGGTAGCATCACCGGCCCACTACTCGCCTATGAGGTGCTGACTGCCTTTTTCCTTGAGGCTGGGTTCCTCGGCGTCATGCTCTTTGGCTGGAACAAGGTGGGGCCTGGCCTGCATTTCTTCGCGACGACTATGGTCGCGCTCGGCACGCTGATCTCCGCCACCTGGATCCTCGCCTCCAACAGTTGGATGCAGACGCCGCAGGGCTTCGAGATCATCGACGGCCGTGTCGTGCCGATCGACTGGCTGAAGGTCATCTTCAACCCGTCCTTCCCCTACCGCCTCGCGCATATGACCATCGCCGCCTATCTGGCGACGGCGCTCTTCGTCGGCGCCTCCGGCGCCTGGCATCTCCTGCGCGGTCGTTCTACGCCAGCGGTGCGCACGATGACCTCGATGGCGATGTGGATGGTCCTGATCGTCGCCCCGATCCAGATCGCGGTAGGCGACGCGCATGGCCTTAACACGCTGGAACACCAGCCGGCCAAGATCGCGGCCATGGAGGGCCACTGGCGCAACGAGCCGGGCGAGGGCGTGCCGCTCCTGCTGTTTGGTTGGCCCGACATGGCAGCCGAGACCACCCGCTTTGCCGTCGGCATTCCCCGTCTTGGCAGCCTTATTCTGACGCATTCGCTGGACGGTCAGTTCCGCGGCCTGTCGGAGTTCGCACCGCAGGACCGGCCGAACGCCACCATCGTATTCTGGTCGTTCCGGGTGATGGTCGGTCTCGGCATGCTGATGCTGGTGCTGGGCGTTTGGGCGCTGTGGCTCAGATGGCGAGGCCGGTTCTACGCCTCGCCGGCCTTCCTCCGCTTTGCCCTGTGGATGGGGCCGAGCGGGCTCATCGCCATTCTCGCCGGCTGGTTCACGACGGAGATCGGCCGCCAGCCCTGGCTGGTCTATGGCGTGATGCGGACCGAGCATGGTGTCTCGAACCACTCGGCGCTGGCGCTCTCGATGACGCTGGGCCTGTTCATGGTGATGTATTGCGCCGTCTTCGGCACGGGCATCAGCTACATGCTCAAGCTCGTCGGCAAGGGGCCGCAGGAGGGCGACGGCGGCGAGGCGGGCCATGGCGGCGAGGCCAGGCATGGCCAGGTCCTCCGCCCGGCGCGGCCGCTTTCCGCCGCGCCCGACGGCATCGACCCGGCGATCTGAGGAGACGGGACAATGGGCATTGATCTTCCGCTCGTCTGGGCCGTGATTATCGGCTTCGGCCTGATGATGTATGTCGTTATGGACGGTTTCGACCTCGGTATCGGCATCCTCTTCGCGCAAGCAGCGGCGTCAGTTTCATCAGCCACGGCTTCGTCGCGACCATTTTGGCGAGCTGGTTCAGATCGACGGCAGCGAGCATCGCTGGTTCGAGGATCGTGGCCCGCGCTGCACGCTGATCGTATTCATCGACGATGCGACGGGGCGCCTGGTCGGGCTTCGTTTCGTCCCATCAGAGAGCGCCTTTGCGTATTTTGAGACGTTGAAGGGCTATCTGACGAGCCACGGACGCCCCCTCGCCTTTTATTCCGACAAGCATTCCATCTTCCGGGTGTCGAAGCCGCAGGCTCAAGGCGGTCAGGGCATGACCCAGTTCGGCCGAGCACTGAGCGAACTGAACATCGAGATCCTGTGTGCGAACTCGAGCCAGGCCAAAGGGCGGGTGGAACGCGTGAACCGCACGCTGCAGGACCGCCTCGCGAAAGAGTTGCGGCTCGAAGGAATCTCGACGATCGAGGCGGCAAACGCCTATCTTCCTGCCTTCATGGCGCGCTTCAACGAGCGCTTTGCGACGGCGGCGGCGCGGCCGGAGAATCTCCATCGTCCGCTGGAGCGGGCGCCCGGACAGCTCGACACGATTCTGGCCTGGCGGGAACAGCGCTATGTCACGCAACAGCTGGCGCTTTCCTATGACAGCAAGCGGATCATTCTGGATGAGACGCCGCTGACGACTGGGCTGGTCGGCAAATACGTCGAGACCTACGAGTATCCTGATGGTCGGCTCGAGGTGCGCTGGAAAGGCATCGCTCTGCCTCATCGCGTGTTCGACAAGAAGCAGCGCGTGACGCACACCGCGATTGTCGAGAACAAGCGGCTTTCGGAAGCTCTTGCGTGGGTGAAGGCTCGCCAGGATGAGATCCGACCGGTACGAACCAAGACGAACAGCGAAGCCGGCGGCTACATCCCGCGCCCGAAAGGACGCCGAGGACCGATCTCTTTCGCCGATCGCCACGCCGCGGCGAAAAAAGCCAATCGCACCGCCTCTGCCGGCGCTGCTGCGAAACATGGGCTCTCCGCAGCCCCGGCAGAGGCTCCGTAGCGCCCTGTGACATTTCTAACTTGCTGCAACCTGAGACATTTCAATCCGGTTGCAACAGCTGGTGTAGGCGGGTGGGTTCAAGTTTGAAATGCGACTTGCGAATGATCCAATGGGTTATCAGTCGCAGGAACGCAGCGATGCAACGCACCTACTTCCAGATCGACCTGAACGACCGCCGCAAGCTCGCCCGATGGCGCGGCATGGGATTGAGCGTTGATGTCATCGGACTGGCTCAATCTCCAGGCCGGATCGGGTCTCAGACCGGGTTCTGCGACCCGCAGTCGCCCTGGCAGAAAGGCACCGTCGGAACACGAACGGCCGGGCCAGAAAATGGCTCTCGCGCGACGTCGATCCCCTCTCCATCACCGACCAGGAGCTGAAGGACATCTGCGAGCGCTTGAACACAACACCGCGAAAGTAACCCGGGCTACAAAACCCCGGCGGAAGTCTTCCGGCAGAAGCTCCTCGCCCAGATGCGGGCGGTCGGATAGGATCACACAGCCGCAAGTCGCGCTTGGCCAGGATTGCCGATTTGCCAGTGCTGCCCGGCGAAGCCGAGGGCATCGACAACCGTCGTCGCGCGGCGGCTAAAGCAGCACTAACTCTGCCAAATCGAAAATGCCTGCCACTGCGCCCGACGCCAAGCTCTCGCTCGAGTCTGAAGGCTGGGAAGAGTTGGAGGCGGAGGGATTGCTACGTTAGCGGGGAAGCCCGGAGCAGGCGAAGCTTCGCTAACGAGATCGCGAAGCCTCCTTCTCACCCTCGTACAATAAGCTTCAGGCGACCGTATCAGCGAGGTCCTTGGAAACCTTGAACTTCACAACGGTCTTGGCGGCCACGTCGATCATGGCGCCGGTCGAGGGGTTGCGCGCTTGGCGTGCATCGCGTTTAGCGGACGACAACTTGCCGACGCCGCCGAGCGTCACGTCGCCGCCCGACTTCAGCGTCGTCGAGACCACACCAGCCAGCGCAGCGAGAACGGCCGATACGTCGGCCTTGGACTTGGACGCGTCTTCAGCAATCGCGGCAATCAGTTCGTTCTTGGTCATGAAATCGTCCTCTCTGATGTCAGCTGGCTTTGGCGGTCTTGCCCCGCGCAGGCGTTTTCCGCCGCTGCTGTCCCAGGCCCATCTTCTTGGCCAGCGTCGAGCGGGCCTCAGCATACGCGGGTGCGACCATCGGGTAGTCAGGCGGCAAGCCCCAACGCGCCCGATAGTCCTCGGGCGACATGTCGTAGGCCGTGCGCAGGTGGCGCTTGAGCGATTTGAACTTCTTGCCGTCCTCGAGGCAGATCAGGAAATCCGGCGTAATGGATTTCTTGATCGAAATCGCCGGCGTCGGCTTCTCCTCAACGGGCGCCAGCGGCTCCGAACCAAGACCCGCGATCGCCGCATGGGTCGTAGCGATCAATGCCGGGAGCTCACCCGCCGGGACGCTGTTATTCGAAACATAAGCTGAGACGATATCCGCAACGAGGCCGATGAGGTTTTCGGTTTCTTCTGCCACTGTCTTCTCCTGGATCAATATGTGCGGCAATCGGAAGGCTAGGAATCAACAACCTATGGACGGCTTATGCCTGTTGAATGAGGGAAACAAGGCAGCTTCTCCACGACGATCGAGTTGCCTCCGCCATATTGCCCGGTTCAATGCGTCTATGTGGTGCGGCTTTGGTGATTGTTCATGCAGGGGCCCTGGATCTTTTCGAGCCGGTCGCGAGCCGTCTGGGCGAGAACGCTGATCATCGCCGTGTTGGCGATTGTGATTGTATTCCCTGCGCTATTTTGGCGTTAGGCGAGCTTCCAACTCTAGCCGTGCTGGCTTCTAATGACTTGGGAGATACTTGGCTTGCTCGGTGCTTGCTGTGGCCAACAGAGCTTCCAGGTCGGCGAGGGTCTTAGTGTGAGCTTCGAGCCGGACATTTGGCTGCGGCCTTACTATCCTAGTCAGAGCGCAATCGTACCCCCCACTATCCCCCATCCTGCCGGTAGCCGATCAGTTCTCCATCGATGGCGATGAAGCCCTCATCGACGCGCTCCAGATGATTGATCGCGCAGCAGGGTGGACTTGCCGGACCCCGACTGGCCGATGATGGCGGTGACGCTGCCAGGCTTCAGCGCCAGGCTGACATCATCGAGCACTTTCAATGGCCCAACGCTCTTCGAGACATGGTGATGCGGATCTCGCCGCCGCCGCAACTGGCGCAGGAAAGCCGTGAGCGAGACCGCCCACTCGTCAGGACCACGACCAGCGCTGATGATCGGCCGGCACCTTGCCTTGACATGGGGCACCTTCTGGCGCGGCTGGGGCAGCCGCGTGGCAAAGGTGAAGCAGATCGGGCAGGCTTGGGTTGGCTCGGTTGGGCTGCAGCCGGCCTTCTATGGCAATGCCAAGGTCACCACCGGCCAAGCAAGCCGCTCCCCGCCAAAGGGCATCGCCGATTCGACCGACGCTGGCGCCACCGGTGGCCTTCGCGGGCACTGCGAGGCTCGCACGAAGGATGGGCCTAGCGAGGCCAGTGCCGGTTCGTTCCGGTCGAAATGGCCAGCGTCACGAGACACACTGTGGCTGCAATCAGCAGCGTCGCGATTAGCTTCACCGGGATCAGCATGGGGACCTCCGCGGAGATCAAGCCATCTTCAGCTTAACCCCACCTCGTTGGGTGTGGTTCCCGTCGCATCCGGAGCATTTCATGGACACGACCGCCATTCAGCGGGCGCTGGTTGCGCTCGGCTATTCGCTTGTTGTCGATGGCAAGTCAGGTAGCAGCTCTGCAGAACGCTATGGGGCACAGGACTGCGGAACCCGAGTGCATGTCAATGAGCACTATGTCAGCAAGGCGAGCCTGCGCGAACAAGGTCGGGCAGGTGCTCGACCTTGTCCGCGATGTGCCAAAGCGACGTCGGCAGCATTAACGAACGGCTGGATCGCGTGGTCGAGAACCGCCACTCGACGCGCGGGCGGACCGGCTTTAAGCCGCCGTGACGTAAGCGGCGCCGGGACTGGTTCGAGGCCCAGCCCGATCTCGACCCGCGGCGCCTCGTCTTCATCGACGAGACCGGCCTGTCGACCAAGATGGCCCGTTTGCGAGGCCGTGCCCCTCGCGGTGAGCGTTGCCGGGCCGGCATCCCGCACGG
>NZ_JBFTJP010000023.1:0-20479 GCF_056395485.1 Allobosea sp. 10L417
CCGGAAGGCACGGAGATGGTGATGCCGGGCGACAACATCTCGATGGAGGTGACGCTGATCGCCCCGATCGCGATGGAAGAGAAGCTGCGCTTCGCCATCCGCGAAGGCGGCCGCACCGTCGGCGCCGGCGTCGTCGCTTCGATCATTGCCTGATCGACGCGCATAGCGATTTGGGAAGGGGCGGTGGCGACACCGCCCTTTTTCTTTGGGCGCGGCAGCTCTGCGCGCATGCCTTGAACGCAAGGCTAGTCTCGTCCCGTGGTCTGTGCGGCTCATCCGTTCCATGCTCTCAATCGCCTGGAGAGAGCGGATCAGCCGCTCCGATCATGGAGGAGCCTGCCCATGTCGTTCAAGCCGCCGTTTCCCGGCATCCATTCGATCGTCTTCGCCTTGTTCGACGAGCATGAGCGGCTCGACCGGGCGGCGATGCGCAAGCAGGCTCAAATCAGCGTCGAGCTCGACGTTCAGGGCATGGCGGCGCTCGGCCTCGCCACAGAGGTCTCCAAGCTGAGCTTCAGCGAACGCTGCACGGTGATGGAGTGGATGGCGGAGGATGTCGCGGGGAGGAAGCCGCTAGCCTTCACCATCTTCGGTTCCTCCGTCGCGGAGCAGGCCGAACTCGTAAAGGTCGCCGAGAAGAACGGCGCCGACTGGGTGATTCTTCAACCGCCGATGGTCGGCAGCTTCGCCGCCGCCGAGTATATCCGCTTCTTCGGCCGCATCGCCGACACGACCTCCCTGCCGGTCGCGATCCAGAATGCGCCGGCCTATATGGGGCGCGGCCTGTCTGCCGAGGACATTCGCGAATTGACGCGCCGGCACCCGAATATCAGCCTGATCAAGGGCGAGGGCTCGGTCATCGAGATCGAGCGGCTGATTGCGGTGACCGAAGGCCGGCTGCCGATCCTGAACGGGCGCGGCGGGCTCGAACTCATCGACAATTTCCGGGCCGGCTGCAGCGGCATGATCCTGGCGCCCGACACGATCGACTACGCATTGCGGGCCTATAACCGCTACCGAGCGGGCGACGAGGCCGGAGCGGACGCGGCCTATCGCGAGGTGCTGCCTGCGATCACCTTCATCATGCAGTCGATCGAGACGCTGCTCTGCTATGGCAAGCGCATCTTCGGTGCACGCGCCGGCATTCCGATCCACGACCGCGGGCCGGCGTTGAGGCCGACCGAATTTGGCCAGAAGCTGGTCGAGCGCTATGCCCGCGAACTCGGTCCCTACAGCAAATGAGGATGCCTGAAGATTTCGACTTGAAATGTGACGCGCCTTGGGGCACATCACGCCCACCTGCAGGGGTGTAGCTCAGTTGGTAGAGTACCGGTCTCCAAAACCGGTTGTCGTAGGTTCGAGCCCTACCGCCCCTGCCAGTCGCTCTTTGAGCGGCCGATGCGCAGACCGCAACGCGGTTCTTCGAGCGCCATGACCCAGAACATCTACGACGACGAGACTTTTTTCGCGGGCTACAGCCGGCTGCCGCGTTCCGTCCACGGATTGGACGGGGCGCCGGAATGGCCCGTGCTGCGTTCGATGCTGCCGGGACTCGCCGGCAAGAGCGTGCTCGATCTCGGCTGCGGATTCGGCTGGTTCTGCCGTTTCGCCGCGGGCGAGGGCGCCCGAAGCGTCCTGGGAATCGATGTCTCGGGGAAGATGCTGGAGCGCGCGCGGCGCGAGACGGCCGACGCCGGCGTCGCCTACGAGCGGGCCGATCTCGAAAGCTATGCGCCGCCGGCCGAAGCCTTCGATCTAGTCTATAGCTCGCTCGCCTTCCACTACATCGTCGACCTCGCTGGCCTGTTCGCGCGGGCATATGCGGCGCTGAAGCCGGGTGGGGCGCTGGTCTGCTCGGTCGAACATCCGATCATGACGGCGCCGGTGCGGCAGGAATGGCTCAGCGATGCGGACGGGCGGGCGACCTGGCCGGTCAACGGCTATCTCGACGAGGGTGAACGCGTCAGCAACTGGCTGGCCGAAGGTGTCGTCAAGCGCCACCGCACCATTGCGACCTATTTCGATCTGCTGCGGGGGGCGGGCTTCGCGCCGGGCAAGCTCGTCGAATGGGCCCCGAGCCCCGAGCAGGTCTCAGCCGAGCCAGGCTGGGCGAAGGAGCGCGAGCGGCCTTTCTTCCTGCTGATCGCCGCGAGCCGGAGCTGAGCCGCCCGCGAGCCGAAAGGGTCTTGGCTAAAGGCCTCAAGCGATGTAAGAGGCTTGCAATGACGGCGCGCGACCCTCCCCGGGTCCCGCGCCGCGAATGTTTCAGGACGGCCGATTCGGTACGCAGCGGGGCTGCGGGCGGGGTCGGAACCCGAGGTGGTTCATGGCGAAATCCAATCCCTTCCAGTTCCTGCAGGATGTGCGCACAGAGGCGTCCAAGGTCACTTGGCCCTCGCGTCGCGAGACGCTCATCACCACGGGCCTGGTGCTCGCGATGGTGGTCGTCTCCAGCCTGTTCTTCCTCTTTACCGACACCGTCATCCGCTGGGTGCTCGGCATCATCCTCGGCGCCCGTTGAACGGAATTACGAACGTGAGCACCCGCTGGTACATCGTCCACGCCTATTCCAACTTCGAGAACAAGGTCGCGCAGTCGATCAAGGATCAGGCGCAGCAGCGCAATCTCGCCGACAAGTTCGATGAGGTGCTGGTGCCGACCGAGAAGGTCGTCGAGGTTCGCCGTGGCCGCAAGGTCGACACTGAGCGCAAGTTCTTCCCGGGCTATGTGCTGGTGAAGTGCGAGATGACCGACGAGGTCTACCACCTCATCAAGAACACGCCGAAGGTCACCGGCTTCCTCGGTGCCGACAAGGCCAAGCCCATGCCGATCCCGGAGCATGAGGCGATGCGGATCAAGGGCCAGGTCGCCGAGGGCATCGAGCGCCCGAAGCCGACGGTGGTCTTCGAGGTCGGCGAGCAGGTCAAGGTGGCGGACGGCCCCTTCGCCTCGTTCAACGGCGTCGTCGAGGATGTCGATCACGCCCGTGCCCGCCTCAAGGTCGCGGTTTCGATCTTCGGACGCGCCACGCCGGTCGAACTCGAATACGGTCAGGTCGAGAAGCTCTGAGACAGCAGGCTGTTTCGGGTCGGTTCCTGGCGGCTTCCGTTAGGTTAATCGGCCTTTAACACAACTGCGCCAAGGCTCTGCGTCGGTAATCCGACGCAGGGCGCGATGTTTCCCAGATTCTTCAAAGCTACGGTCCGCCAGCGGCTGACGCTCTGGGCGCTGATGCTCGGCATCCTCGCTTGCGTGTTAGGTGCAGCCGAGTTCATCGGCTCCGTGAAGCTCGCCGGTTTCGCCAGGGCGATTGCTGCCCATACCGATGCGGTGGCAGTGCTCTCGGAAACGGATGCCGCATTGAGCCGCATCGTCGTGACGATCGTCTCGGGGGCCGATCGCGGCGCTCTGCCAGTCGACATCGAAGCCATGCAGGCCGCGATGAAAACGGTCGCGGCGCGCAGCGACGGCGAAATTGCCGCCCGCGCGGACGATGCCGTCCGGGGGCTGCAAGAGTTTTCATCGAAGCTGGGGGCCGACGCTGCGGTCGCGCGCGCGGCACTGCGCAAAGCTGTCGAGCAGCGCAACGAGCTGCGCGTGCAGTTGAACGCGGCGGTGGCGAGCGTCAGCGAAGCGCTCGGCGCACATGTCGAAAACTCGCGGCAGAACACCATGCTTCTGGCGGCGCTTGGCCTTTTTATCATCGCTCTGATCGTCGCGTTCGAGCATCGCTGGCTGGTGCGTCCGATCTCGACGATGGCCATGGCCCTGTCTGCGCCGGGAGAGGATGCCGGCTGGGTACGCAAACTCGCGCGTCGCGGCGACGAGATCGGTATGCTCGGCCGGGCGCTGCATGCCCATCTGTCCGAGGAAAAGACGAGGCAGGAGGCAGCGAAGGAGCGGCTGGCCTCGCTTGCCGGAGAGGTCGAGCGGCAGCGTGCGCTGCGCGTCAGAGGGCAGGCTTTCCAGGGCAACATCGCCGGCATCGCCACGGCGCTGGAAACTCATGCCGCGAGCATGACCGACGCATCGAACGAACTCTCGCAGCTCTCCGGCTTCGTGGATCAGCATGCCGGCGCTGCGGCGCAGTCGAGCCAGCGCGCGGCCAATCACGTCGAACAGATGTCTTCGTCCCTGAACGAGATTGCCGAGCTCCTCGCAACGACGGCCGGGGAGGCGCAGCGGACGTCCGACATCGCGAATACCGCGAAGGCGCTCGTCGTGGAGGCGACGGATGACAGCGTGCTGCTGCGCGAGGCAGTCGGATCGATCTCGGCCGTGGTGACGCTGATCAGCACCGTCGCCAACCAGACCAATCTGCTTGCGCTCAACGCGACGATCGAGGCGGCCCGGGCCGGGGAGAGCGGTCGTGGTTTCGCGATCGTGGCCGCCGAGGTGAAGCAACTCGCCAACCGTACGGCGGAAGCGACGGGGCAGGTGCGGCAAGGGCTCGACTCGATCGGTACCGCGGCCGAGCGGATCATCGGCCGTATCGGCGCGCTGGTCGCCTCGGTCAATGCCGTCGAGACCGCCGCCGACTCGATTGCGGAGCTGGCGCGCCGACAGGACGACACCTCCCGCTCGATCAATATCGGGACCGCCCAGACAGCCGGGGATGTGCGCGGCATGGCAGAGCAGGTCGAGCAGGTCGCCGGCATGATCGAAGACTGGCGGCGGATGACGGAACGGATGGCGCGGACCTCCGCCGACATCGACGGGCAAGCCGCAGCCCTGCGCCACGCGGTCGACAGCTTCATGACCGAGACACAAGGCGTGCAGCGCGCATGACGGTGCCGGTCGATTCCCCAGGCTCATCGAAGGCCCGTCCCATGCGGGGCGGCGATCTTGGCTTTCCGCGCCTCGCCAAGGTGCTGCACTGGGGCACGGCAGCGCTGGTCCTTGTGCTGTTTTGCGTTGGAATTCTGATGAAGGAGGTCGGGAGCGGCCCCTGGATGGACGCGCTCATGACCTTCCACAAGACGGTCGGTTCCCTGCTGCTGTTTCTAGTTGCGGTTCGACTCGCCTATCGGCTTCTGGCGCGCCTTCGCGGGCATTGGCCCCGTGCGGCGGGCGGCAGGGCGGTCCACCGGATGCTCTATGGCCTGTTGATCGTGATTCCGTTGCTCGGATTGGCGGGGGTGTCCGATTTCGACGCTCGGGAGATCTATGGCGGGATTTCTCTGCCAGCGATTTGGCCGGAAGGCGCCGGCTATGCGGGTATATTGTTCCGCAGCCACGCGATTCTGGCTTTCACGCTCATGGGGCTCGTCGCCCTGCATGTCTGCCTCGCGCTCGACGACGATATCCAGCATGCAGCCCGGATCAATGCGGGGAAGACGCTGCCTGCGACCGCAAAGCCCTCTTCCCTTTCCAGCCCATCTGTGCGATAGGCCGCGCCTCAACCGCGTGGGAGACGCGCCGGTCGCCAGCCGGATCAAACACGTCGCACCACGCACTGCAACCACCCCAGCCCCGGCGGAGAGCGTCGGCAGGCAGGGGCGTCGTCGTTCCGATAGGCAGCGGAGCGGACGGCAGGAGCAGCCATCATGGCGAAGAAGATCACGGGCTACGTGAAGCTTCAGGTTCCGGCGGGCGCGGCCAATCCGTCGCCGCCGATCGGTCCCGCGCTCGGTCAGCGCGGCCTCAACATCATGGAATTCTGCAAGGCCTTCAATGCGAAGACCCAGCAGATGGAAAAGGGCATGCCGATCCCGGTGATTATCACCGCGTATCAGGATCGCTCCTTCACCTTCGAGATGAAGCAGCCGCCGGTGTCCTACTGGCTGAAGAAGGCCGCTGGCCTCACTGCCGGCTCGAAGACCCCGGGCCGTGGCGGCAATGTCGGCAAGGTCACCGCCGCTCAGATCGCCGAGATCGCCGAGAAGAAGATGGCCGATCTCAACTGCGACACCGTCGAATCGGCTTCGGCCATGATCCGTGGCTCGGCCAGGTCCATGGGCCTGGAAGTCGTGGGCTGAGGGGAGGCTGACAATGGCACATACCGGAAAGCGCGTCGTTCAGGGCCGTGAAGGCATTGACCGCACCAAGCTGTACTCGCTCGATCAGGCCGTCACCTTCGTCAAGGAGCGCGCCAACGCCAAGTTCGACGAGACCGTCGAGATCGCGATGAATCTCGGCGTCGATCCGCGTCACGCCGACCAGATGGTCCGCGGCGTCTGCAACCTGCCGAACGGCTCGGGCCGCACGCTGCGCGTCGCCGTCTTCGCCCGCGGCGCCAAGGCTGACGAAGCCAAGGCTGCGGGCGCTGACATCGTCGGCGCCGAGGAACTGGTCGAGTCCGTTCAGAAGGGCGAGATCAATTTCGATCGCTGCATCGCGACCCCGGACATGATGGGTCTCGTCGGTCGTCTCGGCAAGGTGCTCGGCCCGCGCGGCCTGATGCCGAACCCGCGCGTCGGCACCGTCACCATGGACGTCACCGCCGCTGTCGCCGCTTCGAAGGGTGGTTCGGTCGAGTTCCGCGTCGAGAAGGCCGGCATCATCCACGCCGCCGTCGGCAAGGCCTCGTTTTCGGCCGAGAAGCTCTCGGAGAACATCAAGGCGTTCGTCGACTCGGTCGCCAAGGCGAAGCCCGCCGGCGCCAAGGGCACCTATATCCAGCGCGTCGCGATCTCGTCGACCATGGGCCCGGGCGTCAAGGTCGAGCCGAACACCGTCATCGGCGGCTGATTGGTCTGAGGAAGGGCGGCCGGACAACCGGCCGCTCGCCGCTCTTGATTTCGTGATGTCAAGAGCCTACTTGGCAGGAGCAGGCGAAAGCGCTATACGCACGCCTGTTTCCATGAGTGACGAGGCTCCGGCGTGCTTGACACGAAGGGGTCCGTTTCGCGTTTTTCGGCGGGTTTCCGCTGAAGAAATGGGTGTTTCAGGGTCGGGAGAGAGATCTTTCGAGCAGGAATCACCCAGTCCTGTCTGAGACTGCAGGTGCCTTCCCGGTTCGTCCGGGAGCATAATTTCGCCAAGAGGCCTGCATAGACGGTGCAAGAGCTTAGTCCCGGATCGCGAGATCCGGAGAAGACGGTTCGAACCATCTCGCCCGGTCGTGACCCTCAAAGGGTCGGGAGCGGGGACAGGGCACCAAGCGTCGCTTCACGGGACGCCGGTGTCAACCGGGGTTCCACGAAGCGGCATTTGCAACCGGCGGCGAGCCCTCAAAAGCTTGTCGCCTACCGGAGAGAGCCCAGTGGATAAAGCGGCAAAGAAAGATGCCGTCGCGTCGCTGAACGATGTGTTTGCGAACACGTCGGTCGTCGTCGTGGCCCACTATGCGGGTTTGACCGTGGCCCAGTTCCAGAAGCTTCGTCGCGAGATGAAGGCGAATGGCGCCACTGTTAAGGTCGCAAAGAACCGCTTGGCCAAGATCGCTCTTGAAGGCACCGACGTCGCGTCCATCAGCAATCTGCTGACGGGTCCCACCCTGATCGCTTATTCCAACGATCCGGTCGCGGCGCCGAAGGTCGCCAGCGCTTTCGCCAAGGAGAACGACAAGCTCGTCATCCTGGGCGGCGCGATGGGCAAGACCGCCCTGAACCCCGATGGTGTCAAGGCTCTGGCCACGATGCCCTCGCTCGACGAACTGCGTGCAAAGCTCATCGGCCTTATCCAGGCCCCGGCTACGAAGCTTGCGCAGCTCACGAACGCGCCCGCCGGCAAGCTGGCACGCGTGGTTCAGGCTTATGCCGACAAGAATGCGGCTTGAAGCCAGCAAACCCTTATCGTTCGAACCTCTTAAAACAGGAAGTTAAACATGGCCGATCTCGCCAAGCTCGTCGACGATCTCTCGTCGCTCACCGTTCTCGAGGCCGCTGACCTCGCCAAGATGCTCGAAGAGAAGTGGGGCGTTTCCGCCGCTGCCGCCGTCGCCGTTGCGGCTGGCCCGGCTGCCGGTGGCGCTGCCGCCGCCGCTGTTGAAGAGCAGACCGAGTTCACCGTCGTTCTTGCCGCCGCCGGCGACAAGAAGATCGAGGTGATCAAGGAAGTCCGCGCCATCACCGGCCTCGGCCTCAAGGAAGCCAAGGACCTGGTCGAAGGCGCTCCGAAGCCGGTCAAGGAAGGCGTTGGCAAGGACGAGGCCGAGAAGCTCAAGAAGCAGCTCGAGGCCGTCGGCGCCAAGGTCGAGCTCAAGTGAGCTTGGGCCGGCTGATGCCGGTCCGACCGTAGTCAAAACAGACAGTCCCGGGGCAGCTACGCCTCCGGGGCTGTTGCGTCGTTTCCGCGCAGATGTGCGGGAGTTGTTGTCGAAGTTTGCTGCAACCGTGCGGCGCAGCTTCGATGGAAATGCGGGGTCGGCGCGATGCTGCGCCGAACGGCTCACCCGGCGGCCTGGTGCCGTCCTTGCCCGGACCACCGGGTGAGCCGTCCGAAGAGATTGCGAGGAACAACATGGTCAATTCGCTCCAGGGTCGCAGGCGCGTCCGCAAGTTCTTCGGCAAACTCAAGGAAGTGGCGCAGATGCCGAACCTCATCGAGGTTCAGAAGGCGTCCTACGACCAGTTCCTGATGGTCGACGAACCCAAGGGCGGCCGGCCCGACGAGGGCCTTCAGTCCGTCTTCAAGTCGGTCTTCCCGATCGGTGACTTCTCCGGCGCCTCGCTGCTGGAGTTCGTGAAGTACACCTTCGAGCCGCCGAAATACGACGTCGACGAGTGCCGCCAGCGCGGCATGACCTTCTCTGCGCCGCTCAAGGTGACGCTGCGCCTGATCGTGTTCGATATCGATCCGGACACCCAGGCCAAGTCGGTCAAGGACATCAAGGAGCAGGATGTCTACATGGGCGACATGCCGCTCATGACGGATAACGGCACCTTCATCGTGAACGGCACCGAGCGCGTCATCGTCTCGCAGATGCACCGTTCGCCGGGCGTGTTCTTCGACCACGACAAGGGCAAGACCCATTCCTCGGGCAAGCTGCTCTTCGCCGCGCGCATCATCCCCTATCGCGGTTCCTGGCTCGACATCGAGTTCGACGCCAAGGACATCGTCTATGCCCGCATCGACCGGAAGCGTAAGATTCCGGTCACCTCGCTGCTGTTCGCGCTCGGCATGGACGGCGAGGAGATCCTCAACCGCTTCTACAACCACATCATCTACACCAAGGACGCCAAGGGCTGGCGCGTTCCCTACGATGCGGAGCGCATGAAGGGCTTCAAGGCCACCGAGGACATGATCGACGCCGACACCGGCGAGGTCGTGGTCGAGGCCGGCAAGAAGCTTGTCGCCCGCACCGCCCGCCAGCTCGCCGAGAAGGGCCTCAAGTTCCTGCGCGCGCAGGACGAGGACCTCTATACGCAGTACATCGCCGAGGACCTGGTCAATCCGGCGACGGGTGAAGTCTATGCCGAGGCCGGCGAGGAGATCACCGAGAAGCTGCTGAAGCAGCTCACCGATGACGGCTTCGACGAGATCACGGTGCTCGACATCGACCACATCACGGTCGGCCCGTACATCCGCAACACGCTCAATGTCGACAAGAACTCGCGCCGCGAGGAAGCCCTGTTCGACATCTACCGCGTGATGCGTCCCGGCGAGCCGCCGACCCTCGAGACGGCTGAGAACATGTTCCAGTCGCTGTTCTTCGACGCCGAGCGCTACGACCTCTCCGCCGTCGGCCGCGTGAAGATGAACATGCGCCTCGACCTCGACGCCGAGGACACCGTGCGCATCCTGCGCAAGGAGGACATCTTCGCGGTCGTGAAGGCGCTGGTCGACCTGCGCGACGGCAAGGGCGAGATCGACGACATCGACCATCTCGGCAACCGCCGCGTCCGCTCGGTCGGCGAGCTGATGGAGAACCAGTACCGCCTGGGCCTGCTGCGCATGGAGCGCGCCATCAAGGAGCGCATGTCCTCGGTCGATATCGACACGGTCATGCCGCAGGACCTGATCAACGCGAAGCCGGCGGCTGCCGCCGTGCGCGAGTTCTTCGGCTCCTCGCAGCTCTCGCAGTTCATGGACCAGACGAACCCGCTCTCGGAAGTCACGCATAAGCGTCGTCTTTCGGCGCTTGGCCCGGGTGGTCTGACCCGCGAGCGCGCCGGCTTCGAGGTGCGCGACGTGCACCCGACGCATTACGGCCGCATCTGCCCGATCGAGACGCCGGAAGGCCCGAATATCGGCCTGATCAACTCGCTCGCCACCTTCGCGCGGGTTAACAAATACGGCTTCATCGAGAGCCCGTATCGCCGCATCCGCGACGGCAAGGTCACGGACGAGGTGATCTATCTCTCGGCGATGGAAGAGGCGAAGTACAACGTCGCCCAGGCGAATGCCGCCGTCGACAAGGAAGGCCGCCTGACCGACGACCTGATTGTCTGCCGTCGCGCCGGCGAAGTCATCGTCACCCCGGTCGACAAGGTCGACTTCCAGGACGTGTCGCCGAAGCAGCTCGTCTCGGTCGCCGCGGCGCTGATCCCGTTCCTTGAGAACGACGACGCGAACCGCGCGCTGATGGGCTCGAACATGCAGCGCCAGGCGGTGCCGCTGGTTCGCGCCGACGCGCCCTTCGTCGGCACCGGCATGGAAGCGGTTGTGGCCCGTGACTCGGGCGCCGCGATTGCAGCCCGCCGCGCCGGCATCGTCGACCAGGTCGACGCGACCCGTATCGTCATCCGCGCTTCGGAGGAGATGGATCCGACGAAGCCGGGCGTCGACATCTACCGGCTGCAGAAGTTCCAGCGCTCGAACCAGTCGACCTGCATCACGCAGCGTCCGCTGGTGCGCGTCGGCGACGTCGTCAAGAAGGGCGACATCGTCGCCGACGGCCCGTCGACCGAGTTCGGCGAGCTCGCGCTCGGCCGTAACGTGCTCGTCGCGTTCATGCCGTGGAACGGCTACAACTTCGAGGACTCGATCCTTCTCTCCGAGAAGATCGTCTCCGAGGACGTCTTCACCTCGATCCATATCGAGGAGTTCGAGGTCATGGCCCGCGACACCAAGCTGGGCCCTGAGGAAATCACGCGCGACATTCCGAACGTTTCGGAAGAGGCGCTGAAAAACCTCGACGAAGCCGGCATCGTCTATATCGGCGCAGAAGTGGCGGCGGGCGACATTCTCGTCGGCAAGATCACGCCGAAGGGCGAGAGCCCGATGACCCCGGAAGAGAAGCTGCTGCGCGCCATCTTCGGTGAGAAGGCTTCGGACGTCCGCGACACCTCGCTGCGCGTTCCGCCCGGCGTGCAGGGCACGATCGTCGAAGTGCGCGTGTTCAATCGCCACGGCGTCGACAAGGACGAGCGCGCCCAGGCGATCGAGCGCGAGGAGATCGAGCGTCTTGCCAAGGACCGCGACGACGAGCAGGCGATCCTGGACCGCAACACCTTTGCGCGTCTGGCCGAGATCCTGACCGGCAAGACCGGCCTAGCCGGCCCGAAGGGCTTCAAGAAGGACACGGTCATCACCCGCGAGGTGATGAGCGAGTTCCCGCGTTCGCAGTGGTGGCTGTTCGCCACCGCCGAAGACTCGCTGATGACCGAGATCGAGGCGATGCGGAAGCAGTACGACGAGTCGAAGAAGCGCCTCGAGCAGCGCTTCCTCGACAAGGTCGAGAAGCTGCAGCGCGGCGACGAGCTGCCTCCGGGCGTGATGAAGATGGTCAAGGTCTTCGTCGCGGTGAAGCGCAAGATCCAGCCGGGCGACAAGATGGCCGGCCGTCACGGAAACAAGGGCGTGGTCTCGCGCATCGTGCCGGTCGAGGATATGCCGTTCCTCGAGGATGGCACCCATGCCGATATCGTGCTGAACCCGCTCGGCGTGCCCAGCCGCATGAATGTCGGCCAGATCCTGGAGACGCATCTGGGCTGGGCGGCCGCCGGTCTCGGCAGGCAGATCAGCGCGGCGCTCGATGCCTACAAGAAGACGCACGACTTCAAGGCGCTGAAGGCCCAGTTCGATGCCGTCTACGAGGACAATGAGATCATTGCCTCGATGGACGAGAACGAACTCGTCGAGATGGGCCAGAATCTGCGCCGTGGCGTGCCGGTGGCGACCCCGGTCTTCAACGGCGCCAAGGAAGCCGATATCGAGCGGCTGCTGGAGCAGGCGGGCCTGCACTCGTCGGGTCAGTCGACCCTCTATGACGGGCGCACGGGTGAGCCCTTCGACCGCAAGGTCACGATGGGCTACATCTACATGCTCAAGCTGCACCACCTCGTGGACGACAAGATCCACGCGCGTTCGATCGGACCGTACTCGCTCGTCACCCAGCAGCCGCTGGGTGGCAAGGCGCAGTTCGGCGGCCAGCGCTTCGGCGAAATGGAGGTCTGGGCGCTCGAAGCCTACGGCGCCGCCTACACGCTGCAAGAGATGCTGACGGTGAAGTCAGACGACGTCGCCGGCCGCACCAAGGTCTACGAGTCGATCGTGCGCGGCGAGGACAACTTCGAGGCCGGCATCCCCGAGAGCTTCAACGTTCTCGTCAAGGAGATGCGTTCGCTCGGCCTCAACGTCGAGCTCATCAACAACAAGGCGAAGCCGGGCGAGTTGCCGCCGGCCGAAGCGGCCGAGTGAGCCGTTAACCAAGCCTTGTATAGATGCCGGCGGCACTGACGCCGCCGGCCGACGGAATTTACCAGCCGGGCAGGGCGGCCCTAGCCCCCGCCGGCGGAAGGAGACAGGCGATGAAGCAAGAGGTCATGAACCTTTTCGGCCAGCAGCCGGTCCAGCAGGCCTTCGACGCGATCAAGATCTCGATCGCGAGCCCGGAGAAGATCCTGTCCTGGTCCTATGGCGAGATCAAAAAGCCGGAGACCATCAACTACCGCACGTTCAAGCCGGAGCGCGACGGCCTGTTCTGCGCCCGCATCTTCGGGCCGATCAAGGACTACGAGTGCCTGTGCGGCAAGTACAAGCGCATGAAGTTCAAGGGCGTCATCTGCGAGAAGTGCGGCGTCGAAGTCACGCTCGCCCGCGTCCGGCGCGAGCGCATGGGCCATATCGAACTCGCCGCCCCGGTGGCGCATATCTGGTTCCTGAAGTCGCTGCCTTCGCGCATCGGCCTCCTGATGGATATGCCGCTCAAGGACCTTGAGCGCATCCTGTACTTCGAAAGCTACGTCGTCATCGAGCCGGGCCTTACCCCGCTCAAGGACCGTCAGCTGCTGTCGGAGGAGGAGTACGTCCGGGCTCAGGAGGAGTACGGCGCGGACACCTTCACCGCCATGATCGGCGCGGAAGCCATCCGCGAGATGCTGCGCGCGCTCGACCTCGACCAGATCAACGCCGACCTCAAGCATGAGATCGCGACGACGACGTCGGAGCTGAAGCCCAAGAAGCTGATGAAGCGCCTCAAGATCATCGAGGCCTTCCAGGAGTCGGGCAACAAGCCGGAATGGATGGTGATGACCCAGATTCCGGTCATCCCGCCGGATCTGCGCCCGCTCGTGCCGCTTGACGGCGGCCGCTTCGCGACCTCGGACCTGAACGACCTCTACCGCCGCGTCATCAACCGCAACAACCGCCTGAAGCGGCTGATCGAGCTGCGCGCGCCGGACATCATCATCCGCAACGAAAAGCGGATGTTGCAGGAGTCGGTCGACGCCCTGTTCGATAACGGCCGTCGCGGCCGCGTCATCACGGGTGCCAACAAGCGCCCGCTGAAGTCGCTCGCCGACATGCTGAAGGGCAAGCAGGGGCGCTTCCGCCAGAACCTGCTCGGCAAGCGCGTCGACTATTCCGGCCGTTCGGTCATCGTCGTCGGCCCGGAGATGAAGCTGCACCAGTGCGGCCTGCCGAAGAAGATGGCGCTCGAGCTGTTCAAGCCGTTCATCTATGCGCGCCTCGACGCCAAGGGCTACTCGACCACGGTCAAGCAGGCCAAGAAGCTCGTCGAGAAGGAGAAGCCGGAGGTCTGGGATATCCTGGACGAGGTCATCCGCGAGCATCCGGTGATGCTGAACCGGGCGCCGACGCTGCACCGCCTCGGCATCCAGGCCTTCGAGCCCGTGCTGATCGAGGGCAAGGCGATCCAGCTCCACCCGCTGGTCTGCGCCGCCTTCAACGCGGACTTCGACGGCGACCAGATGGCCGTGCACGTCCCGCTGTCGCTGGAAGCGCAGCTGGAAGCGCGCGTGCTGATGATGTCGACCAACAACATCCTGCACCCGGCGAACGGCATGCCGATCATCGTGCCGTCGCAGGACATCGTGCTCGGCCTCTACTACCTCTCGATCGTTTCGGACGGCGAGCCCGGCCAGGGCAAGGTCTTCGGTGATTTCGGCGAACTCGAGCACGCGCTGCACGAGAAGGTCGTGACGCTGCATTCGAAGATCAAATATCGCTGGACCGGCACCGGCAAGGACGGCAAGCCGTACACGAAGATCTATGACACCACGCCGGGCCGCGTGATCCTCTCGACCGCGCTGCCGGACCATCCGGCCGTGTCCTTCGACGTCAGCAACCGCCTGATGACCAAGAAGGAAATCTCCGGAATGATCGATGCCGTGTATCGCGGCTGCGGTCAGAAGGAATCGGTGATCTTCTGCGACCGTGTCATGGCGCTGGGCTTCCGCCACGCGTTCAAGGCCGGCATCTCCTTCGGCAAGGACGACATGGTCGTGCCGGAGAACAAGTGGGAGATCGTCGACACGACCCGCGCGCTCGCCAAGGATTACGAGCAGCAGTACCAGGACGGCCTGATCACTCAGGGCGAGAAGTACAACAAGGTCGTCGACGCCTGGGCGAAGTGCTCCGACAAGCTCGCCCAGGAGATGATGGCCCGCATCTCGACCGTCCAGAAGGACGAGACCGGCCGCGACAAGCAGATCAACTCGATCTACATGATGTCGCACTCCGGCGCCCGTGGTTCGCCGGCGCAGATGCGCCAGCTCGCCGCCATGCGCGGCCTGATGGCCAAGCCGTCGGGCGAGATCATCGAGTCGCCGATCATCTCGAACTTCAAGGAAGGCCTCGACGTTCTCGAGTACTTCAACTCGACCCACGGCGCCCGTAAGGGCCTCGCCGACACGGCGCTGAAGACGGCCAACTCCGGCTATCTGACACGCCGCCTCGTCGACGTGGCGCAGGACGCGATCATCTCCGAGGTGGATTGCGGTTCGGATAACGGCATCAAGATGCGCGCCATCGTCGATGCGGGCCAGATCGTGGCCTCGCTCGGCATGCGTATCCTGGGTCGCGCGACGGCCGAGGACATCGTTGATGTCGAGGGTAAGGTCATCGTCGCCAAGGGCGTGGTGATCGAAGAGAGCGACATCGCCAAGATCAATGCCGCCGGCGTCCAGGAGGTGAAGATCCGTTCGGTCCTCACCTGCGAGACCAAGAACGGCGTCTGCGCCACCTGCTACGGGCGCGATCTGGCCCGCGGCACGCCCGTGAACATGGGCGAGGCCGTCGGCGTCATCGCGGCGCAGTCGATCGGCGAGCCGGGCACGCAGCTCACCATGCGTACCTTCCACATCGGCGGCGCGGCCACCATCGCCGACCAGTCCTTCGTCGAGTCGAACTTCGAAGGCACGGTCAAGATGCGCAACCGCAACGTCGCGCGGAACTCGGACGGCGACCTGATCGCCATGGCGCGCAACATCGCCATCGTGATCGTCGGGCCTGATGGAGCCGAGCGCGCGGTCCATCGCGTTCAGTTTGGCTCGAAGCTGCGGGTCGACGAGGGCGACAAGGTCAAGCGCGGCCAGCGCCTGATCGAGTGGGACCCCTATTCCCGCCCGATCCTGGCGGAAGTGGACGGCAAGGTCGGCTACGAGGATCTCGTGGACGGCATGTCGATCACCGAGACGACCGACGAAGCGACGGGCATCTCCAAGCGCGTCGTCATCGATTGGCGCGGTTCGGCCCGTACGGCTGATCTCAAGCCAGCGATGGTGATCTTCGGCGCGGACGGCAAGGTGGCGAAGCTCGCCCGTGGTGGCGAGGCCCGCTACATCCTGCCGGTCGACGGCATTATCTCGGTGGAGCCGGGCCACTTGATCAAGGCCGGCGACGTGCTGGCGCGTGTCTCGACCGACTCGGCCAAGACCCGCGACATCACCGGTGGTCTGCCGCGCGTGGCGGAGCTGTTCGAAGCGCGTCGTCCGAAGGATGCTGCGATCATTGCCGAGAAGTCGGGCGTGATCGGCTTCGGCAAGGACTACAAGAACAAGCGCCGCGTCACGCTGACGCCGCATGACGGTTCCGACGGGGTCGAGTACCTGATCCCGAAGGGCAAGCACATCCATCTCCAGGAAGGTGACGTCGTGGAGGTCGGTGACTACATCCTCGACGGCAACCCGGCCCCGCACGACATCCTGGCTATCAAGGGCGTCGAGGAACTGGCAGCCTATCTGGTCAACGAAATCCAGGAGGTCTATCGCCTCCAGGGCGTGACCATCAACGACAAGCACATCGAGGTCATCGTCCGGCAGATGCTGCAGAAGGTCGAGATCACCGAGTCGGGGGACAGCGATATCCTGACCGGCGACCAGATCGACCGCATCGAACTGGAAGAGGTCAACGCGAAGCTGCGCGAGGAGGGCAAGAAGCCGGCTTCCGGCGTGCCGGTCCTGCTCGGCATCACCAAGGCCTCGCTGCAGACCCGCTCCTTCATCTCGGCGGCGTCCTTCCAGGAGACCACCCGCGTCCTCACCGAGGCGGCGGTCAACGGCAAGTCGGACATGCTCGAAGGCCTCAAGGAGAACGTCATCGTCGGCTCGCTCATCCCGGCCGGCACCGGCGCCCAGGTCGCCCGCATCAAGCAGGTGGCCACGCGCCGCGACGATCTCATCGTCGGCCAGAAGGCGGATGCGGCGGCGAAGGCCGCCAAGGAAGCTGCCGCCGTGCTCCCCGCCGCCGAGTAAGTCTCGGCCGCGAGCGATCCTCGGTAATCATCGGAAAGGCCGCCCCGTCAGGGCGGCCTTTTTGTTTCAAGGAGAGGCGGGCAGGGGGCGAACCTGCTCCAACCCCGCAAAACCCCGCCATTTTCGGCGGTTTCGGGGTTGACGCGAATCTCTGGGTGAGTCATAAGCGCGCCACTGTCGACGGCTGTCGGACACGTTTGTCGCTTGCGCCAGATTCGCAAGCGAGTTTCGCGACCGAAACTCCGTCGGAATTCCAGCGTCGAATGACGACATGGCAGGATGCATGAACGCGGGCTTCCCGTGTTCCTCTGCTGGCGAACGCGCCTGAGGCCCCTCGACGGGAGCCGATGGCGCGCTTCGTTTATGTCATGGCGTAGTTCGGGCTGGGAGATTGATCAGAGAATTTCCAAACGCTCAGTGGGGCGAGAGGCCAGAATGCCGACAATCAGCCAGCTCATCCGCAAGCCACGCTCGCCCGTGAAGGCGCGTAACACCGCCCCGGCGCTCGAGTCGTGCCCGCAGAAGCGCGGCGTCTGCACGCGCGTTTATACGACGACCCCGAAGAAGCCGAACTCGGCGCTCCGCAAGGTTGCCAAGGTTCGTCTGACGAACGGCTTCGAGGTGATCGGCTACATCCCGGGTGAAGGTCACAACCTTCAGGAGCACTCGGTCGTCATGATCCGTGGCGGCCGCGTGAAGGACCTTCCCGGTGTGCGCTATCACATCCTGCGCGGCGTGCTCGACACGCAGGGCGTCAAGAACCGCAAGCAGCGCCGTTCGAAGTACGGCGCCAAGCGTCCTAAGTGAGTTCGGCCCGATCGGCCGGGCGATGAGCCCAGGCCGATCCGCCGCGTTGAAGATTTGACCGGAGACTAGACGATGTCCCGCCGCCACAGTGCCGAAAAGCGCGAAGTTATCCCGGACCCGAAGTTCGGTGATATCGTCGTGACCAAGTTCATGAACTCCGTGATGTATGAAGGCAAGAAGTCGACCGCCGAGCGGATCGTCTACGGTGCCTTCGACATCATCGAGGCGAAGACCAAGAGCGAGCCGCTCGGCGTGTTCAAGTCGGCGCTCGAGAATGTCGCTCCGGCGATCGAGGTTCGTTCCCGCCGCGTCGGCGGCGCGACCTATCAGGTTCCGGTCGAGGTTCGCACCGAGCGCCGCCAGGCGCTGGCGATCCGCTGGCTGATCTCGGCCGCGCGCGGCCGCAACGACAAGACCATGGTCGAGCGCCTCTCGGCGGAGCTGATGGACGCGGCCAACAACCGCGGCAACGCCGTCAAGAAGCGCGAAGACACGCACCGGATGGCGGAAGCCAACCGCGCCTTCTCGCACTACCGCTGGTAAGCGGCGCGCTGACCCGAGACACAGAGCACGATCATGGCCCGTTCCCATCCCATCGACCGTTATCGCAACTTCGGCATCATGGCCCACATTGATGCCGGCAAGACGACGACGACCGAGCGCATCCTCTATTACACCGGCAAGTCCCATAAGATCGGCGAAGTCCATGACGGCGCCGCGACCATGGACTGGATGACGCAGGAGCAGGAGCGTGGCATCACGATCACCTCGGCTGCGACGACCTGCTTCTGGCGCGACAACCGCCTGAACATCATCGACACCCCCGGCCACGTCGACTTCACCATCGAGGTCGAGCGTTCGCTGCGCGTGCTCGACGGCGCTGTCTGCGTGCTCGACGGCAACCAGGGCGTCGAGCCCCAGACCGAGACCGTCTGGCGCCAGGCCGACAAGTACGACGTGCCGCGTATCGTGTTCGTCAACAAGATGGACAAGATCGGCGCCGATTTCTATCGCTGCGTCCAGGACATCATCGACCGCGTCGCCGGCAAGCCCGTCTGCCTGCAGATTCCGATCGGTTCCGAGGCCGAATTCGCTGGTGTCATCGACCTCGTGAAGATGAAGGCGATCGTCTGGAACGGCGAGGCGCTCGGTGCGTCCTTCGAAGAGCAGGACATTCCGGCCAATCTCGCTGAGAAGGCCGCCGAGTACCGCTCGAAGCTCGTCGAGGCGGCCGTCGAAATGGACGATGCGGCGATGGAAGCCTATCTCGAAGGCACCGAGCCCGACGCCGACACGCTGCGCCGATTGGTCCGCACCGCCGTGCAGCGCCGCGCCTTCCACCCGGTTCTCTGTGGCTCGTCCTTCAAGAACAAGGGCGTGCAGCCGCTGCTCGACGCCGTCGTCGACTATCTGCCGTCGCCGGTTGATCGTGGCGCGGTCGAAGGCATCGACTTCAAGACCGAAGAGCCCACCGTCCGCAATCCGACGGACGAAGATCCGTTCTCCATGCTTGCCTTCAAGATCATGGACGACCCCTTCGTCGGCACGATCACCTTCTGCCGCATCTATTCGGGCAAGGTCGAGGCCGGCCAGGGCGTCATCAACTCGACCCGCGACAAGAAAGAGCGCGTCGGCCGCATGCTGCTGATGCATGCGAACAACCGCGAGGACATCAAGGAGGCTTTCGCAGGCGACATCGTCGCCCTGGCCGGCCTGAAGGACGTCCGCACCGGCGACACGCTTTGCGACCCGACCAACGCGGTCATCCTGGAGCGCATGGAGTTCCCCGAGCCGGTCATCACGATCGCGATCGAGCCGAAGTCCAAGGCCGACCAGGAGAAGCTGGGCCTCGCCCTGTCGAAGCTCGCGAACGAGGATCCGTCCTTCCGCGTGTCGACCGACCAGGAGAGCGGCCAGACCATTCTGAAGGGCATGGGCGAACTGCATCTCGACATCAAGGTCGACATCCTGAAGCGCACCTACAAGGTCGACGCCAATATCGGCGCGCCGCAGGTTGCGTATCGCGAGACGCTGACCAAGAAGGCCGAGATCGACTACACCCACAAGAAGCAGACCGGCGGTACGGGCCAGTTCGCCCGCGTCAAGCTCGTCATCGAGCCGAACGAGACCGGGAAGGGCTTCGAGTTCGAGTCGAAGGTCGTCGGTGGTTCGGTGCCGAAGGAATACATCCCCGGCGTCGAGAAGGGCCTGAACTCGGTCATCGGCTCGGGCGTTCTCGCCGGCTTCCCGGTCGTGGACGTCAAGGTCACGCTGATCGATGGCGCCTTCCACGAAGTCGACTCGTCGGCTCTGGCCTTCGAAATCGCCTCCCGTGCAGCGCTGCGCGAAGGTCTGCAGAAGGGCGGCTCCGTGCTGCTCGAGCCGATCATGAAGGTCGAGGTTGTGACCCCGGAAGACTATACCGGCTCGGTCATCGGCGACCTGAACTCGCGTCGCGGCCAGATCCAGGGCCAGGACATGCGCGGCAACGCCGTCGTGATCAACGCGATGGTTCCGCTGGCGAACATGTTCGGCTACGTCAACCAGCTGCGTTCCTTCTCGCAGGGCCGCGCGAACTACACGATGCAGTTCGACCACTACGAGCAGGTGCCGTCGGCGGTCGCCGCCGAGGTTCAGGCCAAGTACGCCTGAGCTCCGCACCGAACCGACTGAACATTTGAACAAGATCTGACGGAGGCTACGATGGCCAAAGAGAAATTCGCTCGTACGAAGCCGCACTGCAACATTGGCACGATTGGTCACGTCGACCATGGCAAGACGTCGTTGACGGCTGCGATCACGAAGGTCCTGGCCGAGTCCGGCGGCGCGTCGTTCACGGCGTATGACCAGAT
>NZ_JBFTJP010000024.1:0-17291 GCF_056395485.1 Allobosea sp. 10L417
GGCCGGTTAGTTCGGTGGCCGGCGACCGAGGCAAGCAAATAGCGCACCTGTACATCGTTGAAGGCAGCGTTCGCCAGTCAGCGGATAGGTGGCGCGTCAGCACGCGCCTGATCGACGCTCGTACGACTGCAGTGAAATGGGCCTACTCAACAAACGGCGAACTGCGGACCGGATCAAACTTGGCGGCCGAGCTGGCCGATTTGATTACCCTTCAATTGGACACCGCAGCGGCGGCATCATACGCATCGACGCGCACTGCAAGTCCTTCGAAACCACTGTCCGAGGTCGACAGCGGAGGATGGCCTTGAGATCGGCTTCGGAAGGCTCAATCTAGCAATTTTTGCCCAGTCACGCTTCAATTGGCCAGATTCCGGTCGACGTTTAAGACTCGGCCTATCGGTAGGCCAAGATCGCCTTAGCGCGCGGGAACCGTTCTGATTTTCTCCGGTTTTTATCCTGCCGCTTTCGAGCGCCGGTGAAATCCTTCATCGACGTGTTTAGGGGCATCCTCGGAAGGCGGTAGGGAGGCGCGTCAGAGTCGCACCTTCGGTGCGGCTTCCTTCGACTCTCTGCAAAATATCGTCCTGGAGGATGACGATGCAGAACTCGACCCAAACCCGCATTCTGCCGACATTCGAACCTATTGAGACCCCCGAGCAATTGCGCGAGGCACTTGAGCGCTTGCGACGGCTTGAGATCGCGGCCGAGGATTCTCCCCGAGCACGGGAGCGGGCCGAGCTTGAGCTCAACATCTGTCGCTATCTCGCTCGATGCGAAATCCGCGTGCGCTAGAATGAATACAGCATTGTATCAGGCACTTCTCGCACTCCTCGTCGAGGCCCACGACGTCACCGCTATGGCTCACAACGTGCTGGGGCCGGTCGATATTGACCCGGCCACCATCGACGCCGACGCACTCGCCGAAGCGTCCGACAAGCTCAGGCGACTCCCGGCGGAGATGGTGGCGCTGCAGTATAGTGGGGTTCGGTAGTTAAGCCCTGAACGCGGCTCGTGATGCAATGCCTCCCTCGGCCAGCACGGCGTTCCGATATTCGTGACGACCGGTGATTTCTTCTCCGACCCAAGCAGGAAGGTTGAGGGGCTGGTCAGCGCGTGTCAGCTCCACTTCCGCTAGTACCAAACCGGAGTGGGCGCCCCGAAACTCGTCAATATTCCAGATCAGACCCTCAGCTTCGACGATGTATCGCACCTTCTTAAGTTCGCGGTTTTCGCAGAGCGTTCTGAGTATCTCTTCACCGTCCGCAAGTGGTATCTCGTATTCGAATTCGGCCCGAGCGAGGCCAACGCGCGGCCCCTTTATCGCCAAGCACGCTTTGTCTGAAAGGCAACGAACTCGGACGGTGGCCTCTAATCCGACCGGGCTCAGGTAGCCTTGACGAAGCAAGCTTGCGGATCTGGCGCTCTGGCGCCATCCATCGCCGGTTACCAGAAATTTCCGTTCGATTTCTATAGCCATTGGCCAACATCACAAGGTTCGTGCCACTCCGAAACTACGGCCGAAGGCGGCGGTTCCGATCGGCCTTGATCTTGCGAACCGTTGCCCTGCTCCCAAAATTTTTCCCTGCGGTCCACTTCTAGGGAAAAGGAGGCCGTTTTCGCGCCCAAAAGCGACATGCCTACAGGAAGCCGATGCTGGGCAACGGCGGCTTCCTTCACTTGGCCGCTGGGCGCTCTGGCGGGCTTTTCGCGGCGCTGGAACCTCCTGAACTCGACCGCGTTCACCATCCGGATTTCCGAGAGGTGCCCGATCTGGCCAAGGTCGGACAAGGGGCTGGAGGCCCAGCGAACCCCGCCACCACCGTGGCGGGGTTTGCCGTTTCGGTGATCGCGACTACCGATTTGCGCACTAGCTCTCCAGGTCCCATCGATGCGGCCCGCGCTCGCTATCGCTCGGCTTTCCGATCGCCCCCTGTAGCCAGGTATCGCGACACCGCCAATTCCAAGCGGGTCCGCTCCTGAGCCAACGCGCTATTCGGCGGGGCGGACTCTAAGGCCCGCAACCTTGCCAATGCGGCCCGGTATTCAAATGGATTGGTTACGCGGAAGAAGACGAAGGCGACGCCATCCTGTTTCGAGTTGTCCATGATGCAGCCCCTTGTAACGAACATCAGTGACGAGCGATTCAACTGGCGTGATTRGATCGCTGTTCCAATCATTCAGCATCTGCCCTGGAGGGCTCTTTCGCACCTCTGGAACCCAGCGCCCCGCTCCGCATTGACACCTGTGGTATTGCGTCTGGAGTAAGAGTGCCATGGTAGCGGCGCGTGCGAACTGGAAGGGCAATCTGAAATTCGGCGAGATCAGGTCCGGTGGCGCTCTATACGGGTGCGAGCACCGCGGCGCGCGTGTCATTCGCGACCGAGCGGCGCGCGTCGAAGAAGGCGGCATAGCCTGACTTAAGCCCATTTGCGGTCCAGGACTCGGCCCATCGGTAGGCCGAGATCGCGGTAACGCGCGTGCGATCGTGCGGGCTTTTTCGCGCAGTCGGAACCCGGCTCCACGCGCCGCACTTCCTCCCTCAATCATTTTCAGCGTTCACGTCGCCACAATCGAACGCGATGCGCCCTCGATAGATCACTCGCCGATTCAGCTCCACCTGCATTGTCATCTCGCAACGGTCGCTGTCGGCTAGCGCATCGTACGCGGCCTCGGCAAAGGCCTTTCGCGCTTCCCGTCGGGCTGCGATGTCGCTTGGCAAATCAAGATCGACGGAGTGCGAGCGGTCGTTGTTGGTGATGAAGCGATACAGAGGCATGGCATGGCAAGTCTCAAAACCTACGCGGGTGAAGCTCAATCGCCGGCTGTCGTGGAAGCCGTGGGGGTAGTGATGTGCTCGAACGGCATTTCGCTGCTCCTTCGTCTGGAAGTGCGAACATGCGGGATGCCATCCAGTTCCACCGGAACGAATCACATCGGCGCCCGTTCGCGACTCGTTGGGCTGTTGAGTTGCGTTCGATGTGTGCGCGTCGGATTCTCAGAGCCGGGCTGGGCTGCGACACCGTCAAGGGGCCGCCGCTCAGCCGCCGGCGGAAGATCGTGCCTGAACGCGTCGAGCCGTGCGGGGCGCGGTTGAGCCGCAAGATTCCGCGCAGCGATGACTGGTACGCTTCCCGCCTCGTCCACCAAGAGCTTTTTGAAGCGCGCCGAAATCCGCTGTCCAACCCGAGCGCCTGGGCATCCTTTATCCGCTGGTGCGGACGTAGAAATCGTCTATGCCGCCGGAGACGCTATCCGCCCGGGCTTTGACCAGTTTGATCGTGGGATAGCGCGCCAGCTGCCGCCGCCTCGGCCAGGATGTCGAGCGGTGGCTTGTGATCGTGGCCGAGCATGCCATGCGAATGACCGGCGAAGCGATTCCGCGGCAGGCCGGTATCGAGAACGGAAACGTTGCGGCGGGCGCGGCCGAGTTGGAGGGCGCCGGCGAGATCGGCAAAGCTGCCTCCGATTACGATGACGTCGTCCGTGATGGTCGGCTCCGAATTGTTGATGAAGAGGGATGGATTCGGCTTGGCGTCAGCTTTGGCGCCCTCGATGCCGGTGGGCCGACCTTGCGACAACAACACGTCGACCTGCCGCAGCTTCGCGACGATCTCTTCAGGCTAATGCTTCCTCTGCGCCATAGCGGCAACCTCCAAGGCTCCAAAAGCCTACTTCACGGAGGACCACTTTTCAGGGGGCAGGCCAACGGGCGCGGCGCTTACTTACTGCACCCTGCCTTCGCATCGGCAGTACCTTTGACATGATCCATGGTTGTCTGGTTTCTGGGCCCTCCAACACCGCACTCAGATGACAACGATCTTGCACGATCTCATGCTGCCGCTGCACCACGTGAACTTCAGCCCGTGAAGATCCGGCAGATCGAGATCTTCCGTTCCGTGATGGCGGGCGGCTCCACCATCGCGGCGGCCACCGCGCTAGGGCTTTCGCAATCGGCCGTCAGCCGCCAGCTCACCCAACTCGAGGAGGAGCTGGGCTTCGAGCTCTTCGAGCGCAGAAAGGGGCGTCTGCTGCCGCGGCCTGAAGCTTTCGCCCTGATGGACGAGGTCGGCGAACTGACCTCGCTTGTCGCGCGGCTGAAGCGCTACACCGAGGATCTGCGAGCCGGAACCGTCGGCCAGCGCTTCCTGAAGGTGGCGGTGCCGCATTCCTTCATCGCGACGCTGATGCCGGAGGTGATCGAGACCTATCTGTCTGAGCGACGCGACGCATCGGTCGAATTGATCGGCGGCCATTACGACGCGATCGAACAGATGGTACTGGCGCGCGTCGCGGACATCGGTTTCGTTGGCCTGCCGCCGCGCGACAAGGGCTTCGATGCCCGCGAGATCGTGCGCTCCGAATCCGTCTGCATCATGCCATCAGGCCATCCGCTCGCGGCCAAGGCGACCCTGACGCCGCGCGACCTGTCGGGGCACGGCATTATCATGCTGGGCCGCCAACGCCCGGCGCGCCTGCGCTTCGAGCGGCTGTTGCGGCGGGCCGGCGTCTTCCCGATTGTGCGCATCGAGGTCCATTCCGTCGAGGCCACCTGCGGCCTGGTCGCGCGCGGGCTCGGCGTCGCCGTGGTACCGGAGCTGATCGCCGGGCTCTATCGGCACCTGCCGATCGAGCAGCGCCCCTTCAGCCCCTGCATCCACGGCGCCTACGGCATCGTCACGCTCAAGGGCGCGCCGCTCTCGCGCTCCGCTGAAGCCTTCATCGAGATCCTGAAGAACCGGCTCGAGGCGCAAGGCAAAGCATAGCCCGATGCGCTTTGCGCATAAGGTTGCGCGGGCTTCCGGTGCCGCCCATGGTCGCCACGATACGTGAACGGCGATCACGCCGCCGTATCGGACGCCGGGAGCCTTCGATGACAGTCTTCGTCATTCGACGACTGATGCAGAGCATATTGGTGCTGGCGGCGACCGCTGTCATCGTCTTCGTCGGCGTCTACGCCATCGGCGATCCCGCGGAGATGCTGATCGCGCCCGATGCGACGGCGGCCGAACGCGCGCAGGTCGAAGCGTCGCTTGGCCTCGACAAGCCGCTGCCGATCCAGTTCCTCGCCTTTCTCGGCAATGCGTTGCACGGCGATCTCGGGCGCTCCTTCGTGTTCAACCAGCCCTCGATCTCGCTGATCCTGGAGCGCCTGCCGGCCACGCTGGAACTCGCCTTCGTCGCGATTCTGATCGCGCTCGTCTTCGGCATTCCACTGGGCCTGATCGCCGGCCTGAAGCCGCGCTCGGTCGCAGACGAGACGATCATGACCGGTTCGATCCTCGGCTTCAGCCTGCCGAATTTCTGGCAGGGCATGATGCTGGTGATGATCTTCTCGGTCTGGCTGGGATGGCTGCCCTCCAGCGGGCGCGGTCCGACCGGGCATATGTTCGGCATCGAGACCAGCTTCGCCTCCTGGGAAGGCATCCGCCATCTCATCCTACCGGCGATCAATCTCGCACTTTTCAAGCTGGCGCTCGTCATCCGGCTGACGCGAACCGGCGTGCGCGAGACCATGCCGCTCGATTTCGTCAAGTTCGCCCGCGCCAAGGGCCTGAGCGAGCGCCGGGTCGTGCTGGTCCATGTGCTGAAGACGATCATGATCCCGCTCGTCACGGTGATCGGCATGGAGATCGGCTCGTTGATCGCCTTCGGCGTCGTCACCGAGACGATCTTCGCCTGGCCCGGCATCGGCAAGCTCCTGATCGACTCGATCATGCGGCTCGACCGCCCGGTGGTGGTCGCCTACCTGCTCGTCGTCGTCAGCCTGTTCATCCTGCTGAACTTCGCGGTCGATGTGCTGTATTCCATCCTCGATCCGCGCATCCGGCTGGGGCGCAACTGATGGCCTTCGCGAAACCCGCTTTGTTCGCGGCGCTGCGCCCCGATTCCGACAGTCTCCTAGCCCGCTCGCTGGCCGGTATCCTGAAGAGCCCGAAGGCGACGATCGCCGCCTTCGTCTGCATCCTGCTCATCCTGGCCGCCGTCTTTGGCCCGGCGCTGGCACCGCAGGATCCTTACGACCTGTCGACGTTGGACATCATGGATTCGAAGCTGCCGCCGGGCTCCGAGAGCATGAACGGTTCGGTCTACTGGTTCGGCACGGATGTGCAGGGGCGCGACATGCTCTCGGCCATGATCTACGGCCTGCGGACCTCGCTCCTCGTCGGCGCGCTCGCCGGTCTCGTCGCCTTGCTGGTCGGCACCGTGCTCGGCCTTTCCGCCGCCTATTTCGGCGGGCGCGTCGACAGCCTGATCATGCGGCTGGTCGATTTGATGCTGGGCTTTCCGACGCTGCTCGTCGCGCTGATGCTGCTCGCGATCCTCGGCCAGGGGGTGGGCAAGGTCATCTTCGCCCTCGTGCTGGTGCAATGGGCAATGTTCGCCCGCGCTGTCCGCGCCGCGGCGCTGGTCGAGAAGGGCAAGGATTACATCGAGGCGGCGCGCATGCTGGGCCTCTCGCGACCGCGCATGCTGTTCGGACATCTCCTGCCGAATTGTCTCTCGCCCCTCATCGTCATCGGCACGCTCCAGGTCGCGAATGCGATCTCGGCCGAGGCGACTTTGTCCTTCCTCGGCATCGGCCTGCCGATCACGCAGCCCTCGCTCGGCCTGCTCATCGCCAACGGCTATCAGGTGCTGCTCTCCGGGCAGTACTGGATCAGCGTCTATCCGGGGATTTTGCTGCTCATCCTCGTCTTCAGCATCAACATCGTCGGCGACCGCCTGCGCGAAGTGCTGAACCCCCGCCTGGCGGAGCGCTGAGCCATGACGCCGGTGCTCGTCGTCGAAAACCTCGAAACCCAGTTCGCCAGCGCGGCTGGCCTCGTTCGCGCCGTGGACGGCGTCTCCTTCAGCATCGACCGCGGCGAAATTCTCGGCCTCGTCGGCGAATCCGGCTCGGGCAAGTCGATCACCGGCTTCTCGATCCTCGGCCTGATCGAGCCACCCGGCCGGGTCGCGGGCGGGCGCATCCTGTTCCAGGGCGAGAATCTGGTCGGCCTCCCGACCGAGAGCTTGCGGCGCCTGCGCGGCAAGAAGATCGCGATGATCTTCCAGGACCCGATGATGACGCTCAATCCTGTGCTCTCGATCGAGACGCAGATGGTCGAGGCCGTGCTCGCCCATGATGCGGTCTCGTGGAAGGAGGCGCGCGAGCGGGCCCGCGACACGCTCGGCCTCGTCGGCATCCCCTCTCCCGAGGAGCGGCTGAAGGCCTATCCGCACCAGTTCTCGGGCGGCATGCGCCAGCGCGTCGCCATCGCCATCGCCTTGCTGCACAAACCCGACCTGATCATCGCCGACGAGCCGACGACGGCGCTCGACGTCACCATCCAGAGCCAGATCCTGTTCGAGGTGCGCCGGCTTTCCACGGAGTTCGGCATGGCGCTGATCTGGATCAGCCATGATCTCGGTGTCGTCGCCAGCCTCGCCGACCGCATTGCGGTGATGTATGCCGGCCGCATCGTCGAGACCGGCTATACCGACGACGTGCTCGACCGGCCGGCCCATCCCTATACGCGCGGCCTGATGGATGCCTTGCCCGCCAATGCGGCCCGGGGCGAGAGGCTGCACCCCATCCCCGGTCTTTCGCCTTCCCCGCTGGCACGGCCCGGCGGCTGCGCCTTCCGGACTCGCTGCTTCGCCGCGACCGATATCTGCCAGCAGGAGCCTGCATTGCAGGGAACCAGTCACAGCTTCCGCTGCCACCATCCGCTTGCGACCGGAGTGGCGGCATGACCGGAGCAATGATCGAAGGTCGCGGCCTCGTCCGGCGTTTCTCCCGCGGCCTCGACGCGGCGGAGAAGCTCGCCAGGGCGCTGGGCGCCAACATCTCCGAGGAGACCGTCCATGCCGTGGAAGGCGTCGACATCGCCATCCAGCAAGGCGAGGTGGTTGGCCTCGTTGGTGAGTCCGGCTGCGGCAAGTCCACGCTCGGCCGTTTGCTCGCCGGGCTCCTGCCGCTGACCGAGGGCAGCTTGCTCTGGCAAGGCAAGGACGTCGCCTCGCTTTCGCGCAGCGAAGCGCTGGAGATGCGCCTTGCCGTCCAGGTGATCTTCCAGGACCCGATGTCCTCGCTCAACCCGCGAAAGCGCGTCGTCGACCTTGTCGGCGAGGCGCCGCGGGTGCACGGCCTCATCCGGCGTGGGGAGGTCGACGACTATGTTGCCGAACTGCTCGAGAAGGTCGGCCTCGACCCCTCCTACCGCAAGCGCTACCCGCATCAGTTCTCCGGCGGGCAGCGCCAACGCATCGGCATCGCCCGGGCGCTCGCGGTCAAGCCGCGCATGATCATCTGCGACGAGTCGGTCTCCGCGCTGGACGTCTCGATCCAGGCGCAGGTGATCAACCTGTTCATGGACTTGCGCGAGGAGCTCGGCCTGACCTATCTCTTCATCAGCCATGATCTCGGCGTGGTGAAGCATATCAGCGACCGGGTCGCGATCATGTATCTCGGGCGCGTGGTGGAAACCGCGCCGGCCGAGTCGTTCTTCGCCGCGCCGAACCACCCCTATACCACCGCCCTGCTGGGCGAATTGCCTTCGGTCAAGGAGCGCCGGCGCGCCTTCACGCCGATCCGCGGCGAAATCCCCTCGCCGCTGCATCCCCCGGCAGGCTGCACCTTCCATCCTCGCTGCCCGCGCGTCTTCTCGCCTTGCGCCCAGGCCCGGCCGCTCCTGAAGCCGGTCGCCAAGCGGCATCTCAGCGCCTGCCATCTCAACGACGCCCCGGCCGTGCCGTTATCGGCCGGCGGCTGCGCCTGAGGAGGAGAATCTCATGAGCTTCAAGCCCCGCCTCGCCGCATTCCTCCCATTGCTCGCGAGCGTCGCCTGCCTCGGCTCGCCGGGAGGGGCGCAGGCTGCCGACCTCGTCATCGGCACGGCGAGCGAACCCTCCGCGATGGACCCGCTGTTCTCGCGCACCGGCCCGAACCAGAACATCGCCATGCAGATCTTCGACCGGCTCGTGGAGACGGATGCCCATCTGGGCATGCATCCGAGCCTCGCCGAGAGCTGGACGACGCTCGACCCGACGACCTGGCGTGTCACCCTACGCAAAGACGCTCGCTTCCAGAACGGCAAGCCGGTCACGGCCGACGATGTCGCATTCTCGCTGGAGCGGGCGCGCAATGTCCCGAACAGCCCGGCCCCGTTTTCCAACAACGTCTCGGGCGTGATCTCCGTCAAGGCGCTGGACGCGACGACGCTGGAGGTGAAGACCGACGCCCCGACGCCGGACCTGATGGAGCGGATCGGCTTCGTCTACATCCTCGAAAGGGCCGCCGCCGAGGGCAAGACCTTGCAGGACTACAACAAGGGCGACGGACTCGTCGGCTCCGGCCCTTACAGGTTCAAGGAATGGGTGCCGGGAGACCGCGTCGTCCTCACGCGCAATGATGGCTATTGGGGCGCGGAGCCCTTTTTCGAGACGGTGACGATCCGCTTCATCGCCAATGACGCGGCGCGCGTCGCGGCGCTGCGCTCGGGTGCGGTCGACCTGATCGACGGCGTCCCGCCCGCCGATCTGCCCGTGCTGGAGAAGACGGCGGGCTTGAAGGTGCATACGATCCCCTCGGCCCGGCTGATCTATCTCGCACTCGACACGGCGCGGGAGGAGAGCCCCTTCGTTACCGACAAGGATGGCAAGCCGCTGAAGCCGAACCCGCTCCGGGATTCGCGCGTCCGCCAGGCCCTCGCCAAATCGATCAACGTGCCAGCGATCGTCGAGCGTTTGCTCAACGGGGGGGGCGTGCCGGCCGGCCAGCTCGTGCCGGACGGTGTCGCCGGCTTCGACCCCTCACTCCAGCCCCTCGCCTATGACCTCGCCGGGGCCAAGGCCCTATTGCAGCAGGCCGGGCTGAAGGACGGTTTCGGCATCACCATCCATTCCTCGAACGACCGCTTCGCCGGGGACAAGGACATCGCGCAGGCGATCGGCCAGATGTTCGCGCGTGGCGGCATCAAGGTGAACGGCGTCGTCACGCAACCCTACAACGTCTACGCAGGCGCCGCGAGCCGGCAAAGCTTCTCTGCCTTCATCTTCTCTTTCGGCACGACGACGCCGACCGCCGGCCCCGGCCTGCGCAACCTGTTCATGACCGCCGATCCCAAGGCCGGAACCGGCGGCTTCAACCGCGCGCGCTATTCCAACCCCGCCTTCGACAAGGCGCTGTCGGAAGCGTTGACGCAGTTCGACGAGGGCAAGCGCATTGCCGCGATCCAGGCCGCGACGAAGATGGTCTTCGCCGATCTGCCAGTGATTCCGCTCTATTGGCAGAAGATCGCCTGGGCCTCGAAAGGCAACATCACTTATGAGGCGAACATGGCCGAGGACACTACGGCGGCGCGGGCGGGGCTGGCGAAATGAGCACCCTGTCGATGAAGGCCGGCTCTGAGCATCCCGCATCCGTCGCGACCGATGGCGATGTCGTCACGCTGAAAGACGTGATGGTGACGATGCGGGACGGCATCCGGCTTGCCACCGATATCTATCTGCCGGCGCGGGACGGGCAGCCCTTTCCTGGCCCGTTCCCGGTCGTGATGGAGCGCACGCCCTATGGCAAGGCCGAGCGCTCGCGCGCCGAGATCGGCCGTGGTGAGGCCAAGCCCATGGCGCGCTCCGATGTGGCCGCTCATTTCGTCCGGGCCGGCTATGCGGTGGTCTATCAGGATTGCCGCGGCCGCTACGGCTCGGAAGGCGAGTTCGTCAAATACGTTTCCGACGCGGAGGACGGCTACGACACCTGCGCCTGGATCGTCACGCAGCCCTGGTGCAATGGCAGAATCGGCACGATGGGCCTGTCCTACGCCGCCCACACCCAGGCGGCACTGGCTTCGCTGACTCCGCCCGGCCTCGCCTGCATGATCCTCGATTCCGGTGGCTTCTCGAACGCCTTCCAATGCGGCATCCGGCAAGGCGGCGCCTTCGAGCTCAAGCAGGCGACCTGGGCCTATAACCGGGCGCAGGAAAGCCCGGATGCCCTCGCCGACCCCGTGGTCGCCGCCGGCCTAGCCGCGGAGGATTTGCACGCCTGGTTCCGCGTGATGCCGTGGAGCGAGGGGCGCTCGCCGGTGCGCTGGGTGCCGGAATACGAGACCTATCTGCTCGATCAGTGGCGCGCCGGCTCCTTCGGCCCCGAGTGGAAACGGCCGGGCCTCTGGCTGGAGGGCTTTTACGACGCGGTGCCGGACATCCCCATCCTGCTGATGTCGAGCTGGTACGACGTCTATGTGAAGACGACCTTCGACAATTTCGCGGGCCTGGGCGCATCGGGACGCCGCCATCTCAACGTCATCATGGGACCCAGCCTGCACGGGAACCGCCAGTCCACCTTCGCGGGAGATGTTTCCTTCGGCGAGGCCGCGCCCTTCGACGGCAATGTCGGGACGAACTGGCTCGATTTCCGCCGGCGGTGGTTCGATCGCTGGCTCCGGGACGAGCCCAACGGGCTGGAGGCCGACCCGACGCTGCGCCTCTTCCTGATGGGCGGCGGCTCGGGCGAGAAGAATGCCGACGGGCGGCTCGTCCAGGGCGGGCGCTGGATCGAGGCCTCGAACTGGCCGCTGCCGGGCACGGAACGGCAGGATTGGTACATCCATGGCAACGGGCAGCTCTCGCGCGACGAGCCGGCCGCCGACGCCGCGCCCCTGACCTATGATTTCGACCCGGCCGACCCAGTCCCGACCATCGGCGGCGCGCTGACGAGCGGCCAGCCAATCTTCGAGGGTGGCGGCTTCGATCAGCGCGAGGGGCCGCGCTTCTTCGGCTCGCGCGCTGCCGGCATGCCGCTGATCGCGCGGCGTGACGTGCTCGCCTTCGAAAGCATGCCGCTGGAAGAGGACATGGCGGTGGTCGGGCCGATCACGGTCGAGCTCTGGGTGGCGTCCGACGCGCCCGACACCGATTTCACCGCCAAGCTTGTCGATATGCATCCGCCCTCCGCGGATTATCCCACCGGTTTCGCGCTCAATCTGACCGACGGCATCTTCCGCTGCCGCTATCGCAACTCCTGGGAGGAGCCGGAGCCGATCGAGCCGGAGGTCCCGTTCCGGATCACCATCGAGCCCTTCGCCACGGCGACCTTGTTCAAGGCCGGTCACCGGATCAGGCTCGACATCTCCTCCTCGAATTTCCCGAAATTCGACGTCAACCCCAATACCTTCGATCCGGAAGGGCGAGGCCGCAGGCGGCGGGTCGCTCGTAACACCATCCTGTGCGACGCAAAGCGCCCATCACGCATCATTGTCCCCGTTGTACCCTTATCCTCGTTGTCGGATCTGTAGCGCTTCTCCACGGCCTACTCCCCCGGCATCGCTGCAAACGACAGTGTTTGGAACGGGCCGGCCGTCCTCCCGCCACCGCCAGGTCGGCCGCTACGCTCTCCTGCGTATCGGTTAAACTAATCTCGATTGCATTGCTGTCGAAGCGAGGAATCTCTCCGCGGGAATTGAGCCAGGGATGACGCAGAATGCCTTCCCGATCGACATTCGCAAGGCTGTCATAGAGGGGATCGAGTATCTGCGTCTGGTACTGCGCCGGCGTCGCGATGCGCGGAGTAAAAATATCGCCGGTGACCAATGGATAACCCGTCGCGTTGTCGTCGCGATAGGCGATCAGCCGATAATCCTTTGCCCCGGCCATTCGGTCGATTCTGGGCACAACTTTGGCGGAGCGCGGCTAGCCTTACTGATGCGAGCTTTGCTGCCTCGCGGTATTCAGGAGCGAAACGGTTGCCCGGAGTCCGCCACCTTCCATATTCCTTAGCTCGACTTTGCTTTCGCGAAGGTGCGCAAGCGCAGCTTCCGCAATCGCCAAACCCAACCCGCTTCCGTTGTGGTGTTGCTCTCGGCCCCGATAGAAGCGCTGCATGACCAGCGCGAGTTCATCGACGGGAATACCCCGCCCCTCGTCTTCCACAAGGATGCTGCTCTCTCCGGCTCGCCAACGCCACAGGAGCCGACGAACTCTGCGCTGATGCCATGGATCTTCAAGCTCACGGCAAGCCCGTCGGCAAGGATGGGGTCGTCTTCGACGATCAGAACGCGCATGTCATTCCCTCGACGCCGGATTCCTCCCGTCAGCTTAAGGCTGCCTTAAGCTGGCGAAGCTCGATGGCCGCATCGTTCCCGAACGGGAACCGCAGATCTGCTTCGCGCGATACGATGGCTCGACCGCGAGCTCCGAGGAGCATTAGTCCTGATGAGCGTGGTCGCGATTACTTCTCGTTCGAGCCGATCGTAAGTCCTTATCTGGAGGGCGCCGATGAGATCGTGTTGCGCACCCCTATTCGCGAACCGTCGTCGAGGAATTACGCGCGGTGCCATGGGCGTGGTGGAACGGCGAGGACAAGGCCTGGCACGTTCCGTTTCGATCGTTCTATGAACTTCGCAGGAGATGGCCGGCGATTGAAGCAGCCGCGGAACGCAGCGACCCGGAAGCTCGAAGGCAAAGGCGCGAAGCGGCGAAATCCACCGCCGAAGACGAAGACGCGAAAGCAGCGGAGACCGAGCGCCGCCGCCGACGCTATCCCGTGCCTGCAAGCGAGCTGCCGCTTGACAGAGTGCTGATGTCCCATGAAGGGCCGCTCGTCGTCGTTGAGGTAACCGGCGAGCTCGTGCCTATGGAGACCGCCGCCCGGCATCACCCGTGGAGCTCCGGACTGCCCGACGATCTGGTCTGGGCTTTGTGGTGGCGTGCGACCCATGAGGAGCTGGTCAAAGCATGCGAACTGAGGTCGTAGAGGTTATTGGTTCAGGGCCGATTTGTGTGCAGTTCGAGCGTCGCTACGCAGATCTCTCCGCCAACAGCGTCCTGGACAGTCACCGCCATTGAAATGTGATCCCCGTTCGGCAGCTTCTCGATATTCATTGCGGTGAGCAGCTCCTTGGCAGCGTTGTAAGCGCTTTGCTCATCGGGCAGTTCCGTGCCCTCGTCATCCAGATCGAACTTCTCGCCATCGCGAGTGTGGAAGAAGTATCTTGGCATATTTGCAGAATGCAGTTGCGCCGAGGGAGTTCCACTATCTGCGTTCTGGCGCCGCTGTTCTTTTGATGTGGAGGTAGTCTGGATCGAAATCCGCCAAGGTGCAGAGGCCCTCCCAGTCGAGCACCTTCAACCGATTGCCTCAAGCGTCAGAAGCCCCGCCTCGCGAATCTCGCGCAGTTTCATATTCATGTGAACGGTCGACAATCCGAGCGCATTGGCCATTTCCGGCTGGGTCAATGGACGGGTCTAAATCTTGCCTGCGTCAAGGCTGCTTTCGAAGCTCTTCTTCCACCGCGCTGGCCAACGGCCCGACCTTGCGGACGACCTCCTCGAGTTGAGCTTTGGAGATAGCCAGCTTGTCGGTCCAATAGCGAACCTCTTAGTCCTCTCGGATATTGATTCGCGAACGATCCGGGGGTCCGCGCTAGTGCTTATCGTCGGACATGATGGCCTTCTTCCAGAGAAGGAATCGACGAAACAGCGCTCGGTTCAAAGTCGGCAAAGCGCTATCTACCCACGACGTCGCCGCAGGGTGCTCGCCCGACTAGGAGAACGCTCCTCAGGCGGGAACCGCCGAAAGCCCCTTCGGTTTAGGGAGTTTCAACCCACCAAGGGAGGCCCTTATGGCAACCGAACCCAAGAAGCTCGACGACCTGTTTCTAGACACGCTCAAGGACATCTACTACGCCGAAAAGCAGATTCTGAAGGCGCTCCCCAAGATGGCGCGCGCGGCGAATTCGCCGGAGGTCAGGAAACTGTTCGAAACCCATCGCGACGAAACCGAAACACATGTCGAGCGGCTCACGGAGGTCTTCGAGATTCTCGGCAAGGCCCCGCGTGGCAAGACCTGCGACGCCATCGTCGGCATCATCGAGGAGGGCAAGAGCATCATCGAGGAGTTCGAGGGCAGCCCGGCGATCGATGCGGGGCTGGTCGGCGCCGCGCAGGCGGTAGAGCACTACGAGATTGCTCGCTACGGCACGCTGAAGACCTGGGCAGGGGAGCTGGGCCTTACCGATGCTGTCGCGCTGCTCAATCAGACGCTCGCCGAAGAGACCAAGACGGACCAGCTCCTGTCCAAGATCGGCATCGGCTCGGCGAATAAGAAAGCTGCCTGATCTCGGCGTCAGGCCATTCGCCTCTCGGATGCTCCGATCGAGCTTGAACGGTCGCGCGTTTCCGGGAGGCGATCGGGGAACGACATGTCGGGCATCAATTGTAGTCCGAAGGTCGGGGCAGGAGTGGCTGCTCAGCGATGGCGTCACCGAGACGCGGCATCTCTACCCTGCGCGGATCGTTATCGAGAGCGCGGTGGAGCGATGGCAGAACGGCGAGAATTCAGCAATGCGCATATCAACGCAGCAGGAATACGCGGAAGCGGCCGCGAAAATACATCGTCTGGCCGATGCAAAAGAGGGCACCCAGGGGGCTACTGAACTGGCCGAACTGGTCGCCGCCGTCCAGGAGTGGGAAGCGGCGGCTTCACCGCTCGCGCAGGGCGATGCTTCAGCGCGGGGGAACTTTCATACGCCGCGGCGACCTGGCCAGCCGGGAGATGAGGATCAGCGGCGGCCCGGGCCCAATCCGCGGTCGAGGAATGCAACGGGGTCGCATGCTCCTTTCGAGCAGGCTGATCGCGACGGCTTAGCTGCCGAGAAGCATCGGCCCCGCGATTGATCGGCTCTGTTTGAAGGAGGCGAGCGATGGCTGCCCACGGCCTGGTCAACGGGCCCCTCGGCGAGAACTGCATCCACCTTTTGAAGAAGGTCGCGTCGATCCAAGGCGAGCCGGATCGAGACGCGACGACGAAGGTCTCCGTCAAACCGGACGTTGATCGGAAGCCGGAGACGGAGAAGACGCAGGAGCGGCCGGGTAACACGCCGGCCGCGGCGTCGGCGAGTAGTTGCAGACCAACATTTCAATTGTCGCGCGGCGTCGTGTTCGGGTGGGGGCGATTCAGCGCTCTCCGACTTTTTTTCAACTACCCCCGCGAGGTTATGCAAAGCATCGCAACACCTCGGCACGCTCAGCGGTGATCGGGTTAGCATTGGCGGCGATTGTAGCGCCGCCACCCGTCCTGAAAGGCCGGAACTCGACCCGCTGGCCGATTGCAAGCTCGTGGTCGCCGAACACGTTACGATGGATGGCGAGCGGCCCGCCAGCACAGTTGATGCGGGCACCACGGAGCGCAATTGAAACAACCTCGTCGATAATCGGATGCCTCACAGCAGGTGCGTTGCTTCACAATTCTGACGCTGGCGCCGGACTGCAGAGCTCACGTCCATCGTCGCGCGTAGGTCCGCGCTGCGTGGGTAGGCTGGCAGTGTGATCTCGAATAGATCGACGTCAGAGATGGTCCGAGGCGGCAAACGCCAGTGCCATCGTCCCATTCTTCCGGCCTAGAGCGCCTTCGGTGCATTCCGGCGAAATGGGACGATATTCGAAGAATTCGCAGCGCTTCGTGCCGCATCTAGATTGTCGAATGCGCTCCGAATAGAATCTCGAAGGCGAAGGTCTTCTTGCCTTTCGCCAATTGCGCAAAGGAATGCGCTTCTCAAGAAAACCATACACTGTTCGTAGCTCGAAGAGAGACTTTCGTGATTGATATCTGAACGCATAATGGCCCCATGAGGTACACACTGTTTCGATTTGGGCCGGCATGGGCGTAGCGACTTAGAAAAGCAGAAAACTAGGCACGCGGATATGTAAAAAGACGCTTTAGAAAAAAGGTCTATCCGCAAAAATTCGGGATCGGACCGGGGAGGCTTCTGTCTCTGTGCTCGAAACCCACGCACGTGCCTGATTCGCATACGCAGCTAGATCTGATTTCGATCTGATTGAATCGTGCGTGCAAGGACAGATCCAGAGACCGCTCGAGCCGCGCGAGATAATTGGTGAAACTGCCACCCTCTATGGGTCGCGCCTATATCGGCTGCGCTTGGAGCCGGGGGATGCCTCGTTGCCTTCAGCCTGCTGCCGGAGCCGCAGGAGCTAAGACAACCGCTTCCGCATCATCTGGCTTCGTCGGATGACCAGCTCAAGACATCGATGGGCGCACTTTTCGCGTCCAAGCAGCGGGTGCCGTTACAGCGCCTACCGTTGTGCGGGCGACGCGACGCGCGACGCGCTGACCGGCTCGATGCCTTCGTTCCCGATGCAAAGCGTGGCCTGCTGGTCTTCGGCCGGCCGGCGAGGCCTTTTCATGCTGTGGAGGTCATTCGAGTCGAACGACCCATGATCTGAAATTTTTTACTGGAATTGCGGAACCGAGCGGGTGAACTGATCGTTGGCTGTACGCCACTGGCGCG
>NZ_JBFTJP010000025.1:0-14473 GCF_056395485.1 Allobosea sp. 10L417
CGTCGCGATCGACGAGACGAGGCAGATGTGCGTCTCCTCCATCGAGACGTCCAGCCCAGCAAAGTATTCCATGATCGATCTCCTCTGTTGCAGCGGAGACAATCCTATCGGCCTCCGAAGAAGAGCAGCCAGACCGTTACCCCATGTTGAAAAAGTCGGCCTGCGAGGGAGGCTATCAACAGCTGCGATTTTGCGGGCGGGCGCGTTCGTCCTCACGCGGCCCTCATCTGAGGTCCGTTTGGTAGAAGCTTCGCGAGCTTCCTGAGGTTCTGGGCTGCTGCGGCGAGGTGGAACTCGTCTCTGGCGCCGTTCGGTCCGCGGAGTCGTAGCCGGTCGAGCCGAATAGACGCCCTCGAGGATAACGACGGATCGCGGTGAAAGCTCAGACACGCTTGACTGCAACCTGCCGTCAAAAGCTTCCCAGTCGAACGCGCGCCAACTGGCAGCGCGACCCTGCCGCAAGGCGTCCAGCACCGCGCGCTGGCGGGGCCAGTCGATACAGTCGGCAGCGCGTATGGCAGGGGAATCTGATCGCAACCCAGTGCCGCCGGCAAAGAAGTCGTCACCCTCAATGAGTGCCGCTCCCACGTTCTCTGCTAGCAGGGCTGCCAGAGTGGACTTGCCCACGCCGCTGCGTCCGTCGAGCGCCATCACATAGGGCCCATCCGCCTTGGCCGCATGCAAGTGGATCTGACGAGCGAATGTGTTGGTATCAGGGAAATGCATCAGCGTCTGGCTTCCTGGTAAGTCCGGCGCGATACGCCTAGGATGGAGAAGCTGCTGTCCCGCCATGCCGGTCAGCGTTCCCGTGCAACTCTGCGCGCAGGGCCCTTTCCTCCTTTAGTTAAAATCAACCCAGCTATTCTGCGGCGGGATCAATCTCCGCGAGGAACCATTCGCGTCTGGCACGGGCTTCCGGTCGCGATCTGAGGCGTGAAAGCCATTAGGCATCGGTGGTACCTCCAATTATAGCGGTTGTCGCAGCGTGATCCATGCGCGGGCATCATCGTGGATCACGTTCGACTCGCACCCATCATGCGCTATCATCCACCGACAGCCGTCACGCCGACCACAGTGGTTGCAGTTTGCCACGGAAAATATCGGCGAATGCTGACGACCGGCTCCCCTAGCGAGATGGAAGCCCGAATGCCTTCATGGCTTGACGCGTCGCATCCGCTACGACGGCATCAATGGCGCCCGGTGTTGCGTTTTGTGCGCCCGTGAAGAACACGCAGATCAGGATCGATGGTCCGCTTGGCGGCCAAATGATGCCGATATTGTTGTGCGTCCCCCGCGCGCCCGTGCCGGTCTTGTGGCCGACGGTGTAGCCGGCGGGGACGCCGGCCTTGATCCGGCCTGCCCCGGTGGGGGTCTCGGTGATCCAACGCGTAAGCAACTGCAGGTGCGCCGCTGAAAGCAAGTTGCCGCGCAAGACGCGGTCGAGGTTGGCCACATATTGCTCGGCCGTCGTGGTATCGCGCATGTCGCCGGGCAAAGCGCTGTTTAGGTCTATTTCCAGTCGATCAACGCGCGTGAGCTGGTCGTCAATGCTACGATACCACTGCTGGAAAGCAGCGAGTCCGCCCATTTCGCGGATCAGAATATTTGCCGCCGGGTTGTCACTAACCTCGACTGTCGCCTTGCACAGCTCTTCCAGCGTGAGCGTTCTGCCGATCGCCGGCTGCGTAACTGGCCCATGCGGCACCATGTCGGCGGCTGTGATCGGGACGGCTCGGTCGAGCCGATCGCGCCCCTGCTGCACAGTCTGCATCACATAGGCTGCGAGAAACAGTTTGAATGTCGAACAGAAAGCGAAGCGCTCGGTTGAGCGCCAGCTGACCCGCTGGCTCTCCCGCGTGGCGAAAAGCCCGAGGCGGCCTCCATGGCGCGCTTCCAGAGACCGAAGATCGAGACTAGCCCCAGGTGCGGCTGCGGCATGCCCGACGCCGACTAGAGCGGCGCCAGCTCCGATCAAGAACGAACGCCGATCCGCCGCAAGGGAATCAATGGTGCGAGTTGTCATGTGCGTTTCTCCAGAGGGAGGCGCAGAGGTAGCGAGGCCGCATGGCCCTAGCCAAATGATCGTTGCTCAGATTTGATATGAATAAAATTGGGGCTTCTGGATGGATGTTTCGAGATTGCCGCTGAACGCCTTGCGCGCCTTTGAGGCATCGGCGCGGCTCGGTAGCCTGACCAAGGCCGGGATGGAGCTGCGCGTCGGCCAGACCGCAATAAGCCATCAGATCAAGCTGCTTGAGAAAGATCTCGGCTTCACACTGTTCGAGCGCTTGCCGCGTGGCATCGCTCTGACCGAGGAGGCCCACGCGCTGCTCCCGGTACTGACGGATGCGCTACGGCGGGTCAGCGACAAGGTGCACCAGCTGTGTACCGGCGGCACGGCCGAGATTCTCACGATCGGCGTGGTCAGCAGCTTCGCCCTCGGGTGGCTTCTGCCGCGCCTGCAGGACTTCAACGCCCGGCACCCGCAGATCGAGGTGCGGATCAAGACAAACAACAACCGTGCCGACACGCTCCTCGACGGCCTCGATCTGTTCATTCGGTTCGGTGACGGTGCCTGGCACGGCACAGAGGCGGTCGAGCTAATGCAAGCCCCGCTCGCTCCGGTCTGCAGCCCTGGCCTCGCGATGTCAGTCCGCACTCCGGCTGACCTGCTGGCGCAGCATCTCCTGCGCTCATACCGCCAGGACGAATGGCCGCTCTGGTTTCTTACCGCGGGACTGACCCCGCCGGTCGCGCGAGGCTGGATTTTCGATAACTCGCTGGCCCTGGTCGAAGCGGCAGCGCAAGGTCTCGGTGTTGCGCTGGTCCCCGCCGCGATGTTCTCGCGTGATATCTCTTCCGGTCGTATTGTACAGCCACTCGACGTCGGTATCGTTACCGGGGCCTACTGGATGACGCGGCTGAGGTCACGGACCGAAACCGGCGCCATGGTCGCCTTTAAAAGGTGGATTGTCGCCGAGCTTTAAGCTGAGCATGGAGACGATCGTTTTCAAAGGCGTGCGCCAACAGTGGACACTGGTGGTCAAACGCGACCGAAGAGCCGGCACTGACCTGAGAGAGCAGGCACGGGCCCGGCCGCAAGCCGAACAGTGCCGAAGGAGTCGCCGCCACTGCTCATTGGGAAGGCTTCGACGCGGGAGATCTGCTGCGGTAAGTTTGCGGCTGACAGCGGCCCAGTGGGACAGCGCAATGTTTCTTTTCGACGGCCCACCAGGCCGACGTGACGATCCTCCTGGCGCATGGGGCCGGAGCTCCGATGGGCTCGCGATCAATGACGGCGTCCGCAAATGCCTTAGCCGGAGAGGGCTTTCGCGTTGCCCGCTTTGAGTTCGACTATATGGCGGCGCGGCGGACCGCAGTTGGGTGCATGCCGTCGGCCCGCGCTGAAAGCTAAACCCGCGATATATCGCTGCCGTCGACGCGCTCGGCAGGCAGGGAGAGCTTGTTATCGTGGCAACTCGATGGGCGGGCGCGTCGCGAGCATGGTCGCGGACACGTTGTTAGAGAGTGGACGGATTCGTGGCCTTCTTTGCCTCGGTTATCCTTCCATCCGCCCGGCAAGCCGGAGCAATCGCGCACCGGCCACCTTGTCGATCTGAAGACTCCCACCCTCATCGTGCAAGGAACGCGGGACGAGTTTGGCAGCCGCGAGGAGGTCTTGAGCTATAATCTTTCGCCGCTGATCGACATCCTCTGGCTGGAGGATGGCGATCACGATCTGAAACCCCGCAAGCGAATTTCTGGTTCTTCAGCGGCCGATCATCTCGTGACCATGGCCGACGCAACTCTTACCTGGGCCGGGCGGCTCAAACACCCGGCAGGGTCGCGATATGAAGATGGACACCGGGAAACGCCACGAGCAGCGCCGAGAAAGCGCAAGTGATGACGCAGCACCGCATCTACAGAATGAGCTTTGCCAAGATTTATCCTCTTCTGGTCGCCAAGGCGGAGAGGAAGGGGCGCACGAAGGTGGAGGTCGACCAGATCATCCACTGGCTGACCGGCTACGGCCAAGAGGCACTTGCCTCCCAGCTGACGAAAAACTCGGACTATGAGACCTTTCTCGCCCAGGCGCCGGCACTCAATCCCGCGCGCCTCAGCATAAGGGGAATTGTCTGCGGTGTCCGCGTCGAGGAAATCGCCGAGCCAGTGATGCGGGAAATCCGCTACTTGGACAAGCTCATCGATGAACTCGCCCGAGGGAAGGCGATCGACAAGATCTTATGCCGTCGACCATAGTCGGCGCGCTTGCCGGGGTGGCGCCATTAGGAGATTTTGGAACGTCACCAGGAACCGAACCTGTTCGCGTACAGCGACGCCCTTCAAGGGCGCGCGCTCCGGGTCACCAAATACGCTGCGTTAGGCTGCGAAGGAGTGTTCGGAGGTGCGGCCAAGGCGACCGAATTCCACCGCAGCTCAATCGGGTGGGATGGATTGGCTCATCTGCTCACCCTGCCAGCGGAGGCTCGACGTGCCGCCAGAAACATGACGGCAGCGGCACCGGCGTTTGCGACAGCGCTGACGGCAATGGGTATGACGTAGCTATGGCTGCGATCGTAGATGAAGCCTGCCGCGCCTGGGCCAACGAGCGTGCCTAGGGCAACGCTCGAATAGAGCACCCCGATGATGCGGCCGGCATGACGCGCACCGAACAGATCGGCGACCACTGCTGGCAAAATCGCGACCCACCCTCCGTAGAAGAGACCGAAGATCAACGCGAACAGTATGAGCTGGCTCAAGGAGCCACCAAGGATCCAGGTCGGAAGTGAGGCGGCCATGCCGATATACATGGCGATCAGGAAGCTCTCGCGGCCCATCCTGTCCGCGATGCCGCCGAGGAAGAAGCGGCCGATCGTGCTGCCGATGCCGATGGCACCAAGCAGCCAGACTGCCGCCGAAGCGGGAACACCATGGTCGACCGCGTAGGGCGCGAGATGCACGAACGGTACGAAGACACCAAGCGCGCTCAGGAACGACGCAAGATAGAGCCCCGCAAATCGTCGCGTCCGGATTGCTTGGCCCACGGGCGTATCATTGCCCGCCTGCAGGGAGCCAACGACGATGGTACGTGTGATGCCGTCGGGCTGCAGGCCGCGGCGGCCAGGCTCGTCCTCCATGACGAACGCCGCCGCCAGGCCGACCACGATCGCGAGGACGCCGAGCGTGGTGTAGGCGTTGCGCCAGCCGATGTCCGCGATCAGCCAAAGCGCGAACGGCGGCATCACGAGCGTCCCGACGCCAATGCCGCTGACCGCCAACCCGGATGCGAGACCACGGCGCTCGACGAACCAGCGTTGCACAGCGCCAAGTGTGGGAACATAGGCACAGCCGACGCCGACGCCGATACCGATGCTATAGGCCGCATAGACCTGGAGAATGGTTTGGGCCTGTCCGGCCAGAATGAGGCCGAGGCCGACTAGCGTCATTCCGATTGCGGAAAGCGCCTTCACGCCGAGTCGATCCGCGAGCGGCGCGGAAACGATGCCGAGCGCGAAGTACATAAATCCGGCCAGCGAAAAAACCGCCGACACCGAGCCGCGCGATGCCGCGAACTCGTGCTGGAGCGAGTCTAGGAACGAGCTGAATGTGTACGCGCTCCCGAAGCCGACGAAGGTTATGACGAAGGCTGCGGCGACCACAAGCCAGCCGTAGAAAATCGTCGATGGCCTTTCAAGGTTCATGATTATCCTCTGTTGGCGGGCCGAGCCGTCTCGGCGTGCGATATGCGGGCCGCTCCCAAGACCTTAGGATCGCGGCGGGCCACTGAGGCCCGGTTGACGACGATGCCAGGACGTTGCGCCCTGAAACGCTGCGCCGAGAGCAAGAAGCGCGCTTTCATCGAACTCGGCGGCGATCAATTGCAGGCCGATGGGCATGCCTTCCACCGAGGCGCTCCCGGGGAAGGCCAGCGTTGGATGGCCGCTCATGTTGAAGGGGCTGGTGTAGCGTTGCAGCTTGGCGATCAGCTCCGGCTGCTCGCCAAGGGTTGCGATCGTCTTCAGCGTGAGCGGCGCGAAAGGATGGACGGGCGTCAGGATGGCGTCGACCGATGATAGCAGGGCCTCGACCTGGCCACGGAATGCCGCGCGGCGAAGAAGGATTTCCTGATAGGCCATCCCCGAAACGGCCATTCCGTTCTCGATGACGGACGATAGGATGGCGCCATACTGTTCCTTATGGAGGGCATAGGGCGCTTGATGGGCAACTGCCGCTTCAACCGCGCAGTTCGGCGTCCAGTCCGCCACGATCTGGCGGACATCGGGAAATGACACTTCGACGATCTCGGCGCCCAGGTTCGAGAATATCGCGCAAGCTTCGGTCAGTGCAGCCTGCGTCCCATCGTCAACGTCTTCGGAATTCCAGCGTCGGTCGATGCCGATACGCATGCCGACTATATTCGCGCTTGCGTCGGCCAAGTAGTCGGGAACAGGACGAACGCTCGTCGTGGGGTCATCGAGGTCATGTCCGGCAATGACATTGAGGATCGCCGCGACGTCGATCACGTTCCGGGCAATCGGGCCGATATGGTCGAGCGAGGGGGCGAGGTCGAATGACCCATAACGGCTGACGCGCGCCCAGGTCGGCTTCAGGCCGCTGACGCCGTTGGCGGCCGAGGGCCAGCGGATCGACCCGCCCGTGTCGGACGCGATCGCGCCGAAGCACAGGCCGGCGGCGGTCGCGACCGCTGATCCGCTGGAGGAGATGCCCGCCCAATAGTCGCCGTTCCATGGGTTTTGCACCGGCGGAATCGATGGGTGGTAGTCGGAATACGCCCCCTCGGTAAGCTGGGTCTTGCCGATCAGGACTGCCCCTGCGTCGATGAGCTTTCGCACGACGGTCGCATCGCGTGCCGGCACATAGTCCTTATGGACCACGGTACCGGCCGCCGTTGCGACGCCCCTGATCCAGCAAAGGTCCTTTACGGCTATGGGAACGCCATGGAGTGGGCCCCGGTGGATTCCCGCCTCGATCTCGCGGTCGGCAATCTCCGCCTGGCGGAGGGCGCCCTCGTCCAGGACGCGTGCATAAGCCCGCAATTCACCATCCAGACGCCGAATGCGCGAAAGGAGCGCCTCGGTGACAGCCTTAGAGGCGATGGCGCGGCGAGCGATAAGCGCTCCGACCTCTGTGAGACCACAGAACTCCACGTTGAAAGACATCCGATCCAACCTCTCCAGCGGTCACGCACTTTCGGGCGCGACAAGCTATGATTTAGAATTTATGCGATTCTTGGTGGCTTGCTTGCAGCATTGACGCTTGATATCAGCACGAATTATCCTCTCTTCTCTCCTTGGACAAACCAGAAGACTTAACCCTGATGACTCAGATTTTCTAACTCATGCCAAGCCGATTACCTCCCCTTAACGCGCTGAAGGCGTTCGAGGCCGCTGCCCGCCACCTCTCGATCAAACTGGCCGCGGAGGAATTGTGCGTGACGCCGGGGGCCGTCAGCCAGATGATCAGGGTTCTGGAGGAAAATCTCGGCGTGAAGCTCTTTGAGCGGGTGACGCGAGGGATTTTTCTGACTGACGCGGGCCGCGATTATCTGCCATCGATACGAAATGCGTTCCGCCAGATCGCCGGTGCATCCGAGCGGATCGCGGCCCAGCTGGATTCTGGGCTGCTCACCCTCAGCGCCACGCCTTTTTTTGCGTCGGCATGGCTGGTGCCGCGATTGTCATCCTTTCGAACGGCGCAGCCCGGCATCGATCTGCAGATCGTCACCAGCAATGCACTGGTGGATTTTTCTCGCTCGGACGTGGATGTCGCGATCCGCCATGGGATGGGCGGATATCCCGGACTTCGCAGCGACCGCGTCGTCACGGTCGAGATGATCGCCGTGGCGACCCCCGACCTCATCGACCGAGCCGGCCGTCCGAACCGGCCATCAGATCTCGTGCGTTGGCCGCAGGTTCACGATGCCGAACGAAAGGGCTGGAGTCTGTGGTTTGACACGCACGGCGTTGCGGAGAGGACGACTACGCGTGGCCCCTCCTTCGATGACAGCGGCCTCTTGCTAAAAGCGGTGCTCGCCGGCCAAGGCGCGGGACTGCTTCCGGCTGCCCTGGTCGAAGATGAACTGCGCGACCGGCGTTTGATCCAGTTGTTTCCGCCCGCTCGAATGGAGGAGTTTGCCTACTATCTCGTCTGTCCGGACAACCGCCAGCAGCAGTCCAAGATCACAGCGTTCCGGGATTGGATCTTGAACGCATGACGGCAAGATGGGACGGAGTTACATCCTCAGGTACTGACTTCAGCAGGGAGTAGATATCCACGCTTCAACTGACCAAGGCGCGGTTAGGGTGGTGGGAAATTTCCATTGGCGACAGCGGGCTAGCGCCAGTTCCGGACATTGGCTTCCTACCCGAAACCAAACGTTTGTAAGTCCTGCGTGCTACCGAGAGGAGGCATCTGGCAGGGGGCAGAAGCGGAATAGAACAAGTGGCTACTCAGGCAGCCCTGCCAGGCGCAGGGCGTCGCCCAGCACGTCGGCAAGCGCGGGAGCGCAGTTCACCCCGGCGAATTGGCGGCCGAAGCGAAATGCCGGATGGAGTTCGAGTACGCGGGCCGCGGCGCGCTGTGCCTCTTCAAGGCGCCCGAGCTTCGCCAGTGCGGCTGCCAACTGCACATAGGTGATGCTATGCGCAGGATTGGCCTGCACGGACCTGTGAGCTGCATGGCAGGCCTCGTCATAGCGGCCACGCAGCAGATGGCTCATCGCCTGCGCATCGAAAGCCGCGAAGGCCCAGGGATCGAACGGACTGAGACGCATGCCCTGCTCGCTCCAGGCGATTGCGCGCTCCGCTTCTCCACCCCAACCGAACATGACGCTGCCGAGAATATAGGTCAGCGCCGATGACGGGCTGATCGCGAGCGCGGCTTCGAAAGCGGTCAAAGCGGCGCCTCGGTCATGACCATCCATGCCGATAGAAAACCCGGCAAGGGTCAGCGCTGCGGCATCGTCCTGGCCATGGATCAGTGCGAGGCGGGCATGGCGGATCGAGGCTTCGCGGCTGGCTTCCTGCCAGCCGGCGCGCAGGAAGAGGCAGTGGTGGCACATCGCGGCGTTGCCGTATGCCAGCGCATAATTGGGATCGAGCACGATGGCTCGTTCGAGCAGCCCGAGAGCCCGCGTCACTTGGCCCGGCATACCGGAATCGACGTCAGGCTGAGCCCGTAGCACGAGATCATAAGCATCAAGGCTATCTGGCCGCTTGCGTTTCACCCGATCGATCTCGGCGCGGCGGACACTTGGTGCGATCGCCCCGACAGCCGACAAGGCGATCTCGTCCTGAAGCGTAAAGATGTCCTCGGAATTGCAGTCGTAGCGATCGCCCCAGACATGAGCGCCGGTCGAGGCATCGATCATCTGGACGCTGACGCGGACATGGCTACCGGACTTGCGCAGGCTGCCTTCGAGCACATAGCGCACGCCGAGTTCGCGGCCGACCTGCTTCGGGTCGAGCGTGCGCCCCTTGTAGATAGTCGTCGAAGGGCGTGCGATGACGAACAGCCCCTTGATGCGGGCGAGGCCGGTGACGATGTCGTCGACCATCCCGTCGGCGACGTGGTCCTGCTCCGGATCGTCGTTCAGATTGATGAAGGGCAACACCGCGATCGAGGGCCCGTCCGGCAAAGTCAGCCGCGCCGATGCGGGGGGCGCCGGATCGGGGTCGTCGATGGCGACGGCCGGCCCGACATAGCGATAGCCGCGCCTGGGCAGCGTTTCGATCCAGCCAGCGCCGCCGACCTGCTGATCAAGGACGCGCCGTATCGCGGCGATCTGAACCGTGAGATTGCTGTCTTGAATTGCTTGCGCCGGCCAGGCTGCCTCGAACAGGGCTTCCTTCGCGACCGGCCGGCCGTTGCGTTCCACCAAAAGCGTGAGCAGCTCCACCGCTCGCCGGCCGAGCCCAACCGGCTCGGCGCCGCGGAACAGGACTCCGGTTCCGGCTTCGAGGCGGTAAGGGCCGAATGCGAAGGTCTTCGCCATGGTCCAAGATGGAGCTAGCTGCGAATTTTTCGCAACAATTTCGGAAGGGTTTCGCGACTTGCCGGCAGGGCGAGGACAGGATGCGGCGGAGGCAACTCTAGCCGGTGGAGGATCAGATGAGTGCCACTCCCGTCATCCGCATGCCCGGGCAGACCCATGGCGTCTCGCTGCGCGGCCACCCTATGGCGTTCCTCGTCACAGACCAGAATACCAAGCACACGAGCATGTTCGAGTGGACGATCCCGGCAGGGTTCGCCACCGGGCTGCATGTCCACCGCGTCCAGGAGGAGACCTTCTATGTCCTGGAAGGCGAGTGTGAGTGGCATGTCGGCGACGAGATCGTCCGCGCTCGCCCCGGGACCTTCCTGTTCCTGCCACCGGGTGTGCCGCACAACATCACGAACGTGAGCGAGGAGCCGGCACGCGTGCTGATGACGGTTTCACCGCCCGGACATGAGCATTATTTCGAGGAGCTCGCGAAACTCGCCGCGCGAGGCGCACCCGATCCCGCGGCGTTGGCTGATCTCCGGGATCGCTACGACACCGATCAGCTGTCGACGCTGACCACGCGAGCATGAGATCGCACCACACGCTTCATGCTCGCTGAACCTGACCTCCGCGGCGAGGCCATGACCGAACGCGCGGTCCGATCACTCTTCGAAGCTGGAAGGCGACTCCTAAGGCTTCGGCCGCTCGTTCGTTGCGCCAATTTGGTAAGTCCGGTCCTGCCCAATACGGACCTTCCCGCTCTGCGGAGGCCTGCTCACGTGCGGCGTCACGCCTCACCTAATTGGGGAGGGGCTGGAGGAATTGGACCGCCAAGGGTCCAGCACCGGCAAAACGGGCTGCCGACGGGAAGCAGCAACCTTGGCAGCAAGCTATGATCGGGATGCCTTAGAATCAAATGGGACGCCCGGCTCGGGCCGGGCGTCCAGAGGCAGATTGCGGAACTCGACCGACAATCGCGGCAGCACTATGCCCCGATTTTCATCACTTTGAGGAGGCAGGCATAATGTTTCCGCAGGCAATGACATAAGATCTTGAAATCATTCAACTGCGACGAGAGACTTCTGCAGGTTAAGTTCCGCAAATTGAGGGATAGTACTTCCGCATAATTGTGCGTACGGACCGCGTCAAAGCAAAAAAAAGCCCGGCCAAAGGGCCAGGCTCTTCTCAGCCGAAAGGGGCGGGAACCTAGAGATCTGGAGGAATTTCAGACCGCCGATAGAACGAAGCCATGACCTGTTTATGCGTCAAAGCCGGTTCGATGCCCCTCGACGCCAATTCTCGTTTCAGGATCGGCATGTGCTTGGAGCGGCCGCGCGCGAGTTCATGGAGTGATGTGAACTGTGCCTTGAACGCTTCGGCGGCTTTTCGAGGGACGGCGATGTAGGGGCAACGATTTTTGGGACTTATGCGCCTCTCGCTCGATAGCACCTTACTCTCGACGAGTGCGCTCAGAACCCGATCTGTTGTGCCGAGCATGTCTGCCGCTTGGCCCATCGTAAGATGATCGCTGTCTTCACTGCGTATGAGTCTTTTCACCTCGGTGACATCGACCAACAGAGACGGGAAACCGGTCGTGGCGGGCCATGAACCGACCCAACGGAGCCGGCGGTCCAGGATTAGTCTTACAATCTCCATTGCTGAGCAGCAGGTACGTTTCGCGGCAGCGGCGATCGTCATCTGGGGCCACTCTGGTTCTTTGACCCAAACGACGTTGGTGAATAGCCGCATCTTAAATTCGTCGAGCTCGCGACGGTCGTAGCACTGATCGCCAAGCTCAAGCCGGTCATGGCCTTCCATTGGCCGAATGAAGCCATGATCAACCAGCAGTTTCGTGTGCACGCGACCAGAGTTTAGCGTGGTCTCGACCTGTTTCTGAGTAAGTGCGTTCTGAAGTTTGTCGAAGATCGGCGCAGCCGCCTCGGACGAGAACGTTGTCACGTTATCCGTGAGGTGATCGGACGCGCCGCTCAGGAGGCCGGACGCGCGAAGCACGCGACGCAGGCGCTTACGGTGAAGCCCCGTGGTGCTGCTTGCCGTGGAGACCGAATGGAGGCGCCGCTCCGTCACGATCTGCTTGCCAAAAAGCAGATCCTCAGGGCTTACGGGGGCCGTATCCGCAACGAACTCGATGATGAGGTCGCGAATGCAGTCGTAATTCGGGTCTTCCCGAAGCGAATACAGCCATTTGAAGAGCCGACCGAACCATGCTTGCGGCCCTGCACTGTGCTCATGCGAATCGACGTGCGCCGTCCAGAGATCATGCAGAAGCTCCCTGACGCGCTTGGGTCCGCCGCCCGCCAGGTCAAATCCGACTTCTCCGGCGCTGCGCCAGTCCTCGTCGCTCAGTTCTTTCAGCGAGACGTTTCGCCCCCTCTGGACGACTGCGCCGACGACTTCACAGGTCCTAATCGCAACATAGCAGGGCAGGGCGTCGAGCCACGGGCTCCCGGCCCGCCCTTCCAGCCTATGCTGCACGTAGTGCTCAAGGCGGGTCGGTTCGCGTTCAATGGCCTCGGCGGCCAGTTGCGCCATGCGAGGGATCGCCATAGCCGCGCTTCGCGCGAAGTCGTGGACCAGTGAGGGATCGTCGGTATGAGCAACGCACACGAGCTCCACGTGGTGAACCATGCAGATGCGCGAGTGCTGAAAAAGCCAGTCGGCTCGTGCGCTCACGTTCCAGGAGGGGCCGGCCTCGAGATCTTCCGCCAGGCAGCGTGGGCAGGCCATTTGGCGCGCACGTCGAAGGGATGATCTGGAGAAGGTCTGGCCGCGATACTCGTAGTGGCCCTCATGGCGGATGATCGCCCATCGTGAGATCACGGCAGGAGTTTCATCAACGAGATGGGCTAGGCGCGCCAGTGCTCCTGGGTCGCCGTTGACTATTTCCTGCTGCTGAAAGCCCATGTCGAGGGAGAAGACGCGGACACTCTGCGACCGATGGAGCAGCGCGAGACGCGAAACAAGGCTCGCCGGAGACTCGCCCGTTCGCGGCTTCAGCGTCGGATACAGAGATGTCATGACCGGCCGCCTTTCTTGCTGCCGCGTCCGCGGCGGGCTTTGGACAAGGGCTGCCACTCCGGGTCGACCGGAGGCTCATCGGTCAGCACGAGCGCGCAATCGAGTTCTGCCCAACCCGGCGCGATGAAAGGGTTCATCGGCGAGGCGCATCCAGTTCGATCGGTGAAGGCGGTCGCGAACTGCTCTGTCCCCAGAGGCTTTTTCTCCGCAAGGGCATGTTCGATCGCCTCGTGGATGAGTTCGATGGCGACGCCTAGGCGGTAAAGCGCGGCATGGATGAGGCGAGGGGCGATCTTCGTCGGCTGTCCGTTGCTAATTTCGACGTTCGCAACTTCGGCCAAGCCAAGGATGAGGCCTTCAATCATCTCCAAATCGCGGGGCAATTGCAGCAGAGGGACCGAGACGAATTGGCCACGTCTGCGGATCTCGTCGACGCGTCGCATCTCAGGGACGAGACCGGGCAAACCGGAGATGATTAGCCCAACCGGCCAGTCAGGTGAGACCATGAGGCCCTTGAGGGCCTTGCGGATGTTGTCCAACTGGAGCGAGTTTGCGCCGTCGGTCAGATTATGCATTTCGTCGAGATGGATGAGTAGAACGCCGGCAGCAGGCAGGAGCTCATGGATACGAGCCCAAATGATGTGGTCCGCCAGCTCTCGGGACAGCGGGTAGCCAGGTGCTCTCAACAGCTCTCGCCCGAGCGTCTTTAACGTGCAGGGAGCCGGCACGGTCACGCGAATGAGGGGAGAGCGTTGCTCTCCCCGGGATTGAAGAACCGGATGCGTCCGGAAAAGCCGGTCAAGAGATTCCGTCTTGCCAGTTCCCGCCTCGCCGGTCACCACGAGGCATCTAGCTTCAAGCCGCGCTTCAGGATGAGGCACTCCCGCCACGATTCTGCGCGAGAGGACAGATCTGAGAAGCGTGTCGAACTTGGCACGGAGATCATCGTCCCAATCCGTCTGGATGTACCGGCCTTTCAGGCGCTCCCGCACGTCAAGCAGGCGGCGCTGTGGCTCGGAAAGAGACGATCGGAGCAGGTCGATAACTTGGAAATCGGATTCGATAGACATGGCATCAGTCCGTGATGGTAAAGCGGCGCGGAGGGGGCGTCGGCTGATCCGGGGCAGGGCTGTTCGCGACCGCCTGGTTCGCAGCCGGAATTGCACCGCTCGTGAGATCCTGATTGATCGGTTTCGCGTCGGGCGGCAGTTGCGCGGCGCGCTTGAACCCGAAGCCAATCTCCTTCTCGGCGTATGCCAACTGCTCTGGAGTCGGGCGTGTCGAAAGTGATCCACCCCCGTTGAATTGGTCCACCCTGAAGTATGTCTTTTGGCAGACAGGAGGACCGAGATGCCGAAGAAGCGCCACAAGCCCGAAGAGATCGTCGCGAAGCTACGCCAGGTCGATGTGTTGGTCTCGCAGGGGCAATCC
>NZ_JBFTJP010000026.1:0-13159 GCF_056395485.1 Allobosea sp. 10L417
ATCACCCATGAAGGCGATCGGTGCAGCTTCGAGGTCCTGCTGACCCGCGCCGGTCTTTCTGAGCCCGCTCTCCAGGCCATTTCCGAGATCGTCCACGACATCGATCTGAAGGATGGGAAGTTCGGGCGCGAGGAAACCACGGGCATCGCCAGCCTGATCTCAGGCGTCTGCTCAGCCAATGCCCAGGACGAAGATCGCATCGCCCAGGGCGGCGCCGTCTTCGACAATCTCTACCAGTACTTCAAGTCCAAGCGGGCCTGACGATTGGGGAACGCCATGACCAAGATCGAGACTATCGACACCGCCCTGGCCAAGCAGAGCATCGAACATGATCATGGTGTTTCATTCGGTGAAGCGCTGCGCGTCTGGGCGCGGGTCGCGGCGCTGAGTTTCGGCGGCCCGGCCGGGCAGATCGCGGTCATGCATCGCATCATCGTCGAGGAGAAGCGCTGGATCGGCGAGACGCGGTTCCTGCACGCGCTGAACTACTGCACCTTGCTGCCGAGACCGGAAGCGCAGCAACTGGCCGTCTATATCGGCTGGCTGATGCACAAGACCAAGGGCGGCCTCGTCGCCGGAACCCTGTTCGTGCTTCCCGGTGTCGCCGCCATCATGGCGCTGAGTTGGATCTACGCCATCTTCGGCAATGTCGGCAGCGTGCAGGCACTGTTCTTCGGCCTGAAGGCCGCCGTCCTCGCGATCGTGCTCGAAGCCGTGCTCCGGATCGGTCGGCGCTCGCTGAAGAACGGGGTTATGATCGGCCTTGCCGCGGCCGCCTTCCTCGCGCTGGCCGTGTTCCAGGCCCCGTTCCCGCTCGTCGTCTTCTCCGCAGGCCTGATCGGCTATGTCGGCGGCCGCGCGGGCTGGTCGGCATTCATGACCGGAGGTGGTCACGGCAAGGTCGGAGGCAAGCAGCTCGACGATATCGACTCCGCACTTGGCGAGGGCATTCCGGCCCATGCCAGGCCGCCGCTGAGCTGGTTACTGAAGGTCGCGACCGTCGGCGCCGTGATCTGGTTCGGCCCGATCATCGTACTGCTGGCCACGCTCGGGCGCGGCGACGTGTTCACCGAGATTTCGATCTTCTTCTCCAAGATGGCGATGGTGACCTTCGGCGGGGCTTATTCGGTCCTGTCCTATGTCGCGCAGCAGGCGGTCGAGCACTATGGCTGGCTGAAGCCGGGCGAGATGCTGGACGGCCTCGGCATGGCCGAAACCACCCCCGGGCCACTGATCATGGTCACGCAATTCGTCGGCTTCATGGGCCCCTATCGTGCACCGGGTTCGCTCAACCCGCTGCTGGCGGCCACGCTCGGCGGACTGCTGACGACCTGGGTAACCTTCGTGCCCTGCTTCCTCTGGATCTTCCTGGGCGCTCCGTTCATGGAAACGATGCGCAACAACAAGGCGCTGTCCGCCGCGCTCGGGGCGATCACAGCCGCCGTCGTCGGGGTGATCCTGAACCTGTCAATCTGGTTCGCCATGCACGTCCTGTTCGCCGAGGTTCGGCAGGTCAAAGGGTTCGGCATGGAGATCGACGTCCCGGTCCTGAGCACGGTCAACGTCGCCTCGCTGGTGCTGACGCTGGCCGCGATAATCGCGGTGTTCCGCTTTAAGGTCGGGATGATCCAAGTCATTGCAGCCTGTTCGGCAATCGGCGTGCTGTACTGGCTTGCAACGGGTGGAATCTGAACTTCGATTTTCGGTGCAAACAAGAGCCAACGCCTTTCGGCCGGATTAGGGTTCCGGCCGAAAGACGCGAATGGAAGCGGCTTCGCCGCCACCGGCCCGCATTGCCACGAACAACCGGTCGAGTTCGGGCACGTACAATGACGTGCGAGCGCCCGGCCGGGTCGGGACCTGCGCCAAGCGGACGTAGGCGGCATCGTGGCGCTCGAAGACATCAACCACGCCTTCGCCGCAGCTCACGTAAATTCGCTGGCGTTTGGAATCGACAAACAGATCGTCGGCATCCCCGCAGGTGCCGACGGCGCTCGCCCGGCTCCCGTCTTGGGCCGAAAAGGCAACCAATCGAGGCGGAGAACGGGTGACGGTGAGCACCTGATGCGCGTCCGGATCAACGGCGAGCGGGAAGTTCGCGCCCAGATCGGTGAGCGGCAGCGATTTGACCTGTCGCTTTGCCGCCAGATCGACGACCGCGACCTCGTGGTATTGGGCACATTGACGAAGGCGTGGGCTTGAGCCTCGTCTAGCTGAAAGCTCTCGGGGTGCGCCTTCAGGGCAACATCACCGATCTTGCGGAGCGTTTTGGGATCGATGACGGCCAATGCGCCACTGCCGTATCCGACGAGGATGTGGCCGGACTCTCGATCGATCCGGATGTTATCCGCGTCGGCGCCGAGCTCGATCCTGCCGACTGGCTCCAGGTCTTCGCCGCGAAAGACACGCACGGACCCGTCACCGCCATTGGCGACATAGAGCGTGTCGGTGGACGCGACATAAGCGAGGCCTTGCGGCTCCTCTAGCCCTTCAATGGTGCGGAGCAGCTTTCGCTCGCGCAAATCGACGACGCCGATACTGTCGTTGCCCAGTTCCGCCACGAACAGCCTCTAGCGCGGGCTATCGATCGAGAAATGATCGATGCGCCCTCTGACCTCACCAAGCGGAATTTCGCCGTCGAGCCGTAGAGGCGCTGGTTCAGCGGCCGAAGCGGCTCCCGCAAAAGCGATGGACACTGCGAATAGGAGAGATCCGACGCATAGCATGGCTTCACCTGGTGCACCACGATGATGCGCCGCGTCCTCGCCAAGTGGAAGCGCTTGATGGGTGAAATACCCCATCTTTGCAGGCGCCGAACTACGGCGCTCGATCTGGTTCCTGCTGTCAGGACAGCAGATGCTCGCGAAGAACGATAGAGTGCTTTTGTCGTCCGATCAAAACGCCGCGACTAACGCTATTCCTAACTGAATACAGCGATCACAATGGTTGCACGATGCAAGCGAATTGCGGCGCCGGCTTCCAAGGTGAGCACTATGATCACAAGGCGCATCCTTCTGGCGGCAATGGCGGCAGGAACGATTGGGGTGGGCGTGACGAGGCGCCCGCGCTCGGCAAGTGCAGCAGAAGACTACACCGTTAAACACAGCGAAGCGGAATGGCGCAAACTGCTGACACCGGAGCAATATGCGGTGCTGCGCCAAAGCGCGACCGAGCGCCCCTATACGAGTCCCCTCAACCAGGAGAAGCGTCGGGGTACATTCGCTTGTGCTGGGTGCGACCAGGAACTGTTCTCCTCCACGACCAAATTCGAGAGCGGCACCGGCTGGCCGAGTTTTTGGGCACCGATCTCCGATAAAGCCGTCGGCACCGAGCGCGACACTTCGCTGAGCATGGTCCGCGTCGCTGCGCATTGCGGCCGCTGCGGCGGCCATCTCGGCCATGTCTTCGATGACGGGCCGCGGCCGACGGGTCTGCGCTACTGCATGAACGGGGTCGCCATGGCCTTCAGGCCGCTGGCGGCCTGAACGAAGACACGACGCTTATGACCTTGCTTCTGCTCGCCTATCTTGGCGGCGTGCTGACGATCGTCAGCCCCTGCATCCTGCCTGTCCTGCCCTTCATCTTCGCGCGGGCGGGCCAACCTTTCCTGCGCAGCACGCTGCCGATGCTGCTCGGCATGGCGCTCGCCTTCGCAGCCGTGGCGACGCGGGCGGCTGTCGGCGGCAACTGGGCCGTGGAGGCGAACCAGTACGGCCGATTTGCTGCCATGGCGCTGCTCGCCCTGTTCGGCATCGCTTTGCTGTTTCCTGCACTGGCAGACCGATTTGCCAGGCCGCTCGTTGCACTGGGTGGGCGGCTGTCGGAAACGGCTTCACGACAGGGTGGCGGCTCAGGGGCCATCGTCCCCTCGATCCTACTCGGTCTCGCGACCGGATTGCTCTGGGCGCCCTGCGCCGGTCCGATTTTGGGACTCATCCTGACGGGGGCGGCCCTGCAAGGCGCGAATATCGGGACGTCCCTGTTGCTGCTCGCCTATGCGGCAGGCGCCGCGACATCCCTTGCGATCGCCTTGCTCGCCGGCGGCAGGGTCTTTGGTCTGATGAAGCGTTTGCTCGGAGCCGGTGAGTGGCTGCGCCGCATTGGAGGCGTCGCGGTTCTCGCGGCCGTGGTAGCGATTGCACTCGGCCTCGATACCGGATTCCTGACGCGGCTGTCGCTGGCAGGCACGAATGCCGTCGAGCAGCATCTGCTCGACCGCTTCGCAGTGTCCACCGCACCGGCCCCGCCAACAGGGAGCGGCCCGGCCATGATGAGCGGTGGCGCCAATACGGGCAGCAATCCTGCGATGATGAGCGGCAATGCGCCGGCCATGATGAGCGCCAATCCGGCAATGACGGGCGCCAATCCAGCCATGATGGCGGCCAAACCCTCCGGCGCGGAAACCGAGCTTCCCGTCGAAGGCGCCCTGCCCTCGCTCGCTGGCGCCACCGCCTGGCTTAACGGGCCGCCGCTCACGGCCGAGAGCCTCAAAGGCAAGGTGGCGCTGATCGACTTCTGGACCTACTCCTGCATCAACTGCCTTCGCGCAATCCCCTATGTCCGGGCCTGGGCAGAGAAGTACAAGGGTCAGGGCCTAGTCGTTATCGGCGTGTATTCGCCGGAATTCGCCTTCGAGAAGCGCATCGACAATGTGAAGCAGGCCAGCGCCGATCTTCAGATCGGCTACCTGGTAGCGGTCGACAACGACTATGCGATCTGGCGCGCCTTCAAGAACCGCTATTGGCCGGCGCATTACTTCATCGACGCGCAAGGCCGGATCCGCCACCACCATTTCGGCGAAGGCGGCTACGCGGAATCGGAAAAGGTGATCCAGCAGCTTCTTGCGGAGGCAGGCCGCGGCGATGTCGCAACGGGCACCGTTTCTGTCAAAGCGTCAGGTGCTGAGATGGCCTCCGCCGAAGCGGATGTCCGCTCGCCCGAGACCTATCTCGGTTACGAGCGCGCCGAGAACTTCGTATCCCCGGGGGGAGCCGTAGAGGACTCCGTCGGCCGCTACGAGCCCGGCACGCCGCGCCTCAACGAATGGGGTCTCTCGGGCCATTCGACGATCGGCAAGGAGCATGCGGCCCTCGAAGGGCCGGATGGTGCCATCACCTACCGCTTCCATGCCCGCGACCTGCACCTCGTGCTTGGCCCGGGCGCAGATCGTAAGCCAGTGCGCTTCCGCGTGATGATCGATGGCGCGCCGCCCGGTGTCGATCACGGCATCGACGTCGACGCCGAGGGCAATGGCACCGTCGCGGGACAGCGTCTCTACCAACTCATCCGACAAAGCGGCCCGATCAAGGACCGCACTTTCGAAATCATGTTTCTCGACGCCGGCGCCCAGGCTTATGCCTTCACCTTCGGCTGATCACGGAGAAACCGTCATGCCCGTCAAAGCCCGTTCGCCCCTAACCATGTTGAGCCGCCGGGCGCTGCTCGGCGCTGCCGCAGTCGCTCTCGGCGCCGCCGTACTGAAGCTATCCCCTCTGGCCGCGGCTGAGGAGGCTCGTATCATTCCGCCTCCGGCGACGGATGAGGCTGCGGCTTCAGACACATCGCAGAAGGTCGCGGTGCTTGCTGGCGGCTGCTTCTGGGGCGTCCAGGGCGTCTTCCAGCATGTCGACGGCGTCAGCGCTGCCGTGTCCGGCTACGCCGGTGGCGAGAAGGCCACGGCCGAATACGAAAAGGTCGGCACTGGGCGCACCGGCCATGCCGAAGCGGTCCGGATCACCTATGATCCGCGCAAGGTCAGCTACGCGAAACTGCTTCAGATCTATTTCTCGGTCGCCCATGACCCGACGCAGCTCAACCGGCAAGGGCCGGATTCGGGCACACACTACCGCTCTGCCATCTTCCCGGTCGATGCCGAGGAGGCGCGCGTCGCCAAGGCCTATATCGGCCAACTCAATCAGGCCCGTGCCTATGACGCAGCGATCGTGACAAAGATCGAGCCGGAACGCGCCTTCTACCCGGCCGAGGCCTATCATCAGGACTTCCTGACGCGCTACCCGACGCACCCCTATATCGTGATCAACGACATACCCAAGGTCGAGAATCTGAAGCGGGTCTTCCCTCAGCTCTATCGGAACAAGCCGGTTCTGGTTTCCCAGGCGTTGAACTAGGAGACCCACCTACCCGTCGCGTGAGGGCCGCCCCATCGACATCAACGGCGAGTACGCGAAAGCCTTTCCTGGAGATCCGCCGGCAGCGCGCACACCAGATCGCATCTATCTCAACGGCAAGGAGCTCCGCCTCCCTCTCTGGTTCCTGAACGCCGAAGAAATCTGCGCCTGGCTCAGCGCAGCGGAACAAACGCAAGAACCCGTGCTGAAGGATTGGTGGGCACTCGATCAGCTCTTGAGTGAGCTGACGCGAATCAAGAAGAAGGCGGCTGGCTCCTATTGCGATGCCGTGACCGGCCATTTCGCCAAAATCGAATTGATACCGCGAGGTTCGAGGCGCTGTTTACCGCGCACCGCGCGGTCGCGAGCCCAACGCCCAAGCGAGATCAGCCAGACCATTATCAGCCAGTGCGCCAACTTCATCGGCCATCGGCTCCAGAATCCCGACGACATAGACCATTTCCGTCGCCTCATCCCGGGCTCGAAGATTGTTGGACCAGGAGACGATCCTGTCATCGGGGGAAGCAATCGTTTTCGGGAGTGCCTTCCATATTTTGACGCGGGTTGAATTCGATCGCCCTGAGCCAGGTCCGTATAGCCAGACCGCTGCGCCGTTCCACGAATGGTCAAAGGAGAAGGCGCCATTTCCGCTGACCAAGGTCATTGACGCGTGGGTTGGCTCTGAAGCCCGGCCGAGTGTCTATCACGGCCCATCGCGACGCTGCCATCCTCAGCAACGCTGTCGCGGAACTCCGGGATGAAAGATCGCGTTGGCGGTTCATGGAGCCAGCGATGATGACGTTCGTGCCACGCGCTGTTTTTGAACTGCTGAGGAAGTGCCAGGCAGCCTTGTTGTGTGGATGCGTATTGCTAGCGCCGGTAGCCGCGCACGCCCTCACCGCCGACGAGGTGAACCGAGCGGGTCCCCCGACCACCACGAAAAGCAAGGTGCCGCGCCCCAACGCTTCGATCGTCAAAGCCCAAGTCCTACTGGCGCGCCAGGGTATTTCTCCCGGGGAGATCGACGGGCTGGATGGCGACAACTATCGGAAGGCCATCTATCAGTTCCGTCGCCGCCAAAATCTCGGAGCCGGCGATATCATTGACACTGCGACCTGGCAGGTCCTCAAAGGGGACGTCAGCTCGGATATCGTCTCGGACTACGTCGTGACGAAGGAGGATATCAAAACCCGGTACGTCAGGCGCATTCCTCACGATTACGCTCGTCAGGCCCGGATGAAGCGGCTCGGCTACCGGAGCGCCCAGGAGATGTTCGCCGAACGCTTTCACATGAGCGAGGGTCTGCTCAGGACGTTCAACCCGCGATCGCATTATGGGAAGCGCGAGGAAACTCTGCACGTTGTCTCGGTCGGACGAACCGCTCCTTCCGACGAGGCACGGACAGTGGAGGCCGACAAGACGAACAGCATCGTTCGAGCGCTGGATGCCACCGGAAAGGTCATCGCAATTTATCCGGCCACCATCGGCAGCGAGGACACCCCCTCGCCTGAGGGCGAATATCAGGTGGTGAGGATCGTGAAAAACCCGACCTATCACTACGACCCGGTCAAGAATTTCCAGCAGGGCAAGAACAAGCGTCGCCTGGTGCTCCCCAGGGGTCCCAACAACCCGGTCGGTTCGGTCTGGATCGAGCTGTCGAAGCCGACCTTCGGCATTCATGGTACGCCGGAGCCTTCGAAGATCAGCAAGGCCTCATCGCATGGCTGTGTCCGGCTCACGAATTGGGATGCCGAGGAACTGGCCCAGATCGTCAGGCCAGGTACGACCGTCCGCTTCATCGAATAGGCGATATCACCCGGGCTGCCGGGCTGAAGCCGTGCACCAGTCGGGATCAGGATCGTAGGTCGATGGCCGGTCGCGAACGCAACGACATCGAGATTCGCGATGATGAAGAAGGCGCGGGTGCCATCGTCTCCTTCCCGTTCGACGCCGCAGTTGCGGAGCGTTTTCGCGAAGCCTTTCCGCGAGCCCGCTGGAGCGATCGGTTGTCAGCCTGGAAGCTGCCGGGAACGACCGCGATGCTTCGCGCGGCACGATGGCTCGATCGCGAGCTGCCGAGTGCATTTACCCTCGCGGATGAGCGCGGTCGCGATTCCTTTTCGTTCGAGCCGATCGTCAGCCCATATCTGGAGGCTGCCGATGAGATCATCGTGCGCACCCCGTATTCACGAACCGTCGTCGAGGAATTGCGCGCAGTGCCATGGGCCTGGTGGAACGGCGAGGACAAGGCCTGGCACGTTCCGTTCCGATCGATAGATGAACTTCGCAGGAGATGGCCGGCGATCGAAGCCGCCGCGGAACGCAGCGAGCCGGAAGCTCGGAGGCAAAGGCGCGAAGCGGCAAAATCCGAGCCCGAATACGAAGGCACGAAAGCAACGGCGGCCGAGCACCGACGTCGACGCTATCCCGTGCCTGCAAGCGAATTGCCGCCGACCGACCGGGTGCTGATGTCACATGAGGGGCCGCTCGTCGTCCTTGAGGTAACCGGCGAGATCGTGCCCATGGAAACCGCCGCCCGGCATTATCCTTGGAGCTCTGGACAGTCAGACGATCTGGTCTGGGCTTTGTGGCGGCGTGCGACCCATGAGGAACTGGTCAAGACCTGGCCTGCGCGACGCCCGACCACGCCGGACGCCTTCCTTCGCGGATGGTGGCAGCCCACGCTCGAGGAACTGCGTGCCGCCCGGCGAGCCGCGAGGTCCTTGGACCGTGCGCAGGAAACGCGCCGAACGAGCCGCTCAACTCAGGAATGATTTCGCACAACGAAGGAGGCGCTGTCGGCGAGGCGTGCTTGACTCGCTATTCCGTTTGTTCTCTCTATGTTCTCTCAATCGAGGGCATGACCGATGGTAGCAGTCGAGGCTTCCCGCCCGCCTGAACCAGACCCGTTTGCCGTTGCCGATGAGGAGGTCGATGCGGTCCTGGAGGAAGCTAACGGAGATTCCCGGGAGGCGATCCGGATGATCCTCTGGGATCTTGCGGTGATGGCTGCCGATGCCGATGCGGCCTCTTCCAGAGGGTTTCTTCGCGGCCGCTTTTCTGAGGGGCGGCGGCGCCCTCGCCTTGTCGACCAAACATGAGACGCAAGGGTGAGCTCTCTCCTGCGGAAATTGACCGCCGTTGGCCTCACCAGGTCGCAGTCGAGATCCCGCCGGGCCATGGGCTGGGCATCGTGCCATCGACTGGCCCGTTGTCCTCCCTCGCTCCCCGAGGCCATGAGGTTGTCCACGAAGGAAGGCGCTTTCGAGTTTTCTGCTTCTCCGATCCGGATCAGGCCGCGCGCTTCAAGGACATCATGGGCGGGTTCGAATTCGATCCTCGAGATCGCGGCCGCGGAGCCTATTGGGGAACATGGTACCGAGGTCGTGGAGCCGCGCGCGATACCAAGCGTCGGCAATCCTGACGCACCCATATCATCCGACATGGTAGGGTCGAGCGAATCACTGTCCAGCAGATCTTCATGAACGCCGTTGCCCCGATCAGCTATCTCGACACCCTCAATCCGGCGCAGCGGCGCGCCGTCGTCCACGGCGTCGGAGCGGTAGCGGCCTCCCCTGATAATCGCGGCATTCGGCAACAAAGACCACCAAGTGCTCTGGAGACGAATGGCTAACTCAGCTTCCCTACAGCCCACAGCAGTGCAAGGAAGCGTCACCCGATTCCCGGGATGCCCCTACGCTCCGATTGCCCGCAGACGATGACGGTCTCGATCCGCCCTTGATACAATTTGCTGGTGCATAGAACGCCCTCGAGACGGTGGAGCGCCTGCTCTTCGCTGCTTTGCGAAAGTTCGGTCTACTTCCGGCTCGGGCCAACAGTGGTCATTCCACCCCTCCAACAAACTCCTCCAACACCCGCCTGATCGCCTGTTCCGCCGGCACGTCGCGTGTGAAGGCCCACCACGTATGCGCGCCCTGCCAGAGGCTCGCCATCTGCCAACCGAGGCGTTCGCCTCGCGTCCGGTCCTTCGAGAGGCGGCGGCCGAGCGCTTCGGCCAAGCGATGGCCCCAGGAAGCGCCACGGGCGCGGAGGACGGGATTGCGGATGTCCTCCCTCAACAGCAGCAGGCCGTTGGTGGCATCGAGTTCCGCGGATTCGGGCGGCATCAGACGAATCAGAAGGTTCATCGCGCCTTCGGGCGTCGGTGGTTCCTCCGCGTCCGCCGCCTCTGTCTCCGCGTCCAGCCGGTCCCATGCCCGCAGGAGAATCGCCTGAACCATGGCCTCACGGTTGCCATAGCGCTGTACCAGCGTCGCCGGCGAGAGCCCACAGCCGGTCGCGGCGCGGGTGAAGGTGAGGCCGTCGGGCCCGCTCTCCATAAGTGTCCCGAGGAGTTTGTCGAGTACTTGCTCGTCAGGGATCGTCTTGTGCCTAGCCATGAATATATATAAACATATATTCATTTATAAATCAACACGGGACCACCATGGCTCGAATTCTGGGATATATCGCCACCAGCCTCGACGGGATGATCACGGCTGAAGACAACAGCCTCGACTGGCTGTTCAAGTACGACGACATGAACCTCGGCGAGCACGACTACCGCACCTTCCTCAAACGAACCCGCACCGTAGTGATGGGGCGCGGTACGTATGAGTTCATAGCGGGGGATTCCTCTCCCTGGTCATACGGGGACAAGCGCGTGATCGTCGTCACGTCGCGGCCGATCGACAATCCGAAGGGGCCGCTGGAGGTTCGCAGCGACGTCGATGCGGTGATCCGCGAGCTGCGCGGACTGGACGATGGCGATGTCTGGATGCTGGGCGGCGGGCAGTTGCAGATGGCCTTCCTTGAGCGCGGGGCACTGGACGAGATCGAAATCTACGTCATCCCGGAAATGCTAGGCGGCGGTCGGCCGCTCTTTCCACTCAGCGGGTTTCGCGCGAGCCCGACACTGATCAGCGCTCAGGCGATCGACAAGGGCTGCGTGCGGCTGCACTACCGATTTTAGGCGTAATCCGGCGGGCACGACACGTAAGCACGTCCCACGGTCCGCACGAGAAGGTTCTCAGGCCTTATTTCTCTAAAATATCATAATCAATCGGTCATAAGTTCAGCTACTCGCAGGATCGTTGGTGGTCTTTCCTGTCCAATGCCCGGATAATCGCGGGCGCCGGATGCGAGGCCGCAGCGAGGCGCGCGGAGCGGATGAGGCGCTATCGACGGCGACCCAGCAGGCGACCCATGGCCTGATGGCCCCGTTTATCGGCAGCTATTGCAGTGAAGGCAGCACGGACGCCGCGGCGGACGCGCCAATCCCGACCGTGCCGACGAAGGCGCGGTTCAGCCCGGTCCCTTGCTATATCGCCGTCCCGCCGATGACGCCGTTCATGCTGGAGCCCGCCAAGATGGTGGCCCGCTTCCTCCATGCTCATGGCGTCTGGCACGATCCTGACGTCCTGGTCGAGATCGCACCTGGCATCATCGTCTGGGACAACGGCATGCGGATGCTGACGCCCCGCGAGCTCGCCAGGGCCCAGGGCTTCCCAAATACATACGACATCACCGCCGGCGGCCAGCTCACCGAGACCGCGCAGCGCTATAAGATCGGCAACTCGGTCTGCCCGCAGGTTGCTGCCGCCCTGATGCGCGCCAACTGCATCGAGGCTCTGGCCCTGCCGGATCTCAAGCGCCGCAAGCGCTGCGTCCTGCCGCGCTTCGACGATCTCCGGCCCGACAACGATCCGACCGCCGACCTCTTCGCAGGAGCCGCAGCATGACCGCGCCCCTAGACACTGCAGGTTGGGATCCCTGACGCCGGCGCGATATTCCCGCTCTACAGCTCGCCGGTCAGGGGGCGCGATCTACCCGAGGCGCGCCACAAGTGGGCGGGAGTACGGGAACAGGCGGCGGCCGTCGTGGTTCTCTATCTGCAGCGATGTTGAGTTGGTGAGGCCCACGATGCCTGACGAACGAACAGAGATTGCGGTCGAAGCAGCAGCGAAAACGTTCCATGAAGCCCGACGCGAGATGCGTCAGGTCCCCTGGGACCAATCCAGCGACCAATGGCGCCGCAATGTCCGCACAGTCGTCAGGCCGCTTGTGGAAGCGGCTCTTAGGGCCTCCGATGCCTACATGGCCGCTGAGGCTGCGGTGCTGCCTAATCCGAAACGCTAGCCAGAAAGCTCTTCAGTTGCCGTTCAACTCAATCGGCGCGATCATTCACGTTCCGACAGCCGACCCGGCGACCAAGAAGGCCGCAACACCCTCGAGAACTGCCAAGTCGAAGGCTTGCTCGGCGCAGGCTGATCAGAAGAGACTTCACGGGAAGGCCCGAAAGAGGTTCCGCGACGTGAGATTGACGACATTCCCGCTTGCGAGGGCCTGCCCCGGAAAGGATGGCTGCCAGGCCTCGTCGATCGATTTATGCGGAGTGGCCGGGCTCGGTGCGAGCAGCGATTCGCATCTTAGCCTGCAAATAGCTGCGGCTATTCGGCCTTCAGGTTATCAGCAGACGACTTCCCAGAGCGCTTGTCAGCGAGGATCTCGTCCGAGATCTTCTGCCCTTCGTTCAGTCCGCGAAGGCCGGCGCGCTCAACGGCGCTGATGTGCACAAAAACGTCCTGACCGCCGCCATCAGGCTGGATGAACCCGAAACCCTTCGTTTCGTTGAACCAGCACTCTACTCCCGACGCAACACCACCGGAGTCAATGCGGAGCGGGGCGCCGGGTTCCAGCGGCAAGAAAGAGCCCGCCAGAACGACCGGCGGGCCAAGTTAAGGAAAATAGGCTTCTTCCGACCAAAGAAGCAGCCTTGGGAAAGAACTCCCTAAGCGGCAGATTGTTGCGGGCGTCGGCAGTCGGCGACAAAAAGCCCGGCCTCGCATAGCGAGACCAGGCGCGCGGTGGCAGTCTGATGGCGAAGGGCTGAGATCGACCGGTCCGCGGAGCTCAAGGCGGGTGAGCACCAGGAACCTTCCGCAAATTCCGAGCGTTGCCGCAGCACCGCTATCGAAAGAGGGGCTGCAGATGCGTTCCATCATACTTTGGCTTGTAGGCGTTCCGATCCC
>NZ_JBFTJP010000027.1:0-8799 GCF_056395485.1 Allobosea sp. 10L417
GTCCGTCCGCCGAGGCCTTCAGAACACGCACGCGAAGATCGTCGCTCAGAGCTCGGGCCATCATCCAACTCCTCTTCGAGGAGCTTGAATCAGCCCAGAACACGCTCGTCACTTCACAATCGATTCAACGATCAGCGGAAACGCTCTAGATTCGGCCGCCTGCATCGAATGCGATGTGGACACCGTTTCGAGCAGAAGCGGGTTTCCCGTTCACGGGCGTCTCCAAGCTGAAGAGGACGATGGACACGCCATAATCCGAGGAGTCCTCCGATTCCTTGAGTAGGACGGCGTCGTAAAACCTCCGGCTCCGGGCGACGTGGTTCGTTCCAAGACAGACATGATGAATCATGACGAGGCCTCGACAACCGCGAGAGGTCCGATCGCCGGCGCGTTCAGGACGCTGCCGTCGGGCGCGAAATGCGATCCGTGGCAGGGGCAGTCCCAACATTCCTCGAACGAGTTCCAATGGAGGTGACAGCCAAGGTGCGTACACGCCGACTTCTCGATGACGGCCCCCTTCTCGGTCCGATAGGCGGCTATCTTGCTCAGGCCGCGCCTCACGATCGCACCTTGGCCGGGCTGGATCGACCGAGGACAACTCTCCAGGCGCGAGATATTCGCGAAGTTCTTTACCGCCGTGATGTTCTCGCTGACACAGGTCGTCGCCGACCAGGGTCGTAGACCGCAGCGAATTCATTTTCCCGGCCGAGGATCAGGTCGGGGATGAGCAAGCTGGCGCCCGATGAAGCCGCAATAGTCGAGCGTGTCCATGACCTGCCCCGACCAGCGATAGCGCTCCGAACCGAGATCCGGAATAAGGGTCTTGGCCCAGGAGGTGAGGGCGGCGAAACGCGCGTTGGCGTCGTCGGCCCCACCCGTCTTATGGTCCTCTCCACCCACAATCACGATGTCCTTGCCGTCCCTGCCGGGCGTCAGACGAACGTAGTGATAGGGTTCCTCAGTGTCCCAATAAAGGGCGTCGTCGAGCTTTCCCGCCTCGATCTCGAATCCCATGGCGTAGGTCCGATAGGGCGCCTGCTTGGTGTGCAGGGCGACGAGATCGTGGATCGGGGAATTTCGTCGCGATCACGGCATGCCCGGCCGTCACCGTGTGGCCGGACTCCAGCTTGAGCTCCACGCGATCCTTCTCCTCCTTCACCTCGATGACTGGGGAGTTCGGGTGCAGGCGTGCGCCTTTCTGGGCCAGCGCCTCGACGACGCCGCGGAGATACTTCAGCGGATAGAAGGTCGCCTGATCCGAATAGCGCAGGTAGGGACGGTCCTCGAGCGTCCGCAAGGGCAGGCCTTTGCCGCGCTCGACGGTGACGCCGATGTCCTTCGCCGCTGAAATCTCGTCGTCGAGGACGCTCTCCACACTTTCAGGATCGAGGAAGAGAATTCCGGCAAGCCGCCTGAACTCGCAGTCGACCCCGAGTTCGCCTTGGAGGGCCTCGTTTCGATCGACGGCGGCGCTCTGGCTCGCTTGAAATCCCTTCGCCAGGCCCTGTCCGCGCATTGACAACAGCTCGCTCAGGGAATCGTCGCAGATGGGGGCGAGATGAGCGGTCGTTCGCGAAGTCATTCCGCCCGCGATTTCGCCGCGATCGAGGACGACGACCGACAACCCACGCGCCGCGAGTTCATAGGCACTCGACAGGCCCGCGATCCCGGAGCCGACGATGGCTGCATCAGCGGTGTGGTTCGACCGAAGAGGTTCCGCCGTCGGCGCTACCTCGACATCCATCCAAACCGAACGGCTTCTCTCGCGTTGCGCGTTCATCGCAGACCTCCGCAGTGTCTGCGTGCAACGTTCTCGGATGGATTATGTTCGAATGGGCGCTTACGGAGAAACGGTCCGGATCAGGTACAGGGCACATCCGAAAATGTGACGTCTCCGGATTCGAATGAAATTCGGCCGCGATAGATGGTGCGATCACCCGCCTGGACCAACATGGTCATTTCGCAATTGTCAGTCTCGGTGAGCGCATCATGGGCAGCTTCAGCGAACGCCGCCCGAGCTTCCTGCCGAGCAGCCTTGTCGTCCGGAAAATCCAAATCGACGAAGTGCGATCCACCGTTATTCGTGATGAAGCGGTACATAGGCATGGGCAGTTTCCTGAGGAGGTCACCCCTCTAATCGGAACGCCCCAGTCTTGGTTCCCCACGATGCCGTTCGCATGGAAGTCGGAAAGCGGCGCTTTTGCCCGCACGCGTTCCCAACTTGCGATCTCTGGAGCGTCTTATTGGGGGCTAACTCCCGGCTGTTTGGCTGGATGTCGAGTGCGTTGGGCCTCGTCACGGGAATTGTACGCGCGCCGATGAAGCTGCAACCCTTCCGAGTCAGTTGCTTTCAGATGGTCTCTCTGGTCTGCGCCGCTGCCGCACCGTTGCGCGCTGGTCCTCGGCTGTTCGGGCGGGTGGGTGATCCTTGGACTTTCAGCATGCGTCAGGAGGGTTTCGAATCTGACGCTTGCGGAGCGGCAAGCGTGCGTGTTCCCGCGGATCTCAAACCGAACAGCGACGTCTGCTGCGGGGGATGTTCGCGACGGCTTGCGACGTGGTCAGAGTACCGGGCGACGATCGCGTTGATGCTGCGCGATCGGGGTCGACCGATCGCGGATCCGCTTCCGCGCTGAGCCGATCTCACCGCCAATTAGCTAAGACCTCCGCGGCGCTTGAGGCTTCGATCTGCTCGCTGAAGCGGTTGAGGTAGAGTTCCATCAGTGCGTCGTGGGTGGAATCCGCAGAGCTACAGAGTGCGTCGGTCACGAGGACGACGCGAAGCCCTCGATCGACGGCGCCCAGGACGGTCGCCAGGACGCAAACATCGGTCTCGCCGCCGGTGATGATAGCCGTGTCCACGCGCTTGGCGCAGACGAATTGATGCAGGATTCCCTCGGTCCAGGGCGAATAAACCCATTTGTCGAGAACGATGGCAGGTGGAGTATAGCGCTCGAGCGCCGGGTGAAGTCGAACGGCGTCAGGACCGACACTTTCAAGCGTTACTTCCGACCATCGTTCGTAATAGCGCCGCCAAGTTCCGCGGCCCTGCCCGGGGCGCTCGACGGGGATGAAGCGCGTGAACAGCGTACGATCCGGATGAGATCCAGCTATTGCCTCGATCGGTGGCAAGACCTTTTCCAGCCACGGAAAGGCCCAAGGATAGCCGGGGCCAAAGAGCCGCTGCATGTCGACGCAGAGATGGATGCAGTTCTCCCCGAGAGCTCCATGCACCAAGCCGTGGGCAGCCATCGCCCGCCTCCCTTAAATAAGCTAATCAATCGCGAAGAGAGCGAGTTTCGTTCGCGGAAGCTTCCTGATGCTTCTCCGCCGCTAATCCATCGGGATTGCCCTGCTCGAAGGGAGCAAGCGGACCGGTGGGATTCGTCGACCGCGGATTGGGACCCGGGCGACGCTCGTCTCCGGCCCGACCCGGCCTTTGCGGGATCTGAAAGCTCCCCGGAGTCGAAACATCGCCCTGTGCGAGTGGTGAAGCCGGTGCTTCCCACTCCTGGACGGCGGCGACCAGTTCGGCCAACTCAGTGGCCTGCGGAGTGCCCTCTTTTACATCGGCCAGACGATGTATTTCCGCGGCCGCTTCCGCGTATTCCTGCTGCGTTGTAATGCGCATCCTTGGCTCCTCGCCGTACTGCCACCGGTTCACCGCGCCCTTGATTACTTCCTTTGAGGGATGAACGTGGTGCGCCTCGGTGACGCCGTCGCTCAGCGACCACTCAGGACCCGCTCTACGGATCACAAACGTTGCCGACATATCGTTCTCCGAACGCCTCCCGGAAACGAGCGACCGCTTAAGCTCGTTCGGTTATCCGGGAGGCGAATGGGCGTGACGCCGAGATCAGGCGGCCTTCTTATTCGCCGAGCCGATTCCGATCTTGGACAGGAGTTGGTCTGTCTTGGTTTCTTCGGTGAGCGTCTGGTTGAGCAGCCCGACAGCATTCGTCAGACCGAGTTCCCCGGCCCAGGTCTTCAGCGTGCCGTAACGAGCGATCTCGTAGTGCTCAACCGCCTGCGCGGCGGCGACCAAGCCCGCATCGATTGCCGGGCTGCCCTCGAAATCCTCGATGATGCTCTTGCCCTCCTCGATAATGCCGAGGATGGCGTCGCAGGTCTTGCCCCGCGGGGCCTTGCCGAGAATCTCGAAGACCTCGGTGAGCCGCTCGACATGGGTTTCGGTTTCGTCGCGATGGGTTTCGAACGCCTTCTTGACCTCCGGCGAATTCGCGGCGCGCGCCATCTTGGGCAACGCCTTCAGAATCTGCTTTTCGGCGTAGTAGATGTCCTTGAGCGTATCGAGAAACAGGTCGTCGAGCTTCTTCGGTTCGGTTGCCATGAGAGCCTCCCTTGGTCGGTTGAAACTCCCTAAACCGAAGGGGCTTTCGCGGGTTCCCGCCTTGAGGAGCGTTCTCCGTGCCCGGGGCTCCTGAGGCATCCTACGCCTGCCTCATCAGGCCACGCTCGGCATGGTTGGCGTCGAGCCGGCGGCGGTCGCCCTAGCCGATCGGACAGAGGCGCTTTAGGGAAAAACGACCGCGCGCTGTTCCCAGAGGCGCCTCGTAATTCAACTACGCTTCGCAGCTAGCTTCAGCCAAGGCCACAATTGCCAAAGGCCGATAAGCACGGCCAGGCTGGCTGTCGCCATGACAAGGGAATGCTTGTGCTGGCCGGTGATTTTGTAGGCGACGACATATGTGTCGCCCGAAATGCCGAATGCCAGAAACGCGGTTGCCAGGAGGATGAGCCTGCTCGCCATCCGCTGAAACGCTGGGTCATCGTGCCCGGCGTAGGCGATGCGATGGAATGCGGCGGGGGATACCAAAAGAGCGGTGGCAATGACGATGAGCGCCAATGCGGCTCCGTGAACGAGCTTCAACCGCTGATCCATCTCGGCGAACGATTGCGTCAGAACGATCGCAAACTGAAAGCCGAGAAGGGCTTGTGCTCCGGGAAGGATGACGCGGGCCTCGGTCAAGACATAGTCGATTTTCGCGGCCATCGGTGTCTTCTGATCGGGAGTAGGCATGTTCCTTTCCTTTCTTCGAACCAGCCAAGGTCCAAGCCAAAGCGCCCCGCACACGGCCAAGCCAACGAGACCGGACACGACGCCCACTGCCGCTCCGGCAATCCGCGTGCCGACTATGCCGACATCCAGCGCCATGGCGACGGCAAAGCCAGCCAACGTCGCCAGCATAATCCGGTCGATCATCACCAGGATTTCGCCGCTAGCCTCGCCGAACAGGACGATCCGATGATACGAACTCGGCATTATCGGAAGGGCGACGACAGCCATCGTAAGCCCCAGCACGACGAGCTCGATTTGCTTTTCTTGCGGGGAGAGGGAAACGAAGGCATTCTGAAATGGCGCCTGAAACTGGAAACCCAACAGGATTTGGGCTCCGAGCATCAGCATGCGAGATTCATCGAGCGCCGTTTTGGTTTTCTCGACAAGGGACATCTATCAACCCTCGTCGCGAGGCATTGCGTTCAGGATCGACTCCACCGCGAGCCCGAGCGCGCCCCCTGCCAAAACATCGCTGGTCCAGTGCGCCAGCAACGCCACCCGCGTGAATGAGATCGCCGTCGCCGCCATCCACGCGATCGCCGTAAACCTCGGAAATGTCCTGCTCACCGCGCTCGCCAGAGCCGCCATGTGAACGGCATGACCGGAGGGGAACGCGGCGTATGCATCTCCCGACTTCGGCACGCCGTGCCTGCGGCCCCTGACCTCTATCCGATCTGGGCGTTCCTGCGCGAAGCACTTCTTCAAGGCGTGCGGCAATATGGTGGCCACGAATGTTGTGCGCACGATGTGGTTGGCAGCCTTTCGGTCGCGCGTGCCAGGGTCGGTCGTCAGCCAAAAGCACACGGCTGCGAAGCAAAGAAAGCGCTCGTCCGCCAGGAGAGTTGCCGCACGCAGCGGTCGCTCAAGTTTTGGGGTTGCGTGGCTGGCAACGACAGAGGCGATGGCCTGGTCTGTTGGTAAGGTCGGTATTCGCAGACGGCGCATGGCTGAATCCGGTTCTCAGATGCGAGATTTGCCGGGTTGGCTCTCGGATCGAGTCCAACATGGATTCTAGGTCTAGATCTCGTGAGCCTCGTCTGTATCGCGCGTTCTATCCGGTAATTCGCGAATCGCCTCCTCGGCGCCCTGGTCCTTGTGCAGCACACCCTCCCTCAACACCTTGGTCGCGGCGTCGACCTTTTTTCCCGGATCAACCGAGATCGGCATCGTATCGGGCGTTGCAGTCAGTCCGATCTCTGTGGGCTTCCTTCCTTCATTCTTCGCAGACGCCGAAAAGGTAGCAAGGGATTCCGGTTGCTTTGCCATGGCGCGCTCCTCCGATTGGCTTAGCAACTTGAGATTGGTTTCCGTGTTCCTTACCCGCCTGTTCAGCGTTCGAATCGAACCGGGCAGCCTACGTGGCAGCGGCCGGTGCTCGCATCGCCGGAACGTCACAGATGGCTCCGAACAATGCTTGTGGCATAAGATCCGAGGACTCGCTCGATTCCAGCGCCGGGAAATCTCGGCCGGGCATCCGGAGATCGAGCGAAAGCGATAGACCTTCGGGAGCCCATCTCCGCGTAATGGTCGCTCCGAGCCCAGTCAGCGTCGCGTTTTCAAGTTTGCTGCCAAAGCCCGCATGCGCGGGAATTTCGGCAATCGGTGGCCCGCCGCGTTCCGTCCAGTGGAGCGTCGCCGTCTCGCCGTCGCGAACGAGCTGCACGTTCAGTCGACCGTTCGGACCCGAGAGAGCACCATACTTCGCCGCGTTGGTACGGAACAGAATTGCCGCTCACCTCGTTCGAAAACCGTTCCGTGGTCCATTCCACGAATAGCGAGGTGTCCAGACATGAAGAAGATCTTGATCGTGTCGCTGATCGCGGCGGCGACGTCTTTTACCGCGCTCGCGCAGACCGCCACCACTTCACCGGTGCCAGCACCGAAGGGGGATGCGGACAAGAATGCTCCGCTGCCCGGCGCGAACAGCTTCACCGAGGGTCAGGCCAAGAGTCGGCTGGAGGCCAACGGCTACTCGCAGGTCGGTCCGCTGACAAAGGACGCGGACGGCGTTTGGAAGGGCAGCGCCACCCATGGGCGCGCCAAAGTCAACGTTACCGTCGACTATCGCGGAAACATCACCCGCCAGTAATCGGGAGAATCCCATGACACAGACACTCACTCGCTCCTATGAGAACTACGAGACGGCCCGGTCGGTTGTCGAAGCCCTCGAAGCCGGCGGAGTGAGTTCCGCCGACATCAGCGTGGTCGGTCGGCACGCCAAGGCCGATGACAGTCATGCCGGTGAAGGTGCGGGCATCGGCGCGGCGCTTGGCGGAGCGGCCGGTCTGCTCGCAGGGATTGGGCTGCTTGCCATTCCCGGGATCGGCCCAGTGGTTGCCGCGGGTTGGCTTGCGTCCACGGCCGCCGGCGCTGCGGCCGGGGGCGTCGCGGGAGGTATCGTCGGAGCGCTGACCAGCGCAGGGCACAGTGAAGAGGATGCCAATTACTACGCCGAGACGGTGCGGCGGGGCGGGACCGTGGTGTCGGTTCGCGTTGCCGACGACCAGGTTCCGGCGGTCGAGGCCATCCTTGATGGGGCGACGCCGATCGACCGGGACGCCCGCTTAGCCGAATACCGGGCGGCCGGCTGGAATCGGTTCGACGAAACCGGGGCTCCCTACCGTTCCACGGTCATCTGACCAAGGTCGGCCAGCCCTCATACCTGGGGCTGGCCTTCTCGCACTACCAAGCGCTGGGGGATCATCTTGCCAATGGGAGAGTCGCATGGGTTGGTTTTCACAGGACATCGCAACGATGGACGATATTTTCGTCCATACTCTTAGGGACATCCGGAAGGCCGCCTGAGTTCGATGCGCAGAGCTCCTCGGCGGGGCGCTTCTTGGTCGGAGCGTGAAGGGCGAGGCCCTGACGGTTTTCGCCCTCAGCGGACGATCATGAGGAATCGGGAACCGATGCCGGACCGGCTCAACCTTTGGCCGCCAATCTCTCGGGGTATGTCCCTTGGGCGCGCCGCCAGGATATCACTTGCCCAGCTACGACCACACGGTCGCGCCCGCCGTTCTTCGGTGAATACAGGGCTCGGTTTTGGCCGCCTCTACGAGCGTGGAAAGCTTCGTGACGGAACCGCGATCCGGCCAGGAGGTTGCTGCGCCCACGCGGGTCGTAATCCGCCAAGACGACGGTGCGCCGTCCTGGCTGAACTCCAAGGCACGGATCGCTTCCGCAATCCTCGTGCCAAGCTGCTCGCATCCGTTCGCGTCAGCATTTGGCAACAAGAGTGCGAATTCCTCTCCGCCATATGCCAGGTCGCCTGGCCGCAAGCCATGGGCGGCAATGATTTCCGCCACCGCCCGAAGGCACCGATCTCCTTCCTGGTGGTCATGCTCATCGTTGAGCTGCTTCAAATGGTCAAGGTCGATCATCAAGAGCGAGAGCGGAGAGGATTCCCGCCGCGCCCGAGACCATTCCCGGCGCGGTAACGCTCAACCAGACATTGTCTAGCGGGCGTTCCAAAGCTCCTGTTCGACGGCGGGAGCCGAAGAACCGACCTTCCGCACCGCGTCTTCAAGTGCAGCCTGCGACACGCCAAATTTGTCGGCCCAATACCTAACTTCGTGGTCCCTGGAGAGGTTGATAACTGAGTGATCCTGCGGGCCGCGGGAATAATCGTTCTCTGCCATCTCGGCCTCTCCCTGCTGCGCAGTTCGTCCTGCCAGCCCGTCTGCTTCTGACGGCCCCATCGATTGCCTTCTCTGGAT
>NZ_JBFTJP010000028.1:2500-5692 GCF_056395485.1 Allobosea sp. 10L417
ATCCGACGAACTGAACGCCCTGTTCAGACTCGCTTTCGCTGCGCCTACACCTACCGGCTTAAGCTTGCTCGTCAGATTAAGTCGCTGACCCATTATACAAAAGGTACGCGGTCACCCAGGACGAACCTTGAGCTCCCACTGTTTGTAAGCATTCGGTTTCAGGTGCTGTTTCACTCCCCTCGTCGGGGTGCTTTTCACCTTTCCCTCACGGTACTTGTTCACTATCGGTCGCTGAGGAGTACTTAGGCTTGGAGGGTGGTCCCCCCACGTTCAGACAGGATTTCACGTGTCCCGCCTTACTCATGTCCCAACTGTTCGCAGATCCGTACGGGGCTATCACCCATTAATGCGTGGTTTCCCAACCACTTCCGGTAACTTACAGTCAGGCACTGGCCTGGTCCGCGTTCGCTCGCCACTACTAACGGAGTCTCGTTGATGTCCTTTCCTCCAGGTACTTAGATGTTTCAGTTCCCTGGGTTAGCTTTGAACCCCTATGTATTCAGAGTTCAATACCYTCTTGTGATCTCTGTTAGCTCAAAAACAGACCCGAAAGCCTGTCCTTGGAATAACAGAGATCGAAGGTGGGTTTCCCCATTCGGAAATCCGCGGATCAAAGCTCATTCGCAGCTCCCCACGGCTTATCGCAGCGTATCACGTCCTTCATCGCCTCTCAGCGCCAAGGCATCCACCGAATGCTCTTAAGGCACTTGATCGTTCTCATGATCGATGTCCGCGAAACAAATTCGCTGAACATATGATCAGAAAGACCATTTATGCTTGCCGAATGTACCCGATTTAACAGAAGCCGATGGTGTCGGACATTCCGCTCGCTGCAGGATGAGCAGCTCTCGAATACATTCCCTCTTCACAATGACAAACAGCAGCGTAACCATCGTTGCCGATGATGACGAAACTTGAATACTTTCCGGATTTGGTGGAGCCAGACGGGATCGAACCGACGACCTGAAGCTTGCAAAGCTACCSCTCTCCCAACTGAGCTATGGCCCCTTTTGGGTAAAGTGACGCGCCATCAGGCGCGGCGGCCGGTCGGCCTTGCGAGCCCAGGGGCTCGAAGAAACCGCGGCTCGTCGGASAGCTCGGCGCTCGATGACTGGTGGGCCTGGGAGGATTTGAACCTCCGACCTCACGCTTATCAAGCGCGCGCTCTAACCAACTGAGCTACAGGCCCAAGGCAAATCGATCCCAAGATCGACCGGCCAAAGCCTGGCTTGGCCCAGAATGCCCGGAGACAAGGACCMATGTCCAAGTCRATCCAGCGCATTCGCCCGGAAAGAGAAAGAGAAACGAAGACGGCAAGTTCCGCATGTTGGGACCTGATCTGGTCCCTTTGTTCTGAAGAGAGGTCGATACGAAGCAAGCTTCGTGAAGTCCTCTACCTTAGAAAGGAGGTGATCCAGCCGCAGGTTCCCCTACGGCTACCTTGTTACGACTTCACCCCAGTCGCTGAGCCTACCGTGGTCGCCTGCCTCCTTGCGGTTAGCGTAACGCCTTCGGGTAAACCCAACTCCCATGGTGTGACGGGCGGTGTGTACAAGGCCCGGGAACGTATTCACCGTGGCATGCTGATCCACGATTACTAGCGATTCCACCTTCATGCACTCGAGTTGCAGAGTGCAATCTGAACTGAGACGGCTTTTTGGGATTAGCTCGAGGTCGCCCTTTCGCTGCCCATTGTCACCGCCATTGTAGCACGTGTGTAGCCCAGCCTGTAAGGGCCATGAGGACTTGACGTCATCCCCACCTTCCTCGCGGCTTATCACCGGCAGTCCCCCTAGAGTTCCCAACTKAATGATGGCAACTAGGGGCGAGGGTTGCGCTCGTTGCGGGACTTAACCCAACATCTCACGACACGAGCTGACGACAGCCATGCAGCACCTGTGTTCCGGCCAGCCGAACTGAAGAAAGACATCTCTGTCGATCAAACCGGACATGTCAAAAGCTGGTAAGGTTCTGCGCGTTGCTTCGAATTAAACCACATGCTCCACCGCTTGTGCGGGCCCCCGTCAATTCCTTTGAGTTTTAATCTTGCGACCGTACTCCCCAGGCGGAATGCTTAAAGCGTTAGCTGCGCCACTGAAGAGCAAGCTCCCCAACGGCTGGCATTCATCGTTTACGGCGTGGACTACCAGGGTATCTAATCCTGTTTGCTCCCCACGCTTTCGCGCCTCAGCGTCAGTATCGGACCAGTTGGCCGCCTTCGCCACTGGTGTTCTTGCGAATATCTACGAATTTCACCTCTACACTCGCAGTTCCACCAACCTCTTCCGAACTCAAGACTCCCAGTATCGAAGGCAATTCCAGGGTTGAGCCCTGGGCTTTCACCCCCGACTTAAAAGTCCGCCTACGCGCCCTTTACGCCCAGTGATTCCGAGCAACGCTAGCCCCCTTCGTATTACCGCGGCTGCTGGCACGAAGTTAGCCGGGGCTTATTCTTCCGGTACAGTCATTATCTTCCCGGACAAAAGAGCTTTACAACCCTAAGGCCTTCATCACTCACGCGGCATGGCTGGATCAGGCTTGCGCCCATTGTCCAATATTCCCCACTGCTGCCTCCCGTAGGAGTTTGGGCCGTGTCTCAGTCCCAATGTGGCTGATCATCCTCTCAGACCAGCTACTGATCGTCGCCTTGGTGAGCCATTACCTCACCAACTAGCTAATCAGACGCGGGCCGATCTATCGGCGATGAATCTTTCCCCCGAAGGGCGTATCCGGTATTAGTCCAAGTTTCCCTGAATTATTCCGAACCGAAAGGTACGTTCCCACGTGTTACTCACCCGTCTGCCACTAGCACCGAAGTGCCCGTTCGACTTGCATGTGTTAAGCCTGCCGCCAGCGTTCGCTCTGAGCCAGGATCAAACTCTCAGATTGGATGAGATTTTGTTCCGGCATCGCACTGCGTATTGACGGAGACATCTACAGATTACCGAAGTAACCCGCGATGGCTCTTGTATAAACGCAGCACACCGAAGTCTCGTTCGACCTAGGCCTAAGCCCAGATCCGCAAGAACTCGCCGTCCACGTTTCTCTTTCTGTCTTCAATTTTCAAACAGCAGGGCTTCAACAAAACCGACAGAACTTCACCCGGCGAACCGGCCTCAGCCCCAGCGTCCTTAGGAAGCGCAGAAGAGGCGCCGCTCAGCGGCGGCGCCGTCTCGATGGGTGGCTTATAGG
>NZ_JBFTJP010000029.1:0-5656 GCF_056395485.1 Allobosea sp. 10L417
AGCCGCTTTCGACGTCATCGCTGGAAAGCCGCTTTCGACGTCATCGCTGGAACCCAGTCCGACGAGAAAGGCGGTTTCGATACCTTTGGCCGGCGACCCTTTCGCCAGGGCCTCGTGCATCTGCGCTGCTTCATCGCCGAGAAGGTTCTGGAGAACCGGGAGGGCGGCTCGACGCTGAAGCAACAGGCGGTGCTGTYTCGCGCCTCCCATCACAGCGGTCCGCTCGAAATCGAGCTCACGCGCCGGAACATCCCGTTCGTCAAATTCGGCGGTCTCAAGTTCCTCGACAGCGCCCATATCCAGGATCTGTTGGCGCTGCTKCAGAAGGGCATTCTCCCACGCGCGCGCCCCTGGCTCAACGACCTTAGAGGTCGACATGCTCAGGCATCGCTTTCAACTGCTCCTTGGTCCAGGTGGTGACGGCGAGGACGTTTCCATCTGCATCGCGCATGAACTCGAGATCGCTGATCGGTACGCCGACGTGCTTGGCCCCAATGCCGAGGAAGCCGCCAACATCCATCACGACGTGGCTCCCGTGGACATGTGACACCGCTCCGATCTTTTCATCGCCCGGCCCGTAGATTGTGGCCCCTTCAAGGATAGRCGCGGTCAGCTGACTGCTGGCGAGACGAATATGGCTGGAATGGTCCATTGTGTGCTCCTCATGTTCGAAAACGAATCGAACGTGCGGGGGCTCAGCACGTTCCCCGCCGCACCCGACCACCCTTGCCCTAACGGCGCTCGTGTTCGTTGTGATCTACGGGTGGCCGAGCGGGGCGTGGCGGTGAGCCGAACCGCAGTCCGCTCTTCAGCCCGCCACCCGGACTTTCCCGGTGGGCCTAGGGCGGCCGCCGACCCGAGGGCAATGGACGACGAAATTCGAGGCGAGCGGCAGGCTAGGGTTATCGTCTGGCAATCAGGAGTGTTAAGCGTCCGCGGGGGCTGGTCTCTGCCGATAGAACATTCGTTGGCGACAGCTGCTTTGCCCGAAGAGCGGAAACAATGCTCGGGACTGCCTCAATCGCAATCCTAAGTTTCTGAAGTTCGGCCTCACCCTTCTCCGCGACGTCACGACGGATCTGCACCTGCTTCGCCCTTGGCAGCAAACTAATGTCAACAATTGCGATTGGTTGGTTTCTCAGCGAGCCAGATGGGCTTGCGGGGTCAGTCAGCGGCCGTTCAAACGACGATTCATCCAATTCCTGAGCACTGGCGCCGACCAGGGCGAGAGAGAGGCCAGCCACTACGAGCGTGAGCGTGTGCATGAGGCCGACCTCTGGTGTATCGACTGCGTGGTGCGCTTCCACGCGGCAGCTCAAGACTGAGCCGGGTCATTTCAAAAGCGGGAAGATCTCTGGCCTGCCTGGCGGGACGGTGGCCACCCTTCGCCAGCAACACGAGCATTAGGCACGTGCGGCGAGGAAGCTTTGCGCCTTTTAGCGGAGGGAAGCGAATCCGGCGGGGTCACAACTCCGTTAGTTCTCAGCACATCGAGCGAAGCTGCCGTCGAACGTTTAGAGGAGTGTCGAAGGCCGATGAAAAGCCGCCCGCCGGCCCTGGAGGGCCAAATTCTGGGGGTTGGCTTCGCGCGCGCCGCGGAGCTTCTAGAGCAAGGATGTCGCCGGTTGATTGGCCTCGGGTTCGCCGACGTCCTTCTTCACGCCACGCGCCACGACGTTCAGTGCCCCGTCGGGCAGTGGCCGTTGGAGCGCCCTCGCCTCCTCCCAAGGTGCGGTCATCCAAGCCTCGCACTCCTCCGGCGTCGTCAGGATCACAGGCATCGCCTTGGGATGGATGGCGCCAACCTCTGCGTTCGGATCAGTCGTCAGGAAGGCGTAGAGGTCGATCGTTTCCTCGCCGTTCTTGATCTTGCGGACGCTGGTCCATTGCGGCGCCCAGATGCCGGCGAAGTAGGCTGTCGGACGTTCCTCTCCGAACGCGAACCAGACATCCTGCTTCGAGCCCCAGTCGAGTTCGCTGAACGAGGTGAACGGCACAAGGCATCGGCTTTCGACGCCGAGCCAGCGCTTCCAATGCGAGCCTGAGATATTGTGGACGTTTGTCGTTCCGCTGTCCGGCTCCATCCGAAGGAGTTGGTCGAAGTCGACCTCCTTGCCCTTCGCCCGTAGCTTGTCGGCGCGCATGGTCGCGGGTTGAGCTGCGCCTTCTTGGACGACGGCATGCCCCACCGCGTCATCGTGAGCGTCGGAGCGCTCCCCTCGTTGCGAATAATCGGCGCCGAATAATCCGGGAAGATCCCCGGCTGCGGCACGACCTGCGCCGCCACGTCGAACTTCGCAAACAGCTTTCGCATCGCCTCGACGAGCTGAGCCCCATCATTGGCGGGGGCCAATCGGGAGGTCCGGCCGATATCCGGGCAGTAGGCTCCGCACTTCATGCCGTATTTCTGCGGCTTTCGGACCGGGTTGTCGTACCGCCAAGGGCATGGGTTGCGAAACAGCGCGACGAGCTGAGCAAGCGTCGCATGCGCGCCGTAGCGCCAGGCCAACGAAGCCAGCCGAGCGTCCCCACTACGCTGGCAGTAATGGCAGCGGAAGCGCACGAAATCCCGCAGCTCGGTCTGGTTGTTCGGCGGGTTCGTGCTCGGTCATTGTTTAGGCTCGCGAACCGGCCGCGCCCCCTGAGAGAACACCCCGCGTAGAAAGCCGCGCGAGACCGAGCGATCGGCGTCCGCCAGCAGCACGATGAAGTCATGCGCCAGGGCGCGCAGGGCCCCCGCCTTGCTGCCGTGTTCCTCCAGCAGCGTCGAGACGATGCCGGTGATTTCCGCGTCCAGCGTGGTGTCTTCACCATGCTGATCGGCTGGCCGGCCTGACATTGCTCTTGTCCTCGAGATATGAGAACAAAATGAGAACGGGCTTTCCGGGAGTCAACCCATGAACGTCGACACCTTCTTCCTCCAGCCCTTCAAAGACCCATCGGAAGAAGCTGGTTCCGGCCCAGCGCGTCCCGGCGAAAACGAAATACCACGCGCTGAATGAGGGCGAGCGCCTGGGCCGCACCGCCGAGGGCGTCGCGGTTGTGCATGTGGTCGCGGACGATGAAACCGGAGAAGTCGCTTCGATCGACGTCCTCGCCCGCCATGGCGCGATTGCCGAGGAGTTCAAAGAGCAGATCAGGGCTCTGTAGGACCGGAAGGTTTATCGCGATGATGGCCATCGCCAACATGCGCGAGAACGGGACGCGCTACATCACGCTGATCGAGTGCGGTTAGCATGTCGACGGGTGGCGTAGAAGGCGCCTGAAATCGGCGCTACCGCAGGTTGGGCCGATTGCCCGCGCCCAGCATAAGATCTAGCAGAACCCCCCGCTCAGTCGTCCTCTTCATCGTCCCAGCGACGACGATAGTCGCGACGCCTCCTCTCCCGCTCCCAATCCCGCTCGCGTTCGTACCGGTTCCTGCGATAGCGGTCCCTGTCGTCTTCCCACTCATGAGGCCGACGATCATAGGGTACGTAATACTGCGCGTATGCGGTCTCTGCGGCGACCGCGCTCGTTACAGCTCCGCCTATCAGAGCTGTGAGGAAAGTTCGCCGATTCATTGTTGCTCCCCTCGGGTTGGTACAATTTCGGTCGGCATGCGGTGGTAGAGAAACTGACCATGATTGAAGCGGTTCCGAGTATTTTTCGGGTGCGCAAGGCCCGCTAGCGGATCTGGTAGACGTCGACATGATTGGCGTCCTCTCGCAGCCCCTTGTAGGAGGCATGCCGTAGCTTGCCTTCATCGGTCCAGGCGCGGAACTCGATCTCGGCCACAAGGGCCGGCGCCAGCCATAGGCGGCCCATCGTGTGCCCTTTCATGATTACGGCTGGCCTCGGGACGATGAGCTGCTCCATCTGCTTTCGCAGCGCTCTTGCGCTGGCGTCCTCTCGCAGCCCCTTGTAGGAGGCATGCCGTAGCTTGCCTTCATCGGTCCAGGCGCGGAACTCGATCTCGGCCACAAGGGCCGGCGCCAGCCATAGGCGGCCCTTCGTGTGCCCTTTCATGATTACGGCTGGCCTCGGGACGATGAGCTGCTCCATCTGCTTTCGCAGCGCTCTTGCGCTGGCGTCCGTGAAGCCAGTTCCGACTCCTCCGACATAGTCAAGGTTGTCCCCTTGGCGAGCTGCGAGGAGCAGCCGGCCCACCCCGCCGAGCGCGACCATCGACGGCTCATAGCCGATGATGACGAAGCTCTCGGACTGGACGCATTTAATCTTGAGCCATTCCCCGCCGCGGCCAGATCGATAGGCAGCCGAACGCCGCTTCGCGATGATGCCCTCGAGCCCCATCTCACAGGCGAGCATCAGGAAAGCGGGGCCATCGGCCCTCACATCCTCGCTGAAGCGAATCGCACCATGGGCTGCACCATTGAGGACGTCCGCCAGGATGTCGCGCCGCTCACCATAGCCCAGCGCCCGCAAGTCATGGCCGTTAAGGTAGAGCAAATCAAAGGCATAGAGAATTGCTGTCGAGGCGGGAGCGCTTCCCCCCTCGTCCACCAAGAGCTTTTTGAAGCGCGCTGAAATCCGCCGCTCCCCGATTGTCCCAGCACGACAGCCTCTCCGTCGAAGATCGCACTGTCCAACCCGAGGGCCTGGGCATCCTTTACAGCCAAGCGATAGCCGTCCCATTTGACCTCGTACGACCAGTCATCGCTGCGCGGAATCTTGCGGCTCAATAGCGCCAGGCATGGCTCGACGCGTTCAGGCATGGGATCGGTGAAGAGCTCGCGCTCGATCTTCTGCCGGCGGCTGAGCGGCGGCCCCTTGACGGTGTCGACGCCCAGCCCGGTCTAAGAACCCGACGCGCACAATCATCGAGTGATCTCTGCATAACAAAAAGGCCCGATCCCCTTTCGGAGACCGGGCCGAGTTTAGGGAGGGACCGGTTAGGCCGGCAGCCATCTTGCGGCGGTCAGCCGCTCGATTTCACGATCGGCCGGTGCGCGATCGACCCGATCCTTAGTCTCCGGCCGCGCCGCACGCGAAAATCCTTCTGAAACTTTGAAGGATCGAGCGCCCGGCGCGCGACCAGTTGGGCAGCTTTTGCTGGCGATCAGTCGGACCGGCCTTTCGCATTCTTGATCTGATCGATGACCTGATCGAGGTTGTAACTCGCCGGGTCCTGCATCGGCGGGAACTCCTTGTAGGAGAGAAGTTCCTTCATCCACAGCGCCTGGCCGATCGGCAGCATGTTCCAATCGTAGATGTAGGCAGTGGAGGGCGAGCCGATCGTACCACCCATACCCATGAGCGTCTTGTACTGCGAGCCGATCGAGGTCTCAAACGGGTCGCGCTTGATGTTGACGACTTGGGCCCAGTGAAATGGCTGCACGCCCGAGACAAAGCCGGCGGGCGAATCCGACACCATCGCAAAGTAGATCTTCCAGTTCTTGTAGCGCACCGCCGACGGCTCTTTGCCGGAATAGTAGAAGAACGTGTCGCGCGCCGATTTTTCTGACCGTCCGAGCAGGTATTCGGTCTGGTCGACGCCATCGAGCGTGGTCTTGACGATGCCGGGATAGCTGCCTGATCCACCCCCGTTGAATTGGTCCACCCTGAAGTATGTCTTTTGGCAGACAGGAGGACCGAGATGCCGAAGAAGCGCCACAAGCCCGAAGAGATCGTCGCGAAGCTACGCCAGGTCGATGTG
>NZ_JBFTJP010000030.1:0-4608 GCF_056395485.1 Allobosea sp. 10L417
CACAAAAGGCCGCAGGCCAGTACGCCGGGGCGGGTCATCAATTCCGTACGTGATGATCGGCTTTGGCGGGGTGTCTCCCACGGCCCGGCTTCGTCCAGCACCGGCGTATCGATAACACGCCAGCGGAACGCGGGAACATAGCTCCCCTTTGCCACCTGAATAACCACCGGATCGCATTTTCCATCGAGAAGGTAATATCTTTCCAGCGCGCGCCGCAGGCGACCGGCCTCGATCCGCACCACCGGATCGTTCATGGCGTCAAAATCCGCTCCCCGACCAAATACCTCATTCGCAATCGTGAAGGCCTTTAATCGCTTTTCTTGCCCCGAAAGCTTTTCTTCGACAATGTACTGTAGAAAGTGTTTTACACGCGCAGGAACATTGAAATCTGCACTTCCCACGATCCGCGCGAGCTCTGACCTTACCGCTTCCCCCGCTGGTTCGGTCAAAGTACCAAAGCAATTCGACGCTTGCACGGTGACCCCCTGTGCGAACGCAAATACGAAACCTGCTTCTTTCCTACGATAGAACCGCATCGCTCAGTGGCAACAAGTAATCGTGGTGAGAACAGCAGCCTGACACCAGGGACAATATCGCGAACCCCAACGCGTAGTTAGCCTGTACGGGGGATTTCGGCAGGCGCCATGACGCCAGAGCAAAAAGCAGGCCTGGCACGATTGATGCCCCGCTGGCCTCACGGGAAGATCCAACTCAGGCTTGCTGCCGGCGGCCGATTTTTTTTGGTCTCATCAGCCAGGGACCGCCGCAGTTGCCATTGCGGAAGACTATCATCCTGGAGCTTGAGCAGGAAATTGTCGCCGCGTTGCCGGCAGCTGGGAGATGATCGACGCCCGAGCCACACACGCCCTGGGAGGGGAAAGACGGCAGCTCGGCGCCACGCATTCGGGGGGAGCGCTACCAACACGCGGATGATCTCTGCGTCGAGCAGCTGCAATCGGCGGAGGCACCGGCCACGGATTTGGCGTCTTGGCTGTTCGCCTGGGCTTCCGGCGCGAGGACCATGAGGGCCTGGCAAGTAACCTCATTAGCGTCGGCGAAGAGGCCGCGCAGCGATTGCCGCGTTTTCGGATTCATCGCGATTTCGCTTGCCCTCAAACAATGAAACCGCGCCGGCTCGGGGGGACCGACGCGGCTCCGGTGATCGAGACGCTCAACCAATCACCACCGCAATCCGAGAGAGGCTAGGGCCGCTCCCGCTCAACTACCAATTTGGCAGCAACTCCGACGATACCCGCGCCGGGTACCTTTTCTGCGATCTCTCGGACGTCGATCCAGCCGCCCTCTTCTACAGGCTCCGCGTGGTCTGCGACGACGGTACGAATCTCGTCGTTGCAGCCGCGCATTCCAGCGACCGCTACCTTGCTGTCATCGGGCGGCTGTCCGCGCCACGCGATCCGCCATAGAAAAAGGGAGCCGGCGGGGGGGGGCGACTCCCTTCGATGGCCATCTTGGCAGAGGAACCATCTCCACTAACCCGCGCAGTGGATTTATCCAGAACGAACTCTCCAAGGTCTAGTTCCGCTAATCCGGTCAAAAATTTTAGATCAAGGGCTCCCGCGACGGCCACCAGCGCTGCCACGATGTAAGCCAGTCTGGTGCGTTCTCGCTCTTCAAACGCAGGGGGAATGCTCGATCTGATTTCGTTCCACGCAACCTCCAGCGCCGCGCAAGCCCGAGCGAGATCGGTGGGGTCACTCAGCGACGAAAAGGGCATGTCTCCCTCCCTCCAAAAAGGACACTTGCGAAGGATAAATTTAGAAGGGCTCGCCACGATATCAACATTATTTGTCGGACSGGAACTCRGCGCAGCTTCCGCGRTCTATCGCCTCGGCGCCACGCCGAGGGACGCCTCCTATACGAGCCYGCCGAAGCGGGAGCGAGCGGCCATMCTGCTCTCGTTGCGAAATCKTCTCGGCGTCGTTCCTGCCATTCGGCGGAATGCGCGTGCGAAGTGAGCGGGGTCGCTGTATCCGGCAGCAAATGCCACCTCGATKATTTTGGCGTCGGTCGTGCSGAGAAGCTCAATTGCCTTTTCAAAGCGCGCCGCTTCGACCAGTTGTGAGTAGGWGAGACCGGCAGCGGCAAGCTTGCGTTGGAGGCTTCTGATACTGAGCCCTGCTGTCTTCGCAATCTCGCTGATTACCGGGACKCGTTCGTCCATGTATGATGTCAGTGTCGATCTAAGAAAGCCGATTATTTCGGCGCCAATAGAACTGGCMTTGCCCTCGGAAATTTCCCACTGAACATGCGGCAGGAAACAGTTTGAAGTAATTTTGCTCATATTGCTCGCCTCCCCCAAGGCTACAAAATGATGCGCTTCACCTAACATTAAAATCAATGAATATTGCAGCACAATGAATTCTGGGAAGCACGGGAAATCTCGCGCGTCCAGTAGCTGGCATGAGTTCGCTTGAAACGAGAAAAGCCGCGGCCTGCTCGCCCCCAGCCGTGATGGCGTGGATCGCGTCTACACCGAAGCCGACCGGGCGCGCATCGGCGAGATCCCATGCGCAAGCTCGGCTTCACCGTCCGGGAGATCAAGACCGGACGCTTCCCGCGCGAGAAGTTCGCCGAACAGCTCGCCATCGCCCGCAAGCAGCGTCAGGAGATCGACGGCGTCATCGCCGAGCTTGAGCGGAGGGCGGCGGCATGACCAGGCTCCATCTCGACATCGACGGCGTGCGCTTGAAGCTGCGTCGCGTTCCCGATCTTCAGGGCAAGTTCGCCCGAATGATCTGGATGATCGTTCCGCCCTTGTGCGCTCCTTTTTCGAGAAGGCGAGCGGCGGCAGCGGCAATCTCCCAACGATGTGATCGAAAACGGTCGAGGCAGTCCTCGTCTGTTTCGATAGCCTCAGCGGCGAGATCGCTCAGTGTCGTATATCCGACCTGGCAGATCGCCCTTTCGCCTCCATCGACCATGCAGAAGCGAACGCTTTGTCTCGCGCGCTCGCAATCAGGCGCGGTGTGCTCATCGAGAATGAAAGCCATGGCTGTTTGCCCCGTGAATTTGAGGGCTCGGGATCTGGAAACGGCAAGCGCTGGCGGCAGGACGCCGACGCACAACGCCCTGAATGTTCAATGCCAGACGAACATCACGGTTCCATTGCGCAACAGCATCGATCGGGATGGCCGCCATGGCTGACCGCTTCACCGCCCGCCAGAAGTAGCAGGCCCTCGCACGCGAACTCGGATTCCGCCGCCGCGTCTATGCGACCCGCATCGCCGAAGGCCGGATGAAGCAGGAGGTTGCTTTGTTTCAAATCGGAATCGTCGAGGAAATGGAAGCCGAGTATCGCCAGCGCGCCGACGCTGAGGACCATGCCGGGAGGTTGCTGTGATGCCTGCCCTCCAAATGAAGGACAACATGATCCCGGTTTTGCCGCATGCTCCGCTCGCCCGATGGGTAGCGTTGGCGGGTGCGCGGGCTGCCGACGTTCGTGCTCCCAGGCCCCGAGCATCGGCAGCCGATTCCGATCGAATTTACATCTATCGCTGGGATCGCTGCAGCCGAAAGGGCCAACGCTGCCATGTGTTTGCACGCGGGACCATGAACTCCGTAGGCGTCGAATTCGAAGATCACCGGCACCGGTGGCTTCCTTGCTCTACCGCCGGCCATGAGCGAGTCGCTGTCCCGGCTGCGAGTGATCGGGCCCGTAGGCCAGACGGTCACCGATGGTTGATAGCTCGGACCAACTGCCAGTGAATGTAGCACTGGAGGAAGTTGATGCGGATCCTCCCAGAAACCCGCCGATCGCATGCAGCGGAACCTATCGAAACGCCCGAGCAATTTCGCGGTGCGCTGGAGCGCTTGCGATGCATCGATATCGCCGCTGAAGATGAGGACGTGAGCGAGCCGAGCTGGAGCTCAGCCTCTGTCGCTATCTCGCAAGCTGCGAGCACCGCGTTCGCTAGCTCGTCGCGGCTGCGGCTCCAGTTTCACGACGTGAAATCGGCCGCCGATCGGATTACGCCAAGGGCTGGAGGCCCGCGGACCCGGCCTTCGTACCTCGCGCGAACTGATCGATTCCATAGGGAGCCAATTCTCGCTCCATTCGTTTGCGACTGCTTTCTCGTCTCGCCCAGGAACATCTCGCAAAGGAAGGGAAGATTATTTCGAGTCAAAATCTGACATATGTTATTGATATGACAATCAAAAGCTAATAATATCAATCTTTCTTCGGGGGTTACCTTTGACCGTTCGGCCCAAAATGTTTGTGGCTATAGAAGGACTTCGAGGCATCCTTGCCTGGTCGGTCGTATTTTCTCACCTCGCCTACATCTCGGCGTTCAACGGCAATGGCGTGAGCTCGCTTCTTCGAGCCGTCGGTCTTCCATCCGTGCTGGTCTTCATTATCATAAGTGGGTTTGTCATAACCCATGTCGTTCTGGAGAAGCAGGAGGGCTATGCCCCCTATATTATTCGAAGGTTTGCTCGAATTTTTCCACTGTTTGCGGTGACATGCTTTTTCGGTTTCTTCACAAGTGAGTTGCTTGCGTCGGCCCTCAGCGCACCGGGTTTTGGCGATCCAGAGTTCGCAAGAGTAGTGAACGAGGTCGCATCGAGCGATCGAGCTCATCTGCCGAT
>NZ_JBFTJP010000031.1:0-3162 GCF_056395485.1 Allobosea sp. 10L417
GGAGCTTGAGGAGCATCGTGCGATCGAGCTCATTCCGGCGGCCGATGGATCCGGAATCGCCGGTGTCCTGTTCATTGACATGCGTGCAGGTACCTATCGCCTGGTGCAGGCAAAGGCGGTGCTCCTTGCGACGGGCGCCGGGCCGACGATGTACCGCTATCACACACCGTCCGGCGACAAGACCTGCGATGGTCTGGCCATGGCGCTTCGGTACGGCCTGAAGCTCCGGGATATGGAGATGGTGCAGTTCCATCCCACCGGACTCCTCGGCGGACCGGATACGCGTATGACGGGCACCGTTCTCGAGGAGGGCTTGCGCGGCGCCGGTGGTTACCTGCTCAATGGGAACGGCGACCGGTTCATGACCCACTACGACAAGCGTGGCGAGCGTGCGACCCGCGACGTCGTCAGTCGAGGCATCTACGCCGAGATGCGCGCGGGGCGTACGGGGCCGATGGGTGGCGTCTACATCCAGATGAGCCACCTCGGCCCGGAGAAGGTCGCCAAGACCTTTCCTGGAATGGTCAATCGCTGCAAGGACTGCGGCTTTGATCTGGCAGGTGGCAAGGTCGAAGTGGTTCCGACAGCCCACTACCTGATGGGGGGTGTCGAGTTCAACGTCGACTGCTCGACCGCATCGCCAGGACTGTTCGCTGCGGGCGAGGACTGCGGAGGCGTCCATGGGGCCAATCGCCTCGGCGGCAACGGTGTCGCGAACTCCACCGTCTTTGGCGGCATTGCGGGAGACTCCATGGCCGCCTTCGTCGAGAGGAACGGCAAGTGGCGCGACCCCGACAGGCGAATCGTCGCCAGCGGGATCGAGCGCGCGGAGTATCCGTTCTCCAGGCCGGTGGGTCGTATCCACGAGTTGCGCGACGCCCTGGCACAGACGATGTGGGATGACGTTGGTGTGCTGCGCAACCGTGAGGCGATGGACCATGGGCTCGAAGCGGTGGCTTCTCATCGAGCCGCGCTGTCGGCGATGGGCGTCGCAGATGGCGATCGCCGCTACAACGTGACCTGGCACGACTGGCTGAACCTGGAAAGCCTCGTCGATATCTCAAAGATCATTACCGTCTCCGCGCTGGCACGCGAGAACAGCCGGGGCGCTCATTTTCGCGAAGACTTCCCCGACCCGGGCGATCTCCACTCCAGCTGCTACACGCGCGTGAGCGCCCGGGACGACCATGTACAGCTCGAAATGATTCCCGTCTCCTTCGACATCGTGAGACCCGGTGAATCGCTCATCACCGGCGAAGCAGTCACCCCCAAAACCTGAGGGCACACCCAAATGAAGATCCCGATTCAGAAAGTTGAAGAAGCCGCCTTGGAGATCACGCGACGCGCTGCGATCGAGATTCCTCCCGACTACAAGAAGGGAATTCAGGAACTGCAGAAGACGGAGACCGGAAAACTGCCCCGGTTCGTCATCCACGCGATGGTCGACAACTGGGAGGCCGCAGATCAGGATCGCCGTCCCATGTGCGCCGATACCGGCCTGCCGCGGTATTACGTGAAGGTCGGCAACAACGCATCGGTCGAGTCGGGATTCGTTGCCGTGGAGCGAGCGCTCCGGCATGCGACGGCAGAAGGTACGGTCACGATTCCGCTTCGGCCGAATCGCGTGCATCCCTTGTGGCGCACAGATCACAACAACAACGTCGGCATCAATGCCCCCGAAGTCGAGTGGTCGTTCGAGCCGGAGGCCGACTGGATCGACGTCACCACCATCCACAAAGGCGGCCTCTTCGGGACCGACTACCGCATGCTGTTCCCCGGGGACGGAATCGACGGTATCAAGCGCTTTGTCCTGGACACGCTGATTGCCTTCGGAAAGCGCGGCTTGGCCTGCCAGCCCGCGATCGTCGGGATCGGCCTGGGTGGGTCCAAGGACACCTGCATGCAGCTGGGCAAACAGGCTGCGTGCCTTCGCACGGTCGGGGATCGGAATCCCGATCCGAAGGTCGCCGAGCTCGAACTCGAGTTGATGAAGCTCGGAAACTCGATCGGGATGGGCGCCATGGGCTTTGTGGGGTCCGGGATGGTCGTGGATTGCCACATCGAGTGCGGTTATACGCACACCGGTGGCATGCCCATCAGCCTGCACACCTTCTGTCTTTCGTCACGGCGTGCCACAGCGCGCATCCATGCCAACGGCGAGATCGAGTATCGAACCGATCCCCAATGGTTCACCCCCTATCTGCGTCGGGAGACAGTCGAATGGTAAGCAGCAACGACGACATCAAAGTCTTCCACCTGAACCTTCCGGCGAAGCGGGAAGACATTGCGAAGCTCGAGTTGGGCTGCGCGGTCTGTCTGAACGGCGTGGTCTACACCGCGCGCGAGGGTGTCTACAAGAAGGTGCTGGACGAGGGATTGGCGCTGCCCGTCGATCTGAAGTCGATCAGCAACGTCAACTTCCACTGCTCGCCGGCCGCCGCACCCGACGGCAAGGGAGGCTACAGGGTCGGCGCTGTGACCGCCACGGCATCCTTTCGCTTTTCGAAGTGGATTCCTCGCTGGCTCGAACAGACAGGGTGCAGCATCCTCATCGGAAAAGGAGGCATGCCTGCCGATGACTACAAGAAGGTGCTCGCTCCGGGTGGCGCCATCTACCTGACAACCGTCGGCTACGGCACCGGTGCGCTGCTTGGTCGCGGCATCAAGCGTGTCCGGGAGGTGCACTGGCTCGACGAGCTGGGGATCGCCCAGGCCATGTGGTTGTTCGAGGTGGAGAACTTCGGTCCCTTCATCGTCGAGAGCGACCTGGAGGGCAACTCCTTGTTCGCGCAGCATGCCGAGACCATCAATGCAGGCATCGAGGCTCTGTATGCAGGTCTCAAGCCTCCAGCGCTGCATCGCTACGGGGAGACCGACAACCGCAAGGACGAGGTGATGTAGCCGCCGGCATTGCAGGCTTGCGATGCCGCCCGGGTTCGAGTCGTTTCCATTCAAAAGGTCAGTGCCATGATCATCGATTTCCGTCTGCGCCCGCCGATTAGCGGCTTCCTCAATACGCTCATGTACTCGGCCGGCGAGCGCCGCGATGGGTTCACGCGAACGGTCGGTTTTGAACCATCAGAAGCGGCTCAGAGAAAGTCGATGGCGTCGCTGCTCAAGGAGATGGACGAAGCGAGGATCGATCGTGGCGTGGTCGTAGGC
>NZ_JBFTJP010000032.1:0-2702 GCF_056395485.1 Allobosea sp. 10L417
CGCGCCAGTGGCGTACAGCCAACGATCAGTTCACCCGCTCGGTTCCGCAATTCCAGTAAAAAATTTCAGATCATGGGTCGTTCGACTCGAATGACCTCCACAGCATGAAAAGGCCTCGCCGGCCGGCCGAAGACCAGCAGGCCACGCTTGCATCGGGAACGAAGGCATCGAGCCGGTCAGCGCGTCGCGCGTCGCGTCGCCCGCACAACGGTAGGCGCTGTAACGGCACCCGCTGCTCCGCCGACGACCGCGCCAACCGGGCCCCCTACTGCTGCGCCGGTGCCGGCTCCAACCGCGGCTCCGCCGACGCGCTGCTCGGTGGTGTTGCAGGCGGTCGTCATGATCGCGGCAGCAATCAGTGCAGAAAAAGTCAGGGCATTCATGGTGCATCCTCCTTTGGCCATGAACACGCGCCGAAGATGGCAGTTCCCCAAAACGCAAAAAGGCCCGATCCACTTTCGGAGACCGGGCCAACTTAAGTGCATACGCAGCGACGCCGACGTGCCGTCTCCGCGTTTCTGCTTAAGCCGCCGAAATGAAAAATTGTGATCTGAGGGTACTATTGTGATGCGGTGTCGGGCTTGACGGGCCAGGTTAGCTGGGGCGCGGTCGCTTCGAACTCTTCGACCGCCTGTTCAACGACGCAACTATGAACGCCCTGTTGCCAAAGCGACGCGACTATATAGGCAAGCCGCTCCCGCTCGCCTGGCGCTTTCAATGGATCGGATCCGTGCCGCTCAACGACCATCGCCCAGGCTCTGTCCAGCGATCGTTGAAGAATATCCAGCTCTTCCGGTGACGCGAAACTAAATGGCAAAATCCATCCCCCCCGCTTCTTAAAGCGGTTCTAGGGTATCGGACGGAAACGACAAAGTGCCCCGGCGCTCCAGATGGAGAGCCGGGCAGAGTTCGACAGGGAGGAGCCGGTTAGGCCAGCGGGCGGGGTGTTTCACCTATCTCGAAATGCGAGGCGAATTCGATAGCGCGCCCCACAGTACGCCTGCGGAAACGGCCCCAGTGAAAGGGTCGACAAAAATCCCAGCGACGATCCCCAGCGCCAACGCGACACGACAATATAGGCGGGCCTTTCAACGAAAAAAGGCCCGGCGCCGCGACAGCGGGCCGGGAGCCGCCCAAGGAGGGCCGCCCCTTTACGAGGGAGAGGCGACGGCCGGGATTAGGACATCCATCTGCCGAAGTACCAGCCGAATCCGACTGCAAAAAGCATCCCGGCCGAGACACAGATCAACAGGACCATGGTTCCCAGGGAACCATCGAGATTAGCCTGAGTTCCGCGCCTCTACGAAACCAACGTTCAGCTCCAGCGTCTGCTCGCTGGCCCGACAATATAGGCAGTCCCCCCACAAAAAAACGGCCCGGCGCCGCGGGAGAAGGCCGGGCCACGTTCAGGGATCAAGCCGCTCAAGCCGGCAGCCATCTTGCGGCGGTGAGCCGCTCGATTTCAGGAAGGACCAGTGCGCGAGCGGCCCTCAAGCCAATCGATCCTCCGCTGCATGTTCAAGAGAGCGTCCCGAAGGCTGAAGGTGTCGCCGATCCGAGGCAAATCGATATCGCCAAGGCGCTTCGCAGCGCCCTTGAAGGTCACCAGACAATGCTCCAGGAATGAAAAAGCCCGCGCGCGGCGGGCGAGGAAATCGGGCGCGGCCGGTCACAGAATGATCGCGTCAGCGCTGCATCGGGATCACCCAATGGCCATCGCATGCGCCTCTCATTGGCCGATCGAAGGATCGGAGAAAGCGTATGACCTATGCCTGTGCCGTTGCCGGCGTCGCGATCAGCCTTCTGCTCGTGACCAACAAGGGTCTGCCGACGAAGAAGGAGAGCTGCGCCAAAACGCCGAAGGGGTCCGTGGTCGCCTTATTGGACTGCGGGCCACGGCCAACAACAAGCGAATAGCCGGCGACCAGCCCCCGGCGTGCTGCGGTCGTGTCCATCAAATGCTCCGGATGTGATGCGGAACCCCACCCAACGCGTGAGGGTTAAGTTGAGGAGATTTCAATGATCGCAGCGGAGGTCCGCATGCTGATCCCGGTAACGCTAATCGCGACGCTGCTGATCGCAGCAACAGTCTGTTTCGTGATCCTGGCCATTTCGACCGGAACGAACCGCCGCTGGCCTCGCTAGGCCTGGCCCTCCCCTCGAAGTGCCCCATGAAGCGGCCAAAGCTCCGACTTTGGAGAGCAGCCAGAGACCTGGCGGGACTGTCAGCTCACGACCCTCTCCCGACATACGGAAGGTCTGCTTCCCGGCAAGGCATCGAACGCGCATTCGTAGGCGGGTTCATCCGGGGATCTCAAGCGCAGGTGCTGGAGGTTCGCAGTCCCAGCAGCCCAGCGCCGCCCCCGGATGAACAACCTTCATAGCTTCGACAGCTAGCTACCGCAGCCCACGCAACTTGCGACATTCTGCGTCGAAGAAGGGGTTGTTCATGTTCTTGGGAACCAGAGCGAAGACGTATTTCCTGCCCTGAGCCTGAACTTCTCCTCCGGCAGCGAGCAGTGCGAGCGCGGCGACACCTAAAGTCAGCGTTTTAGCCGCTTTCGACGTCATCGCTGGAACCCAGTCCGACGAGAAAGGCGGTTTCGATACCTTTGGCCGGCGACCCTTTCGCCAGGGCCTCGTGCATCTGCGCTGCTTCATCGCCGAGAAGGTTCTGGAGAACCGGGAGGGCGGCTCGACGC
>NZ_JBFTJP010000033.1:0-2152 GCF_056395485.1 Allobosea sp. 10L417
GGGATCGGAACGCCTACAAGAGCCAAAGTATGATGGAACGCATCTGCAGCCCCTCTTTCGATAGCGGTGCTGCGGCAACGCTCGGAATTTGCGGAAGGTTCCTGGTGCTCACCCGCCTTGAGCTCCGCGGACCGGTCGATCTCAGCCCTTCTCCATCAGACTGCCACCGCGCGCCTGGTCTCGCTATGCGAGGCCGGGCTTTTTGTCGCCGACTGCCGACCCCCGCAACAATCTGCCGCTTAGGGAGTTCTTTCCTAAGGCTGCTTCTTTGGTCGGAAGAAGCCTATTTCCTTAACTGCAGCGCCCGCTCCCTGATGCTTTGCTCGATATCGTGGCCCGCGGCGTGAAGAAGGACGGCGGCGATCCTGAGCTCGAAAAGCCGGCGCAGGCGTCGCTGCTCTGATGGGCCATTGGCACCAGCTCGGCCCCGACAATGCCAAGGAGCGGGAGAGGATGGCTGCGCTGGCGGCGTGGCGGCGCGCACATCTGCCCGGCGTTGCTGGTCGCGAGCGCCGTTCATCTCCCGTTGAACTTCGACGCGATTAAGTTCTCCTGACAAAGGAGTTCCTATGAAGAAACTGTTGGCTATCACGGTTATTGCCGCAGGCGCGGCATTCTGTGCCGCGGCCTTCGCGTCGGAAGCGCTGCCGCCATCCATGGCTCAGCACCTCGACCAGAGCAGCGCGGAGTTCACGGGCCACTACGGACGCCGTGGCTACTATGGTCCTCGCTATGGCCATCGCCACGGCTATCGGAGCCATTACGGCTACGGATATGGCCGCCGCTACGGCGGCCCGCCGCCATGGGCGCCGGATCATGGATATCGCCGTCATTACCGCGGGTGGTGACTTCATAGCGCCGGGGAGCCCCGGCGCTATTCTGTTTCGGGCCGTCATGCGGACAGTCCCGTCCGCGTCAGGGATAGAGGGCGTCCAGCGCCTTCAAAATCTGGTTGTGGTCTGCATAGAGCTTGGGAATTTCGCCGCGGTGGAACCAGCCTGCGTCTTCAGCATCATCGCCGGCAATCAGGGCAGGTCGATCGACGCTCTTCGACAGCGTGATCAGCACGGCGCCTGAAATAATCCGACTGCGTGGATCTCGATCGATCGCGTCGAATGCCATCGGCCTTAGATCGCAAGAATTCGCCTCGGATCGGCGCGCAAATCGACCCCGGCCTCTTCCTTGAACTCCCGAAGGGCGCAGTCAGCAAACGTTTCCCCCTGATCGAGGAAGCCGCCTGGAAGAGCCCAACTTCCGTCCTTCTTGCGCCGGATCAATGCAAACTCGTCAGCGCGCCGGACCACTGCATCTGCAGTGAGGTGAGGACCCTTGCCGTACTTTTTCTCGTATTTCCGGTCCGCCATCTCACTCCCCCCTGCGCCCGGATGGCTGCGGCTTCCAGATGGGCGGCAGCGGCTTTGATCGTGGCAGACAGGGCCTCGCGGTCAATCTCGGAATGCGTGGCCTTGTAGTGCCCGGCGGCGTTCATCAGGTTGCACAGCGCCAGCTCTGCCGCAGCGAGAACCTTCCGCTCATACTCGAAGGACGTCGCGCTAGAGCGCAGCACCTTCCGATCCGTGTTCCGAGAGACATGCAGCTCGCGGGCGATCTCCTTGATCGTCTTCCCGCGGATCGAAAACTCGCGCCGGATCCGCGCAATCGTATCCACGCCCTTCATCCCCCGCCCGCCCATCCGAAACCAAGACGGGCAGTCTCACCGAAACCGGCTCAAGGGGGTTCGTTGTCCATCGCCCTCGGGTCGGCTGCCGCCGCAGGCCCACCGGGAAAGTCCGGGTGGCGGGCTGAAGAGCGGACTGCGGTTCGGCTCACCGCCACGCCCTCCACGCCCCGCTCGGCCACCCGTAGATCACAACGAACACGAGCGCCGTTAGGGCAAGGGTGGTTGGGTGCGGCGGGGAACGTGCTGAGCCCCCGCACGTTCGATTCGTTTTCGAACATGAGGAGCACACAATGGACCATTCCAGCCATATTCGTCTCGCCAGCAGTCAGCTGACCGCGCCTATCCTTGAAGGGGCCACAATCTACGGGCCGGGCGATGAAAAGATCGGAGCGGTGTCACATGTCCACGGGAGCCACGTCGTGATGGATGTTGGCGGCTTCCTCGGCATTGGGGCCAAGCACGTCGGCGTAC
>NZ_JBFTJP010000034.1:0-1349 GCF_056395485.1 Allobosea sp. 10L417
ACATGGGGTAACGGTCTGGCTGCTCTTCTTCGGAGGCCGATAGGATTGTCTCCGCTGCAACAGAGGAGATCGATCATGGAATACTTTGCTGGGCTGGACGTCTCGATGGAGGAGACGCACATCTGCCTCGTCGATCGCGACGGCGCGGTTGTGCACGAGGTCAAAGCCGTCTCGTCCGCGGCGGCGATAGCGGCGGCCCTGGCGCAAGCGCTGCCCTGCACACGGGTGGTGTTCGAGACGGGCCGGATGGCGCCGATGCTCTACCACGGCTTGGCCGAGCTTGGTGTTCCGGTCGTCTGCATCGAGAGCCGACAGGCCTATCAGGCGCTCAAGACCCTGGCGACGCACAAGACCGACCGCAACGATGCGCGTGGGCTGGCGCAGCTAGCGAGAACCGGCTTCTACAAGGCCGTGCATGTGAAGTCGCTGCCGGCCCATGCGATTCGCGCGCTGATCGTCGCCCGCAAGAAGCTCGTCGGCCAACGCGTCACGCTGGAGAACCAGATCCGGGGTCTGGCCGTCGTGTTCGGCATCCGGCTGCCGCGTGGGCTCAGCCCGGCCTTCGTCGACGAGGTCATGCGGATGAGCGACGGCATCACCGGCCTGGCCGGCGCCATGCGCGGCCTCGTCGCCGCCCGGGACGCGGTTCTTGGCGCGGTCGCTGCCATCGACGCGGATATGAAGCGCCTCGTTCGCGCCTCCGATGCCTGCCGTCGGTTGATGACCATCCCCGGCGTTGGGCAGCTCACCGCGCTGGCCTTCACGGCGGCCGTCGATGATCCTGCACGCTTCCGGCGCTCGCGCGATCTCGGCGCCTATCTCGGCCTTGTGCCGCGTCGCTATCAGTCCGGTGAGATCGACTATGTCGGCAGCATCTCCAAGGTGGGCGACCAGCGCATGCGGACGCTGCTCTACGAGGCGGCCAACGTCATGCTCACCCGCTACAAGGGCGAGCTGAAGCTAAAGGAATGGGCGCTCGCCATTGCCAGGCGCTCGACCATGCGCAAGGCGCGGATCGCGCTCGCCCGCCGTCTCGCGATCATCATGCACGCCATGCTGCGGCATGGCGCCGAGTTCCGGCCTGCCTGACAATCAGAGCCGGGCAGAAGCAGACGAAACAGGAGGCCGCAACGAGCTCCCAAGCGGGAGCGACGCCCGAGGGAGGGAGCAGGTGATGGCGCCGATTCCGTAGCATGCCGCCGACCAGGTCGGCCGACTGCGCTTTCAACCAAGCCACCTTGCACCCAGCTGACCCCATCAAGTGCCGATGAGCACGCAGAGAACGCAGGCACCCAACGGCATCAACCGCTCAGGACCAAGCTGCCAGACCTTGACCCGTTAGAGAACGG
>NZ_JBFTJP010000035.1:0-1320 GCF_056395485.1 Allobosea sp. 10L417
TCAAATCCCTGCTGCGGGCCAAGACCGAACGCACCATCCCCGCCCTCTGGGGAGCTGTTGGAGCAATCGTCGACCTCTTCTCGCCGAACGAATGCGCAAACTACTTCAGAGCGGCGGGATATGACCCGGATTAAGCCGGAAACGCTCTAACCTGGCCCGTCAAGCCCGACACCGCATCACAATAGTACCGTCAGATCACAATTTTTCATTCGGCGGATTCTGACCAGAAACGCAGAGAAGCGACATCGGCATCGTCCGTCGGCTGCGTCTCCACTTAAGTTGGCCCGGTCTCCGAAAGGGGGCCGGGCCATTTTGCTATGCAGAGATCACTCGATGATCTGAACGATCTTGCGGGAGCTCGGCTCAACCAGAACCGTCTTATCGTTGACCACAGCGAAGCGGTACTGCGTGACGCCAACATCAGAAGGCAACGTGTGCAAGGTCACCGATGACGGTAGGGCGGCGCCGACAGCAACCGACTCGGTCACTTTCACGGAAGCGGGGTGTTCCTTCATGATATAGGTCCGGACCTTGCTTTGCTGATCCGTGGTGATGGTGGTGGTTGTAGTCGATGTCTGCGCGATTGCCGCGGAGCAGGTCAGTGCTGCAACCAGTGAGATCAGGACTGGATAGCGCATCGAGATTCTCCTCTTTCAGATCCCCCGCCGGTTTCGCAAACACCGATGGAGCGCGCTTGTTCCATGATTGGCTGCCGGCCTCGCACAGGGGGCGTACTGCGGCATGGCGCCGAGCTCGAGTACCCCTCCCGCAAGATGTCACCGCGGATGGTGCGCGGAGGTCGGGCATGTCAAATGACGTTGAGATCGTTGCAACCCTTCCTAAATTTGCCTTCGCAGGTGTCCTTTTTGGAGGGAGGGAGACATGCCTTTTTCGTCGCTGAGTGACCCCACTGATCTCGCTCGGGCTGACGCGGCGCTGGAGGCTGCGTGGGGCGAAATCAAATCGAGTATTCCCCCTGCGTTTGAAGAGCGAGAACGCAGTAGGCTGGCTTACATCGTGTCTGCGCTGGTGGCCGTCGCCGGAGATGAACAGGACCTGACGAGCCGGGCCGTCGAGCGCTACCGACGATCTGCTGCAGCATGAGCTCGGCTTCGCTGGCTTCGGCTGSCGGGGCCTTTTTCATGATGYGGAGGTCATTCGAGGCGAACGRCCCTTGATCTAAAATTTTTGACCGGATTAGCGGAACTAGACCTTGGAGAGTTCGTTCTGGATAAATCCACTGCGCGGGTTAGTGGAGATGGTTCCTCTGCCAAGATGGCCATCGAAGGGAGTCGCCCCCCCCCGCCGGCTCCCTTTTTC
>NZ_JBFTJP010000036.1:0-1304 GCF_056395485.1 Allobosea sp. 10L417
GCTGGCCCGAACGGCGCGAACAGCTCAAGAGAGCTGCAGAACGCTGCATTGACCTATATGAAGGCTATGAGCTGGCCTCGCGCGCCTACGTTCGATGGACCCAGCAGACTGAACCGAATGCCGCGGCCATAGCAGAGGAATACCGGAAACTTCTAATCGAGCTTGAACTCGAAATCGCGGGCTTCTTGGCTGGCGATCGTAAGGTTAGCCGAAGGTCCGCCGACAAACCCAAATCCTCGTGATTCCTGCGCGGCCTCAGTAGGCCAGCAGTCCAGCTACGAACGACGCGATCACCGCATTCGCCAGCCCCGAGATCAGCAAAATTAAAACCGGCCACCGCGGAGTACCTTGCTCGGCCTCGTCAGGCGTCTCGACCGTAGGTTCTGCATCGCGATCGTAGACGAGCCGGAGTGGTGGCCTCAACTTCTCGTTATTGGGGCACTTTTGGTCGAGGATCGACCATCATGGCGGCCTCCTCCGAGCGCTTCGGGTAATAACCGCAAAGGGAAACTCCTTTCGACGTGCAGCGTTCCAGAGAAGCTGCCGCCAAACTGACGGCTATGGGTCACGCTTCCTCGATGATCGATTGATAGCGCTCGACCGCCAGCCTCGCCAGTTCTGCTTCATCTGCGGCGACGGCTACTAGCGAGACAATGATGTTGGCCAGCTTAGAGCGTTCTGGCTCCTCAAGTGCAACGGGAATGCTTGGCGCGATTTCGACCCATGCTGTCTCAAAGGCGGCTTGGGCGCGCGCGAGATGATCTGAATCGGTCAGGGACGAGAATAGCATGGTCCTTTCCTCCGCAACGGCTCTGCGCAGAAAAAACGGACCTCGAGGTCTCGCCCCCCCTTTTCCCGGCGCCAAGAAGGGAGCCGACCGGAGATCGGCTCCCTCGGCGATTGCGGTGCTCCAACAATCACCGGCTGCTTTTCGAGAGGGCCTCGACGCATCGCCTTTGAGGAATTCATCGGCGCTCGAAAGCGGCACAGTAAGAACGGGGACGTCGGGCGCAAGGTTCCGGGACGGCGTWGTGTCAGAAYGRCGCAGAAGATGCCGAGCAATTGGGATGCYAAACGTCGCTTGCCCCMACCCCGAAACGGGCGCGTACTGCCGAGGCAGTTGGCGGGGGGCCGGCGATGTATACCGGGAAAGGCCTGCTTRTCCTGCGGGACGGCCGGACGCTCCCGCTCAMCTACCAATTTGGCAGCAACTCCGACGATACCCGCGCCGGGTACCTTTTCTGCGATCTCTCGGACGTCGATCCAGCCGCYCTCTTCTACAGGCTCCGCGTGGTCTGCGACGA
>NZ_JBFTJP010000037.1:0-1278 GCF_056395485.1 Allobosea sp. 10L417
TGATCCACCCCCGTTGAATTGGTCCACCCTGAAGTATGTCTTTTGGCAGACAGGAGGACCGAGATGCCGAAGAAGCGCCACAAGCCCGAAGAGATCGTCGCGAAGCTACGCCAGGTCGATGTGTTGGTCTCGCAGGGGCAATCCGTTGCCGACGCGATCCGCTCGATCGGCGTGACGGAGGTTAGCTATTACCGCTGGCGCCGCGAGTTCGGCGGCCTGAAGACGGATCAGGTGAAGCGGATGAAGGAGCTCGAGGCCGAGAACGCCCGGCTCCGTCGCGCCGTCGCGGACCTGACGCTCGACAAGCTGATCCTGAAGGAAGCCGCGTCGGGAAACTACTGAGCCCCGCGCGTCGCCGTGCGTGCATTGAGCATGTCCGGGTCGTCCTGAAGGTGTCGGAGCGGCGAGTCTGCCGCGTGCTCGGGCAGCATCGCTCGACCCAGCGCCGGATCCCACGTGGGCGAGACGACCAGGAAAAGCTCATCGCCGACATCGTCGAACTGGCCCGCCGTTACGGCCGCTACGGCTATCGCAAGATCGCCGCGTTGCTGCGGTCGACGGCAGGCTGGGTCGTCAACGACAAGCGGGTCGAGCGCATCTGGCGACGTGAGGGGCTGAAGGTTCCGGCCCGACAACCCAAGCGCGGCCGCCTCTGGCTCGCGGACGGATCTTGCATCCGCCTGCGTGCAGAGCGGCCCAATCACGTGTGGTCCTACGACTTCGTCGAAGACCGCACCCATGATGGGAGGAAGTACCGCATGCTGAACGTAATTGACGAGTTTACCCATGAATGCCTGGCGATCCGCATCGATCGCAGGCTGAAGGCGATCGACGTCATAGACGTGCTCTCGGACCTGTTCATCCTGCGCGGTGTGCCGGAGCATGTTCGTTCAGATAACGGGCCGGAATTTGTCGCCAAGGCCGTGCAGGAATGGATCGGCGCGGTCGGTGCCAAGACTGCCTACATCGCCCCTGGCAGTCCCTGGGAGAACGGCTTCATCGAGTCGTTCAATGCCCGGTTGCGCGACGAACTCCTCGACGGCGAGATCTTCTACTCACTCGCGGAGGCGAAGACCGTCGTCGAAAGCTGGCGGCGCCACTTCAACACGCTGCGCCCACACGGCTCGCTCGGCTACAGGCCTCCCGCGCCAGAGGTCTTCATCCCAGCCATGACCGCGCGGCCGGCTGCGCAAACCAGACCGGCTACGCCGCCCGCGCTAGCGCCGAGGCCAACCGTACACTAACAATCACATCGGACCTCTCCGCGGGGGCGGATCA
>NZ_JBFTJP010000038.1:0-1187 GCF_056395485.1 Allobosea sp. 10L417
ATGGCCAAAGAGAAATTCGCTCGTACGAAGCCGCACTGCAACATTGGCACGATTGGTCACGTCGACCATGGCAAGACGTCGTTGACGGCTGCGATCACGAAGGTCCTGGCCGAGTCCGGCGGCGCGTCGTTCACGGCGTATGACCAGATCGACAAGGCGCCGGAAGAGAAGGCCCGCGGCATCACGATCTCGACGGCGCACGTCGAGTACGAGACCCCGGCGCGTCACTACGCCCATGTCGACTGCCCCGGCCACGCCGACTACGTGAAGAACATGATCACGGGCGCGGCGCAGATGGACGGCGCGATCCTGGTGGTGTCGGCTGCCGACGGCCCGATGCCGCAGACCCGCGAGCACATCCTGCTGGCGCGCCAGGTCGGCGTTCCCGCGCTGGTGGTGTTCATGAACAAGGTCGATCTCGTCGACGACGCCGAGCTGCTCGAGCTGGTCGAGATGGAGATCCGCGAGCTTCTCTCGAAGTACGACTTCCCGGGCGACGACATCCCGATCACCAAGGGTTCGGCCAAGGCCGCGCTCGACAACGTCACGCCGGAAATCGGCCATGACGCGGTGATCGCGCTGATGAAGACGGTCGACGACTACATCCCGCAGCCGGAGCGTCCGATCGACCAGCCGTTCCTGATGCCGGTCGAGGACGTGTTCTCGATCTCGGGCCGCGGCACGGTGGTGACCGGCCGCGTCGAGCGCGGCATCGTCAAGGTTGGCGAGGAAATCGAGATCGTCGGCCTGAAGGACACCGTGAAGACGACCGTCACGGGCGTCGAGATGTTCCGCAAGCTGCTCGACCAGGGCCAGGCCGGCGACAACATCGGCGCGCTGCTGCGCGGCACGAAGCGCGAGGACGTCGAGCGCGGCCAGGTGCTGTGCAAGCCGGGCTCGGTGAAGCCGCACACGAAGTTCAAGGCCGAGGCCTACATCCTGACGAAGGAAGAGGGTGGCCGTCACACGCCGTTCTTCACCAACTACCGCCCGCAGTTCTACTTCCGCACGACGGACGTGACCGGCGTGGTGACCCTGCCGGAAGGCACGGAGATGGTGATGCCGGGCGACAACATCTCGATGGAGGTGACGCTGATCGCCCCGATCGCGATGGAAGAGAAGCTGCGCTTCGCCATCCGCGAAGGCGGCCGCACCGTCGGCGCCGGCGTCGTCGCTTCGATCATTGC
>NZ_JBFTJP010000039.1:0-1175 GCF_056395485.1 Allobosea sp. 10L417
CGTGTCGCGGTGGTGCAGGGCAAGAACGCCATCGGCATCGAATTGCCCAACAGCAAGCGCGAGACCGTCTTCCTGCGCGAGCTCCTCGCCAGCCAGGATTTCGAGGCAACCAAGCACAAGTTGGCGCTCTGCCTCGGCAAGACCATCGGCGGCGAGCCGGTGATCGCSGAYYTSGCSCGCATGCCGCATCTGCTCGTCGCCGGCACCACCGGCTCGGGCAAGTCCGTCGCCATCAACACCATGATCCTGTCGATCCTCTACCGGCTGAAGCCCGAGGAATGCCGGCTGATCATGGTCGATCCCAAGATGCTCGAGCTCTCCGTCTATGACGGCATCCCGCATCTGCTCACCCCCGTCGTGACCGACCCCAAGAAGGCGGTCGTCGCCCTCAAATGGGCGGTGCGCGAGATGGAGGAGCGCTACAAGAAGATGTCGAAGCTCGCGGTGCGCAACATCGACGGCTTCAATGCCAGGGTCGGCGAGGCCAAGGCCGCCGGCGAGATCATCACSCGCACCGTCCAGACCGGCTTCGACAAGCATTCGGGCGAGGCTGTYTACGAGGAGGAGGTCATGGACCTCGAGCCTCTGCCCTATATCGTCGTCATCGTCGACGAGATGGCCGATCTGATGATGGTCGCCGGCAAGGAGATCGAGGGCACGATCCAGCGCCTCGCGCAGATGGCCCGCGCCGCCGGCATCCATGTCGTGCTGGCGACGCAGCGTCCCTCGGTCGACGTCATCACCGGCACGATCAAGGCGAATTTCCCGACCCGCATCTCCTTCCAGGTCACCAGCAAGATCGACAGCCGCACCATCCTCGGCGAGATGGGCGCCGAGCAGCTGCTCGGCCAGGGCGACATGCTCTACATGGCCGGCGGCGGGCGCATCACCCGCGTCCACGGCCCCTTCGTCTCCGACAACGAGGTCGAGAAGGTCGTCGCTCATCTCAAGACGCAAGGCCGGCCGCAATATCTCGACGCCGTCACCTCCGAGGAGGAGGAAGCTGGCGAGGACGAGGACGGCGCGGTCTTCGACAAGACCGGCATGGGTTCGGTCGACTCGGACGACCCCTATGAGCAGGCGGTCGCAGTCGTGCTGCGCGACAAGAAGGCCTCGACCTCCTACATCCAGCGCCGCCTCCAGATCGGCTACAACCGCGCCGCCTCGATCATGGA
>NZ_JBFTJP010000040.1:0-1067 GCF_056395485.1 Allobosea sp. 10L417
GTGTGCGCGAGCGATTGGTTCGCTGCAGGAGGTCACTATGGCAGACAACGAAAATAACGTTCGCTGCAGGAGGTCACTATGGCAGACAACGAAAATAACAGGGGCCCGCAAGACCGCTCTCGCATCAACATGAACGAGGACTATGAGGTCGCGTACTGGACGAAAGAGCTTGGAGTCACGCGCGAACAACTGGCCGCCGCGGTGAAGAAAGTTGGCGTCAGCGCCGATGCGGTACGAGAGGAACTCGACAAGCGGAGCTGAAACGGAAATAGGCCCGGCCCAGCCGAAGCGAAGCCGGGCCTATCACGATTGCGACGAGAGGGAACGGGTGCCTAGCGCGCACAGTTGGACAGCTAGCAGTGCGTTGCGTGAGGTGTTCCCATGGTCGGCTTGCAATCGTCCGCTTCCGAAGCTCCTGTCCGCCGCCAACGATCGAGCAGGCGAGAGCTCTACCGCGAGAGCTGCCAGGACGAGGACGGAAATCGCTTCATCGTCATAGTGTGGCAGAATAAACCCGGCCTCTCGACGGTGTCCTATTCGCTCGAAGACGGTACGCCTGTGCACTACGAAGACGAGTGCTACTTCGCTACGCCCAGCGGGAAGATGCTGACGCGGTGCGCGGACTGACGGCTGAGCGCTGACAACACCGCTCCTAGGACGCGGCGAGATAAGTAGCCGGCGCCACGCCGCATCGAAGGCGCTCGGAGAGAATGGCAGGAAATCGTGAACGATCCCCGGAATGTGGCCAATTGAAGCGTGGCAGGGCGAAAATTGCTAGATTGAGCTTTCCGATGCCGATCTCAGGGCCATCCTCCGCGGTCGACCTCGGACAGGGGTTTCGAAGGACCGGCAGTGCGCGCCGATGCGCATGATGCCGCCGCTGCGGTGTCCAATTGAAGGGTAATTAAATCGGCCAGCTCGGCCGCCAAGTTTGATCCGGTCCGCAGTTCGCCGTTTGCTGAGTAGGCCCATTTCACTGCAGTCGTACGAGCGTCGATCAGGCGCGTGCTGACGCGCCACCTATCCGCTGACTGGCGAACGCTGCCTTCAACGATGTACAGGTGCGC